>DASXDX010000050.1:0-17008 GCA_036490385.1 Occallatibacter sp.
ATCCAGTGCTGCTGCATAGGGTGCAGCTCGTAGGCACCGAGCTGGTATATTCTTCCCACGCAAACCTCCGTCACAACAGCGCCGTCATCGCGCAGGCGCTGCCGTACGGTGCATGCGCGATATGCGGTTGCATGTAATTGGAGGTCGCTGCAGCAGCAGGCGGCTCTGCGGCAAGTCCGGAGTACGCGCTGAGTCCCAGAGCGACGAGCGGCGCTGCGAGCAGGCTTGGGTGTAGTGTCATGGATTCTCCGGCGAGCTAAAGAAAGATCCGGCGGTGACGCGCCGCTCGCCATTGGCCTCCAGAGGCGCGGCGGGCATTCGCTGCGCATTGTACCCCGATCCCTATCCCCACAGGGTTACGCTCGAGCGATGCCATTAGGTCGTTGCCCGCTGCCGTACTACGGCCTCTGCGAGCCGCTCGAGGACGCCCACTGACGTGGGCCAGTCGATGCAGCCGTCGGTGATGCTCTGCCCGTAGACGAGCGCGTTTCCCTCGACCAGCTTCTGCGCGCCCGCCACCAGGTTGCTCTCGATCATCACGCCCAGGATGTGCCGGTCGCCGGCTGCAACCTGCGCAGCGACATCGTGGCACACAACTCCCTGCCGCCGGTAATCCTTGCCGCTGTTCGCGTGGCTGAAGTCGATCATGATGCGAGGCGCGATGCCTGCCTGCTCCATCTTCGCCGCCGTATCGGCCACGCACTCGACCGTATAGTTCACGGTCTTGCGCCCGCCGCGCAGAATGATGTGGCAATCCGGATTGCCCGTGGTCACGAAGATGGCCGACTGCCCATGCTTGGTGTGACCGAGAAATGTGTGCGAGTAGGCCGCCGAGAGGATCGCATCGATCGCCACCTGTACGTCGCCCGAGGTCGCATTCTTGAACCCCACCGGGCAGGAGACGCCGGAGACCAGTTGCCGGTGAACCTGGCTCTCCGTGGTGCGCGCGCCGATGGCGCCCCAGCTTACCAGCCCGGCGATATATTGCGGCGAAATCATGTCCAGAAACTCGGTGCCCGTGGCCACGCCCATCTCGGCCAGATCGAGCAGCAGATGCCGCGCCAGCCGCAGGCCGTCATTGATCTTGTACGACTGGTCGAGATACGGATCGTTGATCAACCCCTTCCAGCCGATCGTGGTGCGCGGCTTTTCGAAGTAGACGCGCATCACGATGCGCAGGTCGGAGGCAAACTCGTCGATCGCACCCTTGAGCAGGCCGGCATACTCGCGCGCCGCCTTGGGGTCGTGGATCGAGCATGGCCCGGCCAGCACCAGCAGACGGTCGTCGCGTCCGTTGAGGATTTCGGTGATCTCTTTGCGTCCGTTGAAGATCGTCTCCGAGGCAGTCTCGGAGGCCGGAAACTCTTCTTCGAGAAAAACAGGAGGAAGTGCGACCTTCGTCCATTGAATGCGGATATCTTCGGTTGCGTGGAACATGGTTCTTTCCCGGCGGAATGTAGGTCCTGCTATCGCAATCCTTCGCGTGATGGCGCCAAGGATCGGGGGCCCGGCTCTCGCCCACGCAACACTTCGCGTGCAGTGACTCGCTCCGGCCGATAGCCTGATGGGACCTCAGTAGATGCCTGTTTAAAATCTATCAGCCCGGCGCGCGAGGGCGCACACACACCGGAAAGCCCGGCACAGTGCGCCGAGGTATCCGTACCTTGCCAAGGTATCCGCACCCTTATCGCACTTCGAGGGCAGTCACTGCGGCTCCCGCCGCTACAACGCCCAGCACGACCGGAACCCACAACCGGATATGGTGCCCCGGCCCGGAACCTTCTCCAATGTATTCCTTGCCCCGTTGCACCTTGGCCACTTGGTTGTAAGAGTGCGTCTCAGAGGCGTTATTGTCCGAGTTCGTAAATGTAAATGAAGTCTCGGTGAGCGCACCCAGCGCACCCGCGCTCTCCGTGCCATCGCGGAACGCAACACTCAGATACGTTCCGGAAGGGTACTTGACGAGCTTCTTGTGAATCTTCCGGGCATGTTTATCGAGACTCGATGCAGATTGCGCCTGGCAGACCGGAATGATCCCGATCAGGGCCCAGGCCAGCACCACACGGACGATGGATTTCCCGCCAAAGATGGCTTTCATAGAGCCCTCCAAATCAGGAATAAGCAGGAACCGGGGAAGGTGAGTCGTCGCAGCCGGCGCGGTCATTCGGCGCTACGGCAGGCTTCAACAATACCATTAGATGAGGAATTGTGACGTTCCGGGCTTGGCAATTAAACGAAACAAAGTCCCAAAAAGTAACCAAACGCATCGGGGAAGAACCCGCACCCGCGCGCAGCCTGGCATTCTTCCCAGGGAGTATCATGGTTTTCCTACGGCAATTCAGGACTTCTAAGGCGCATCAGGAAATTGTGTGAGGCTTTTGCTCGAGTGCAGGTTCGTCGCTCCCAATCGATCGCGCCAACTTTGCGTCACTGCCTCGCACGACAGTAATTCCTGAAACGCTATAAGTCGGAGGGCTCATCAATGCGGCCATCGATCCGGATTGGGATCGCGTTGCTTTTCTGTTTGTCATCACTCGTCAGCTCAGGACAAACCCCGCCCGCAGGAACCGCGCCACCCACTCAGGTTCCTCCGGCTTCCGGACAGAACGGTCAAGTCTTGACCGCCCGGCCGGTTTCCCCAGATAGCAACTCTCTCCCCAGCAGTTCCACAATCAATCTTGACGTGGTGGTGACGGACAAGTCCGGAAAGCCCATCCCTGGACTTGCGCTCACTGACTTCACGCTGCTGGATAACAACCAGCCCGCCAGGATTCTTTCATTCCATGCCTACCCGGCCACGGCGCAACAGCCCGATCCGCCCGTCGAAGCGATACTCCTCTTCGACACCGTCAACACCACCTTCGATACCGTCTCCTACACCCGCCAGCAGGTCGAAAACTTTCTCCGCGCGAACGGCGGCCACCTGCCGCTGCCCGTGTTGCTCGCCTGGCTGACGAACGATGGAATCGTGGCCCAGCCCGAGCCCTCGGTTGACGGCAATGCCTTGGCTGTGCAGCTCGACGCGTACGAGGGAAGGCTGCGCAGCATCACCCGCGCCGCTGGGGCCTATGGCGCCATTGAGCGGTTCCAGTTTTCCACGCATATGCTGGATCAGATCGCGAGGGCGGAAGTGGACAAGCCGGGGCGCAAGCTGCTCATCTGGGCCGGCCCCGGCTGGCCGATGCTCGATGGTCCCAACATCAACTTTTCCGGCAAAGGCCAGCAGCAGATCTTCGAGGAGATCGTTGAGCTCTCAACGCTGATGAGGTTGGGGCACATCACGCTCTATAGCGTTTCGCAAGGCATGCCGGGGCCGGATACCTTCCTCTATCAGTCGTTTGTAAAAGGGGTAAAAAAAGTCCAGCAGTCTGGTATCCCGAATCTGAGCCTGAAGGTGCTCGCGGTGCAAAGCGGAGGCTTGGTGCTGCCGCCAACGAACGATTTGGCTGGTTCCGTCAAGGAATGCCTTCAAGATGCGGACGCCTTCTACAGTCTGTCCTTCGAGGCTCCGCCCGCCGACGGTCCCAATCAATATCACGAATTGAAGGTGCACGTCGACAAACCAGGGCTCACGGCCCGCACCTCAACCGGCTATTACGACCAGCCGGGGCGGCCGGCAGCACCTTGACAGTGACCCTATAAGATTTCTAAAATCGAGGAGGCGAACAATCGCCTGATTTTCTTTTATCTGACACAAATACAAGGTTTTACGAAACAAGTGCGGTTTCATCATCCGGCCGGAAGCGCTCCTTCCCGCCGAACTGGGAGCCGCAACGGAGAGCTGTCAAATGCCCGAAGCGCGCCTCAGTCCGCGTGAGCGGCTGGTGCTTACAGCCATCGTTGACCTGTACATTGCCACCGGCGAACCCGTGGCCTCGCAGGCACTTGCGGCTTTTCTGGCCAATCGCGATGGTTTGAGCTCCGCCACCTTGCGCAACGTGATGGCGTCGCTCGGCGAGATGGGCCTCCTGGAGCAGCTGCACACCTCGGCGGGCCGGGTTCCCACGGCTGCAGCATTTCGTTTCTATGTGGAGCAGCTCCTGCAGTCCGGCCGCTCCGCGCCGGTGACCGTGGCCGGCACCTCCCCGGCGCAGAGCCTGAACACCCCGCCGCTGAGCGAAGCGCGCCGCGACCAGATAGAGGAGAGCTTCTCCGGCGTCGCCAGTTCCAACGAGTATCTTGAGCGCACCTCGCACGTGCTGGCGCTGATTTCGAGCGGGCTTGGCGTGGCGCTCGCCAGCTCCACGGCGGGCCAGGTGCTCGAACACATTCATTTTTCCCGGCTCGCCGCCGGCAGAGTGCTGGCCGTGCTGGTAACGCAGGCCGGCGCGGTGCAAGATCGCGTCCTGGTCCTCGACCATGAGATGACTCATCTCGAGCTCGAAACCGCTGCCCGCTATCTCAACGAGAACTTCCGCGGCTGGCCCATCGAGCGCATCCGCTCTGAGGTCGCGCGGCGCGTTGACGTTGAACGCGAAGCGTACCAGCGGCTTGTCGCCTCGGTTGAGGAGCTCTGCCGCAAAGGTGCGCTCACCGCCATCGAAGCCGCGCCGGCGATCTTCGTGGAGGGAATCGCCAACCTGATCGCCGTCGAATCAGACCGCGAGCGCTTGCGCGAGATGTTGCTGGCGCTCGAAGCCAAGCAGCAGCTCATTGAGCTGCTGAATGCCTACGTGGATGGACGTCAGCAGGAAGTGCGGGTGGTGGTCGGCCTCGACGAAGCTTCGCCGGCCATGCAGGATCTGGTGCTCATCGGCGCACCCGCCCGCCTGGGGCGCGCCGGCCTCGGAACGGTCGCCGTTATCGCACCCACGCGCATCCAATACCAGGAGATGATTCAAGCCGTGAGCTACATCGCCCGCCTCTCTGAGCGGATTCTCGATGGTCCAGCTCAATAAAACCCAGTTGCTGTCCGGCTGCGGCCCCAGAGCACAATTCAAATGCGGCGGGAAAGGCGAGTTTCCTACCGCAATCTCATCGCACCGGGCGCGGTTGAACTGAAGGAGAATGAGTGCAAACATGTCGAAGCAGAAAACAGATTTGAATGTATTGGAGCCGCTGGAGATTCCGCCCGGCGAAACCGGTTCCGCGGCCGGCGCCGCCGCAGAGCGCGGCTCTGAGAGCGCAAGCGCGCGGCCGCCCGCGGCCCAACCCGAAGCTGTGTCCCCTTCCGAATTGGAACAGGTGAAGGCGGAGCGCGACCAGTTGCTGGATCGCGTAGCCCGCCTGCAGGCAGAGTTCGAAAATGCCCGCAAGCGCGCCGAACGCGAACGCACCGAATTTCGCGACTACGCCACCGGCAGCGTGGTCGAACAGTTTCTTCCCGTGCTCGATAACTTCGAGCTGGCGCTCAAATCCACCGGCTCCGTGGAGCAGATGCGCTCCGGCGTCGCGCTGATCGTCAAGCAGATGGAGGAGATTCTCCGCCAGATGCAGGTCGCGCCGGTTGCAACTGTGGGCGAGCCCTTTGATCCGCGCGTGCATGAGGCGCTTGGATCGGTCGAGCGGGACGATATGCCCGATCAGCACGTGGCTGAAGAGGTGCGCCGCGGTTACAAGCTGCGCGACCGACTGTTACGTCCGGCCCTGGTGCGCGTGGCCCATAATTCCAAACAGACAAGCGAATAGGTTCAATCTCAAGGCGGAATGATTTCTAATACAAATGTGAGCAAAGCAGATTACTACGAGGTTCTGGGTGTCTCGCGCGACGTGACGGATCAGGAGTTGAAGAGCGCCTATCGGAAGCAGGCGCTCAAGTATCATCCTGACCGCAATCCGGGCGACCGCGCAGCCGAGGAAAGATTCAAGCAGGCCAGCGAGGCCTACCAGGTGCTCAGCGACGCCGACAAGCGCGCCGCTTACGATCGCTACGGCCACGCCGGCTTGGGCGGCGGAGGCTTCGCGGGCAGTCCGTTCGCCGGCAGCGTGGACATCGGCGACATCTTCGGCGACCTGTTCGGCGAGATGTTCAACATGGCCGGCGGCGGGCATCGCGGCTCGCGTCAGCAGCGCGGCGACGACCTGCGCTTCGACATGACCATCGATTTTGAAGACGCGATCTTCGGTAAGGAAACCGAAATCAGGATCAGGCGCCTGGAGACCTGCGCGACTTGCAAAGGCCGGGGCTGCGCATCGAGCCAAGGTCCCTCCATCTGCAGCCAGTGCCAGGGGCGCGGCCAGATCCGCTATCAGCAGGGCTTCTTTTCGGTAGCCCGCACCTGCGGCGCATGCGGCGGCACCGGCTCCGTCATCAGCGATCCCTGTGCTGCCTGCCGCGGCGAGGGCCGCGCCGCAGCCGAAGTGAAGATCCACGTGAAAGTGCCGCCCGGTGTGGAAGAAGGCACCCGCATCCGCTTCACGGGGGAAGGCGATGCCGGCCGGGCCGGCGGTCCCAAAGGCGATCTGTACATTGTCCTCTCCATTCGGCCGCACGACTTCTTCGAGCGCCAGGGCCACGACCTGCACTGCGTGGTTCCAGTCAGTTTTCCCCAGGCAGCCCTGGGTACTGAGTTCGAGATCGCCGGCATCGACGGCCCTGTAAGCATCAAGATTCCTGAAGGAACGCAGAGCGGCAAGGAGCTGCGCATCCGCACCCGCGGTGTTCCCTATCTCAGCGAGAGAGGCCGCGGCGATCTGGTTGTCAAAATAGTGGTGCAGATTCCGCGCAAGCTGAGCCGCGCTCAGCGTGAGCTGGTCGCGAAACTCGCCGAATCGCTCACCGTCGAGAACCGGCCGTCATCGCCGGGGCTGCTTGAAAAGATGAAGGACCTGTTCGGATAAGTCCTTGGGCGAGCGATAAGATGCTCCCGATCTAATCCTCCCATGGATTGACGATCGGGACTCCGGCCATTCGAAAAGGCGCTGTATCCCGCGTGGCCACGCTGAATCCGTGAACCTCCGCAATTGCCGCAATCTGGCAGTCGGCCACTGAGATGGCGTAGCCCCTCGCCGCTGTCCGGCTTGCCACGCGCGATGAGGCAATGGCCGCTTCCCGGTCGAAGGGCAGAAAGCGGTCCGCAAAGAGCCGGTCGAGGACGTGCTGCACCGCGGCCATCATGGTGCGCTTCCGTTTGCCTCCAGGCAGGAGCTCGATCCCGAGAAGCAGTTCGGAAAGGCTTGTCGCGGTGAGATAGAGTGTGCCCGGATCCTGCGCGTCGAGCCAAGCCAGCACGTGCGCGTCCGGGCGCGGCTTCAGGGGCTCTGAGATCACGTTGGTATCGAGGACGATCATTCGAAATTTGCCGGCTCAGTCGGCCTTCGACTGCGCTTAACGTTCAGCGTGATACCTCCAAATCGACGCCCGAGCGCGGCCAGTTCTGAACCAATATGAAGCCGCTGCGGAGGCGTGACCGAGTCCTCAAGAATCTTGCGTATCTCCGCTTCCGTGCTGCGCCCGTTGCGGGCGGCGCGCAACTTCAGCGCGCGATGGATCTTCTCCGGAAGATTGCGAACCGTGACGGCGGCCATGCGGAGGCCCTCCCCGGGGCCAGTGCTATCGATGATAGCATATCGATAGCAGGGCGGGAGCGATCAAATCGCCAGCACCACAATCGCCGCAACTGCAACGCCGATCAGCAGGCTCATCTTGTCGGTGAGCGCGAAGACCAGCGGGTCCTCATCGAGATTGCCGCGCGAAGCCAGCAGCCACACGCGGCAAAGCCACAGGATCATCAGCGGCATAATCAGCCAGAGCGCCTGCGGGTGCCGGTAGAGCGCCGCCACTTCCCTGCTGCTGATATAGATGACAAACACCATCACGGCCGCAAACGCGCTGGCGGTTCCAAAGCTCCGCAGCTGGTCGATGTCGGCTACAAGGTAGCCGCGCCCGTTCCGCGGCGGCGAGCCGCTGGCCCGCAGGTTCTCGAGTTCCGCGAACCGTTTGACGATGGCCAGCGAAAAGAACAGAAACACCGAGAACCCAGCCAGCCAGTGCGAGATGTGAGAGTGGGTCGCCGCGCTCCCGGCCAGCAAACGCAGCGTGTAGAGACCGGAAAGCACCACCACATCGAGCAGGGCAATCCGTTTCAGATAGAGCGAGTAAGCCAGCGCAATCCCCAGGTAGAGCAGCAGCCAGCCCAGGAACGCCAGCGGAAGCAGCCGCGCCCCCGCGATCGCCGCCAGCAGGAATGCCGCTACAACGCCAAGTCCCGCAACCGCGGGAAGATCGCCCGCCGCAAATGGCCGCAGGCGTTTCTGCGGATGATGGCGGTCCGCTTCGATATCGAGCAGATCGTTGATGATGTACGTGGCCGATGCCGTGAGGCTGAAACAGCAGAAGGCCAGCAGCGCCGTCAGCAGCCGGTCGACGGCAGCGACATGCGCCAGCAGGAGCGGCAGAAAGATGAGCAGGTTCTTCGCCCACTGATGCGGGCGCAGCGCCTTCACCATCGAGTCGAAGCGGCGGCTGCGCTCCTCAAACGTGCGCGCCGGCCGAATGCCGCGCGCGCGCAGCTTCATGCGCAGGCGCAGGCTGGGATTGGCTACCAGCGGCTCGGCAGCGCGCGCGAGCAGCGGCAGGTCCGGAGCGTCATTGCCCACATAATCGAACTCGCCGGGTCCGAGCCGGCCGCGCAGGCTGTCAAGCTTCCGGTTGCCGGTCAGATTCGTTGTGCCGTCGCTTCCCAGCACGCCGGTAAAGATGCCCAGGTGGTCCGCCACGCGTTGCGCAAGGCGCTCGTCGGCGCCGGTCGCCAGATAAAGCGGACGGCCGCGCCTGCGTTCCTCCAAAAGAAACTGTAGCAGCTTCCGGTTATAGGGCAGATGCGCCACATCGAGCGCAACCTGCTCCGTAATGTGGGCCTTGAATGCCGCCTTGCCGCGCAACAGCCTTCCCGGCAGGCCCAGCACGCGCAGCGGCCGCGTGCGCGCCATAACCAGCAGCGAGTCGACCAGCGTGTCCGACTTGACCAGCGTTCCATCGAGATCGACGCACAACGGCCGCGGCTCAGTGGCCGTCGATTCCGGCGGAGAAAGCGTCTCGAGCAACCCGCTCACCTCGGTTGGACCCAGTATATAGGCGCGTTTCCTCGGCGAAACGGGTTATCGCCCGTCGGGAAGAATTGGATGGAGGGGAGATCGGTAAAGCTGAGCGGGATCGAACTTGAGCCGTTTTGCGGGCGTCTGAGCCCGCAGGCGAAATCCTGAACGGAGTGAAGGACCTTCTTGCTTGAAGACTGCGGGAGGGGATTTGGTGGAGCTGAGCGGGATCGAACCGCTGGCCTCCTCGTTGCGAACGAGGCGCTCTCCCAGCTGAGCTACAGCCCCACGATTTGTTTATTTTACCAGCGGGCGGGGAATCGCGAAAGGGGGCGTCGGCTGGGCGCGGCGGCTCAATAGTAGTAGCGGGTCTTCAGGGCCCACGACGATTTGGGGTAGCGGCGATGGAGCAGCTCGAATGCGGCTTTGCTGACCGGCGTGTACTCCGTTGCCGGGCTGCCGGAGTTGGCAGTGGCGGCGGAGTTGGTCTCCCAGTTTTGGCAGGCATAGTGGGTTGCCCGCACAGTGAGAGCCAGCGCCTCGGGCACCTGCGGATCGTCGGGGTGGCTGTTGGCGTAGTCAACGACGCGCTGGCCGATGACCGCGGCGGAGTCCGGGAGTTGGATCAGCTTCTGGTAGTCGGCATCGGCCGAGGGCTGGCGATTGTCGGCGAGGAAGAGTGGAAGCTGCGGTTTCAACTGAGTCTGATCGTAGGATGTGCTGTTTTGCCAGGGCTTGCACCACCAGTTGTTGTGGTAGCTGTCGAAGGTACTGACGCTCGCGACGCGCGAAACTCCATCCTCAAGAAAAGGGCGGATTCCCGGATTGCGCAGAATCGCCAGATCGGCAGCGAAGCCGGTACTGTTGCCGGCAATCTGGCGAATCGGCTCAGGCAGCAGCGGGGCGAGCCTTGCGGCGCTGGCGTCGTCTTCAAGCAGAACACTGCGCGTCCATGCGACGATGAGCAGGTTCTGGCGCAAGTTGGACGAAAGGCTGGGCGATGTGGCTGCCTGCATTAGCTCCTCCTGCGGCGTGTGACGGTTGAGCACCTCGACGGCGTCTACATCGAACTCGAACGGCTGCTTGAGCTCGGGGCAGGGCGCCATGGAGTTGGTTGCATGTGCACGCTCGTTGCAGAATGTCTGCAGGTCCTCGGCGCCTGCCGAGCCCGTTGTGAGCACGGTGCGTGGTGCGTAGACAAGAAACTCGGTGAAGCTGCGCGCGACGGCCATGCGCTCGCCGAGAAACGCGTTGAGGCGCGAGTCCGGCTTTTGACCGTGCACCGCGGGGAGCGCGGCATCAAGCAGGGCCCGGGCTTCGTCTGTGCGCTTGAGTCCGGTGAGCAGTCGCACGCGATGATAGAAAACGGTGTCGTAGGCAGGCGAGCCGGGAGCAATCTTTTTGGCCTCATCGATGAGCTGCGGTGCAAATAGATCGGAGGGTTCGGCCTTTACCATCGCCATCACCAGCCAGGGCAGTGCGCGGTCCTGCTGCCAGAGCGCGAATGAGGATGCCGCGGTACCGGCGCCGCGCCAGGCGGCGATCCAGGCGAGCAACGGCGGCGGATTCTGAATCTTGATCTGTTTTACGAGGACCCAGCTCAAATCCTGGAGGTCTTGTGCGAAGTCGGGATCGACAGAAGGGCCTGTGAGAGCGGCGCAGATTTCAGCCGCACGCTTTTCAGGCTCGGTGCGGATGCGAATGAAGTTGAGCTCGTGCTGGATTGCCGCACGCGAGGGCATTGGATTGGGCCGGGCGAGCAGCGCTTCCAGCATCTTTTGCGCCCGCGCCATGGTCTCGGCGTCATAACTGGCCAGATCCGCGCTGTAAGGGTTAGTGGCCTTGCCCATGGCAAAGGCCTTGCGCACGATGGCGCGCGCGGCAAGATACGCGCCCCATTCGCTCCATGGGGACGATGCATCAGCAGAGATGGCCTGGAACTGGGCTGCCGCATCGTCAAATTTTTTGGCGTAGAACGTCGCCGAGGCAATCTGATAAGCACGGTCAGCCTTGAGCAGCGCAGGACTGCCATCAGGAGCGCGCGCGGGTATGGCGGAGGGTTTATCTCCGCAGTTGGAGAAGACGGCGTCCTGCGCGTGAATCCAGTCTGTGAGGTAAGAGCTCACCCGGCCCCATGCATGCTCCCGCTGGTTGAGCGTGAGGAGCGCGCTTTCAAAGGCGGGACCGGGGCAGTTCAGATAATTTTCGTCAAAGACTATGTTGTTGCTGTAGTCGGTTGGGAAGGAAGGAGCAGGCCCTGCCGATGGCGCATCCGCGGCGAATTTCAAGCGCGCAATCTGCCAACGGCCCGCGGGCTGCGCCTTGAGCTGTTCCTGCTTCTGGGCTTCCTGTGCCGCCTCGACCTGCCCTGGCGTAAGACCCCGCCAGTCATTGACGATTGGCGGCCCGGGAGGCGGTGGAACGTAGGAGTTGCGCTCGTCGTTTGAGAGCCTCCCTCCGGTGAGATAGCGCCAGGCAACAGCATATTCGTTGGAATCGTAGCCCGCCTGCAGAATTGCCAGGTGGCCCTGAGCGAACGTGGCGAGATCGTCGGGAGACGTATGGCTGACAAAGACCTCCGGCTCCCAGTCCGGGCCGCAGGCCTCTACGCCAAGGCGAGGCGCAACCGCCAAAAACACAACAGGAAGAAGAAGGGCAACAGGGCGAAATTTCATTTGAGTCTTCATTCCAGTCTGCGCTCCATATCGGCGGGCGAGTCGAGCCGCCAACCATTGTCAGGGAAGATATAAATGCGTCTGCCTGCGAGATCGGACGGCCATGGCTCCGTAGTCGAGACGCCGGCCGAGGACCAGCACAGCGGTTCACGAATCTGAAAGTCGTTCACATCGGGCGGCGCGCGGCGATGGTCCGGCTCCATGCGAAACATCATGGGTACCGCCTCGTCAACGGGGAGATTGTGCAGCCAGTCATCCCAACTGCACCAGGAAGCAAGCGCTGTGATGGAGAGAGGCAGATTTGACGGCATCCCGCGGCGCAGGTCCGCAAGCAAGTCGCGATAGAACTGGCGCTGCGAGCGGGTCGCGTCGAAGTCAACCTGGAGGGCTGCGATGCCGGGTTCGTGCGCACTGACGAGAATTGCCTGAACGGCTTCATTACGATTCAGGTCGTTGAGCACGGCATTGCGGCCGGCCTCGATGCGGACCACAGGAATGCGCACGGCAAATGCGGGGAACATAACCGTGTCGCGGCGCGGCTGCGACTGCACAGTCAGGCCGATAGTCAGGGTGCGGTCAAGATAGGCGACGGCGAAGCGGCGTGTGTCGAGCCCGCGGAGGTCTTCGCGGCGCTCCCATGCCCACAGCGTGATCCGCGGCAACGCGGCGAGCCGGCCTTGCGGATGAGGAAGCGCGTCAGAATGTATGCCGAAAGAGCAAAGCAGCGCCGCCAGCGCGAAGGAGACACCGTTCCAGAGAGTCGCAGAGGAATGCATCGTAGTTAGCAGTACCACGATGCACCAGGGCGATTGAGAAAGCAAGCGCCAAGGAAATCTCGGCGTCCCCCATGGGTGAAGTTACAGCTGGTTCATGTTCTGCAGGAACTCGGCGTTGTTGCGCACCTTTTCGAGACGGCTGATGAGCAGTTCCATGGCCTCGACAGGCGACAGCGGGTTCAACACCTTGCGCAATACCCAGATCCGCGAGAGATCGTCCTTCGGGATCAGCAGCTCTTCCTTACGCGTGCCGGAGCGCTGAATGTCGATGGCTGGGAAGACGCGCTTGTCGACCAGCTTGCGATCGAGGATGATTTCCATGTTGCCGGTGCCCTTGAACTCTTCAAAGATCACCTCATCCATGCGCGATCCGGTATCTACGAGAGCAGTGGCAATAATAGTCAATGACCCGCCCTCTTCAATGTTGCGGGCCGCGCCGAAGAAGCGCTTCGGCCGCTGCAGCGCATTCGAATCCACGCCGCCCGAGAGCACCTTGCCCGAAGGCGGAACGATCGTGTTGTAGGCGCGCGCCAGGCGCGTGATGGAGTCGAGCAGAATCACCACGTCGCGCTTGTGCTCAACCAGCCGCTTGGCCTTCTCGATCACCATCTCGGCCACCTGCACGTGGCGGGCGGCGGGCTCGTCGAAGGTGGAGCTTATCACTTCGCCTTTGACGGAGCGCTGCATGTCAGTGACTTCTTCCGGGCGCTCGTCGATCAGCAGAACAATCAGCACAACTTCGGGATGGTTCGACGTAATCGAGTTGGCGATCGACTGCAGCAGCATCGTCTTGCCGGTGCGCGGCGGGGCGACAATCAGGCCGCGTTGTCCTTTGCCCACAGGCGTCAGCAGATCCATCACGCGGCCGCTGGTGGCCTCGCGCACTGTCTCCATCTTGATGCGTTCCTGCGGATAGAGCGGGGTCAGGTTGTCGAAGAGAATCTTGTTCCGCGTCTCTTCCGGCGACTCGAAATTAATCGCTTCGATCTTCACCAGCGCAAAATACTTCTCGCCCTCGTGCGGCGGCCTGACGTTGCCGCTGATCGAGTCTCCGGTTTTTAGATCGAATTTGCGAATCTGCGACGGCGAGACATAAATGTCGTCCGGGCCAGGCAGATAGTTATAGTCCGGCGAGCGCAGAAATCCATAGCCATCCGGCAAAATCTCCAACACGCCTTCGGCAAAGATGTGGCCCTCTTTTTCGCTCTGGGCCTGGAGGATCTTGAAGATCAAGTCCTGCTTGCGAAGGCCGCTCGTCCCTGGGATCTCAAGGGTCCGCGCGATGCGGCTCAATTCGGTTATGTTTTTTTCTTTTAGTTCAGCGATAGTCATTGTTCACCTGCAACGGGGCGGGATGTCGGGATAGGAGTGCGGAAGGGGAAGGACGCTCCAGATTGGATGGAAAGCTTGATGGGCGGGTATCGGGTACAGACTGGTCTTCCAATATCACCCGAATTCAGCTGGAAGTTTCGAGATGCCGGGGGAGGAAAAGGGACTGACGTAAACCGCTGCCCGACTCAAAGCGACGGGCCTTTCAAGGCGCCGTCAGGCTGCACGGCGCCTTTCCATGGGTTGCAACGCCTGGGTCTGCTGCGGCGCAGCCGAACCGGGGTTGGTTGTCTGAAAACGACCCAGTACTTCGTTGGTCGTGTCTTGGAGCCGCGTATTCGGCTTGTGAAGCTTACGGGTTGCCTTGCTTGCCAGTTGGCAGAGCTGATAACGATTGGCGACGTGAGAAAGTGCCCCAAACACCAGATCAGAACGCATTGCAATTCTCCTTCTTGGATAACCTGCCCGGCCGGAACTCCTTGGCGCCGCCGGTGCAGCAGAGAAGCAGTATCCAACTCCGCTTCCTGAGGTTTTTCACTGCTTTTTTAGACGCACCACGTACGTCCACAGTTCAAATTGCTGACGCAAAGTTGCACGTTGTGATACGGGCCATCGGTGAGCTGGGAGTGCTTTCCTGCACGGGAGCTTCAGCGCCCGATCTTCCATTCCGGCGGAATGAACGCTCCGCCAGATCATCTACTTCTGAGCCCCTCGCCCAAATTGGATGCAGGAATTGGCCGATCGGCGCGCAAAATCGCACAGCGCAGCCCGCAGCTAGGATGGCTTTTTTGAATGTATACCCGCCGGAGGCTCAGGTCAACCATTTTTTCGATTCAACCAACGCCCGCGGGCCGACCGAACCTGTCCCTGGTTCGATCCATGGAGCATTCCGGTAACTTCTTAAAAATCTATAAGATAATGAGGCACACATCGTCGGGCCGGGCCTATCGTCGTGGCATTCCCCAGCGCCACTCCGGCCGTTCCCGGCAGCTGCGGTTGCAGAATTACTGAACCCTGTGGATCACTGCTGCTAAGTGGCATTTTGCTCAAGAAAATGCCGCCTTTCGTCTTGCTGAAAAGGGCATGTGAGTTCCGGAACCGGTCACTCCATACGGACTAGCGCCTGGTACCAGCTCGTTTGCGGGCAGCGGGTTCGGGCCATAGCGGGCCCCCAGGGAGCAGCCAGGAGGCCTCAAAGGCACAATCGGCGCTCTGATCCTGGTCCCGGACGGCAAAAATAAGCCGGTCCAGGCGGGAAAAGCCGATCAGCAACATTCCCAGAATCGGGAGCGCGAACAAAAGCGCGTCCCAGCTCACTTCAAACACAAGTTCCCGCACCGGCTGCCCCCATCCTTTAGAGAACGTGCATGAGACGTTTCTCAACCTGTCCTTCTCGTTATCGGCAGCCGTTCAAGATCGCTCAATACCCAAAGTAATGGAACTGGAGGGTGAAGGTCATCCCCCTGCGGCGGCGGGCGAGTGCCCCGTTTGGGTGAGGAGCTGGGTCACGACCAGTAGCTCCGGTCCAGCGTCCGGTACTGGATGGCTTCGGCCAGGTGGGGCACAGCCAGATGGTCGGCGCCTTCGAGGTCGGCAATCGTCCGCGCCACTTTGAGGATCCGGTCGTGGGCCCGCGCCGTCAGTCCCTGCTGCTGCATGGCGCGCTCCAGCAATCTCTCCGCATCCGCGCCCAGCTCGCAGTAGGCCCTGATCTGCCGCGTGGTCATCTGCGCATTCGAATAGATCTTCTCGCCGAATTTCTTGAAGCGCTCCCGCTGTCTTTCGCGCGCCGCCATCACGCGGTGGCGAATCTGCGCCGAGCCCTCGGCCGCCGCTCCGCCGCGCAGCTCTTTATATTGAACGGCCGGCACTTCGATATGAATATCGATGCGGTCGAGAAGCGGACCGGAGATCTTGGCCACGTAGCGCTGGATCATCGGCGGCGTGCACAGGCACTCCCGCGACTTGTCGTTGAAGTAGCCGCACGGGCAGGGATTCATCGCCGCGGCCAGCATGAACCGCGCCGGAAAGCTCAGCGACATGGAGGCGCGCGCAATCGTTACCGTGTGATCTTCGAGCGGCTGGCGCATCACCTCGAGCACATTGCGCGGGAACTCCGGCAGCTCGTCCAGAAACAAAAGCCCATTGTGCGCCAGTGACACTTCGCCCGGCCGCGGCACAACGCCGCCGCCGATCAGACCCGCATCGGAGATGGTGTGATGCGGCGAGCGGAACGGTCTTTGCGTCACCAGGCCCGCGCCGGAATCGAGCACGCCGGCCACCGAATGAATCTTGGTTGTCTCCAGGGCCTCCTCGAAGGTAAGCGGCGCAAGAATCGAGGGAAGCCGTTTGGCCAGCATCGTCTTGCCCGATCCGGGAGGGCCGATCATGAGAATGTTGTGGCTACCCGCCGCGGACACTTCGAGCGCGCGCTTGGCCGTCTGCTGGCCGCGCACGTCGCAGAAGTCCACGCTGAAATGCTGCAGCTCGCTGAGCAGCTCCTCGGTGGCCACACGGAACGGTTCGCGCTGGATCACGCCGACGACGGCGCTGTTCAGCAGCTCCAGAACATCGAGCAGCGAGGAGACCGGATAAACGTTCACGCCTTCGACGACGGCCGCCTCGGCGGCATTGGCCGCGGGCAGTACCAGATTTGGAATGCCCTTCTCACGCGCGAGAATGGCAATGGGCAACATGCCGGGGATGGGCCGCAGGCTTCCATCCAGGCCCAGCTCGCCCACCAGGAGGAAGCGGCTGAGGTTGTCGATGCGCAGCGCGCCGTAGGCGCCCAGGATGCCGACGGCGATGGGCAGATCGAAACCCGAGCCCACTTTCTTGAGATCCGCAGGGGCCAGGTTGATGGTGATGTGCGTGGGCGGAATCAGGTAGCCGGAGTTTTTGATGGCGGCGCGCACGCGGTCGCGGCTTTCGCGCACGGCTGCATCCGGCAAGCCGACCGTGTGAAAGTGGTCCTGCTCGCTGACGACGCCGCTGTAATCCACCTCTACATCAATGAGGTTGGCGTCGATTCCGTAGACGGCCGCGCTGAGAACCTTGAAAAGCATGTCGGGAAGATTGCAGCGAGTGTAGCAGAAGCGGGATTAAGATAAAACGTAATTCAGGCGCGTGGAGACCAGGCAATGGACGAGCGAAGAAAGATGTTGCGGCACTTTCTGGCGGCGCTTGCTTACCGGACCCAAAAGGCCCTGCGCGATGCGCCGGAAAGTTTTGGCGCGTTCCGAGCGGGCGAAC
>DASXDX010000013.1:0-186975 GCA_036490385.1 Occallatibacter sp.
CCCGATGACGTGCAATGCGTTTACGGATGCGACACCCATCCACAGTCTGCGCGAGTATGCGCCGCACTTCGGCAACCTTACGTGGCAGGCGGAGAATATTGGCGGCACGCGGACTCTGCCGGCGGGACTTAATCTTATGTACGACTATTACATCGGCCGGATCTGGAACTATATGCGGACCGAGAATATCAACTCTCCGTTGAACGATGAGCCGACCGGGCCGCGGCCGGGTGCTCCGGATCTGGATGTGTTGCAGGTGCAGAATAGCGGGCAGGGACGGGTGAACGCGGTGTTCGCGGGAGTGGAAAGCCATAAATACAAACACGCGCAGTTCTTCGTTGGAGGGGTGCGGGTGAACCTGGTGGATGATACCGACGATAACGAATTCTTTACGCCGCAGAGCTCGTCGAGCGATGTGGGAGAGTTTGCGCATCGGACCGGCCAAGGGGAGTGGCAGCTGTTTGGGAATGGCACGTTCAAGCTGCCGGAGAAGATTGTGGTGAGCACCGATTTCCAGGCCAGCGGAGACAGTCACTACAACATTACGACGGGCTATGACAACAACGGGGATGGGGACTTCAACGATCGGCCGCAGTATGCCTTGCCGGGGACACCGAGTTGCGCGGTGAATCCGAACGCATCGCCGTGCTCGTATGCGACGCAGTTTGGGCAACTGGTGGATTCGGGAGGGACGGGAGTGTTTCCTCGCAACAAGGGCGTGCTGCCGTGGGCGATTCATCTGGATGCGAATGTGGAGCGGGTGTTTGCGCTGACGAAGAATGCGAAGGCGAATCATCCGCAGACGCTGACGCTGAATGTGCGGTCGTCGAACGTGTTGAACCACACGAATGTGACGCAGGTGGGAGGAGTGCTGGGGTCGCCGGATTTTGGAGTGCCGTATGCGGCGGACAACGGGCGGCGCGTGGAAGCAGGGGTGAGGTACAGCTTCTAGGCGGCGGAGAGGCTTGCGCTACGACCTTTGGGTAGATGGTGGGTTACCAGTGTCGTGATGTCGAGGAACTATAGGAACCATGCGGGTTTAAGCGCAACTGCGTGAGGTAAGATTCCGTTAAATCGAACTTGCATGAAGCTGGTACGCAGGATGTCGGCCGAGGCGAGATTGGAATCTTCAGGCGCTCGGGATGGATGTCCAACCGTGCGCCTGTTCTGAAGGCGAGGAGCGGGTGACCACGGAAGCAGGGCCGAGCGTGGGCCGAGTAGTTTGCTAGCCCAGGAGATTGGGTGAAGCGTCTGGGACACGTCTGGGACACGCCTGGGACACGCCTGGGACAGATGACATGACGCGAACGATGCACCTCCAGTTTGGAGGGCGTCAGTGAGTTTGCCATGTCGCGAACGTGGTCTCGCGCTGCGAGCGTTGCGGTACGGACGCGTGTCCGGGATGCAGTTCCGGGTTTACGCGATGAGGAAGCCGAAAGACATCTATAAGGTTGAGCTCGGAATCAGGTGGCAGTTGCAGAGAGGCGCTTCAGAGTTGAGGTAGAGCATCATGCAGGGTCCGGTAGTCGATCTCGTACTGTTGGTGTTGCTGATCCTGTTCTTCGGATTGCAGCAGCGGCGGCGTCCTCAGATCTACTTTCGGTTCTGGTTTGTGGGCTGGATCTTTATTTTTTTGAGCTTCGTGGTGTGGGCGATGCAGGGGTCGCTGACGAAGGTGGTGCCGCTGCAGAATGCAGTGTGCTTCGACTTCCTGCTGCTGGGAGTGCTGACCTTTCTGATGTCGCTGGTGGCGAAGGAGCACGGCATACGGAGGGTGGTGCTGTGTGGGCTGGCGATGGGCGCGGCGGCGATGGTGATCGTCGATACGCGGGAGTTCATCGTGATCCCGCGGCTGACGCTGGCGGCGGGGGTTCTGCTGGCCGAGGGTGTGGCGTTTTCGGTTGCGTACATGCTGCTGCCGAGACGGTGGCCGCGCAGACGAGCGCTGATCCTGGCGATCTGCATGGTGTATGGAACGGCGTTGACGGCGTATGTGCTGCTGACGCCGGCGGCGAACCTGGATAACGCAACGGTGGTGGAGGTGCTGCTGTGCTCGGCCGTGTTGTACGCGGGATCGGCGGGCAGACGGGGTGTGTCCGGGTGGGCCGGGACGTTTGGGTTTGCGGCGTGGGCGGGATTTTATCTGCTGAGAATGCGGGCGGACGATGCGGCGTGGTTGCAGGCGGCGCTGAACGAGTTCTGGAACTTCCCAAAGTATTTTGTGGGGTTCTCGATGATCCTTAAGGTGTTTGAGGATACAGCCGACGATAAGGCGCGGATGGCCGAGACGTTTCGCGATCTGTATGAGGATTTCCGGCTGCTGTATGACACGCATCCTCATCCGATGTGGATCTGCGATTCTCCGAAGGGGCAGTTTCTGACGGCGAATGAAGCGGCAACGAAGGAGTATGGGTATAGCAAGACGGAGTTCCAGGCGATGCGCATGTCGGAGCTGATGCTGCCTTCCGATATGGAGGCCGAAGAGGTAGACAGTGTGCTGGGCGAGCCGGCTGAAGGGATTCGGGTGCGGCATCGGCACAAGGATGGACGCGTGGTGTGGGTGAATGTGGTGGAGCGCGAGATCGTGTACCTGGGGCAGGAGGCGCGGCTGGTGATTGCGCGCAATATCACGGAGCGGTTGAAGCTGGATCGGGAGCTCTCGTACCGTGCGCAGCATGATGCGCTAACAGGACTGCCGAATCGGCAGCTGCTGGAGGAACGCCTGGAGCAATGTTTGCAGCTGTGTCGCGTGGAAGAGCGGCGGGCAGCGGTACTGACGATCGACGTAGACCACTTCAAGCTGATCAACGATACGTATGGACACCTGGTGGGCGATGAGTGTCTTAAGGAAGTTGCGGCGCGGCTGAAGAGCAAGATCCGCAAGGTGGACACGATTGCGCGCACGGGAGGCGAGGAGTTTACGGCGGTGGTGAGCGGGTTGAGTAAAGCGTCGGATGCGGAGAAGGTGGCGGCGAGCCTGATGCGGGTGTTTGAGGCTCCGGTGGAGTTGCAGTTTGGAGCGCTGGGGGTGACGGTGAGCATCGGCGTGGCGGTGTATCCGGATGACGCGATGGATGCGACGACGCTGCGCCGGCTGTCGGATGACGCGATGTACCGGGCGAAGCGCGCGGGAAGAAATCGCGCGGCGTACACAGCGGAGAAGACGCAGGTGCTGGACTTCAAGAAGCCAGAAGCGAGCTAGGGATCTGCGGAGTTGTGTGCGGTGGGGAGGATTGTCGGATGCAATCAGGTGCGGCTGTGGCACTGGATGTTTATGCGGAAGTGGATTATGGATTGGAACTATTCCGTTTAGCGAACGTAACGTTGTTAATCGATTGAGCTTTGAATCCGCGGGTTTCGGGCGCTGGACTGCGGATGAGACCATTGCAGGCAGCTCTGATGTATCTGATATAACCGAACAATAAGCCACACAATGCAGAACAAGATCACAATAGTAGTGAGGACTACGTTCGAGCAGAGACGGACAGGCACCCCGATAGAGGGTGCTTCCTGAGAGCAGAAGTCGACCGAAAAAAGACGGCCTCAACAGGTAGGTAATTCTCACCGCCCAAGTGATGCGGATTCTTAAGGCAAGCTCAAGATGGATGGAATAGCAAACTTTTTTTCGGTCGTACCGAATCCGATGGTTCTGGTAAATACGCAAGGCATCGTGGTGCTTGCGAACGAGCGCGTGTGCAATCTTTTCGGCTACGAAGAAGGAGCTCTGACAGGAAAGTCCGTTACGGAGCTGATCCCGGAGCGCTATCGGGAAACTCACGGGAAATTGCTGGAGGATTACTTTCAGGCGCCCCGCGTCCGCGAGATGGGGATTGGCATGGAGCTGGTGGGGCGGCATGCGGATGGGTCAGAGTTTCCAGTCGAAATAAGCTTGAATCCGTATGGAGAGCCGGGTGCGCTTTATACGCTGGCGTCGGTACGCGCGATCAAAGAGCGCAAGGCGACGGAGATCAGAATCCGGCACCTGAACCGGATCCTGGCAATGCAGAGCCGGATGCATGCGCTGATTGTGCGCGTGCCTGACCGCGAGGAGTTATTTCGCGAGGCCTGCCGTATTGCGGTCGAGGCGGGCGCGTTCACGATGGCGTGGATTGGCCTGATGGATGCGGACGGATTGCAGGTGCGCGTGGTCGCGAGTTACGGCGAGCGTGCGGAGGAGTACCTGACCAATATCGAGACGGAGACACCGCTGATGACCGGACCTGCGGGCATGGCGATTCGCGAGAACCGGGCAGTGTGGATTCAGAACTATCAGCAGAACGAACTCACCAAGCCATGGCACGAGCGCAGTGCGGGCTTCGGATGGAGCTCGCTGGCGACGTTGCCACTGCATCGAGCGGGTGTGCCGATCGGTGCGCTGTTTCTGTATGCGGACGAGATTGGCGCCTTCGATGAAGAGGAAGAACGGCAGCTGGTGGAGTTGGCCGCCAACCTGTCGTTTGCGATCGACCACATCGAGAAGGAACGCAAGCTCAACTACCTTGCCTACTATGATGTGCTGACGGGGCTGGCGAATCGCACGCTGTTTCTCAACCGGGTGACGCACTATCTGCGCAGCGCGGTCAGTGAGCGGAAGAAGCTGGCGGTTTTCCTCATTGATTTAGACCGCTTCAAGAATATCAATGACAGCCTGGGACAGCTGGCGGGCGACAAGCTGCTGAAGCAGGTGGCGAAGTGGCTGACGCGCGAGGTGGGCGATGCCAACCTTCTGGCACGGCTGGATGCGGACCACTTTGCGGTGGTGATTCCTGAGATCGGGCAGGAAGACGATGTGGCGCTGCTGGTGGAGGGATGGATGAAGGCGCTGCGCGATCATCCGTTCGGCGTGAAGACGGCGACGTTCCGGATCAGCGCGAAGGTGGGCATCTCGATGTATCCGGAGGACGGCTCGAATGCGGACACCCTGTTCAAGCATGCGGAGGTCGCGCTGAAGCAGGCCAAGGCGAGCCGCAACCGGTATCTGTTCCACACGCCGAAGATGACGGAGATGATGGCCGGCAAATTTGTGCTGGAGAACCAGCTGAGGCAGGCGCTGGATAAGCACGAGTTCATGCTGCACTATCAGCCCAAGATGAACATGGTGAGCGGCAAGCTCACGGGCGCCGAGGCGCTGATTCGATGGAATGATCCGCGCACCGGCCTGGTGCCGCCGGGCCGGTTTACGCCGATGCTGGAAGAGACTGGCTTGATCTATGAGGTGGGGCGCTGGGCGCTGGGCCAGGCGATCGAGGATTACCTGCGTTGGCGCCGGGCCGGATTGCCGGCTGTGCGCATTGCGGTAAACGTTTCTCCATTGCAACTACGCAACCGGCATTTCATTAGCGATATTGAGCGGGCCATTGGCAGCGACCGGGATGCGGCGGCGAGCCTGGAGCTCGAGATCACCGAAGGCCTGATCATGGAGGACGTGGAGTACAGCATTGCGACGTTGCGCGCGATCCGCGCGATGGGGGTGAGCATCGCGATCGATGATTTTGGCACGGGATTCTCTTCGCTCAGTTATCTTTCGAAGCTTCCGCTGGATACGCTGAAGATCGATCGGACGTTCGTGTCGGATCTGACAGAAGCTCCGGAAGGGCTGGCGCAGGTGTCCACGATCATCAACCTGGCGCACTCGCTGAACCTGAAGGTGGTGGCCGAGGGAGTGGAGACCGCGGAGCAGGCGCGGCTGCTGAAGATGTTGGGATGCAATGAGATGCAGGGCTTCTACCTGAGCAAACCGCTGCCGGGAGATATCTTCGAGAGCCGCTATCTGTCGCCATATTCCGCTGGCTAGCGCGCCCCGTCTCATGCTCAAGCAGGTTAAGGCCCAAAACGGGACGTACCTTTTGAGGAACGCGGTGGAAAAAATTCAGCTTCTATTGTTGTAGCGGTTATTGTGCATTTGCTTGCGATAGGCATGCTTGAGGCAGGTTAGGAGAACTGCGGAGGAAGCATGCAGATGAAATCGAAGGTTACGAGCCAATGGAAGCAGCCACTCGCGACCCACGAGTTTACGACGGGGGTCTCGCTCCACAGCCACACGAGCGTGTCCGAGGAGACGTTGGGGTTCATCCACGCGATGTTCGTGGTGATGCCGGGATTGAAACGGGTGTTCGACTTCTATGCGGATCGCAGCGCACGGCACGGGGTGACGCTGGACTACGATCGCGCGAACTGGCGGCCGCCGCTGCAGCCGAAGATGGCGTATGACCTGGAGTCGCGGCAGATCCAGCGGCTGGGGTTGAACTCGCTGGTGTCGATTACGGACCATGACACGGTTGAGGCGCCGATGCTGCTGCGGACGGTGCCGTCGTCGCGGCATATTCCGGTGAGCGTGGAGTGGTCGGCGCCGTTTGGGCAGACGATCTTTCACCTGGGCATTCATAACATCCCGAGCCGGGATGGCATGGAGTGGATGCGGAGGTTTGAGGAGTACACGGCTGCGGCAGACGCAGCGCCGGGCTCCGCCGCAATGGATGCGAGTCTGTTGGCGATGCTGCGGGAGCTGCATGAGAGCCCGCAGGTGCTGATCGTGTTCAACCACCCGCTGTGGGACCTGCACAAGGTGGGGCCGATGCACCAGACCGAGGTGCTGCGGTTCCTGCGCGAGGGTGGGCGGACCATCCATGCGATTGAGTTGAACGGGTTGCGGCATGTGCGGGAGAATCGCGACGCTGCGCAGTTGGCGAAGGAGACGGACCACCTGGTGATCTCGGGCGGCGACCGGCACGGGCTGGAGCCGAATGCGAATATCAACCTGACCTCGGCAGCGAGCTTTACGGAGTTTGTGGAAGAGATTCGCGTGGACCGCGTGAGCCATGTGCACTTCATGGAGCAGTACCAGGAACGCTGGGAGCAGAGAATCTTCCGCTCCACGCTCAATGCCGTGACCGACTTTCCGGAGTTCATGCCGGGATGGCAGCGGTGGGATGAGCGGGCGTTTCATCCGGATAAAGATGGCGTGATGCGGTCGTTTGCCGAGCTGTGGCCGAACGGCCATGCGCCGCGGTTGCTGATGGGCGCAATCAAGCTGGTGCGGCTGGGTGGCGTGCGCGGGCTTTCGGCGCCGCTGAGCCTGGCGTTCCCGGGAGTGAATCGCGTGGAGCGGGAGCTGAGCGTTGGGATGGAGTGGGTGTAAGAGCAGAGCGGTAGAAAAAGGCGATAGGGACGCGGCGAAGGCTGCGTCCCTATCGCTTTTTTTGGGTGGACGGGCGAAGGGTTGGCGATATAGGACTTTTGTAGTCTTATTTACATAAAGACTTTATTGCGCTGATGGAGAGGAGTTGTCATGCGGAAGTTCTTTCTGGGGTGCGTGGTCGGGGTTCTCCTGGTTTCCGCAGCGGCCTTCTTGTTTGTGCGGTTAGGATTCTTCGACCCGCGCGCCGACATACCTGTAAATTCGCTTGAGAGCGCGGTCGCCATGCCTTCGTTCGACGCGGCTGTCGATCGGCACACTGCGCCAGCCGTGGATCCGGTTCCGGCTACCGATGACAATCTGGTCGCCGGGATGAAGATCTACCAGGGGAACTGCGCGAGCTGCCATGGCGATATCGTTCATCGGAAGGGCATGTTCGCGGACGCGCTTTACCCGCGGGCGCCACAGTTCCTTGAAGATGCGCCGGACATGCCGGACAACCAGAATTTCTACATTATTCAGCATGGGATTCGGCTGAGCGGAATGCCCGCGTGGAAGCAGACACTCACCTCGGAACAGATGTGGCAGGTGACGACGTTTCTTCGCGAGATGGATAAGCTGCCGCCGCAGGTCTCGGACGCTTGGCGTGCGAGCGCCAAGTAGCGTCGATATACGCTACGCTTCGGGCTGGGGGTCCGGGGTGATGGTGGTCTCGCGGATATCGATGTAGGTGTCGGTGAAGGGGTGCTTGAAGAAGGTGGTCCAAAGGTAGTTGATGGAGTAGCGCGCAGCCATGGTGAGCATGCCTTCGCTCTTGAGGCGGCGGGCGGAGGAGGACATCTTGAGGTCGAAGGTGAAGCGGACTTCGCCGACGTCGTTGAGGCGGCGGGCGATGTCGGTGTCTTCGCCGTAGAAGCTGATCGCGGTGTTGAAGCCGCCGATGGCTTCGAGTGCGGCGCGGTTGACGACGAAGTTGCCGCCCTGCACCATGGAGCCGACGCGCAGGATGTAGCGGTTGATGGCGTAGGTGGTCCATGCGGTCATGTAGAAGACGTGGACGAGGACGCGCTGGCGGGGCGTGAGGTCGTAGTAGACGAGCGGGCCGGAGAAGGCGGCGAGCGGGCGATGGGTGTCGGCGGCGGCGCTGGCTTCGGCTTCGGCGAAGGTGGCGAGGACCTTGGAGACCCAGCCGGGGGTGAGGCGGGAGTCGGCGTCGACGTTGGCGATGAGCGCGCCGGTGCTGGCGGCGAAGCCAGCCTGGCGGGCGAAGGTGAGGCCCTTGCGCGGCTCGTCGACGACAGTGACGCCGGGGTAGCGGAGGGCGACTTCGCGGGTGCGGTCGGTGCTGGCGTTGTTGACGACGATGATCTCGCAGGCGCCGGCGGCAAGGTTGGTGGTGCGCGGATCGATTTGGCTATTTATCTGGCTGAGGATGGATTCGAGGCAGGCCGGGAGGTAGGCCTCTTCGTTATATGCGGGAACGACGAAGCTTAAGCGCATAGATCGAGGCTACACAGGCAATGTTGCAGGAAGAGAAATATTGCACAAAGAAAGGTGTCGAGGAGGGAACGTGGCGAGCGGCTGTATGCTGTTGCGGTGAGGCGCGAACGCGTTTCAGGGAGTGTGTATGCGAAGGCTGGTTGAGCGTGTGATGGTTGCGGCGCTGGTTCCTGCGACGTTGGTTGCAGTGGCGCTGGTTCCGGTGTCGGGATTTGCGCAGCAGAAGACGGATAGCAGTACGATTGCTCCGGATGGGACGGCGACTGTGACGCGCGTGGTGCCGGTGCCGAAGACGATCAGTCCGGAGGCGCAGGCGATGCTGGCGCGCGTGGCGTCAGATGCGAATGTGCCATCGACGCTGGAGCAACGGCGCGCGGGAACGGACAAGTGGCAGGCGGGAGCAGGCGAAGTATCGAAACGGCTGTATCCCGCGAATGTGGCGGAGGCGACGATTGCCGGGGTGCCGGTGCGCGTGGTGACGCCGCTGACGATGGCGCGGGATAAGCGCGATCGCGTGCTGATCAACCTGCATGGCGGTGGATTCAACTCGGATTCGGGGTCGCTGACTGAGACGATTCCGATGGCGAATCTGACCGGGACGAAGGTGATTGCGGTGCTGTACCGGCTGGCTCCGGAGCATCCGTTTCCTGCCGGACTCGACGACGCGATTGCCGTGTACAAGGAGGTGCTGAAGACGTACAAGCCGAAGAATATCGGGATCTATGGGACGTCGGCGGGCGCGATTCTTACGGCGGAAGTGACGGCGAAGATCAAGCAGCTCGGGCTGCCGATCCCGGGAGCTACGGGCGTGTTCTCCGGCATGGGCGACTTCAGCCGCGCGGGCGATTCGACGGCGATGTACGCGCTGAATGGGCTGTCGGGATATCTTGCGGCGCCTAAGCCGGGGCCGACGAACAACGAGTATGTCGGATCGACGGATCCGACGGACCCGATTCTCTCGCCGGTGTATGGAGACCTCGCGGGATTTCCTCCGACACTATTTATTACGAGTGGGCGCGATCTGCTGTTGAGTGGGACGACCATTCTGCATCGTGCGTATCTGCGCGCCGGCGTGGATGCGCACCTGGTGGTGTTTGAGGCGCTGCCGCATGCGTTCTGGAATAATCCGGAGCTGCCGGAGTCGAAAGAGGCGGATGGATTGATGGCGAAGTTCTTCGACACGCATCTGGGAAAATAAGGCGCAGGTTAAATACGAAGGGCGCGCTTTGGATGATTGATCCGTGCGCGCCCTTGGTGTTTGTGATGTCGCTGCGTTACATCTCTTTGACGCCGTCGACGAAGGCCTTGAGCTTGCGCGAGCGGCTGGGGTGGCGCAGCTTGCGGAGAGCCTTGGCTTCGATCTGGCGGATGCGCTCGCGGGTAACCTGGAAGCTCTGACCGACCTCTTCGAGCGTGTGCTCGGAGCCGTCTTCGAGGCCGAAGCGCATCTTGATCACTCGCTCTTCGCGCGGAGTCAGCGTGCGCAGAACCTGCGACGTGTACTCCTTCAGGTTGACCGAGATCACGGCGTCGGACGGGCTGACGGCCATGCGGTCTTCGATGAAGTCGCCAAGATGCGAATCTTCCTCTTCGCCGATCGGGGTCTCGAGCGAGATGGGTTCCTGCGCGATCTTGAGGACCTTGCGGACCTTCGCGACGGGGATGTCCATACGACGGGCGATCTCTTCGGAGGAGGCTTCGCGGCCGAGCTCCTGCACCAGCTGACGCGAGGTGCGGATGAGCTTGTTGATGGTCTCGATCATGTGCACCGGGATACGAATGGTGCGGGCCTGATCGGCGATGGCGCGCGTGATGGCCTGGCGAATCCACCAGGTGGCGTAAGTCGAGAATTTATAGCCGCGGCGGTATTCGAATTTGTCCACCGCTTTCATCAGGCCGATGTTGCCTTCCTGAATCAGGTCGAGGAACTGCAGGCCGCGGTTGGTGTACTTCTTCGCGATCGAAACTACCAGTCGCAGGTTGGCCTCGATGAGCTCGCGCTTGGCCTGCTCGGCGTCCATGTCGCCCTGGATCATCTCGCGCTGCGTGCGCTTGAGTTCCTGGATGGAGACGCCGGCATCGCCTTCGATCTTTTCGAGGTCAACGCGGCAGTTCTTCTGCTGGCGGCGGTACTCCTTCTTCAGCTCCTCGCTCTTCGAAGCGTCGAACTTCTGGTCGAGCGAGCGGATCTGCCGCTCCAGCGTGCGCATGGTGTCGACGGTTTTGTTGACCTTGTCGAGCAGCCGCTTGCGCTCAATGGGCGTGTACTTGAGCTCGCGCACGATCCGCGAGATGTACACTTTTTCGCGCGCAATGGACCAGCGCAGCCGGCGCGCCTCTTTCACCTTCGCCTTGACGGCCGGCGTGGCCAGCTTCTCATCGAGCAGCGCAATCTTCTTCTGGTGCTTGACGAGCGCCTCAATGCGCGCCACCGTGGCCTTCACGCGCGTCTGCACCACGTCTTCGGTGAGCTCTTCCTCGTCGAAGATCACCACTTCCTTGACGTTGCGCACGCCGCGCTTCAGGTCTTCGCCCAAAGCCGCAATTTCGCGGATCACGATGGGCGAGCGCGAGATGGCTTTGAGCACGCGCATCTGGCCGCGCTCGATGCGCTTGGCGATTTCCACTTCGCCCTCGCGCGTCAGCAGCGGCACCGTGCCCATCTCGCGCAGGTACATGCGCACCGGGTCATTGGTCTTTTCGAGCGTGCCGGGCGTCAGGTCGAGCTCGACATCCTCGCCCTCTTCCAGCTCGAATTCCTTATCGCCGGGAAACTTCGGCCCGTCGAGCAGATCAATGCCCTGGGTGCCAATGGTTGTGATCAGATCATCCAGATCGTCAGCCGCGCCAATCTCATCCGGCAGCATTTCATTCACATCGCCGTAAGTGAGATAGCCTTTCTCTTTGCCCACATCGATCAGGTTCTGAATCTCGTCGTCGAATTTGTCTTCGATTGCCAAAATGTCCCTACTCTCCTCGGCCCGATCGCCCACGATCCCGCCGACTCCAAACTGCGCCCTGCCGTTCAGCCTCAGCGAACCGCAAGGACTTCGATGCCTCACTCCTGGAACGTGATAGCTCCAAGCAGGCCCGCGCAAGGTTACCTAAGCCGCCTTGCGTACCAGCGCCGGTCTGACCACGCACAAAAAAGACTTCCCTTGTGGAAATCTTCGCGCAGCGGAGACACCTATACGCTCGTCTCAACTCATTTGCTCGGAACAGGATGACAGCGCTTCAGGTTTCGCCTGGGTTGCCCGCGAGCCGCAGCTCATGTGTGGGGCAAAAAGGGCGCGCATCCTCACAGAGACCATTAGACTACCACAGTCTATGCAGCTTACATAAAAAAAACGGCCAAATCCGGCTGCTCTACGAAGCCGGACCGAAACCGGACCCATGAGCCTCGACAGACTGCTTGCGGACTGAGCCATGCGGATTTCGCCGCTGCCCAATCCCGCTCCTACAAGATTAGACGCCGCCGGGGCTTAATTCGACGCAAATCCGGCGAAAATCGGGCCTTTTTCGTGTTCGGGATCTACCCTTCGGCCGGCCTGCGCCTGTGCAGCTCCCGCAAGGCTTTGTCCAACTCCAGCTTCTTCTGGGTCAGCAGGGTGAGTTCGGCAAAATCGGACCTTCGCTCGGCTTCGCCGATCTGCGCCCGCAGGTCGCGCAGCCGGCCCCCGATCCATCGTTCCTCGATCTCTTGAATCGCGCCCTGCACTTCGTCCGCCTCAGGTGGACGCGTCTCGCCGAGCAGCGCCTCGGCCAGCAGCGCCCGCTGGGCTGCATCTTCCACCGCTTCCATAGGATCGCGCGCCTGGCGCCCGGCCAGCGCCTGCAATGCCGGATAGGAACCAAGATGCTCAAACCATGCGGTTTGCCGCGCAATGGCCGCCGCCGCCGACCGCCGCGCCTCTTCCCCTTCCGGATTGGTTACGGCCAGCGCCCGCAGCAGCACCCGCTCCACTTCCGTGAGAGCTACGGCTCGGGTTTCCACGCGATCTCGCCGCCTGAGCGCGGCCTGGCGCAGCTCCTCGCGCATCACGGCCGAGTCGATCCCGAGCTTCTGGGCGGCATTCATGGCGAACTGCTCTCGCGCCAGCATCTCCGGCATCCGGCGGACGTGCGGCAGCAGGAAGTTCATCGCCTTCACTTTCTGGTCGGCGCCGGCGCCGGGGAAGAGTTGCCGGGCGCGCTCAATCAGGTAGTCCTCCTGCGGGCGCGCATCGCGGATGGCCTTCATATAGGCCTCGACGCCTCGCTCGCGCACAAACCGGTCGGGGTCCAGCCCGCCATCGAGGGTGACGATGCGGATAGAAAACCCCTCCTCGGTAAGGAGGGCGATCGACTTCTCAGCCGCATTGGCCCCGGCCGTATCCGAATCGAAGTTCACCACCAGATTCGAGGTGTGCCGCTTGAGAATCGCCACCTGAGGTTCTGTGAACGCTGTGCCGCTGGTGGCGATCACATTCTGAATGCCGCGCAGAAAGACGGAGATGCAATCCATCTGCCCTTCGACGAGCAGCGCAAATCCAGCCTGGCGGATCACGCTCTTCGCCTTATCCAGGTTGAAGAGGACGTGGCTCTTTGAGTAGAGCGGCGTCTCCGGCGAGTTGAGATACTTGGGCCCGTCTTTTTCATCCGTGCCCAGCGTGCGCCCGGTAAACGCAATCACCCGGCCGCTCTCATTCGCAATCGGAAACAGGACCCGCTTGCGGAAGCGGTCGTAGAGCGGCCCCAGAGTGCCGTCGCCCTGCTCCTTGGAACTGAACAGGCCGGAGGCGCGCAGGGTGTCCGCATCCGCCATGCCGCTCAGCCGGTCGCGCAGGGCATTGAAGCTCTCGGGCGCGTAGCCGATTTTGAAGGTTTTGATTCCCTCCGGAGTCAGCCCGCGGCCTGCAAGATATTCGCGCGCGACGGCTCCGGCCGGCGAGCGGAGCTGCTCTTCGAACCACGCTGCGGCTGCCTCGTGCAGTTCCAGCAGCTTGCCGCGCAAGCGCGCCTCGGCGGCCTGCTCGGGCGAGGAAAACTCCTGCTTGGGCAGCGGAATGCCGCACTTCTGGGCCACGATGCGGACCGCTTCTGGAAACGTCACGTTTTCAATCTTGCCGACAAAGGTGAAGACGTCGCCCGAAACGCCGCACCCGAAGCAGTGGAAGAACTGCCGCACGGCATGCACGTTGAACGACGGGGATTTTTCCTTGTGAAAGGGACACAGACCGGAATAGTTCGTAGCGCCGGCCTTGCGCAGGCGGATATAGCCCTCGACGATCTTGACGATGTCGGCCTGCTGCTTTACGCCTTGTGCGAAATCGGGCACGGGAGGGGTCTATTCATCAGAATACGACCCGCGCAGAATCGGCCAATGTGGAAGCCGTGGAAAGCAGGAATTGAATCGGCCTGCTTCCCGCAAGATTCCAGACCGGCTCGTTGTGGGCTAACCAAACACACCTTAGCGGGCGGCCGCGTGCTCCTCCACCCACTTGCGCGCCTCGGCCGACTTCATCCCAGATTTCGTCCGGCACCGGATCGGCCCGGTCGGCGTCGGCGATCCGGCGCGCGCTCGATCTGGCCGTACTCGCTGCCTGATGTGATGCACTTCGCGTTTTCCTCCGCGGCTGCGGAATAATAGTAGGAATGGCGGAGACCAAACCTCAGGAAGAGTTTGTCGGGATCGATTTTGGGACCACCAACAGCTCGGTAGCGCTCGCAGACGGCCATGCCGGGGTCCGGCTCGCCTCCTTCTCCTTTCACGGCGCGGAAACGCCCTCGTTCCGCTCGGTTCTCTATCTCGAGCAGTTCAAATCGCCGAGCGGCCTCAAACGGGCGCACTCATTCACCGGCCCCGCTGCCATTGAGCGTTATCTTGAAGCCGCTGAAAAGGGCCGGCTGATTCAGTCGCTCAAGTCACATCTTTCGAGCCGTTCGCTGACTGGCACCGAGGTCTTCGGGCGGCGCTATAAGCTCGAAGATCTCCTTTCCCGCATCGTTGCCGATCTGCGCACCCAGGCCGAGCGGCAGTTCGGCCGGCCCATTCGGCACGCCATGGTCGGGCGGCCGGTGCGCTTCGTCGGCGCGGAGACGGACGAGGACGATCGCTTTGCCGTGTCACGGCTGCGCGAGGCCTTTGCCATCGCCGGGTTTGAGCGCGTGGACTTTGAGATGGAGCCGATTGGCGCCGCTTACGCGTATGAGTCCACTCTCGACCACGATGAGCTGATCCTGATCGGGGACTTCGGCGGCGGCACGAGCGACTTTTCTCTGCTGCGGGTCGGGCCGGGGGTGCGCCGGCGCGGACGCACCGCCGGGGACCTGCTGGGCAACAGCGGCGTGGGCCTGGCCGGCGACGCCTTTGACGCGCGCATCGTCCGCAAGCTGGTGTCGCCGGCGCTGGGATCGGATGCGGAGGCGCGCTCGCTCGGCAAGCTTTTGCCCGCGGTCCCGGCGTGGATTTACGCCAACCTCGAACGCTGGCACTATCTCTCGTTCCTGCGCACCAACAATGTAAGAGAAATTCTGAAGAGCGCGCGGATCCGGGCGCTGGAGCCGGAAAAGATCGCCGCGCTTATCGCCCTCATCGAAGAGGACCTCGGGTTTCAGCTTCATCAGGCCGTGCAGCAGGTCAAGTTTTCGCTGTCACAGAGCGACGCTGCGGAGTTTCGTTTCCGCGACGGCACTTTGGATTTGTGCATTCCGGTCACGCGGGCGGAATTCGAAACATGGATTGCCGAGGAGTTGCGCGCGATCGAGCAGTGTGTCGACGGGCTGCTCAGGAGTTCGGGCGTCGATGCGCGGGATGTGGACCGCGTCTTTCTCACCGGTGGCAGTTCCTTTGTCCCCGCCGTGCGCCGCATCTTTGCGAGCCGCTTTGGCGCGGAGCGGATTCGCGGCGGGAATGAATTTACTTCCGTGGCGCACGGGCTGGCGCTGCGCGCCGCGGAATCGTCACAATGAGCGGCAAGAATCTGCGAGCGGCAAGAATCTGCGCGGCCAGTCTGCGCGATCTGAAAGAATGGCTGACAAGATTTCGGGCAGCGGCGAAGGCGCCGTTGCCGGGGCGCCGCCGGCCCGGACGGGGCAAATCCAGAGCGGCTGCGGAAAGCCCAGGGAGGTGGCCGCGTCCGTAACGAAAATACTTGTTGCAACGGAGATCCTGCCCTTTGCATCTCTTAACTGCATCTGAAAATCGAAAGGAACACATGCCACCCACCGATTCCGCCGTTACCTGGAAGATTGATCCCGCCCACTCCGCCGCCGAATTCAAGATCCGGCACATGATGATCTCCAACGTCAAAGGAACCTTCAGCGGCATTACCGGCACGCTGATTGAAGACCCCTCCGATTTCCAGCTTTCCCGCGTGGAGGCCTCGATTCCCGTGGCCACCCTCACCACCGGCGACCCACAGCGCGATGGCCATTTGAAGAGCGCGGAGTTCTTCGACGTGGAGAAGTACCCCAACATGGCCTTCCGATCGACCAGCGTCAAGCAGACCGGCGAGGGTGAATTTGTCGTGACCGGCGACCTGACTGTGCATGGCGTCACCAAGCCCGTGACCTTCAAGGTGGAGGGTCCCAGCGCGCCGGGTAAAGATCCCTGGGGCAACACCCGCATCGGCCTCTCCGCCACCACCAAGGTGAATCGGAAGGACTTCGACCTCAGTTGGAACTCGCCCCTCGAAACCGGCGGCGTGCTGGTGGGCGAAGAAGTCACGCTTAACCTGGACGTTCAGTTCATCAGGGCGTAATCAGGGAACCGGGGCCAGGGATCAGAGATCGGCTCGTGCCGTCCGGGGTAAGCCTTTCTATTTATGGGGGATGGCGGAGCATGGCAGGCGCCTCTATCCCCTGATATACAGCGCTGACTGTGATTTCTGTCCCCGGCCCGTGAATTAGTTGTTGCAACGAATATCTTGCTCGCGCATCTTATTCCTGGACTCAGAAGATTCGAAGGAGGTCCAATCCCATGTCGCTTCGCGCGGTCAAAGAGACGTTTGAAACCAAACCCACCATCGAGGGAGCAGGAGTGAAGCTGCAGCGCGCCTTCGGCTTCGGCAAGACGGCGGAGTTCGATCCGTTCCTGTTGCTCGACGATTTCCGCAATGAGAATCCGGCCGATTATCTCGCTGGATTCCCATGGCATCCGCATCGCGGCATCGAGACGATCACCTACGTGCTGGCCGGTGAGGTCGCTCACGGAGACAGCCTGGGCAATAAAGGCCTGATGACAGCTGGAGACGTGCAGTGGATGACGGCCGGCAGCGGAATCCTGCACCAGGAGATGCCCAGGGGCGACGCCCACGGCCGCATGCACGGCTTTCAATTGTGGGCGAACCTGCCTGCTTCCCTGAAGATGACCGATCCGCGGTACCAGGATATTCCTGCGAGCGCCATCCCCGAGATGACGGAGGACGACGGAACCAAGGCGCGGATCATCTGCGGCGAGTTCTGGGGTCAGCGCGGGCCGGTCGAGGGTGCTGCGGCAGGCCAATATTCGGTCGACGCGCGATACGTGGACATCTCCGTTCCGCCCTATACGCGGAAGCGTATCCAGGTGGAGACTACGCGCAATGCGTTTGCTTACGTCTTCGCCGGCGCTGGAACCTTCCGCGACGCCTCGGACCCGCAGGCGGTGCTCACCGAATCGGCGATTGATCCCAATGCGCAGCCGGTCTACGATGCGAAGAACCATTCGCTGGTGCTGTTTGATCGCGGCGACGAGATCGTGGTGCAGGCCGGACCGGAGGGTATCCGTTTCCTGCTGGTCTCCGGCAAGCCGCTCGAAGAGCCGGTGGCGTGGTACGGGCCGATCGTGATGAACACGCAATCTGAACTGCGGCAGGCCATGAGCGAGTTGCAAAGCGGGACGTTCATCCGCCACAAATAAGGATTGCGGATTAAAGATGGCCGATCCCGCCCTTCTTCCGGAAAATGAAAGAGAAGGGTGGGGTCCCTGCCGGCGCGTGTTTCCCAATAAAAATAGTTTCCCAATCGATAGTAGCCGGGTGTATAAGGGTTTTGCCATTTCGCCGGCTTGTTTTCCGTGGCTGTTCTGTTTCCCGATTTGCCGAGCGAGCTGGCTTCAACTTCTAACCTTCTGAAGGAGAAGCTTCGCCATGGGCCTTCGCGTCGCCGCCGCGCTCATTTTCCTCACCTCGCCATTCGTTTCCTTTGCGCAAGACGCGGCCGCCGGGGCCATGCCTCCCAAGAGCTGGGTCGACAAAGACACGGGCCACCGGGTCTGGCGGCTGAGCAACGAGCCCAACTCCGGCGGATTCTACTTCAACGTGAATGCCTATACGCCGGATGGCAAGCAGATGATCTATACGGCGCCGGACGGGATTCATGTGCTGGACATGGCGACGCGGGAGACCAAGCTGCTGGTGCCCAATCCTCCCCGCCCGGAAGTGGAAGCGAGCGGACAGGAAGCAGGCCCGCGAGGCCCCATGCCGGGAATGGTGCACGCGCTGGTGGTGGGCGCCAAGACCGACAGCGTGTTTTTCACCAAGATGGATCCGGCGACGGGCGTGAACTCCGTCTACAAAGCGGATACGAATACCGGCGCTATCCGCAAGCTTGTGGATCTGCCGCCGCACCGGATGATCGTGAGCGTGAATGCGGACGAGACGCTGGCGGCCGGAACGTATCTCGAGGGAGACGCCGCGGGAAGAGAATACGGATCGAATTTGCCTGCCCCGGCGCAGCCCGCCGGGTCGACAGGAAATTCAGGGGGCAATCAGAGTTCGGACAATCGCGTGGCCAGCGCCGCGCAGGGGCCGCACTATCAGCCCTTCAACAAGGGCGAGATGATGGAACGGCGCTTGGCTGCGCGGCTGCCGCTGGTGTTGTTCACGATCCGTCTGGAGCCGGGGCCGCATGGCGAAAAGCCGGGCGACATCAAGATCCTGCTGCACTCCACCGACTGGGTGAATCATCTGCTCTTTTCGCCTGCGGATCCCGAGCTGCTGATGTATTGCCATGAAGGACCGTGGCAGAAGGTGGACCGCATCTGGATGATCCACACCGACGGCACGCACAACACCCTCATTCACAAGCGAACCATGTTCATGGAGATCGCGGGCCACGAGTTCTGGGGATTGGACGGCGAGACGATCTGGTACGACTGGCAGTATCCGAAAGGCGAGGACTTCTTTCTGGCCAGCTACAACCTGAAGACCGGCCAGCGCACCGCGTACCACATGCAGCGGAATGAGTGGGGCATTCACTTTAACCTGACGCGCGACCTGTCGCTGTTCTGCGACGACGGCGGCGATCCGGGGCAAGTGGCGAGGGCCAAAGACGGCGAGTGGATCGAGCTTCTGCATCCGCAGATGATCACCGACGGGCCGGGCGCGCTGAACACCCCCGATTTCTGGCAGCCGGGCGTCTTCCACGCCGAGCATCTGGTAAATATGTCGCACCACTACTATCGCGAAGAGCCGAACGTGCGCTTCTCGCCGGACAAGAAGCTGGTGATCTTTACCAGCAACATGTTCGGGCCGAGTTATGTGTTCGGCGTGGAGGTCGACAAGGCCGTCGACCCGCCCGCGGACGATGTGCAGTCCACACCGGATCTGGCGCGGAAATATAACCCGACCGATCCACCGAACAGCAAGCTGCCTATGGTGCAGTGAGCCGACGTTCCCTGTTGATCGTGACGCGTCGGCTTCTTTCGACCTATAGCCGTTGACAAGTGTAAGGCTACATTATGGTGAATGGAGATTCGGAGCTTCGTCCACAAGGGATTGAAGAGGCTCTACGAAGACGATAGAACGAGAGGCGTTCCTACCGAGACAACGGACAAGCTCCGTAAGATGCTCGCTTATCTGGACGAAATGGAGGATCCGGAGGAGTTGCGCATGCTGCCTTCCTGGAAGGCGCACCTCTTAAAGGGAGATCGTAGCGGCATCTGGAGCCTCAGCGTGACGGCAAACAGACGGCTGACGTTTCGCGTTGGCTTGGATAGACGCTCGATTCGCGATCTGAACCTACTAGAGGATTACCACTAAGGCTTGCACTAAGGCTTGTCTGAAGGAGATGGAACCATGCCGGTAAAGAGCCCGCCTCATCCAGGAGATTTCATTCGCACCGAGATTATCGAACCATCTGGGTTGACAGTAACAGCCGCAGCGGCAGCACTCGCGGTCTCCAGGCCGACGCTGTCCAGCCTGCTGAATGGCAAGGCCAACCTCTCTGGCGAGATGGCGCTGCGCATCGAGAAGGCCTTTGGCGTGAAGATGGACACGCTTATGCGGATGCAATCGGCTTATGACATTGCGCTGACCCGCAAGCGCGAGAACTCGATCCGAGTGCGGCCGGTTTTGCGGATGACCGCATAGAGACGCACCGTTCTTTTCCGGATTGCTCGAACCGTAGTGCGCTCGCTTGAGTAAGGTGAACCGGCGATCTCAAGCCGGCACGCGTTACGCTTCCACCGGCAGCTCCGCTGACAGAATCTTCATCGGCGTAAGCCCGCGCTGGCGCAGGGCGCGCAGGCTGAGCGCATCGTGGCGCTTGGCCAGGCGGCGGCCGTTGTGGTCCACCACCAGCGGGCAATGGTACCAGGCGGGATCTTTGAAGCCGAGCGCGCGGTTGAGCAGAATCTGGCGCGCGGTGGATTTGAGCAGGTCGGCGCCGCGCACCACCTCCGTAATCCGCATCGTGGCATCGTCGACCACGCAGGCAAGCTGATAGCTGGGCACTCCACCACCCCACTGACCCGCCCCACGCGCCCAGCGCGCGGGAACCCCTTTCAGACCTGCCCGTGGGGACCCTGGGTTGCCATCGCGCCGCCAGACGAGGAAGTCGCCAAAATCCACGCCGGCGATGAACCGCTGCGGCCCGAGACTCTGATCGACAAACTCGATGACCTCACCATCGGGAACGCGGAATCGCCAGTTGACGCCGGTGGGAACTTCAGGTTCGCCGGTAAGAGAAACGGGCAGCGGCCGCGTGTAGACTTCCTGGCGGCAGGTTCCGGGATAGATGGGCTCATCGTCGAGCGCCTCGAGTTTCGCGGATGCGCCTGGCTGAGCGCCAGTTTGATCGCGCTGGACGCGCTCATGCGGAGCGGCGGCCGCCGTCTCCAAATCTTTGCGCGAACAGCCGCAGGGAAAGAGATGACCTCGTTCGAAGAGCCGTCGCCAGGCTTCGACATAAAGCGCGCGGCGCTTGCTTTGCACGTACGGAGCGCAAGGCCCTCCCACATCCGGGCCTTCGAGCCAGCGAATGCCGAGCCAGCGCAGGTCTTCGATCGCCGCTGCGGCATAGAGGTTTTTGCTGCGCTCCGGGTCCAGGTCTTCCATGCGCAGAATGAGCGCACCGCCGGCATCGCGCGCGCGCTGCCACGCCGTGAAGAATGTGCGCGCGTGCCCCACGTGCAGATAGCCGGTAGGCGAGGGAGCGAGGCGTCCACGATAGCTCGATGTCGGCGTTGTAGCCAGGCTGGCCATACTCAAGATAAGTCTAGCCAGTCAGAAATGCGCGGTATATGGCAGGTTTGATTACCGTGCAATGGAGATTTAGTCCGACACGTCGCCGCCGTGATGGCCATAGTGGGCGATGCTTTCGTTCAGATGACTGGGATCGACTGCGACCTGCACCACGTCTAGTTCGCGGCCATCGAGATCAACCACGAAGAGGTCCATGCGATCGCCATCGGGACGCGTGAAGATGAGCGTCTGTTCATGACCTTTTTTGCTGGTCTCGCGAATCATCCGCTCCCAACCCGCGCCCAATTTCTCCTCGATGAGGCGATTCAGTTCGTCGCCATCCACTTCCGCGGAGAAGTTGTCGAACTCCGCGATGTGCATGCCGCTGACGCCGTTGTGCGTGGCGTTGCGCGCAACCAGGCTCGCGATGCCGAGGAATGGAATGCGCGTGGCATGGGCGTGATACCGGGTCTCGATGGAGCGCACCACGCCGTCAAATCCTCTATCGCCGCCGGCGAAGACCACAACCGGAGGGATCACGACGAGCAGACAAAGTGGAATCCACCAGATGCGCCTCACTGGGTGCCCCCCTTCTTCGCTTTTTCATCCGACTTCATCTTGTCTTTCGTGCTTTTCTCCACGTCGCCCAGCGCGCCCAGGCCGCCGAGGCCACCGAGTGCGCCGAGCTGATCCATGCGGATGGGTCCGAGGATCAGCACGATGGTCAATTCTTTGGGCTCAGCCTCCAGAATGAACATGCCATGCGATTCGCCATTGACCAGCTTCACCATCACGTCCGTCGTTTCGCCGTTCTTGCGTTCGCGCTCGCGCACAATCGGCGACCATTCGCTGGTTTCGAAGTACTGGCGCAGCTTGTCGATCTCGTCGGTCGAGTACTCGCCTTCCTTATCGAACTCGTACTCGCGGACGTAGATGCCATCGAGGCCTTCGATCAACTGGCGGGTCGCGGCCTGATCTGAATCTTTGCCGTCCATGAATTTCGCCGCGAAGCCGAGCATATTTTTGCCCAGCGTGACTTCAGTGACGTTCGCAGCCTTGGCGGCCAGCTCTTTTTCAACCGGCGGGGGCAGCGGCAGCGACGACGATGAAGCTGTTTGAGACAACGCGGGTAGGGCGAGCGCCATCGTGCCGAGGAATACTGCAAAGATTTTATGTTTCATAACGCGTACTTCTCCTTCGACTGCGCCGCGGCATCCCATCGTTTTCGCAACAAGAGCGAAGAGGATGGGGTGGCGTTGCTTCATTGCATATCTTTCATTGCGCTTCGTTGGTGCGGCCGGTTAGCTGCGCGTTCATCGCATTGAGCGCGTGATTGGCGATGCGCAGCGCGGTGAAGACCTGTTCCCGCGCGGCCTCGCCTTTGCGCCGCTCCACTGCATTGCGCCACGCGAGCACTCCGCCCAGTGCGGCAACCAGCAACAGGCAGGCTGCAAGACGCTGCCAGAAGACAACGCGGCGATGCAGCCGTTCCGTATTCTGCCTGCTGCGGCGCTCCAGAATCTTGCGCTTCAGGCTGGGCGGCGCCGGACGGCGCTCGCAGGCCTGGCTCATTTCGCGCTCAAACTCGTCCATGGATTCAGGCGTTCCCTGGGGTGTTTCCATTCCTCACAAACTCCTTCAGACAAACCTCGGCCTTGGCGCGGAGCAGCTTCAATCCGCGCTGCAGGTGGCTCTTCACCGTGGCCACCGGCGCATCGAGCGTAGCGGCAATCTCCTCCGGCGTCAGATCCTCCTGATAGCGCAACACCAGCGCGGCCCTTTGCGGCGCGGGCAGTGTCGCCAGCAGGGCTTCCAGTCGCGCGCCCAGCGGAGACGGTTTCACCTCGGGAGGCGCACCGTGATTCTCGTCCATCTCCACCCACAGATCCAACCCGCGCACCCGTTGCCGGCGCAGGGCATCGGCCGCGCGATTCATCGTCACCCGCCGCAGCCAGAAACAGGCGTGCAGCGGACTTTCGATCTTGCTCAGGTGCCGGTCCAGCTCGAGAAAAACATCCTGCGCAATCTCCTCGGCCAGCCCGCGATCGCCGGTCATGCGGACGGCGAGCGAATAGACCATCGACTGGTGCTCATCGATGAGTTGCTCGAACTCCGGCTGCCAGTCACGGGCCATTTATATCGCTTCTACCTTCCTATGCGCAGAAGTGCGCGAATCGGGATGCAGAGATTTACGAGAACCGGAAAGAAAAAGTTCAGCGCGGGGAGGAAAAATGAAAGTCCGGCTCGGAGTGACCCGGTGAATCGCCGATGCCCTACACTGTTCGGTATGCGTGGGCTGGTTCTCCTGATTGGACTCCTTACTGTTACATACGGTAGCATTCAAGGTCAATGGGCAATTGAAGATTCCACAACTACCGCCGATCTGCGCGGGATTGACAGCTTAGGCGGCGGAGTGGCGTGGGCTTCGGGCACAAACGGGACCGTGGTGCGCACCGAGGACGGCGGCTACGAGTGGCAGCCGTGCACGGTGCCGCCGGGCGCGGAGCATCTGGATTTTCGCGGAATTCAGGCGTTTGATGCGAACACGGCAATCGTTATGTCCAGCGGCAAAGGCGATCTGTCGCGGCTCTACAAGACTACGGATGGGTGCCAGACGTGGAAGCTGGTGTTCACCAATCCGGATAAGGATGGGTTTTGGGATGCGCTGGAGTTTCAAGGCCACGATCGCGGATTCATTCTCGGAGATCCCGTCGCCGGGCACTTCGTACTGTTCTTCACACTGAATGGGGGAAACAAGTGGGGCCGTGAGATTACCGAAGACCTGGAAGCCACAAACGCAAAGGCCGGCGTATTTGCCGCAAGCAACTCCGCTATGACTCTCGGATATGAAGGAATGCCAATGTTCGGCACCAGTGGGCCGGAGGGTCCGTGGCTCTATATCCCGGAGTCTGTGTGCGCCTCGATTACGGCACGAGAGGATCCGGCCGGCTGTTTCAACGGCGCGCTCCGGTTCGAAAGGGTGAAGCTTCCCTTGGCCGGCAGCTCTCCGTCGGCAGGAATATTCTCAATCGCTCTGGGCCCGGCCGGATCCGTCGTTGTTGCGGTGGGTGGCGATTACGGTAAGCCGGACGCGGTGGCCGGAACTGCCGCGACAACGACCCCACGGCTGAATCCAGCAAAGGCCGCCGCTGCAGAAAAACCGCCTAACGGTTATCGTTCTTCAGTTGCCTGTGACGCCGCAACGAAAGCCTGGATCACGGTAGGCCCCAACGGCACCGACATCTCCACCGACGATGGCCGCAACTGGCGCGCGGTTCATCCCAATGCTGCGCTGCACGAAGCGCCGGATGCAGATCGCAACTGGAATGCGATCTCGCTGCCTTTCGTCGTCGGGCCACATGGACGCATCGGCAAGCTCGATCCGCCCGCCGGCATACAATAACCGCGGGTGGGCGATTCGTGCCGAAACGCAGCGCAGGCTTATTGGTCTATCGCCAGTGGGAGCCTCTTGAGGTCTTCCTCGTCCATCCCGGAGGCCCGTTCTGGGCCAAGAAAGATCTTGGCGCATGGTCCATCCCCAAGGGAGAGTACCTGGACGGGGAAGAACCTCTGGCGGCGGCTCTGCGCGAGTTTGAAGAGGAGACCGGTTTCGAGGTGCAGGGCGATTTCCTCGCGCTGGGAGCCGTCACGCAGGCCAGCGGCAAGATTGTCTCCGTGTGGGCCTGCGCGGGCGACTTTGACGCGGCCCAGATCACCAGCAATTCCTGCGAGATGGAATGGCCGCCGCGCTCCGGCCGCCTCATCACGATCCCGGAGGTGGACCGGGGCGCCTGGTTTTCCATCGCCGAGGCCGGCAAGCGCATTCTTCAGAGCCAGGGGCCCATTCTTGAAAGACTGGTAAAAATACTAGGCGACCGAAATGATTTGTTGATGAAGAAACCCCAGGGACTTTCGCCCATCTAAGCAGTGGGAGCGTGGCCGCCGGCCAAGCGGAGTCAAGCAGTGTCTCCGGCCAGCCGTTCCGGCTCTCTTCAGTTGCATCCGCCCGATGGACTACCATGACAGCACGGGCGAGGAATGGCGCCGCTGTCCCCGGCAAGACCGCTCCACTCACTTCTGCCCACCTGTTCGCGTTCCACCCGACGAAAGGAGCCAACATGGCAACTCCCGCAGCGGAAGAGATCAAGAATCCTCAAATCGAGCCCCTCACGAAACGGAAGACGTGGCAAGCTCTCGAAGCTCATTCTGAAAAGATGCGGCAAACGCATCTGCGCTCGCTCTTCGCCGAGGATCCGCAGCGCGGCGAGCGCATGACGGTCGAAGCCGCCGGGCTGTTCCTGGATTACTCAAAGAACCGCATCACCAGCGAGACCCTGCGGCTGCTCATCGAGCTGGCTGAGGGATCCGGCCTGAAACAACGCATCGAGGCAATGTTTAGCGGCGAGAAGATCAACATCACGGAACGCCGCGCAGTGCTGCACGTGGCCCTGCGCGCGCCGAAGGGCGCATCGATCCTGGTGGATGGCGAGAATGTGGTGCCGCAAGTGCACGAGGTGCTCGACCGCATGACGGAGTTTTCAAACCGCATCCGCAGCGGTGCATGGAAAGGCTACTCCGGCAAGCGCATCACCAGCGTGGTGAACATCGGCATCGGCGGCTCGGATCTGGGTCCGGTGATGGCCTACGAGGCGCTGAAGCACTATAGCGATCGCGGCATGACCTTCCGCTTTGTCTCGAACGTCGACGGCACGGACTTCGCGGAAGCCGTCCTCGATCTCGATCCGGCCGAGACACTCTTCATCATCTCCTCAAAGACCTTCACCACGCTCGAGACCATGACCAACGCGCAAACCGCGCGGGCCTGGTTCTTGAAAGGCAGCGGCGGCAATGAATCGGCCATCGCAAAGCACTTTGTGGCCGTCTCGACAAACGCGGCGGAAGTGGCGAAGTTCGGCATCGACACCGCCAACATGTTCGGCTTCTGGGACTGGGTCGGCGGGCGTTATTCCATGGATTCGGCGATCGGCCTCTCGACCATGCTGGCCATCGGTCCTGACAACTTCAGCGAAATGCTCGCCGGCTTTCATGAGATCGACGAGCACTTCCGCACCACGCCCTTTGAGCGCAATCTGCCGGTGCTGCTTGCCCTGTTTACGGTCTGGTACGTCAACTTCTTCGACGCGCAGACGGTGGCGATCCTGCCCTACGAGCAGTATCTCAAGCGCTTCCCCGCATATTTGCAGCAGCTGACGATGGAGAGCAACGGCAAGCATGTCACGCTCGAGGGCAACCGCGTCAACTATGCAACCAGCCCGATCTACTGGGGCGAGCCCGGCACCAATGGTCAACACTCGTTCTATCAGTTGATTCATCAGGGCACGCGGCTGATTCCCTGCGACTTCATCGCCTTTTACCGCACGCTCAATCCGCTCGGCCGCCATCACGACATGCTGCTGGCCAATGTCTTCGCGCAGACTGAAGCGCTGGCCTTTGGCAAAACGCCCGAGCAGGTGAAGGCCGAGGGCACGCCGGAGTGGCTCGTGCCGCACCGCGTCTTTGAAGGCAATCGCCCCTCGAACACGATCCTCGTCGAAGAGCTCACGCCGGCCGCGCTGGGCAAGCTGGTCGCGCTCTATGAGCATTGCGTGTTTACGCAGGGAACCATCTGGCAGATCAACTCATTCGACCAATGGGGCGTGGAACTGGGCAAGGCGCTCGCGCAGCGCATCATTCCTGAGCTTGAAAACAAGACAGAGCCGGAGCTCAAGCACGACAGCTCGACGAACAACCTGATTCGACGCTATCGCAAGGCAAAGGAGTAATCGTGGCGCCCCGCGGATTTGATCGCCCGCTTTATATCCTGCCCTTCGACCATCGCGGCTCGTTTGAGACCGGGATGTTCGGCTGGCACGGCGAGTTGAATGCAGAACAGACGGCGCAGATTGCCGCTGCCAAGCAGGTCATCTATGACGGATTCAAATCCGCCGTGGCCGCGGGCGTGCCGAAAGAGAAGGCCGGGCTGCTGGTCGATGAGCAGTTTGGCGCGGCCATCCTGCGCGATGCGGGGGCGCACGGCTATCAGATCGCCTGCCCGGTAGAAAAAAGCGGCCAGGAGGAGTTCGATTTCCAATATGGAGACGACTTCGCCGCGCACATCGAGGCTTTTCATCCCACCTTCGCCAAGGTGCTGGTGCGCTATAACCCGGAAGGCGACGAAGAGTTGAACCGGCGCCAGACGGCGCGGCTGAAACAATTGTCTGAGTATCTTCGGTCCGCCAATCGCAGCCTGTTCATGTTTGAGCTTCTGGTCCCGGCCGAGAAGGATCAGCTTGACGACGTGAAGGGCGACAAGAAGGTCTACGACTTTGAGATTCGTCCCAAGCTGATGGTCGAAACCATCCACGAGCTTCAGGATGCGGGCGTCGAGCCGGATGTGTGGAAGATCGAGGGTCTCGATCTGGGGCTGGACTGCGAAAAGATGGTGGCTGCGGCCCGGCGTCATGGGCGCGACAAGGTGGGTTGCATCGTGCTGGGGCGCGGCGAGGACGATGAGAAGGTTCGCCAGTGGCTTTCGACGGCCGCTTCGGTTCCCGGCTTCATCGGCTTCGCCGTCGGGCGGACGGATTTCTGGGACCCGCTCGTCTCCTGGCGCAGCGGCAAGGCGACCCGCGAGGAGGCCGTGGCGCGCATCGCCGCACGCTACCGCGAGTTCGTCGACCTGTTCGAGAGCAGCCGCGCAAAATAACCGGCAGGCCCCTCGCAAGCGCCAACACAGGTGGAAGCGGGTGAGGAACCGGTTCCGCTCTTGCCTCGCCTGGATGGTTCAATCCTGGATAGTTAAATCTCAATCCTGGATAGTTAAATCCGGGATGGTTCGACCCTGGATGGTTCAATCGCGGTTGGAGTATACTTAGCGCCAAGAGTAGCGTGTTTGGGGCCGCTCGAATCGAGGTGCGTCTTCCGCAGGGACTCCGGTTCACTGACGTTCGACGTTCCCCCATCGGAGACTACGCGGTGGCGTGCCGTGGTTCGCGTGCTGCGAAGTCCTGTGGATGCTGTTGGTTGTGCCCTCCTTCCGGCCTCCTGCTCCCTTTGCGGCGCCTCTTTGCCGCAGCTTTCCCTCGTGCCAATTTGCGATCTCTGCTGGGCCTCGATGCCGCCCCTGAGCGGCGCCGGCTGCGCTTGCTGCGGCGACGCGCTGGACGGAGTCTCCGGTTCGACGCGGTGCCGCACCTGCCGCCTGGCGCCGCCGCCCTTTGTGCGCGCCGTAGCTTACGGCCTCTACCGGGGACCCATGCGCGACGCGGTGCATGCCTTCAAATATGGCCGGCTGCATCCAGCGGCGCGCCGGCTCGGCCGGATGCTGGCCTCGGCGATCGTCCAACTTGCCGCCGAAACGCCCGCCGGAATGCTGGTGGTTCCGGTGCCGCTGCACCGCGTCAAGCATGCGCAGCGCGGATTCAACCAGGCGCGGGCGCTGGCTCAAGACGCGCTGCGGCATCTTGCCCGCAGCCATCCTGCGTGGAAGCTCACGCTGGCGTCGAGCGCGCTCATGCGGCTGCGCGCCACGGAAAGTCAGGCCGGCCTGGCGCCGCGCCAGCGCCGGCTGAATCTGCGCGGCGCTTTTCTGGTGACCGATTCCGCCGCGGTGAAGGACCAGCACATTCTGTTGATTGACGACATCATGACCACCAGCGCAACCGCGCGCGCCGCCGCGCAAGCGCTGACGCGGGCCGGCGCCGCTACAGTACGCGTGGCCACGCTGGCCAGGGCGCGGCGCATCAGCAGCTCTCGTTTCAACTTCGCAGACGATGCGGAGGGGAACTCAACCCCATCCCAGCCAGTTTCATCCGATCAGTTTTCATTGCCAGGGCAACCATCTTTTCAATGAGGTCAGGGAGATGTCTTTAGGAAAAGCCATGATACATGCCCGCAAGCAAAAAGCGATTTCGAAGGCCGCGGCCATCGCCGCAGACCACGGCGCCGGATCGTATGCCGTTCAATCGAACCACATCCTGCAGATGCCGGTACTGGTGCTGAATGCCTCCTACGAGCCGATCAACATCTGCGGGGCGCGGCGGGCGCTGGTGCTGGTGCTCAAAGGAATCGCGCGCACCGAGGAGGAACACGGGCTCACGCTGCACGCGCAGCGCAGCCGCATCGCCATGCCTTCAGTGATCCGGCTGCTCGAATACCGCCGGATTCCCCATCAGACCCGCGCATTGTCGAGGAAGAACATCCTGCTGCGCGACCGGAATACCTGCCAATACTGCGCCGAGGCCATGCCTCCGAGCGAGTTGACGCTGGACCACGTCGTGCCGCGCTCGCGCGGCGGCAACTCGACCTGGGAAAACCTGGTGGCATGCTGCCACTCCTGCAACCGGCGCAAAGGCAACCGGATGCTGCAGGAGATTGACGATATGATCCTGCTGCGCGAGCCGCGTCCTTTCTCGCTGCACACCAGCCGCCAGATCATGCGTATGCTGGGCCGCAGCGACGACCGCTGGCGGAAGTATCTTTTTTACTAGAGATCAGTCAGAAGCCTGCATCTCGCAAAAAATACGAGGAATCCGCGATGTCCGAATCTACCGCAGCCTATCCTTACGAGACGCGGCTCAATAGCCTGCACGGGCCGCTTGAAACCATCGACGTGAAAGCGCTGGCGGACGCATGCGAATACAAATGGTTCAACCAGACGCTCTGCAAAGTGAACGCGTCCGTCGTGCGCGTGGGCGTGATCGAGGGCGAGTATCACTGGCACAAGCATGATGAGGATGATGAGTTCTTCTATGTCGTCGAGGGCACGCTCCTCATCGACCTGGAAGACCGGGATCCCCATCGGCAGGCCTTCGTCGATGGGGTGCAAGGCCGGACTATTGAGCTCGCGCCGGGACAGGGTTTCGTAGTTCCCCGAACCGTTGTCCACCGCACGCGCGCGCCCCACCGGACCGTGATCCTGATGGTCGAAAATGCCGGAATTATCCCGACGGGGAACTAAGACGCGGGCCCCGATTGGCTCTCTCCGGTGCTGTATAGTCAAGAAGAAATGGGAACTGTTCCAAACAAGGCCGTGGCGGCGGCAAAATCCTCACAGCAAGGGTTTATTTATCTTCCCCTGATTGCCGGATGGCTGGTTCCGGGAGCGGGGCACTTTCTGTTGCGCCGGTGGGGCCGCGGCGCGCTGCTCGCCATTTCCATCATCGCGATGTTTGTGCTCGGCCTGGCCATGGACGGCAAGCTCTACTCCGGCGCGCAGGACATTCTCGACCTGCTGGGCATGGTCGGCGACCTGGGCAATGGGCTCATGTTCTTCATCAGCCACGCCATGGGCCTGGGCACCGATCCGGTGCGGTTCACGACGGCCGATTACGGCACCAAATTCATCGTGGTAGCCGGGCTGCTGAACGTCATCGCTGCCGTGGACGCGCACAATCTGCGCACCGGGAGGAAGTCCTAGTGCTGCTGCGGCCCTCCCATTTTTCAGCGGTGCTGCTGTTCGCGCTGTTTGCGTCGACGGTCTTCGGCATCACGCAGCGGGAGACGCCGCGCAAGATGATCCGCTACGGGCTCTATTGCTTCGTGCTCTTCACGGGCTCGGCCATCGTGCTGAGCTGGGTGATGTTCCTGATCGCGCGATAGGATTTTTGTTATTTTGCTCCAGAATCCCGATTCAGATGCCGCAGTTCTGTTTCCTGCTGAAGCAAGCTGACGTTTTCGAAGGCGCGACCAAATTTGTCTCCGGGACCGCCGTCCGAGATTCCATAGCCTTTTAATGACACGATTTCGCACGCGAAAAGAAGCCATTCCTTCAAGGCTTCGCATTCTTCTCTTCGAAAACCCAGAAATTTATTTGTAAAAGGAAGATCCCATCCCTTCACATCGGGAGTGCGGTCGAGGAGACCTACGAAGCTATCAACGGCCAGATCTGGGCAACCCTCGGGATCTTTGATCGTCAGGATCAACAAGCTCGGAAGGTAATAGGCAAAGGCCTCATCGGATAGGAAGAATACCGCGCAGCTGTGTTGCTCCCAGTCTGTGGTTGTAATCTCGCGCCAGCCGCGGCCTTCAAACCATAGTGCCGCTTCGACGTCGGAATCAACCTGAAAGCGTCCCTCCATGTCGACAACTTTGGCGGGCATCTGCCGATGCGCGAATGCTAATTCAATCTTTTCGATGAGGCTCATGCTAGCCCGGTCTCGACCGCTGCCACACCGCCGCGTCGAAGGTGTGCTTGCACGCATAACCCTCGGCCAGATACAGATCGATCGCTTCGGCATTCGCTTCGGTCACGGTCAGCGAGATCTCAGAGGCGCCCTGGCGGGTGAACCAGTAAGAGGCGAGCGAGAGCAGCATGCGCGCCAAGCCGCGGCGGCGATAGCGCGGATGCACGCAGAGCTGCGTGATATGGCCGCTCTGCGGGCTCACGCGGGAGCCGAGAATCAATCCCGCCACTTCGCGGCTGCTGCGCTCCACCACCACATGCGACACCTGGGGCGAAAAAGCGCCGCACCCGGCATAGCGGACGATGTTGTTGAGGAAGCGCATCGAGCCGTGCACCGACCGGTACTGGTCGTTGATGTAGCTGTCCGGATGCCCGTGGTACGCCTCGGCGATGAGCCGGGCCGCCGGACCCAGATCCTCGTCGCTCCAGGCGCGGAGTTCCAGACCGCTGGCCGGATTGAACTGCGGTGCTTTCGCCTCGCTCCGGAGAGGTTGCACCATGAATAATCGGCGGTAGATCTGAAAGCCGGTGGCCTCAAAGAGAGCCGAATGGGTTCCGGCAGGGTGCAGCAGAAGCTGCGACTCCACGCGGTCAACCTGCGGCGAGTTGAGCAGCAGTTCGAGGAGATGGCGCAGGAGCGTGTGTTCTATCGCGTGCGCGACATCGGCGCCCTCGAGATGGTTCGGCACGGCGAAGACATCGCCGATGACCGCCTTGGTTTCCTCGTATACGCAGAAGACGTAGCCGGTCACCTGCTCGGCCTCAAGGGCTGCGTAGCCGGGAAGCATGTGGTTGTCGAGGTACTGCATCAGCAGCCGCGCCGAGCTGCGGTAGTCCCAGTGCAGGCGCTGCTTCCACAGCTCCCCCTCGGCGTCCAGCACGGGGCGCAGCAGCGTTGCGGCGAAGTGCCGCAGGTCGAGAATCTCGATGGAGGCGCCCAATGCCATGCTTCTCTCGGTAGGAGTGACCTGCCGCAACCGGGAAGCCTTAGGCGTGAACTGGCGAGTAAGCGGCAGACAAGCCTGTCCCGGCTTCGTACAGGAAAAACTCCCTTGCGTCACTTTGCCACGAGTGTGTGTCCAAGTGCAACTGGATGCGCAGGTTATCGGGCGCCCACGAGAAAAACCTCCAGTCCCTGCTCCGGCCAGTTGAAGAGAAACTCGTAACGCCGGCCCTCCAGGTACTCCTGGAGGGCATCGGTCGTGTGGAGATCGACCCCGTGCCGGCCCGAGACGCGCACCACCAGCAGGTGCTGCTGGTCGGGCACGCCGCTCTCCTCATAGTTGACGACCTCGTGGTTGCGATAGAAGGAGAGCCCGTATTCGGTGTCGCGCCGGACGCGGAATACGGCGATCGTTCCATCCGGCGGCACGAACTCGCCCAGCCGTTCCGCCAGCGGCCGCGCGGAATACGTGCGGTCGAGCAGGTGAATCACGCGCTTGGTGGCGCTTACTTCTCCCACGCTGAAGAATGGTCCCACGCCGTAGAGGAAAAACATGAGCACCACCAGCACGCCGCAAGTGGCCACGCGGAGCCGCGCCACGCCGTAGCCATTCGTAATAACGAGAATCAGCAACGCGGCGCCCACGGCGGCCAGAAATGCGGCAACGGCAGCATGGACGGGCGGCATCACCGCGCCATGCGCGACAAACCAGGGCAGCAGCAGCGTGGCCATGGTCAGGATGCCGCAGAGCGCCGCGTGGCCGCCTAGAATCCAGCGGTTCAAGCCGGCGCGATGGCGGTAAAGGAAGTCCCCGGTGAGGATGGCCAGAGGGGGAATCGAGGGCAGGATGTAGCCGGGGAGTTTCGACTGCGAGAAGGAAAAAAAGACGACGGGAATCAGCGCCCAGAGGACCAGGAACTCCGGAAAGGCGTCGCCGGGGCGGTTGACCTTGCGCTTACGCTTGGACTCATTGCCTCGGCGAAGGCGCCACTCGGCCACCGAGGTCTGGATGCCGTCAATGAAGGCGCGCACCGCGATCACGGTCCAGGGCATCATGGCCAGCAGCACGACGGCGATGTAGTACCAGAGCGGCTGTGCGTGCTGATAGCGGTCTGTGGCGAAGCGCTCCAGATTGTGTTCGAGGAAGAATTCACGGAAAAACGTGGGGTTCTGGTGCTGGACGGCAAGGAACCAGGGCAGGACCATGGCGAAATAGAGCAAGACGCCCGGCCACCATAGCGATCGATAAAGGATGCGCCATTCGCGGCGCAGAAAGGCAAACGCGGCAATGATGAGTATGGCCAGAAACGGCGCCACCGGCCCTTTGGCCAGCGTGGCCAGCCCGGTGAAGAAATAAATGTCGTAGAGCCAGAATTTCGAGCCGGTCTCATACCACGCATACCAGCCCAGCAGGCCGATGGCGAGCGGCGCGGCCATCTGCATATCGGTCGATGCGCCGCGCGCAAATCCAATGATCCCGGCACAGGCCACCGTGATGAGAGCTGCATCCAGGTGGCCGCCGGGCCGGAATCGTCGCATGTGCAGATAGATGAGCCCGATCATGACGAACGCGAAGGTCGTCGAGGGCAGGCGGGCGCTCCAGTCGTGCACGCCGAAATCCTGAAACAGGAACATGGCGCGCCAGTAATAGAGGGCCGGCTTCTCGAGCCAGGGATGGCCGTAGAGATAAGGGGTGACGCAGGCGCTCAGCCGGCCCTTCAACGTGTTTGCTGAATCGAACCGGTCCAGCATCTCATGGGCGATCTGCGCGTAGCGGGGTTCGTCAGCGCCCACCAGACCCAGGCCATCACCGCCGAGTAAGGGAGTCAGGCCATAGCCAAGAAAGAAGATGGTGTATGCCAAAAAGACCGAGAGTTCCGCGACCGTGAACCAACTGGGCAGGCGCCATCGCCAACGCTTGGATGAATCAGGGGCAGCAGGTTCCAATGAGGTTTCCATTTCCAGCAAATCTCCAGCGGAGGACGAAGCTGTTCCCCAATCAGCGCCTATATCCGGTTCTTCAGCAAGCCTGGCGTGCGCGACAGGGTCAAGGCTAACAGATTCGGGCAGAATCTCAATGCAGGGAGGGATGTTCGGCCCGAAGGGCCACGGCCTCGCGCAGCTCTGCCAGAATCGCGCTCGTCGCGTGCTCCAGAGGGCCGTCCAGCGTGCTGCCGGCCGCGTTCTCATGGCCGCCGCCGCCCAGCTTTCCCGCAATTGCGGCCACGTCGATCTTTCCCTTGCTGCGCAGGCTTAACCGGATGCGTCCCTCCGGCAGCTCGCGCAAGAAGACTGCGGCCTCTACGCCGGCAATCCCCAAAGCGAAATTCACGATTCCCTCGCAATCCTCCTCTGCGGAGTGGGTGCGCGCCATATCTTCCTCGGTTACCCACAGCCACGCCAGGCAACCTTCGCGATGCAGGTTGGTGAGCGCCGCGCCCAGCAGCAGCACCTTCGAGGTGGGCACCGAGTAGTACACATCCCGGGAGATGGCGACAGGATTGGCCCCGGCCAGCACCAGATCCCTGGCGAGTGCGAAGGTGGAGGCATTCAAGGCTCCATAGGTGAAACTGCCGGTATCTGTCAGCACCGTGGTGTAGAGGCAGGTGGCCATCTCCGGCGTCACGCCGGCTCCAGCGGCCATCACCAGCCGGTAGACCAACTCCCCCGCGCTGGCCGCCTGGTGATCGATCCAGTTCAGGTCGGCATAAGGGCGGCCGCTGATGTGGTGATCGATATTGATGAGAAAGAACTCTTCGAGACCACGCAGCCGGGTGCGCTCCAGGCCATCGCATTCGAGCAGAATCACCGCATCGTAAGGCCCATGGACGCGCAGCGCGGAGCGTATGCCTTCCGCTCCCGGCAGGCCGCGATAGACGGCCGGCAGCCGGTCGGCGCTGACCAGATCCGCTCGTTTGCCCAACTGCTCAAGCAGCATGCCGAAGGCCAGCACACTGCCTACCGCGTCGCCGTCAGGACGGGAATGCGAACAGACCAGGAAGCGCTCGCCCTCCTGGATAACCCGCAGAATCTGCGCGATCGGATCCGCAGCCGGCGCCGAGAGCGAATGCGCGGCGACGTCGGCGGATTCTTCCTCCGGCGTGTCTATTTGCGACTCGGGGGAGGGTCGCGATTTGGGGGGGAGGGGGCACATGCGGCTATTTGAGCGGCGCCTCCTGACCGGTTCGCGCCGGTTCTTCCAACGGCGCCTTCTGGCGCTTTTTTGACCGCTCCATCAGCTCCTCGATCCGCGCCTGGAAGCGCCCGGAGCGGTCGGCCAGAAAGCTCAGCTCCGGCACATGGCGCACACCCATGCGGTCCTTTAATTCATGGCGAATGTAGCCCTTGGCGGCCTCCAGGCCGGCGATTGTGCCCTCCTCCGCTTTGGCAATGTCCTTCACCGAGCTATCCACGGCCACATAAATCCTCGCCGACTTGCCGCCTGGATTGAGCGCCACCTCGGTCACATAGCAGAAATCGATGCGCGGATCGGAGAGTTCGCCCTCGATCATGGCCCCAATCTCCTCCCTTAGCGTTTCTGCCACCCGGTCCTGATGATGTTTGCGTGCTCTGTGCTCCGGCATGGCGCCCTCCTCACTGGGGTAAACCTCTCAGCATAACAGAGAGAACGGTGGTTGAGGTGGAGAGGCCAAACAACGCAATCGGCTGGTTGCGAATCCAATCCCCGAGGAGTATACGGAGTTTCCATGAGACAAATTCGCAAGCTTTTGGCCCTCTCGACCCTGGCCGCCATCCTCTCCGGAGGGGCCGTCTTTGCCCAGGACCATCATGACGATCCACAGGCCCAGGATCATCACGACAACCACCAGTACGTGCGCCACCAGGAATGGAAGAAAGGGGCTCACATGCGCCAAGAAGATTGGGGACGGGGCGAAAAGGTCGACTACCGGCGGTACCATCTTCGGAATCCGCCCAGCGGCTATGAATGGCGCGAAGTGGACGGAAATTACGTCATGGCCGCTATCGCGACGGGCGTAATCGCCTCAGTGGTCGTGGCCTCGACGATTCACTAATCTTCCTTACCCTGCGTCGACTGGAGCTTTGTCGACTTAACCTGTATCGACCTAACCTGTATCGACCAGATGGCCGCCGCCACTCATCGTGGCGGCGGCCTTTGTGTGCCGGATGCGGACGGAACCCTCTATCTGTTTCCGTCCGGGCTGTTTCCGTTCAGGCTGCGTCCGTTCAGGCGCTGACTCCGTTCCGACCGGACGTCGCTTTCGATTATTTTTCCGGCGTCTCCGCCCCAGCCTCTCTTTGCACCTGGTCGCTGAGCAATTTCAGCGAGCGCCCGCCGAGGATCACCTTTTCCTCGACCGCAATTTGCGGAAAGGCGTCTTCGAGATTTTCGGTATCCACCAGCAGAACCCACGGCCTGCAGGTTGGCGATTCAGGAAGCGTGAATTCGACGCCCTCCGCGGCCGCATTCACCAGCAGAAGAAAGCTCGCGTCGGTCACCGGCTCGCCGTCCTCGTCGGTGACCTGCAGCGTTTGTCCATTCAGCAGCAGCGCGATCGCGCGCGACCATCCCGCGCTCCACGCCTCATCGGGAACCTCATTGCCATCGGGATTGAACCAGGCAACGTCTTTCACCACGCGCAGCAGCTTGTCTCCCATCCGGGAGCGGATCTCGCGGTCCTGGAAAAATTTGCGGCGATGCAGGTTCGGATGCGAGAGACGAAGCTGAATCATGCGGCAGGTGAACTCGAACAGGCGCTCGCCGGCCTCATCGAGCTTCCAGTTGAACCATGCCAGCTCGTTGTCCTGGCAGTAGGCGTTGTTGTTGCCCTGCTGCGAGCGCGCCACTTCGTCGCCGCCCGTGAGCATGGGCACGCCCTGCGAAAACATCAGCGTCGCGAGAAAATTGCGCATCTGCCGCTCGCGCTGCCTGTTGATCTCGGGGTCGTCCGTGGGGCCTTCTGCGGCCATATTCCAGGAATCGTTCGAATCGGTTCCGTCTTTGTTGTCGTCCTCGTTGGCTTCGTTGTGCTTCTGGTTGTAGCTCACCAGGTCGCAGAGTGTGAATCCGTCGTGCGCGGTGACGAAATTGATGCTTGCATACGGCTTGCGCCCGTCAAATTGGTAAAGGTCGCTCGAGCCCGTCAACCGGTAGCCAAGGTCCGAGAGCTGGCCCTCATCGCCCTTCCAGAAGCGGCGCACCGTGTCGCGATACTTGCCATTCCATTCCGCCCACAGCACCGGAAACTGGCCAACCTGATAGCCGCCCTCGCCCACATCCCACGGCTCCGCGATCAGCTTCACATCCGCCAGCGTCGGGTCTTGGTGAATGGTGTCGAAGAAAGAGGAGAGTTTGCTCACGTCGTGCAGCTCGCGCGCCAAAGTCGCGGCCAGATCGAAACGGAACCCGTCCACGCGCATCTCGGTGCGCCAATAACGAAGAGAATCCATGATCATCTTCAGCACTTGCGGATGGCGCACGTTGAGCGTGTTGCCGGTTCCGGTGTAATCCATGTAGAACTCGGGATTGTCTTCCAGCAGCCGGTAATAGGTTTTATTGCAGATGCCCTTCCAGCTCAGAACCGGGCCCAGGTGATTGCCCTCGCAGGTGTGGTTGTAGACCACATCGAGAATCACTTCGATGCCCGCCGCGTGCAGGGCCTTCACCATCTCTTTGAACTCGCGCACCTGCCCGCCCTGGTCGCCGCACGAGCAGTAACGCGACATGGGAGCGAAATAGCCGAGCGTGTTGTAGCCCCAATAATCGGTCAGGCCTTTTTCCACCAGGTGCCCCTCATCGATGAAATGATGGATGGGCAGCAGCTCGATGGCTGTAACCCCGAGCCGCTTCAGGTAGGCGATGCTCGCCTCGTGAGCCAGTCCGGCGTAGGTGCCGCGCAGCCTCTTCGGCACCGCGGGATTGCGGACGCTGAATCCCTTGACGTGAACCTCATAGATCACAGAATCGGCCAGCGGCGTGGCGGGCGGGCAGTCGCCCTCCCAGTCGAAGCTGCCATCGATGACCACTGACTTGGGCACGCCGTCCGCGCTGTCCCGTTCATCCATCTTGCGCGGATCGCCGGATTCAAGATCGTACGGAAATATCGGCGCATTCCAGTCCACCTGGCCGGAGATGGATTTGGCGTAGGGATCCACCAGCAGCTTGTTGAAGTTGAACCAGAGACCGTTTCTCGGATCCCACGGCCCGTCGATGCGTAGCCCGTAAAGCTGGCCCGGCCTGATATCCCGGACAAATCCGTGCCACACCAGCGCGGTGCGTTCACGCAGCGTCACGCAATCGGTCTGCTTGCCGTCGGGGTCGAACAGGCAGACATCCACGCGGGTCGCGCCCTCTGAATAGACGGCGAAGTTTGTGCCCTTTTTGCGCGCAACCGCGCCCAGCGGGTATGGGACCCCCGGCAACAACGTGCGGCTCATGACCGCTACGATGCACAAAATGCTTGAGCCTGTTGTACTTGGGCTAAGGCGCAGCTCAAAGCTCCGGAACCGGTCACGAGCGCGCCGCTCGCTCCAGCTCGGCGATGTCGAGTTTCTTCATCTGCATCATTGCCTGCATGCCTTTGGGGTTGCTTATCAGCTCCATCATCCTGGCCGGGACGATCTGCCAGCAGAGGCCGAACTTGTCCCTGAGCCAGCCGCACTGGATCTCGCTGCCTCCCTCGGTGAGCTTCGACCAGTAGTCATCCACTTCTTGCTGCGTGTCGCAGCGGACGACAAACGAAACAGCCTCGTTGAACTTGTACGCCGGGCCGCCGTTGAGGGCGGTGAATCGCTGCCCGTCGATCTCAAAGGCGATGGTGAGGACGGCGTTCTTGGGCACGGTCGTCTGGCTGGGAGAGCGAAACTCTTCGATGCGGCGGGAGTTCTTGAACACACCCAGATAGAATTCGACAGCTTCTTCGGCATTCGAATCGAACCAGAGGAACGGGCTGATCCGGGGAGCTGAAAGCATGTGAGCAAGGTTACCATACAACAGTTCAGCAAGAGAGGGATGCGGGGGCCGTGTATGCGTCTCCGGCTTGACAAGCGCGCCCGGCCAGACGACTCTGAAGAGTTCTTTTTGTCGCGCTCTCTGCTTTGGAGCGGATCGATGCTTGCCTGCAGGAGGCGAGACTGGATGAAGCGTGTCAAGCAGCCGGGTCGATCGAGAGCCTGCAATCGATTTGCCGCGATGAGCCGCGGACTCATGCTGGTGCCGGCGGCGTTTGCGTGTTTCCTGCACGGCCAATCGCCCGCGGAAATTGACTCGGCACGCAAAGCAATGGAAGCCGGCCAATATGCGGCGGCGGAGCAAGCCTATCGCAAAGCGCTTGCCGGGTCACCCTCGTCCGCCGTGCTGCTCATGGATCTGGGACTCAGTCTGCAGATGCAGGGAAAATCGGAAGACGCGATGCATTTTTACACGCTCGCGCTGAAGCAGGGATATGTGCCGGAGACCTACGCGCTGTTGGCCGAGGAAAAGTGCCGCATGGGCGAGCTCGACATACTCAAGCCGATGCTCGCGCGGATCTTCAAGAAAGAGCTGAGAAATTCCCGAGTGCTTTCAGCGGTTGCGCCTTGTTATCTCGACATCGATCAGCCGGTCGAGTCCGCGATCGTGTATCAGCAGCTTCTCGAGAGCAACGGCTATCCCGAGGATCTGGGCCTGGTGCAACTGGCAAAATCCTATATCCGCAGCGGACAGTTCTTCGCGGCGAGGCTGAGCAAAATTCCGGCAGGAGAGCCCTTTCTCGCAGCGTTGCGCCAGGCGTCGGACGCGGGAGATTCGGGGGCAAGAAGCGCGTTTCCTCAGGCCGCGAAGCTGTCGCAGTACTTCAGCCCCGGCCTGAGCTGGTCTGAGACCGTGGAGCGATGGCGGCAGCATCCGCACGATGCGGCGCTGCTTTATCTCGCGTCGGTTCTGAGCGCCGAAGAGGGAATGCGCCAGATCGAAATCTGTGCGCAGCGTTTTCCGGGCTCTCCGTATCTGGAGCAGTTCCAAGCGGACGTGCTGGCTGATCAGGGCCATGAAGATGAGGCGGCGGAAGCGTATGAGGAATTGTTGCGGCAGCATCCTGACCTCTCTGACCTTCGTTACAGTCTTGGCCTGCTGCGCGAAAAGCAGCAGCAATGGCAGGCCGCGTCGCAGGCGTTTCGCGCGCAACTCGACGCGTACCCCTCAGACGAGCGTGCCCTGGCGCATCTGAGCCGGTGCCTTTTGGCGATGGAACAATACGCCGCAGTCCGGGATCTTCTGGAGCCGCGGCTGCACGAAGAGCGTCCGCCGCAATGGGCGAGCCTGAACCTGGCTGAAGCGGAACAGAAGCTGGGCGATCCCAGCGCCGCAATCAGCATTTTGACAGCGGCGGAAAAGCGGCCCGACGCCGACAAGCTGGTGCACTATCGCCTGAGTCATCTCTACGCCATCGCCGGCAAGCAAGCCGATGCGAAGCGGGAGTTCGCGCTCTTTCAGGCCGCCTCAAAACAATAACCTGCCGATCTTTCTCCGCAACTGGTACAACTCGCGCCGAAGCCTCGTATTCCTCTATGTAGAGTCCCTTCTCTATTTGCGATTTATTTTGGAGGCTCCATGGTACATGCGGGAAACTCAGTATGGCGCATCGTCTCGAAACGCGTTCTTGTCAGCGTCGTTCTCCTCTCGTGCTCGTTTCTTCTCAGAGCGCAATCCACCTACGGCACCCTGACTGGGACTGTTACCGATCCAAGCGGCGCGGTGGAACCGGATGCAACCGTTACGCTGACCAATGTCGCCACATCCGAAAAGCAGGCGCAGAAGTCGGGCGAAGCCGGCTTGTACTCCTTCGTGAATCTCGATCCGGGCCGGTACCGGCTCAGCGTTGAAAAGGCGGGATTCAAGCGCGTAGACCGCGAGAACATTGTCATTCTGGTTCAACAAACGACGCATGTGGATGTGACTCTCAGCGTGGGCGCGGCCACGGAAACGGTGACCGTAACCACTGAAGTTCCGCTGCTGCAGCCGGAGACATCGTCTTTGGGCCAGGTGGTGGAGCAGCGCAACGCGGACGAACTCCCGCTGAACGGGCGCAATGTTTTCAGCCTGGTTGAAGTGGCGCCCTCCGTCGTGATGCAGGGACAGGCCGGTCAGACGGCTACCGGCCAAAACCCTTTCTCATGGGGCAACTTCCAGATAGGCGGCGCATTCGCCAATCAGAGCGCCGAGTATCTTGATGGCCAGCCGCTCAATATCGGCTACATCAACCTGCCCATCCTCATCCCCGTGCAGGACTCTGTGGGCGAGTTCAAGGTGCAGACAAACAACATCAGCCCGGAGTGGGGCAAGGTGGCGGGCGGTGTGCTCAACCTGAGCACCAAGAGCGGCGGCAACAACTTCCACGGCGAAGCCTACGAGTACATTCGCAACAAGGTTCTGAACGCGAACGACTGGTTTTCAAACAATGCCGGAATCGCCCGTCCGCCCTTCACGCAAAATCAATTTGGCGCCAACTTCGGCGGCAGGATCATCCGTGACAGAACTTTTTTCTTTTATCAGTATGAAGGATTTCGCTTGCGCTCCGGCTCGCCGTGGGTTTCTACCGTTCCCTCCGCGGCCGTTCAGGCTGCGGTGAAGAATGGCCAGAATGTCGACTTGAGCGGCCTTGCCACGGCGTCGAATGTTCCGCAGCTTGTGGATCCCTGCGGAGGACACACCACGAATATTTCCGGTGCGCCGCTCGGCAACGGCGGCTGCGCCAGCGGAACCTACACACCGGTTGCATTCACCGGAAATGTGATTCCGGCCGCCCGCGTCAACGCGACGGCAAAGGCGCTGATGAACCTTTGGCCGGCTCCGACCAACGGAAACGAGTTGAACAATTACGTCGCAAGCTACAGTTTAGGCGGCAATCAAAATCAAAATGTTGTGCGCATCGACCAGAAGATCAACGACGCGCAGCATATCTTCGGCCGCTTCAGCCAATGGAATAATCTGAATCTTCCCGAGGATCCGCTGGGCACCGGCCTGTGCCTGGATCGATGCACGGAGACGATGACTTCAAAGGCTCTCGCCATCGGCTACAACTATGTGATCACGCCCAACGTGATCGGCAACCTGGATCTTTCGGCGAGCCGCTTCAACTACCTGCGCACGCCAAAGAACTCCGGCTTCGACTTTACGACCATTGGCTGGCCCACTGCGTTCAACAGTCAGATTACATCCTCGCTTCGCACGCCGCCTACGCCCGACGTGCTCGGCATGTCAGACAATGTGATGGCTACGCAGGGACAGAGCTACATCGTGGATCACGACAGCCAGTATTGGATCTCGCCCTACATCACGCTGGTGCGGGGACGGCATACGTTCCAGATGGGATTCCAATACGAAATCTCTCTCGACGACTACGCGCAAAGCAACATCGTGAGTGGTTCGCTCGGATTCAGCGGCTCGTATACCCAGGATTACAACACGGCCGCCAACGCACCCAGCACCGGGATTCCCGCCGGCAACGGGAACGCGCTGGCATTTGCAGACTTTTTGCTGGGATGGGCGCAGAATCCGAGCAACGTGGGCAATCACTTCTTCGGTGACGCGGTGATTCCGAACCTGGTGGCCGGAAAGCAAAATCTGACTGCCGGCTACTTCAACGACACATACCATGCCACATCGAAGCTGGTCTTCAACCTGGGACTGCGGTACGAATATCAGACCCCATGGACGGAGCGCTTCAACCGGCAATCGTACTTCAATCCCACCGCGCCTGATCCCATTGCGGCGGCCGCGATGTCTGGAGCTATTCCTTCGCTGGGGCCCGGGCTCACCCCCACAGCAACGGTATTGGGAGCGGCTGGACTCGTCGATACTCCGGGCGTACATGCGAGCCGCTACAACATCAATCCCAACAAGAAGGGTCTTGCGCCGCGCGTGGGCTTTGCCTATAGCCTCGGCGCCAACACCGTTGTACGCGCGGGCTATGGATTGTTCTGGATTCCGATCGATGCCAACTGGGCCACCAATCCACTGAATGATCCAGTCAATTCCATTCAAACCGATTACGTAGGCAACAATGGCAATCTCGAGGTTCCGATCAACACCATTAATACGCCGTGGCTGAAGTTTGTGCCTCCGCCGGGACGGACCGCGTCTTCTCTCGCGGGCGTACCGCAGGCGGCGGTGGATCTCGAGGGCGCGGCCAACACTACCTTCGACATCCCGCAGTTCTACTACGGCTACACGCAGCAGTGGAACGTGGATGTGCAGCGTACACTCTGGGGCGGTTGGTTTACCGACATTGCCTACGCCGCCACGAAGGGAACGCATCTTCCGCAGTACAGCCAACAGGTAGACCAGTTGGGAGACAACTATCTCGCTCAAGCCGCGGCGCAGTCGGCGGCAGGCCAGACGGTCCAAGTCGCCCAGTTTGTTCCAAACCCGTTCGCCAGCAGTTCCGCCCCGGGCAGCGCCATGTCGTCTACCACTACCACCGTTGGCCAGCTAATGCGTCCATTTCCCCAATACAACGGACTGCAATATGCGGGGCAGGGAAGCTTCGCCAGCGACTATAACTCTCTTCAGGTAACTCTGCAAAAGCGGTTCAACGGCGGCGGCACGCTTCTGGCTGCTTACACATGGTCCAAGCTGCTCAGCAATACCGATACGATTACGTCCTGGCTCGAGAGCGGCGGCACCGGAGCGATCCAGGACTGGAACAATCTTCGCGGCGAGAAGTCGGTTTCGTCGCAAAATGTTCCGCAGCACCTGATCATCAGCTACGTGCTCGATCTTCCATTCGGCCGGAATCAGAAGTTCGCGGGCGATCTGCCGCCCACGGCCGACAAGATCATAGGCGGGTGGGGTGTGGATGGCGTGACCACGTTGCAGAGCGGTTTTCCGATCAACATCAACGCGGGCAGCAACGGCGCCAACTACTATGGCGGCGGGCTGCGGCCGAACGTGGTCTCCGGCTGCAAGAAGGCCACCAGCGGCAGCGCACAGACACGCGTGAAGAATGGGCTTGCTGGAGGAGATGGATGGATCAATGCATCGTGCTTTACCGAACCAGCCCCGTATGCCTTCGGCGACGAGCCCCGCGTCGATCCAACTTTGCAGGCCGATGGAATTGCGAACTGGGATTTCGCGGCGTTTAAACATCTAACCTTTGGCCCCGGAGAGAGGTTCGGGTTTGAGTTCCGCGCCGAGATGTTCAACCTCTTTAACCGCGTCCAGTTCGCACCGCCGGGCAACGGCTTCGGGTCTTCAAGTTTCGGTGTGATCTCCGGCCAGGGCCAGATGAACAATCCGCGACTTGTGCAGTTTGCCGGAAAGGTGATCTTCTGAGCGCTCGAAGAATTGCGGGAAAGATTTGCCTGGTTAATCGCCCTCCTATGCCACCGGCGTGACGCGATTGTGCGCGCCACGCCGGTGGTGTAGTGAGCAACTGCTATGAGACGCCAGGCTGCTTGAGTTCGAGTGCAGGCGGCGCCGGCGAGATCGCGGCCTGCCACGGCAAAGGCCGCGACTCTTCCAGCCGTGCAAACGCGACCCTTGCGCGGCGCTTGGGCCACCGTAATTCCTTCAGTGCTACACCGTACACTGAAAGAATGCCGCCGATCCTCAATGCACAGAACATCTCTAAACGATTCGGCGCCAAGCCCTTGTTTCAGGAAATATTTTTTGCCGTGCACGAGGGCGACCGCATAGGTCTCATCGGGCCGAATGGAGCCGGGAAGTCCACTCTTCTGGCCATGCTTGCCGGCGAGCAGCAACCTGACACAGGCGAGGTCGCTTTCCGCAAGCGTGCCCGCGTCGGCTATGTGCGTCAGATTTCGGAATATCCGCCCGGGATCACGGTTCGCGGCGCAATCGAAGCGGCAATGACGAATGCGACCGTGCTTGAAAATGAACGCGAGCAGCGTCTGCGCGAGACGCTGGGGCGCGCCGGCTTTGCCGATACCGCAGGATCGAGCGGCGCCAGTATGGATGCCGAGGCGGCCAGCCTTAGCGGAGGATGGCGCAAGCGGCTGGCCATTGCCGAAGCCCTTGTCGTTAACCCTGACGTTTTGCTGCTCGACGAACCGACGAATCATCTGGACCTCGAAGGCATTGAGTGGCTGGAAGGGTTGCTGCAAGCGGCGAACTTCGCGTTCATCGTGGTTGCGCACGATCGCTACTTCCTGGAGAACACCGCTACCGAAGTCGTCGAGCTGAACCGCATCTACAGCGATGGGTTGCTGCGCTTGAAAGGCACCTATTCGAAATTTCTCGAAGGGCGCGAGGCGTGGCTTGAGTCAGAACAGCGCGCGCAGGAAGGGCTGCGCAATCGCGTCAGGACTGAGATTGAGTGGCTCCGCCGCGGCCCCAAGGCACGCGCCACCAAGGCCAAGGCGCGCATCGACAATGCGCACGAGATGATCGCGCGGCTCGAAGATTCAGAAGCCCGCAGCCGCGTGGTGACAGCAGGAATCAGCTTCGAGGCTACGGACCGAAAGACCAAACGTCTCATCGAGCTGGATGGGGTGACGGTCGAGCTGGGTGGCCGGGAGATCTTGCGCGGCATCAGCTTCAGCCTCAATAACGGTATGAAGCTTGGCCTGGTTGGCCCCAACGGATCGGGCAAAACGACGCTTTTGCGTGCCATGACGGGCGAGCTCGAAGCGAGCGCGGGAACGGTGTGGCGTGCCGCAAAGCTGCGCGTTGTTTATTTCTCACAGATGCGTGAGATCGACGGCAACCTCACCCTGCGCCGGGCGCTTGCGCCGGATTCCGATTCCGTTGTGTATCTTGACCGCGTTGTGCACGTTGCCAGCTATGCGGCCAGGTTCCTGTTCACGGGAGAGCAGCTGAACCAGCCAGTCGAGCGGCTCAGTGGGGGTGAGCGGGCGCGCGTATTGATCGCGCGGCTGATGCTGCAACCTGCCGACGTCCTGATCCTGGATGAGCCGACAAACGACCTCGACATTCCCACGCTGGAGATTCTGGAAGAAGCGCTTCTCGATTTCGCGGGTGCACTGGTGCTCGTGACGCACGACCGCTATCTGCTGGACCGCGTGACCAACTCCGTGCTCGGGTTAGACGGGCGCGGCAATGCAGAGCAATTCGCGGACTATATCCAGTGGGAAGAATGGCGAGCCGCGGGCGGCGCATCGGCAAACGAAAAGCGCGATATTGCCGGCGCGCAAAAGGCGCGGCAGGCTGCTCCCGCGCCAGCCCCGAAAAAGAAGCTCTCCTATGTCGAACAGCGCGAGTACGACGGCATTGAAGCTCGCGTCGAAGCCGCGGACGCCAGGCTCGAGGCTGCGCGCACGCGTGTCGACGATCCGGCAATTTCGAGCGATGCGCATGCATTGACAGAGGCGTTGACGGAGTTGGAATCGGCGCAGAATCAACATGACGCGATTTACGAACGCTGGGCAATCCTTACAGAAAAGATAGGTGGCTGATGAGACGAAGCACCTCTGAGGGAAGGCCGAATCAATTGCAGAAGCAATTCCGGTTTCCCGAATCGATCGAGTAACTCGACCGTCCCCAATCAAGAAAATCAGAGGCCTTATTCGACACGCCGCCCGGTTCGGGCAACTTGGAAAGGGCGCGCTCAATGAGAGCGAGCATATCTTGAAGTTCAAGGGGCTTTTGAATCCAGGTCCAGTTCAGCGACAGCATCCTCTGAAGCGGGCTTTCATCCCGGCCAGGTTCTGAGAGCAGGATAATGGGAACGGACGGGTAAAGATCCCGGACCTTGACAGCGCAATATACTGCCTCGAGTCCAAGCGCCTGCACATCGACAAACCAGATATCAATGTTGCTGTTTCGCAAGAATGAGCGTTCAGCCCGATCGGCGCTCGTGCATATAAAAACGGAAAATCCGAGGTGTTCAAGGTACGAACGCATCAGTGCACAAAACTGATCGTCATTGCTCAGCACAAGGAGCTTGACCGATCGACGCGAAGCAGCAAGATTTTCATTTTCGGGTTCCAACACGCTGCCGATCGTGCCCCGAGAGTTGAGGCACGATGGAAAGACAGATTGTGGCACACACTTTGGGTTGGAAAAAATAACATCGCTCAACATGGGAAAAACCTCGGGAGACGGCTGGCGTCGGCAGGCGCGCGATCAATCGTCAATTAGAGTTTAGAAGAAGGATTCCTCTGCGGACACTGGGAGAAACCCTAGCTTTGCGAAGGGCCGGTTCTGCCCCGGTAAGAAATGTCGCGCAATCGCTTCTTGCTGTCTCTTCGAGGCGTCCACACTCCTCCAGAAGTTCCCGCGCACCCGCCAGCCCCTTGCGCGGCCGAAGTTGACAGCATTCTGGCTTCGGGCTTGCCGTGCTAGACTTCCGATGGTTTTCAATTCCGGTGCATCGAAGCTCGTTTCGCGGCCTGCCGCTCTTCTTCGAGCTTTGGAGGTCTCCATGACGACCCGCGTATCCGGTGCGTCCCCGCTCACGCGCCGCCATTTCATGAAAGCCGCCGGCGCAGCCGCGCTCTTATCCCGCAGCGCGTGGACCCGTGCCGCGCGGGTCTCCGCCTCGAATCGCGTTACTCTCGGCGTGATCGGGTGGGGCATGATGGGCCCTTCCAATACCAAGGTCTTCCTTGAGCAGAACGACTGCCAGGTGGTGGCCGCGTGCGACCTGGATAAGAATCATCTGCAGGCCGCCGTCGATACGGTAAATGCCCGTTACGGCAACACGGATTGCAAAGCGTACCACGACTATCCAGAGCTGCTCGCGCGCGATGACATCGATGCAGTGATGATCGCGGTGCCCGACCACTGGCACGCGCTCGTCGCCACCGAGGCGGCAAACCGCAAGAAAGATATCTATGGCGAAAAGCCGCTTGCGCGCACGGTCGCCGAGCAGCAGGCCATTGTGCGAGCCGCCGAGAAAAACTCGATCATCTGGCAGACCGGCTCCTGGCAGCGCTCACTGCCCGTGTTTCACAAAGCTGCGGAGATTGTGCGCAATGGCCTCATTGGCAATGTGGTGCGCGTCGAGGTCGGTCTGCCCGGCGGCCATCACGACTTTGCCGGCACCGAACCCGCGCTGCTGGCTAAATTAGCCGCGCTTCCTGACAAGATCACCGACCCCGCGCTCATTGTTCCCGGAACGCCCGCGTGGAACCTCGCCGTCACCGATCCTCCTGCCGAGCTCGACTATGACCGCTGGATTGGCCCGTCGAAGATGCAGCCTTACATTGAAGCGCGCGTCCACAGAAACTGGCGCTGGAACTACAACACCGGCGGCGGCCAGTTGATGGACTGGATCGGCCACCATGGCGACATCGCGCACTGGGGCCTCGGCTTCGACCTCACCGGCCCCTCGGAGATTGAGGGTCGCGGCGACTTCCCTGCCGCCGACGCGCTGTGGAATACCGCGACGACCTATCATGTCGAATGCCTCTATCGCAAAGAGGTCACGGGCTACCCCATCGATGTGCGCATGACCATCGCCGGCGGCTCGGGCGCCATCAACATGGGCACGAAATGGATCGGCACCGACGGCTGGGTCTGGGTCGACCGCAGCGGCTTCGATGCGTCGAATCAGGATTGGGTGAAGATGGACGCGTTGCCCGATGACCTGCGCAAGATCAAACTCTACGAATCGGCCGAGCACCGCCGCAACTTTCTCGACTGCGTCAAGTCGCGCAAGCCCACCATCGCGCCGGTCGAGGTCGCGCACCACTCCACGCTGCCCGGCCATCTCGGCCTCATTTCGATGATGGTCGGCCGCAAGATCCATTGGGATGTTCAAGAGGAAAAGATTCTCGACGATCCCGCCGCATGCGAATTGCTCTCGCGGCCCTATCGCGCCCCGTGGCGGCTTGCATAAGGCCCCGACCAGCGAGCTTGCGAAGGTCCGCGCCAGCGGACGCTGACTTGCGAACTCGCTGCCTTCATCTGCTAGCCTTGCCTCGTAAGCAGGTAATCCATGGCCGCAAAATTCCAGGGCTTCGATTTTCTCCAGCTCGATGCGGGCTTTTCTGAGGAGGAGCGGCTTGTGCGCCGCACCGCGCGCGACTTTGTCGACGACAATGTCATCCCGATCATCGAGGCCTGCTTTCGCGAAGACCGCTTCCCGCGCGAGCTTGTCCCGCTCATGGGCGAGCTGGGCTTGTTCGGCGCCACGCTTCAAGGCTACGGCTGCGCCGGCATGTCGAATGTCGAATATGGCCTGGTGATGCAGGAGCTTGAGCGCGGCGACTCGGGCCTGCGCAGCTTCGTCAGCGTGCAGTCGGCCCTGGTCATGTATCCCATCTACACCTTCGGCTCCGACGAGCAGAAAAATGACTGGCTGCCGGCGCTCGCCTCGGGAGAAAAACTCGGATGTTTCGGGTTGACCGAGCCGGGCTTTGGATCGAATCCGGGAGGGATGACCACCCGCGCCCGCCGCTCCGGCTCCGACTACATCCTCAACGGCGAAAAGATGTGGATCACCTCGGGCTCCATCGCCGATGTCGCCGTGATCTGGGCCAAGCTCGAAGGCGAAGAGTCCGGCGGGCCCAACTCCGACCCTGACTCCGGCAAAAGCGTGCGCGGCTTCCTCGTAGAAACCGGCCGTCCCGGCTTCTCCGCGCGCGACGTCCACGGCAAATGGTCGCTGCGCGCCTCCGTCACCAGCGGGCTCTCACTTCAGGAGGTCCGCGTGCCGGAGACGAACATGCTGCCCGGCGCGGCAGGTCTCAAGGGGCCGCTGATGTGCCTCAACCAGGCCCGCTACGGCATCGGCTGGGGCGCCATCGGCGCGGCGATGGCCTGCTACGACACCGCCCTGCATTACGCCAGGATCAGAAAGCAGTTTCATGCGCAGCCCATCGCCAGCCATCAGCTCGTCCAGGAAAAACTTGTCTGGATGGCGAGCGAGATCTCCAAGGCCCAGTTGCTCTCGCTCCATGTCGGCCGGCTCAAGGACGCGGGCAAAGTTGGCCATCAGCATATCTCCATGGCCAAGCGCAACAACGTGTGGATGGCTCTTGAAACGGCGCGCATGGCCCGCGACATCCTGGGCGCGAACGGCATCACCGAGGATTACCCCGTCATGCGGCACATGATGAACCTCGAATCGGTGAAGACCTATGAGGGCACCCACGACATCCACACCCTGATTCTCGGCCAGCACCTCACCGGGATCGCGGCGTACTGAGCCGGCCGGCGCTGCTCCCGATTTCGGCTTGACCCCGTACTTTACGGCACAGTACCATAACTGTGGTTTTCCTTTTTCGCGGCTCGCGGAGCTTTCCGGCACGACCGATTTACAGGCATTTTGATTGCGGCCTCGCTATCGCGGAGTTCGGCATCGCGATAGCGCTGCAACCCGGCTGAAAACCGGGACTTATCACGTATTTAGAGCGGTGCGGGCCCTCACGCTGGAGGAGTGGGTCTTCCGCCCTGGAAAAAGCACTTACCGGCTTTCCGGAAGTCGCCTGTTTGCCCGTTTCACGCATGCCAAGCCCCTATGCAGAACTCTCTTCGACAAGTGAGTGTCATTGCCGGCTTTACCCTGCTGGTTCTGCTGCTGATTGCGAACGCGTTTATAACCACCCGCAGGCTCAGCGTGCAAGTGACCGACCAGGAATGGGTCACCCACACCGGCGAAGTGCTCACGGCACTGAAAAGGACTGAGTCGCTCCTGCTCGACGCCGAAACCGGCCAGCGCGGCTATCTGCTGACCGGGGAATCAAAGTATCTGACGCCCTACAACAACGCGGCCAGCCAGATCGATGGCCAGATTCAGACACTCTCCCGGCTCACCTCTGACAGTCCGGTCGAGCAGACGAACGTCGCTGAACTCGGCATCTTGGCCCATCAGAAGCTCAGCGAGCTGAATGAAACCATCGTGCTCGCCCGCGCCGGCAACATCGCCCAGGCCAAAGCGGTCGTGCTCTCCGATCGGGGGCTGCTCATCATGGAGGATTTCCGGCGCGTGGACGCGGCCATGCAAGCCGAAGAGAGCCGTCTTGAAACCGTCCGTACCGAGGCATACCAGCGAAGCGTGCGCATCACCAGTGTCAGTATTCTGGTGGCCACGCTGGTGGGCGTTTTAGGCCTCGTCATCCTGGCGTACTTCATCCTGAAAGAGCGCGTCCTCCGCGACCGCTACCTGCGGGAGATTCACGCCCGCGAGGAGTGGTTCCGCGTGACGTTGACCAGCATCGGAGATGCGGTGATTGCTACGGACCGGGACGGCCGGGTGACGTTCTTCAACCTGGTGGCGGAATCGCTGACGGGCGTCAAAGCCGGGGACGCTGTCGGAAACGATATCTTCTCGGTCTTTCGCATCTTCAATGAGTTCACCGGCCAGGCCGCTGAAAATCCGGTCAAAAAGGTGATCGCTCTCGGCAATGTGGTCGGCCTTGCCAACCATACGGTCATCAAACATGCAGACGGACGATGGATTCCCATCGAAGACAGCGCCGCTCCCATTCGCGACGATCGCCAGCAGCTTATAGGGGTCGTGCTGGTCTTCCGAGACGTCTCTGCAGAGCGCAAATCGCAGGACCTGCTGCGCAAGACCGACAAGCTGGCGGCAGCGGCGCGCCTCTCGGCCACCGTGGCGCATGAGATCAACAACCCGCTGGAAGCGGTGGTCAATCTGCTCTTCATCGCCAAGACCGATGCCGGCACGCCGCCGGCGGTGATCAAGCAGCTCACGCTGGCTGAGCAGGAGATCGACCGTGTGGCGCACATCACGCGGCAGACCCTGGGCTTTTACCGGGAATCGAACGCGCCCGAGTTGATCGACGTCGATGCGCTGATCGAATCGGCCCTGAAAATGTATTCGAACAAGCTCGAATCGAGGGGCATCCGGGTGCAATGCCACTTTGGCAAGTGCCCGCCGGTTCAAGGCGTCGCCGGCGAACTCAGGCAGGTCTTCTCCAACATGATCGCCAATGCGATTGACGCGGTGGTCGCGAATGGCACCATCGTGATTCGCTCCAGCTTTGTTCCCCGTGGGGCAGATGGTTTTGTCGAAGTCGTGATCGCCGACAGCGGAACGGGCGTCGCGCCCGAGCATCTCGACCGGATCTTCGAGCCGTTCTTCACCACCAAGAAGGACGTCGGCACCGGCCTGGGCCTCTGGGTCACCAAAGAGATCATCGAGCGCCACGGCGGAGGCATTCATCTTCGTCCGAGCAACGGCCATGAAGGTTTTCCAGGCGCCGCATTCACCCTCCAACTGCCCTGCGCGCCGGTGATGGCGGACTCGGGAAATTCTCCGTCGACAATCGAAGACTGACAAGGCATAGTCGTAGCTATGCAGAATTTGCTTGAGCGGCGGAAATTGCCTGGTCGGCAACAATTGCCAGGCCGCCTCCGCCCGCTGTGTCTCTGCGCAAGTTTCTGTTGCGCGCTGCTCTTCAGTCTCGCCGCCGCCACGGCCCAGCAGCCTTCGAGCCCGGCCACAGCGCCCATCGTGCTCCACGCGGCGCGGCTGCTCGATGTCTCCACCGGCAATGTGCTGAAGCCGGGCGAGATTCTCATCGAGGGTGAGCGCATCCGCGCCGTCGGCACGTCTGTCGACCATCCGCAGGGCGCTAAAGTCATCGACCTCGGCGATACCACGCTGCTCCCCGGCCTCATCGACGCGCACGTCCATCTCTTTTTGCATCCCGGCGCGGAAGATCTGCAGACCGTGGAAGAATCGGTTCCCTGGCGCACGATTCTTGCCGAGCAGGCAGCCAAGGCCGACCTTCTCGCCGGCTTTACCGCCGAGCGCGATATGGGCACTGAGGGCGCCGGCTCAGCCGACACGGCCATTCGCGATGCGATCAATCAAGGCATCATTCCCGGGCCTCGCCTACGCATCAGCGGCAACGCCATCGACATACTCGGCGGCCATGAAGACGCCAATCACTTCAACCCCGCGCAGCATGTGCTCTCAAACGCCGACTACGCCAATGATGCCGAGCAGCTGGTCGAAGTGATCCGCGAGCAGCATAAAAAAGGCTCGGATTTCGTGAAGGTCTACCAGACCGGCCCGGACCGAATGATCGATGATGGAAAAACTGGGCCCTTGCTGCACACGCCTTATCAATACACGGAAGCGCAATTGGCCGCCGCGGTCGAGGAGGCGCATCGCCTCGGCACCGGCGTCGCCGTCCATGCGATGGGCGAGCCGGGCACGCTCTATGCTGCGCAGGCCGGCGTCGCCTCCATTGACCACGCCACGCAGCTCAGCGATGAGACCATGCGGCTGATGAAGGAAAAGGGCATCTTCGCAGTGCCCACCTTCACCATCTTTGACTACTTTGCGCACAACCGCACGTCCGCAACGGAAGCCGCCAGTGAAGGCTCATTGCTCGACTACAAGATCGCCGAGTTCAAGAAGCAGGTCGCCGCCGGCATTCCCTTCGCCGTGGGGTCTGACGTGGGCCCGTTCCCGCATGGCACGCAGGCCCGCGAGCTCACTCTGATGGTCAGCTACGGCATGACGCCGCTGGCCGTGCTGCAGGCCGACATGATCAACGGCGCAAAGCTGCTGGGCTGGGCCGGCCAGACGGGCGAGCTGAAGCCCGGCTACTACGCCGATATCGTCGCCGTCCCCGGCAACCCGCTCGACGACATTTCTGTAGTCGAGCACGTGAGTTTTGTCATGAAGAACGGCGAGATCGTGCGGCGATAGCCCCGAGCAACTGGCTCAAATTGCGATCACGAGCTCTGAATAGGCTGCCAACTTGGTGTCGGCAGTGAGCAGGCGCATGGACTCACTGATCGCCTGTGCTACAAGCAACCGGTCGAAGGGATCGTTGTGAATGAGCGGCAGCCGGGCCACCCCAGCTGCGTGGCGCCCCAACACCGGCAATTCTTGGAAACCGCACCTGTCAATCTCCAGCAGCAGCTCGTCCGGATCGACGACCATTTTGCCAATACGCGCCTTGATGGCGGCTTCCCAGATTGTTGCTGACGAAAGGTAAACTGCACTGGCGCTATTAACCAGCTCACGCACCTTAGGCTTGAGCCGAGCACTGTCGGCAGCGATCCAAAGGAAAATGTGGGTATCGAGAAGCAGCCGCATCGTCAGCGTTCCGGCGGGAATATCGGGCCATTTTCAAATTCGGCCAGTACCTCGTCGGGAAGGGGAGCGTCAAAGTCGTCAGCGACCCAGATCTTACCCTTGAGTCCGCCATAACGAATCTTCCGCTTTTCAGGCTTCAACCCCGTCAGCCGCGCTACCGGCTTCCCCGCGCGCGCAATGATCACGTCCTCGCCGCGCTCCACCCTCTCGATGAGCTTGGAAAGCTGCGTCTTCGCTTCAAAGATGTTCACCGTAGCCGGCGCTTGATTGTCTGTGGGCATAGCGAAGCCTCACTTAGCTAAGTCTAGCTTAGCACGACTCCGTGCTACACCGCAACGGTGAAGCTATCTTCAGTCCGCGTGACCGCATGGTAGAGCGTATCCCGCTCCACTGGCACGCGCCCGGCCTCGGTGATCAGCCGGCACAGCTCCTTGCGCGTCATGCCCTGCGGCGTGGTCGCGCCGGCATCGTGATAGATCTTCTCCTCGATCACCGTCCCGTCCAGATCGTCGGCGCCGAAACGGAGCGCAATCTGCGCGATCTTCGGCGTGAGCATCTGCCAGTAGGCCTTGATGTGCGCGAAATTGTCGAGCAGCAGCCGGCCCACCGCGATCTGCCGGATGTCGGTCAGCCCCGTGGTCACCGGCAGGTGGTCGAGCGGCGTGTTTTCCGGATGAAACGCCAGCGGGATAAACGTCTGGAAGCCGCCGGTCTCGTCCTGCAACGCGCGCAGCTTCAGCAGGTGATCCACGCGGTCGGCGTCATTCTCGATATGCCCATAGAGCATGGTCGCATTCGAGCGGAAGCCCATCTTGTGCGCCAGCTGCGCCGTCTCCAGCCATTCCTCGCCATCGATCTTGTGGTCGCAGATAATCGCCCGTACCCGGTGCGTGAAGATCTCCGCGCCGCCGCCGGGCATGGAATCGACGCCGGCATCGCGCAGCTTCGCGAGCGTCTGCTCGATGGTCAGCTTCGCCCGCCGCGCCAGAAACGCAATCTCCACCATGGTGAAGGCCTTGATGTGGACCTTGGGAAACCGTTCCTTCAGTCCGCGCATGAGGTCGAGAAAGAACTCAAACGGCAGATCCGGATGCAGGCCGCCGACGATGTGGAACTCCGTCACCGCTTCGGTATAGCCTGAGGCCGCCGTCTGCCACGCCTCATCGAGCGCCATCGTGTAGCTTCCCGCATCGCCCTTCTTGCGTCCGAAGGCGCACAGCTTGCAGGCTGCCACGCACACATTTGTCGGATTGATGTGGCGGTTGACATTGAAATACGTCACATCGCCATGCATCCGCTCGCGCACATGATTGGCCAGCCAGCCCACGGCCAGCACGTCGCGCGAACCGTAGAGCGCCAGCCCCTCTTCGGCGTTGAGCCGAACCTGCGCGAACACTTTTTCCGCAATCGACTCCAGCCGGGGATCGTAGGTCCGGAACGCGCTTGTTTGCCCTGGGTTTTCCGCCGCAGACTGCATACTGTGATGATACCGGAGATCGGGCTCCGGCTTCATTTTCTGCCAGTTTCATTGCTTCCCGTTTCAAGGCCCACCGCGTTCGGCCCTACCAGGACGCCGTCATCGAGCGAAGCCGCCACCAGCCGCTCCCCCGCCCCGCGGATCAGCGCCAACTGGTAGCCCGTCTGCCACCACTGCCAGGTCATCGTCTTGGGATCGATCGCAAAGATCTGGTCGTTCGATCGCGAGCTCACCAGGATCCGGTGCAGCGCGCCGTCGTAGCTCAGATCGTCCACGTCGCGGAAGGGTAGCCTCTGCAGCCAGAGCCAGCTTTTGCCGTCATCGGGCGTGAAATAAACACCCTCGCGCGCTCCCAGCCATAGCGTACCCTCCGGCGAAAAGGCCGCGCGGTGAATCCGCGTGAGCATCGTCGGCAGCGTCATGGGCCACCAGCTCTGGCCGGCATCTTTTGAGATCGCCACGCCGTCCACGCGCGCGGCCACGATCGTGTCTCCGTGCACCGCCACCGACAGGTAACCGCCCGCGCCCATCACCGGTCCGCCCTGCCATGTTGCGCCCTGGTCGTGGCTGGTCAGCACACCGCTGTCGGTTGAGGCCGCCCAAACGTCGCCCGAGACATCGAGTGAGTTCACGCGGCCGTCCAGCTCAACTACCGGCGCCTTTTCCTGCCTTTCAACATTGACGCGCACACCGCGCGCCTTCTCCGTGGCCATCTTCACGATCGTGTTGGCGATGGTGTTCTTCGGCTCCCACGTCAACGCCGCTGCTGATGCCGGCGAGCCAGCGGCGGGGGATGCATCGCTTGCGGCCGGGGGATCGAGAACAAATATCCCGTGGCTGGTGCCGGCCACAACGGTTCCATCCTTGGTTTGGGCCAGCGCGTACACGTCGCGGCCATCCAGGCCGCCGCCCACCTGCTGCCAGCTCACACCCCCGTCGGTCGACTGGAACACGCCGCCATAGTTCTTGTCATTCACCACGCCCGCATAGAGATGCGCGGGATCACTCCGGTCCACCAGGAGCGCGGCCACTTTGCGCTCTGAAATGCCTTCGTTGGACTGCGCAAAGGTCGCGCCGGCATCCTGGCTCGCCAGCACCCCGCCGCGGTCCGTCGCCAGCAGCACGCGGTTCGAGTCTTTAGGATCGACGAACACGCCGTTCACCACCACGTCCGGCCCCGTCAACCGTTTAAATGTCTTGCCGCCGTTGACTGTCTTGTAGAGGCCCTCCGTCGTACCCGCGTACACTACCTGGCGATCTTCCGGATCCTGCATCAGGACCCGTGTTCTTCTCGCTTCCGCGGGAATGCCCTGGACCTTGCGGAAGAGCGCGCCTGCGTTCTGGCTCTTGTAGATCCCGCTGCATGCGCTCAGATACACAGTCTTGGTGTGATCCGGATCGACAATGATCGAAAACACGTCAGAGTCGACGATCAGTCCCTGCTTGATGTTGCGCCAGGTTTTTCCGCCATCCGTCGTCTTCCACGGCAGGTGCCAGGTTCCTGCGTAAATGATCTCCGGATTTTCCGGATCGATGGCCAGCGACTCGATCTCGTGAATCTCCTTGTCACCCTCCGGGCTGATCTGTTCCCACGTAGCGCCGGCATCGGAGCTGCGGAAGATGCCCATCAGCGTGCCCGCGATCAATGTCCGTGGGTCGGAGGGCGCCTGCGCCAGCGCATGAACCGGCTGCCCCTTTAGCTCGGCAGATTCGCTCCAGCTCTTACCCGCGTCGTGGCTGATCCACACTCCGCCATCGTTGCTATCCTTCCACGCGCCCACATACAGCGTGGAGGGACTGGCCGCATCGACGACAATGCTGTCCAGAACAAATCCGTCTGCGGAATCCAGCTTGGCGAGGCGGCGCCAGGTCGCGCCTTCGTCTTTCGACTCGTAGAGCCAGCTATTGGTCGTGCCGAGGTAAAGATGGTTCGGCTCTCCGGGAACCGCGGCAAAGGCGCGCGCGTCACCGCCGGCGGGGCCGACCACGCTCCAGGAATCCTGCGCACGCGCGCTATGCCCGTAGACCACGCAGACCAAGGCCAGGAAAACCAGCGGCAGAAGCGCGCGCCGGCGCAACAAATCGGGACGCAGAAAATCAGGACGAAATAAACCAGGACGAAGCAAACCGGAAAAACTCCGCAAACAGCTCATCTAATCAGAAAACTCCCTGTATGTATCCAGAATAGTCAAAATCGGCGCGCAGCGAAACCGGTCATCGCGGCGCCCAGGTTGTGCAGCATGAGCGCCCCTTGGCAATCAGGCTTCGTCCCTACGTGCGGCGAGCCCTCCAAACCGCTGGAGGGCTCGACAACTGTTCACCTTAGCTACCTGGAGGAGCTTCTCAAGCCAACCGCATTGCCTGAGAGCCCGAGTTTACTGCTTGTGGTGGTGATGCTTCTCTCCGAGCGGTTTGCGAGTCTCGGATTTCACCGCTGTTTCGTCTACCGGCGAAGTTCCCGGCACATCGGTCGAGAAGTCCGCTCCGGCAGGCACCACGTAGTTCTGCACCGTCTGCCCATCGGCGCTGATGGTCACGGCCGTGACCCGCGAGGGGTCAATGCCTTGATCGGTCACGAGGTAGTCCTTGGCGTTCACGGCGCGCTGGGCGGCGTAGTCCTCCACCTTGGCGCGTTTGTGGCGTTCGGCGAACTTCTGTTCCTTCGCCGTCTTGGCCTTCTCCTTGTCGTCGGACTGGCCCACTACCACGGCCTTGGCGTCTGCCTGCTGCTTCAGATCGAGAGCCACCTGGTCGAGGCAGGCCTTAGCTTCGTTGTCCACGCGCGTAGGCCGATGCGTGTCGGTCGTAAAGTTGATCGAGCACATAGCCTGCGAGTGCGGCGGAGGTGGTGGAGGAGGCGGAGCCGAGATATTTACGGTCGTGTTGCCGGAGACCGAATGGCCCTTGTCGTCCGAGACGTTGCAGGTAATCTGAACTGCGCCGGTCGGAGCGCCGCTGGACGAGAACTCCGCGGTCGTGCCGCTGCCTGTCACCGAGCCAGCCGATGCGGTATAGCTATACGTCAGCGGACGATTCTGCGGGCTCACCCCGGTAGCCGTGATGGTGCTGGTCTCGCCCGGCTTGATGGTATCGGGACTGGCCGAGCAGCTGATGGTCGGCGGCTCGAAGGCTTTGACCGTATAGTCGGACGAGCACTGCGCGGACTGCCCCGGCTTGAGCCCCTCCTTGCCCTTCTTGCCTTCCTTCACTTCGCCTTTCACCGTGTAGGAGCCGGGCGCCAGCGAAGCTGTGCTGACGGTGGCCGTAGTGTCATTGCCGGTAACCCCATCGCCTGACCAGCTGTAGACCACGCTGTTCTTCTTCTTGGTGCTCACCGATCCGGCGGTGGCGGTCACGGTCAACGGGTCGCCCGGAAAGACGGCCGGAGCGCTGGCAGCGCAGCTCAGCGTGATCGGCGGCTGCTTTTTGCAGCCCAACGGCACAAACACCAAGCCCGCCGAAGCCAAAACCAAAGAAACAGATTTCAAAGTTCGCGAAACCATCTTCGAATCCTCCTGATTCTCCGCAATACGCGAATTCAGAGTTGGAAATACGTTGTGGACTGCGCTCCAATCCGCATGGCAATGGGAGATCTCCACGTTTCTCGCGGCACTGTCGAAGCTATCACCGAAGCATTCTGGAGCGGGCCTTGCAGTTCGGCGATTGGCATAGCTTCTGCCGTACTCCCACACGAAATCAAAATCTGAAATCCGGTGGGTCATCGTAGAGCGCGGATTGCGCCCATATCGGTCTTGCGGCCCTAGAATACACCATCGGTCCTGTGGTTTGTTGATTTTACTTGCAAAGGAAAATTACCTGGGCGAAGCCGCAGCGAAGAAAAACCGGCCCGGTGCCGCATCTGATCTCCGGCAAAACAAAAGGAGGACCAATCTCGGCCCTCCTTTCGATTCACATTCCCTGTATCGGGTTTCGCGCTCGCGCGCCTTTATTTCTTCTTCCGTGCAGCTCTCCTTCTCGGCGTGGGAGCCTTTTCGTCCAGAAGGGTCATTGAATCGGCCGCGTTGAACGGGTAGAGCTTCACAGACTGCTGGCCCGTGTTGCTGAGGGTGATGTCGACGCGGCGGTTCTGCGCCAGAACGATGACGCCGATCCGTTTGAGCGTCCGCGTCTTCTGTTCAGGCGTCAGGTCAGGATTCTGTTCGACCAGACCCTTCACCTCATCGACCGTGAGGTTCTGCTCTTTGCCCACGGCGCGCGTGTCGATATTCGCTTCAGGCACGCCCTGTTCGACCAGGAACGACTTCACGCGACTGACGCGCCGTTCAGTGAGCGCCTGGTTGTACGCCTCTGATCCGCGCTGGTCGGCATGGCCCGTCAGGGTCAGATGGCCGTCGGGCTTGATCGCCAGATAGCTCTTGAAGTCCGTCGCCAGCGTCATCAAAGTCTGCTGCTGGCTCTCCACCAGGCCGCCCTCGGGATGTTCCGTCCTGGGGAGTGCGGTTGGGAAGAAGACGCTGTGCAGCGCCAGGCGAGCCTCAAGCCGGACCTGCTCCGGAGAAGGTCCTGGTGGCGGTGGCGGCGCTTCAATGGTCACGCTGGTGTTGCCGCTCGCCGAGTGGGCCTTATCGTCGTTGACGGTTCCGGTAATCTGGACCTCGCCCGTCGGGGCTCCGGTCGAAGAGAACTCGGCGGTGGTGCCGCTGCCGGTCACGGTGCCGGCCGCCGCGGTGTAGCTATACGTCAGCGGACGATTCTGCGGGCTCACGCCCTGGCAGGTGATGGTGCTGGTCTCACCCGGCTTGATCGTGCTCGGATTGGCCGAGCAGCTGATTGTCGGGGGCTCGAACTCTTTCACCGCAAAGCTGGCCGAGCAGCTTGCCGTCTCCCAGGGCTTCAGACCCTCTTTGCCCTTCTTGCCTTCCTTCACCGTGCCCTGCGCAGTGTAGCTGCCGGGCGCGAGCGATGCGGTGTCCACGGTCGCCGTGGTCCCGGTGCCGGTCACGCCGGTGCCGGACCAGGAATAAACCGTACTCACCTTCGGATCCAGATTGCCGGCCGTCGCGGTCACGGTAACCGGCTCGCCGGGGAAGACCGACGCCGGGCTCGCCGAGCAGGACTCCGTAATAGGAGTTGGCGGCGCAATGGAACCCGCATGGATGACGATGCCGGCGCTCAGCCGTGCCGCATCAATGTTGGCGCGCCCGCCCTCAAGGCCCTGGCCGAAATCCGCATGCATGTACTCGTAGTCGGCCTGGAACAGCCGGATGGCCAGATGATGGTTGAACAAGGGCGTCTCGTAGTCCATACCGCCGCCGACCGTCAGTCCCGGCCCCCAGGTGGCGGGATTGTGATACGGGCCGCTCACATGCTCCGCATCGACCAGTCCGTGTATGAACGGCGTAATGTTGCCCGCCGGGAACCGGAAGATGATGCCGCCGCCGACGGTCAGAAAGCCGTCGTCGTTCCCTTTCGTCCCCACGTTGGAACCTGCGACCGAATCGCCGTACTCATGCTCGGCAAACTCCGCCTGCATGCCGACAAAGCGGTTGAAGAAGTAGGCGCCGCTGAAGATTCCACCTACATTCACCGCGTCATAGTTCGCGCTCACGGTGGTGCCGGAGCTGCTGATGGGGGTGTTCACCGTGCCATGAGGCGCGAGATAGCTGTATCCCGCGAAGATGTCCCACCTGGATGGGGAAGTTTCTGAAGAGCTTTTGCCGGCCGAGGCCGATTGCGCCGCCAAGGCGATGGGTAGCGTTGCCAAACAGGCCAGCGCTAGCACCCGATGGCATGATTTGAACTTGAATAAAGACATGCGTTTTTTCCTCCGCAAGTAAGCTGGATATACCAGATGGAAAGGATTGCTGCGAGCGCAAATTACCGGCTCGGGCTCACTTGGCTCCGCACCGACGGCGAAGCGCTGAAACGAACCTACAGCATCTTCAAATTACCACACGGTGTGTTCGGAACAGAGCACATTTTTTCAACAAGTTAACCGATTGATAACGTCTTCCGTCCTGCAAGAACAACAGTACAGTGCAGGCAACTTGTTGTTGGGGGCCCACGGTTTTATGCGGCGAATCTTAACCCGCGTCGCTTATTCCGCGTTCAGGGTCTTGAGCAGACTGCGGGGTTCGCGCTGAATCTTCTCTTGCAGAAGCGTGATCGCGTACAGGAGTTGCTCCGGCCTGGGAGGACACCCAGGTACATACACGTCCACAGGAATTATTTGGTTGACGCCTTGAACGAGCGCATAGTTGTTGAAGACGCCGCCGGAGGTAGCGCAGGCGCCCATCGAGATGACCCACTTCGGCTCCGGCATCTGGTCGTAGAGCCTGCGGATGACCGGCGCCATCTTCTGCGAGACCCGTCCCGCGATGACCATCAGATCAGACTGCCGGGGCGATGGCCGGAATACCTCCGCGCCAAACCGGGCAATATCGAAGCGCGAGGCGCCCATCGACATCATCTCGATGGCGCAGCAGGCCAGGCCGAAGGTCATCGGCCATACGGAGTTTTTCCGGATCCAGTTGACCGCGAAGTCCAGAGAGGTGAGAAAAACTCCCTCCGGCTGCTCGAAGCCGTAGTTCACTTCCTTGAGCTTGATGCGGTTCTTCGCGCTGCTTTCCAGCGTTCCGAAGAGGTAATGGTCGCGCTCGGTCGTCGCCGCCATGTATCCACTATAAACCCTCTGCCGCTATCCGCATGCCGCCATGCCGCCGCACTCCATGGTCCTCAGCTTCATTGGCGCCTGCCTGCTGTGGGTGGGGTGGTTCGGATTCAATGCGGGCAGCGCCCTGGCTGTGAGCCCGCTCGCCACCAGCGCCATCAATCCCATCTTCGCCAAAAACGTCGCCACCGGCGCCATCGATGGCCATTGGGAACAGATTCTGAACCAGCTCGCCGGCATCGCCGTCGCCTGGGGCATCTCCATCGTCGGCACGCTGATTCTGCTTTTTCCTGGTCGATAAAACGATCGGCCTGCGCGTCACCGCCGAACATGAGGTCGCCGGACTCGATCTTTCCCAACACGGCGAAGAAGGCTACGATCTCAATGCCTGATCGATGCTCTTGCTGCTATCGGCGGGCGGCGATGAAACTCTGCGCTCCGCCCGTTCGATTTTTTCCTGATCGCAAGGTTGGAAAAGCCCGGACGTACCCGGAAACGAACCCAAAAACTTCAGCCGGCGACTGCACACCAGCCCTCTCGCCTGATACGCTATCGAACGAGGCATTCTACATATGCTCAAGATTGAAGCCGTTCTCCAGCCGTCCAAGTTGGACGCCGTCAAAGATGCGCTGCTCGAAGCGGGCATCGAAGGCATGACGATTCTCGAAGCCCGCGGCCATGGCCGCCAGAAGGGCCATACGGAGTTCTACCGCGGCCGCGAATATACGGTCGATCTTCTGCCCAAGGTCAAGATCGAGATGGTGGTGCACGATGACTTGAAGGAAAAGGCGATTCAGGCGATCGTCGGCGCCGCCCGCACCGGCCGCATCGGCGACGGCAAGATATTCGTCAGCCACATCGACGAAGCCATTCGCATCCGGAACGACGAGCGCGGCGAAAACGCGCTATAGGCCGATTCGCAGCGGCGTACACTCCGCCCCCACCCTGCCTGACAGGGCAGCAACGCGCCCGATTCATTGGATTCAGCGCGGGGTCTTCAGCCCAGGAAGCCCAAGTACGGGTCCGATCCGAAGTTCACGAAGTTCGGAAATACCTCCCGGATCTGGCTGTCGGAAAGACCAAACCAGCGCGCCATGGTGCCCGCATACTGCTCCACTGAGGTGGTGGGAATCAGCCGGCCCGCACCAAGGTCGTTCGCCTGGTTCACGCCGATCACCGGATATTGTCCGTACATATCCTGCCCCTGCACCGCCCCGCCCACAACAAAATGGTGGCTGCCCCAGCCGTGGTCGGTGCCGTCGGTATTCGAAGTGAGCGTGCGCCCGAAGTCCGAGATCGTGAAGGACGTTACCTGGTTGCTCAGGCCCATGCCCGTCATCAATCCGTCGAAATACTCGAAAGCCGCGCCGAGTTGCGTGAGCAGCTGCGCATGGGTCGTGGCCTGGCCATCGTGGGTATCGAAGCTGCCAAGCTGCACGTAAAAGATCTGCCGCGTGACGCCCAGGCTCCCCCGCCCGGCAATGATCCGGGCAACGGTCTGCATGGAAGCGGCGAGATTGTTATCCGTAAGCTTGTTGGTCATCGGATCAAGATATTGCGGCGGATCGGCCACGCCGGTTGGGCCGGCCGGCGGCATGGCGCTGGCCAGTATCGCCTGCGCCTGCATGGAGCGCTGGATGACCACCTCGTATTCCTTGGCGAAGAGGTTCGTCTCATCGGCTGTCAGAATCGAGGTCAGCGGGTTCGCCGATGCGGCCGCGCCGAAAGGAGGCTGCGCCACGCCGTAGATCGGGATCGGGCCGGCCGGCGTGCAGTTCAGTTGGAACGATGTCTGCCCGGCCAGAAACAGTGCGTTGCCGGCGGTCGAGATGCAGGTGAACATGGAATTCGAGTTCAGGTTCATGGCTTCGATGGCATCGGCCACAGCTCCGCCCCAGCCCACATGCTCGCCGCTGCCGAGGTTGGACGCGATCGCCTGCCACGCGGCAGTCTGATCGAAGTGCGAAAACAGGGAGTCCGGCAGCGGCACCGAATTGGCGTTGATCTGCGCTTTGCTCGCCGGCGCCACCAGCGTTCCGATATTCGCGACAACCGCCGCACGCCCGGCGTTGAACAGGTTCTGGACGCCGGTCAGAGAAGGATTGAGCGCAAACGTGCGCCCGCTCTGCGGCGTCTTCAAGGTGATGGGCAGCAATTCGGTCAGGGGATAAGCGAGCCCCGGCGCGCCGGAGCGCGCCTGCACGAACTGCGCATACGAAGTCGGGTCTGTGGCGACGACCGTGCCGTGGCCGTCATTGCCGCCCTGCAGGTATACGCAGACCAGCGCGCGATAATCCGATCCGCCCGCTTCCTGCGCCATCGCCGCCAGCGAGTTGAGCTCCACGATAAACGGGCTCGCATAGAAGCCGGCCATCGAGGCAAGCGAAGCCGTTCTCAAAAATTGCCGCCGGGTTTGCTGACATTTGCATGACATTGCGGGCTCCTATTGCTGCGCGGCGAAGTCAGGCGACGCCACGGTGAGATAGATTGCCGTTTTCACGCGGCTCAGAAGCGCGGCGTTGATCGCGTTCTGATCGCCACTGCTGGGAATCGGAATGGACGCGACGGCGCTCTCGATCTGGCTATAGAGCGTGCCGCTCATCTGGCCCGCCATCAGCATCAGGTTGATGCGGTCCATCAGTTGATCGGGAGTGGCGGCGAGGCTCATCTCCGTGGCGTAGGAGGCGAAGATGTCAGGCCCGCCGGTGGGGCTGCCGCCGATCGCGCTCTGCATGTAGTTGATGTAGCCCACCACGGTCGAGACGTTGGTCATCTGCATCTCCGGCCCCACCAGCCCGGCCGCCGCGATGCTGGTGTTCGGGGGAACGTATCCGGGGGCGAACCAGTTGAAGACCGTCGGCGAGCGCAGCCACATCTCGCCCAGCCCATAGATCGGGTCTTCCGTGGAACCGTTGTTATAAGCGCCGTTGCGCGATTGCGCCGTGAATGCCCGCGCCCACTCCGTGTAGCGGAGCAGCGACTCCCGCACCTTGCCCCACTGCGGATTGGCCGTATCTGTGGTCGTATCGCGCGCCTCGGGGTCCATCAGAATCGCGGTGATCACCGCCTGCAGGTTGCCGCGCACGCCGGTTCCATCGTTCTTGAAGACCTGCGCCACCCGGTTCACATACGCGGGGCTGGGATTGCTCGTGACCAGGTGCAGGATCATCTGCTTCGAGAAGAAGGCCGGCAGATTGGGATGGTGGAAGAGCGTGTCGAGCGCGGTGTTCAAATCGCCGTTCGGATCCGTGCTGCCCGCGGGAATGGTGACGCCGAGGAAATCCTTCTCGACGGTCGAGTGATGGCTGGGGTAGCTTTGCATCGGCAGCAGATCTTCGCCGTAGCCTGGCCCCACATACATGCAGCAGTTCGACCACGCATCGTCGCCGTCGTCGCCGGGCACATTCCAGCTGAAGCCCGTGAAGACCGCTGCCAGGCCCACCACGTCGGTGTTCGAGTAGGTGGGGATGGGATTGCCGTTTCCATCCAGCTTCTGCGTGCCATCGTCGTTCAACTGCCACAGGCCGATGGTGAGGAGCTGCATCACCTCGCGCGCATAGTTCTCATCGGGATCAGTGGTGGCGTTGCCCTTGTCGTTGCCCTGCATCGAAAGGAACTGCCCCATCATCGGATTCAAGGTGACATCCTGCAGGAGCGTACGGAAGTTCCCAAAGGCGTCGTTGCCGAGCAAGTCGTAGTAGTTCATCTCGCCGCGCGGCATGTTCTGGATCGCGGTCGAGTTGTTGCTCGAGATCACGAAGATCTGGCTCAGCGCATACTTCACCCGCTGCCGTAGCTGATCGGGCGCGGTCAACGACTGCCGCCAGAACGAGTTCTGCGCCAGCGACTCGTTCTGGTTGTTCTGCTCGAACAGCGCCGCATTGCACTTTACATCCGTCGCCGCACACGGGGGATTGTCGACCATTATTTGCAGTTCCACGTCCGGCTCGCGGGGCGTGGGCGGCATCGCGAACTGCTGATCCAGCCACGACGGAAAGCCGTTCATGGATACGTTCTTGATGTCGGAATCGGTCGCCCCAAAGGTGGCCTGCTCGAGAAAGCGCGCTGCATCTGATGGATAAACCACCGGCGTGGGCGGCGTGCCCAGCACCTGGGCGATGAGGTCGGCCGAAGTTGCAGGACCGGGCGCGGGATTCAGCACCTGCAGGTCAAGATTGCCTGGCTGCGAGGTGTCCACGGTTGCGGTCAACTGCGTGCCGCTGTCGAATTGCGTGTTTAGCGCCGGTACGCCATTCACTAGCACCGTAGCGCCATTAATGAACTGTTGCCCCATCAGCACGATGGGCGTAGATGAGCCGGGATTGAACGACGTCGGACTGGCGGAGGTAAGAATCGGAATCGGGTTCAGCACCGCGACGTTCTGCGCAATCCCCACCGTAGGGTCGTCGACGCTCGTGATGGCGACCTGAACCACGTTGGGATGACCGGAGATGATCGTGCTCGTCGTAGGCACCACGGCTGGCGCGGTATAGGTGATGGAGCCGTCTTTGTTCGCAACCGCGGTTCCCACCTGGGCGTTGCCGCCCGGAATTCCGTTCACCTGCAAGGTCACGCCGGTGTTGTTGGTCCCGTTCACGGTCAAGCCGAAGGTGATGGAATTCGAGACGCGCACATCCGTGCCCCCCTCGGTATCCAGTTGCAGAACGACCTTGCCCGGTCCCACCAGCAACGAAAGTGCTGATGAGTTCGCCGATCCTGGGTTCGGGTTGGTCACCAGGAGCGGATATGTGCCCGGATTGGGAGCGGCGATCTCGGCCACCAGCTCCGTTGCGGAAACATATGTCGTCGACACCATTGCCCCGTTCCAGCTGATCTGCGCCCCATAAACGAACTGCGATCCGCTGACCGTTACCGTGGTCGCGCCCTCTGAAAATCCCGTAGGCGTTACCGACCCTAAAATCGGAATCGGATTCCATATCTGAAGCGTCACTGATCCTTGCGGAGCGGTGGGATATTGCACGGAGCTGCTGGTGATGGTGACCGAGTCAGGAACGGGGATGATGGCGGGTGCTGTGTAGAGGCCGGTGCTGCTGATGGTTCCAACCGTCGCGTTGCCGCCCGGAATGCCGTTGACGGAAAGGTTCAGCGCCATTCCGGCAGAGAGCGGTTGCGAGGTAAGCTGGAGCGTCTGATTGACCCGGATCGAACTGCTCGCGGCAGAGATGGCGGCGGCTGAGCTCAGGTTCCCCAGAGAATAAGAATTGCAGCCTGAAATCAAGTAAGTTGCAGAAAATAAAGAAGTCCAAAGAAGCACGATCTTTGGCAGAGAACCACGTGCAGACACTGCTCGCATAGATGCTCCTGAACGGGGAATCCAAGGAACGAATGCGCGTCAACAGAAGGAACAGGGCGCAAGAATTGCAATGATTTGAGTTCCCAGCTTATCGAGCCAACTACCGGAAGGCAATGACTTTTGTGGTGGGAGGTGGTGACTTGGGTAACATGTCCCGGCTTGAGAAGAAGCCGGCCCGGAACAGGAATCTCCAAATAGAGATGAGCCTGAGAGAGTATCGCCTCGGCCGCGTTACGAAGCATTGAAATATACGAAGAAATACGAGAAGAATGGCTGCCGATAGGTCCGGCCCGGGAATGCCGGCGGCCCTGCCGAGATTCTCCGCTCCGCGATTCCTTCTGCGGAGCGGGTGAACCTGGCGCTAGGAATTCGCGTCGCGGGCTTCGCCCAGCAGCAGCTTGAGGGTCATCTGCTGCCTGCCGCGCAGGATGGTCACAGTGACCGCGTCACCGGCCTGGTGCTTGTCCATGACGGCGCTGATGTCCTGCGGGTCGGCGACCTGCTGGCCGTCGATGGCGATAATCAGATCACCGCCGAGCATGATCGGCGTATTGCCTACATATGCCTGCTGGTTGCCGCCGCGCAGGCCGGCGCGGTCAGCCGCTCCGCCGGGAACCACGCGCTGGATGAGCACGCCGTAATCCGCTGCCAGGCCCATCTGCGACGCGAGATCCGGGCCGATCGCGTAAGAAACGATGCCCAGCGAGGGCCGCTTCACCCGCCCATAGCGCGTAAGGTCCGCCAGCACCGCCTTGGCCGTATTGATCGGGATGGCAAAGCCGATGCCGGAACTTTGGTCGGCGCCGTTCGAGGCAATCATGGTGTTGATGCCGATCACTTCGCCGTGCGAGTTGAGCAGCGGCCCGCCTGAGTTGCCGGGGTTGATCGCCGCGTCGGTCTGAATGGCGTCTTCAATCGGTGCGCCGTCTTCGTTCTTGATCGAGCGAATGGAGCTGATGATGCCCCGCGTCATGGTGCCGCTCAGCCCGAAGGGGTTGCCGATGGCGTAGACCTTCTGGCCCACGGCGAGATTCGCTGAGTCAGCCAGCGTAACCGGCTGCAGATTGGGCGCGTCGATCTGCACCAGTGCGAGGTCGTGGACCTTGTCGACGCCGACCACCTTCGCCGCATAGCGCCGCTTGTTCGAGAGCATCACTTCGATACCGCGATTGGCGCCCTCGATCACGTGATAGTTGGTCAGCACGTGGCCCTCCCGGTCGAGAACAAACCCCGAGCCCTGGCCCTGCTGCGGCACCGTTCCATAAAAGAAGTTGAAGACCAGCGTGGTCGACGTGATGTTGACCACCGAGGGCAGCACGCGCTTGTAAATCGCGATGTTGTTCTGTTCCTCGGCATCGAACGCAGGCGCAGCCTCGGCCTCCGTGAGGTGCAGCGGAGACGCCGAGTGATCGCCACCACCAAACAGAGAGAAGTGGTTCAAGGAAACGCCGTCGACGCTGGGCGAAAAATGGGAGGTGAGATACCAGAATCCGCCCACCAGCACTACGATCAAAATCAAACGGCGCAATTTCATTGCTCCTGAACCTGAGAGACCTTCCTGATGCCAATACGGCAGCTGCCGCGCCCAGCTCCTTTGGAGCTGAGCGGATGCCTGCTCCTATTCTAAAGACCAGCTCCGCTGGTATTTGTTGCTCTCCGCGTCCAGCCGCTCCCAAAGGGCCTCGACCTTTTTGCGCAGCGTGATGAGATCGCCTGTATTTTCAATTACATAATCGGCATGGGTGGCCTTTTCCGCATCGGGAATCTGGTGCGCGAGCCGGATGCGCGCATCGGCGGATGCAGTCTCACGGCTCGCGCCCGCGGGGCTTACGCGGGCGGCATAGCGGGCGACCTTCAGCTCATCCGGCGCGGTAACGACCACGATCCGGTCGAGCCGACGCTTGAGGTTGGCCAGAGCTGTATTGGTTTCGCCGCGGGCAAGCGCATCGCGCTGCACCTCAAAGATGAGCGCCGACTCGACAACCGCAACCGCCGTTCGGTCGAGTGCGAAGATCTCTTTCATCAGCCGCGCCTGCTCTGCAATCGTGGCCGGATGCACGATCGCGTTCAGCTCCTGCAGGCGGCCTTCGCGGAAGGCGAACTCGGCCAGCCGCGCGCGCTTGAGACGGCCATTTGGATTGACCACCTCTGCGCCGAATTGCCGCACGATCGCGTCATAGACCTGCTGGCCCGGCTCCATCAGATCGCGGCCCACCGCGTCGGCTTCGATGATCTTCGCGCCGAATTCGCGCAGATAGCCGGCCACAGTGGTTTTGCCGCTGCCCAGGCTGCCGGTAAGTCCTACCCGTAGCATCTACTCGAGTCCTCGCCTCATCTTGGCTGCTCGCACTGTGTTGGCCATCAGCATCGCAATAGTCAGCGGGCCTACGCCGCGCGGCACCGGCGTGTACGCGCCGGCGACCTCAAAGGCTTTTGGATGCACGTCGCCCACAATCGTCGACCCGCGCTTGGCAAATACAGCTTCGCGCTTCACATCGCCCGCAAAGAAACGGTCGAACTCTTCGCGCGTGGTGATGCGGTTGATCCCCACGTCGATCAGAGTCGCCCCCGGCTTGACCATCTCCGGCGTCACAAATCCCGGACGCCCGATGGCGGCCACCAGAATATCTGCCTGGCGGGTGATCTCCCCGAGGTTTCGTGTTTTGGAATGGCAAATCGTTACAGTGGCATTTTGATGGAGCAGCAGCATTGCCGCCGGCTTGCCCACGATATCGCTGCGGCCCAGCACCACCGCGTGCTGGCCGGCGATCGGAATCTCGCTGCGCTTCAGAATCTCGATGACGCCCGCGGGCGTGCACGGCGCCAGCGCTGGTCTTCCCGCCTGCAAACGGCCTGCGTTGACCGGGTGAAGCCCGTCAACATCCTTGTCCGGCGCCACTGCATCGAGCAGCGCCTTCGCGTCCACCTGGGCGGGAAGGGGCAACTGGATCAGGATGCCATCCACCTCGTCACGGCCGTTGAGAGCGGCGACAAGATCGAGCATCTCTTCCGTGGTCACCGTCTCAGGCGGCTCGACCAGGTCGCTGTAGAGTCCCAGCTCAGCGCAGGTCTGCACCTTGCTGCGCACATAGATCTCCGACGCCGGCACATGGCCCACCAGCACAGCCGCCAGCCCCGGCCGGATACCCATAGCGGCAAGCCGTTTCACTTCCTCCGCCACTTCCTGCCGGATGGCTTCGGCAATCGCCACGCCGTCGAGAATCCTTGGCATGCCACCTCCAAAGACTCATCGTATCGCCTCCACCCCGGCCGCTGTGTGAAAGAGAAGTTGAGCATCTCCTTTCCGTCTGCTATTGCACCGTAACCGTCACCTGCTTCGTCGACCGGCCGCACTGATTCGTCGCATTCAGCGTATAAGTCGTCGTAGCCGTGGGCTTCACCACCACGCTTCCGCCGCGCACGCCGCCGAGCACGTCGATAAAGTCATACGAATCGTTGCTCGTCTGCCAGGTGAGCGTCACCGGCGTGCCGGCGGAAACGGTGGAAGCCGACGCCGTAAAGCTGGCGATCGTCGGTGGATTTCCGGTGGGCGCGGTGTTGTCGTCATAGCCTGGGAACGCCGGCGTCATCTGCACCACTTCGAAGTTCGACGACTGAATCGAATCCAGATTTTCGAGATCGTTGTCGTTCCAGCGCGGGTCGGGTACGCCTTGAAAGTAAAAATAACCGCCGTTGTCGGCCAGGATCATCCCGTACTTCTTCATCGCCGTGAGAATCACCTGGTTCGCCGGCGAGTAACCGGAGGTGTCGAAGCTCGCCTTGAGCCGGATGCGCATCCCCATGATGTTGCTCACGCCGTAAACAGTTCCGGCGGCGTGACTGGCCGGCTCCACAAAGTAGCCGCCGTTGGCGTCGTTCTTGGTCTGCTGCATGGTGAAGCGGATCGCATGACTGATCGCGCCGGAAGCCACTTCGTCATAACGAATCAAGCCGGGAAAGATCGGCAGCCCGGCGGCATCGGCAGAGGTCCATCCCCACGGGCGCTGCTCGTAGTTCTGCATGTCCCAGATGGTTTCCGAAGACGAGTTCCATGCACCGTTGCAGCGGTGCGTGTTGAAAGTCTCATAAAGGAAGCAGGTGTTGCGGTCCAGCACCAGAACGTGCGAGTCGCCTATATAGGTGTCGGGCCAGCCGTCGCAATCGGCCGGTGATCCCTCGATGGGCGCGGTAATGGGAAACGGCGCCACGGCCACGTCGCTCTCGCTTGCGTAGTCGAGCACGTTGATCGGCACCAGCGGCGTGACGCTTGAATCGACGACGACGTAGGGGATGCCGTAGTTGCCTCCGGCCACTGAAGAGAAATCATGATGAAGGTGCAGCCCGGCAAAACCAGCCGCCGAAGTGATCGCTGTATTATTCGGATCGAGCGGCGCCGAGGAGATGTCGGTATTCCACGCGGCCGTCGACGGGAATGGGACGAAACCGTTGAGGCTGGCGTTATCGCCTGTGCTCATGCCGCCGCAGAGCGATCCCGAGGAGGCCGGGTTGATCGTGATCCCCAGGCTGGCCGTTGCGGTCTGTGCAGCGGGCTTCGTGGAATCCGTGACGGTGAAAGCGGCCGTTGTCGTCCCGCTTTGCGTGGGCGTGCCGGTAATCGCGCCGGTCGCGGCCGCGATGGACAATCCGGAAGGCAGGTTGCTCGCGCTGTAGGTATAAGGCGTAATCCCGCCGGAGGCCGCAATTGCGCCGCTAAAAGCCACGCCGACAGTACCGCCGGGCAGCGATGTCGTGGTAATGGTGAGCTGGGCCGCGCTGATCGCAACGTTAAGAGTGGCCGTGGCTGTCTGCGCCGAGGGCTGAGTCGAATCCGTTACCGTGATGGTCACGGCGGAGGTTCCCTGCGCATTCTGCGTGGGCGTGCCGGTGATGGCGCCCGTTGCGCTGTTTATAGAAAGCCCGCCGGGCAGATTGCTGGCAGCGAATGTATACGGAGTAGCGCCGCCCGATGCCGAGACCGCCGCGTTGTATGCGGCTCCTGCGCTCCCGGCGGGAAGAGACGTGGCTGTAATCGCAAGCTTGCTGGATGAACTGCCTTGCTGGAGTTTGGCAGAGCCGCAACCCGCGAGAGCAAAAGCTGCTCCAAGGAGGAAGCACACAGCGGAGTTTCGCATATCCGTTCACTCCGAAAACGCGTGCCGTGGGACCTTCGTTGCGCCGCAGATCGTGGTGTAACTTCGGTCGCTGGTCCGATTCGCTGGGAAGGCAAGAAGTAAGTGAGTTTTCCGCTTGAGTATAACGTGGAAGCCGATCCGGACCGGCTCCCGTTCCTCCGCAAAAGGTGACGAACGTACTTTATCTGCGAAAATCCAATGCTCCTGGGGGGACTTCGATATCACCTCGAACCGGCGATCGACTGGACCGCGGAATGGGCCTGATCGGCCGGCGCGATGGGAAGCGTAATCACGATGCGCGCTCCGCCGCCCTCGCGATTCGAGGCCGCTACGGTTCCCCCGTGGGCACGCGCGACCGCGTCGACGAACGCAAGGCCGAGCCCATGCCCGTTGGAATCGCGGCCCTTCACGCGGCGGTCAAACAGCCGCTGCAGCACCTCGGGATCGAAGCCGGGGCCGTTGTCTTCGAAGATCAACAATGCGGCGTCCTCCGCCGCCCGAGCTTCAACCGTGACTGAACAGGCGAGCGGCAGGTGCTTCAGCTCGTTGTCGAGAAGGTTGGCGATCATGCGATGCAGAAGCGCTGTATCCGCGTTCACCTTCACCTCAGCATCGCAGCGCAATCGGACTCGGAGACCTTTCTCCGACATCGACGGCTCGTAGAGATCGATCATCACGCGCAGCAGTTCCCGGAGGTCGGTCTCGGTGCGCGTGAGACGCAATGCATCGGCGCGGGCCTCGGCAACATCCAGTGACTTGTTGAGGAAATCGTTGAGCCGGTCGAGTTCTTCAATCGCGGAGACGATCGATTCCGCGTGCTCTTCATCCGCAACCGCCGGCAGCGACATCTCGAGCTTGCCGCGAATGGCAGTCAGGGGGCTGCGCAGATCGTGCGCCAGCGAGTCGGTAATGGTGTGCAGCTGATGCACCGAGCTCTCGATGCGGTCGAGCATGCGATTGAGGGTGTGGGCGAGATGGCTCACTTCGTCATTCCGCCGCGTCGTCGGCACCCTTGCGTGGAGATCGGAGAGGCCGATGCGCGAAGCAGCTTCCGCAATCTCGCGAACATGGCTCAACATGCGCCGCGTCGTAAAAAATACGATGCCGAATCCGAGCAGAACCAATGACAGCGATAACAGAAAGAAACGCAGGCGCAGCTTGTTCAGCACGCGCAGTTCATCTCTCTCCGAAAGGCCCAGATAGATATGGCTGCCGTCGCCGATTTGAATGCAGGCGACGCGAAAGGGAATCGGGAAGCCCTGGACGCGCAGATCGGTGGGACGGTCCGGAGGAATTTTTGCGGATCGGATGGCCGCGAGCGTGGCTTCGCCGTCTCCCGCGCCAACCCACAGTTTGAGAGATCCATCCTGGCCGGCCTGCAGAAAAAACACAGACGTGTTCGAGCTGCTCTTCGACGATTTATTGGGCACTTCTCTCGCCGCCAGTTCGGCTACTTCGCCCACCACACGGCCGTACAGCGCATTGTTCGGAGTTCGTTGCGCCACGTCACCCAACACCCCAATTTCGCCCGAGAGCCAGGCATCGCTGCGCCGCTGAATATCGTCGGCCACAAAACGATGTAGAAAGACAAAAACCACCAGCGTGCCCAAGGCAAAGGCAACAGTTGCCCAGCAGGAGATGCGCCATGCCGCGGAATGCATGGGCCGTTTACCGGTCTTTGAGGACATAGCCCACCCCTCGCATCGTGCGAATGAGCGACTGCTGGCCCGCGCCATCCACCTTGCCCCGCAGCCGGTAAATATGCACATCCACTACGTTGGTGTCCGGTTGAATCCGCATGCCCCATACCTGGTCGAGAATCATGGAGCGCGTGACGACGCGGCCGGCGTTCCGGCACAGGTATTCGAGCAGCACGAACTCCTGTTGCGTGAGTTGCAGCGGATGTCCCGCGCGCGTGGCCTCGCGGCGGAGAAGATCGAGCTCGAGATCGAGCACGCGCAGGCGGGTTGCCTCCGCGGTGGATGGCCTGTTGCGCTTGAGCAGGTTGCGGAGCCGGGCGAGCAGTTCAGCAAGCGCGAAAGGTTTAGTGAGGTAGTCGTCTCCGCCTTGCTCGAGACCGCGCACGCGGTCATCGACGGATCTTCGCGCCGAGAGGATCATCACCGGAGCTCTCACCCCCAATTCACGCAGGCGCAGAATCAGGCCGATTCCGTCCTGGTCAGGCAAGCCGAGATCGACGATCAAAAGATCGAATGGGTTCTCGATGGCAAGCCTCTCGGCGGTTCTGCCGTCACAGGCGGCCTCTACTCCGTATCCGGCTTCCTCAAGCGAGCGGCGCAGGAAGCTTTGTATATCGATCTCATCTTCCACCAGCAGAAGCCGCATGAACGGATATTAGTCCATAGCAATCGCTTCCACGCAAGCTCTTCATGGGTGCTTCGCGCACCGGAATGCGCCAGATGAACGGTCTGTCATAATCGCGTTTACTTTCCGTCATCTAGATTCGCTATGGTTACACCGGAACGACCGTAATCCCCAGTAGCGCAGAGGTCCGGGCCGGCCACACAAAGATCAACGATCACCCCGCACACGATCTCGCACACGAGCATCGCGCACGCAAGGAGAGTTTCCATGGATTTGAAAGCGGCTTCGGCCGCGTTTCGAGCAGGCGTCTTTCTGCTTTTCGTTTTGATTCCGAATCTGGCCTCCGCGCAGGCCACGGCTACGCTCTCCGGCACGATCACCGATGCCGCAGGCAAGCCTGTGCCAGGCGCAAAGATCTATGCGCACACCGCGTCTATGAACCAGCCAGGCGGTCAATCGGCTGCAACACAGACCGACTCTGCCGGTTCCTATAGCCTGCCCGGCCTCGCATTGGGCAGCTATACGGTTTCGGTTGGGGCGGATGGTTTCACTGCGAAGGAAACAAATGTTTCGCTCACCGCAGCCGGATCGCAAACGCTGGACCTGATGCTGACCGCTTCCGCCGCGCAACAACTCCCGAACGCGCCGTCCCCCGCGCCCGCCGCTCCTGCACCCGCGACTTCTGCACCCGCGGCTCCTTCGCTCGGTGATCTCGGCTTCAGCCAGCAGCAGACGCAGGCCAATCCCAAGCTGCAGGCCATGCTTGAAAAACGGACGGAGATGCTCAAGATTCACCAGCGCCTCGGCCTGATCACTGCCATTCCCATGGCCGCCACCCTCATCACCGGTCCCATGGCCGCTGCCAAAGGCAAAAACGGCGAGACAATCAAGGAACCCACCAACGCAAATCTCGATTTTCACGCCGCGCTCGGCGGCGCCACGGCCACTCTTTACTTTGCGACTGCCTATTTCGCGATCCGCGCGCCCAAGGTGCCGGGCGTTCAGAAGCACGGCGCGATCCGCTGGCATGAGGCGCTGGCATTTGTCCATGGGCCGGGCATGATTCTTACGCCGATTCTGGGCGCCATGGCTTACAACCAGGAGAACAACGGCGAGAAGGTGCATGGCCTTGCCGCTGCGCACGGACCGGTCGCGGTGACAACGGCCATCGCCTACGGCGCGGCGATCGTTGCCGTCTCCTGGCCGATTCACCTGAAGTTCTGGGAGAAATGATGAACAGGAAACTTCTGCTTGCGCTCTTCCTTCTTCCACTGCCGATTTTTGCGCAGGCCGATTCGCAATGGGTGGCCGATCACTCCGCGCTCAGCTATCACATGTCGCACCCCATGCACCAGGTGGACGGCACCAGCCAGGCGGCCCGCGGCAAAGGCGTCTGCCATGCGGGCCAGTGCGATTTCCTGATCGCGGTTCCGGTAAAGTCCTTCGACTCCGGCGACACCAATCGCGATCTGCACATGATCGAGGCCACGCGCGGCGCGCAGTTCCCCATGATCGTGGTGCATGCCCGCTTTCCGCAGGCTGAGATCACGTCATCGGCCATTGACGCCGATCTCGAAGTCCAGTTCGCCGGCCAGACGGCCCACTACGCGCACGTTCCCTTCCAACGCACCGCGCAAGGCAACGAAGTGCGCATCACGGGGACCCTTCCGCTCACTTGCTCCGACTTCAAAATCGACCGGCCCTCATTTCTCACCGTGCCGATCAAAAACGAGATCCCCGTGCGCGTGGACATGAGTTGGCACGCGCAATAAGCGCGTCGCGCATTCGCTAAAATCCTGCGTCCATTTCGGCCCGCTCGGTCTGCGCCACCTGTAGCCGTGCGACCAGAAATGTTTCGTTGCAGTGCGCGGCCACAAGCTCCGCCGCGTGCCTCCGGTTCAGGAATGGCTGCACCGCGGCTATCTTGATGCTGGAAGCAACCGCCATCTGCGCAACAGCAGCTTTGCTCGAAATCGACTGCACCAGCGCCAGGATGGCGCTCACAATCGTGCCTACCGCTTGAATGGCGGCCAGCGCGTGCTGCTGGCTTGCCGGGTTCACGATCTTTCCGGCCTCGAGCAGCGCGGCATCCACCTGCTGTTCCAGCGTGACCACCTGCGTTTGCAGTTGGGCGAGCGTTGTCGCTCCCGGATTGGCGAGATACGCCTTTGCCTGCGTCACCAGCAGATTCGAAGCCACATCGAAGCCCACCGTTGCCGCGGAAAACACGGGCGCATCGGCGGGAGCCAGCAGCGCGGCGGTCGAGTCTACGGTAGCGACGGCGCTCTGCAGCGACGGCGTCCAGTTGACGATGTCCTGGGCCACGCCGGTTCCCGAGCAACCCTCGAGCCATGGCAAAGGCAGCAGCAGAGCGATGAGCATCCATACGCCCAGCCTGGTTACTGAACTGCCGACTCGCTGGCTCGCCGGCTCGCCCGGATCGCGCGCCAAAAGCCCGAGCAGCGCCGTAGCAACCGCGCTGGCGAGCGCGACAACGGTGCCCGCGCCGGCCGTTCCCAGCGTTACGCCGTGCTGCGAGAAGACGCCGGCCACGGTCACCACTGCAATCAGCAGTCCGGCAAACGAGGTTCGGGGATGGTTCCAGATATTCGAGACAGAATTCATGCGCAATGCTCCTTCGACCTGCCTCTAGTTTGGGCAATCGAAGGCATAAATCCTGCAATGCACGCGTTCGCCTAATTGTTTTGCATTCAACGCCTGGAAAGGCGCAAGAGACACGGCTCCTTGACAGCCCTTCAGGCGGTCCGTCTTTGAAAGCGCCGGCCGCGAATCTCGTACTCGCCGCTCACCACCATGGCGATGGCTTCGCTGTACGCCTTGTGCTCCTCGGCCAGAATCCGTGCGGTGAGCGAATGCGGATCGTCGCTGTCGAGCACGGGAATGGCCCGCTGCAAAATGATGGCGCCATGGTCCAGTTCGTCGTCGACAAAGTGCACTGTGCAGCCGGCCACTTTTACGCCGTAGGCAAAGGCCTGCTCCTGCGCTTCGAGGCCGGGAAAGGCCGGCAGCAGCGATGGATGAATATTCAGAATGCGGTTGGGAAACGCTGCCACAAACGCGGGCGAGAGCAGCCGCATGTATCCGGCCAGGCAGACGAGATCGACCTTGTGCGCCTGAAGACATGCGGCCACATCGGCATCATGCTCGGCGCGCTTGCGGCCTCTGGAATCGAAGACCGCCGTTGGAATCCCAAGCTCCTGCGCTTTTGGGAGACCTGCGGCCTCCGGGATATTGGAGATGACGACGGCGATCTCGACGTTGGGCAGCCGCCCGGCGCGGATGGACTTGGCAATCGCCAGAAAATTCGACCCGCGTCCCGAGATGAGGATGCCCAGGCGCTTGGCAGCGCTCATGTGTACTGCACCCGGCGCTCGCCTTTCGCAACGCGGCCGATCAGGTAAAACTTCTCCTCGGCCCGGTCGAGCAGATTCTTGGCGCGCGCGAACTTGGCCGCGGGAATGGCCGCGATGAGCCCGATGCCCATGTTGAACGTGCGCATCATCTCTTCCCCGGAGACCTGGCCCAGTTCCCGCAGATGTTCGAAGATAGGCAGCACCGGCCACGAGCCCAGCTCCACCTGCGCCGTCACGTTCTTGGGCAGAATGCGCGGCAGGTTCTCCGTAATGCCTCCGCCGGTGATGTGCGCCATGCCGGTGGTCAATCCCGCCGTCACCAGCTTTTGGATTACGTGCAGGTAGCTGCGGTGCGTCTTCAGGAGCGCCACGCCGGCCTTCTCCTTGATCGCCGTGACATATTGCGTTGGCTTGTAGCCGGCCGCTTCAAAAAGCAGCTTGCGCGCCAGCGAGTAGCCGTTGGTGTGGAGGCCGGTGGATGGGATGCCGATCAGCACGTCGCCCGGCTTGATGCCCGCGCCGGTGATGAGCTTGTCGCGGTCCACGGCGCCGACGATGAATCCCGCCAGGTCGTACTCGCCGTCGGAATAGAAACCGGGCATCTGCGCCGTCTCGCCGCCGATGAGCGCGCAGCCGTTTGCCTTGCAGGCATCGGCCAGGCCGGTGACCACATCTTCCGTCACCTCGGCGTCCAGCTTGCCGCTGGCGAAGTAGTCGAGAAAGAAGAGCGGCGTAGCGCCTTGCACGGCAACGTCGTTCACGCAGTGGTTCACCAGGTCCGCGCCCACGGTGTGGTGCAGGCCCAGTTCGAAGGCCACCTTCAGCTTGGTGCCCACGCCGTCTGCCGAGCTCACCAGGATGGGATTCTTCCAGCGCTGCAGGTCGAGCCGGTAGAGCGCGCCGAAGCCGCCGATTCCGCCCAAGACATTGCGGTTGAAGGTCTTCTGCGCCAGGAACTTGATCTTCTCCTTGGCTCGGTCGCCGCGGGAGATGTCCACGCCGGCGTCAGCGTACGTCACGGATTTAGGCTTTTTGGGGTCAGGCACAGAGCAGGCTTTCTAGGGATGGATTTTGCCGCGGCGCGAAGGTCCGGAAAGCAAGATTCTAGCAGGATTGGCGGAGTGCAAATCCACAGCGAGGTGGAAGTTTCAACCCCGACGCCGCAACTCGGAAGATCGACATGTGCGGCCTTCTATACTGAAGCCGTCATGCGCTCTCCTACACGATCCGAGGCACGATCCGAGGCTCTGCAAAAACGCGCGGAACGTTTCTTCCCCGGCGGGGTCAACTCGCCGGTGCGGGCCTTTCGCGCTGTGGGCGGCGCGCCGCCGTTTATCGAGCGGGCCGAGGGCGCCTATCTCATCGACGCCGACGGCAACCGCTACATCGACTATTTCGGCTCCTGGGGACCGATGATCCTGGGCCACGCCTTTCCGCCTGTGGTCGAAGCCATCGAGCGCGCGGCACGGAACTCAGCCAGCTTCGGCGCATCGACAGCAGCCGAGGGCGATCTTGCCGAGCGCATTGTGGCCTGCTACCCGGCCATTGAGAAGATGCGTTTCGTCAGCTCCGGAACCGAGGCGACCATGTCCGCGGTCCGCCTGGCCCGCGCGGCTACGGGGCGCAAAATCATTGTCAAGTTCGAGGGCTGCTACCATGGCCACGCCGACGGTTTGCTCGTGAAGGCCGGCTCCGGCGTAGCCACCTTCGGCATTCCCGGCTCAGCCGGCGTGCCGGAAGAGATTGCGCGCCTCACGCATGCGTTGCCGTACAACGATCTTGCCGCGGTCGAAGCTGCGTTTGACGCCCATCCCGATCAGATAGCCGCCATAATTCTCGAGCCCATCGTCGGCAATGCCGGCTGCATTCCACCCGCGCCGGGCTACCTGCATGGCCTGCGCGATCTCACCGAGCGCGAAGGCGCGCTGCTCATCGTCGATGAGGTCATGACCGGCTTTCGCGTGGCCCTGGGCGGCGCGTGCGAGACCTATCGCCTCGACCCCGATCTCATCACGCTCGGCAAGATTGTGGGCGGAGGTTTGCCCGTAGGCGTGTTTGGCGGGAAACGCGCCCTGATGGACCTGCTCGCGCCGCTTGGGCCTGTCTATCAAGCGGGAACGCTGAGCGGTAATCCGCTGGCGATGGCCGCTGGGCTCGCGACCGTCAGCTATCTGCAGGAACACGCGGCGGAGGTTTATCCGCGCCTGGAAGCGAACACCAAGGCTGTCGCCGACGGCGTAACCGCCGAAGCGGAAAAGGCCGGCATTCCGCTCACGCTCAATCGTGTCGGCTCCATGTGGACCTGGTTCTTCACCGCCGATGAGGTCACCAACTACGATGAAGCCGCAAAGTCTGACACCGCCGCCTTCGGCCGCTTCCATCGCGCCATGATGGATCGCGGCGTCTGGCTGCCGCCATCGCAGTTCGAGGCGGCGTTCATCGGCACGGCGCATGGTGAAAAAGAGATCTCCGCCACGATTGCTGCTGCGCGCGAGGCGTTCAAGATGGTTGCCGCTGCATAGGGCTGCGACTCACTGCCACGCATCCAGCGTGACGAATCGATGCGTGCACGCGTACCGCGCGATCAGTTGTTCTGCAGCTTTGATGGAGGGCTCGCGGTTGGTTCCCAGCGCGCGATGGCCGCCATCGTGCAGCACGATGTTGGTCGCGAGTCCGCGCCGCGCATTCCGGTCGATTTTCGTCGACAGCGCCGCTGCGATACGCGCCGCAGATGGCTCGCTCCAGTCCGAGGTCATCGCGTTCCACAGCACGGGAACCAAGCCGAGTTCGCGCGCGATGCGGAAGACCGCGGGACGGCGCGCGCCGAAGGGCGGGCGAAAATAGCGCACCTTCGCGCCGGTGATCTGCTCGAGCGCCTCGCTCGTGCGCACCAGTTGCTCGCGGATCTTTGCCGCCGGCGTGCTCGACAAGTGGGGATGCGACCAGGAGTGGTTTCCGATCAGGTGCCCCTCTGCGGCGATGCGCCGCACCAGCTCCGGCTCGGCCTGCGCAAAGCCGCCCAGCAGGAAAAATGTGGCGCGCACATCGTGGCTCGCCAGGAGTTCGAGCAGTTTCGGCGTCCAGGCGGGGTTGGGACCGTCGTCGAAGGTGAGCGCCAGCTCGCCGGCCCGCGCGGGTGCGGTGAGAGCACTGCCGAAGAGGCGCGAGCTCGGCCAGCGCGAGGCATAGAACCAGCCGCCGATTGCGAGTCCGACCCCCGCCGCCGCGCCCAGGCCGCTGACGATTCCTGTAGAAAGAGAAGGCATAGCCAGCTACCAGTGTGCTGCGTGGGGCCCTGGATCCGCAAGAACCGCTGGAACTTAGCCCCAGGGGCCGCACGGATGACAAGCACGCTTGGGCGCTCTCGCGGCCAACCGGGCGTATACTGGCCTAGTTCGGGCTGCATCCTGAGTCTGCGGAGTGGCACTGGAGACATCATGAGCCTTACCAATTTTTCCACCGGCGACCGGTCCTCGGCTGCCGGAAACTCCCAATCCTTTCCAACCAGCCTTCCTAAAGTGACTATGCCCGCGCTGGCCGAGATGAAGCGCCAGGGCAAGCCAATCTCCGCGCTCACAGCCTATGACTACGCGACCGCGCGGCTGGTGGACGAAAACGGCATCGACCTGGTGCTGGTGGGCGACTCGCTGGCGATGGTCGTGCTGGGCCATGAAAATACGCTGGCCGTCACGGTGGACGAGATGCTGCATCACACGCGGGCGGTGCGCCGCGCCGTGCGCCGGGCGCTCGTCGTCGCGGATATGCCCTTCGGCAGCTATCACAATGCAACGGCTGAAGGACTGGCCAACGCGGTGCGGTTCGTGAAAGAAGCGGGCGCGGAGGCAGTGAAGATTGAAGGACCGCGCGTGGAGCTCGTCCGTGCGCTCACAGAGGCCGAGATTCCCGTCGTCGGCCATCTCGGACTGACGCCGCAGAGCGTGCACCGCATGGGCGGCTATCGGGTGCAGGCGCGGACGGCGGAGACGGCGCGCCAGTTGCAGGCCGACGCGCGCGCGCTGGCCCATGCCGGAGCCGGCGCCATCGTGCTCGAGGGCGTGCCGCGCGAGGCCGCCGAAGCCATCACCGCCGAGCTCGAAATTCCCACCATTGGAATCGGCGCGGGGCCGGGATGCGACGGGCAGATTCTGGTCTTTCACGATCTGGTGGGTCTTACCTTTGCCCCTCCCGCCAAGTTCGTGCGGCGCTACGCTGACGCGGGCGCGCTGATTCGCTCAGCCGTGGAGCGGTATCGCGAGGACGTGGAGCATCGCGCGTTTCCCTCCGATGCCGAGAGCTATCACCTGCCCGCGGCAGCCCGCAAATCCACGCAGGCCGAATTGCACGCTGAATTCAATGATCCGTATCCCGGCGATCTGGACGCGATCGTGAATCAGGACGCGCTGCTCGATTGGGAAGAGCTCACCCAGGCCTGATGGAGATTCTTCGCACCGTAGCAGAGCTCCGTCAGTGGTCCCGTGAAGCGCATAAAAAGGGCGGTAACGCCGTTGGCCCGATGGTCGGTCTCGTCCCCACCATGGGCGCCCTGCATGCCGGCCACGCCTCGCTGATTCGCGCCTCGCACGCGTCGTGCGGCTTCACAGCCGTCAGCATCTTCGTCAACCCCACGCAGTTCGGTCCCCATGAGGACTTCGCCCGCTATCCGCGCACCTTCGACGCAGACTGCGCGCTCGCTGAGACCGAAGGCGCTGACGTGATCTTCGCGCCGCGCGTTGAAGAACTTTACCCAGCCGGCGCGTCGACCTTGGTCGATGTGGAAGGCCTGGGCAATCGGCTCGACGGTCAATCCCGTCCCGGCCATTTTCGCGGCGTGGCCACCATCGTCGCCAAGCTCTTCATCGCCGCCGAGCCGGACCGCGCCTTCTTCGGCCAGAAGGATGCGGCGCAGATCGCCGTGATCCGCCGCATGACCACTGATCTGCGCCTGGCTACCGAGATCGTCGTCTGCCCCACAGTGCGCGAGCCGGACGGCCTTGCGATGAGCTCGCGCAACATCTATCTCAGCCCCACCGAGCGCGCGCAGGCCCTCACGTTGAGCCGGGCCATCCACCACGTCGAATCTCTTGCAGCAGCCGGCCAGCGCAACTCCGCCACACTCATCGCCGCCGCGCAAAAAATCTTCGCTACCGAGCCCGCAGTCCGCGTGGACTACGTTGCGCTGGTGGATTGGGCAACCCTGGAGCCGCTTGAGATCGCCGTTCCCGGCTCGCTCTTCGCCGTGGCCGCGTCTGTGGGCGCAACCCGCCTGATCGACAACACAATCTTGAGTTAAGGCTCCGGCGTGAAGAATTCCATTGCGGCTGCGCGGGTTGCGGCGGCAATCTGGAAGCGATGCCGGAACTTCCCGATATCACCGCCTACATCTCGGCGCTGGAGCCGCGCCTTATGGGCAAGACGCTCGAACAGGTGCGCCTGGCCAGTGTTTTTCTGCTGCGGACGGCGGACCCTCCCATTGCATCGGTCGAGGGAAAAACCGTCCATGCGATCCGGCGGGTGGGCAAACGCATTGCGATTGGAGTCGACGGCGATCTCCCACCCCAACGACAAAGACCTGCCGTTGGGGACCCCGGGTTGCTGTGGCTGGTGCTGCACCTGATGATTGCCGGCCGCCTGCATTGGAAGCCGCCGCACGCGAAGCTCGCCGGCCGCAATGCGCTTCTCGCTCTCGATTTTCCAGACGGCACCCTGATCTTGACCGAAGCCGGCTCCAAGCGCCGCGCTTCGTTGCATGTGCTCCGCGGCGAGCAGGCTCTGCGCGATATCGATCCCGGCGGCATCGAGATTTTTTCCTCGACATCGGACGAGTTTCGCGCGGCCCTGAGCTTTGAAAACCGCACGTTGAAGCGCGCGCTGACCGATCCCCGCATCGTGAGCGGCATCGGCAACGCGTACTCGGATGAGATTCTGCACGCGGCGCAGCTCTCGCCCATCGCGCAGACCCACAAGCTCAAGCCGGAAGAATGGGAACGGCTCTTCGAAGCCACGCGCGCTACGCTCACGCTTTGGATCGAACGGCTCACCTCCGAAGCGAAGAAGAAATTTCCGGAGGGGGTGACGGCGTTCCGTCCCGAGATGGCCGTCCATGGGCGATTCGGCCAGCCATGCCCGCGCTGCGGCGAGAAGGTGCAGCGCATCCGCTATGCGGACAACGAGACAAACTACTGCGCCCGCTGCCAGAAGGGCGGCAAGGTGCTGGCCGACCGGAGCCTGTCGCGGCTGCTCGGAGCCGACTGGCCCCGGACCCTGGAAGAACTGGAGGCGCTGAAACGGCGCTAGCCATTTCGGGATTGGTCCCTCCGAAGTTGTATATGTATCTGCCTAGGTAACTTACCATCGTGCGATTTGCCTTGACACCAGTTTCCACCCTCCCGCACAGTGGGGACACGACTCCTTTGCAGGCAGCGGTGTTTTTCGCCAATTCCGGCTGATCCGGGCCGGTGAGCCGGATTCGAAATATGAGTGTGGAGGCAGTTTTCAATGAATCATCTTCACGTCCATCTTCTGCCAGTTCTGATAGCCACCGTGATCCAGTGGGTGTTGGGTGCGCTTTGGTATGGCTACGTATTTAAGGACAGGTGGAAGGCGTTGGTGGGTCTTCCGGAGGGTGAAGCGCCGACGAGGGCATGGTTCGGCATGGCGACCTCGTTTGTCGCCAACCTCATTCTGTCGTTCGTGCTGGCGCACCTCATCTTGTGGGTTGGCGGAACTGCCTTTCCTACGGGCGTCTGGATCGGCGCTTTGTGCTGGCTCGGTTTCATGGCCCCGCCGATGTTCACCCAGCACATTTTCGAGAGACGGCCGGCCAAGCTGTTTGCCATCAATGCAGCCTATTGGCTGCTGGCCATGATGCTGGCTGGCGGCGTGCTGGCAAACCTGAACGTAGGTTAATCACCAGAACGCGCCGGATTGCGGACATTCCATTTGGAGCGGTCCGCTTCAGGCTCCGGCAAAGTTCTGTTTACAATCGACGTTATGACGAAAGAAGCGATTGAGACGGCGAAGGCGCCCGCGGCGATCGGGCCCTATTCGCAGGCGGTTCGCGTGGGTAATCTGGTGTTCACCGCGGGGCAGATCGCGCTGGCGCCGGAGACCGGGCAGCTGGTCGCGGGCGGAATCGCCGAACAGACCGCACGCGCGCTCGAGAACCTGAAAGCCATTCTGGAGGCCGCCGGCAGCAGCCTGGACCGTGCCGTGAAGGCCACCGTTTATCTCAAGGATTTCAACGACTTCATGGCCATGAACGTGGCGTACGGCGACTATATGGGAAAAAACGGCGTCCCGCCGCCGGCGCGGACCACCGTGGAGGTATCCCGGCTGCCGAAGGACGCGCTGGTGGAGATCGAGATCGTCGCGGAAATCTGAGGCGCTTCAGAGCGGTAATTCCTAAAAACCAGAATCCCCAGATGCTTTTCTCCTTTACCAGCATCCCATGAGATGCTGGCCGCAGCAGTGGCGCGGCCCTCAAGGAGTTTGTGTGAGCGAGACCCCAGACAGCCAGATCCAAGAAAGCCAGATCCAAGACAGGCAGACCCCGGACAAAGTGATGCGCAGCGAGGCGGAGTGGCAGGCGATGCTCACGCCGGAGCAGTATCACGTGCTGCGCGAAAAGGGCACCGAGCGGCCGTTTACCGGCGCGCTGACCCAGAATCATGAGACGGGGAATTACCACTGCGCCGGGTGCGGAGCCTTGCTTTTTCTCAGCGGAGCCAAGTTTGATTCCGGGTGCGGCTGGCCGAGCTTCGTGATTCCTGCTGATTCCAAATCAGTTGATGAACACGAGGACCGAAGCTTCGGGATGCGGCGCGTGGAGGTCACCTGCGCGCGCTGCGGCGGCCATCTGGGCCATGTCTTCCCGGATGGGCCGGGGCCGACCGGGTTGCGCTACTGCATCAACTCAGCCTCGCTGACGTTTACGCACGCCGGCCAGTAATCGGCACGCGGGCATAACAAAACCCCGTCCGGCGGACGGGGTCCTTGTCGAACCAATCCTTTTAAAACTAGTGGCTTACGCCCTGTTAAAACTGGCGGCTTACGCCTTGGCGATCTTGCCGCTCTTGATGCAGCTTGTGCAGACGCGGATGCGCTTGGGGGCGCCATTCACCAGCGCTTTGACAGCCTGCAGGTTCACATTCCAGCGGCGGCGGGTAACGTTGTGCGCGTGAGAGATGTTGTTGCCGAACTGCGGGCCCTTGCCGCAGATGTCGCATGTCTGTGCCATGACTCAAACTCCAGAATCGTCAATCGATATGCGGGACCGAAGCGGCTGAGGGGGCGCAGACGCACACCCTGCTCCGACGGATCGCCGAAACTCCAGTATACGCGGAATGCGGTTCACGGGCCAACGGCGCATCCCTTGGGCGGGAGAGTCAATGGGCCGCATGGAGGGCGGCAGCACTGAGCTGGAAACGGCAGCGGACCTCGTAGGTTGATCCGGCAGACGAGAGATGGCTTTCGTAGAGCAGGAATTCTCCGGCGGTGCAGCGGGAAAATCCGGCCTGGGCCCCGGCGACGAGGCCGCGCAATGCCCGGGCACGGTCGCGGCCCTTCGCGCGGGCGAGGGTAATGTGCGGGTGGTAAGGGCGGGCCTCAGGCTCAAACCCGCAGGGAGTGGTCGCGGCAACGATCCGCTGCTGGAGAGCGGCGAGCGACGAGGTAACTTCAACGCCGGCGTAGAGGATGCCGGCGCGCTCGAAGACTCCCAGCCCGGCCAGTTGGACGGAAACCGGCGCAGAGCGGAGTTCGGCCAGCCGCGCAAGGAGACAGTTGTACTGTTCGGTGGTTGTGTTGCCGAGGAATTGCAGGGTGACGTGCCAGGACTCAGGCGCGGACCAGCGCAGATCGGCGGCGGCGGGGCGCAGGCGCGCGGTCAAGCCGGCGAGTTCTTTGACGACCGACTCCGCCAGCGGAATGGCGAGGAAGAGGCGCATGAGGGTTAGTGTAGAGCCGGTCCGTTGCGGTGTGGGGTCTCAATGGAATTGCGTTGGAGGCGGATGCAGACGCCGGGCCTGGGAAGGCCGACGGACCGATGATGGATCGTGCGTACGTTGCTGCGTTCTGCGCGTCCACTCATCGTTACCTATCTCGATGAGCTACTCGGCGATTAGGTATGAATCGGGAATTTTCCAGGTGCAATGCGCGTTTCACAGTACCAATCGAAGGAGGGCGAGGAAAACACCACGAACATCAGGAATGCTTTCGATGGATCCCGATCAAGAGTCCTGCGCTCATACCTATTGACTTCTGATGGCCAGCCATGAAGCTGTAGTCATAAGCCGGTTCAAGATACCAACCGAAGCGATGTTTCCCATTCGGCCAGAACATGAAATCTCCGGCGACCTCACCAGAGATGGACTGGGATGTCGTTCCATTCTGCCGAAGGTAGACCCACTCCGGCCCCACACCCAGCATGAACTCAGCCTTCCGCGATAGCGTCCAAGGTTTTTTGAAAAGCAAATCTGTATCCCATTCGGTCGCGTTCCGTGTAAAAAACGGAGACACACCCGCTTCCAACTCCAGCCAGTTTTCAATAGGGGTGGTTTCTGCGGCGAGATTGGGCGCGAAGCTCGCGGCTCCTCCTGTGGTGTTCCAACTCGTGGAGGCACCGAGTTCCACAATTACGCTTGGGTCGTCGTCAAGCGGATGTTCATTCTGTTCAGGCGCCTGGGAATACGAAGCCGTGGCAACTGAGACGAATAACAGAACCGTGAGCCATTTCATATCACTACGCTAAAGCCTATAGTAGCTATAGGGTCAATATGGACGCAACCTTCCGAATCGGTGGTCTGGCGAAGCGTACCGGCGTCAAAGTCGTCACCATCCGCTACTACGAACAGGCTGGTTTGTTGCCTGTATGCGAGCGAACGACTGGCAACTATCGTGTGTATGCTCAGGAGCACTTGGAGCGGCTGAACTTCGTGCGCCGATGCCGCGACCTCGGCTTCTCTCTGGAGCAGATCAAGGACATGCTGTTGCTTTCTGGCGCCGAGTCGCCAATGTGTGCAGACGTCTGTGATGTAGCTGCGGGTCATCTCAAGGAAGTGGAGTCGAAAATCGCTGATCTGAGACGCTTGGCTTCTGAGCTTCGACGGCTCCGTTCGTCTTGTAACGGAAAACATTCAAGCCGAGAATGTAGGATCATCGCCGCTCTTGCTCAGAGTTGAGGCGAGATCTGGCTTGTCAGCCTCGTTCTTTAGTTTTCAATGTGCTAGCTGGCGAATGGTAACGATAAGTCCAGTGTTCGCCGATCGGAACGCGCATGCCCTCGATTTACAGAAGCTGGCCAATGCGCTCACCGAAATCGGATTCTGGCGCTGAGAGGACGCACACGCGGATAGATCCTGAAAATGCCCGGCATCTTGAAAATGCCCGGCATCCTGCTTCCAGGCCAGGCTCAGGCATGCAATCGCTGATGTTTTTCTTTCCGTGCTATGATGCGCCTACTGCAAATCCATCCTGGAGGGTCGCTGCCGTGGCCTACCCTGTGCTGGACATTGATTGGAAGCGCAACCGGGAACTTGCGGACAATATCTGGCATGCGCAGATGGCGTGCTGCCCGCGCGTGCTCACCTACTGCGGACCCGCGCTCGGCGTGCAGAACCGAAAAGACGCCATGCATTTCGACCTGAGCGGGATCAGGCAGGAGATCCTGCACATTCTGAGCCGGGACGAGTATCCCTTCGCGTGCACGCTGGAAGGCGGCGGCGCGAGCTGGGTGGGTCATATCCCGCCGGCACAAAACTCCTCGCAGGGCGGCCTGATTGCGGGTTTTATCCGCGCCCACGGGATTCAGCCCTGCACGCCAAAGAATGCGAAGAATGCGAACGGATCCAAATTCATCGTCCGCGTGATCAATCACCCCAACGGTCCTGTGGTTCCTCCGCCGCACTGCAAAGGCGGGAAGAATCTGAAGAACCTGGCGGCTTTCAGGCGCAGCGGAGGAAAGTGATTTCGAAGGGCGGCTCCAATTCAACGCGCGCCTCGTAATTCACGTTTCGAAACATGTTCCTGCAAGGCTTTAGGAGAGAGCAGATTTGGAGCCGCTGTATAACGAGCGCGGCGCGACCTGCGCGTGGCTGCATGCCAACGGAAATGTGTACTCGCTCGAAGGCGTCGCGCTGGCGTTTGTGGAGGGGGACGGCGTGTACGACTGGGAGGGCCATCCCATCGGCTGGTGGGCAGACGGGCACATGCGCGATGCGATGGGCGCGGTTTGCCTTTTTGCCAAAGCCGCGAAGAATGCCGGCGTGGTGAAGCCGGTGCACGAGTTGCACCAGCAGCGCCCGTTGGGTATGACCACGCCGGTGCGGCCGCTCAAATGGCCGAGGCCGGCGAAGCCGCCAAATCTGTGGAGCTGGTCAAAAAAGATGCCGTTTTGAGTGGGCGGCTTTCGTGCGATGCCTGGGATGGGGACGGATTTACCGCGCTCAGAATGGTTCCCCGATCCTCTATTTATGAGACTGGTTCTAGTCTCCTGAGTCAGAAGTGCGAAGCATAATTCATGCAGCCTTGGGAAAAACAGATGTGGCTTTTCAGCATCACTCTACAAGATGCATAGTTGCTCGTCAGACTTGGCATTTATGCAAGAAATCAATGATTCAGGAGACTAGATTGCGTTTGCGTCCACCATGTTGACCAGTGAGTAGCCGTTGCCGAGCGCGCCGTCATTCAGCGTCAGGTTTCCCGGCGTATAGGTAAGGCCATACTGGATGCGCAGAGCGACACTGTTGGCGATCGACGAGTTGGCGGGGATGGGACGCGCGTGGGACGGACCATAGACCGGCGTCCAGGATTCGTTGATCTTGTCGAGTGCGAACTTGGCGGGAAAGAGATTGGCGTAGGGCGCGATCGCCGCCGGGTCGAAGGTGAGGCCCTGGGCCTGCGCCCGGGCGATCATCCATCCCAGCGTGATGTCGCAGAGGCGCGTTCTGCCGTCGACAGGACCGCCTTGCGGCGTTCCGCCGCCCACGTCGCCATGGCAACCGGAGAACCACACCTGCTGCATCGTCTGTCCCGGCGCGGGGTTCCCGGTCCACAGCGTGGCCGGAAACTGCGCGCGCTGCTCGTCGATGGCCAGACATTGATAGGCGTTCTTCACGTCGGGATGGAGGGAGGTGTCAAGAAAGCCGTATTTGCTCTCATCGATGCTCCCGAAGATGGCCGGGATGCCGAGTGAGCCGACCGTATCCCACACGCCGATCATCTGGATGGGCGCGTTCGAGAGCCCGCAAGAGCTCAAGCCGGCAAGCAGCGCGGCGCGGTTCACGGGATCGCGGTAAGCGGCAAAGGCCTGCGCCACGCAGTTATCGGTGAAACTGCCGCTGGGCAGGCCGCAGATGGCGATCATGCCGGCCAGGCTGCGCGCGGTGAACGCGCCGCGGCTGAAACCGAAGAGAAAGATCTGATCGCCGACCTCGTAGACGTGAGCGATCTTGGTGTAGCCGTCCTGGATCTTCTGGAAAAGTCCCTGGCCGAATGCGCCATCCAGAACGCGGGTCAAGCCGGTGGCCTCAGAGCCGATGCCGTCGTCGTAGTAGGTCACCTGATCGGCGGTGACGGTGAGGGCTTTGTAGATGAGGTAGACGTTGGTGCTGGAGACGGGCGCATCCCAGGTTCCGTCCGCGCAAAAAACGATCCGCTTGGACATACAGGTTCTCCGCTGAGTTACACAGGTTGTACCACAGTTGACCAGGAACCAGCAGCAAAAACTCCGGCGGCCCCAGGAATTGGCTCTTGACAAAGTAGTAATGGGAGATTTCCATTCAAAGCATGTTCAGCAAACAGGGTCACATTCCCGCCCGAACTCCTGGATTGTGTGCGCGCGCCGGAGCTGCTTTGCTGGCGCTGTGCCTGAGCTTGGCCGCGGCCGGGTGCGCTTCCACGCAACTTGCGAACCACGCGGCTGCATTCTCGGCCGTGACGGCACCGGTAGTGGATCAGGCCGCCGAGGCCTACCGCAGCGCCGAGTCGCTGCACGAGCTGCGCACGGCCTACGACGCGGAGAAGCAGTTCGACCAGAACAACCCTCCCTACGACCCCGCCAATACCCAGGTGCTTCTCACTGACCAGATGATTCAGGCGCGGCTCGATGTTCTGAAGGCGCTGCAGCTTTATGCCAAGCAACTGGTGGTCATTACCGGGGGCACGGATTCGCCCGCGCTGGATGCGGCTTCCAAGTCGATTGGCAGCAACCTGACGCAGGTCGCGAACAACCTGGGGCCCTCCCTGGAGAGCGTGCTGGGCATCGCGCCGGCCGCGGCGGCCTCTACCACGCAGACCACCGTGACCACGACTACCGGAAGCAGCACCACGACCACCTCCTCCTCGTCTTCGACGCCAGCACCTCTGATCGGCTCCGACACGCAGAACGCAATTACCCTGGCCGCCAACGCACTGGGGCAATTCCTCGTGGACCGGACCATCGCTAAGGAGCTGCCGCAGAAAGTCGAAACGATGGATCCGCATATCGAGTCGCTCTGCCAGCTTCTCGATAAAGAGGTGGGCATTCTCGAGGACCAACAGACGCGGGACTACAAGGACATCATCGACCGAGAGACGGATTTCATACTGCAGAACAAGCTGGATCCGGTCGCGCGGCGGGACGAGATCATGAAGCTGCCCGCATTCGCGCGCCAGCAAAAGGAAGCCGCGCAAGAGCTGGCCGAGCTGCATGACGCCATATTCCGCTTTTACATGACCCATCATGCTCTGGCCGCCGCCGCGCAGGGCAACAATCCCACGTCGTTCCAGCAGAAGCTTCAGGAATTGGAGCCCGCCGGAGACAGTCTGGGCAAGCTGTATGCGTCGCTTTCCGCGGCGCAATAGTTGAGGAGGAACGCGATTGAGCACGCCTTCGGGGAATCTACCTGCCGCACCCACCCTTCCGCTCACGCCAGCGCTGCGTGCGGCGTATCAGGACCTCTATGACAAGCTGGAGGCGCAGTACGAGGCCACGCACGACACAACCGTGCGGCTGGCGCTGGAGCCGGCGAAAGACAATGTCGACGACCTTCTGACCAAGGACAACATTTGCCAGTTGCAGAGCGACACGGCGGCCTTTGAGGCCCTGGCCGGCCAGATCGGCAGCACAAATGACGGCCTGAAGACACTGCAGGGGCAGATCGCTTCGACCGCCTCGCACTTCGCCATGGCCGGCGACATACTGGGAGCCGTCAACAAGGTATTCGGGCTGCTGGGGATGGTGTAGATCCCTTGCGCGGCGGCGCTGTCAGGCTGGGGCGATCGATCGCGATTGCCCGGCGGATTACTTGCCGTGGAAGACGGCGCGGTTGATGTCCGGCCAGAACTCGCGGAAGGTAAACGACGCGGCGTCGATCGCAACATCGAGACCCCACTGGCTCGCCGTGTTGGAGAAGGTGCGCTGTTGACTGGGGTAGTAGAGATTCGACAGGCCGGCAGATGTGCCGGCGCCGAAGACTTCGCTGATATTGAAGACCTCCGCGCCTGAGTCAGAGCGCGTGACGACGGCACGGCTCAGCGCGTAGCCGGCGCGGTGCAGAAAACCACCGTGCCCGAGCGTGTAATAGCGCGTGTCTTCGCGGGTGATGACCGGGTAGATGAATTCAACCGCGTAATTTTCGCTGGTCTGGTCGACGGCGGAATGCCAGAAATAACGTGCATAGCCGGGCGCTCCTTGATGAAACTGGGGCACGGAATTGCGCGCATAGGAATAGCTGGCGATCACGGCCGGAATGAAGATGGAGGAATAGTCGAAGGAATCGTCGGTCGCCGTAAGAAACTTGTCTTTTATCGATTGGGGCGGAAGCTTGGTATCAGCGCTGACGGCACGAAAGTTGGGAATAACGCCGAGAATGCGCTTGGTTTGGGTTCCGGCCTGAGCATCAACCGGAGCCGCTTGAGGCGCGGGAGCATTAGGAGGCGCGGGAGCGTTGGGGGGCGCAGGGGGTGGGGCGGCTGCGTTCGGCTGCTGGGCCGGCGCGGCGAAAGCGAACGCAAACGCGAGCCATGCGGAAAGAAAAAACGCACGCGCCCTGCAGATCGGCCTCAGGGCAGAAGCACGCGCACACCTGCCCACGACTCTCGACAGTCTTGTCATGCTTATGTGATGTCTGGGCGCGCCAAAAGAGAGCAATTAAAACTGAAAAATGAAGGCTTTGTCATAGCCGATTCACGATCAACGCCCGTTTGACGTGGTTTTGCGGTTCCCCTATAGTGGTTTTATGGGTATTCGCCTGACACGGCCGGGACGGAACGCATGTGGACGGAACGCATGTTGTTGCGTGCCGCGCGGCCTTGTGGGCGGGTGATTCAACTCAACGTAGATTGCCCTGTAGGCCGCGTTCCAGAGAAGTTCTGGCGCGGCTTTTATGTTTTTGGGCCATGGCTCATTGGGTTTGTGCGGACCCACCCTTGCGGCAAGAAAAAATCGCAAGGATGGAGCACGGAGACTCTCGACCCGAACCATCTGTTGTTGACGACCAAATGAAGAATATATTTCTTTCTTCGCGGCGCGTGATGCCTGCCTCCCGGCGGGCCGCTCGTTGCTGCCGCTGTTGTTGTTGCAGTCGCTGTCGCTGCTGTCGCAGCTAGCTCTTCTCCTTTTCATTCTTCTTTCAAAACCAGTGCGCAGGAATGCCTCATCGGCGTTTCGGAAGTGCACCTTATTCACCCCGCTCGGATCGCGCGGGAACTTGAATACCTGCTCAGGAGGCTATGTGAGACTTGGCAATGTTTTGACACGAGTGATGGTGGTTGGATCCGCGATTGTGCTCGCCGCCGGCGCGATTCTAGCCCACGGGCAGATTGTGGGCGCAACGTTGAGCGGCACGGTACGCGACGCAACCGGCGCTGCATTGAGCGGTGCCACGGTGACGGTGAAGCAACTGGAGACTGGAGCCTCCCGCACGCTGGTGACCGGCGCCGACGGCCGCTACGCCGCGCCCAGCGTGCCGGTGGGCAACTATACGGTAACTGCCGCGCATGACGGATTCGCGGCGCAGGAGCGCACCGGCATCTCGCTCGCCGTGGCGCAAAGCCTGGTGGTCGATTTTCAATTGGGCGTGGATTCAGTGCGAACGGACGTGGTGGTGCAAGCCGAGGAGACCGGCGTGAATACAACCTCGCAGCAAACCTCGGGGCTGATCGACGAGCGCGCTGTAAAGGAGCTGCCGCTGAACGGGCGCAGCTACGATGAATTGCTGACGTTGAATCCCGCAACGGTGAATTACACGGGCGAGCGCTCGGGCGGCATCGGCAGCTCCAACTCGTCGGTGGGCAATATGTTCAGCGTGAGCGGACGGCGGCCGCAGGACAATCTGTTTCTGCTGAATGGCATTGAATACACCGGCGCTTCGCTCATCAACGTGACGCCCGGCGGAACCAGCGGCCAGTTGCTGGGCGTGGATGCGGTGCGCGAGTTCAACGTGGTGACGGACACGTATGGCGCAAGCTACGGCAAGCGCGATGGCGCGCAGGTGAGCATTGTGACCACCTCCGGCACCAATCAATTGCACGGAACCGCATTCGAATTTTTGCGCAACAGCGCCCTCGATGCGCGAAATTACTTCGACGCAGGCTCGATTCCCGAGTTCCAGCGCAACCAGTTTGGCGGATCGTTCGGCGGGCCGGTGAAAAAGGACAAGCTGTTCCTCTTCGGCAATTATGAGGGGTTCCGGCAGAACTGGGGATTGAGCGCGGTGACGCTGGTTCCGGATAACGAAGCGCGGCAGGGATACCTGCCGAATGCGGCGGGCGTGGAGCAATACGTGGGCGTGAACGCGGCCGTAACGCCGCTTCTGAATCTCTGGCCGGCTCAAAACGGGCCGGAGCTCGGAAGCGGCATTGCGGAGGCTTTCAGCCATCCACCGCAGCATATTCAGGAGGACTTCGGAACGACCCGCTTCGATGACAATGTGGGCAGCAAGGATCTGCTCTTTGCCGTGTACACAGTGGATGACAGCCGCGCGCATACGCCCTCGGCGAATCCGCTAAGCCTGGTAGACGAGGGCCTGCGCGAGCAGGTGGCCAGCGTGCAGGAGCAGCACGTGTTTTCGCCGTCGCTATTGAATACCGCCCGCTTCGGCTACTCGCGCGCGAGCTACTTCTTCACTGGATACACGCCGGTGAGCGAGACGGGCTGGGTCACAGGCGAGCCGGTCGGCGCAATCGTAATCAGCGGCAGCACGGCCTCGAATGGAGCTTCGCAGATTTCGCAGGCGGGCACGAATGTGGGCAGCAACAACAAGACGTCGCGGAACCTGTTTACTGGCGACGATCACGTCTACTGGTCGCATGGGCGGCACCAGGTCGAGGCGGGTGTGTGGCTCGAACGCGTGCAATCGAACGATCTGCTGGCGCAGGATCAATATGGGCAGGCTTCCTTCAGCACGCTCGCGAGCTTTTTGCAGGGCACAGTGGCGACATTCACCGTGGTGCCCTCGCCGACGGAGCTGGGATGGCGCTCGCTCGAAGGCGCAGCGTTCGTCGAGGACGTTGTGAAGGTGACGCCGCGGCTCGAGGTGCGCGCGGGCTTCCGTTCCGAATCGACGAACGGATGGAATGAGGCGCAAGGGCGCGCAGCGAACTACGCGCTCGAGAATGGTGTGTTGCAGACTGCGCCCCTTGTGGGCGATTCGGCGCTCACGGCGAATCGGGCAAAGTTTTTGCCGGAGCCGCGCGTGGGCTTTGCATGGAATGTCTGGGGCAACGGGAAAACGGCGGTGCGCGGAGGGTTCGGACTGTATCACGGCCTCCTCGACACGCTGGACTACAGGCTCGATCAGACTGCGCCCTTCAACACCGCGGAGTCGATCAAGTCAGTTGCTCTTTCAAATCTGAGCATCACGCCGGGAACATCGCCTCCCGCGGGAACAAAGGTTTCGCCGAGCAATGTACAGCCTGATATCCAAACGCCCGCGGTGCTCACGTGGAGTTTGCGCATCGAGCAGGAGATTGCGCCGCATACCACGCTGACCGCGGGCTATGTGGGCTCGCACAGCTATCATCAGATTCTCTCCGAGGACATGAATGAGCCGGCCCCGCTCTACACCGCGGCCGGTGCTCCGTATTACACCAACGGTGAGGCGGATACGAATCCGGCGCTCGCGAATTCGACTTCATGGGTGTCGCAGGGCGTGGGGCTTTACAACGCTCTCGAACTGGATGTGCGGCGCACCTTCGCGAATGGATTTCAGCTTCGCGGAAATTACACTTATTCAAAAAATCTGGACGACGGGTCGGCGTGGAACACAAGCGTGAGCGGCAACACGCCCGCGTTTGTCGAGTTTCCGCTCGACCCGAAGCTGGATTGGGGACCTGCGGCAACGGATGTGCGCCAGGCGGCCTCGATCAATGGAAGCTGGGAGCTGCCATTTGGCGCGAGACGGCGATATGTGAATCACGCGCCCGGCCCCGTGGATTTTTTGGCGTCCGGCTGGACCGCAAGTGGGATCCTTACGGTGCAGACAGGCTTTCCGTTCACGCCGCAATTGGGCTATAACCCTACCGGCAACGGCGATACGCGCAACCCGGTGCGGCCGAATTGGAATCCGGCCTTCAGCGGCAATCTGTATCCGCGCACGCCGGGCGCGTATTTCAATCCAAACGCATTTCTGCCGCCGGCGACGGGAACCTACGGCAATGTCTCGCGTGACGCGCTGACCGGACCGGGGCTCTCAGAGCTGGATTTTTCCGCTGTGAAAAATTCGCGAATTACCGAACGGCTCGGATTGCAGTTCCGCGCGGAGTTCTTCAATCTTCTCAACCACACGAACTTCCTGACGCCGAATGAGGTCGTATACACCTCGGCAACGTCAGGAATTTCGCCGACCGCAGGAGTGGTGACCGCCACTTCGACGACATCGCGGCAGATTCAGTTCGGGGCAAAGTTGCAGTTCTAGACTGCCTGGGCGAGGGTTTGTGCTGTCCCATCCTTTCCGCAAGCAAAAGCGAAAAGGATGGGGCACAGACCTTGACCCGGAGCAAATGGTCTCTCGACCCGCCTGGCGCTACTGCCATTCGTCCGCGCTGGGGCCATAGATAGCGGGCACGCTGGATTCAACCAGACGGAGATAGACGGTGAGCTGGCCGCGATGATGGGCAAGATGAGTAAACGCGCCATCCAAAACGCTGGAGTAGCGGGGCCGGTACGATAACACTTGTGGACCCCTGCGCAGCTTCCAAGGCTTGAGCAGGTGCTCTTCGGTTGTGCTGTTCAGTGCGCGGCAGGAGTCCGCGACACCCTTATCGAGCAGCGAAAGCAGCTCCTCGCGGGTTTCCACCGGCTTCGTGCGAAGGGACTTTCCGCCTCCGTCGAGATCGAGCTCATCGGTGTCGATCATCTGAGCAACCCAACCGGGCATGGTGGCTACAAGGGCGGCAAGTAAGCCCAGTTCCATTGATCGTGGATGGGGCTTGAAACTGTTTTGCCCTTCCGGCGTGCGCTCGATGGCTTTGCGCGAGGCAACGGCTTCGCGCTCCAACTGCTCGAGAAACAATCTCTTGAGTTCCATGGAAAACCTCCAGGGGAGACGCATCTGTGTCTCACAAAAAGGAGCCTAGCGGCACATATATGACATCGGCTGTCATATTTCCGGTAAATAATTGTTGCAGGGATCGGGAAGGAGCTTGGGATGAAATCCGATCGGCTTCTCTCCGCGCTGATGCTGCTGCAAGGGTATGGCCGGCTCTCCACGCGCGAGCTGGCGGAGCGGCTCGAAGTCTCGGAGCGCACCGCGCATCGCGATATGGAGGCGCTGTGCGCAGCCGGAGTTCCGTTGAACGCGCATCGCGGCGCATTGGGCGGCTGGGAGCTGGAGAAGGGATGGCGCACGCAGGTTCCGGGACTGGACGACGCCGAGCTCGAAGGATTGCTGATGGCGCAGGCCGGCGCGCTGGGCGGCAGCAAGCTCACTGCCGCGACGCAACGGGCCTTCGACAAGCTGATGGCCGCACTGCCCGCCTCGAAGCGGATGCAGGCGGAGTCGATTCGCGCGCGGCTGCATTTCGATCCGGCAGGATGGCGGATGGCGGAGGAAGACCTCTCGATGCTGCCGGTGGTGCAGGATGCGCTGGCGCGCGATCGCAAGCTGACGTTTGCCTATCGGCGCGCGGATGGAGAGACGAGCGCGCGTACCGTCGAGCCGCTCGGGATCGTGTGCAAGCAAACGGCGTGGTACCTGGTGGCGCGCACGCCGGCGGGAATGCGGACCTTCCGCGTTTCGCGCATGCGCGATGCGCTCGTGCTTGCGCTCGGGTTCAAGCGGCCGGCAAAGTTCGATCTCGCGGCCCACTGGAAACGCAGCACGGCCTCATTCAAGGAGCAGCGGCAGCGATACATCGCGACCCTGGCCCTTACGCCGGAGGCGGTACAGGGTATCGAATCATGGTATGCGGTAAAACCGGTTCCGAAGCATCCCGCCGCGCGGGCGCTGGCGGAGGGTTGGTGCGCATTCGATATCGAATTCGAAAGTCCGCGGCTGGCCCAATTCGTGACGCTGGGACTCGGATCAGGCGCAAAGGTGCTGGCGCCCGACGAGCTTTCGCGCCAGATCAGGCGCGAGCTTGCGCAGATGGCGCGGGACTAAATTGCCGCGTGCCGGTCAACCGTCCCAGGGAAATTTGAACTTTCCTTGCAAAATCGATTTGCCACAGCCATTCGCGCGCCTTAATATGGGCTCTCTGGAGAGACAGAGCCCATGCGCATGCGACTTGCCGCTGTTCTTGTGTTTTCTTTACTGACCCTTGGGAGCCGGGCGCAGATGCCGGTTCAACAACAAGCCCCGCCGCCAACCGCGGAGCAGGCCAAGGCTGCGGCTGCCATGCCGTTTCGCAATCCAGCGTTGCCCATTCCGCAGCGGGTCGATGACCTGGTCTCGCGATTGACCCTGGAGGAAAAGGTCTCGCAGGTGATTGACCAGGCGCCGGCGATCGCGCGGCTGGATATTCCCGCATACAACTGGTGGAACGAGGGGCTGCACGGGATTGCGCGCTCCGGCTACGCGACCATGTTTCCCCAGGCGATTGGCAACGCCGCAACCTGGGATGCGCCGCTGCTGCATAGCATCGGGCAAGTTGTTTCCACCGAGGCGCGGGCCAAATATAACGAAGCGATCGCACACGGCAATCACGATCGTTATTACGGGCTGACGATCTGGTCGCCGAATATCAATATCTTTCGCGATCCGCGTTGGGGCCGCGGACAGGAGACGTATGGCGAGGATCCGTTTCTGACGGGAACGTTGGCCACAGCGTTCGTGGAGGGCATCCAGGGCGACGATCCGAACTACTATCGCGCGATTGCGACACCCAAGCACTACGCCGTGCACAGCGGACCGGAGTCTACGCGGCACAAGGTCGATGTGGAGCCGAGCGATCACGACTTGTGGGACACGTATCTGCCGGCATTTCGAGCCACGATCACCGTAGGCAAAGCGGACTCGATCATGTGCGCGTACAACTCCATCGATCATGCGCCGGCCTGTGCGAACAAGATGCTGTTGCAGCAGATTCTGCGCGGCGATTGGGGTTTTCAGGGGTTCGTGACGTCGGACTGCGATGCGGTTGCCGATATTTCTGAGGGGCACCACTACGCGACCAATCGCGAGACTGGCTCAGCGGACGCCGTTGAAGCGGGAACAGACACCGATTGCGGTAAAGCCTACCTGGCGCTCGCGAATGCGGTGCGCAATCACGTGCTGCCCGAGTCGGAACTGGATGTTGCAGTGAAGCGCCTGTTCACGGCGCGAATGAAACTGGGCATGTTCGATCCGCCGGAGAAGGTGCCGTATGCGGCGATTCCATTCAGCGTCGTAAACTCGGCGGAACATGCGGCTCTGGCCGTGCGGGCTTCGCGCGAGTCGATGGTGCTGCTCAAAAATGCGGATCATTTTCTGCCGCTGCAGGTAACGGAGGGCAAAACACTCGCGGTGATCGGCCCTCTCGCGGCCTCGCGCATTGCGCTTGAAGGCAATTACAACGCGATGCCGCTCAAGCCGATTTTGCCGGTGGATGGAATCATCCAGGAGTTCGGCGCGAGCCGCGTGCTTTATGCGCAGGGCGCGCCCTATACGACCGGCGGCACGGTGCCGGTTCCGAGAACGATGCTGCGCGCGGCCGCCGATTCCGCCGTGGATGGACTCACGGGAGAGTATTTCGCCGCACCGAGCTTCGATGGCGCGCCGGAGATGACGCGCGTGGATAAGGAGATCGATTTCGACTGGGCATTTGCGAATCCCGTGCCGAGCCTCTCGGCCGATCCGGAGGCACAGAGTTTCGCGGTGCGCTGGACGGGCACAATTGCCGCTCCCACTGCGGAAACAGAGAACCTCCAGTTCCGGCTGCCTCTGTGTTATCCCTGCGGCGGCCGATTGAACTTCGCCATCTATCTTGACGGCAAGCAACTGCAGCCCGAGGCGCCACAGGCGCAGACGCCCGGGAAACTGCCGCCGAGCGGAAGAAACTTCGGCGGGCTGCAGCGCTTCACGATTCCTTTCAGCGACACGAATCCGCACTCGATCAAGATCGAGTACGTCCAGAGCGGCCGGATTCCCGACGGGGGCATCTCCTTCGAATGGACTCCGCAGCCGGAGTTACTGCTGAACGAGGCGGTTGCGGCGGCGAAGAAGGCGGATGTGGTGGTCGCGTTCGTCGGGCTTACTTCGCGGCTCGAAGGCGAAGAGATGAACGTGAACATTCAAGGTTTCTCGGGCGGCGACCGCACGAGCATGGTTTTGCCGGATGTGCAGGAGAACCTGATCGAGGCCCTCGCGAAGACCGGCAAGCCTGTCGCCGTTGTGCTGATGAACGGCAGCGCGCTCGCTGTGAACTGGGCGCAGCAGAATGCGAAGGCCATCCTCGAAGCCTGGTATCCGGGACAGGCCGGCGGGCAAGCCATTGCCGAGACGCTGAGCGGAGAGAATAACCCCGCGGGAAGATTGCCGGTCACCTTCTATACCGGCGTCGATCAGCTGCCGCCGTTCGATGACTACTCGATGGCCAACCGCACCTATCGTTATTTCAAAGGCAAGCCGCTCTTTGCGTTTGGCGATGGCATGAGTTACACGAGCTTTGCGTATTCGCAGATGAACGTTTCCACCGAGAAGCTGCATGCGGGCGACCCGATCACCGTGGAGGCGGACGTGGAGAACACGGGCGTGCGGGCGGGCGATGAGGTTGTGGAGCTGTATCTGAAGCCGCCGCAGACCGATGTTTCGCCAAAGCTCGCGTTGGAGAGTTTCGAGCGGCTGCATCTGGATGCTGGGGAAAAGAAGCACGTCACTTTCCATCTCGATCCGCGCGCTCTTTCTGAAGTTGACGACAAGGGAGTGCGCGCCGTGGTTCCGGGACGGTATCTCGTTTTCGTGGGCGGATCGCAACCGGATGGAGACGCCGCACAGGGCGTGCGATCGCGGGAGTTCACCGTGACGGGAACGCAGGAGATTCCGCGGTAGCGAGGGGCAGACACTCGCACGAATCGGGCTTGCACGTCCTTGCATAGATAACGAACGCACTAGCAGCGCTCACGCAATGCCCTCGCATGAGCGCATTGGGCGGATGCCCCGCGCGAAAATTGGTTGCGGGCGAAGAGCCGCACAAATTTCTTCAGACTGCGGCCGTTCAGCCCCTTGGATCATGAATATTCGCGGGTTGCTTTTCCACCGGAGTGAACGCAATTAACGATCTAAGTCTATTCATAAGTTGAGTTAGAAATCTGCACAGCGCGCTGCAGGGGTTGTATCCATTTTCTCTAAAACATTTGCGCAACCTTCCCCCGCAAAGTGGTGTCTGATACGATGACGCGCGTTTGCGCGGCAGATTGCCATTGCAGAACAGAATTGCAGAACTGAGAGGAGAAGTGCTGAAGCAGGCTCCGGCAAGACCTCATTCGAAATTCGAAAATACGGAGGAAGAATGGAGATTGCGGAAAAAGTGAAAATATTGGTCGTCGACGACGAACGCCTGATTGCTGATTCAATGAGCTGGGTACTCAACATGGAAGGCTTCGAAACCTGCGTGGTTTATAGCGGAGAGGAGGCAATCGCGATCGCTGGGCCCTTTCGTCCAGACGCGCTCATTTGTGACATTCTCATGACAGGTATTTCAGGAGTCGAGACCGCGGCGCGCATTTACGAAAAGTTTCCAGCCTGCAAGGTCCTCCTCATTTCGGGACATGTCTCCATAGCCGACCTGGCCCAAGCCACACCAGGACGCGCATATCAATTTGATTTTCTATCCAAGCCTGTGCACCCGCGCGTATTGATCGAGAAGCTGCGCAGCGTGCTGCAAACATCGACTGAACACGTTTGAACGAGCTCACGCGAAGGCCCGCCCGGCGCGCATTCCAAATCAATCGAACAGCGCGGGCTGCGCCTCAGGCAATCCGTCGGCGGGTTCATGAAAGTTGCTCAGCCCCACTCCGACCAGGCGAAAGCGCTGCTGCGCGCTGAGATGGACGCGATCCCGAAGCAAAAGAGCAATGCGGATCAGCTCATCGCAGGAAGACGGCGGCGAGGCGGGTGTGTGGCTGCGGGTGAGAATTTTGAACTCGGCGGTCTTCAGTTTGAGCACGATCGTCGCCGCGATGCGTGATTGCTTGCGCGATGCTGCCCAGGTTTTTTCAGCGAGACGCCGAATCAGCGGCTCGATTTCAGAGAGCAGCACATCGCGCTCGAAGGTATCTTCGCTGGAGACCGATTGCGTGGGGCGATCGGGAACAACCGGGCTCAGATCGATGCCGTGGGCCAGCTCATGAAGGCGCTTGCCGTGACGGCCGAAACGGCTTTCGAGATCGAACAATTGAAAAGCGCGCAGATCGCCCACCGTGCGAACTCCCAGCTTCTCGAGACGCGCCTCCGTCACTTTGCCGACTCCCGGCAGGCGCGCGACCGGGAGCGGCGGCAAAAATGTTTCAATGTCTTCGGGCTGGATGACGAAGAGCCCGTCGGGCTTGCGCCAGTCCGAGGCGATCTTGGCGAGGAATTTGTTGGGCGCCACGCCGGCGGAAGCGGTCAGGCTGAGCTCTTCTCGAATCTGGGCGCGGATGGCGCGTGCGACCCGCGTGGCCGTCGCGAGCCCGGTCTTGTTTTCCGTCACGTCTAGGTAGGCCTCATCGAGAGAGAGCGGCTCGATGAGGTCGGTGTGGCGCATGAAGATTTCACGCGCATGGCGGGAGGCCGCGCGGTATCGGATGAAATCGGGCGGAACGAAGACGGCTTGAGGACAGAGGCGCTCGGCGGTTATCGCGGGCATGGCGGAACGAACCCCGAACCGGCGCGCTTCGTAGGACGCAGCGCACACCACCGACCGGTTTCCCCGCCACGCAACCACTACCGGCTTTCCGCGCAGCTGCGGATCGTCGCGCTGCTCGACGGAGGCATAGAACGCGTCCATGTCCACGTGAACGATCTTCCGCTGGGTCATCCTGCAGGAATTTTATGCCCGGAGAGCGCCGAGGCTCTTCGAAGCTCCCGCTCAGATTCAAAGCTGCGGCTTTGCGATGTTCGTGGGCCGGGCGTCTGAAAGGCCGGGGCAGACCGTTCCGGTTGCGGTCAACGCTCCGAGAGCTCGCCTTGGTCGATCTTTTCCTGGTCCTGTCCAGAGCTCGTTCCGGGCTCCGGCAGATCGGCCATCGGGCGGCTGGCCAGCTCGCGCAGCGCCTGCTGTTCGCGGCGGCGCTCGGCGATCTCATCGTGCAGAATGCGCTTCACCGCGGGATCCGCATCCGATAGACCCATGGCAAGCAGATCCGTCAGCTCCTCAGACTGGGCCAGGGCCGAGTCGAGGAAATTTTCCACGACGTTGCGTTTTTCGGCGATCAGCGTCCTAAGTCCGAAGCGATGCCCGATATGGCAACGGTACTCGCGCAAGCCGCCCAGGCGGATGGTACTCATCGCCCCGCCGCATTCGGGGCAGGTCTGGAGGCCGGGCTCGAGAGGCGGCTCAACCGCCGGAGCGGGGAAAGCTCTTTCGTTTCGCCTGGTTAGCTGGGTCAACAAAGGTCCCATCTCGCGAATGCGGACAATGTATTGGACATTCAAGCCGCGAATCGCATTTTCCGGCATGGCGCGGAACAGGGCTTCCTCGGGATCTTGCACAATGGTGGACCCGCCGCGCTGTTGAATCGCCCAAAGCCCGGCGGCGCCGTCGTCGAGCGTGCCGGTAAGCAGAATGCCTGAGGCGCGCGGCCCGAAGGCCTCGGCAACGGAGCGGAACATGGCGTTAATGCACGGGCGCTGAAAATTCTCCTTCGGGCCGTGGCTCAGTTGCAGGCGTTGGTCTTTAAGAATCAGATGATAATCAGGTGGCGCCACATAAATGCGGCCGGGGTGCACCGGTTCCCCGTCCACGGCATTCGAGGCCGGTAGAGGACCGGAGCGGTTGAGCAGGGCGGGGAGAATCTCGTCGCTCCCGCTCACGATATGCAAAGTCGCCAGGACGGCCGCGTCGAGATCCGGAGGAAGTTCAGCCGCGAGCTGACGGATCGCCTCGATCCCGCCCGCCGAAGCGCCAATGGCGACGATGTTGCGCGCGGCCATGCCCGTATGATGCATGTTTTGAGCCCGCAAAAGCCGGCCGCCCTCAAGATTCGACGGAACACCCGGCATCTTGAAGGCGCCGCTTCAGTTCCGCGATTCTGACGGCGAGCTCGGCGGATTCCTCCGCCGACGGCACGACCCGGCAGAGGAGACGGAGGACCGTCTCATAAACCCTCCGCGCATGGTCAAGATTGCGGGTATGCGTCTCCCCGGTGGCGGTGATGAGAGCCACGTCAAGAAAGGTCAAGGCCATCTTGAGGTCGGCGAGCAGGAACTGGACGCCGATCCGGTTCGATTGAGTAAGGATTTCCCGGGAGGATAGTGCCATTCCATTGTCCTGCCTTCTGCGCGGGAAGGATTTCTATCGGTTCTGCATGGCATAGATGCCGCCGCCCCTCGCGCTGGAGAGCGGCACTTTCACATTTTCTTGAAAACCAGAGCCGAAGACGTGCCGTGGCGATCTACCAAGCTTATGCTTAATTCTGATCGGACGGGCGCCATGGCAGACGAAGAAAGACAAAACAAAGATCCCGAAGATGAGCCGGTTGAACCCGCGCAGGACAAAGAAGCCCCGCCAAATGGCCTTCCGGAGGAAGCGAACGGCACACCCAACCACCACGCGATGGAAGACGGATTGGAGGACGGCGACCTGCTGAGATGGGAAGGTGCGCCGGGCTCCCCGGTGGGTGATGAAGCCGACGAACTCCCGGCATTGGCCTTGACGGTGGAGGCCGCCGGGACGGAACGGCAGGCGCCCGCTCTTCTGTACCCGGTGGTGGCATTTGGCGCCTCGGCGGGGGGCTTGCAGGCCTTCAAGGAAGTTCTCGAAAACCTCGATCCGAATACCGGGATGGCTTTCGTTCTGGTGACGCATCTTGCGCCGGATCAACGGAGCTTCCTTTCCGAGATCGTGGAGCGGTATACGCAGATGCCGGTGCTTTCCGTCGAAAACGGACAGCGGCCGCAGCCGAATCATCTCTACGTGCTGCAGCCGAACCAGATGCTGACCATCCAGGAGGGCGGGTTCCGCGTCGAAACGCCGGGGGCGAACGAACGCCATCCGAAGACAGTCGACAAATTTTTCTATTCCCTGGCAGCGGACCAGAAGAACTACGCCATCGGCGTGGTGCTGTCAGGAGCAGACGCGGACGGCGCTCTCGGGCTGAAGGCCATCAAGGGCGAAGGCGGCATCGCCCTGGTGCAAAGTCCGGATAGCGCGATGCACAGTGACATGCCGCGCAACTCCATCGCCAGCGATCACGTGGATCTGGTCATTCCGCCCGCCGAGATCGCCGTGGAACTGGGCCGGCTGGCGCACCAGTTCACGCGGCCCGAAGTGCGCTCGCTCGAAGACGGAACCACGGCCCCGGAGGACGCGCAGTCGTACCAGAAGATCCTGCAGCTTCTCAGGAGCCTCTCCGGGCTCGACCTTCGCCAGTACAAACCGGAGACGATCCGCCGCCGTATCGCCCGGCGCATGATTCTGCTGCGTATGGAGCGGCTTACCGACTACTTCCGCTTGCTGCAGATGCGCAGTGACGAGCTGCGCGTCTTGCAGGAAGATGTACTGATCAACGTGACCCGGTTCTTTCGCGATCCGGGCTTCTGGGAGTCAGTGCGCATCAATGTTCTGCCGGCGCTGTTTCAGGACCGTCCGCCGGAGAGGCCGGTCAGGGTCTGGAGCGCCGGCTGTTCCACGGGTGAAGAGGCTTATTCGCTGGCCATTACAGTGCTCGAATATCTGTCTCGGAACGGGCTCGAAACGCCGGTGCAGATCTTCGGCACCGATGCCAGCGATCAATCCGTTGAGACGGCGCGGACCGCCATTTATCCGGAGTCCCTGGCCGGCGAGATCTCTCCGGACCGGCTGCGGCGTTACTTCGTGAAGATCGACCGCGGCTATCAGGTCTCCAAGCGGGTCCGCGACACCTGCATCTTTGCCCGGCAGAACCTGTCCACCGATCCGCCGTTCTCGCATATCGACATCCTGAGCTGCCGCAATGTGATGATCTATTTCAACCAGGCGCTGCAGCGGCAGGTGATGCTTACCTTCCACTATGCCCTGGAATCGGGCGGATACATGCTGATGGGCATGTCAGAGGGCTTGCGCGAGTACGGAGACGTCTTCGGCACGGTCGACCGCAAGTACAAGATTTATATGAAGACGGGCAACAGCCCGCCCTTTCGCTACGAGCCCTCGCGCAGCTTCTCGGTGAGTCGAAACGTGGTCGGCATGAGGCCGCATCTGACTGAATCCGATATCACCGTGTGGCCGGAGCTTGAATTGCAACGCGCGGCGGACCGCATCGTGCTGGCGCGCTTCGGGCCGCCGGGGCTGATCGTCGACGAACAGATGAATGTGTTGCAGGCGCGCGGGCAGACCTCGCAGTTCATGGACATTGCTCCCGGCGCAGTCACCTGGAACCTGCTGCGCGTGCTGCGCGATGAGATTGCAACCGAAGTGAGAATCGCGGCTCAACGCGCGATCCATGAGAACGTGCCGGCATCCACGACCGTTTCCATGCTCGACGAAGTGAAGGGCGAGCAGCAGGTCAGGGTTGACGTGTTGCCGATCACCAGCGCGGCGGCGCGGCCGCGATCGTTTCTGATCCTGTTTGAGACCGTCGCTAAAAGCGCTGACGGCAGACAGGTTGAGGTGCTTCACCCGCAGCTGACGGTCGACGAGAAGGACCGGCTGATTTCGCAACTGCGCCAGGATCTGACCTCGACCCGTTTTCATCTGCAATCGCTGGTGGAAGAACGCGATGCCCGCAACCAGGAGCTGGTTTCGGCCAACGAGGAGATTCAGTCAGCCAACGAGGAGCTGCAGAGCACCAACGAAGAGCTGGAAACCACCAAGGAGGAGCTGCAGAGCGCGAACGAAGAGCTGCAGACCGTCAACGACGAGCTGCAGCAGCGCAACAACGTGTTGACGCAGACCGGCAACGATCTGACCAACCTGTTGAATAGCGTGAACATTCCGCTGTTGATGCTTACAAGCGACCTGCGCATCCGGCAGTTTACCCCGCCCATGCAGCGGCTGCTGAACGTGCGCCCGGCGGATATCGGGCGCTCCATCAGTGAGATCCGCCTGCAGTTGAGTCTGGAGAATATCGAGCCCCTTCTCGCCGAAGTGCTCGACACTTTGGGCACGCGCGAGCTGGAGGTGCAGGACCGGGAAGAGCGCTGGCACCTTTTGCGGGTGCGGCCCTATCGCACCTCAGAAAACAAGATCGAGGGGCTGGTGGTGGTGCTGGTGGATATCGACCAGCTTCGCCGCAGCCAGCAGCACCTGATGGATGCGCGCGATTTTGCCCGGTCCGTGGTCGAATGCACGCCGACGCCCATCGTGGTTCTCAACTTGAATTCGACGATCCGTATTGCAAACTCCGCCTTCCGCGAGTTGACCGGGATGGGGAACGAGGAGCTGGAAGACAGGTCGCTTTCCGATCTCGCGCGTCATCTTTGGGATATGGAAAGCCTGAGCGAGCCGTTGGATTCGCTTCTCCGGTCAGACCCCGGCATGATGCCGGAGTTCGAGCGCCGGACTTCGGGAGGCAGGACGTTCCTTTTCAAGGGACAGGTTCTCTCAACGGAAGGCAACCGCGTGCTGCTGCTGATCATGGAAGACATCACCTTGCGCCGCGACGCGGAGGTGCTGCTGGCGGGGCAAAACAGGGCGCTCGAAGGCGAGATCGAGGTGGTGGCCCGCAAATTAAGCCGCTCGCAGGAAGAACTCCGCGGACTGAACGCGCATCTGTTTACCATGCAGGAGGATGAGCGGCAGCATGTATCGAGGGAGCTGCACGACGACATCAGCCAACGGTTGAGCCTGCTCAAAATGCTGCTCGATGAGATCGGCGGCGACGGCGCCAGCACGGACGATCGTGAACGGCTCATGACCGCGCGGGAGCAGGTGCAAGTGCTGAATACGGATGTGCGGCAGATTTCGCACCGGCTGCACCCCGCTATTTTGAACGATCTTGGGTTATCGACGGCGCTCAGGGCGCTGGTGGAGGAGTTCGGCGAGCGCGAGGGGATGCCGGTGACGTATCTCACGCAAGACCTGCCGGATAACTGGTCGCAGGAGTCGGCTACGGCAGTCTACCGGATCGCGCAGGAGGCCCTGCACAATGTGGCCAAGCATGCGGGCAAGACGCACGTCAAAGTTGTCCTGGCTGGGAAGGACGCCCTGCTGCAACTGAAGGTAATGGACTTCGGAGTTGGCTTCGATCAGGAAACGGACGATAATAGGTCTCCCGGCCTGGGCAGGATCTCGATGCAGGAGCGCGCCAGGGGGGCGGGAGGCACTCTCCTTGTGCAGTCCGCGCTGGGAGAGGGTACAACTGTAACCGCGGAGATTCCGCTGGAGCACCATGTCTAAACCGCGTATCCTGCTGGCCGACGATCACGCCCTGATGCTGGACGGGCTTTCTCGTCTGCTCGCCAATGACTTTGATATCGTGGGAACCGCCGAGAATGGGCGCACCTTGATCGCCCAGGCGGTGCGGCTCAAGCCGGATGTGATTATGCTCGATGTCGGCATGCCGGAGATGAACGGCATTGAGGCGGCGCGGCGGCTGGCAAGAGTGCTTCCCTCGGCGAAGATTGTCTTTGTCACGCAGCGGCTCGACCGGGCCTATCTGCACGCCGCGTTCTCGGCCGGCGCCATGGGCTATGTAACCAAACAGTCGGCCGCCAGCGAGCTGGTGGAGGCGATCCGCAGCGCGCTGGAAGGGCGCTATTACGTGCCCGCCCTGGCGGGCGAGGCCGCGCAGCGGTTTGCTTCGCTCGATACCACCAAGAATCCGGCTGAGATGTTCGGCACCCGGCTCACCCCCCGGCAACGGGAGGTGCTGCAGCTGGTGGCCGAAGGCAAAACCGCCAAAGAGATTTCTACAGCTCTCAACATTTCGGTAAAGACCGTTGAATTTCACCGCAACTGCCTCATGGACGAGCTGGGAATCCGCACCACCGCCGAGCTGACGCGCTATGCGCTCTCGCGCGGGATTGTAAATTTTTAACCACACGGCAAAGTTTCTATCGCCTGAAAGTCCCCTGGGATTTTTCCCAGTTACATTCGTTCGCCCATTCCGCTAAGGTTGATTTCAGAGTGGTTTCGCAGTTCGGGCGTACTCGCCAGATATGCGCACCGCGGTTGCCGCAGCGGTTGGTTGCGTCTTGAGCGGCTCCGGTTTTGGGAATTGCGAGACCGATTCATTCGGCATTCTTAGCTTTTTCACAACTCATGGAAACGGCAATAGCGGGCGGGAAAATCCCGTCCAGCTTTAGTACGTTCAACCTCAGATATGGTGAACATGCCTAAATGGACCACCAACCCTTTCCCCACTGCAGTAAAGGCATTCGCATGTCGGAATTTTTCAGTCGACGGCCAAATCTCTATCTAGCCTGGTCGAGCGCGTATCCGCGCTGCGAGGCTGCAGCAGCCGCATGCCGCAGCGACCTTCTCTCGAACGGCGGCGCGGCGGTTGCCGAAATTCCGGAACAAAGCCGGATTGGCGTGAATAAAAATCAACCTCCCTCCCCCGAATTTCTGAAAACGATCTTATTGGTCAGCAACGACCGCACACTCCGCTCCATGCTGCGCTCCTATCTTGGATCGATGGGGTATCTCGTCTTTGGTTGTGCCGATGCGCCCCATGCCGCGCAGGTGTTTCACAATGGCTCGGTGATCGACCTGCTGCTGCTCGATCTCCACCTGCTGGGGGCCTCCGCGCTGGAACTCGCGGCGGAGGTGACGGCGGAGAGCAGCGATCTTCCCGTGGTCTTCATCACCGGACCCGGAACCGACCAGACCGTGCTCTCGGCCATCAAGCGCCGCGGCTGGAGCTTTCTCTGCAAGCCGGTCCTGCTGGCTCACTTGTTCGCATTGATCCAGCAAGCGCTCGGCAGGCAGGAGGCTTCGCGGCGGAAGCCTTCCAAGACGCCCCCGGCGCGGGTGGTTTCGTTTCCTCTCAGCGGAGGGCCGGCCGCGCAATTCACGCCGGCAGCGGATCGCGGCATGGGCGATTCCGCGAGGGCAAGAAGGGCGGCAGGGGATGAATAGCGGACCCGGCCGTTGGTTGATCTCGATCTGCGATGACGATGGCCTTCGTTATTCGCGCGAGCTGATTCTGCGCCATGCGGATTACAAGGTCGTCTCCGTCTCGAGCAACGCCACTCTGGAGCAGTTGACGAGCAGGCCCTTCGACATTGCCATCCTCTGCCAGTCAGTGGAAGCTGAGCGGGCCGAACGGATCGTGGAGATCCTGAAGCGCGAGAATGCTGCGATCAGGGTGCTGGGCATTAATTCTTATCCGACCCGGTTGCGGTATGCCGTTGGCGTGGAATATGAGAGTCCGGGGCGCCCCACGGCGCTTCTCCAGGCTGTAGCTGCCTTGCGCGGCGAAGTGCGCCGCTCCGCGTAGCCGCCCCTCGCTGCGGCGGCCTTCCCCGGGGTGCGCCGCATCGGCATTTCGCCGCATTGATCGGACAGATGATGCGGCTTCAACACAATTCTGTCTCCCTGCCAACCGGGCCGAAGGGGCTGCCAACCCCTCGATGAGGCGTGCATCCAAGTGGAAAGTCAATTGGGCGAAGGTGGCCCGGACGACATTCCAACTGCAACGCCGACGAAGGAGAGAGCATATTATGAAACTTTTTTCAGCCAACATCGAAGATCTGCGCACACTATATATCAGCCAATTGAGAAAAGCCCTGGACATGGAACAAAGCATTACCAAGGCACTGCCGAAGCTGATCGAGAACGCGAGCGATCCTGAGCTTGCCAGCGCGCTGCAAAATCACTTGGGAGAGACTGAAGGGCACGTCTCCAAGGTGCGAAGGCTGTTGGAGACCAACACGGAAGACAACTCGACCGAACCGTGCAAAGCCATCGATGGATTGGCGAAGGAAGCGTCGGACTCGATCATGGACGCGGCGGACCCAGCCGTTCGAGACATCGTCATCATCGCCTCAGCGCAACAGGTGGAGCACCACGAGATCGCCGTCTATGGAACCCTTCGGCACTGGGCCGAGATCCTGGGTCTTTCCGGCGATGCGGATGTGCTGGAAGCCATTGAGAGCGATGAGATCGAGGCCGATGGGACACTGACCGAGATCTCGAATACGGTGAACTTCCAGGCGGCTCTCTAAAGCAGCCGTCAATCTTCCCTTGCACTCCTGTCCGGCAGGATGTGTGTCCTTGTCCTGCCGGGCAGGCCCAATCAGGCTGTACCGTTGATGTCTCATCGTCCGCGATCCGCGCCGCGCGTGCCTCCACGCGATGAATCTCCGCGTCAACCATCACCGAGGCCGCCGTCAATCAACAGCAATCTCTCAAAGAGCCCGAAAAGCACCGGTTCGAGCGGATGAAGACACACGCCGGCTGACCCACACGCCTGCGCGAGCATTTCCTGCACTACTTCGGCGATGACTTCAAAGGGCCCTGCGGCAACTGCGATCAAACTGCGATCACTGTGAAACGGCAGGAGCGGCGCCTGTGTCACGGAAGGCGAAGTGATCCGCCTTGCGCTTCGGGCGATCAGGCCTGTGGACTAGCCCCTTGAACGCGCATCGGAGCCGTCACTGCGGCGCTACGGCTGAGGTCAAAACAAGCGCGGCACTGCACGGGCCGGCCTTGTGTGGGCTTGAATGGAACCGTGGTGACCCTTCCACAGGACGAGCACGTGACTTGAGTTTCGGCGTGGGCTTTGAATCCATGCGAAGCACGCTTGGCCTTGCATGGCTGGCACCGCTTCGGGTCGTTTTTGAATTGCTTGAGCCGGAAGAATGCCTGCTCGCCGGCGGTAAATACAAAGTCCGCCCCGCAATCGGCGCATTGCAATACCTTGTCATTCAGTTCGAGGTCCGACAGCGAATCGGCCATCTGCATGAGACACCTCTCTTCGCAGCAAAGCTGCTGGTTCGGGCTATCAGAAGATGTGAAACGTACTCCAGTAAAATTGCTGATTACCTCGTGCATCAAGAGTTCGAGACATCCGAATACGCGAAGGACGCTCCGCGTAAGTCATTTGCGCGCGAGTTCCGGGGTCTACGCGCTGTATGACTCCTTCTTAGTCCAATCCGTTGCATTAGCCAACCTGGGATTAATCCTAGGTTGACCTATTCACTTAGCGGCTCTGGCACTGGGAACGGCTGCGCGGCGAGTTAGCGCGTTGCACACTCGATTCGAGAAACAGCGAGGATTGACGCGGCTAGCACCTATTTCTAACGATCCGCGGGTTCTCGGGTTTTGCAAGGGTTTTCCCTAAGTTATCCATCTGCAATGCGAATTGCCGTTTTCTTGCGTGCGGACTCATTCGGCGTTGTTTTTCGCTGTTGACTTAGCCGGGCCTTTCCTCTGCGCAATGCGCTGCTTTCCAAGACGAAACCAATTCCCGATTCGGATGGCTCTCTCTTTCGCAAAATTCCGGCGCGACAGAATCTCCGCATCGAATCGCACTCGAGAGGCGCATCTTGCTCTTTTCAACAAAGAGACGTTGCGCCGCGACGACCGGTTGGGAGCACTGGAGCGTGAGTCTGGGAGCGCGAGTCTGGAAGCGCGAGCCAGATGACGGGGCACGGCCTGTGTGTCAAACTAAGTGAGAACCGGCGTCAGAACCGCACCAGCCGAGTGACGGCCGGAGCACGTCGGCAACCCTCCTTCGGCAGACGATTGCACGGCATCGGCAGGCGAAGGCATCGGGCCTGTAGCTCAACGGTTAGAGCAGGGGACTCATAATCCCTTGGTTGGGGGTTCGAATCCCTCCGGGCCCACCAGCAGCTCGCACGTTCGTGCGGCGCACAGTTCGCGTCCAGACTCCGCCGCCACAAGCACGCGTCAATTCCCGTTTGATCGCTCTTCCGGCTAAGAGTGCCTTCGCGGGTGCCGCAACGGGCATCAGAGCTTTCAGAGGGGCCGCGCCCGCAAAATGCGGGAGACGGGCGAGCGCGAATCGAGATATACTGCTGTTCCTCAGCGGCACAGGCCGCTGGCCGGAGGCAGACACCGATGAACCGGCAACTGCGAGCGGGAGGGCTGCGATGAAAATTACCGACACCATCGGATTAGTGCTGAAGAACAAGGGCACAACCAAGATCCTGTCGATTACGCCGGAACAGTCGGTCTACGAGGCGCTCGAGAAGATGGCAAGCCACGATGTGGGCGCACTTCTGGTCCTCTCCAATCATCGGCTGGTCGGCATTCTTTCCGAGCGCGACTACGCGCGCAAAGGCGTGCTGAAGGGCCATCATTCCAAAGAGACCAGGGTCAGCGAGATCATGACCAGCCCGGTCTTGTTCGTCAGCCCCCAGCATACGGTAGACGAATGCATGAGCATGATGACGGAGCATCACTTCCGCCATCTCCCGGTGCTGCAGGACGACGGGGTAGAGGGCGTGATCTCGATCGGCGACCTGGTGAAGTGGGTCATCTCCGGCCAGGAGCACACGATTCAGGCCTTGGAGGGCTACATCACCGGGGCGTATCCGGGATAATTTCCCCGATCGTCCTCGCCGGCAAACTGCGGACGCCCGTTCCGCAACGTGACACCTCCATCCCCCCGCAACATATAATCGCCGCAGGCCGGGCGAGAGCGGATCACGATGCTTCTGCAGGCCGGATCTTCCATACAAAGCGAGAACACTTTTGGCACGTGAGCTCTACACCGCGCGTCTCGAGCGTAAGATCTGCATCTCGGAAGTAGCCCAGTGCTATCACTTCGATTTCGTCCTCGATGGTATGGAGAGCTTTCCGTTTAGCTCCGGGCAGTTCATCTCCGCGGTGGCGATGGACAAGAACGGCAAACAGCAGACGCGGGCCTACTCGATCGCATCGGCCGCGCAGGCGAACCGGTTTGAGCTCTGCGTGAATCGCGTCGAAAACGGCTTCTTCTCAAATTACCTGTCCGACTTGAACGAAGGCGACACCGTGCAGGTGCATGGGCCGCATGGGCACTTCGTGCTGCATGAGCCCGTCACGGATTCCATTCTGATCGCCACCGGCACCGGCGTCGCGCCCATGCGCGGTTATGTGCAGTGGCTGTTCCCTGAGAACGGCCCCGACCGGAGCAACGGCAAAGACATCTGGCTGGTCTACGGCACGCGGCACGAAACCGATATCTACTACCAGGAAGAGTTCGAGGCCCTCGCCCGCCGCGTTCCCAACTTCCACTATCTGCCCACGCTGAGCCGGGCGCAGGATAGCTGGACCGGCCTGCGCGGCCATGTGCAGGCGCATGTGGCGGGGATTGTCGAGCAGCGCGCCGCGCGGCTCGGCCTGCCGCTGCCCTCACCCGAGGTCGATCCCACGGTCCCGCCGCGCGATCTGCACTTCGACATCTACGCCTACATCTGCGGCCTTAACTTCATGGTCTCCCACGTCCGGGAGATGCTGGCCGGTTACGGCTGGCACCGACGGCAGATTGTGTTTGAGCGGTACGACTGAGCGCCCACTGTCGCGAAACTGCTGCCTAAAAGCCGGGCTTATGCCTTCTTTCGCCCGGCGCCGACGACTTTGCTTTTTGCATTGCCCTTCGGTTGGGAGCGGTTGTATGCAATCGCGGTCTTCACGAGCCGGCGGAGCGCTGCCTCGTCGAGCCGGTCGTTCTCGAGGACGTCGATCGCCCGCCATTCATTCCCGCCGAGGCCCGCGTTGAAGAGGTGGTCGGGGTCGGCGATGTGGGCTCCTTTGGCGAAGGTACACTTCACTTTCGCACGGTGAGCGTTGGCTAGAGCGATCACCCCGTCGCAGTACCAGACGGGCGATCCCATCCACTTCCAGTCCTCGGTCACGGCCGGGTCGGCATCCAGCATGATCCGCCGGATTGCAGCAAGCACTGCGCCCCGCCAGTCGGAGATGCCGGCGATGTGCTGATCGATCTTCTGCGCGGGCGTCAGGTCTGAGGAGCCCAGGCGCCCTCCGGCGCGCTCAGTGGCGGCGCGGCCGCTTTTGGCTCCGGCATTCCAGCGAGGCTGCGGTCTCGTCGTCGCAATCTCCCCGGAGTTCTGGCTTCGTTTTGTAGCGCTTTTTGTCTGCATCGTCATCCTCGCGTCAGCACGGGCTTGGCGGCTTTCGTTGTTGAGAGGGCGCCGATGGTGCGGCTCTCCGGCCGGAGCGCCCAGGAGGCTACGGTAAATCCAGTGAGGATAAGAGGGGCTATGACGTGAAAGCCGTACGCGCCGTAACCGCCGACCGCGGCGCAGGATGCGGCTGCGCCCGTGAGGTCAAAGAAGATGCCGGCATACGCCCATTCCTTGAGCCGCGGAAAGCCCGGCACGAGTATGGCAATCGCCCCAAACGCCTTCCAAAATCCCAGGATGGCGAAGAAGTAGAGCGGATAGCCGAGGACGGGCACCACGCCATGGGGATTGGCCTGATATTGCCAGATCTGCGCCAGACCGCCGCCTCCGATAAAAAACGCTACCAATATCGTCATCGTCCAGTAAAGGATGGATTTGGTTTTTGTGGTCATGCCAACCCCCCAACCACACGCTCCAGGTTGCCGATGAACTTCTGCCAGCCGTATTTTGCACCCTGATACGCTGCCTGCTGATCGGGACGGAAGCCGGACTGCTCCATGCGCACGTGAGTGCCACCCTCGGATGGCGTCAGCGTCCAGAGCACCACCCAGTGAAGCCCGCCGGCGGCATCGCCTCCCCCGACACCCCAGTTATAAGACAGGCGCCGCAGTGGGTCGACGACCAGCACCTCGCAGTCAACAATGCCATTCCAGTTCGGCTGGGGGTCGGCCCGGAATTGGAACTTGCGCCCGACCACCGGCTGGAAATCGTTGTTCATCATCCATTGCGCAAGGAGCGGGCTCTCGGTGAGCGCGCGCCACAGCTTCTCGGGCGGGTGCGGGAACACCCTCTCGACGACAAGGCTGCGGGGAGTCTCTGCTGCATTGCTGGCTGGATTCGTCGCGGGATTAGTCGCAGGATTACTCATGGTTCCATCCTTTCCAAAAGCTCTTCAAGACGGTCAAACCGGTCGCGCCAGAAGGCGCCGTACTGATCGAGCCAGTTCACCATCGGCGCCAGCGCGTCGGGCTGTGCGCGATAGTGCGTCTCGCGCCCATCGCGGCGATGCCGTACCAGCTTCGCCCGCTTCAGCACCGTGAGGTGCTTGGAGACAGCAGGCTGCGACACGCCCGCATAGCTGGTCAACGCATGGACGGTCTGCTCGCCCTGCCGGGTCAGCTCCTCGAAGATGGCCCTGCGGGTTGGGTCGGCGAGAGCCCGGAAGACGTGATTGGCCCCTTGGCTGGTTCCGGGATTGGTTCTGGGGTTGGTTCCGTAACTGGCGTTGCTTGGCGTCACAGTCAAAACCATAGCCAAATGGTTATGGTTTGTCAAGAAAATCATAAAATAATTTTCATGTATGCCGAAGTTCCGGTCGCCAGCCTTCCTGCGTAACATACGTTCCCGGAGTCTGTCTCTCCAGCCCCCGTCTCCAGGGTGATGGCTGCGACGGGGCGCGTGTAAGGTAGAAGTCGGAGAACTTCCCCATGCCGAAAAAGCTCAAGGTCGAATATTTTGTGGAAGCGGACGCGGCGGCTCTGGCTGCGCGCGCCGCACGCCACTTTGTCGAGTTGGCCGAGCAGGCCGTGGCTGCGCGAGGCCGCGCGCGCATCGCGATCAGCGGAGGGTCCACGCCCAAAGCGGCGTTTCAACTGCTCGCCGATGCCAGCCAGCCGTTGCGGGCGCGCATGCCGTGGGACAAGCTCGAGCTCTACTGGGTGGATGAGCGGTGCGTGCCGCCGGACCATCCGGACAGCAACTACCGCATGACCCGCGAGGCGATGCTGGCCCATGTGCCGCTTCCTGCCGCGCAGGTTCACCGCATGGAGGGTGAGCTGGAGCCAGAGGCAGCCGCGGCGCGGTATGAGTCCGAGCTGAGAAACGGCTTTCGGCTGGAGGGTGCCGAAACGCCCCGGTTCGACGTGATCGCCCTCGGCATGGGGCCGGACGGACATACGGCGTCTCTCTTCCCGCACACTGCGGCGCTGCATGAGATGAGCCGGCTGGCGGTGGCAAATCATGTCGAGAACAAGGACGCCTGGCGCATTACGCTCACTTGGCCGGTGATCAACCAGGGGGCGAGCGTCTTCTTTCTGATTGGCGGGGCGGATAAGGCGCAGGTGCTCAAGGAAGTGATGAGGGGGCCGCGCGATCCGGAACGTCTGCCGAGCCAGCTGATTGCGCCCGCCGGCGGTATACTGACTCTGCTTCTGGATAAAGCTGCGGCCGCGCTGCTGCCCCCCACCGATGGGCAGGGTTACGGCTCTTTTGAGAGGGAAGGATGATTCTTGCGGGGGATGTAGGCGGCACGAAGGTTCACCTGGCGCTTTTTGACTTTACCGACGGTGAGCTGAAGCATTCCCGCGACCAGAAGTTTCCAGCCAAGGAATACTCGGGCCTCGAGGAGATCGTCAAGGAGTTTGTCGTCACGGAAAAGGTGTCGGCGGCCTGCTTTGGCGTGCCGGGACCGGTGCGCGAAGGCCGCCTGCGGTTGACGAACCTGCCCTGGACGCTCGATAGCCGGGAGCTGTCGGCGCATCTCAAGATCGATTATGTCTTCCTGATCAATGATCTGCAGGCCAACGGCTACGGCATCGCCGAGCTTTCTGCCGAGCAGGTCTACACGTTGAGCGAGGGAGATGCACGGCAGATCGGGAATCGCGCACTGATCTCGGCAGGAACCGGGTTGGGCGAGGCGTTCCTGGTCTGGGACGGCCGGGATTATGTGCCTTACCCTTCTGAGGGCGGCCACTCGGACTTCGCGCCGCGCAATGAGGATGAGATCGACCTGCTGCGCTACCTCATGCAGAAGTACAGCGGACGCATCAGCTTTGAGCGCGTGGTGAGCGGGCAGGGCATCACGAATTGTTATGAGTTTCTGCGCGAAGTGCGCGGCGTGGAAGAGCCGGCCTGGCTGGCTGAGCGCCTGGCCGCCGAAGATCCCAACGCCGTGATTACCGAGCTGGCGATGGCGGCCAAGAGCGAGATCTGCGAGAAGGCGCTGAACCTGTTCGTGAGCGCGTACGGCGCGGAGGCCGGCAACCTGGCGCTCAAGGTGCTCTCGGTGGGCGGGCTCTATGTAGGTGGCGGCATCGCGCCGCGCATTCTGGAGAAGCTCAAGGACGGCGCGTTCATGAAGGCCTTCAGCGATAAAGGCCGGTTGAGCCAACTGCTCCTGCACATGCCGGTGCGCGTGATTCTGGAGAGCCGCACGGCGCTGATTGGCGCAGCGGCGTATGCCGAGGCGCGGGCCGCGGAGCTGAGCGGGATTTCGCCGCGCGCAGCAAGCGTGAAGTTCTAGCCCGGCAAACTGGCCAATCCCTCAGCGTACGCTGCCAACTGCTCTTGGAGCGTCCCGATCCGCTTCATGAGCTTATTCACTTCTTACGCGGCTTTGCGGCTATTCTGGTTGCGTCCGCATGTCTTTCTCCCACACCATCGGCGCCCGCCATTACACATTTGCCAGCCTGCGCGAACTGCTGGCCAAAGCCACTCCCTTGCGCAGCGGCGACGTGCTGGCGGGGATTGCGGCTGAGTCGGCTGAAGAACGCGTTGCGGCACAGTTTGCATTGGCCGACGTGGCGCTCGCGCATTTTCTTGACGAGCAGGTTGTGGCGTATGAACACGACGAAGTCACGCGCCTGATCGTCGACACGCACAATGCGGAGGCGTTTGCCCCGGTGCGCTCCTTTACGGTGGGTGAGCTGCGCGACTGGCTGCTCTCAGACGAGGCTACGCCGGAGCGGCTCGCTGCCCTGGCGCCGGGGCTCACGCCCGAAATGGCCGCCGCCGTGAGCAAGCTGATGCGCGTGCAGGATCTGATCGCGGCCGCAGCCAGGATCCGCGTAGTGACGCGCTTTCGCACCACGGTGGGCTTGCCCGGCAGGCTGAGCGCGCGGCTGCAGCCGAATCATCCGACGGATTCGCCGATCGGCATCGCGGCCTCCATTCTCGATGGCCTGCTGCTCGGCTCCGGCGACGCGGTGATCGGCATCAACCCCGCCGGCGATAACGTGGAGGGGACGGTACATCTTCTGCGAATGGTCGATGCCCTGCGCGAGCGGTTCCTCATTCCCGCGCAGAGCTGCGTGCTGGCGCACATCACCACGCAATTGGCGGCGCTCGAACGCGGTGCGCCCGTCGACCTGCTGTTTCAATCGATCGCCGGAACCGAGGCGGCCAACCGCAGCTTCGGCGTGTCTCTTTCTCTTCTCGGAGAGGCCTATGAGGCGGGACGAGCGTTGCGCCGCGGGGCCATCTGCGCGGACGGCGAACCGGGCAGCAACGTGATGTACTTCGAGACGGGGCAGGGCTCGGCGCTCTCAGCCAATGCGCATTACGGCGCCGGTGGTAGCGGCGCAGGCGGCAGTCTTGCAGTCGACCAGCAGACGCTCGAAGCACGCGCCTATGCGGTTGCGCGGCGCTTTCGCCCGATGCTGGTCAACACGGTGGTGGGTTTCATCGGGCCCGAGTATTTGTATGACGGCAAGCAGATTCTGCGCGCGGGCCTCGAAGACCACTTCTGCGGCAAGCTGCTGGGGCTGCCGATGGGCTGCGACGTGTGCTACACGAACCACGCCGAGGCCGACCAGGACGACATGGACACGCTGCTCACGTTGCTCGGCGTGGCCGGCGTGAACTACATCATGGGCGTGCCGGGCGCGGACGACGTGATGCTGCATTACCAGAGCACCAGCTTTCATGACGCGCTTTATTTGCGCCGCGTGCTGGGCCTCAGACCCGCGCCGGAGTTCGAAGCATGGATGGAGGGTGACGGCTTCGGCCGGCTCGCCTTGGAAGCCCGCCATCCGGAGAGGGTGCTGCCGGCATGAGCGAGCCGGTGCGCGGAGACTCGGCGGCTAGCTTGGCGGCTAGCCTGGCGATGTCGCTGCGCGCCCTCACTCCGGCGCGCGTGGGACTCGGGCGCACAGGTTCCAGCATTACCACGCGCGACCTGCTTGACTTTCAGCGCTGTCACGCATTGGCCCGCGACGCGGTGCATGCGCGGCTGGAGAGCGCTGCGCTGACGACGGCGCTGAGCAGAATCACTGGCGATGAAGTGCTCTGCCTGCATTCGGCGGCGGCGGACCGCGCCACGTATCTGCAGCGGCCCGATCTGGGCCGGCAACTCGATGCTTCCAGCCGGAAGCTGCTGGCCGATCGCGGTCAGTGCGGCTCGGCGGGGCTGGCGCTGATTGTGGCCGATGGCCTGTCCGCTTTAGCTGTGGAACGGCATGCCGCACCGCTGCTGGAGGAAATGCTGCCGCGGCTGCCGAATTGGAACCTGGCCCCGCTGTGCGTCGTCGAGCAAGGGCGCGTGGCCATTGGCGATGAGATTGGCGCGGCCCTGGGCGCGGAGATTGCGGTGATGCTGATCGGCGAGCGGCCGGGATTGAGCTCGCCCGACTCGCTGGGCGCTTACATCACCTGGCAGCCGCGGCCGGGCCGCACCGACGCCGAGCGCAACTGTATCTCGAACATTCGCGCCGAAGGCCTCAGCTACGCGCAGGCCGGCGCACAGCTGCAGGTTATTCTGGAGGCAGCGCGGCGCCTGCGGCTCACCGGCGTGGCGCTGAAGAATGAAGCGCGTTTGCTTCAGGAAGGTTGAAGCGTGTTCAGCATTCTGGGCCAATGGATCTTTCGCGCCTTCATCTCGATGGCGGCTTGCTTCCTGGTGACCTATGCCGGCGATTGGACGATCTTTCACCTGCGCGGCTCGCCCATGGCCACTGCGACGATCAATCGCTATATGGGCGTCCCGCTCAAGGGGCAGAAGGAAGAGTACGACTATCTCGGCACCTTCGCCGTCCCGTGTTCGGTCTCGCTGTTTCCGCAGGCAGGCCATGACCCCTGCTGGCGTCTGCGCCAGCATCCGGATCAATGGGAGAATCTCTAGGGGAGAATCTTTAGGGAATCGAATGCTCCGCGCGCGCCATGCCCTCGGCTGAGCCGGTCTCCAGCAGCACAAACGAATTCCCATCCGGGTCGCGGACGAAAACGAGTTTGTTTTGCCGATTCACTTTGACGCCCACGCGGTGCAACTGGTCTGCTGCCCGCCGCGCATCGGACACCGGCAAGAGCATTTGCGGCTCGCTGTTCGGCGTGGCCGTGTGCAGCACGATCCGCACTCCCGGCGCATTGGGCGCGCTCAGGTGAATGCTGGCGCCGGCGTCCTCTGCATCGAATCCCAGCTTCGTATAGAACTGCCGCGCCGCGGCCAGGTCGGCAACCGGCAATTCGAAGCCGAGCAGATCGTCGGAGATCCGGTTCTCGCCCAGGTGCTGGCCTTTGTCCATCGTATGGCGCGAGCCCGGCATATACTGCGTGAACTCGGTGACGCGACCCTCGGGGTCCTTGAGCGAAAAAATCAGGTTGCCTGCGCCGGCCTTTACCACTTTTGACGGGTTGAGCCCGTGGGAGGCGTAGAGCGCATCCAGTGCGTTCAAGTCATCCGATTCGTAGCAGACGTGCATCCAGCCCAGCGGCTCTTTTGGATCGCTCTGCGGATAAAGCTCGATGAACTGGCGGTCATTGATCTTGATGAACACTTCCATGGTCTTCGCGCCGCTGGTGCTTGCAAAGGCTTCTTCAAACCCGAGCTTGCCGAGGAAGTTCACCTCCTTGTCGAGATCGCTGACGCGGAAGGCGACATGGGCGATGCCGGTAATGCCCGGCCCTTGCGGACTATCCGCCGGTGGCGTGCCGGCCGGCGCTTGCGCGTGCATGCCCGGCGCGGCGGCGAAAAGAACAGCGGCCGCTATCGTAAAAATCCAGCGCGTCTTCATGATCATGGATACCAGCCTTTCCAAGCGGCTCAGGCCTTGTTTGCGGCCAAGCGGCGGTGCCAATCGTCAGGCATACTCTGCGCGATAAGGGGTGAAGACATCCAGCACCTCGGAGTCTTCGAGAGCCGAGGCCTGGTGGTCGATGTCGCCGTTCACCACCACGCTGTCGCCGCCGCGCAGGTCCCAGCTCTTGCCTTCAGCCTCGAAACGGATGTGGCCGCGCACTACATACACCATTTGATGATGCGGATGCCTGTGGCGCGCACCGTTCCATCCTTTTTCAAACGTGTGGCGCACCAGCATCAGGTGCGGACTGTACGCCAGCACCTGCCGCTGCATCCCCGATTCCGGAGCCGTAACCCTGGTTGCATCGGTTGCGGTGTAAACCACTCCCTTGTCTGTCATCATCTCTCCCACGAGTTCAAGCGGCGCGGCGAGTCGCGTTTTCCGCAGGACGAATTCAGCGGTTCATCCATCCGCCGTCCACGATGAGAATATGGCCGTGCACGTAGTCGCTCGCGTTCGAGGCCAGGAACACGGCTGCTCCGGCGAGGTCTTCGGGCTTGCCCCAGCGGCCGGCCGGAATCCGCTCCAGAATCTTGGGCGCCCGCTCAGGATTGTTCCGGAGCGCCTCCGTGTTGTCGGTATCCATGTAGCCGGGCGCGATGGCGTTTACATTGATGCCTTTCGCGGCCCACTCATTGGCGAAGGCCTTGGTCAACTGGCCCACGCCGCCTTTAGCCGCCGCGTACGACGGTACCGTGATTCCGCCCTGAAAGGTGAGCAGCGAGGCGATGTTGATGATCTTGCCTGAGCCGCGCGCCAGCATGTGACGGCCGGCGTGCTGCATGAGACGGAAGACGCTGGTGAGATTCACGTCGATCAGGATCTGCCAGTCTTCTTCCGAGTGCTCGATGGCCGGCGAGCGGCGAATGGTGCCGGCGTTGTTCACGAGAATATCGATGGCGCCAAATTGCTGCACCGTCTCTTCCACCAGCCGGGCGCACACAGCTTTCTCGCCCACATTGCCCGCCAGCGCGATGGACTGCGCCCCCGCGTCGATGACCCGTTGCCTGGTAGCTTCAGGCGCCTGGCTCGAACCGTGGACGGCCACATTCGCCCCTGCTTGCGCCAGCGCAACGGCAATGGCCGCGCCCAATCCGCGCGACGATCCAGTCACCAGCGCCGTTTTGCCTGTGAGTTTGAATTGATCGAGTATCAGGAGAAACGGATCCTTTCGGCCGTCACACCGCGCGGGAGCACGGACGCAGGACGCGCGGAATCAACCCGAGAATACACCGCGCGCTCGCGGCCACGCAACCGCGGGACGGTTACGTTTGCGGGGCATTCCGCGGCGCGTGCCGCATGTTGGGAACTTCCTGATCGGGCGGCGCTTACCTAAGTCGACCGGCTGCTGCTATCTGACCGAGCCGCCGCGCCGCTATGCCGGATGCATTCCTTCCCGCTATCCTTGAAACAGGCGTCTCCGGCAGCCCGCGCAGGGCCGGACGCGATTTGTTCCTTACGATTTGTTCCTTAGAGGTCCTGCTCATGTCTCTCTCCCCCGGATTCTCAGTCGTGGTCGCGGTCGCAGGACTGGCCGGCGTCCTGGTCTGGCGGGTCCGCGAAGGCCGCACGGCCGTTACAGCCCGCAAGATTCTCATTCCACCCGTGGGCATGGCCACGGGGTTCTCGATGTTCCTGCTTCCCGCTTTTCGGGTACCGGTCACCTGGGCCCTCGCCGCGTTCCTGATCGGCGCTGTCGCGCTCGCCTATCCATTGCTGCTCACTTCACGGCTCGAGCGCGCCGGCGAGACCATCATGATGAAGCGCTCCGGCGCATTTTTTGCGGTGGTGATCGCGTTGGCCGCCATCCGCTACCTGGCCCGCGGATACTTCAATTCGCTGCTCACCATCGAACAGACGGGCGGCCTCTTTTTCATCCTGGCCTTCGGAATGATCCTGCGCTGGCGGCTAAATATGTTCTTTGCCTATCGGGCGCTCACGGCATAGCGGGGCCGCACGCTGCTCACTTTTGAGTCGCGATTCCGATTGCGCTCTTGCCCGTTTCCGCCTCCCAAACGACAGACACCGGCAGATGACCTGGCCCCAGAAAAGACCACTGCCCGGAGCGGCAGATTGCGGTAATTCCCCATGTGCGGAGACGATATGGCGCGGTTTCCATACCGAGAGCGCCTGAGAGTATAATGCTTTTATAATGTGTAATTTATATGGAAGAGACCGGTTTCTAAAAATTCCTTGACAAACGTGAATTACCCGGCCTAGCATGGTGCGCGTGATTTAACTAGGATTCAAAGTGTTGCACATTTGAGGAGGTTTCCGCATGTTGGAAAAATCAATTGTCATCAATCAGCCAGTGAGCTTCAGCGATTCAGTCTGCGATTCAGTCCGAATGCCCGTCCGCGCAGGAGCCACTTTGCTGCGGCTCGGTGTGTGGGCCGTCGCGATTTTCTTGATCGTGCTGGTTTCAAAACCTGCCGTGGCGCAGATCGACCAGGGCGCCATCACCGGGACTGTTGTGGATGCTTCGGGTGCAGCCGTTGCCGGCGCCCAGATCACGCTGACCAATCAGGGCACCGGCCTGGTGCTCCAAACCAAGACAAACGCCAGCGGCGATTATTTCTTTACGCCGATCAAGACCGGCACATACACCGTGAGCGCGTCGGCGCCGAACTTTGAAACCACGCAACAAGCCAACATCGTGGTGCACGTGCAAGACAGGCTCAATATTCCCGTGACGCTCAAGCCGGGCAATGTCTCGCAGACGGTGACCGTTACCTCAGCCGCTCCGCTGCTGCAGACAGAGACCGCTGAAATGGCGGTGGACGTGAACTCGAAGTTCATCAATGATTCGCCGCTGGCCAACCGCAACTGGGTTTTTTTGGCGCAGGAAGCGCCGGGCTCCACGCCTTTCGTCGGCCGCGGCTCCGGCAACGGAGACTTTTCAAGCAACGGCCAGCATGAGGAGCAGAACAACTTCATGCTTGACGGCGTGGACAACAACGTCAACGTCAGCGACTACATCAATGGGTCGACTTACAACATCGCTCCGCCGCCCGACGCGATCGGAGAGTTGAAGGTAGAGACCAGCGACTACAGCGCGGAGATCGGACGCGGGCACGGCGCGGTGATCAACGCCACCACCAAGTCCGGCACCAACCAGATTCACGGCGACGTCTGGGAGTTCTTCAGAAATACGGCTCTTGACGCGCTTCCCTGGAATTTCAACAAGGCCTTTCAGAATCCGGCCTTTCACATGAACCAGTTCGGCGGCACGCTGGGCGGTCCGATCATCAAAAACCACCTGTTCTACTTCGGCGACATCCAGGACTCGCGTTTCTCTATCGCTTCCAGTCCAAGCACCATGAATGTGCCCACGCCGCGCATGCGCAACGGCGACTTTACCGAGCTGTTGAATCCGTCGCTGACGTCGAATGCGGCGCCAATCGTTCTGTTTCAGCCCAACTGCAATACGGGCACTTACAAAACGACCGGCTCCGGGTCAACCGCCGTGCCCACAGCCCTGAGCGGCTGTTTGCAGCAGTACGGCACCTCCTCCACGGTGGTGAACGGATATACGTATCCGACCGGCCAGAACGTCTTCAACCCCGCCACACTCGATGCGGTGGCAAAGAATATCCTCAGCCTGTACCCGGCGCCCAACGCCAACGGCTGGACCTCCGCGAACAACACGAATTCGAACGCGACGGGAACCACCTACAACAACTACGTGATCGCGACTCAGACCTTGTCGGACCCCGTTCAATGGGACCAGCGCGTGGACTGGAACATCAGCGCCCGCGACCAGGCCTATTTCCGCTATGACTATCAGCACAACATCAATGTCTACACGGCGCCTCTGGGGCCGATCCTCGATGGCATCGGAAGCAACCAGGGTCATCAGCAGAGCTACCTCAGCGAAAACGCGATGATGAGCTACACCCACACCTTCTCGCCGACGCTGATCAACGAGTTCCGTTTCGGCTTCAACTGGGGCAGATTCCAGAACCTGCAGTACAACGACACCGTGAACGAGGCGGCTGGACTGGGAATGGGCGGTATGCCCTTCACGAACGGTCCGGACAACGGCGGCCTGCCTCCGGTGACTATCAGCGGCAATGGGAGCATCCAGGCCTTCGGCTCCCACGCCAACGACCCCGCTCTCGAAGGCGAGAATATTTATCAGATCATCGACAACGTGACCAAGACGCTGGGCAACCACTCGCTGAAGCTTGGCTTTGAGATGATGCCGATCCGATTCTTCAGCACCGCGGACGGGTCCTCGCGCGGAACTTACTCTTACGGCTCCAATTTCACCAGCGTCACGGGAGTAAGCAATACCGGCAATGCCATCGCCGACTTTATCGCCCAGGGCTACAACCCGAACGGCACCCTGACCGGCACCAATAACATGGCTGGCGGCGGCTTGGGCAACTATGCGCTGAACAACTACGAATACGGATACATTGCCGGCTATCTTCAGGATAACTGGAAGGTGACGCACAAGCTGACCCTCGATCTGGGCCTTCGCTACGAGTACTTCACGCCGAAGGAGGAAACCGGAGGGCTATGGGCGAACTGGGTGCGCGAGACCGGTTATGTAGATCAGAACGGCGGGCACGGATCAGCGCTCTTTGAGATGCCGCTCAGCCAGCAGCATGTGGCAATTGCCTCGGGCATCGCCGCCCTTCTGGCGGCTGACAACGTGCAGATCGACTACAACCCCAACCCGCGGCTCTCAACCTTCCCGAAGGCTAACTGGTCGCCACGGATTGGCGCTGCCTACCAGATCGACGGCAAAACAGTTGTGCGGGCGGGCGCGGGCATATTCTTCGGCGCGTTTGAGCCCGGCGGAGGGTCTGCCCTGACGCAGAATGTTCCCTACGTCATCACCTCGAACCTGACGCTCGGCAGTTGCTCGGCCGGCACCTATTGCCCTTCACTGTATCCCCAGGGCGACACACTTGAGAGCGGGTTGACTTCGTTCTTCGCCAACGGAAACTCGATTGCGAGCTATGTCTCTTTCCCGAACGTCGAAGAGCAGGACCCGGTGATGCACACGCCGTACACTCTCAACTACAACCTCACAGTGCAAAGGGCCATTACGCCCACCCTGTCCGCGTCGGTGGGCTATGTGGGCAGCCTTGGACGTCATCTCGTCACGCTCACCAACGGGCCGGCGATGCCGATGGCGCTCACTATTTCGGGACCCAATAACAAGAGCCTGCAACCGGCGCCGCACTGGAGCTCGGCGCAATGGATGACCTGGGAGGGCAACAGCGAATACAACTCGCTGCAAGCGACCGTCCAGAAGCAATATGGCAACGGGCTGAGCTTCCTGGGCACTTATACCTGGGCGCATGCACTCGACAACACGGTCGACCTGCTGGGAGGAGATATCGGCGGCTATCGCATGGCTGCCCTCATTCCCATTCAGGACGAGTGGACGAACTCCGGCTACGACATTCGCCAGCGCGTGGTGATCAATGGCCAATATGAGCTGCCGGTGGGCGTGGGAAAACGGTGGGTCAACCATCCGGGCGTGCTGGACTACATCGTTGGCGGATGGAAGAGCAGCGCTCTTTTTTCGGGGCAAACCGGCGAGCCATTCACGATCGGCATCTCGAACCAGACCAACGCGCAGGGCGGTTACAACAACCACGCGCTGAAGGTCGGCAATCCGTTCGCAACCAATCTCACTGCGCCGGCCTCGACCGCAACCACGAACGCCCCCGGCGAGACCAGTTGCCCCACGCATGTCAAGACGAAATCCACCTGGTATAACGAGTGCGCGTACACCAACCCACTGGGCAACGCCCAGGTGGCGGCCCATGAGACCGGCACGTACGGATACTCTTCACCCCAGATTTCAGGGGACGGGCCGATTACCGTTGCAGCCGGAACCCCGTACATCAGCACCTACGCCGGCGCGTTGCCGTTCTTCGGCAGCGTGCCCAACACTGTTGCCGGTCCGGGCTTCTGGCGCCTCAACATGTCCCTGTTCAAGGACTTCCACACCTGGCGCGAACAGTACGTGGAATTCCGCGCGGACGCATTCAACACGCTGAACCACCCGACCCTCGGCGCCCCCGGTTCCACTGGTGATGACGCAACCAATGCCGGCCAGATTACCGGGCCGGCCTCCACGCAGAGCAACACCATCGACGCACGGTTCTTCCAGTTGTCGGGCAAGTACGTATTCTAAGTGAGCTGTACGTCTGACTGTGGAGCGGATGCCTCCTTGGTATCCGCTTCATTTTTTTCTGAACACTCGAAAATCACTCCGTATTCTTCCTCTACCGGGCAGCACATTATCCTGATGTGGAAGTGGATCACCTGAAACGCATCACGCGCTCCAGATCACTGACAGATAGGAAATCACGCAGTGGACCGTCGGACATTTAATAAGTTAGCTGGACTTACCGGGATCTCGCTTGTCACCACGCGCGGCGCCTTCGCAATCACAGAACCGCTCGCGCCACAACCAGCCAGCGCGAAAATGCGCGATATGTGGGACCGCTATCTTCTGGGAGCAGCCTATTACCCGGAATGGTGGCCTTCCTCGGAGTGGGAGATAGACTTCAGCGAGATGCAGGAGTTAGGCATCAATGCTGTCCGCATGGGCGAGTTTGCCTGGGCTCTCTTTGAGCCCGCTCCCGGCAAGTTTGATTTTTCCTGGATGGACAAAGCGATCGATGTGGCAAACCATCATGGCGTTCAAGCCATCCTGGCTACGCCGACGGCTTCGGTGCCGCCGTGGCTCTACCAGGAACATCCCGATGTGCTGAGCGGCAATGATAGTGGCCTTTATACTTACGGCGGCCGCAAAGGTTACTGCACCAGCAGTCCTAATTATCTCGCCGCATCTGCGCGCATCGTCACTGCGCTTGCGGAGCATTATGGCCGCCATCCGGGCGTGATTGGATGGCAGCTCGACAATGAGCCCGGCTATCCGTTTCAAAGCTACGATCCTTCCTCAGAGATCGCATTTCAGGCGTGGCTGAAGAAGCGCTATGGAACGCTGGACGAATTGAACCGCGTATGGAACGGCGCTTTCTGGAGCAATGAATATTCCGATTGGTCGCAAATCCATTTTCCAAGGAACTCGGCCGAGGGAGGCTGGCAGCCCGCGAACAGCCTGGATTATCGCCGGTTCTTTTCGGATGCGTTCTTGAATCACCTGCGCCGGCAGGCTGATATTCTGCACGCGCGCATCGAGAATCAGTTTGTCTTCACGAACTGGCCGGCTCCCACCTGGTCGGTGGATGTGTACACGGCGGCGTCTGAATTTCTGGATGCGACGGCGTGGGATAACTATGTAAGCGCGCCGGGGCTGAGCCGGTTTCAGCGCCAGTACACCGCGGGTTTTCTCAGCGACTTCTGCCGGTGCGCGGGACCACACCAGCGATTTCTCTGCGCCGAACAGAATGCCTCCGTTCCTCCCAACGCGCCGCCGGAAGGACTGCACTTGCAGGCCTATTGCGATCTGGCGCATGGGGCGCACGGACATCTCTACTTCGAGTGGCGGCGTCCGCTTGCGGGCAACGAAGAGCATCGGCCTTCGTTCATCAAGGGCTTCGATGGGAAACTGAATCCTGATCAACCCGTCCTCGCGCAGATCTGCAAAGAGCTTGCGCGCCTGGGCCGGCCGCTGGCTGCAGCCACCACCCGCGCCGACATCGCGCTGCTCTTCGATTTTGCGAATGAATGGGCGCAAGGGATGGGCGGGGTGGGCGACAGAAACCCGCGCTACAGCGGCGAGGCGCAGAGTTACTACGCCGGATTCAAGACATTGCAGCGCAACATCGATGTTATGCCACTTACTGCGGACTTATCTTCTTATAAGGTCGTGATTGCATCGAACCTGCGTCTTGTGGACGACGCCACGATCAAACGCCTGAGCGGTTTTGCGGCGGATGGCGGGATTCTGGTGCTGAACTATCGCGCGGCCACACAAAACCCTGACAACAGCATGCGGCGAACACTGGCGCCGGGGCCGTTCGCGGAGATTGCCGGCGTCCGGTCCGAGGCCATGCTCGACCTGTTCGAATACAACGCGCAGAGCGGCATGCTGGATGAAAAGCTTCAGGCCGAGCTCGGCATCCGCTTCGCCGAGGATGAGACAGTCTTCAAGCCGCGCACGATCATCGAATCTCTCACGCTCGACGGTGCGGAGGCGATCGCCACTGTGCGTGGCGGCGGACCTATGGAGGGCCGTCCGGCGATCACACGCAACCGTTGCGGACGGGGTTGGGTCTTCTACGTGGGGGCCGACTCGGTGGACGATGGGTTTTACGAGATGTTGGCGCACATCGTCGGCGCAGCCGGAAAGCTCACGCCCCTGATTGCCGCGCCCTACGGAGTGGAAGTAACGAGCCGGGAAGCTGCCGGCAGAACGTATTACTTCTTACTCAATTTAACCGAGACTGCGCACGAGAAGATCCAGTTACCCGCTCCGATGAGCGACCTAATCGCCGACCGCACAAATGTAACCGAGATTGCGCTGGGACCGTTGGATGTGGCAGTTCTGGCGTCGCAATGAGCGGTTGGGCTGGTTAGAAGAAAAGACCGTTGTGCACGAATAACGATGCACAGCGCGGCTTCACGTTGCGGCCTTACGCTACGGCCTGATTGAACCGCTCCGGTTTGCCCAACAGGAACAACGCGATTGTGCCGATCAGCGGCATGGCCGCGGCCAGCAGAAACACGGGCGTGTAAGAGATGCGATCGACCAGCAATCCGGTGAGCAGGGGAAAGAGCAGCCCGCTCAATCCGCTGGCGACGCCGGTCAATCCGGTAGCGCGCCCGACTGCGGCCTCGGGGAACAGATCCGTTATGGCCCCATACATGTTTGCGGAAAGAAAGTTATGGCCAAAGATGGCCACGCTCATCACGAGGAGCGCAACGCCCGTGGACGCGACGAAGGGAACAATGCAGCTCGCCAGACAAAGCGCGCTGCTTGAGAACATCGTAATGCGGCGAAGTTCGTATGTGCTTACGCCTCGTTTGTGCAGCCATCCCGCTGCCCAGCCCCCGGCGATGCCTCCGCCGCTGCCCAGAAAAAAGGGAATCCACGACATGGCGCCGATGCGCGCCAGCGACATGTGCTTCGCACTGAAGAGATAACTCGGCAGCCAGTACCAATAGAACTGGATCACTGGCCCGATGAAGAACCGGCACAGCATCACGGCCCACGCTGAAGACTGCTTGAGAATCGCACCGAGCGGAATCCGTGGCTGGGCCGCAGCGCCCGCCGCGAGAGAGGGCGCGCGATAGACAGCCCACCAGACAAGCGCCCAGATGGCGCCCAAAATTGCAGGGACGAGGAACGCGGCGCGCAGGCCGTAACGCTGCGCAAGATACACGATGAAGGGCGGCGCCAGCACCGAACCCACCACGCTGCCGCTATTGAAGATGCCGATGGCCAACGTGCGCTCAGACCGCGCGAACATCTGGAACAGGGTCTTCATGCCGCCGGAGTAGTTGCCGCACTCGCCACTGCCCATCCAGAAGAAGGTGCCGCCCAGTTGCCTTCCCGATCGCACAAAGGCCTGTGTGCCGGTAGCGGTGGACCACCAGAGCACGGCGGCAAATAAGCCCAACCGGCAGCCGATACGGTCCATCAGCCAGCCCATGGGCAGCTCGCCGCTCATCATGCCAAATTGGAAGGCCGCTACAATGCGCCCGTAGGCGCCATTCGAAAGATGAAAGGACTGCTTGATAACCGGCGCGAGCACCGACACCGTTTGCCGGTCAATAAAATTGATGACGGTAATGGCGCACAGCAGGCCCAGCACCACCCATCGCCGCGAGAGATCAGCAGAAGATGGCGGAGCAGCGAAGACCTCTTCGGCAGCTTTGGGGAAGGAGTCGGGAGCGGCTCTCAAGCGAGGGGCCTTTCTTCGGGAGAACAGGATCCACCGCTGGTTTTGGGCGGCATCGAACCCCTCCGCAGTCTACCGTTTTTGAGGTTGCCGCTTCAATCTTTTATGATCGATTTGGCGCGCTCAGCATCTGAGTGACATGGGCTGCGGGTCATGGGCTCGCGCGGTTTCGCTGGATGGTGGCCTGCGTCGCGGAGATTGCGGCGTAATCTCAAATTCGATCAGGGAGCACATATGGCTTTTCGCCTCACGCCGGGAAAGATGGCCGGCCTTCAATCCATCTCCGATGGGCGTGGCGTTATTGCTGCGTTAGCGCTCGATCAGCGGGGCATCCTGAGAAAGGCGATCGCCCACGCCAAGCAGGCAGACGATGTTCCCGCCGAGGCCGTGGTGGAGTTCAAGGAACTGGTCACGTCTGTGCTTACCCGCCATGCATCGGCCATTCTGCTCGATCCCGAGTACGGTCTCGCGGCAGCCAAGCGGCGCAACGCAGCGGGTTTGCTGCTTGCCTACGAGCAATCCTGCTATGATGCCGCTCCGCCGCGCATGCCGATTCTGTATGACAACTGGTCTGTCTGCCGCGTGCAGGAGGCCGGCGCCGACTGCGTGAAGATTTTGCTGCACTACTCGCCCTTTGAGCGGCCCGAGATCAACGACATTAAGTGCGCCTGGACGGAGCGGATCGGCGACGAATGCCGCGCCCGCGACATTCCCTTTGTGCTGGAGCTTTTGGGTTACGATCTGAACGGCAACGAGAAGAGCCTTTCCTACGCAAAGATCAAGCCGGAGGTCGTGACCCGCTCCATTGAGGAGTTCAGCAAAGACCGGTATGGCGTAGACCTGCTCAAGATCGAGGTGCCGGTACAGTTGGGCCTCGTTCCTGCGACGCGTTTCTTCCACGGCGAACAGGCCTACACGCGGCACGAGGCGCAAGAGCATTTTCGCGCAGTAGCGGCTGCCACGCACAAGCCGTTTGTGTATCTATCGGCGGGTGTGAGCAACGCCGAGTTTATTGAGACGCTTGAGTTTGCCGCCGAGTGCGGCAGCCGGTTCAACGGCGTGCTTTGCGGCCGCGCCACATGGAAGGATGGCATTGCCGTGTATGCGCGTCATGGCGCCAAGGCGCTGGAAGACTGGCTGGGCGAAGCTGGTTGCGAGAATATCGGGCGCGTGAATCAGGCGCTGCAAGCGGCTCGGTCCTGGATGGAATTGCTGGAACCTGCGCACTCTCCGGCATAAACCTCGAATGCACCGCGCTGTGCCGTGAGAATTACCGCGAGACGGAAGTGCTCGCGCCTGAAGGTTGCGGCGCAGCGGCAATCTGATTCATCGGCAACTCCAGCGCAAAGAGCGTGGCATTCCCCTGGTCCGCATGGACCCAGATGCCGTGGAAGGCGGTCTGCAGATCAGGGTGCAACTGCAGCAGCGCGGCCATGATGTCGGTCACCTGCTTGCGCGCAGAAGGCGGATCGCGCAACTGCGCGGCCTGCGTGGGGTCCGGCGTGTAGTGCACGTCGAGATCGAGCGGACCGAAGGTGGTTGTGGTATCGATCGCGGTCACTGAGAACGCGGCGCCGCTGGCATTCAACGTCAGGGGACGGTCGCCGGGAAAGCTGCCCGGACGCACCTTGTCCGATTCCTGCTGCAGTTTTTCGAGATTGGGACTGGATAGAAAATCGAGCGGGTCGAGGAGATTCGTGGCGATGCGGTAGTAGAACCAGGCGGCCCAGTCCGCCTTGGCCTGCGCATATTTGCGCGCGGAGGTCCAGTACCACAGGCCGTCGTGGCCGGCTTCGACCATTGGCTTGTCAAAAAAGCCGGCAAGCATCCAGCGGTCTCCAGCCGATTTTGCCAGGATGAGCGAGATCTGCTGCGGCTGGGCCACGCCGGTGGCATGGACGATGGCCAGCGCGTAAATCGCCGGAGGCAGATTGGTGAAGTTCATCGCCACCACCGGCGACCCGCAAAAGAAATCAGTGCGCGGCGCGCCCGCGGGATCGCCTGATGCGTCGAGGAGGTAAAGCCCGTCCACCGTGATGGTGGCGCTTTGCACCAGCGGCTTCAGATATTCGGCCGATCCGCGGATTCCACTGAAATCCGCGGCAACCGCAGGAATCGTGTTCGCCTGCAGCCCTTGCATGTCGCCGCTCTGAACCTGGTTGACCAAGGTATGCGCCGCGCTTGCCAAACTTGTGCGCTGCGCGGCCGTCATTTGCGATTGCGTTGTGCAAGCTGCGGCCTCTGCGCGGGAGCCAATCGCAAGCGCGCTGGCCAGAATCACAGCCGGCCACATGCATTGCCGGATCACAGAACTCGTTGGCATAGCAGAAAAGCCTTTCCAGACACAGTGGATCGCGTGCGCAACTTTCCCTCGTGCTCTGTTGGATGCAAGGCGGCCACGCAGAGCCGGTTTTCCGCTCGTCATTTCAGTAATTCTTACCGGTGCGACCAGCGATTTTTTACGGGATGCATGCACTATTTTCCTGGTTGCCTGATGCTGAGATTTTTCGCTGCTTTTTGAGCGCCCGAAGGCTTTACACACCAGAAAAGCCATGTATGATTGCCCTAGAAATTCCTTAGACTGGTTGCCCGCCGGTCAGAGTTTTGGATCCCAGGTGAGATAACCCGGGGACGCAGAAGTGCGGAACCGAGTTTTGCTTCTCATCTGAACTCCTTCGTCTGGCCGGATTCAGCATGGCGGGAAGGCTGTCGGCCTTTCGCTGCCGAAGCTGTGATTAGAGAGGTTGCTGAGTAGTTCTTTTAGGCGTAGTGCGTCCCGCGTCACTCAGAACAGCCCACCTGCACCTGCGAACGTAAGCGCTCCTTCCGACGGGGAGGAGCAAATCTCGTGAACGCTTGAGCCAACTCCGTTTTCCCGCCCGTTTCTGCGGACGGAAAGATGCGCGCATTCCTGCGCAATTTTGACGCGAACCTCGCGCAATTTTGTCGCGAACCTGGTAGCGCCTGACGTGGCGAAGGCCATCGTCCGTGCGCAATTTTGAAGTGAACCCACGATCAGCAGACCAAAAGGTATTTCAATGAACAGACTTCTGAAGATTGCATGCATGAGTTCGTTATTCGCCGCAATGGCGATCCCCGCTCTGGCAGGTATAACCGTCAACAGCCCCGCAAGCGGCGCTCAAGTTGGATCTCCGTTTACGCTTTCGGCTACGGCCGCGAACTGCTCTTCACAAAACGTCGCTGCCATGGGTTATTCGTTCGACAACAGCTCGAACACAACCATCATCGACAACACTTCGATCGATGCGCAGATCCAATCGTCGGCAGGCGCGCACACGCTGCATGTGAAAGCGTGGGGCAATCAGGGCGCGTCGTGCGTGACCGATGTGGCCATCTCGGTGACGAACGCCACTTCGTCCGCAACCGGCGAACCGGTTGTTCCCTCCGACGCAATCAGCGTGAGCAGCATTCAGACCCTCGGATCGTGGCAGGCGACGAATGACAGCACCGGGGGCGGCGGTTCCAGCGGGTCCATGAGCCTCACCAACTCGCCGTCGCTGGCCGGCAACTCGCGCAAGTTTATGACCTATTACTCCAACTCCGGCGCGGAGCGGTACTTCACATCGTTCGGAGATGACACCACATCGACCAATTTCATGTACGACGGCTGGGTGTACATCGCGAGCCCTTCCAGCGGTATCGCCAATCTTGAAATGGATCTGAATCAGGTGATGCCGAATGGAGAGACGGTGATCTTCGGGTTTCAGTGCGACGGCTACTCCAGCACCTGGGATTACACGGTGAATAAGGGAACTCCTACGAGTCCTTCCGATCAGTGGCTGCATTCCTCGGCATACTGCAACCCGCGCGGCTGGAGCGCCAACACCTGGCACCACGTGCAGATCAATTACTCCCGCGACGACTCCGGCAACGTCACCTACAAGGCAGTCTGGCTCGATGGCCTTGAAGAAGCGATCAACGCAACCGTTCCCTCTGCGTTCGCGCTGGGCTGGGGTCCAACTCTGCTGACCAATTTTCAGGTAGATGGTCTCGGCTCGGGTGGATCGTCCACCGTCTATCTGGACAATCTCACGATCTATCGCTGGTAGTCGCGCGTTCCTGAAGAACGCGAATCAAGAGGCGGCTGGGCGAGTATAGGGCTCGTCCAGCTTTGCCGAATCTCCGCTGACATTCTCTCGGCGCGACGCTTGCGCCCCGTTCCTGCCGGAGCCAACATCGAGCGATAACTCCTCCTGAGCGTGCCTCCACACTTCTTTTTTCGCATCTTCCACCGGCAGCGGAGGAATGATCGTCATTCCTGCCGGCGCACTGAGAGCCAGATACGCCAGCCGGTTTGAGCATAGAAAATCGAGCGGGTACTCGGGCTTGCGTGCGCGCGCTTGAGCGGGATCCGCATCCAGCAGATAACTGATCCGCGGCGTGGGAACCAATCGCAACATCATCCGCGCGTAAGCCCGCATCAGCGGGTTCCGCAATGAGAGGTTGGCGAGCTCGTCGTAGATGTATCGATCGAAGATCACCACGTCTACGCCGGACAGCATGGCCCTGGCCGCGACGCGCCGGACGGAAAGCGCGTCGAGCAAATACATGCAGAGCCGCACGCAGCTCATCGGCCATGCCCGCACGTTTTTGTCGCGCCGGTTGATCGGCGCTGCGGGCGTGCCGACTCCTTTGTCGCCGCCAAAGATCGCGTGCCCCGCGCCCTCGCGCATTCCCTTCAAGGTCGCAATTTCATCCCAGAAGGCAATCACCCGGACCCGCAGGCCTGTCTCCTCCAAGCGCCCGCGAAGAGCCGTAATCTGCGTGCTCTTCCCCGCGCCGTCAATGCCAGAGAAGCTGACGAATTGGGTTCTGCTGTTCTCTTCGTCTCTACGCATGGTCAGTTCCAAATGTGCTGCTGAATCTTCATGATTCTCGGTCGATCGGTCTGGCTCAATGCGGCTGGCTGGAACTCCCGTGCGAAAGGGCCACGACGGTCCCAACGGCGACTGCGGCGCCAACAACCACGCCAACCTTGATAACGATCGCGCGTATGCGCCGCTGTTTTGCGGGCGCAATGACTGCGCCGGCGGGTCTTGAAGCCGTGACGCCCATCGTTTTTTCAGCCGGGGCGATTGCAGTGCCGAGCGGCTGGGCAGCGCCGTTTTGCGTCTGCGGGGATTGCGCTGCCGGCTCCGGAGTTTGAGGGCTGGGCGCTGCCGGAACGTTGTCCTGATTCGCCGGAGCGTTGTCCTGATTCGCCGGAACGCTGTTCTGATTCGATTGACCTGCCGCTGAAGCGACCTGCGCCTGCTGCGGAGCGGCGCTGGAAGGAACTGTCTGCTGCTGCGCATTCGCCGCGCTCGCCCCTAACGGAATGGCGAGCAGCAGGGCCAGCCCGTTCGAGATCATTTTCGTCAATCCAGTTGAGACTCTCATCTTTCCCTCCGCACCTTCACGGCACTGCCGCCGGACACCTGATCTGCGAGCGGTCACGCCGCGCTTTCCGCAGGTTGAGAATGGCTCCAGTCCGACCACGCAGCGGCCCCCGTGGGACGCTGAAAACTATTCACGGCATCGGCGGCCGTGTCGAAGATTCTGAACAGACGTTCGATCCCGGAGAGCTTAAGGCTCGCCCGCGCCTCCGGCTGGACTGCCGCAATCACTACGTCGCCATTGCGTTTCATGACCTCTTCAAGGCAACAGAGCAGCAGCAGAAGCGCGGGTTTATCCATTTGGCGCGCTTGCGAGCAGTCAAGCACGACGCATGGCCGCGCAACGTTCAGGCAGCCTTCCAGTTCACGAAGAAAGATTCTCTTCTGTTCGCGGCTGGAGGCTGGCGGCAATTGCTTCACTGTCACTGGGCGTGTTCGAAATGCCATATTCATGTCCTAACGAGGGTTCGGGCTGTTGCAAAAGCCGGGCCAGTTCGGCCTCGGGATTGCGCAGCGCATTAACAATCATGTTTTTCGCGTACCGGAAGAGCGTTCCAAAGTTGGTGTCGTACCAGCAGCACTCCCGCATACGCGGCGAAATTCCGCAAACGACTTTGAGCTTCTTTAGGCATTGGGGGGATGCGATTACGGCCGCCATGAGGCGATGATTCCCATCCAGAACCGTGAGCGGCTCGTTTTCGTTCAGCCCGATCAGGATCACGGCGCCCCGCACGACGCCCTCATGAACAAGCTGATCGCTGATCGAGGCAATCTTCTGGAGGAAAGGCGCGTCGAGGATGTGGCTGTGGGTCTTCAGGCGCGCAGCAACCTCGGTGACCGCGTAATCGCCCGCCGCCAGCTTTCTCCACTGAGCGCGCGGAAATACCCGGATGCTTTGCAGTTCACTTTCGTTCACTTCGACCTCGTACCACTCCGTTCCCGCCGGGATCTCCTTCCAGAGGGAAAGATGGCGCAAAAAGAGCAGCGCGCGCCGTTTCGCATTCTCGTCTGGATCATTGAAGTTTGGCGTGGCGACGATATCACTCATGGTCCGGCGATAGTTCCGAAATACCGGACCGTCGAAGTCGCTCCGCAGGAACTCCGCAATCACTTCATCCTCTGACAGGGGGCGAATGAGCCGCACCGGCCGGCAAGCACCGGCGATCGCCAGACTTTTCGCTCCCACCAGGGAGTTGAAGAGAAACGGGAAGGCCACGCATACGAAGAGCGCCACCATCAACACCAGCTGCACCATGATCACTTCGCGCAGCGAGGAATGGTAGCGATAGATACCCGCGACCAGCACGCCGCTGAAGGCCAGTTGCACCCAACTGGTGTTGGCGATCTTGTACGACATCTCGAAGGTGATGATGACCGCGCTGAGCGAGTAGATGACGATCGCCAGCGCGTAGAGCGCCAGGAGATAGGAGAGGTTATATGGGCCCGCGATCGCGAAACTGGAACCGAACAGCTTCGTCCACATCCAGGCAGGCGCAACGCAGAGGGCAAGAGCCAATCCGGCTCCACTGGCCAGCACCAGCAACAACGCAGTGGCGATGACCCGCAGGTCTCTTCGATCTTCCTCGCTGGTGCCCGCCACGATTGGGAAGGTGGTATTCACCACTGCCGAGGTCATGGTAAAGATCACCCGGCCCACCATCGCCACCGCCGCATAGAGCCCGGCCTTGTGCGCGGGGAAGAAGTGATTCACCATGACGATGCCGCAGTTGCCAATGAGCATCTGGCCGGCGTAAAACACGACCGCCTGCGAGGTCTCGCGGAAAGCGTAGACGAACTCGAGAGGATTGGGCACGCGTGCAGCCAGCTTAGGCGCGATGCCCAAGTAGGCTGCAATCGTGGCGGCGGCATTGGCCGCGATCACGCCGCGAACCCCGAAGCCGGCGAGGATCAGGAAGTACGATCCGCCCAGGCGCACCGCTCCCTCGAGAACGAGATTGATCGCCAGTCCGCGAAAACCATACGTGCCCTGGATGTAACCGCGCCGCGGGCCGAGAGGTACATAGAAGGCCGCGCCAATCGCGAGCAGAGCCACGAGCAACGAATCGGGAAGATTGAGATAGCCGGCGATGGGTCCGCGAAAGAGGAACAGAGCGAGCGCCACCACCAGACCGCAAGCCCAGGCGCAGCGATGAAATCCGCGGTAGACGGCCGCTTTTCCCTCCGGCGTGCTCTGCTGCGCCACCACCTTGCTGGAGACAATCTGAAAGGAGAGCGTGACGGCGGAGAGAAGCGTCAGCAGCGTGTAGACGACAGTGGCCTGGCCGAAGCCCTTGGTGCCGAGAAAGCGCGCCACGACGATGTTGTAGAGCAGGTTCGTGGCGATCGTCATGCCTGATCCCGAGAGCAGGACCATGCTCCCGAAGAGGATGCGAGCAGATAACGATTTCGGTTGGTGGGTCAAAGTAGGCACCACGCTTGGACGCTCCAATATCGATCAAATCTAGAGAAAATTCACTAGAGGAAATTCAAAACAAGCGCAGCGATTCGCAGCCAGCGGCATTTAATCGGATGCGAAAACCACCATTCTGGCTGCTTTGAACGCCAATGCCGAATCGCGACCAACCCCGGCGATTGCCGCACGCTTCTAACTTTAGTAAGCATGTTCAAACTCGCAAGTTTTGCGCTCTTTCTCTCTTTTTTTGTTGCCCATGGATGCTCCGGCCCTGGATCGGGGCCTGGGTCAGGCCCCGCGCCGCGCCTGCAACACAAGGCCGAAGGCAGTTCTCCCGAGGTCATTGCGCTTTATGAGGCGTGGTGGGGCCATCCCAGGCACATCTCTATCGGCTACTCCTCGCAGGATCCAAACGAGATCAACAGCCAGATTCACCATGCGCAGGCGATGGGAATCTCCGCATTCGTGGTCGATTGGTACGGCGACCGCGAGCCTTTTATCGACCGCAGCTACGCGTTGATGCAGCAGGCAGCCCACAAAGACCATTTCCATGTGGCCATGATGTATGACGAGACAAATGAAGAAGACGGCGCGACGGACGAAGCCATTGCAGACTTCACGATGTTTCACGACACCTATCTGGCCTCGAGCGCGCCTGGGCATCAGGCTTACCTCACTTATGAAGGGCGGCCTGTGATCTTCATCTTTCCAAAGAGCGGGCACACCGACTGGGCGAAAGTGCGCGCCGTGGTGGATCAGTGGAAGCCGGCCCCGCTGTTGATCCAGGAGAATCTTCCGGGCGCGGACGCGGGCGCGTTTGATGGCTTTTATGCATGGATACAGCCCGGCCAGAAGGGCTGGGCGCAGGACGGCAGCAATTGGGGAGAGCAATATCTCAGCAACTTCTACGACACCCTGAAAATGAAATACCCTGACAAGATCATCGTCGGCGGAGCATGGGCCGAGTTCGATGACAGCAAGGCATCGTGGAGCCTCAACCGTCACATAGCGGCTCGCTGCGGCCAGACGTTCAAAGACACGTTCAACTTCTGGCGCCGCGAGTTCGCTCCAGGCGAACCGATTCCGTTCATCATGATTGAGACCTGGAACGACTACGAAGAGGGAACGGCGATTGAGCGGGGGATTCCGACCTGCGGCTCCGGCCCGCAAGAAACTCCGCTGGCGTTGCGAGCTGCGGCCTCTTCCATTCCGCAACCCAAGCCTTAACGATTTCTCCGCAGCTTTCGCGGGCAAAGCCATCCTTCACGATGCCGCTAAGGATGGCTTTCCTATGCCGCCTGGGTCACTTCGCGATCGGCGTAAGTCTCGGGCGGGACGGCGAAGCTGCCATTCTGCACCGCGATCATTCCCACCTGGGTAGCGATCTGGATTTGCGGGCGATGAATGCAGCTGATCAGCGACAACGGACGGTTGCGAACCTCGTCGTAGACCCGCCCCACATATTCTCCGAGCACACCGATGCAGAGCAGCAGAAGGCTTCCCACAAAAAACACCGCGCCCGCGATTCCAAATGCGGCGGCGGTGATGGGGCTCTTCGCGAACGGAATGGAGAGCGTCATCAGCGCGGCAACGCAGCTCGAAACGCAGAATAGGCCGAAGCTGAGCCGCAGTGGCTTGTAGCTGAAGCTGGTGATCGCGTCCATCGCATACTTGATCCGGCTGATGAAGGAGAGCTTGCCATCGCCGCCGAGCCGATCCTGACGGTCGTAGTAGACAATCGCGTTCCGATAACCGACCCACGCGCGCAGTCCCGGCAGATAGCGGTTCTTCTCGCCCAGAGCAAGCACGGAGTCGACGGCCTTGCGGTCCATCAGGCTGAAGATTCCCGCATTGAGAGGGATCGGGTAGTCGGAAAGAGTGCCGAGCACGCGATAAAAGAGGGGGAAGAGCTTGGCCAGGATCTTGCGCCGCTCCTGCCGGCTCTTTCTTACGCCGACTACGATCTCCGCGCCATCGCGCCACGCGTCGATCAGCTCGGGCAGAACCTCGGGCGGATCCTGGAAGTCGCCGTCCATGAGAATCACTGCACGGCCTCGCGCTGTGCTGAGCCCTGCCGAGATTGCGCCCATGTGGCCCCAGTTGCGTGAGAGCTCCACCACGACCACGTGCGGGTCGACCTCCTGCAGGCCTTTCAACAGCTCAAGGGAGGAGTCGGCGGAACCATCGTTGACGTACACCACTTCCCATTCGTTCACGACCCCTTTTAACGCACAGGCAACAGCTTCATGAAATCTAACAATTATCTCTTCCTCGTTATAGATGGGGACCACTACTGAAACCATAGTGTCAACTCCTGAAATTAGACTTTGATCCATCTTTCTTTCTATCTCTTCGTCTTCTGTCACTTTTGTGAGCCCTCTTTTCCTTCGGCCTGCTATCGAACCGCTTTCATGCAGACGCAATCAATCGACCTCCGCCTGCAAAACCCGCACCCTCCACCGCAATTCGGCCGGCGTGAGGACCACAATGTAGCGGGCGCGCACCCGCTGCGTTGCCTGGGACTTGTCGTGGTCGAGCAGTTGCACATCGTATTCCACTGTGTCAGTCAGCTCGATCGACAATCCTTCCGGCGAATAAAAAACGATCTGCACATCGTGCGTCTGATCTTCGTAATGCGTGCGAATCCCGAGTTTGGCTTGCTCCTGGATGGTTTCAGTGAGCTTGTCTTTCGCATCGCCAACGAAGTCTGCATTCAACAGGCCGGCCCGATTGTTCTCCAAGGCCGCGCTCAAGCTTTGCCAGGACTCGATGTAGTCACGAATCGCCGCTTTCGCCGTCTGGTCCGCGAGCGGACGCGGGCCTTCGAGGCTCGCCGGCTCCACGCGCACCGTAGCTTGCGCCGCTGCCATACCAGCAGCCGTGCTCAACATCGCCGAGAGGATCAGAATGGATTTCAGCATTCTCATCTTTCCCACCGAATCTGATTCCCCAGAATCACTCCGCTCGCCACCGTGATTGTTGCTCCCGGATGCGCCGGCATCTCCACCTGCGCGATGCCGCGCTTGAGCGGCACGTCCACCGTGGATTGCGTTCCGTTATAAGCCTCGGTAAACGTCACGATCGTTCCATCCGGAACTGCGTTTCCACTGCAGTCGCGCACCGGATCGGTTTCCAGCTGCACTTGCTGGCCCGCGGGCTTGGCGCTCATCTTCAGGCCGCAGGGATCTCCCGGCACCTGGCCGATGACCCGCGTGCTCGAGATTCCGCCGCTGCGCGCCACAAAATTGTCGGCCCCTTGCTTGGCGGTCGAGTCCATCTCGGTCCAAGCCGCGCCGTCGCGCGTGTTCACGGTGCGCGACTGGGTCTCGCCCGAAGCACTCGTCAACTGAAAATCGACCGGCGTCGGGGCGGAAACCAGGTTCTTATATGCGTCGAGGAGATACACCGCGCCCGTAATGCCGCCATGAATCCCTACGGCGAGGCGCGACGGCCGGGCCAGAAAGCTGATGTCCGCCGGCTTGCTCTCAGGCACCACATCGAATGCGCCCGTCTCGGCCGGAGCGTTGGCAGAGGTGAGAACGACCATGTAGTGACCCGCGTTGTAAAGCGCGCCCGCGGGAAACTGGACCGTCTCTCCCACTTGCACATCGCGTTCCAGCACTTGTCCCAGACCCGCAATGTAGAGCGTGCCCTTCCCCGTTCCCGAGCTTTGAATGGAAAACGCAGCGCCGGCCTCGATCTTGTTCGGCAAAGTCAGCCCTCCGCTCTGCGCTAACCCCGGCAGCGCCGCCAAAGCGGCCACGCCGGTCAACAGCCATGGCGCCCTGGTTCTCACAGCGAACCTCCAGCGGTATAAGATGCCACCACCGCACGCTCGCTGCTGATCTTTCTCGCCAGATCTTCGGGAATGTGAATGTCGAACGGGACTGCAGTCTGCGGCAGGAGCGCGTGGTCGACGTACTGATCAGCAATCCAGACCACGTGGCCGGTGCTGTCATAAAAAGTTCCCAGCACATGCGCGACATTCACCACCTGACCGCTTTGATTGATGAGTTGTCCGCTCAGTGAGGCTCCGGGCGCCGGATTGATCCGCTGATTGTCGATCTCGATCACCGGATCCGCCGATGCGGAGACAAGAGTAGAGAACGGCGTCATGCGGATGCTGCGAACCGCCGAAAGCGACGCGCCGGGAAACTGGATGAAGAAGGGCGTGACCTGCTTCGGCAACAAAAGATGGGAGATCTTGTCAAAGCTGCCTTCGGTTCCGATGGGGGCTTGATTGTCTCCGAGCAGCGTTGCCGTTACCGAGACATAGGCGGGCACCACGTCCTCATTCAGAAGCTCGCCAAGGATGACGACCCCTTCAGCCCGCTGCACCGGATGCATGTCAACAATGCGCACGTGCGGCGATTCCACGTCCTGCGCGCCCCAGTCATCTCCGGGCCCGCGATAGATCACATCCCAGCGCAGGTAATTCACGGGAATCACCTGCGGGGGCACAACCGGCCTCTTCACGATCGGCCATTCCGCTTCCCAGTGATCTCCGTTCCTCACCACATGCAGGTCGCGCGTGCTCACAGACGTGCCAACCACGGTGGCCCAATAAATCTTCAACTGGACGTCTGCGTCGTTGTCGGATGCATGGAGAGGAAAGACTTCAACGTGATCCACTCCCGAATAGGTGCGCAGGTTGGGATAGTAGCCGGTAAGATCGCCCACAAACTCCGGCTCAGTAAATTGCGCCTTGTTGGCCAGGCTGTCATAGGCCCGCTGCCACGCCTGCGTGCGGATTTCATCGCCCAGGTTCTGAACCGCGGCCTCCGGCGTGGAAGACGAGCGCAACAGGCCCTGACCGCCGGTATAAGCCAGCGCGGAGCGCGCCGGCCACACCGTTCCGAGAACGACAAGCGCCACCGTGGCGGCTGCGAGGATTCCAGCGAGTAGTCCCCCTGTTTTCACGAGACCATCCTCCCCGGCACAAGATCTTCTTCGCTGGTGAAACGATATTGCAGCGGCGCTTGCACCCGCCGCTTCTCGGGAAGCAAGACGATCAGGATTGCAAGAATGCTGCTTCCGAAGGGCAGTATGCCCCACATCAACCCTTGCCAACGCGGCGGCATCTGCGGAGCATTCACCGGCGTAGCGGGAGGCACGCCGTCTTTGCTCCAGATGGTGATGGTGTCTTCATTGAGATTGTCGACCGGGCGCCAGCCGGCGAAGGAGAGAAGCGGATCATAATAATGATCCCGCACCAGAACCCACTTCAACCCGTAGTGGTCGGCGTGCGTCAACATGGCGCGCAACGCGTCCAATCCCGGTTTGCCAAAGTACTTCGAACTGGTGAGCGCGCCGCCGCCGTAGCGAGTCAACTCCGGCAACATGCGTCCCGAGTTCCATTCGCCGTCCACGCTTCCGGCATCGGTCATCATCGCCAGCCGCGAGATTTTGTTGCCGAATCCGAGCGTGACATACCGGTACTGATCGTGCCCGTCGCGATTGAGCCACGCAGCCGCGGAGCTTACGTCAAAATCTTCAGCATCCGCGGGATGATAGGTCGTCCATCCCACAGCGAGCGCACACGTGAGTGTGGCCAGCGCCATGAGGGTTACGGCTGCTCGCGAGCGGTATTTTCCCCACAGCTCCGCGGCCAGCAGCCCGACGAATGGCAGCGCGAGCAGCGTGGCCCAATAGCTGAAGCGCTCCATCGTGAGCACGTTGAACGCGCGGCCCAGCAGGATGCGGCCCACCGGCGTCGTTCCACCGAGCCCCACCAGAAACGCGACCCAGAAACCGAGCAGCAGGGGCCGCAGCCGGCCGATCGTCGAACCGCGCAGGAAGATGAAGGGCAGCGCCAGGATCAGCGCGCCATACGGCACCACGAAATAATTGAGGCCCCACTGCGGGCTCAAAATGTAATTGGCCCGGCTGGGATGCGGAATCGGCGTCTGCGTGACCGGGTAATGAATCAGCGCGATCCAGAACGGCAGCAACACGACTGCAATCGCTGCCGCTACCAGAGCGACGATTGTCACCGTGCGGCCCACAAAGGCCGGCATCGAAACCCGCTCGCCGTTTTCGCGGTCGATGAGCGCCAGCGCGAGCACGGGCAGAGCGAAGAAGAACGATCCGAAGAGCAGGGTGGCGTGGTGCGCAGCCGCCGCGGCCGTGAAGAGAATGCTCGCCTTCGCAAAGGAGCGCCAGCTGCCGCGGCGTATCCACTCAAAGAGAAAAGGAAGCGCATTCAGATAGATAGGTGCGGCAGCCGTTGTGCCCAACTGGCCTGCGGAGTAGACCAGGAAGCTCTCGGAGCCGAGAAAAACGCTCGCCAGCGCGGCAATCGATGCCGCGCGCGGGCTGACCCACAGCCGGGAGAACCGGTAGACACCCACTACCAGGAGCAGGATCGCGGCGAGCTGCACGACCATATATGCGAGATCCAGCCCCACGGCATGAGAGACGAAAGCGACCCATTGTTGCGGCAGAGGCGGATAGGTGGTCTGAGAAAAGCCGGCATACCACTTGGCGTTCCACGGATCGAACCAATGATGAAGGTAGTGGGAAGCAAAAAAGATGTGAAAGTTCGTGTCGTACGACTTCAAAGGCAACTTCATCAACAGCAGCGGAAGATGTACAGCGACCGCGGCCATCAGAAGCAGGCTCATTGGTATGGGCCGTTGAAAAGATTCCAGCGATTCAGATTTCTGCACGAGTTGCCTCTCCGGACAGCATTTCGCAGCGTTTAAATCAAGAAAGGAGATAGCTCTATCGGCGCCATGTCATTTCGAATGAACTGCCGATATGAAAGGAGAAATTCGAAATTTTACATTCGCGCTAATCCTTCGATTAGGAAAAGTGCCTCTGTGGTTGCTTTGTACCAGCTCATGCACGCGCCTTCCACTCCGATGAATGCGCCGGACGCGAAAAGGATTTCATGTAGCCAACATCCAGGGGGATTTGGGAATCAAATTGCTCATTGCCGATCTCCAGGGCCCTGGTGACCCCCCTTGACTGCTAGACCTGCACTTTTTAAGGCTGTATTTGTGTTCGCCGCATTTGCCTGCGCCGCGGACGCTCAAACCTATCAAGTCGCACCCGGTGCGCCGAGCGCGTCTCAGCCGCAATCGAATCAATCTCAAACTCCTGTCCAGTCTTCCGATCAGTCGCTCGGCTGGGGTTCGAACATCCAGAACGCGCGGCTTGCCAGCGCCGCGCAGCAGGCCATCGCGCGCGGCGACCACGCCCTCGCCTTCGAGTACGCGCAGCGCGCGGCGAAAGCGGCTCCCAACGATCCGCAGCTATGGTTTCTACTCGGCTATGCCGCGCGCCTTGATGACAGATACCAGGAGTCTGTCAACGCATACAACCGGGGCCTTCACCTAAGCCCGTCCTCATTGGATGGAATGTCGGGTCTCGCGCAAGATTACAACCTCATGGGCCGCGCTCAAGATGCTGAGCGCCTTCTCAAGCAGGTGACCGCCGCCGATCCACGGCGCGCAAACGATCTTTTGTTGCTCGGCGACATTTCCATGCGCTCGAAGGACTACAACGGCGCGGTCGACTGGCTCAACCGGGCGGAGCGCATCCACCCTGACGCGCGCTCAGAGCTGCTGCTCGCTCTTTCTTACCAGCAGCTCAAGCAAATGGATCTTGCCAGCCGGTATCTCAACATGGCCGAACGCCGCGCGCCGAACAATCCTGACGTGCAACGATCGCTCGCCGGGTATTATCGCGAGATCGGCAAATATACTGAGGCGATTGCCGCGCTCAAGTCGATCCGCAATCCGAGGCCCGATGTCGTAGCTGAACTGGCCTATACCTATCAGCTCGACGGCAAGCTCGACGACTCCGCGAAACTCTATGCAAAGGCGGCCGATGCGGTGCCCAAAGATATGGCGCTGCAACTCTCAGCAGCGCAGGCGCAGGTGGCTGTCGGCGCTCTTGAAGACGCGCAACCATTTATCGAGCGCGCCCAGGGGCTCAACCCCAACGACTACCGGCTGCATGCCATCCGCGGACAGATTGCGCAGTTGCAGGACCGTGACCAAGATGCGGTTACCGAATACCGGTCCGCTCTGGCCAATTTGCCCGCAACTCCCGTCGAAGGACCGCTCTACGGCATCCAACTGCACATGGATCTGGTGGGCCTGTATCACAGTGTCGGCGATGAAGGCGCCGCCCATGACCAGTTGCAGATGGCGCACAACGAGATCAGCTCCGTCGATGGCACAGGACCAGGACGGGAGCAGTTTCTGCGCCTGCGGGCGCTCATCAAGATGAATGAGGGCAATCTCGACGGCGCCTTATCCGATGCGAAAGAGGCGCTTGCAATTACTCCGCAGGACCGGAACGATCTGCAACTCAGCGGCGACATTCTCATGAAGATGGGGCGCGTTGAGGATGCAATTACAGCCTATAAGCAGATTCTCTCGAAGACTCCCAACGACCGGTTTGCTCTGACGTCGATCGGCTATGCCTCGCGGGCTGCGGGTCGCGACCAGGATGCGGAGAAATACTTTCAGCGCCTCGCGCAGGCGGATCCTTCGCTGTACGTCCCGTATCTGGCGCTCGGCGATCTCTACGCGGCGCGCCGTGAATTCACGAAAGCGCAGGCGTCCTACAGCAAGGGCTATGCAATTGCTCCCAAGAACGCGCTGTTGGTGGCCGGCGGCATGAACGCTGCGATTGAAGCGCATAACTTGAAGCTTGCCGGCGACTGGCTGGGCAGGGTGACCGCGGGGATGGAAGACCAACCCCAGATCCTTCGTGAGAAGGAACGCTATCTAAGCTTCGAAGGACAATACAGCGAATCCGCTGAAATCGGCCGCCAGGCGATCAAGGCGCTTCCGCACGACAGAGATGTAGTTGTCTATCTCGGCTACGATCTGCTCCATCTCGGCCAGTATGACGCGCTCCTGGCTCTGATGACGAGCTATCTCAACGTCCTTCCGAAGGAAGCCGACATTCCCCTGCTTGCAGGTTATGTGCACAAGCATGAAGGGCTCGCGGAACAGGCGCGGCGGGACTTCACCGAAGCTCTCGAGCGGGACCCCGAGGTGGTTACCGCCTATGTGAACCGCGGATACATGCTGAATGATCTTCACCAGCCCGCGGCGGCCGCGGCGGACTTTGAGGCGGCGCTCAAAAGGGAGCCTCATAATGGCGAGGCGCACCTGGGCCTTGCGTACGCGAGCCTCGATCTGAACAGGCCTCAGGTAGCTGTGCGGGAAGCTGATCTGGCCGAGCGCGCCTCCGGCGATTCCAGAGACGTTCACGTGATTCGCGCAACGGCGTTCGCTCGCGAGGAGATGCTGACCAGAGCTGCCACGGAATACCGGGCAGCGCTGAAGTTCACGCCCGACGACGGTGCGCTGCATCTTGGTCTCGCGAATGTGATCTTTTCCGAACGCCGATACCGCGATGCGATTGGCGAACTGCTGATCGCGGAGAAGTTCTCGCCTAACGACCCCGACATCGACGCACTGCTTGCGCGTTCCTACGCCAATCTCGACGAGCGCGGCCCGACTCTGCAGTATGTGAACCTGGCGGAACAGCATGCCGAGAGGAGCGCGCCAGCCGAGCGAAGCGGCATCTTCATTTCTACGGGAGAAGCTCTGGACACACTTGGCGATGAGAACGCGGCGATGGACCGGTTTCGGAGAGCGCTTGAAATTCCCGGCAGCGATCGCGTGGGCGTACGCGTGGCCATTGCCCAGGTGATGGCCCAGCAGGATCATCCAGACGATGCGGAAAGGCAGATCGCGCTGGGATGGATGGAAGCCGCCGCCGGCGATGCGCCGCGGCCGAAGTGGAGCCAGTTCATCGCGGCAGCGGATGTGTTTCGCTCGACGCACGATTACGAGTTGTCGCAAACCTATCTGCAACGCGCCAAGCTGGCCGGCGCGCCGGACGCTCAGGTGCGCGTCGGGTTGGCGGATAACTACCTGGCGCAGGGAGATACTGTCAGGGCGCAGGCCGAACTCAATGCGGTGAACACGACGGCCGATGACCCGCCCAGTTACCAATATCTGCTGGCCGAGGCCAATGTCTTTCGCCAGGAGCATCTGGGCGCTCAGGCGCTTACCTCGTTCGCGCAAGCTTCCAATGCCGAGGGTGATGATGAAACGGCAGAAGAAAGCATGCTCGCGGCCGGGGCCGATGAGGGATTGCGTGTTACTCCCAATCTGAGCCTGCTCTCCGATGTCGCGATCGGACCGATCTTCGAAGATACCACCGTGTACGTGCTCGACTCGAAGCTGGACGCGGCTTTCCCCGTTCCAAGCACGGATACAGCGCTTCTTCCGCCGCCCCGCTCCTCGCTCCAGACCGAGTGGACCGACGCGTTTCACCTTCACCTTCCGCACATGGTCACCTCCAGCGGATTCTTTCAGCTCCGGAATGCGCGCGGCCCCATTTCTGTGCCGGCTACCAACTCGATCGTGAACCGGGATACGACTGATTACACGCTGAACTACGGGTTGAATCCCACGATTCACATTGGAGATAACTCGCTGACCTTCGACGCGGGCGTTCAAGAGACCTTCCGGCGCGATTCCCAAACTCCGGTGCAGCTGAATCAAAATCTCTTCCGCGCCTTCGCCTACGTGGCGTCAAGCTCTTTCTTCGATGCGATTTCCTTCAGCGGATATGTGATCCACGAGTCTGGCCCGTTTACTGAAAGCAATCTTCACTCCAGCGCTCTCACCGGCGCTCTGGATTTTCGCGTCGGCTCCCCATGGGGCAAGACCGCCCTGGTCACCGGATGGGGCATGAACGACCAGACCTTCTCCCCGGTGAGCTATGAGGACTACTACACATCAACCTATATAGGTATCGATCGTCGTTTTTCACCGCGGCTGGATGTCAAAGCCATCCTGGAGGATCTGCGCGCATGGCGCGTGGTGGGACCAAGCTCGGGAATCGCGCAGGACCTTCGCCCCTCCGGCACCGTGGACTTTATGCCGAAGCGCAACTGGGATCTGCAAGTCTCGAGCGCCTATTCCAGCACCAGGGGATTCCACGTCTACGACGCGATTCAAAATGGTTTTTCCATCTCGTACGCCAAGCCACTCCACCGCACATTCAACGATGCGTCCGGGCCGGTGGACCTTGCTTATCCCATTCGCTTTTCGGCGGGCATGCAGGAAGAGACATTCTTTAACTTCACGGGCGCTCAGAATCAGCAATTCAGGCCTTACATCGAAATCAGCATATTTTGAAAGCGGGGCTGTGATGAAAATATGTTTAGTCGCTACCTTTCCACCTAGCGGACGCCAGTTAAACGAATACGCGTTTCATATTGCGCGTGAGTTACAACGCCATCCTGAGGTTGAACTGACGATTCTCGCCGACGAGCTGACCAGTTATGAGTTTGCGACCGATCAGAACGGCCGTCCACTCGAGGTGGATGGCCAGGCGGAGTTACCCGGATTCAATGTAATCCGGTGCTGGAAGTTCGCCAGTGTCATGAATCCCGTGCATTTGTTACGAACCATCCGGAAACTGAAGCCGGATGTGGTGTGGTACAATCTCGTTTTTTCGAGCTTCGCCACGCCGGCCAATCCCGTTGCTGCATTCGCGGGGCTCTCCACGCCGGCCCTGACCCGCGCCGCAGGTTTTTACACGCACATTACACTGCACCACATCATCGAGCACGTTGACTTCGCAGCCGCCGGCGTGCAGCAGGAGAGGCTTTTCCGGCTCGGGACGGAATTAGCCACGCGGGCCCTGCTCGCGGCGAACTCAGTGTCGGTGCTGCTGCCCGGCTATCATCGCACATTGACCACCAAGTATTCCGCCCGCAATGTTCTGCTGGGCACGCACGGCACGTTCGCCACCGTTCCCACGCCCCCGGACTTTACCAAGCGCGGCAATCCTGACAAACGCATTCTCGCCATCGGGCACTGGGGCACTTACAAGAGGCTGGAAACCCTGATGGAGGCCTTTCCCTTAGTGCTGGAAAAAGTGCCGAATGCGAGGCTGATCGTGGCTGGAGCCAACCATCATACGAAACCTGGATACTGGGAATCGATCCGCGCGGCACAGCCCGCCCATCTTCCGATCGAGTTTCGCGGCTATGTTCCTGAGGGAGATATACCCGAGCTTTATCAGACCACTTCAACCGTCGTGATGCCATACGATTCCGCAACCGGTTCGAGCGGGCCGGCTCACCAGGCATGCGAGTACGGCGTTCCCATCGTCTGCGCGGACATTGGCGATTTCCGCAGCATGGCCGCCGATGAACACATGGCGGTTCTCTTTCATAAAGTAGGGGACGCAGCGCAACTGGCCGAACAACTCATCTCCATTCTGCAGTCGCCCGAATTGGAGCGTGAGATGGCCGAGCAAAACTTTGCGGCCGGGATCGAGATGACCATGACCAACGTGGTCGCCAACTATCTTCGTTGGTTTGAGCTCAAGAGAAGCCGGAACGCTCTTTCCAATCTGCGCGATTTCTCTGCACGCGGCCTCTCTTCGCCCGAGACTTCGGAGGAATCCAATTCCTCCTCAGGCTGGGAGGCTCCAGCGTCTTCATTTCTGGCTAAGAATGATTCAAATCAGTTCCGCGGCCTGGAGCCGGCGGGGCATTATGCTGGCGTGGACAAGTTTACCGGTTCCTTTGCAGAGAGCGGTCCGGAGGCTCGCAAACATCGTTGACGAAGCTGAAAAGTACAGCATTTATGCGTCGCCGCGGTTCCGCGGAGCATCCATGCATCCACTTACCTTCATCCAAGTTACAGCGGGTTCCACAGGCTTGGTTTCGCCGCCGATGGAGTTAGACCAAATACAAACCAATATGTTCCTGTAAATCCTTGGTTGGCATCGACTTTCCAGGCCGTATAAGCCGCAGTTGTTCATGATTTGGTCCATTGTCTGCGAGGAATCGCAGACCAGCGTGCTTGCTTGATTGGCACGAAGGAGGACACTTTGCTACGTGCGCATGTACGCCGATTCCTGCCTTTGATTCTTCTCTCGAGCGTTGCGGCTCTTCCCCTCTTGCTGTTGATCACGGGATGCGGTGCGGCTCATTTAAACAGCGAGACTGCTCCGCCGCAAGTCTCCATCAGCGCCAATCCCACCTCGATCAACGCCGGCGGTTCGTCCATGTTGAGCGTGACCGTGTCGAACGCGACGCAGGTTATGCTAACCGGCAGCGATGGCAGCACATACACCTTGCAGCCAAACGGCGGCACGCAAGTTGTGAAGCCCGCGGCCACGACGACCTATACCGTATCCGCGAGTGGCTCGAGCGGTCAGGCTACCGCGACTGCCACCATCAGCGTGGTCGCAGCCACGATGCCGACGGTGAGTATCTCGGCCAATCCCACATCGATTGCCGCGGGGGCTTCTTCTCTTCTAACGATCAGTGCGACCAATGCCACGCAAGTGACGGTGACGGGAACCGATGGCAGCAGTTATAACTTACCTGCGACCGGCGGGACCCAGGCCGTGAGCCCGGCGGCTACCACCACTTACACCGCGACGGCGGCAGGTTCGGGCGGCAACGCAACCTCTACCGCGGTCGTGACTGTGACTTCAAATCCCGCGCCGACCGTGACGATTTCAGCTACGCCCTCTTCTGTTGGCACAGGCGGTTCATCCACTTTGACCGTAAGCGCGGTCAATGCCACGCAGGTGACTCTCACTGGCAGCGATCACAGCAGTTACACAATGCAGCCAACTGGCGGGACACAATCTGTGACCCCATCCCAGACCACGAACTACACGGCAACCGCCACGGGACCGGGCGGCACAGCCTCGGCCAGCACCACCGTAACGATCACGTCGAATCCGGCTCCCGCGATAACGTTTGTCGCGAATCCCACAACGATTACCACAGGCAACTCATCCACCTTAACCGTGACCGCGACCAATGCGACGCAGGTCACCATTACAGGCACAGATGGGAGCTCATACACGCTGCCGGGCGCGGGTGGGAATCAAAGCGTAAGCCCGGCGGCGACGACCACCTACCAGGCAACGGCCACCGGAGCCGGCGGCAACGCTACGGCAAGCGCTACCGTAACAGTGGAGGCGGCTGGCAGCCTTCAATCCATTGACCACGTCGTCTTCATGCTGCAGGAGAATCATAGCTTCGATAACTATTTCGGCATGCTCAATCCATATCGGCAAACGAACGGCTGGAATATCGGGGACGACGGCAACACCTACAACGTGGATGGTATCGACGACAAGCTGAGTACGATCAGCAACGAGGACGATCAAGGCACATCGTATCCGCTGTTTAAGTTCACCAGCACCTGCGTTGACGACATGAGCTCTGACTGGCTGTCGAGTTACGGCGATGTCGACCGGTATAACTTCACGACCACTCGCCCGGTCGCATTGGATGGCTTCGTCCACAACGCGGAAGGCTATGCAAACAGCTGCATCGCCAATGGCGGAGGTATCTGCGCCGGAACTTTTACCGACACCACTGGCCAGCGGTCCATGGGCTATTACGATCAGGGATTTTTGAACTACTACTACTACATGGCGTCGCAGTTCGCGGTCTCCGATCGCTGGTTTTCCCCTGTAGCCAGCAAGAGCATCGATAACCGCATCGCCACATTTTCCGGCGGCACCACGCAGGGCCTGGTCAAGGACCCCGGCGGAGATGATCATCTGCCTCAACTGGCGCTGCCGAGTATTTTTCAGGAGCTCGACCAGGCAAACGTGACCTGGAAGATCTATTACACGGTCACGGAGGGCTTTTGCACGGACGAGGATGATTGCCCCACCTCAGGCGATTCAAGGTATCCAGCAACCGATTTTGCGAACTTCACTTACTCGTTCCAATATCTCCACAACAACACCACTGGAACCTGCACACCACCCACGCAACCGTCGAGCGTAGTCGGCGATTCCACCAACTCGTTCTGCATCGACCCGGACCATATTGCGCCGATCTCGCAGTACTACATTGACCTGACCAACGGCACGCTGCCCAGCTTCGCCTTCATTGAAGCCGGTTACGGCAACAACGACGAGCATCCGGGATCGGGCCAATCGATCCTATTCGGTCAGGCGGAAGTAGCGAATGTGGTGAATGCGTTCATGACCAGTCCGGAATGGGCAGACTCAGTCTTCTTCTTCAGCTATGACGAAGGGGGTGGACCGTATGATCACGTTCCGCCCGTGGCCGGCCACTCCAACGCGAACACCGATGCCTCCCTCGGAGCGATGCCGGATATCTCTTCGATCGCCGTCAATCCCGACAGCTACAATCCGTGCCTGCCGGCCGGCGGAACACCGACGACACATTGCGATCTGAAGTCGACCGATCCCGGCGCTCATCCAGACGATGTCGCGGCGATCTCAGGGTTCGGAGCGCAACTCGGATTCCGGCTGCCGAACATGGTCATTTCACCCTTTACCCGGCGGCACTATGTGTCGCACATACCCATGGACCACACGGCGGTGATCAAGTTCGTCGAGAATCGTTTCATCGGCGGCTCCGCGCATCTGACCGCCCGTGATGCCGCGCAATCCAACCTGCTGGACTTCTTCGACTTCACGAATATCCCATGGGCGACGCCGCCCACCCCGCCCACTCCGGTTACTGCGCAATCGCTGGGATACAATCCATGCACACCGGCCAGCTTTGCGCCGGCGGTAAGCCGCGATCGGAAGTTGCCGCTGTTCTAGAAATACCTCCGCGCCGGAGGCCACGTGTCTCCGGCGCGGGCTGCTCGAATCAAACACAGCGATCTCAGGCAATAACTTCAAACGGCCGCATCATATCGTTATCCTCGTGCTCTACCATGTGGCAGTGATACACATAGCGGCCGGTGTAGCCCTCGAAGGGCACCAGGATCGTGAGCACCTCGTGCGGATTGACGATTGCCGTATCTTTCCATCCAGCTTCATTCGCTGCGGGTGGCCGGGCCCGTCCTACAAGCTGGAGCTTCCCCTGAAGAAACGCTCCATAGTTGAATCCTTGCCGCTCGAGGATCTGAAACTGCACAAGGTGCAGATGCATCGGGTGCGCATCATCGGTGGTGTTGATGAAGCGCCACTTCTCGACAGAACCTAATTTGGGAAACTCTGCAACCGGATCGTCGTATCCCTTGTCGTTGATCAGCACGCCGAGTGAGCGGCCCTGTGGGTCCATGCGCTCCGTAAGAACAAAATCTCTCGCAACGGCCGCGTCGACGGAGCTCATGCGCGGCACGGAGACCGTGGGCTGCAGATCAATCGCTTTTCCGCTAGCCGAAAGCGGCAGGTGCACATGAAACTGCATGATTTCGTTCAACGGTGCATGGATGGCGCGGAGCAGCTCCCATCCTGGATACGGCGCTGCTGCACTGTTGGACAGCGTGATCGTCTTACCTTCCAATCCCGAGAAATCCACCAGCAAATCTGCGCGTTCCGCCGGCGCCAGCAGAAGCCTCTGCAGTGCCGCCGGCCCCGCTAACAACCCACCGTCGCTGCCGATCTGATGAAAAGTCAGGAGCGAGGGAACGTCGGTGGGGTTCTTGGCCAGGTTCAGATAGAAATTGAAAAACCGCGTGTTCGCCGCGTTCAGAAGGCGCAGGCGATAGCGGCGAGGCTCAACGTTCATGAAGGGATAGATCGCGCCATTCACCACCGGAAGATCGCCGAAAAATTGCGGCCCCCACGAACCCTGCGGCATCCTCGTGCCGTCGTCTTCCGTAGGGTCGTAGACGAGCTGACCCCGCTCATCCAAATTGCGGTCTTGCACCACGAGCGGAATCTCATAGTCGCCGGAGGGCAATGCCAGGCCGCGCTCCTGCTCATCGCGCAGCAGATAGAAGCCCGAAAGCCCGGCATAGATGTTCAAGCGCGTGATGCCCAGGGCATGGTCGTGATACCACAGCGTCGCGGCTGCTTGTTGATTCGGATACTCGTAGCGTGCAGAGGAACCCGGCGCAAACCACTTCTCCGGCAGTCCATCGCTCAAGGAAGTTGTCCGCGAACCATGAAGATGCGGCACCGTGCGCACCGCGGGCGCGGGAGGCATGGCTCCGTGGATGTGTGGGTCGACCGCAAAGAGATGCTGAGCGGGCAGCCGGTTTTCCCAGTGGATCTCGACTTTTTTGCCCTTGAGCGCTTCGATGGTCGGCCCCGGATACCGTCCCTCATAGCCCCATAGCTTTGTGGGCGGAAGCTGCGAGTGCATCCGCTGCGTGCACTCCAGCATGCGGACATAGTAAACATCTGCATCTTTGCGTGTCTCGGAGGCCTTCAGCCGTTCCGCGATTGGCAGCGGGTCAATAAACCGGTCGAGCATGGCCGGCGCGCGATAAGTTGCGCGACTCTCTGCTTGAGCCGCGAGGCCTAACTGGGCCGCTTCCCCGCCTCTGGCAAGGAAGAGAGCGGGTATGCAACTCGCTCCGATTTTAAGAAAGTCGCGCCTGTTCGATTCGCCCATCTCAACCCAGCCATGCCGCGCGAGGCCGATTGCCCGGGCTTCAATCCCGGGTCTCGATCCCGGAACGCAATGCCCCTCGCCATTGCTTCAGCGTTCGGATTTCAATTATCGCATTGCGAATCGAGATGCCGCGCGTCCGGCGGCAGAGCGCCCAAGTCTGCGGATATTCGTACTCGAATTCGTGAATCGAGACTTAGTCTGCTGTGATCTGGTTGGCCACGTAATGCGCGCCATCGTAGTCGGCTTTCACGCTTACATGTTCTCCCAGATGAAGGTCTTTGCCCACGGGGACATGAGCGGAATCAAAGGAGATCTGATAACTGCGCTGGTCGCGCGGATCGATCAGCACCAGCGATCCGGTGTGCATGTCAAGCGTGGAGATATTCCCGCTGAAGGCAAAGGCCGCTCCCGGAACGGCAAGCACCGTGATCTTGTTGGCCACGCCATGCCCCTCCCGGTCGGGTTCGAAGTCGACTGCAACCAGTGATCCTTTCCGCAGATCGGAGGGGCCCGAAGGAGCCGACGCAAAGGATGGCTGCCCTTCGCGTGTGAACGAAGCATCTCTGGGCACCCGCACTGTGAACGGCTCTCGTGACGCCGAAGAGGTAATCGTCAGCGCGCCGCTGCCCGGATCGTAACTCATCACGCGTCCCTGATAATCGCCTTCAGGCGAGCGTGACAGCGCGTGGATGCTCACGGCGAAGATATTCGTCCCGTCCAGCGTCGTCTCGATTGCGGCATGGTCTTCAGGGCGCAGCTCGCGCAGCCGAATTCGCTTGCCATCCAAATAGACGAGACTTCGCTCGTCGAACAGGATCTTCATCGGCTTCTCGCCATACACCTTCAGAACCAGCTGGTCGCGTACAGGATCGATGCCCCGAATTTCGCCGCCGAAGATCGTGCTCTTCCCGCGCGGCGCGGGAGGCAGATCAACGGAAGCGGCCGCCGGGTCGCTGGTCTTCAAAACGGAGGCGGAACTCCCGAGCTGTTCAGACTGCGCATGCGCCACAGACAGAGGCACAAGCGCTAAACCGCCCAAAATGACTGCTGCGACAACTCGCTCCATATCGGCCTTACCTTTGCGTTTCGTGATTCTTAGACAACTATTTTGATGATGCAAAGTGGATCCCGGTGGCCTGGGGCCGGCGGGGGAGCAACATAGCCCGGCAGCCCGCATCTAAATTTATGTGAACCCGCATCCTCTCTCTGCGGAAGGGAACCTCTAAAACAGAATGATCAGCGTACCGGTCAAATTGATGGCGGTCCTTGCGGTCGTCGCGGCCTCAGCATCTTCCGTAGCGTGGGCTCGGGATACGGTCACGATCGATCTTCCGCGCCACAGCCGGCTCAGTCCTGTGCAGCGCCTGAATCGAGAGGGTGTAGATGCAGTCAATAAGCACCAATATGAAAAAGCAGAGGCCATCTTCCTGAAAGCGTATCTTTACGATCCCTCCGATCCCTTCACGCTGAATAATATCGGCTATATCTCCGAGCTGGAGGGGCAACTGGATCGCGCGGAAAGGTTTTATCAACTTGCAGCCGAACAGGGTTGCAATGCCGATATCGATCGGAGCAGCGCGGAAAGCCTTCGCGGCAAGCCGATGAAGGTTGCGCTCGAAGACATTCACGACCTGCCCATGCGCGCGAACCGTATGAATATTGAGGCAATGCGGCTTCTGTCGGCGGATCGCGGTTTTGAGGCCATTGCGCTCCTCGAACAGGCGCTTTCGCTTGACCCGCACAATCCATTCACGCTCAATAACCTGGGCGTAGCCAATGAAGCAGTTGGGGACGAGTGGAATGCCTTGAAGTATTATCGCGACGCCGCTGAGAGGCACTCGTCTGAACCCGTCGTGGTGACGGACAATCGCGCATGGCGCGGCCGCCCTGTAAGCGAGATGGCGGCTGACAGCGCCAAACGCGTCGAAAAGCAGATGCAGCAGGCGAATCCCGACTATCTGCGCGCACACATGCTCAACCTGCGCGGAGTGTATGCGGAGAACCAGAACAACTGGATTGCGGCGAAGCAGGATTTTCTGGACGCTTACACGCTGGATCCGGCCGATGCCTTTTCGATTAATAACCGCGGGTATGTTTCGGAACGAGAGGGCGATCTTGAGTCTGCCCAGTTTTTCTATGAGAAAGCCCGTAAAAACGGCGGTTCCACCGCGCTGATCGGAATGGCGACGGATGGTTCCGCTGAGGGAAAGACGATCTCTACCGTCGCCTCCGAAAGCGATCATAAAGTTGACGGCGCACTCGACAGGTACAGCGAGGAACGCCGCGGGCAATCCGGTCCCATCGAGCTTACGCCTCGTGGCAGTGGGCAGGAACCTCCCGCATCGCTGCAACAACAACTTTCAACCCCTGCGAAAGGGAGTGCTCCTGCTCCGCCCGCACCACCGGCGCCGCAGTCTCCCCATTAACTTGAATTAAGGGCCTGAATATGACTAGAGCTGAAAAACAGATTCCATCAAAGAAACTGATGTTTCTTCTTTCACATTTGCTGTTGCCTTCGGAAATCGGCAATTTTGCCGCCTTAACCGCGGAAGCAGAATTGAGACGAGAACTTCTCAGCCTGAACCGCGATAACTTTGAAAAATTCGTTGCCCTGGCCAGTTCCAACCACGTGGTTGTGCGCGGCCTGGAGTTCTTTCTCGACCTGTTGCGCGGAGAACAGAATGTCCCGCACCGCGAATGGGCTGAAAATGCGCTGATCGCCGAGAAAGCGCGCATTACGAACGCTGTGTCGGTGCTCCATGAAATCTGCGCAGCCTTCGCCGAGAGCGGATACCGGGTTACGGTGATCAAGTCGCTCGATCACTGGCCCGACCTGGGCAGCGATCTGGACCTGTATACGGACGCAGATCCGCGCGAGATCTGCGAGTTCATGAAGACGTTTTTCCAGGCGCAGATTGCGCCGCGGAGTTGGGGCGACCGCCTCGCGGCGAAGTGGAACTTCATCCTGCCTAACCTGCCGGAAGCAGTTGAAATCCACATGGGCCGCCTGGGACAGACAGGCGAGCAGGTGGCAATCGCAGCCTCTCTCCTGGAGCGGACGCGGTTGGTGATGGCCAACGGTTATTCATTCCGGGTTCCCTCCATCTCCGACCGACTGATGATCTCCACGCTGCAGCGCATGTATCGCCATTTCTATTTCCGGTTGTGCGACATCGTGGACTCGGCCGGATTGGCGGATCAGGGAAAGATTGACTACCACAATTTGCGCGCCCTGGCTTCCATCGCCGGCATCTGGGAAGGCGTGGCGACCTACCTCGTCATCGTGTCGGATTACGTGCGGAAGTATCGCGGCTCGGGAATCCATCTGCCCAACGTCGTAACCGAGTCGGCGCGGTTCGGTGGCGATCTTATCTATTACGGCAGGAACTTTCTGCGTGTCCCCATTCTGCCTCAATCGGCGCGCCTCTACGGATCGCAGCTCGCCGGCATATTGGGTAAAGGCGAACTCCACAATACCGTCCGGCTCAGCCTGTTGCCGTGGCTCGCTACAGCGGCGGTCGTCGGACAGAAGCTTACCGGAAGCGATAAAGGAATTTGGTAGAACCGCAACGCAAGCTCCGCGCACTGGAAGCTGAGAAGCATTGATGGCTAGACAATAGAGGAGAGGGGGACGCCGGGCGGTTCTATTCTCCGGCAAATATTATGCGGAATCTGATATCGGGAAATCACAACTCGGTGACGCGCGCGAAATGGTCCACGCAAGGATCGGGGCAAGGATCGGGCGCACAATCTAGGGACCCAAATATGTACAATCGTTCTTCGCTTGCCCTGGATACATTGGAAGATCCGGACGCCGCCTGGCCGCAGCCGATGCCGCATCTGATCTCGCGGCGCTATGCCGTGGCAGCCGGCGCGCCGGAGCCGCTTATCTGGAAGGGTCTTGATACGCTCTCGTTCAAACGGGATCGTAAATCAAGCGTGGTTTCTTTCATAATCCACACGCTTGTCATTGCCGTGATCCTGTGGTGGGGCATGACCGCGCATACGCACGTCATCCAGACCGCCGAAATGGTGGTGACGCCGATGCACTTTACGCTCTACACTCCTCCCCCACCGCCTCAGATAATGCCGGTGGCGAAGATATCGGGCGGCGGCGGCGGCGGCGGCGCGCATCAGGTTGTTGAGCCCACGCAGGGTCACGTGCCGAAGGTTGCGCGCATCCAGACTCTGCCTCCTCAGATCGTCCGAGTGGCGAATCCGAAACTGGCTGTCGAACCGACCATGCAGGTGAATATCCCTTCGAGCAGCCCGCTGCCCAATCTCGGCATGGCGCAATCACCGCAGATCGCTCTCGCTTCGCAGGGCAGCGGCAGCGGGTCGGGATTTGGTCATGGCATGGGCGGCGGCATCGGCGCCAGCCAGGGTAGCGGAGCCGGCGCTGGAAGCGGCGGCGGCTACGGCGGCGGCCTCATGAGCGTCGGCGGCGGTGTAAGCGCGCCCGTGCTCATCCACTCCGTTGAGCCGGAGTTCACTGATCAAGCTCGTCAGGGAAATTACACGGGGACGGTTTCCATTCAGCTCATCGTCGATTCGCAAGGCACCCCGCAGGATGTGCGCGTAGTCCATCACCTGGGCATGGGACTGGACGAAAAGGCGATCGCGGCTGTGCGGCAGTATAGATTCAGGCCGGCTACGTATCAGGGACATCCGGTTGCCGTGCAGATGATCGTCGAGGTGGATTTCCGCCTGCATTGATTTCTCTTCGCTCCTCTCTCCAGGCTCGGCCGTGACGCATTGCGGCCGAGCTTTCTTTTTTCGGCACAATCGGCTTCGGCACCAAGACGATACGAGACCTATGCCACGAGAACTCCTTCGCAGACCGCAGTGATTGTGTTCAAAGCTGATGCGGTGCCGCGTTTGAGTATGAGGACGAGCGAATAAGTCAGCGCTGGAAAGCATGGAGCAGACCGAGTTCGCGGAACAAGCGCAGCCGGCAGCGCAAGAGCCTGGAACCGGTTGCATAAATGGAATTTTGAAAGGGCACGGCTTCAGCCGTGCCGAAAATGGCCATAAAACAACGGGCTTTAGCCTCTGAGGGATGGGTTCACTCGGCCCCGCGGTATTTGTGCAACCACTCCCAGACAAAAAGCCTACATCCAATAAGACTCCCGACACGTATCCAGCGAAGCCCGCCTCCTGGGTTCGGTTGCGTCCCCTCTTTACAGTCAAGGGGGTGGAAGCCTTCCGCGAACCGGATGCCGGACCGGAACACCCTCGTCCTGGGCGGCCGATCGCTCAGCCGCCTGTCTCGTTGAGCGGGGTTATGGCTTAGCGCACATAGAGAGTGAAAGATTTGTCTTGTATGGAGTTATCCCAGCCTGCGGCATCGACAACTATCTTGTGGCTTCCCTGCGAAAGAGAAAGCGTGGCATCGAGGAACGAATAGTTGGAGAAGCCATTGAGCTGCTGCACCATCTTCTTGCCGTCCACCCACACCTCTACCTTCCGCATGACCACCTGCCCAACTGCTCCCACGTGAAATGGGACCGATGAAGCAACCGTGCTGCCTGCAATCGGCGAGCACACGTTGATTCCCTCGAATGCCTTCGGCGCCTCACAGCTATGGAAATTTCCTGAGGTCGTATTCAGCAGGACCTGCGTATTGTAATTAGCCTGCACGGCGCAGGGCGTAGCCGTGCATTGCGAAAAGGCGATGTCGGGCCTGGTGTCCGCATTGCCTCGAATCACGCTGAGCCACTCCAGAATCAATGACGGCGAAGAAGAAGTGTAGACGATCTGATCCGGGTTATACGTCGAGTCTGCGTTGCGCGTCCGCACGCCTATATACTGCGTTGCGCCTCCGTCATCGGCGCAATCAGACTCCGGCACAATCAGATCGTTGATCCCGTCGCCATTGACGTCGGCTGCAATCGGAGTGCTCGTGTTGCTGGCGCAGTGCTTGATCGGAATCGTGGTGTGGCTCGAAAATGCGCGGCTCGAATCGCCGTAATACACATCCACATGATTCGGGCTATTGGGATAGAAGGTAGACGCGACGATGTCCATCTTTCCGTCGCCGTTCACATCCGTGGCGCCAAACAGCGAGTGACCTCCGGGCACGTTGATCGTCGTCTCCGCAGGAAACGCCCCGGTGCCATCCCCGAAGAACACGTCAACCGTATCGAAGTTCACCATGTCGCCGATCGCGATATCGGCGATGCCGTCGCCGTCGAAGTCGCCCAGCATCATGGCTCCCGACTCGCTCACCGGCGTGGTGGGGCCGGGCGTGAAACCGCTGTCTCCGTCACCGAACCACACGGTCAGACCGGCTTGCGTGATAAAGGCGAGATCCATGATCCGGTCGTGGTTGAAGTCGCCAACCACAACGTCCGTCACTTCCGTATCCACCGGAAACGACTTCTTTTCGGTGAAGGAACCGTTGCCGTTATTCAGATAAAGAAAAAGATCGTGCTGCTCTGAATCGTTGCCGGTTCCGAAGACCGCCAGGTCTGCCTTCCCGTCGCTGTTGAAGTCTCCGATGCCGATGGCGAAGGCGGATTCCCCATAGGATAATGTGTAGTTCACCGGCGCAGCATAGGTGCCATCTCCGGTCGATAACACCACCGCAAATCCGCCGGTAGTCTGGCCGAGCGTGTATACGAAGTCTTCACGGCCGTCATCGTTTAAGTCAGCATGTAGATAGGTGGCTTTTCCTGCGGAGCTATGCTCTGAAAAGCTCGTTTCTGCCCCGACTGCGGGAATAGCTGTGATGCACGTTAGAATGGCGAGAAAGAGGCCGGCCCTGGCTCCACTATAGTTCCACATAATATCTCCCGTTTAGTTACACTGCATTTAGAGCGGTTCCAGAATTCACGTGCTCTATTTAGACCGGCGAAAGGTGGCGTTTTCCTGAGAAAAACCGCCCTTTGCATTCCGGTTCCGTTGTATAGCAATTCTGATGCCGCTGTAATGTGAAGGCGCACGTCGTCCCTCTGGCCTTTCCTGGTCTCGTGCCCCGTATTTTGCGGTGTTGCAATATGGCTCACGGCTTGGTTTCCTCTGCCGTTTGCGTGGGCTGTTGCTTGCTATTGGCGTAATATCCATGACGCGTGATTACAGTGAGCTTGCCTGCTTTCGGTGCGGACGCCTCCACGTGCACCACGCGGTAGCCGCCCTGATTGGCCGGCTTGGTTGACCGGTAGGCGATGGTGTACTGGTTACGAATATCGCGGGCAATCTCCGCCGCGATATGATCCACTTCATCGAGCGAGCGCGGGAAGTAGGCTACGCCGCCCGTTTCCTGCGACAGCATCTGCAACGCGTGCCGCGCCTGCTCCGCGTCATTCTTGTCGGCGTCGAAGAGCAGGCCGATGGTGTAGACCACTGGTCCGCCTAGATCCTGTACGCGACGGATCGCCTGCCGCAAGTCGAGGCGCGAGGCGTTATCGGCACCATCCGTAATAATCAGCAGAACCTGCTTGCGATTCTTCGCGTGTTTTGACAACTCGTCGGCCGACGCGGCCACCGCGTCGTACAACGCTGTCGTACCATGCGAATCGAAGCGCGACAGGCCGCGGTTCAACGCCACGAGGTCTGAAGTGAAACCCTGGTCGAGATAAGCCCGGTCATTGAAATTCACCACGAAGGCAGCGTCCCGCGGATTCGATTCTTTCAGAAGATCCATCGCGGCCGCGTTCACGGCTGTACGTTTATCGCGCATTGACCCCGAATTATCCACCAGAATGCCCATCGAGACCGGCCTGTCCTGATGCTCAAATCCGTTGACGGTCTGTGGAGTGCCGTCCTCCCAGACGCGAAAATCGCGCTGCGTGAGATCCGTGATCGTCCTGCCTTTCTCGTCGATCACCGTACAGTCCAGCAGCACCTCGTCCACGTCGGCATGCAGAACGTACATGCCGTCCTGCCGTTTTTGCGGCTCACCGTTTGGAGTCGCGCCAGAGGCCCCATTTGCGGCATTGGCCGGCGCCGTACTCGCTGCCGGAGGCACGATCGGATCCGGCGACGCGATAGGATCGCGATCCAGATCGAGGGGCGGCTGAAGCTCGGGGCGGGTCGGGTCTTGAAGCGTCGAATCATGAAGCGCTGGGTTCTGCATCGCCGCGGAAGCAGCGGATGGCGCCGGCGCAACCGATGCGGCCTGGGCCTGGGCCCATAACAACGCCCCATTCCCGCAGAGCGCCCAGCAAAACAAGCCTCCGGCCACGAAGAGTGCGGGCCGCATCGAACGTGGGTTCAGCAAAGTCATCGGGACCATAGATGGCGAAGATCGGGAGGCAATGGTACGTCATTTGATTGGATGCGGATTTGAGCCCAAGCAAGGGTACCGCGGAAAGGAATTGTGCGCTCGTCCCCTGGAGGCCCGCGACGATTCAATTTCCCCGATCGGCGGACATACCCATGAGCCGCGCGGCATCCAAAGGAAATGTATGGTTACTTTAATGACAACCGTTTATATCGATAGAGAGACGGCAATCTCGTGGCAAAGTTCTTGCAAGGAACGCTGCTCGTTGAGCCGCGCCACGGCGGAGGCCATCCGCGAATCGCTTCGCCGCACCACCGCTACCATTTTGAAGCTGCACGAGCTTCTCTCGCAGAGTGACGAGACTATCAGACGGCTTCGAACGCCTTAGCTTCCGCTTCTCCCCGGCAAACTGCGCGGCCTCAGCGGTGCAAAGGGAGCACCCACGCAAACAGAACTCCTCCGCTGCCAGTCACCACATACTGGCGGCCATCCAGTTCATAGGTCTCGGGAGAAGTTTGCATGGGCGCTCCTGTTCCCGCATGCCACAGGGTTTTGCCGTCGCTTGTGGCCAGCGCCAGGATATTTCCGGTTGAGTCGCCGGTAAACGTCAATCCAGAATCGGTGGTCAACACCCCGGCGCCGGCGCCGCCCGCGCCTACATCGTGGCTCCAGCGAATTTTGCCGGACTGGTAATCGATCGCCTCGATAACTCCCTTTCCCCAAAGCCCGTAATCGGCGCCTGCCCAGCCATAGTCGCCGTCCGCCGGCTTGGCGAAGTAAATGCTGTAACTGGGGTGCGCGTCGACAATAAACAAGCCGGTCTTCGGGTCGAAGCTGGGAGAACGATAATTCGTCATGCCTCCTTCATCCGGCGCAATCAGCCGGCCATCCGGCGCCGGCTCTTTTTCAGGGTTCGGAATAGGATGTCCTTCCTTATCGATTCCCAGCGCCCAATTTGTTGGTCCGAATGGAACCGTCAGGAGGCTTTTTCCATTGGTGCGGTCAAGAACAAAAAAGTAGCCGTTGCGCGAGCTCTGCATCAGCATCTTTCGCGGTTGGCCGTGAAACTCCGCGTCCACCAACACCGGCACTTCTACCGCGTCCCAGTCGTGCGTATCATGCGGCGATGCCGAGAAGCCCCAAGCCAGCTTACCCGTGTCGGGATCGAGCGCAACAATGCTGCAGGTCCACCGGTCATCGCCAGGCCGGGTCTTGCCGTTCAGCACCGGGGTCGGATTGCCGGTGCCCCAATAGATGAGATTGAGTTGCGGATCATAGGTGCCGGTCAACCACGTCATGCCTCCCGTCGCGCTGTTCGGGGTTCCGGTAGGCGTCGTCGAGTCCCATTCCCACTGCCCCGCTCCGGTTGCGGGATCGAAGGCGCGCAGAAAGCCGGCCAGATTATCGAAGTCGCCGCTCACCCCCACGATCACGTGATTGTGCACAACCAACGGCGCCATCGTAGTCCAGTAGCCTCGCTTGACATCCGCGATCGTCTTGTCCCAGCGAATTGTGCCGTTCTTGGCGTCGAGGCAGATCAGATGATCGTCGGGGGTGGTGAAATAGAGCCAGCCTTTATACATGGCTACGCCGCGGTGGCCAATATGATCGCCCTCGGTGGTGGGATGATTGAAGTGCCAGATCATGTGGCCGGACCGCGCATCCACCGCCCAGACGTTGTCCGGGACAGTGAAATACAAAATCCCATCGACGAGCAAAGGCGAAGATTTGATCTGCGCCGACTGGCCTGTCTGAAACGCCCAGGCCAGGCCGAGGTCGCCGACATTGCCCGGAGTGATCTGTGTCAGCCCGCTATGCCGCCTGCCGGAATAGTCTCCGTGGTAGAGCGGCCAGCTATCAGGCGATGGATTCAGCAGTTGCGCGGGCTGCAGATCTTGTGCCGCCAGCGCACGCGATCCCGCAACCTGGACCACAAGTGCGCTTGCGGCGACTACCATTGCCAACTTCAGCAACTTCATATGCAAGGTGACCTCTCTGTGCAATTTGAGGCGCGGGGCCAACCGCATTAACGCAGCGTCTGCAAATATGCCATCAGATTATGAATGTCATCGTCGGTGTACCTGCCGAACAATTCGACATGTGCATTCACAGGCGAATCGACCGTGTACTTGACGTCTTCGGCCGGCCAGGATTTATAAGTGCCGCTGCTGTCAGTGAGCGCAATCGTAAATTCGTCGCGATAAGCCAGAGTCCCACTGATCTTGTGTCCGTCCGGAAGCGTCACTGTCACGGTGCTCTTCACATTTCTGGGATACAACATGCGCTCTTCCAACTGCAGTCCTTGGTAGCGGCTCGCTATGCCGGCAAGATCTCCAACTGGGGAATGGCATTTAGCGCAGCCTCCCGCGCCATTAAAGTACGTCTTGCCGGCTTCCACGTCACCGGTCTGAAGATCGGCAACATCCACTCCCCGGCGATTGCCTTTCATGGCTTCAGCCGCCGCCACGCGGGCGCGGATGAACGCGACCAGGCTGGCCAGTTCCGGATCGGAGAATCGGAAGGCCGGCATCTTCTTGTCGCCGTCCGTCCGCCCTTCGCGCACCACCACTGCCATTTGGGATCCGTCAGGGTCGGTCAGCACCAGTTTCGATCGGGTAAGATCCGGACCGGCCTCGCCGCCCATCGCATCGCGGCCATGGCAGAAGGCACAGTTTTGTTGAAAGAGAGCGCTCCCAGCCAAAGCCTGAGGCGAAAGCTGCAAACCCTTGCGGTTTGTTGCCACCGTGGGATGCTGCTGAGGAGCCTCAGCAGGCGGAGAGGCAAGGTACTCGAGCAGCCCGGCGAGCTCGTCATCCGGTATGGCTTTTGCTGGAAAAGCGGGCATTCCGCCTTTGCCTGTGCGAATTAACGCGGTAATCTGCTCATCCGTCATCTGACGCTTGATGCCGACCAGCGGCGGGATTCCAGGAGGATTGCCTTCGCGCTTCTCCCCATGGCAGACGGCACAGTGGCTTTTATAAGCCTCGGCGCCGGGATTGCCGGCCCCAGGATTCTCCGCCGGTTGAGCAACTTGTTCCGTCGGATTGTTTTGCCCGTCTGCTGCCGCAAACGCCGCCCATGCAGGGGTCAGCATCGCAACGAGCCCCACGGCTGCCGTAAGGATTGCACTCTTCCGGAATTTCTTCATGAGTGGCGAAACTTTCCTCTTAGGTCAGAATTTCGATCTCTGCGTTTCGATGTCTGCGCAATACTTATCTTAATAAATGGCGGTCATAGAATCTGAGACGAAGCGGTGCTCTAAGCCCTTGATCTGAACCATCGCCGGCTGTACTTCAGATGAATCAACATGGTCCTCAGAGGAGGCAGGGAAATCTTAATTTGACGCGCAGTGATTTGCTTTCCGGGGCAAGTGCGTCGGATTCTGAATCGCATCCGGTTTTATCCAGCCGTAGCTGCGTTGAGGCGGATTGGCTCGATTCACGTTCCCGGCGCAGTCGCTATCAGGTGAGAAGTTTACTTGGTGATCCTCATTGGACGCAACTCCGGCGCGCCGCCGAGTCGATGCGAGGCTAGGTCGGGCAATAAGAGTTCGGATCTTTGACGTTACTCAGGGCAGGCGCATACGTGAAGGTGCCGTTGCCATTGCCCAACATCACCTCGAAGGTATCCTCATCGTCATTCGTAATCGCCAGATCAGGGATGCCGTCCCCATTGAAGTCCGCTGCGGCAAGATGGAAGATTGTTCCCCTCATCGGCAAAGGAAACGACCAGGACGGCCGGAATGAGCCGTTGCCTGCGCCAAGAAGAATTGTCACCGAGTTCGCGCGAAAGTCGGACACGGCCAGGTCAGGAATGCCATCGTGATTGAAGTCGCTCTTTGCGATCGATACAACCGAGCCAAGGTGAGCTATTTCGCCCGCCGAAACCAGATTTCCTTTCCCGTCCCCAATCAGTTCCATGAGCGCCCCATCCCCATCTCCAACGATCAGGTCTAGATTGCCGTCCCCATTAAAGTCGCCGACCACGATCGATCGAGGATCGTGGCCCAGTACTGGATGTGTAGCTGCCTCTTTGAAGGTGCCGTCCGCCTGGCCTAGCAACACGGTGAGAAAGCGCGCGCCCGAGGGATCGCCGGCAGGCAAATTCGCCTCGGCAATATCGGCAATGCCGTCCCGGTTGAAGTCTCCGATTGCTACCAACGCGAGAGCTGCCCCGGGGGCATCTTCCGCGGATGCGCCGGAGGCATCCACGTGCAAGGCGCTCAACCCTGCCGCCGAGATCCGCCCGCCCGCACCCGTTATCATCGCGAAGATGATTGCAATTGCGGCCAGCGTGCGTCCGTTTCCAGTCACGAGCATTCCCCCAAAGAGAGATTAACTCGGGAAGCTCGAACCTGGCGTGTCCCCCGGCTGAGATCGCCTTCAAAACTGAAGAAGAATCTGGAAGGAAAGCCTCAGGACGCAGACTTGCTTTCTGGCGCCGCAGAGTCCGGGAATATCGGCAGTTCTCAGATGAGGCGGCCCGCATGTTTTGCGGGCACTCGGCATGTTGCACGCGCAGAGGTCTCGTAGTTGAGGAATTGTTTGCGCGATCCAAGTTCTTGTCGCACCGGCAAACGGACCGCCGGTGTAGCCCTGACTTCGGGATTTTTCATTCAATCAGTCCTGATTGGTCGGCATATCGACTGGAAGCAGCTCCGCTGTTTGCCTCGTTCTGCGCCGGCATGGTCCCTTGGCGTCAAATGGTGGCTCGCAACGGGAGCGCGACTATAGCGGTTCTCGAATTGCTGTACACCGAAGGCACGATGTCGAGTGATTTTTCCTGAAGAAAAAGCTGCCTTGCACACCACTGGACAGTGCACGTGAATTGGGGAACCGCTCAAAAACAGTAAACTTAGATCTAATACATGATGAGTTCTCCCAACATTCCCCTCAACGGTCCGCCGCTCCGCCCCGCCCTTAGCGTGTGTTTCGCATTCGACAACACTTATGCGCGGCTTCCGGAGCACTTCTACGCGCGTTTGGACCCAACACCAGTCGCGGCACCGCGCATGGTGAAAGTGAATGTGGAACTGGCCCGGGCGCTGGGACTCGATGCGGATACGCTCACAAGCGAGCATGGTGTCGAAATTCTCGCCGGCAACCGGATGGCCGACGGCGCAGAGCCGATCGCGCTGGCCTATGCCGGGCATCAGTTTGGGCACTTTGTGCCTCAACTCGGCGACGGACGAGCCAACCTCCTCGGCGAGCTGGTGTCGCGCGACGGCCAGCGCTACGACATCCAGCTCAAGGGCTCCGGCCGAACCCCTTTCTCGCGCGGCGGCGACGGCAGAGCTGCGCTCGGACCGGTGTTGCGCGAGTACATTATCAGCGAGGCCATGGCGGCGCTGGGCGTACCCACCACACGGGCCCTGGCTGCGGTGAACACCGGCGAACCGGTGCTACGGGACACCGTGTTGCCCGGAGCTGTGCTGACGCGGGTAGCTGCGAGCCATCTGCGTGTGGGTACCTTTCAGTACTTCGCGGCACGGGGCGACGTGGAGGGCTTGCGCATGCTTACCGACTATGCGATCGTCCGGCACTATCCTGAGGCCGCGCAAGCGAAGCAGCCGTACCGGGCGCTGCTGGAGGGCGTCATCGCACGACAGGCGCAGTTGATCGCGCAATGGATGCTGCTCGGATTCATTCATGGCGTGATGAACACTGACAACACATCCATCTCCGGTGAGACCATCGATTACGGTCCGTGCGCCTTCATGGAGGAATACGATCCGGCCACGGTTTACAGCTCGATTGACCGCGGCGGCCGCTATGCCTATGGCAACCAGCCTCGTATAGCGCTGTGGAACCTGGCGCGGCTGGCCGAATCATTGCTGACCGTTCTTGCGCAGGAATCAGGCGGCGAAGAAGCTGCGTTGGTGGCGGCAAACGAAGCCCTCTCAGCATTCGAGCCCCAGTTTGAAGCGGCCCACGGGGCAGGACTGCGCCGCAAGCTTGGGCTCATGGTAGAGCGCGAAGGCGATGCGGCTCTGGCCGAAAATCTGCTGCAGTGCATGGCTGCCAACCGCGCGGACTTTACTCTGACCTTCAGGAGATTGTGCGATGCCGCAGCCGGACCAGAGGGCGACGCGGGAGTTCGCGCGTTGTTTGACAACCCCGCCGCATACGACGCCTGGGCTCCTGGATGGCGCCGTCGTCTCGAAGAAGAGTCTGCAGATAAACAGGCGCGCACCGCGGCAATGCGCAGAGTGAATCCGAAGTTCATACCCCGCAACCATCTTGTGGAAGCGGCGCTCGATGCCGCAAGCTTGCGCCAGGATTTCCAGCCCTTTGAGGACCTGCTCGCCGTTATCTCGCGGCCATACGACGAGCGGCCAGAGCTTGAGAGGTACTCGACGCCCGCCCGCCCCGAAGAGCGTGTGCTGGAAACTTTTTGCGGGACGTAAAGTATTAGACAGTGTTGTTTATTTGGGCTGTGTCTGTCGGCTAATTGGGCTGAGCCCGTCGGCCTTCTTGGCCTGTATCGACTTTCAGCGCCAGGATCGACGTACCATAGTCTTAGGGAGCCGATGACAAATGTCTACCGCAGAGATGAATCCGTCCCGCAAACACGCATACACAGATGCTGGTGCGGCCCAACTGCCGGAGCCAACCTATGCCGAGCGCGTCCGCACCCTCATTTCCCTCGGCACAATCGCGACTCTATCAACCGTCTCCCGCAAGCGGCCAGAATATCCGTTCGGATCTCTCATGCCTTATACAATCGACGGGACCGGCCGGCCTATCTTTCTGATCAGCAATATGGCCATGCACACCCAGAACATTCAAGCTGACCATCGGGCAAGTCTCTTTGTGGCTCAAGCGGGCGACGGCGACCCGCTGGGCACCGCGCGGGCAACGCTTGTGGGCGATGTGCTTCCCGTACCGGAGGATGAAGTCGGCGAGGCTCGTCAACGCTATCTATCGCGCTATGAGAACAGCCGTTCCTGGGTCGACTTCAAGGATTTTGGCTTCTACTGCCTGCAGCCTCTGGACATTTACTATGTCGGCGGCTTCGGGGTCATGGGATGGGTGACTGCGGAGGACTACGAGGCCGCGAAGGTTGATCCGCTGGCCGGCGCCGCTCCCAGGATTCTGGGACACATGAACTCAGATCATGTTCCGGCGATGATCCTGTTGGCTAAAGTTCATGCAGGCCTCGACGCGACTGAGGCCGCAATGACAGCGGTCGACCGGCTTGGATTCCACCTTCGGCTCAAGACCGACAACGGCATGAAGGGAACGCGTATCAACTTCCTGCGAGAAGTCCAAAACTCGGACGACGCACGCAAGGTGCTTGTGGAGATGGTTCGAGCGGCTGAGCCAAAAGCCTGATTCGCGGGAGATCCGGATCGCTTTTTGTTCCGATTCGCGGAATTCGTTCTAAAATCCAGAAAGCCGCAAAAAGCTCCGATAGTGGCTTAGCGATACTCTGTACCGTGAGACCGCATGGGGTCAATGAATCTTGACTGCTTTGATCAGCTCACAACCTTACGGAACGCTTGCGTCTGGTGAGACCGTCACAGTTTTCACCCTGGCCGGACGGGGCAGCCTTCTACTGGAAGTCATCACCTATGGCGGCGCCGTTACGAGACTGCTCGCGCCTGATCGCGAGGGAAAACTTGACGACGTGGTTCTTGGCTATGACGATTTAGATCATTATCTTCGCGGCCGTTTATATTTTGGCGCGATTACCGGCCGCGTGGCCGGACGGATCCCGAATGCCTCCTTCACGCTGAATGGCAAGACATACAATCTGGCCCGGAACGATCTGCCCCATCATCTCCACGGCGGCCTTGCCGGGTTCGACAAAAAACTCTGGACTGCAACGCCATCCAATCGCGCGGACGGCGCCCCTTCCCTGCGTCTCACATATTTGAGTGCGGATGGGGAAGAAGGCTATCCCGGCAATGTCCAAGCCGCCGTGACCTACACCGTGCTTGACGACAATATCTTTCTCATCGAATCGGAAGCGTCGACTGATCAAACGACTCCCTTTAGTCTCACGCATCACTCATACTTCAACCTCGCGGGCCACGGTGCGGGGTCAATCGCCGATCATTTCATTGAGATTTTTGCCTCAGAGTACGTTCCCGTTGGCGAAGATCTCATTCTTTGCGGCCGACTTGAGTCGGTGGAGGGCCGCGGCAACGATCTCCGCGCGGCGCGCCGCTTTGGCGATATAATTCCTTCGCTTGCTCAGCGTCATGGAGATCTGTACGCGGTGCCTTCCGGCTCCAAGCACGAGCTCGCGCCAGCCGCGCGGGTTCAACATGCCGCCAGTGGCCGAGTGCTCTCAGTCTCCACCACGGAGCCTTTTCTGCAACTTTATACAGGCAGCCACCTCGAAGGTCCGGTTTCTGGCAAACGCGGCGCATGCTCCTCACGCCACGGAGGTTTCTGCCTTGAGTGTGAAGGTTATCCGGATCCCTCCATCGTATCCATGCGGAGCCTGCTGCATCCGGGCGCGGCGCAGTTCCGCGCAACCGCCTACGCGTTTTCAGCGAGTGAGTCCTTACCGGCAAATCTGCGTCAGCACGGCGCCTATGCGAATATCCAAGAACGAGCGAACTGATCATGAGTCACACCACGACCACAGTTTTCGATCCACCACGTCCCCGCCCCGACTACAGTCTTACCGGGCAGAACTCAACGCTGGCCATTGAAAAGGGATTGGCCGAGGCTGATTGGTATCAGTGCGCCGTACCGCGAGAAACCATGCGCCAGCTGTTGGTACGCCGCGACGCTCCAGCTATTCGCGACACGATTCTCTGGTTTGCGCTGATCATCGGCTCGGGCTATGCCACCTATGCGCTATGGCCAAGATGGTGGGCCATTCTGCCTTACTGCATCTACTGCGCTCTCTACGCATCCACATCCGACTCGCGCTGGCATGAGTCCGGCCATGGCACCGCTTTCAGAACCGACTGGATGAACAACGCGCTTTATGAGATTGCCTCGTTCATGGTCATGCGGGAGTCCGTTGTGTGGCGCTGGAGCCATAACCGCCATCACAGCGACACAATCATCGTGGGACGCGATCCGGAGATCGCCGTGCCGCGACCGCCAAATCTCAAGGCTATCGTGATGACGTTCTTCAATCTCCGCGTTTATCCGCTTTATTTCCGGGCCGTACTGCGGCACTGCGGGGGCCGCATGTCCGCCGACGAAAGGACCTTCATCCCGGAGACTGAATTCCCAAGCGTCTACAGGAATGCGCGCATATACGCGGCAATTTATGCGGTGGTAATTGGGCTTTCGCTTTACGAGCGCAGCATTCTGCCGTTGATGTTCGTCGGGCTCTCCAACTTTTTTGGCACATGGCTCATGCCAATTTACGGATTCACGCAACACGCCGGCCTGGCGGAGAACGTCCTCGATCACCGCCTCAATTGCCGCACCGTCTACATGAACCTCATCCACCGGTTTCTCTACTGGAACATGAACTATCATGTCGAACACCACATGTTCCCATTGGTTCCGTATCACGCATTGCCCAAACTGCATGATGCAGTTAAGAGCGACTGCCCTTCACCGTATTCCAGTATCCTCAACGCCTGGTGCGAGATTGTTCCCACCATCATCCGGCAGATCAAAGACCCCGCATATCATGTGAAGCGCCGCCTGCCCGAGCCAAAGGCGCGCGCGTGTGAATCGCGCTTCGCGTCGGAAGCTCAACCTGATGCTGAAGGCTGGGTCGAGGCCTGTGCCGCCGCCGATCTGCGCCGTGCAGATACCGTCCGCTTTGATCACGCGCGCAAGACCTATGCGCTCTATCGCGATGAAGAAGGACGCCTCTACGCAACGGACGGCCTCTGCACCCACGGCAACACACATCTCTCAGACGGCCTGGTGAAGGGCGCCATCATTGAATGCCCGAAGCACAATGGCCGCTTCAATCTCATCGATGGCTCACCAGCGCGGGCGCCTGTCTGTCGCGGGCTGGCCACTTATCCAGTGGCCGAGCGCAACGGCCGGCTCCGTGTGAACGTCGCGCGAGCAGGTGGGACAGGTGCCCGCGTTCAAACCGCATTGAAGTTCCGCGTGGTGAGCAACCGGAGCGTAGCCACATTCATCAAGGAACTTGTGCTCGAGCCTGAAATCCCCGCGGATGCCGTCGCGTTCACGCCGGGCGATTACCTCCAAATTGACATCCCTGCCTACGAGTCGATCCGTTTCTGCGACTTTGATATTCCGGAGCCTTTCGCGACTGTCTGGAAATGCCAGCACGTCTTCGATCTGATCGCGAGCAATCCGCATCCTGGGCGGCGCAACAACTATTCGCTCGCCGGCAATCCGCGAACCGAACTTCAACTGCGCTTCAATGTCCGGATCGCCACGCCTCCGCCCGGTCAAGATTGTGCGCCCGGCGTAGGCTCGAGTTATGTCTTCGGCCTCAGGCCCGGCGACAGAGTCACGGCGATCGGCCCATTTGGCGACTTCCACATTAAGCCCACGCAGCACGAGATGGTTTATATCGGTGGGGGTGCCGGCATGGCTCCGCTGCGCGCCCATCTTTCTCATCTTCTTGAGTCCGAGCAGACGGCGCGCAAAGTCTCGTTCTGGTATGGCGCGCGATCACGCCAGGAGATTTTCTACGAAGATTACTTCCGCTCGCTCGAAGCCGCGCACCCGAACTTCGCGTTCCATCTCGCGCTTTCCTCGCCGCTCCCTGGAGACGAGTGGACTGGACATGCGGGTTTCATCCATGAGGCTGTTTTCGAGAATTATCTACGTGCACACCCTAACCCCGAAGCGATCGAGTTCTATCTTTGTGGTCCGCCGATGATGATCAGAGCCTGCAATGGGATGCTTGCCTCCATCGGCGTTCCCTCGCGCCAGATTGCTTACGATGAGTTTTGATGTCACGCCGCCATGAATCGCCGATAGCTGGCGTCTTCTAAGATCGCGTTCTGCCATGCAGCTCGTCGAAGGTAGGAGTTTATGAGTGATGTGTCCATTCCACGCCTGCTCTGTTACATGAACATTCAGGCGCTGGACGATCTGGCGCAGCAACACGATCCAATGCGCTCGATTCGTGATGCAGGCTACGATGGCGTTCAATTCATTCATCCGATCGCGCATTCACTCAAGGATGAAGCGCTTCGCCTTGGCCTGCGCGTCTGCGGCAGCGGGCGCGTGAATACGCCCGCCGAGGCGGCGCCTCTTGCAGAGGAGGCCAGGGCCGCTGGGCTTGAATGCCTCACTCTTCATCTGGGCTGGGGACTGGAGGACGATGAGGAGGCCGCGGCCCTCATCTCGGCAGTCCTTGAAGCCTCGGTAAAATACTCCATCCCGCTTTACCCGGAGACGCACCGCGCAACCATCTTTCAGGACCCGTGGCGCACGCTTCAATTCCTCAAGCGGTTCCCATCGCTCGAATTCAATGGAGACTTTTCGCATTGGTATACGGGAAGCGAAATGATCTATGGCGGTTTCGAGAACAAACTGGCATCCATCCGCCCGGTGCTTCAACGCATCGGCTTCATGCACGGCCGCATCGGCAATTCGTGTTGCATGCAGGTCAACGTTGGTGATGGCGCGGTGGAGGGACAGCCCTACGTGGATCATTTTCGCGCGATTTGGACTGAAGCATTTGCGGGATTTATTCGCCGCAAACTTCCAGCGGATGCAATCTGCTTTGTGCCCGAGCTGCTTGGCCCTGCGATCTATTACGCGCGGACCTTTGCGGGCAGGGAGGAGTCTGACCGCTGGCAACAGTCTCTCGTTCTTGTGAGAATTGCGCGGGATTGCTTTGAATTAGCCGCGCAGCGCTGTGCAGAGAGCGCTCGCGCGCACTGACCAGCGGCGGGTGAGTGGACATCGATCGAACGAAGCCTTTCGCGGCTCATGACGGGGACTTTGTATTTGTGCCACGACCACGGGTGAGAATCGTTTGAGCGCTTCCGGCTCACAACGTTCAACATGGATCGGGATCGATCGGCGCTGAACACACAACAAAGAGAGTTCGGCCGTTGGCAAAGCCCTGGCGCGATGAAGCTTCGACAGCATGCAAGATCGCTCTTCCGGAATTACCGGCCACTCTGCGTTGTGGATATCATCAGTTGCGGAGTTCTACCGTCACAGCGGCGACCGCGAGTTTTTGCTGCGCCTTCACTCGCGGCTACTCAATCTGCTAGCGACCGTGGACCGCGACATGGATGCCGACGGCGTATTCACGCCTCTGCCGGGAGAGCACGTCTTCGTCGATTGGTCACCGGGGCTCAGCGCCGATACGCCTTAAGCCCGCCGCGCAACCGATTACGAATTTCTGTTGGCATATAAGGAAGCCGCATGGCCGCTTGCCGAATCGGGCGACAACAAGGCTGCCGCGCTTTATCAAGCCCGGTACGATCACCTGCGGGAGAGAGCGCGGGCGCAGTTGATGGACCCGGCCCTGCACACCTTCGGAAGCTCCTGGCAGGCCAACGCCATGGCGGTGCTCTGGGCGCGGCATCGAAGGCGGAGTATCCGGCGATCTGGAGCCGCATCTTTGCGAACATCGACAACGTAACCAGCAGCAGTCCCGTGATCACGCCGTACTACGGCTGCTACGTGCTTCGCGCGATGGCGACGCTCGGCCATCGCGCTGAGACGCTTCAGTGGATGCGCGATTTTTGGGGTGGCATGATTACCGAGGGCGCGACCAGTTTCTGGGAGTCCTATGATCCACGGTGGACGAAGCGCAATTTTCATACTGGCTTGCAGGCAGACGGCCTTGCCGGCTACTACGTCAGCCTTGCGCATGGCTGGTCTTTTGGACCCGCGGCGTGGCTGACGGAGGAAGTGCTGGGCGTCAGGTCGACGGGTGCGGGATTTCGCACGGCAATCATCGAGCCGGAGCTCGCCGGATTGCAAGGTATCGAGGGTTCTGTGCCCACCCCCGACGGAATCATCTACGTGCATGCGCAGAGAGGCGCAATGACCCTCGAGCTGCCGGCGGGCGTCACCGCGACCGTACTGCTCAGTGCATCGCCCGACACCCGCATCGATTTAAACGGTGCGCCGGTACGAACGCGCATCGCGGACGTTCCGGGATATCGCAGCTTCCAGATAAGCCAGGCAGGTCGTTACGAGGTCGTTTCGAGGTGAAGGCGACTCAACTCTGAGACCGGACCAAATGCTCTGGAGAGCGCATTGCCCTGGTATCAACAACTGAGAACTCACCTCTGGCTTGATTTGGCCGACGACCCGCTCAGAAGGGCCATCCAGATCTGACTGAGCGTCGATGAGTCGCCTATGATCGGCAACTGACAACAATCATGATCAACGCCAACACATCAAACCTTTCCAGATGTCTGTTCAAAAGGCAAAGCGCACACCTAGTTCGATGCGGCGCGCCGTTTCAGCCGCGATAGATTGCCCGACATTGGAAGACGCGAGAACGGAGTTCACCGCCGTGACGTCGGTGTGGTTGAGCAGGTTTGCGCTTCGTGCATTGAACGTAACGGTACGCGGACTCTCCTTATCGCTGGGGTTTAGCGTGAACGCACGGCTCAGATTCGCATCCAGATGGAGCGGGCCAGGCATGATGCCTATATCACGCGGCAAATCGCCGTTGACGGTGTTATTGGTGAGCAGACCGAAGCGAGTGGCATAGATGCCCGGCCCCGGCCCCGTCGCATACGATGGCCGATCGTTAAAGTCACCATCGCCATTGTTGTCAGTCCCGGTCGTGACGTCGTAGTGGCCGCCATCGCCGCCATCAAATTGCGTATCGAGCTCAACCTTGAGGGGCAGAACCAGATTTCCACTAAAGGTGAAATAGCTATCTCTCGACCACTCCACGTGACCCGCTTCACCTTTCTGGCTGTAACTCGACTGCGGGCTGTCAATTCCACTGTCAACCGTATTCGCCTTGAAGTTCATGTGCTTGTAGTAGAAAGAGAGACCACCCCGCTTGTAGTTGTGCTGTTCGAGACTGAAAGAGACGACATTGCCTGAAAGATGTCCGGAGTTCTGATACTGAAAGATGTTTTCGTTGGCGGCAATCGGCCGCGGCGCCAGCAGCGCGGCCGTGGGATCGGGTGCGGTTCCGGCACTGCTTGCCACCGTCGGCGCGTTGATGTTGCGGATGAGCAGCGTGTTCCAATCTGCGCCGGAGAGCAAGTTGAGCCGCGCGTGCCAGTGCCGGGGAAACTCGTGCTCGATATTCAAATACGCGAGGAAGGTATTCATTTGCGAGAAGGATCGTGGAAATTGATTTACCGTGTTGATCGGTATCGATCCCGCAGCGGACGTCAATGCGTTGTTGTAGCTTGGCGAGTAGACCTCAATTGAATGTTGGCGCACGCCGTTCAGCCGATAGACTTGGGCTATTTCGCTGAATTCGTCAGCCGCGCGGGGAAACAACCCGCCGCGCAGGTGAATCATCCAGGTCTGCTTCTTATCGAGCGCCCATGCAATGCCGGCACGCGGCGCAAAGTTATCAAAGCTCCCAGGCGTGGTTTCAAACTGATAGCGAAGTCCATAACCAATCGAAAAATTTGACATGAGCTTCCAGGTATCGTTCGCGAAAAACCCAAGGTGCCATTCTGTGATGGGAATGATCGGCGTCCCGGTTGTTACTTGATAGGTCGTCGCTGTGCCACCCGCGAGACCCAGCAGCGCCCGGCGGTACCGCTCAAGGCCGGTAATGCTCGTTGTCTGACCCGCGGGGTTATTACCCGCGTCAAGCACCGGCGCGCTGCTGCCGCCAAAGACATACGCTCCGTTGAAAGTGTCGGGATCGCTGTCACGGATGAAGTAGCCGCTCGACTCGACGCCGAACTTCAGCGTGTGCCTGCCGCGCGTCAGCATCATGTCGTCGTCGGCTTCGAGATCCCGCTCGCGGTCATCGAGATTCTGGCTAGTGGCTCCGCCTCCTGTGAAAAAGCCGGCCACCTGAAGCGAAGGCGCAATCGAAAGCGGGCTCTCCTGGGTGCGCTTCCAGCTATAGCCAACGCGGGTCTCGTGAAGAGTATTCGGATTCAGAGTCAGCGTATTGCTCAGGCGCAAATCATATTCGCTCGTCAGGCTCGAATAGCCGGCCTCGGGAAGCACGAGTCCGCCAATTCCCTGGTTGTCGAGATTATTCACGTTGGCGGAGTAAGAAATTGTCGTTGAATCCGTCGGTGATATCTGCCAGTCGCCGCGCGCAGATGCGATCCAAAGGCGCTGTGGCGCGGCAACCGTTGCGAGGAAAGGCGCCGGCGAATCATTTGCATTCAGAGTCGTCGCATCGACCACGTTGAACTCATCAATGTCGCGCTTTTCGAGGGCCAGCGTAAAGCCGCTCTTTCGCCGGATGAGCGGTCCGCCCAACTCGAAACCGTAACGCTGCTTACCGGCCGGCGTTGCCGTCGCCGAGAACGGATCGGTGGCGTTGAACAGTGGGTTGCTGTCAGTGAAGAAGACCGCTCCGTGCAGTGCGTCGGCGCCCGGCTTGGTAATAATCTCAATCACTCCGCCGCCGAAGGGCGGCCACTGATACTCGGAAGAGAACAAGTCGGGATTGACGCGAATTGCAGAGATGGCGCTTTTGGGCGGAAGCGCGCTCGTATTCTGGAATCCATCAACCGTGATAATCGCCGCGGATGGATCGCCTCCGCCTGCGACCGCAAGCAGTTGCAACTGGCGCAAAAGATCGTCGGGGTCTTCGGGGAGTCTCTGCACGTCGGCGGTTCCCAGGTCGGTCGACCCCGCGCCGCCGCTGGTCTCAAGATCGGTTGCGTCCGCCCGCACTTGCACGTCGGTCTGGAGTGACGCAATCGCCAGGCGGAGGTCGATGCGCGCAATGCCCGAGGCATCGTCCTGCGGACGGGCGGCCATCTGCGCAAAACCTTCGGCCTTCACGGTGAGCATGGTCGCGGCTGAAGGCACGCAGTCAAGAACAAAGCGGCCGGTTGCATCCGTTGTCGTCTGCGTGCCGTTGGCTGCCTGTACCTGCGCTCCGGCGATCGCAGCGCCGCTTGGGTCTCGCGCCGTGCCTTCGATCCTGACGCCGTTGACGCATTGTTGCTGCTGTGCGAGCGTGGCGGCGGGAAGAGACGCAAAGACGAAAAGTGCCGCAGGACGCAAGATCTGCATAACTCGGCAATGAGCCGGGAAAAAGGCGGTCATGGTGAAATCACTCCATCCTCACGATGGCTGAAAGTGAAGCAGCGTGCGAGCAGAATGCAGGGAAACACCGGACTGTGCAGGGAGAATTCAGATTTGTGCAGTAAGTTGGAAGATCGGGAGAGCTGAATTGACGGGCCGGCTAGAGAAATCTATGAACGGCTGGCGGCGATCAGATTTTGCCATCCCGCTTTGCTCATCTTGAGGCGATTGCCATTGGCGAGCAGCACCCAGCCTTCTTTGCGCCCCTCGCGAAGAATCTCGCGCACGCAGCCAATATTCACAATCGCTGAGCGATGCACGCGAACAAACCGCTTGGGATCGAGCGTCTCGGCGAGTTGCTTGATCGGTTCGCGCAGCATGAGGCTCTTTGTGCCAATGTGCAGGCAGGAGTAGTAGTCGGCAGCCTCGATCCACTCGATCTCTTCAACAGTGACGAAAGAATCTCTTGTGCCGTTCGGGACAACGAGCCGCTTAGGATATTCATGCCGGGCCGCGTCGCCCTGGTTGAGTGCGGACAGTGCGGCTTTCAGCTGCTCCTGGGTCAGGAGGGCAGTCTGCGAGGCGATCTTCTCTTTCACGCGCTGCAGAGCGGCCTTCAGGCGCTCGCGCTCGACCGGCTTGGTAAGGTAATCGAGCGCATTCACTTCAAAAGCCTTCACCGCGTAGTGATGATGCGCGGTGACAAACACCACGATGGGCATGTGCGCTGCGCCCACCTCATCGATGATGTCGAGACCATTGGCGCCCGGCATCTGGATGTCGAGAAATAACAGGTCGTAGCGATTGTCTTTAAGCGCCGCGATTGTTTCGGGGCCATTGCGGCACTCCCCCGCGATGGCAACATCGCTATCGCCGGAAAGCAGGAACCTGAGGCGCTCACGCGCCAGCGGCTCATCGTCGGCAATGAGTGCTCTCAGCGTCATTCAGCTTCGTTCGTACGGAATGGCAATCGCAACCTCAAAGCCACCCGATTCGAGCGGTCCCGCCTTCATATCGTACGAGTTGTCGTAGAAATGGGTGAGCCGCTCGCGAGTGTTTTTGAGGCCGATCCCGTTCCCAGGCTTCGCGCCGCCATTGAAACCCAGGCCGGTGTCGCGCACTTCGAGCCGAAGCAGGTTGCCCTCGCGCCGCGCCCAAGTCTGCACCAGCCCGTTGCTTTCACACTGAGCGATGCCATGCCGAATCGCGTTCTCAACAATCGGCTGCAGCAGAAAACAGGGCACCAGGCTGTCGAGCGCGTTCGGTTCAACTTTGATCTCGATGCGCAAACGGTCGGCGAAACGCACCTGTTCGATGGCCAGATAGTTTTCCACGATTTCGAGTTCCTGCGCGAGCGGCACCTTTTCCGGCGCGTTCCTCTTCAGCGTACTTTTCAGAATTGCGTTGAGATGACCCAGCATCTCCGCGGCCTCGGCCTGGCGGCCAAGCTCCACCAGCGTGGTGATCGCATTCAGCGTATTGAAGAGGAAGTGCGGCTCCAGTTGCATCTGCAGCGCCCGCAACTGGGCGGCAGAGAGCTGCCGCTCCAGCTCGAGGGACTTCATTTTTTCGTGCTGGGCGCGCATCTGATATTGAATGATGCCGATGATGCCGAAGATAAAACCATAGATCAGGATCTCGATACCGTAGCGGTTCACATTGATCAGGTATCGCCACATCAATCCTGAGGTCCTGTATCCGCTCGCTCCCAGCGAAGCGTAGCCCACGCCCCACAACAGCAGCAGATGGACCATACCGAGAACCGCCGCTGCCGCGACATGTGCGGCAATAACCTTGGTCGTGAAGCTCATGACCGCGGGCGCCTTCACTCCAAACTTCCACAGCGCGCTCGCGATCAGCGCCCACCACGCCCACAGGACAATGCCGTAAGCGAGCGAGGGAATGTTCGTGATCGATTGGCATTCACTCGCCGTAACCAGGGCGAGAACTCCGGCCACAGTAAAAAGGAGAGCGTGGCCGTTCGCCCGGAGTGTGAAGGACGCGGCGGCGTCCCCGTCCCGCTTTGATCCCGCCAATGGATCGTGTATCTCCTGGTTGATGGTCTCAGTTTTCACCAGACTCCTCGCCGTTGCGTACCATTTCTCTGCAGAGCAATCGTTCCCTCGGCGCGCTTCGCTCTTCCGCTTGCCGGCTCCATCCGTTCCTTCATGTTCCGCCCAGATCGCAGGATTGTACAGAGATTTGCAGTGGACCATGCTCATTTTGCAGCGAGGAGCTTGGCGACAGGCGATGCGTCACTTCAAACTATCTCGATTGCCGTCGGCGGCGGCCCACCGGAATGACATAATCTTTGCAGATTCCTGCCGCAAGGTGTCCGACTTTGAACACCCTTTCTCAATTGTGAACGCACGCCCACAGTCTTGAAATCGATAACCGGCTGATTTCAGGAGGCCGGCGCCGATAGCCCTGTGGTATGTTACATGCTGTAGCATCCATGCAGGCCGAGGTGTGTTTGGAGGTTAGGCGATGAGAGTTCTCAAGCAGGATCTGGGCTATGCATTTCGCCAGTTGCGCAAGACGCCGGGATTCACGGCTACGGTCCTGCTCACGCTCGCGCTCGGCATCGGCGCCAACTCGGCCATCTTCACGCTGGTCAATGCCATCCTGCTCCATAACCTGCCGGTCATCGATCCCAAAACCCTCATCCGCATCGGCGACAAAGACGATTGCTGCGTGAACAGCGGCTGGAACGACAACGGGGACTACTCGCTCTTTTCGACAGACTCCTATTCCATGTTCAAAAAGAGCCTGCCGGAGTTCGAAGAGCTCGCCGCGATGGAGTCCGGCTACGCCTGGCGCCCCATCACCGTCCGCCGCGCCGGACCCCAGACCGTAGCCAAGTCCGTTACGGGAACCTTCGTTTCCGGTAATTATTTCCGCGTCTTTGGCCTTTCACCGGCGGCGGGCCGGCTCTTTGTGGATGCCGACGACCAGAAGGGCGCACCCATTACCGCGGTGATGAGCTATGACGCATGGCAGCAGGATTATGCCGGCGACAAGAGCGTGGTGGGCAGCGCGTTTTACATCAATACCAAGCCGGCCATCATCATCGGTGTTGCGCCCAAGGGATTTTACGGGGACCGCCTCGATACCAACCCACCCAAATATTACCTTCCCATGAATTCGATGGATGAAGTCATCGGCGCACCGTACTTCACGGAGCCTGAGACTGAGTGGGCGTACATCATCGGTCGAGTTAAGCCGGGAACGTCACTGCCGGCCCTCCAGGCTAAGGCCAGCACGTTGCTCAAGCAGCAGTTTGCGCCGCTCAAGACATTTACCGATCAGCGCGCCAAAAAGGTTCTTCCCCGCACCCATGTGGTGCTCACTCCGGGCGGCGGCGGTATCCAGAACATGCAGGACGGTTACAAGGACCATCTCCGGCTTCTGCAGTGGATCGCCGCGCTGGTGCTACTCGTCGCCTGCGCCAATATCGCCAACCTGCTGCTGGTGCGCGGCATGAGCCGCCGCGCGGAGCTCTCCATCCGCTCGGCGCTGGGCGCGCAGCGCAGCCGTATTGTGCGCCAGCTTCTTACGGAAAGCGTTCTTCTTTCGGGTTTGGGCGGGCTGCTTGGCCTCGCCGTCTCCTACCTGGGAGCGCACGCGCTGCTGGCGCTCGCCTTTCCTAATCAGCACAGCATGCCGGTCACTGCTTCGCCTTCGCCGCTGGTGATCGGCTTTGCTTTTGCGCTTTCGCTCATTACGGGCGTCCTGTTTGGCCTTGCGCCGGCGCTGATGGCCGCGCGCACGCAGCCCGCTGAAGCGCTGCGCTCCAACGCGCGTACCACCTCCCAGGGAGCATCCTTCCTGCAGCGCGCACTGGTTGTCCTGCAGGCCGCGCTCTCTCTCGTACTGCTGGTTGCCGCGGGCCTCTTTGCGCAGAGCCTCAACAAGGCCGAAAACGTCGACATGAAACTGGATACGGCGAACCGCTACATCGCCCACATCAATCCGCAGGCGGCTGGCTACAAGAACACAGAGGTCGAGCCCCTCTACCAGAGCATCGTAGACCGCTTCCACGCCATTCCAGGCGTTCTCAAGGTCGGCCTCGCCACCTACACGCCAATGGAGCAGAACAATTGGGGATCAGGCGTAAAGGTTCAGGGCGAACCGGACCTGAACAAAGGCGCATCCTGGGTGAAAGGGACGCCGGAATACTTTGACTCCGTCGGCACCCACGTCGTGATGGGCCGCGGCTTCACGCCGCAGGACACGATGAATGCGCCGCCCGTCGCCGTCGTCAATCAGGAGTTCGTCAAGCAGTTCTTCGGCAACCGCAACCCCATCGGCCATCGCTTCGGCTATTCCGGCCCGTCCAAAATACCCCAGGATGGAGCGCATGAAATCGTGGGCGTGGTGGAAGACACCACCTACACGAGCGTCTACTGGAAGAACCACACGATGTACTTCATCCCGCTTACACAGCGCGCTGGAGTGGCCAACGACCCCAACAGCCCTCTGGAGAAAGACCAATCCATGTACGCCGGCGCACTGGTCATCCAGACTGCGTACCCCATCGCCGGATTTGAAAAGGTGGTCGGCGACACGCTGGCCAGCATCAATCCCAACCTCACGATCGTGAAATTCCAGACCTTCCAGCAGCAGATCGACGACCGCTTCATCGAGGAGCGCCTCATTGCGCGTCTCACTTCGCTCTTTGGCCTGCTGGCGCTTCTGCTTGCCGCCATCGGCCTTTACGGCGTCACGGCGTTCACCGTAGTCCGCCGCACGCCGGAGATCGGCATCCGCATGGCGCTGGGCGCGGCGCGCAGCCGCGTCATCGGCATGGTGATGCGCGGCGCCATGCTGCAGACCGTTGCCGGGCTCGCCCTCGGCGTCCCAGTG
>DASXDX010000026.1:0-66275 GCA_036490385.1 Occallatibacter sp.
GACACTGAGTGACGATATAGCGGCGGTTCGCAGGGTCATCGCAAGGATTGACGGTCCGGTCGTATTGGTCGCGCACGCTTACGGAGGTTCTGTGATCGCGGGTGTAGACGACGAGAAGGTGAAGGGGCTGGTATACATCACAGCTTTGGCCCCCGACGAGGGAGAAGCAACGGTGGAGGTTTTCACTCGAGAGGTTCCTCATCCCGATGCACCGAAAATGGCACCTGACGAGAATGGTTACGTCTGGATGCCTCATGAGGCGATTCTGAAGGCGTTTTCTCCGAATGCGTCGGCAGACGAAAAGGTGCGCCTGGAGGCGATCCAACGCCCAATCAACGTCGCCTGCATTATAGAAAAGGCACCGGCGCCAGCCTGGAAGAAGAAGCCCTCGTGGTTTTTGATTGCGGAAGAAGATCGGATGATTCTCGAAAAGACGCAACGGTTTATGGCGGAGCGTATGAAAGCGACCATCAGGACTGCTCACGCAGATCACCTCCCGTCCCTGACGATGCCGAAGCCCGTGATTGACATCATCCTGGAGGCCGCCACTTCAACTCTGGCAGGGTAAGTTGCTGCTGACCGAAAGAAGCCTCATCCTTGGGATGAGGCTTTAGGAATTCAATCCTTCAGTAGAGGAGGACAAAATGGGACTTTCCTGGCAACAAGGCCCGCTATCTCCGGGGGCAATCGGCCGGTTCCTGGTAGCCGAACCGCTGCCTCAACGATTGTTATATGCCGAGCCTTTGCGCCGGCGCATGCGTATCCGCTTCGGCGACACCTGGATTGCTGAGAGCGAGCGGGTCGTTCTGCTTTTCGAACCCGGCCATTACCCCATGGCCTACTTCCCAGAGGCCGACATCGCTCCCAACACTCTGGACCGCATGGACCATACCACTCGGCATCGCGACCTTGGCCTCACGGACTGGTACACCGTGCGGGCAGGCGGCAAGAGTGCGTTGCGCGGCGCATGGCAGCACATCGAGCTGCCAGAGTACGCAAGCGAGTTTCAAGGGCGGATCGCGTTTGCTTGGCCCGCTATGGACGCTTTCTACGAGGAAGATGAGCGAATTTTGGGCCATGCCGCGGACAGTTATCACCGTATTGATATTCGGCAGTCTTCGCGCCAACTGGTCGTGCGCCATTGTGACCGGACCATCGCCGAGACAAAGCGGCCGTTAGTCCTCTACGAGTCCGGCTTCGCGCCGCGCTGGTACGTTAATCGCGAAGACATAGATGAGTCAGCCTTGACACCCGTTCAACACGAAACCTTTTGTCCGTACAAAGGGCTGTGCAGTTACTATGACATCGGCGATGCGCGGTTGGCCGCATGGTCATACTCTGAAGCCTATTCACAGGTTGGCCGCATCTCGAACTTCGTGTCGTTCGAGCCGGATATGGTCTCGGTCGAACTCGAAGGCGCGCCGCTCCATCTGGAGCCAGGTCAGACTGTCATTCCACACGGCCCCGATCGCGACCTCGACGTTCCGGCGGCAGCCAAAAGCCAGCCATAAAGGAGCACTATGGCTCGGCTCGTATCCGTGAACGTCGGACTTCCGCGCGACATCAAGTGGAACGGTCGCACTGTACACACGGCTGTCTGGAAGGGGCCGGTACATGGGCGCTGTCGCGTTGGCCGCTTGAATGTTGAAGGAGATGGTCAAGGCGACCTCGCCGGGCATGGGGGCGAACAGCGGGCCGTCTTCGTTTACCAGCTCGAATCGTATACGTATTGGCAAACACAGCTAAAACGGACCGATTTCGTTCACGGGCAATTTGGCGAGAACTTCACGGTCGAAGGATTACCCGATCATGACGTGTGCATTGGGGACCGCTATCAAATTGGCAGTGCACTTTTTGAAATCACTCAACCTCGGGTTACGTGCTATCGGGTCGGCATTCGTATGAATGAGCCCCGGATGCCGGCGCTGCTGACGTCTAGTGGGCGGCCTGGTTTCTATTTTCGCGTTCTGGAGGAAGGCGACGTGGGTGCAGGGGATGAAATCGTAAAGATCGCAGAGGCGAAGGAGCGCATGACGGTCGCTGAGATCAACGCGCTTCTCTATTCCCCCGGTCATTCGCACGACCAATTGGAGCGCGCTTTGCGTATAGAGGCCCTCTCGCCCGGATGGCGCGCATCGTTTGAGGCTCTCCTGGGGAGTCAAACAAGTGGGAATGCGGGGTTGGTGCCGGAGGCCGCCGCGCATCCGGCTACACCGGGGTTTCGGCGACTCGAGGTGACCGCGGTCGATCAGGAGTCCGCTGATGTCGTCTCGTTAACCATGAAGAGCCGGGAGGAGCAGCCGCTGGCAACGGCTCTGCCCGGCCAGTACATCGTGTTGCGCCTTCCACGGCCCAGCGGGGGACCGCCGCTCTTTCGCAGCTATTCGCTGTCAGGACTACTCTCGACGGAGCAATACCGAATCAGCGTGAAGATCGAGCCCCAGGGCGTAGCCGGAACTTGGCTGCGGGAGCACGTTCGCGTCGGTGATTCTCTTGACCTCAGCTCGCCTCGCGGAAGCTTCATCCTGAAAACTGACGAGCGGCCTCTTGTTCTACTCAGTGCAGGAATTGGAGTTACGCCCGTTCTCGCGATGCTGTACGCGCTTGCTTCGACCGGCTCGGCCCGTCAAGTTTTATGGTTACACTCCGCCCGAGACCGACAGCATCATCCGTTCGCCGCTGAAGTCGGGCGCTTGATGCAAGCGCTGCCGCACGGTCGCAGCTACGTTTGTTACAGCAGACCAGACCCGCGCGACAAGATAGGTAAGGATTACGATGCAGCCGGTCATTTCTCCCAATCGCTCCTCGAAGCCATCAGTGTTCCACACGACGCCGATGTCTATCTTTGCGGGCCGAATCGCTTCATGGCGAATATGAAAGCGGAGCTCTCGAGTTTTGGCGTTGCCTTGGAGCGGATCTATATGGAAATGTTCAACGGTGGCGAATCGATGACCCCGGGTGTCATCAACGCAGCGCCGCGAGCTCCGCATCCTCCGAAGGACGAGCCCAATACCGGTCCGTTGGTTTCTTTCGCGCGCAGCGGAATCGCTGCACATTGGAATGGATCGACCTACCAGAGCATTTTGGAACTGGCCGAGGCATGCGATGTGCCAGTCCGTTGGTCGTGTCGCACCGGTGTCTGTCACAACTGTGAGAGTGGTTTGATTTCAGGAGCAGTAACCTACAAGCCGGAACCGCTCGATCAGCCAGCCGACGGCAACCTTCTCGTTTGCTGCTCACAACCGATTCGCGATTTGGTCATCGATTTGTGATGAACGATCCAAGGGTTCTCTTGCTAGCTCGAATGGAGGATCAGAACCCCCTATTTGCAATGGGTTACGTCTGGTGACATTTGGCATGTAAAGCCCAGCTAATGGCAATGATTGCTAAATGGCCAGTCACCCATTGACACCGAATTAGTACCGATAGGTCGGCTTCTCGACTGGAATCCTTCGGCCTATCGGCAGGTTGGACTCCGAAACCTCTCGAGAAAACTTAGGCGTTCACGAGGAATATCTTCGATGCGCTCGGTTGGATTTCGAGAAGCCGCAAAACAACGAGCCCTGAACAGGCGTGACCAGAGTCTGATCCGCTGGCGGAACACCATCCCGGAACGCCTGATCCCGCTTTACCACCGGCTTCCTGTACTTGCTTTCCAATTGCGTGAGCAGCGCAAGATCGGCTGCCTGGAGCTCTTCCGCCAAGCGCAGTTCATAGCGCGCAAGGTGGTTGCGGTTGACTATTTCTCGCTGGATCGCCCTCTCGACATCGGAAAACGTGTATTCCGGATCTCCGTAGCAGGGGAATCGCAGTGTATGCTTCAGGAACCGCACCTGAGCGGCAAGAGATGAAAACCACTCCTCGTAGAATTGAGTGCGGTTGTAATGAGCAATGTGCCCGAAGCACATGGAGAGGCGATTGTAGAAGCTCATTGTGAAGAGCGCCGAGGCCCACTCCGATTCGATAAAGTGCAGCAATGTATTCCCAAACGCCGCCTTGTCCGCAGCTGTCGAGAACTTCGTGGCTGTGAAGTCCGATGGGAGAAATGGCCCCTTGGGCATGGTGATCTCCACACAAAAGAAAAGAGCCAGCCGCAGCCGACCCTCTTCCTTGCCTTGGTTGAGACCGTAACGGCCTCGTTGGAACATTCTCCCAGTGCTAAGCTATCACCTGCTCATGCTAAAGGCGAGCGATTTCAGGGGAGATTGATTGGCTCTGTCACCGTCATGCCGCCACTTCGCCCATCGCCTTTTGCTTGCGGTATACGGTAGTCTTGCCGATTCCGAGCAACCGTGCAGCTTCGAGAGGCTTGCGATTCGACCTCTCGTAGGCGGCTACGATCATCGCTCGCTCCACCTCGGCCATCGTCGGAAAAGTTCCCGACTCTGGAACCTCGGCTAAGACGATTGGAGCTACTGACTCCGTGCACTGCTGCGTCAGCCGCTCGGTTGCCGTCGAGATCAATCTGGAAGCCTGTTCAAGCTTCTGCAGGCATTGCGGGTCTTGGCGAATGACGACCTTCTCTACTACACGCTCAACAATCTTCACGATCGGCTCCGGCAGAGCTTTTCCACAACGCCGGCAATTGGCTCGATCGCTCCATTGGACGAGTTCGCAACTGCGGCAACGAACCTTTTCGCGTTCCTCGCTCATGATGTCACCTCTCAAATTGAAAGCGTGCCGCCTCAGTCGAAGAGACTGAGTTGCACATTGGTTTCTGTGGCGGTCGGCCAAATCCCGGTCTTCTTGCGCTTCCTTGAAGGCGGATTCGGCTCGACCAGGTGAATGCCGAATGGCGTCGGTGCCGGTTCTGTTGCGATCGCGCCCGACAGTTCGAGCACCGGATCGGGCTCCTCTTCGAAATCCGGTTGGGCCGCAGCGGGCCGCGGTTGCACCTTCTCACGTTCGTGGCCGAGGTCCCGCCACACGGCGTCGGCGGATTCTCCAACGCCGGCCTTTTCGACCAACTCCCGCGCCATCGCGCTCATCAGGTCTTCATCGGTATCGAGCGCCTGCAGCCCCTCGCCCGAGAACTTGCCCTCCATCATCAGGGCCACCAGCATCTTCTTACCCATCAAACGGAGGCACGTCTCCTGCATGGTCCCGGAGTAGGTGACGAACTTCACCCGCACAGGGAATCTCTGTCCAATGCGCCACGATCTTCGGCTCGCCTGGCGCATCTCCCTGGCCGAAGACGCCGTTCAAGAGGCCCGCAGTACACAGGAGCCCGACATGGCCGCCATGCAGCGGCGTGATGGGTCGGCCAGTCGCAACGTCCTCATGCGGCATCAGCAGCGGCGCCGCCTGTTTCCATGCGCCCGATTGCGGCAGCAGGTCCTCCAACAGGTCGTAGGGAAGGCCGCGATAGCTCAGCTCCGCCTCGCCAGACGGAGGGACGGAATAGGGCGGGCACGCATCTGGCTGCAGCTCAGGAAGTCCAAGGAAGCTACCATATAGACCAACGCCGTGAAGTTGCCGCTTATTGCTCTCAACGGCGGCTCCTCTGACGTCGCGCCGTATGCCAAGCACCGCGATCTGCCGGTACTTGACCGAATCGGGATCGGTCATGCGAAAGACGGCGAGACTGCCGAAATGGGAACTCAGAATGCCGACACAGTCGTGCAGTCGCTCGAACGGAATCACAAGGATAAGAACGCCATCCATCACCAGCCAGCGGTAAGTGTGTTCCAGGAACACGGCTTCCATCCTGCGATTGGCAATCGAGCCGATCTCGGAGTCATAGGGCGGATTCAGATACAGCAGCGAGAAGGATTCGGGCCGCGCAATAGCGTCAAAGGTATTGCCCTGGATGGTCTCAATACCGTTGGCGTTGGCGACCCGCGCGCGTTCGGCATCGAGCTCGACGCCATAGCGCCGGACAGGAGCGTCGCTGGTCACAAGCTGCAGGGCGGTTCCTTGCCCTACGCAGGGATCGATCACCGAAGCCTGGTTAGCGCAGGATAGGAGAGCGCAAAGCTTTTTCCCTTCGCTTTCCGGCAGTGGATAGTAGCCCATCTTGAGGCGCGCCGCGCTTCTCATCGAGTCACCTCACTTGTTGAAATGATTTTCTGACCGCCGCGACCGGCAGGTTTGTAGCGGTATGCCGACTAGTCAGGGCGAATCTGCCGTCGACGAGTGATTTGGCGATAACGCACTTGCTGACTGCGATCTAGGATGATGAGACCTCAGGGTGCACTGTTTAACCTGGCGCGACCAGTTCTTACGTGCTTTAGAATTCGATCCTTCCCTGAAACGCGATCATACGCGGGGAGCTGTCGCCTCCCAGCCCAACGCCTAGCAATCCTGTAGGTGGCGAGATCGTGCTTTCGAGCGTTCCGAATCGAGCCGGAACCGACACGCCGGGCACACCAGCTTCGACTTCGCTTGGCAGAGCGAAGTTGGGATGATTGAATGCGTTGAACATCTGAGTATCGAGGCGGAACGTGATCCCTTCTTTAATTGGGAAAGTCTTTGTGATGTAGACGTCCGAATTCGTGTAATGCGGTCCGCGGACGGAGTTCCGTCCTGAGTTGCCGAACTGGCAGTTTGCCGGCGAATCGCCTCCCACACATGCCCCTGTCGTCGGATCGACCACCGAGACGAAGGCTTCCGGGTTGAGCCATTGTTTGGTACCGGCCACGGTGACACCTGCAACAGAACTTTTCCGATACATAGGCACGCCGGGAACCCGGTTCGCGTAGGCAGGTGCATTGAACTGGACAGTGCTGGCCCCATTCGCCTGAAAAACGCCGCTGCTGTTGGCTATGTAGGGCTGGCTCAGTACGCTGAAGGGCAGGCCGGAGTGAAGGATTGCGGTTTCCGAGATCGACCATCCTCCGAACATTTGACGGAGGAACGCGTGGCTGGAGCGGAATGGCACCTGGTACAAACCATAGGCGGAAACGTTATGGCGAACGTCGTAGTCACAACTGGCATACTGCCGATTCAGCTCTCCGGGTAAAGGCGACATCAGCCCCTGCGTGGAAAAGGACAGCAAACCGCCGTTTGATACCTCGTCGAGACAGTGACTGAACGTGTAATTCCCGTGCAAGGTGAGTCCGCGCCATTGTTGCGTATAGGCCATTTGAAGTCCGGCATAACTGCTGTTGGCGTCCGTGCGGAACTCATCTACATTCCCGAATCGTTGATCGATCGGCTTCTTGTACGGAAACGGCGCGAAGCATCCGTCGCAGACCGTTTGATACCCATTGAGCTGCACCTGGAATGGCTCATGCAGCCCTCGTGTACCGACGAAATCGATGCGCAGGCTCCCGCCTGAACTGGTCTGCTGCTCAACGCCAAAGTTGTATTGGTAGTAATAGGGTGTCTTAAGTGTTCCGCTCGGGAAAGTGTTCAGGCTGACTGCCAGCGGACAGGTCGGCGCGCCCGGCTGAATTCCCGCGCAGGGAGCGCCGCCCGAACGAAAGATCGTTTGGAACGAATGGTTCGCGTTCGCCGCCGCATCGACTGCACTTCCAGTGACGCCGGGAGCGATACCGACGCCGCCGACCTGGCCACCTATCCCACCAACGAACGTCGGATCGTTGGGCGCGTTCATCGCGGCAAGATCGGCGATTTGCATCGGAATGATGTCGCTGAAAACTCCAAAACCGCTATGAACCGCCAGCCGCGGACGCAGTTGGTAGGCCAAGGAACCTCTCGGCTGATAGACGAATAACGGCGTGGCAGGAAACAGGTCGCGGACATTTCCTAGCACAACCTCGTTCAGCGGTTCATCGCTGTTGTGCGGAGCGTCAAGAAAGGAGCCAGCCATGCGGGCGAAGAGATTCCTTTCACTTGTGACGTTGGTGTTCCAGGTGACGCGCATGCCATAGGTAATTGTGGCCTTCGCGATGGGCTTATAGGAATCCATCGCGTAGTATTCCAGATTGCCCGCCGAAACCCGCTCTTTCAGCGAAACCGGAAAGCTCTGACTTGCCGTGTATGCGGCTCCGTATGTGAACTCCGCCAGGTCATTGAAGGTCACCGTTGGAACAGTGCCTTCGCCGAGGTCGTAGTTACTCACATCGAGACGCCGCGTGTTGATTCCGAACTTCCACGTATGCTTCTCATGCGCCCACGTCAGGTTGTCATTGATTTGCCATTGTGTGACCTTACGGCCCTGTGGGTAGGTGTTGTCGTTACCGCCCATCGTGGTGAAGGGCACGCTGTCGCTTCCCGATGCAAGCACAATCGGGAAGGCCTGCTGGACCTGACTGTATTCGTGCGGCTCAAAGATGCTCGAATACCAGCTCGCACCGGGGTTGAATTGATTCACCAGCGACGGGCTGAACAAGTGTGTGTAGCCGACTACGAGAGTGCGCTGGGGCTGCGGCGAATAGGAGTTGAAGAGCGGATTGACGGGATCGGTGTACGCCGCTTGGAGCCCCGTGTCCTGTTGAAAGCGATACCAGATACTGTTCTTCGCGTTGATGGTGTGATCGATCTTCACCACGATGAGGTTCTCGCCGTCGCTGTTGTTCAAAGAAGCCTGGCGCTGGCTGGCGCAACCATCGCCGCCTGTGCCGAGCAGGCATCCGACAATCGGCACCGGAGTGCCGCCGGACGCGGGTAGCAGAGAGAACATCTTTTGGTAAAAGGGGATCTCTGCAGGTTGAGCCGGAAGAGTGGCGCCTGTAACTGGGTCCGTTCCGCCGGTTGCGACTTGGCCCAAGACATATTGTTGGTATGCCGACGTCGGCAGAGTAATTTGCGACACGAGCGGCAGAGCGATGCGAATACCCTCGTAGTGCCCGAAGAAGAACAGCCTGTCTCTCCGAATGGGACCACCGATACTGACGCCAAATTCGTTGACGGTAGAACGGGGCTTCTTCGCGATGCTGTCCGCTGTATCGTTCGCATGAAGAAAGTAGTCCTCCGCGTTGAACAGCGAACCATTCCATATTTCGTAGGCATCGCCGTGAAACGCATTGGCGCCCGACTTGGTGAAGTAATTCACCTGGGCTACGGCGTATCTTCCCTGATCGACGGAGAAAGAGTTGGTATTAACTGTGGCTTCCTGTACTGCATCGAGTCCGATGACGAGATTTGTGGAAAGGCCGATGTTCAGCCCCAGCCATGGATCGTTCGTATCGTATCCGTCGAGGATGTAGCCATTCGAGGTGGCAGGGAGCCCATTGAACTCGACGTTACCGTAGCCCCCCGCGGCCTTCGCATCATTGGAAGAGCCCGCTGTGTTCATCAACGCTCCCTGTGCGAATTGCGCAATGTAGGTGAGGTCCTGTCCGGGATTTGGCAACTTCTCGATCGCCTTCGCTTCGAGAGTCGTCGAGGTATTCGGGTTCTCCAGGCTCAGGAGTCCGGTCTGCGCTGTTACTTCGACGGTTTGCGAAGCGGCCGCGGGCTTCAATGTGAAGTTCACCGCGATGGTCTGACCTACGGCAACTGTCGAAGGTTGCGACTCAGCTGGTCCAAAACCTTCCGCCGCCACGGAAATCCGATAGGACCCCGGATTGAGCTGCGCGAAGAGAAAACGCCCTTCGGCGTTGCTTCGCGCAGTTCGTTCCGCTCCCGTGCTCACCTCCATAGCTTTCACAGTTGCATTGGGAACAACTGCCCCTGTCGCATCGTTGATGCTTCCAGTGAGTGCGCTGCTGGTGCCACTTTGCGCCCGTGAAGACTTCGCGTTAACCACAGTTAACATCAAGAGAATCGCGAGGACCGCTGTGGTTTGAATTCGCATCAACGATGAACTCCTGAACTCGGGAATGATTCCCTCTAATGACTGCGCTAGCCCGTGCGACCGCGCTGTGGGGGAATGGAGAAAAGAATTGCGTGGCTGCCAATATTTAGGCTTGCCTAATTGTTAGGTTGACCTAAAATAGTGAAAGTGTCAACCCACGGAGGAGATGCCAACTCATGCCGCCGAGACGCCAGGGGCCCGCCAACACGGAATCAGTGGACAACTATCTGAAGGCGATCCTTGCTCTTAGCGGACCTGAGGAACGGCGCGTATCGAGTTCGTCTCTGGCTGACCGTTTAGGAGTTGCGCCGGCTTCGGTCACCAATATGCTGCAGAAGCTTGCAACGTCTCCGTCTCCCTTTGTGGAATACGAAAGACACCGAGGAGTTCTCCTGTCGCCGGCGGGTAAGCGACGGGCGCTTGAGGTGGTGCGCCATCATCGCCTGATCGAGACGTTCCTTTACGAAGTCCTGGATTATCCCCTCGAAGAGGTTCACGACGAGGCGGAGCGACTCGAACATTTCATCTCGGAGCAGTTCGAGGAGCGCATCGCTGCAAAGCTCGGCCACCCAGAGTTCGATCCCCACGGACATTGCATTCCGGCGATGGACGGGAAAATGCCCAAGCAGGCTTCCATTCCCTCAACAGATCTTCATGAGCAAGGAACTTTCACTGTGGACAGCATCTCGGATCAGGATGCGGCATTGTTGAAGCGGCTCAAGACTCACGGCATCACTCCAGGCGCTCGGTTACAGGTCAGAAGCGGTTCCGCCGACGATTTAGTTCTGCGCAGCACTGCGGCTTCGAAGAACTTGCACCTCTCCCGCGATCTAGCGGCCGCAGTCCGAGTCCGTTCCGCACGCTAGGGCGCTAGCCACTGACAAACGCGAAAGGTCTGTTTCACAAGACGCGCGATCCAGAGGTTGAGTGCCGACTGTTGCGAATAGGCCAAACCACTCGCTGACCCGCGGTTACGCGCGATTCTTGCGATTACTCCCCTAAAATGCCGATGTCGCCGCGAGCCAATTCGAATTGTTATGCCGCCAGGACCGCGGCTGGAGCCGGGCCCGGATCCCATGGCTCTGGGATCAGAGGAGCCAATCGGACGATCTGTTCTGACCCGCATAACCCGCAGCGGTGCCGGGCCGAAGACGAGACCATCGTGCAGTTCTCACAATAGACGGCCTTCGCCAAGGCGGAATGTCTTTTCCACGACTTTTATAAACACGCATCTTTGCCGAGCCGCGTGAAGTCATTTGACCGAATTCATGACCTGCTTTACACATATCTCTCACGATTTCCGCACGGAGTGGAAAGGCAGGCTGATGTTGGCCGTGGAGATCGACATCAGATTCCGTTCAGTCCAAAACACGAATTCGAGGTGATTCATGCCGAATGGAGCAATCCAACTACATGGCATTACTGAAGATCTCGCGATACCTGCGCGCTCTTCTGATACAGATATTCTGGAGGATGCTCCGGAATTGGAGGCCCTTAGCCGACTCAATGTCCTCCAGCATTCAATCCCAGGGCTGAGAACTGCGGCTCAGCCAGAAATCGAGCGTCGTTCGGTAGCACCCAATCTCGCCGGCGATCGCCAGGCTCTGGAATATCTGCCGGTTCCGCAATCGCACGGATATGATCGACTCTTGAATGCCCGTCAGGTTGCCGAAAAACTGGGAGTCTCAGAGCACTGGGCGCGAGACCATACCACTCGATGATCTCCGAAGATCCGAGCGGTTAGAACCGGATTACAGTTTCGATCACGCCTATAACTGTTGAACAGAATCCATTGATGACAGGAGGGACTATGGCCAGGGGAGTCGGAAAGCTGCTTTATTCTCGGCGGGACGCTGCCCGCGCGTTGAGCCTCAGTGTACGCTCCATTGATTACCTGATCTGTACAGGGCGGATTCCGACGCGGCGCGTTGGAGGAAAGATTCTCATTCATGTGACCGACGTCCGCCGCTTTGCGAAGACAGATCACCCGGGTTTTGTTCGTGTCCCACCGCGTCGCAGCGAGCAGGCATCCGATAACCGGAAGAGTGCGTAACGCCGGCGCAGGACCTTCACGTGACGAACTCGATTTGCCGCCTTCCGGCTTCCGACGCTAAGTATTAGCTAGAGCAACGGATTTTGTGGTAACCTGAAACTGCTCGAGCCAAAATTCTGCCTTATGCCCCGCAAACCCAAAGAACAAAAACACAGAGGCGTCTTCGAAAGGGTGAAGGGGTCGAACATCTGGTGGATCCGCTACACGGACGAGCACGGCAAGAGGGTGACGTCCAAGGTCGGGACCCATGCAGCCGCGGTTCACGTCTACGAGCAGCGCACGGCAGAAATTCGTCTGGGTGTGCTTCTTCCGCATTCGCCTCGGCGAGGCGCTAAGTTTTCCGAGTTGGTGAGCGAAGCGATCAGCTTTGCCGAAAAGCATCACCGCGCCTCAAAGGATTTCAAGCAGCGGGCGAATCTCGCAGTTGAGGGGTTCTGTGATCGGGTAGCGGAATCGATTACCACGCGGGAGCTACAGGATTGGATCGATGAGATGGGCGAGGAACGGGAGTGGACGGGCGGGACGCGGAACCGCTTCAAGTCCACTCTTAGTACGGTATTCCGGGAGGGCATGAGGGCCGGCAAGGTCAAAGTGAACCCGGCCCGGCTGATCCGGCGCTCGAAAGAATCGCTGGGGCGGGTCCGGTTTCTGTCCTACGAGGAAGAGGCCGAGCTCCGGAAAGCAATCGCCGCCACTCTACCCGGCCGGATTAAGGACGAGGGCGAGAGCGCCTTTGCCCAGCTCGATGTCGCCCTGCATACCGGAATGCGCAAGTCAGAGCAGTTCACCGCCACGTGGGATCAGGTTGATCTGGAACACGGGTTCATCTACCTGTCCGTGACCAAAAATGGCACCGACCGATTCGTCACGCTCAACAGTGCAGTCGCGGAGGTCCTCAGAGGCCTCCAGGAGCGTCACAATCAGCTCGGCCTGCCACCAGATTCAACTCTCTTCCATTCAAAGCGTGACGGGCTGATCAAGAATCCGCGCAAGTGGTTCGCCACCGCCCTCGAACAGGCCGGGATCGAGGGCGTCACCTGGCACACTCTCCGGCACACCTTCGCTAGCCGTCTGGTGATGGCTGGGGTAGACTTAAAAACAGTGCAGGAACTCATGGGACACAAGACGATCGCGATGACCGCCCGGTATGCCCACCTCGCCCCAACTCACAAGTTGCAGGCGCTGGAGACTCTGGTTCGTCCGGGGTCCGTTTCGGTACGGAGTGGCCGCAAATTGGCTACCGGAGCAAAACCGGCCACTCGTAGCAGAAAACCGATTAGCATTCAACTTATTGAATCTAAATAAGTTGAAATTGGTGAGAGCTCGTAGCTCAGTTGGTAGAGCAACGCCCTTTTAAGGCGTGGGTCCTGGGTTCGATTCCCAGCGAGCTCACCATAGAAAATAAAAGAGTTATAACGTAGAACATCCGCACTGAAAAATGGCGGACAGCGTGCCGAATTTTCGTCATCGCCAAGGGGCACGTCAGATTGCTTTAAAGATCTATGAAAGTCATTTGACCCTATTTCAGGGCATGACTCGGGCAAGACTCGCACAGCAAACGTACAGAACATTCTGGGACCAACGATCTGAACAGACGGCCTGCTCTATGGCCTCGATTGCTTTAGGCCTGCCGCAATCGTCTTTGTCAGCGATCCATGGTCATCGTCGTCGTTCAGCGCCCATACGTAGGCGCCGCCGAGCTTGTTTTTCTTGATGTAGGCAATCTTGGCGGCCACTGAGGTGGGATTGTCGTACGAATAAAACGTTCCGGTGGCAGGGTTGTAGAGTGTCGATTCCACTCTTGCCGAATCGTACCAGGCTGTGTAACCGCGTGCGCTGATCAGGTTCTCGATTGTCGAATAGGTCAAATATCCGGCGGTCAATATCGTGTCGCAGCCCGGAGAAGCGCTCTTACGATTTGGATTGGGGCACAGACCCGATCCGTCGACCAGCAGAACGGCAGCAGGCGCAGTCGCGTCCTGGTACAAGCCGTGATTTACGTTTGCGGCGCCCGTCCAGCCGACACCATATAACGGCATTCCCATGGTGTACTTGGCCATCGGCACGCCCGCCTTGCGATAGGCCTTCACGGTCGCATCGATATTGTGGGCATCGTTATACAGGGGGTCTGCAGCCGTGTCGTAGAGCGAGGACGACTCATTGGTTTGCTTATTCTGGGGTCCGGCATAGTCGTAGCCGTCGATGGTGAGGAAATCGACTTGCGCGGCCGCGGCTCGAAGATCGATGTTGGCATATTGTCTGGGACTCGAGGGCGAATCGAAGGTCAAAATGTATTTCTTGCCCGTGGTTTTCGCCAAGGCATTGAGTTGCCTGCGGAACTCTTTCAGCAGAGCGGTAAAGTTCTGCTTGTCTGCCGCGGCCGGGAACTCCCAATCGATATTGAAGCCGTCGAACAAACCGGGAGCTGTGACGCCCGGAGCAATTTGGCCCATCACAAACATGCCGATGCACGAAGCGGCGAGCGCGGCGCGGCCTGCAGCGGTGCTGGACGCGGTTACGAAACCCGCGACGTTGCCGGCTTGTCCCCCCAAAGAGATCAACACCTTCAGATCGGGGTGGAGCGTCTTGAGCTGCTGAATCGCGCCGAAATTCCCATAGAGCGGCGCGATATAGGCATTGCCATTCACGCTTGGAACGGTTGTGTCTTGATAGGCCGCCAAGGGATCGGCAACCACACACGCCGGCGAATCGGTGGCCGTCACGTTGCCAAAGGCGTAGATGAGGTGAGTCAGCTCGCTGGCCACGCCATCTTTTTCCAGATCGGCGATATTGTAGTGGGCATATTGAACGCCCCATTCTTCAAAATAGCCCCCGAAGACTTTCCCGTGGCGCGGTGCTTGCGCGAACGATTGGGAAACGCATGCAACGAAAGCCAACAGCACGGTGGAAGCAACTCGAAGCCGGAGTGCGGAAAGGTATTTCAACATAGCGACTGTCTCCATGATTTGTGAAACGAAGCTTGCAGGCCTTTGCGGTATCTTGGTGCCGGGCATAACTTAAAATAACTACAATAACTGGCATCCGGCAGAGCGAGCATTGCGGCTGCCTAATGGTAGGCGCGCGGGCGAGAGTTACAAGGGAGATCATTGCGATGCGGCTTCTGGACCCAAGACGGACTCCCTTGCTGGCACTGGTTCTAGTTGGTTGCGCGATGCCGGCCATGTCGCAGAACGATGAGCGGCAGCTTGCATTTTCGCTCGAACAGCAGGGCAAAATCGCTGAGGCCGAAGGCGCCTGGAGCACGCTGTTGAAGGCTCAACCTGCCAACCCCGAGCCGTATGCACACCTTGGCCTGCTTGAGGCCCATCAGGAGCACTACGCCGAGGCCACAGCCTATTATCGCCGGGCGCTGGCGTTGGATCCCACGATGCCCCGCCTGCAGTTCAACCTGGGCCTCGCGTATTTCAAGGAGGCCGATTACAAGAATGCGCTGCAGGAGCTCGGGCCTCTGCTCAAGGGACTGCCTTCCTCCTCGGACGAGGCGCAGCGGCTGACTATCCTGATCGGCATGTCGCATTACGGATTGGGCGAATTTGCGGCAGCGGCTCCCTATCTGAAGCGGGCTGCAGATGTCGACACGCAAAACCTGCCTTTGCTTTTGACGCTGGCGCATAGTTGTTTGTTGTCGAACCAATATCCCTGCGTACTGGATGCATTTCATCGGATCATCGCGCAGAATCCGGACTCGGCCGAGGCCCACATGCTGGCCGGCGAGGCGCTGGACGAAATGAAGGAGCCTGTCGACGCGGTGCGGGAGTTGCGCGCCGCCGTGTTGGCAAACCCCAAAGAGCCCAACGTGCACTTCGGCCTGGGTTACCTGCTGTGGACCCAAGGCAAGACCGAGGAAGCTGCTCGCGAGTTTCAAGCCGAGCTAGCAAACGATCCCAATCATCTGCAAGCCGCCCTCTACCTCGCCGATTCCTATATTCAAATGAACCGGCTGGATGATGCCCGCCCACTGCTCGAGAAAGCGGTGAAGATCAATCCCGCCGACGCGATGGGTCATCTCGATCTGGGCATTGTCTACAGCGAAACGGGCGACCAAGCCAATGCGCTGCGCGAGTTGAAACAGGCGGTCGCGCTCAAACCCGACGATGTGAATACCCACTACCGCCTGGCCCGGGTCTATCGCTCAATGGGCAGGACTGCCGAGGCCAAGGCTGAATTCGACAAAACCAAAAGCCTGAACCAGGCTGCCGATGATCATCTGCTCAAAGTCATGTCCAAAGTTCCGCATCCGGAGAATGCGCCACACGACGCTCCGACTGCGGGCAAGTAATCCCTCCACGATAACGGAAAAACTCCGCGCCCCAGAGAAGGGCATTTCTTCAACTCGCGTTGCGCGAGATCGATCATTGTGCAATGAAAAATGCCGGGGTATGCACCCCGGCATTTTTAGTGAACAAGATTGGAGCGGCCAGATCTAGAAGGTTATCTTTCCGCCCAGTTGCAGGATGCGTGGTTCGTGATCGCCGTTCACGGTTCCGAAACTGGCGCCGTCGCTGATGCTGCTGTCGACGGTTAGGAAGTTGGGGTGGTTAAACACGTCGAAGGCCTCGGCGCGTAGCTGGAGGTTGACGTACTCGCCGATCTTGGTGTTCTTGGCCAGGGCCATGTCCCACTTTTGCATTCCCGGACCGTAGAGTGAGCCGGAGCTGGTGTTGCCGAAGTGCCCAGCAGCCGTTTGGAAGGACGAAGGCGAGAACCACTGCGCCGGCGTCCTGGTCATGTGTATAGCCGCGACCTGATTCGGGCGCGCGGCGATATGGCCGTCGGGATTGCCGATGCCGATGCCGCGCAGGCCTTGCCCCGGCACAAAGCCGTCGGCAGGATTCGTGTCGCAGAGTCCGGCATTGGGCCCGCTGGCGAGGGTTGGGCAGGCATAGGGATCCGATCCCTGAACCACGGAGAAGGATGTGCCCGAGAGCATTGATGTGATACCGGAGAGTTCCCAGCCGCCCAGGAACTTGCCTTCCACTCCGCTTTGTTCCTTGAAGATGGGAAGGTCGTAGACGTAGTTAACGATCAGCGTCTGAGGCTGGTTGAAGCCCGCCGGACCGTAGTCCATCTTCGGGTTGTAGGTGTCAGTGGTTCCATATTGCGTATTGCCGTTCAAGCTTCCGGCGCGATCGACGGAGTTCGTGGTCAGAACCTTCGACCAGGTATACGCGCCACCCACAGTCAGCCCATGGGAGGAGTGATGCTGCAGAACGATCTGCAGCGAGTTGTAATTGCTGGTGAAGATCGTGCTCTTGGTGTCGAAATAGCTGTAGCCCTGGAAGGGGCGCAGCGCGTTGACATCGGTGTTCGGTGGTGCAGCCAGGCGGGCGCCGATCGTCGGTTGATTCATGTCGAACTCGCCGATCAGGTGTCGTGCTCTATTGCCCACGTAGGCCACCGAAACAATCGTGCTGGGAAGCACCTGGCGCTCAATGGTGAGGTTGTAGTCGGCGTAGTTCGGAACTTTGAAGGCAGGGGTTCCGGTGGTCCACAACAAGTTGGGTCCGTAGTTGGTGGCGCCGGCCACGGCGAGCGGCTTGTCGAAGCTGGTGTTGTTGATGGTTTCCGATTGCACTTCAGGCGGATCGTAGAACGCGCTCTGCTCGAAGATGCCGTTCAGCACCCGGTCATAGAAGATACCGAAGCCGCCGCGAATCGAGGTAAGGCCGCGCCCATCGGGGTTGTAGGCGAAACCGACGCGTGGTGCAAAGTTGTCGCTGTAGTTAGGATCGACGGTCTTCCCGTAGGGCGAGCACTGAACCTGTGCAGAGTAGCTCTGGGCCGTCGCACAGGCCGGACCCTTGGGGAAGATGATGCCGTTCGCGTAGGTGGCTGGATTGAGGCTGAAGCTGCCGACGACCTGGCCGGGGTTGAAGTTGCCGGTGACCGGGTTGATGGTAGGCGCCAACTGCGGGCTGTAAAGATCCGGGTCGAAGTTGGCCAGGATGTTGGCCTTGTCCTCGGGCGAGGGCAGGCTGCTCCAGCGTACGCCCAGGTTGAGGGTCAGTTTGTGGTTCAGCTTCCAGTCATCCTGAATGTAGGCTTCGCTGTTGTAGTACTGGAGGTCGGGAACGGTGTCCTTATTCTGCTGCGTATATTGGACCACGTTGCCCAGCAGGAAGTCGGCAAAGGGAACGTCCGACCCAACACCGGTGCCGAAGTTAAACGTGGCTTCGCCGGCAACGGCATTTTCATTCTTCAGCATCTGCTGCAGCTGGAAGCCGAGACGAATTGTGTGCTTGCCATAGGTCAGGGCCAGGTTGTCGAAGTAACTGCGGTCCAGGTTGCGCTCTTTCCACGGCGTGGAACCCGCGCTGAAGCCCGTCACGCCTGTGATGTTGATTGCGGGCAGCCGTCCGTAAGGATCGTTGAACTGCTCGGTATTCGGCTGCAGCGCGCTGAGAGCGGACGCGGAAGTGGCGAAGACCTTGCCACTGAAGCTCGAGTGATAAGTGCCCTGTGAGTAGACAAACTCCAGCTCATTGACGATCCTGGGCGAAATCGTCCAGGTCAGATTGCCGACCACGTTCTTGCCCGGTGAATCGACCGCGGCCGCCGCTGCCCCGGGATAGTTGTTACCCGCCCAAAGGCCCAGCGGCTCTGTGACCGGCATGATGTCGTTCATGCCGCGCGCGTAAAAGTGAAGCTTGTCATTGAAGTAGTGGTCGATACGCACGATGTCATCGCGATAGCTGTTTTCCTGCGGAAGGTTGAGGGTCAGCACTCCACCGCTGGTGGCGTTCGGGGCGAACAGGTCAGACAAATAGACCTGCGAGTTCTTGCTGAAAGCGCTCGTCGGAATGGTCGATGTGTTGGTCGCCGCATTGTAGGTGGCAACCGGATATTGAGCTGTGATGTTGCCCGGGAATACGCCTTTAGCCTCGTTCGTTGTCGGTGTGGTGATGCTGACGCTGCTGGCCGCGGCCGTGATCTTGTGCCAATCCTCTGACCAGAAAAAGAAGGTCTTGGTCTTGGACTGGTTGTAGACCTTGGGAATGTAAACGGGACCGCCGATGGTGAAGCCATAGACGTTGTGGTGGTTCACGCCCGGCGTATTCGGTTCGCTGTTCTCGATCTGACTTCTCTTGTTCAGCCAATCGTTGGCGTCAAACATGTTGTTGCGAACATACTCATAGCCCTCGCCATGGAAGGTGCTGCTGCCGCTGCGCGTGGAGACCAGAACCTGTCCGCCGCCCGAACGTCCGTAGCCGGCGTCGTAGTTGCCGCGCTCCAGAGTGATCTCGCTGATAGCGTCCATGCTGGGTTGGCTGACTGCGGTGCCGTTGGAGCCGGAGTCATTGATGTCGGCTCCGTCCACCGTCCAGTTATTAGCCGTGGTGCGCGCGCCGTTGACGGACATCCCAGTACCTGAGGCGCTGGGTTCGTCGCCCAACTGGCTAACCACGCCGGGTTGAAGCGTAACCAGCTGCTCGAAGTTTCGGCTGTTGATCTCGAGCTCCCGGATCTGGTTTCCCGAGATGGTGCCTGCCTGGCCGCCGGTCTCCGTGTCGATCTGAACCGGGTTATCCTCCACTGTCACAGTCGTGTTGACTGAGCCTGTCTTGAGCTGGACATTGAAGGCATGCTTTTCCGCGACGTCCAAGACGATGCTTTTGCCATTGAAGGTCTGGAAGCCCTGGTCAGTCACGGTGATCGAATAAGTTCCGGCGCTCAGGTTGGTCGCGGTGTAGTTGCCCAGGTCATCGGATTCCACAACGCGCTCGGCTCCATTGACGCCGTTGAGCGCGATCGTGACCGTGGCGTGGGGAATCACCGCTCCGGATGAGTCCGTGATGGTGCCGCTGAGCGTTGCGGAAAGCTCCTGCGCGCCGCCCATCAGGGGAAGGGACAGGAGCAGAATCGTCAACAGCAAGAAGAGGGGGGTGCGCCTCTTGATGAAGCTCTCCAATCTTGCTGAGCCGGCCAGGGCGAGGTTTACGTAGCGGGCGTTGGACGGGCGATCGGAATGCCGTTGATTGTCAATCATTGCCTTCGCACCTTTCTTTTGAAATCCAGTGAATGCCTATACGCAGGTGCGTATCGACTGGTGAATTGTGAAACTGTGGACGAGGAAGATTGCCAGCAGGTCGTTCACCTTGGAGATGTTGAGAAAAGTGCGGATTGAAGCCGGAGAACGCAACCTGGTACTCGGCCCAAATGGTGGAGGTGCTCCGGTACCTGGAGTCCGAGAATGGCTTGTGCGTCCTTGCATCACATCTCCCAAAACAGCTTCCATGGGGTTGAACAGGCCCGAAATGGTCTCCGGGCAGTTTCCCTGTGGTTTTTGGACAGCCGCAATCGAACCAAGCTAGATATCGGGTTCGATCGGCGGTTTTGCTTTCATGGTCCTTTGTTGAAGGACAATAGGACCATTTCCGTGTGGAATGCAAGAGGAAAATGAAGAACAAGGCTATAAATGATCAATTTTCTGGTGGATTGCACCAATTAAGGTGCAAAACATAGTGATCTGATCGCCAAGTGCTGGTGATTTTTCATCGAAATGACGCTGCCGCAATGGGCCGTCGGGTTCGATTGCAGGGGTGCTACCACTTCAACGATCCTTTTCGCGTGTGGCCAAAAAGCCGACACTTGAATCATAAATGTGACTATTAGGAATCTATTTAATCAAAAAATGCGTATCTTTGACGGAAAGTTCGTATATGCTCGGAAACTGTGTGATGTTCTCGGGACCGGAAATGCACTGGCACGTTCTGCCTCACGTGCCAGTTCTCGAATCCCACCCGAACTAGGTTTTACCCCAAATTTCATATGAAGACGTTTCTATTTGAGCTGTGTGTGGAGAGCCTGGAGGCTGGCCGTGTGGCCGAGGCCGCGGGCGCCGATCAGATCGAGTTGTGCGCCGACCTGAAGGCGGGTGGCGTGACGCCGAGCTTTGACCTGCTGGAAGCCACCATCGACGCGCTTTCGATTCCGGTTCACGTCTTGATTCGTCCCCGCAGTGGAGACTTCGCCTTTTCGGCGGACGAATTTCGCCTGATGCGGACCCAAATCGAACTGGCAAGTTCGGCAGGGGCCGCAGGAATCGCAACCGGCGTCCTGCTCCCCGACGGCCGCGTGGATGTGGAGAGAACGAGAGAACTGGTGGATTTGGCACGTCCGATGAAGGTGACTTTTCACCGTGCCTTCGATGAAACGCCCGACCAGATGCGGGCGCTTGAGGATGTGATCCTCTGTGGTGTGAATTGCCTGCTGACCTCAGGGGGTGAGCCGGATGTTTTGGCGGGGGCAGAGTCGATTGCCAGGCTGCGCAGGCGGGCCGGCGAGCGGCTGGATGTGATGGCCGGCGGCGGGCTTCGCCTGGAGATTGTGGAAGAGGTCCTCAGGCGAACGGGAGTCTCTCATATGCATGGGTCACTCACGCGCAGGGCGATGAGCCGCGGCGTATTGAACGGAGAACGACACGGGAATGGCGGGTCCGGTGTTCCCTTGCCGCTGGAGGCCGATGTGCGCGAAGCGGTGCGGCTGCTTCAGCTTCAACAGGGATTTCAAGAGCAGAGCGCGAGTTGAACGCCGAGCCGCTCAACTTCTATGTCAGCCGGCTTGCGCGTTCTGTGTCAGCCAGCTTACGCGTTCCGTGTCAGCCGGCTTACGCGGCCTCACGGAGTCTTGATTTCATCGAAGGATCATGCGCGAATGACGCGAATCCCCAGGCGTTCGAAAGGCGCGATCGCGTCGGCGCTGGCGCCGGTGTCCGTAATCAATATCTGGATTCCATTGGCCGGGCAAACGAAGGCGGGGCTGACCTTGCCCAGCTTGCTGGAGTCGGCGGTCACGATCACCTGCTTGGACTGCTTGACCATCTTTTTCAGAATCAGCGCCTCATCGGTCTCAAGCGTGGTCGCTCCCCGTTCAGCATCCAGACCCGTCACGCTCAAGAACACCTTGTCCATGTAAACATCTTCAAGAAAGTTGAGCGCGGTGTTGCCAGTGAGTGAAAACGACCAGGCCCAGGGCACCACTCCCCCCGTCAGGCAGGTGCGGATGCCGGGTTGGTTGCACAGCTCCATGCCGATATTGATGGCGTTGGTGATCACTTGAATCTTGTCGCGGTGGCGCAAGCTGCGGCCGATATGCGTCGTAGTGGTGCCCGCAGTCAGGCCCACCGTCTCATTGGCTTGTACGAGTTCGGCTGCAGCGAGGCCGATGCGGCGTTTCTCCTCCGCAAAGCGCTGCTCGCGCGCGATGAAAGAGCTGTCATAGCGGAAGGGCTCGTAGAGTAGCGGTTCCACCAAAGTCGCGCCGCCGTGGGTTCGCCGGATCAGGCCCCGATTCTCCAATCGCACCAAATCGCGCCGGATGCTGGGCGCCGAGGATCCGGCGACGGCGAGGATCTCTTCTATGGTTGCGCTGCCGGTCCGGAGGAGGAATTTGACGATCAGTTCGGAGCGACGATTAATGGACTCGGACATACCGGAGCGATTTTAACCTCTGAGCTATAAGGTCTTGCAACCCTCTAATCGCATTTTTTGAAAATTTCGCTAAGAAAGATGTAAAGATGTGCAATATATTGATCGTTTTGTAGCTGTATGATCGAATTTCAGGTAAATCTTTTGCCCCGCTCATCGGGTGACGCCCATGGGGTCAAAGGTTGAACCCGATGACACGCGGGAAGATGACACGCGGGAAGATGATACCCGGAATCTGCACGAAGCAGCAGACACAAGCCTCTCTGCCTTCCACGTGTGCGACGTCGAAAAAATCGCCTTTTAAGGCGTGGGTCCTGGGTTCGATTCCCAGCGAGCTCACCACTCCGAATCCGACAATTTCCTCAGTCTCGCTCCTCAGTCTCGCTCCTCAGGCTCGCGCCCAGAAGTGCTCCTCGCTCGCGGCGCGCAGCCGCTCCGCCGCCGACTCCGGCGTAATATCCCGCTGCGGCATTCCCAGCATCTCAAAACCCACCATGAACTTCCGCACTGTCGCCGAGCGCAGTAGCGGCGGATAAAAATGCGCATGAAAATGCCACTCCGGATGGTCCTCACCATCTGTCGGCGTCTGATGAAAACCCATCGTATACGGAAAGCTGGTTTCAAAGAGATTGTCGAAGCGGGTAGTCAGCCGCTTCAGCGCATCGGCCAGCGCATCCCGTTCCGCGCCGCCCAACTCCGGCAACGCTCCGGCATGACGCCGGCTCACCAGCATCACCTCGAATGGCCACACCGCCCACCAGGGAACCACCGCCGCAAAGTGCTCGTTCTCGAAAATCACGCGCTCGCCCGCGGCCCGCTCCGTTTCGAGATACGCGCACAGCAGGCAGCGGCCAGTTTGCGAGAGATGATCGCGCTGCGCGATACTTTCCGCCGCCGGCTCATCGGGAAGAAATCCCGTCGACCAGATCTGGCAATGCGGATGCGGATTGCTCGCGCCCATCATCGCGCCGCGGTTCTCGAAGATCTGCACGTACTCGATCCAGTCGAGGCTGCCGATCTCCGCATACTCCCGCGCCCACGCATCCACTACCGTGCGAATCTCCGCCCGCGTCATTCGCGCCAGCGTCAGGCTGTGATCGGGATGAAAGCAGAGCACCTTGCACAGCCCGCGCACCGCTTCTGCGCGAAGCAGTGATTCCTGCACCAGCGAGTCCTGAACCAGTGAGCCCCGAACCAGCGGCAATTCCGGCGCCTGAGCCGATGTCTGAATCGATGCCGGCAGATCCGGCAGCAGCGCGGAGTAATCGTTTACAAACGCGAACACGCTTTCATACACGGGATTCACAGCGCCGCCCGCGCGCTTGTTCCCTGGGCACAGATAGCACTCCGGATCGTACGAGACAGCGGAGGGCGAAGCCTTCTGCCCCACTTCGCCCTGCCAGGGCCTCTGCGTGCGGTGCGGCGAAACCAAAACCCAACTCTGCCGCAGCGGATTCCACCGCCGGTGCGGATATTGCCAGCTTTTCTCCATGCTTGCTCCCGCATCGATTGTACGGCTCCGAGTATGTACGGCTCCGAGCGTACGCACGTCGACTCGAGCCGGAAGCCTTCACGGCTGCAAATCGAAAGCCGGCCGCAAACTGCCGTCCATATAAAACGGCACCGACGTATGCTCATGCACAATGCGCCAGCCGTCCGCCCCGCGCTCAAAGCAATACGTCGCCCGCATCCAGAAATCGACCGGACGGTCAGCGAATTTTTTCGTTCCCCTCATCCGCAGCAGGCCGTGCCCGAAGGCGGCATCGCCGCTCACGGTGATCTTCAGGTCGCGGGATTCAAGCTCGATCGGCGTATCCCACGAATCGAGCCACGGTTGTTTGCGTTCGATGCTCACGCCAGGGTGCGCCAGCGGCGGCGAGAGATCGAAGATCACGGCATCCGCAGCGTAGGGCTCGGCGATCGCCGCCGCGTCCTTCGCGTGATGGGCCTCCTGAACGAAGTCGAGAAGAGCCCAAATCTCAGCTTCGGCAATAGACATGTGCGTGCTCTGAACAGCGGTAGACATGGCAGACTCCTTGGTGTGTGAATCGGTTGCGGCTTCGTGTGTGAATCGCTCGCGGATTGACCTGCCGGGGAATGCGGCTTGTCGAGCAGTGTTTCGATAGACGAATGCAGAAACTCCATGCGCCTCGCGGCAATCCGCTACTGGACGAAATCCGCTTCCTCATACTGCGGGCGAATCTCGATCTCCGAATCCGCAGGCATCGGATTCGGGCAGCGCTTGAGCCACGCAACGGCTTCGTCCATCGATTTGACCTCCCAAAGCCAATAGCCGGCAATCTGCTCTTCTGTCGGGCCGAAAGGACCATTGAGAACGGTTCGCTGCGCACCGGAGAACCGCACGCGCTTGCCCTGGGAGGTCGGTTTCAAGCCGCCGCCGTCCTTCATGATGCCGGCCTTGATCAGCTCTTCGTTGTATTGACCCATTGCGGCCAGCAACTCCGCGCTCGGCATAACGCCTTTCTCGCTGTCCTTGCCGGCCTTAACAATGACCATGCACTTCATCTCATTTCTCCTTTTAGTTCGTCTCGTGGGATTGGTTTCGGCTTGTCGCGCGTGGTTGCTTGAAAACAAATTCGAGATACCGGTGCAGATGGTCGATGCAACTCGCGGCAATCTGAGCGCTCTGCTGCGCCTTGGCCAGGATGAACGATCCCTGGATCACGGCCTGCGTATGGAAGGCGAGGCTCTCTGCCGTCCACTCGCCCTGAATCCCCCGCGCCGCCATCGCTTCCGCAATATCCGCCGCCACCGTGTGCGCGTGCGCGGCAATGTACCGGTCGCAGGCCTCGCGAATCTGCGGATGCGTCTCGTATGCCTCCTGCACCATCGTGCCCAGCAGGCAGGTGAACTGCGGCAGCTCGCCCAGCAGGATCGCCTTGCGAAACTCCACATAGCCCAGCACGCGATCCACCGGGTCCGGCAGGCTGCGATAGGGCGCGGCCGCGAACAGCCCGTCGGCTATCGACGAAAAATGCTCCGCGGCGGCCAGCGCCAGTTCTTCCTTGCTCTTGAAGTGATGAAAGAAACTGCCCTTGGTCAGACCCGCCGCCGCGCAGATATCTTCCACCCGCGTGGCCGAGTAGCCTTTGGCCCGGATCACGTAAAGGGCCGCATCCAGCAACTTGGTTCTCGATTCGTGCCGAAGCTCGTGTTTGGGTTCGTGTTGTCTCGTTGTGCTCATATTCATACCGACCAGTTGGTATGCAATGTACCAACCAGTTGGTATGCTGTCAATGGATTTTTTTCCACACGACTCGCCGGGCATCGAAAATCTCAGCTGAGACCTGTTCATCAACAGGGAAGATTTTGCGCGCGCCAAGCATTATGTCAGCAACGATCTATCCTTCGCCGGCGTCCTGGGTCCCCGTCAGGAAGCAGACGCCTATTTCAACGACATGGAACGGATGCGCCCGAAATACACGGTGAAGAAGGCCTTTGCCGAGAGCGGCGACGTCTGCGTGCTCTATGATCTCGCCATATCCGGCGCAACGATCTTCGGGTGCGGGTGGTATCGCGTGGAAAATGGCAGGATCCGCTCCCTCACCGTGCTATTTGACCCGAGCCCGCTGCTCGAGAAGAAGACGGCGGCAGGCCAGAAGTCCTGAATCAGCTGGATTACGCGGGACTGAGCCGCTCCAGGGGCGGCAGCTTGGCCAGAAACCGCTCCGCGAACTCGCCGCTATACTGCTCCAGCAGATCCTCCACCCGCTGCGCGCTTCCTGATCGAACAATCAACCCCGCATGGTGGTGCTTTCTGATGTGCCGGACGATCTCCGGCGCGTCGAAGGCTGATGTATCCGGCTCCGCCATCTGGGCCAGGCACAGCACGCTGCCCGCAAGGAGATCGGCCGCCCGCGGGGCCGGATAGCTCTCGCCCCGCAGCTCCGCAACCTCAATCCGCGCCCACTCCCGCCACAGATTGACGCCCGTGGCAATCTCCACCAAATCCGCGATGAAGGCTCCGCCCACCCGCGCCGCGATCTCGAGAAAATAAAACCGCCCGTCCCCGTGGGCCCGGATGAATTCGGCATGGGTTACGCCGCGTATCATGCCGAATGAAGGTGCAAGCTCCGCATTGAACGCGGTCAGTTCCTCCCACTCGGGGCTCGCGCGATCCACCGTCCGCGTGGTGAAGACGCCGCCGTCGTGCATCACCTGCATGGGCGGCCGCCCGTAGCGATGCACGGCGGAAAACACTACCTCGCGCTCGCTCACGATCGCATCCACGTGAAAAATGTCGCCGGGCACGAACTGCTCCAGCAGGAAATGGCTCTGCCGGTCGCCCAGCTCTTCGAGGGCGCGCCAAAGCTGCTCCGGCTGCTCAATCCGGCGAATTCCGACGGCCGACGCCTCCGCCCGCGGCTTCAGCAGCCACGGCGGCGCCACGCGCTCCATGAATGCGCGCAATTCGTCGTAGTTGAATATCCGGCAGAACTCCGGCACCAGAAAATCCGATCTCTGCGCGCCCGTGCGCATGGCCAGCTTGTCGCGGTAGTAGGATGCCGTGGTCACGCCCATGCCGGGGATGCGCATGTGCTCGCGAATCTGCGCCGCGGTCGCAAGGTCGAACTCGTCGAGCGCCACTACGCGGTCAAACCGCCGTCCCCGCGCCATCCACGAGACGGTGTTGAGAATCTGCTCGCGGCTCAGCCCCGGTGGCATGGTCGCCAGGTCTTCCAGAGCCTCTCGCGGCCAGTCGGCATCGCTCAGGGCATCCAGCGTGAGCAGGGTGCACGAGACGTCCATCTCCGCGCACTGCCGCATGAAGTCGTGCCCCTTCTCGTAACTGGCGATCAGCAGAAACCGCTCGGCTGCGTTGGGCATCGGACCTCCGTTTTCACCCCCGCTCCCACCCTTGCTTTATGCGGTAGCGTCACCTGGGTCATTTATTGTGAATTTGCCGCTTGGAGCTTCGATGAGGATAGTTCTACCATAGACGCTACAACTCCCCCGCGAGCGATTAGGAAAGGACTGAACGACCGATGGCGATCTTTGCGTACTGGAAGAGACTCGCTGCAAGCGCGGCCGTAGCCTGCGCCGCGGCGTTTCTCTCGTTCCATGTCGGTAGTGTCGTCGCGCTTTCCTCGAATCCGGGAATGGCCTCGATCCAGTTCTTTGGCCGCGTCCTGCTGATCCCCGGCGTTCTCGTCTCGATGGCTATCAGCGGCAACATCCACGGCTTTCCTGTTTGGATCACCGCGCTCGCCAACTTTCTCTTTTGGCTGCCGGTGTGCTGGCTCTGCGGCGCGCTCGCCAAGCAGCTGCGGAGACGAAGCGATATCGGCAAGGGCCAGGCGCCGGTCTGGGCCGGAGGGCCGGCTCTCCTGCTCGATGCCACCGCCATCACAGAGCTTCATGACCGATGTACGAAGGTCTGGCATGTCAGTCCCGGCGCGGCCACGGCGGTCGGCGAGCCGGACTGGCTGGCCGCCGTTGCGCGCCAGCACCGCGCCAACTTCGATCTCTGGCATATCGAGGATGAGGCCCGCGCCCCCGAAGCCACCGACGCCCAGCTCGCAGCCGTGAAACGCCGCGTCGATGAAACCAACCAGCTCCGCAATGACCTGACCGAGGAGCTCGACCGCCGGCTGCTCAGCTGGCTTGAAGCCAAAGGCCTTCCCAAGCCCACGGCGCCGCTCAACTCCGAATCGCCGGGCCTCATCATTGACCGGCTCTCGATTCTGGCACTGAAGATCTACCACACCCGCGAAGAGGCGAGCCGGGACGACGCATCCCCCGGTCACGCGGAGCGCAATCGCGAGCGCCTTGCCATTCTGGAGCAGCAGCGCGCTGACCTGGCAGGCTGCCTCGATGCCTTGTGGCACGAAACCCTTGCCGGCAAGCGGCGCTTCAAGCTTTATCGCCAGTTGAAGATGTACAACGATCCCGCGCTGAACCCAGCCATCTACGGCAAATTTTCATCCGGACGCAGGAGCTGAATCCGGATCCTCTCCCGGTCCTCCGCGCCCACCCCATTGACGTCCCCCGGCACAATGCGTATAAAGATGGCTCAAGCAGCGTTGTTCCCTGTATCCGGAAATGTCCGGTTCCACCATCCGGCAGGCATGCGCGCGTTGAAGACACCATGATGCAAGAGGCCCGATCCGCGGCGCCCAGCCGCAAGAAATCTGCCCCCTCCGCCCGGCCCGACGGTCACGCCGCCGTGGCCAGCGGTCCTGCATTCCAGCACTATCAGGCGGCAGTGCAGTTGCTGCAGCAGGGTAAATACGATAAAGCGCTGGCCGCGCTCGAAAAACTTCTCCCTGAAGCTCCGATGGAGCTGAAGGAGCGCTGCCAGATGTACATCAACACCTGCCAGCGGCAGATGGAAAAGCCGAAACTGTTGTTCCTCACGCCCGAGGAGCACTACGATTACGCCGTCTCGCAGTTGAACACCGGCTACTACGAAGACGCCCGCGAGCAGTTCAACAAGATTCTCGCCAGCTATCCGGGCGCCGATTACGCCTTTTACGGTCTCGCGGTCCTCGACGCCATCACCGGCCGCTCCCAGGATTGCCTGTCGAATCTGGCCCGCGCCATCGAGCTGAATCCGCGGAACCGCCTGCAGGCGCGCGTCGACAATGACTTCCAGAGCATGGTCGATGACCCTCGTTTCACCGAATTGCTGTATCCTGAAGTCCCGTAGCGCCTGTTGAACCGTCTCCTTGTGTGCCGGAGCGTGATCCGCCGGGTTCGGCGGGGCCTGACACCAATACCAAGATGGGCAGGCCGGGACTGGTAGGCCGGGACTTTAGTCCCTGAGGTATGCTTTTGGCCGATTTCAAAGACAATCGCCTCTTTTCTCGCAACCTCTCGAGCTGCGCCTCAAACGCCGAACCCGCGCCCCACCCCATGGCTGGCCCGCTCCCAGCTTCCGCAAGGCTGAGTTGAGTTTTCCGATGCCCGCGATCCGCGAAGTTTCCGCCGCACCCTTCTCCGTCGCTCAAGATGCGCGCGCCGCCCGTCCGCTGCATGTGGTCGCCCTCGGCGGCGGCACCGGTCTCTCCACGCTCTTGCGTGGCCTGCGCCGTCACGTAGCCGTGCCCGGCCAGCCCGAGGCGGAAGATGGCGCCATCGCCGATCTGGCCGCGGTGGTTACCGTAACCGACGACGGCGGTTCCTCCGGCCGGCTGCGCACCGACTTCAACATGCTTCCGCCCGGCGATCTGCGCAACTGCATGGTCGCTCTCAGTGAAGAAGAAGACCTGCTGAGCCGCCTCTTCAACCATCGCTTCCGCGGCGGCGATGCGCTCAAAGGCCACAACTTCGGCAACCTCTTTGTGGCCGCGCTGACGGAGATCACTGGCGACTTCGCCCAGGCCGTCCAGCTCTCGTCGAAGATTCTCGCCACGCGCGGCCGCATCTATCCGGCCACCACCGGCAACACCACCCTGGTCGCGCACATGGACGACGGCTCGATCGTCCGCGGCGAAACCAACATCACCGCCAGCCGCCGCCGCATCGTCGAGCTCACGCTCGATCCACCCTGCCCGCCGCCGCTCCCGGAGACCCTTGAAGCCATTGAGCGCGCCGATCTCATCACCGTCGGGCCGGGCTCGCTCTACACGTCGCTCATCACCAATCTCCTCGTTGATCGCCTTCCGGCAGCGCTGGCCCAGGCTCGCGGCCTGCGCGTCTACGTCGCGAACCTGATGAGCCAGGCCAATGAAAGCCTCGGCCTCACCGCCTCCGAGCACATCGAGCGCATCTACGAGCACACGCGCGCCCCGGTCTTCGATTGCGCCCTGGTCAATATCGCTCCGTTTTCTCCGGAGACCCTGGCCCGTTACGCCGCTGAGGGCGCTTCGCCCATCGTCGCCGATATCGAGCGCATCGAGGCGCTCGGCGTGCGCTGCATCGCCGGCGATTTCGCCAGCGAAGAAAATGTAGTCCGCCACGCCGCCGGCCGCGTCACAGACACATTGCTGGCCCTGGCGCATGCGCATGCTCAACGCCAACGCTGATCGAAGATCCAAACGCCATTCCACGCGATGCCAGTAAAGCAGGAAAACGCCAAACCACCCCCAAAACTCCGTGCCCCATCCTTTCGACTTTTTTGTGTCGAAAGGGTGGGACAGCACAAACCTCATTCCATTCCTCGACCCCCAGAGCTCTCCGTGCACTGAGCGCGGCCCACCGGAAATTTCGCTTCCCCAACTCCCAGCACCCACGGTACATTGATTGCGCACCCTGGCAAGGACGTGTGAGGAGGGCAGAAATGCGATTCCGTTCCGCAGCGCTCGCGGTGAGCGCAGGTGTTTTGGTTCTAGGGCTGTTCGCATGGGCGCAGGAGGCAAGGAAGCCCGGCCTGTGGGAGATCACCACTTCGATGACCTGGCAGCAAACGCCGTTTCCCGCCGGCGTGCAGATGCCGCCTCAGGCGGCTGCAGCCTTCGGAGGCGGCCCGCATACCACGCAGTACTGCCTCACCCAGGCCATGATCGACAAATACGGCGCGCCGCTTCCGCAATCCCGCGGCAACTGCCAGGTGGCGAACCTGCAGAAAACATCGAACAGCATGTCCGCCGACTGGATCTGCACCGGCCCCATGAGCGGCAAAGGCACACTCGAATCGCACTTTAGCGGTGACGGCACTGCGAAAGGCAAGGTTCACTTCGTCGGAACCATGCAGATGGGACAGAACTCCACGCCCATTGAATGGACGGCCGAATCTACCTCCGTCTACAAAGGCTCCGATTGCGGCAGCGTCAAGCCGCCGCCGATGCCTTCGGAATAGCGCTCTTCCGCCGGGCTTGAGCCACCCGATGATTGCTCGCTGCGGCTAGCAGTGGCGAGATCTTTCTCTCGAGCTCTTTGCATACAAATCCGGCATGGGCAGAAAAATCCGCTCAACTGATAGTATCTTTTGTGCTACCATAAATGCGTGATCGAGGTGCGCCAGTACATTGACCGTCAGGGACACAATTCCTTCGATCGATGGTTCGAAAAGCTCGATGACACAGCCCAGGCAAGTATTACAGTGTCTTTCGATCGACTCGAACGTGGAAATTTGTCGGCGATCAAGAGCGTGGGCGAAGGCGTTCAGGAACTACGGATCGATTTCGGACCTGGCTATCGCATTTACTTTGGCAGGGATGGCGAACGGCTCGTGATTCTGCTTGGCGGCGGAACGAAGAAGCGGCAGCAAAGCGACATTGCAATGGCAAAGGCTTTTTGGCGGGAATATAAGGAACGTAAGCGGGAGGAATCATGGCGCTCACAAAGAGCTTCAATGAAACGGTGAAGAAGAGGCTGCTGAAGAGCGAAAGATTTCGACGCGCGCTCCTCAAGGAAGCCGTCGGGTGCATGATTGCAGGCGATGTGGAGACGGGAAAATCCGTGCTTCGCAAATACATTAACGGCACCCTCGGCTTTGTAAAGCTCGGAGAAGAACTCGGACGTTCCCCAAAAGTTCTTATGCGAATGTTCAGCGCGACGGGCAATCCACAGGCAAAGAACCTGTTCGAGATCGTCGCCTATTTGCAGAAGATCGAGGGAACGATATTGGAAGTGGTGGATCGGGCGGCATAGGAATCCTATTCCAATTCTGAAATTCCTGATCTGGACATCCGGCACGAGCAACTCAAACCACGAGCAACTCAAATATTGCTGTGCGCGTGAAATATTGCAGAAGACAAGTAAAGAGCCTCACGCCTCCACCGTCCGCTTCAACTGCCCGCACGCCGCATAGATATCGCGCCCTCGCGGCTGCCGCACATAGACGGGAACACCCTCCGCGGCCAGCGCAGCGCGAAAGCTCTCCACCGCTTCGGCTGAGGGCATCGCATAGGGAATCCCCGGCCCCGGATTCCACGCGATCAGGTTCACCTTGGCCGGCAGTCCTGACCGCCGCACCAGCCGCGCCACTTCCCGCGCGTGCTCCGGACGATCCGTTACACCGCCCAGCAGCACATATTCAAACGTGACGCGCTCGCGCGGCCGCAGCCGCACTTTGCGCACCGCGTTCAGCACCGCATCAATCGGCCACTTGCGGTTGATCGGCATCACCTCGCCGCGAATCGTGTCATTCGGCGCATTCAAGCTGATCGCCAGCCGCGGCCGCACATCCGCGGGTTCCTCGGCGAACTGCTCGATGCCGGGCACAATCCCTGAGGTCGACACGGTCATCCGCTGCGGGCTCAAGCCCACCTCGCGCACCAGCAGCCGCACCGCGTCCATGAATTGGGCGTAGTTCAGAAACGGCTCGCCCATGCCCATGAAGACCAGGTTCACCCGGTCGCGGCCCACCTCCACGCCCTGGCGCTCGAGCACCGCCACCACCTGCCCCGCAATCTCGCCCGCCGTGAGATTGCGCTGCAGGCCGAGCTTCGCCGTCAGGCAGAACTGGCAGTTCACCGCGCAGCCCACCTGCGACGAAACGCAGATCGTAGCGCGCGACCAGGACTTGCCCGGTGATTTGCCAGAGGCTTCGCCTGATCCGAGCAACTCACCGTTTTCCCCGTCCATCTGCTCGCCCGCCTCGCCGCCATCCCCTTCCGGCATCCAGACGGTCTCCACCGTCTCCGCGCCCCCCAGCGAATTCCCGTTCTGGCACTCAACAAGGTACCGCTCCGTCCCGTCCACAGACCGGTAGATTTGCACAATCCGCGGCCTGCCCACCGTCCAGCCGGCCTCGGCAAGCCGGCCGCGCAGCGGTTTGGGCAGGGTTGTCACCTGCTCCAAATCGGTAATCCACTGGCGATACAGGGCTTCTGCCAATTGCCGTCCCCGCCACGCAGGTTCTTCAAAATCCACCAGGTGCGCAGACAGCGCGGCTGCATCCAATCCAAAGAGCGGCTTCCGGCTCCCGGCTTCGGGGGACGCGGAGTCTAAGTGGACAAGTTGGCTGGTATCCCGGGTCACGGCTGGGGTCAGCATAGAGCATTTTTCTCTTCCCTGCAGCCCGGACGCCCGCAGAATCGTCCTTCCGGGCCGGTTTTCCAACACAGATGCATAACCCGCGGCGTGCCGAAACACTTCGGTTGCCCTACAATCAAACTCGACCCAATGAAAATGAATATTGAGCGAAATCTTCGCCGCACTGTACTGCCGAACGGCCTGATTGTCTTGACCGAGCGTATGGAACACCTGCGCTCCGTGGCCATGGGCGTGTGGATCAAATCCGGCTCCCGTTGCGAGCCGGCCGAAACCAACGGAATCTCTCACTTCGTGGAGCACATGCTCTTCAAGGGCACGCGCTCCCGTTCCGCCCTGCACATCGCCCGCGAAATGGACTCGATCGGCGGCAATCTTGACGCCTTCACCAGCAAGGAAACCATCTGCTTTAATGTAAAGTCCCTTGCCGATCACGTCCCCATCGCCCTCGATGTGCTCTCCGATCTCGTCCTCAATCCCGTCTTCGCACCCTCTGACATCGAGCGTGAGCGCGGCGTGATTCTCGAAGAGATCAAGATCGATGAGGACAATCCCGACGTGCTCGTCCACGAGCTCTTTACGCAAAGCTTCTGGAAGGGCCATCCGCTCGGCAAGCCAATCCTCGGCACCACCGAGACGGTCGGCCGGCTTGACCAGCAGCAGCTCTTCGCCTATCACGGCGACTGGTTCCACGGCGGCAACATGGTCTTTTCGGCGGCCGGCAATCTCGACCACGACGAGTTCACTGCAGCCGTGTCCAACAAGTTTTCTGCATTGCCCGGCGGCGAGGCGCTTAACGAGCTTTCTGCTCCGCGGCCCAGCGCGCGCATTCAACTGCGCAACAAGAAGTCCCTCGAGCAGGTGCAGATCTGCCTCGGCGTTCCGGCTCCGCCCATTACGGACGACAACCGTTACGCTACCCTCATCCTCAACACCGTGCTCGGCGGCGGCATGAGCTCGCGTCTCTTCCAGACCATCCGCGAAGAGCGCGGCATGGTCTACTCCATCTACTCTGACTTGAGCCCCTATCGCGACACCGGCACGCTCTGCGTCTACGCCGGCACCTCCGCCGCCAAGGTGCTTGAAGTGGTCGAGCTCGTCCTCGCCGAATTCCGCAAGCTCAAAGAAGCTCCGCTTGGCGACGACGAACTCACCCGCGCCAAGGACCAGCTCAAGGGCAACATCCTGCTCGGCCTCGAAAGCTCCAACTCGCGCATGGCCAACCTTGCCCGCCAGGAGATGTACTTCCGCCAGTTCTTCTCGGTGGACGAGATCATCACCCGCATCGAGGAAGTCACCACGGCGCAGGTGCAACTCATGGCCCAGCGCCTCTTTGAAACCGAGCGCGTCGCCATCACGCTCCTCGGCCGCCTGCAAGGCCTCAAGCTCAGCCGCGAAATGCTGGCGTGCTGAAAAAAGCAGTTCCCAGCAGTCAGTTCACAGTATGGTAAGAACGCCTCCATCTGTGAACTGGCGGCTGCGAACTGCCCTCTCACCACCTCGAAATCGACAGTTGATCCAGATACACGGTATTCGTCCCCGACCCCAGCCCATCCACCTGGAAGTTCGTCTGCAGCGCCGGCGCCCAGCCGAGCGCGAACGCCGACGGGGCCGTCGCATTGATCTCCGACTCCGCCCCATCCAGCCACACCGAGTGATAGGTCACGTTGCCCGCACCATCCCGGGAGTAGCTCACCTGCACGTGATGCCAGGTGTTCTGGCTCCAGTTCCGCATGTTGCACGGTGCGCTCGAATGCTCCCACTGGTCGTTCGGCTGGGTCGGCGTGCCGACATTCTTGGTGTAATCCCAGGTGCCGGAGTTGCCGTCGCATTGAAATCCATAGAGGACGGTCTCTCCATTCGCCATCACCTGGTTCATATCCATCTCGAGATTTTGAATGGTGCTGGCCGAGCTGGTCAGATACACCCACGCGTCATAAAAGAAATTCGTGGCGGTCGTGTCGTTGCCGACGTTGGCGTTGTACAGTTCGCCGCCCGACCCCGAAAAACTCGTGACAAACTGCCGCGCGCTGCCGCTCATCGACGGCGAACCCACCACGCTCATCGATCCGCTCGAACTCCCCGGTGTACCGGTGTCGTGCGTCGCCTGCCAGCCGCCCAGCGCCTGAACGGCGCTCACCGTGGTCGCGTTGGCCGGCACCGGCGAGCTCGCCGCCGAAGATGAATCCGTCACATTGACAGCCACGCTCGCATTGCACGCCGCGCCTGCGTTACCCCACGCCTTCACGTTCAGCGTGTGCGCACCCGTCTCCGCCGAGACTTGCGTGTTCACCTGCGCGCCGTTCACCACCGTGGTGTCTGCGCTGTCGTCGAACGAGTAACCCATCGAGGACACCGGCTGCGAGGAGCACGTGGCCGCGCTCGCCGACAGGTTGAACGGCGCGCCCACAGAGGCGCCGCTCGCCGGGCTGGTGATCGTGATGGCGCTCCCAGGCGTCTGTGACGGGCTGGGCGTCGTGGTCGGTGAAGAGGGTGGAGATGACGGTGAAGGCGTCGTCGACCCGGCGGCGGATTTCGGCCCGCCACCCCCGCATCCGGTTCCGTGAAGCACAATCGCTGCTGCCAACAGGGAGAGAGTGAAAGAATAGTTTTTCAAAAACTGCATCAGTCCTTCAGAAAAGTGAATTCGTCGTGCCAAGGAGCCCAAATTTACAGGGAGCGCTCGATCCCGCTCCGTAAAACCTGACCGCGTATTCCGGCATCTATCTGTTCAGGAATGGGAAAGGCCGATCTGCGGCTTGCCCTGGGGGCCTGCCTGTGGCCTGCCTTCACGCCCGTTGCCGGGTCAGCCTGATCTCTGGCCAGAAGCATCCCGGCTCAATTTTCCGCCAAAGCACATTTAAGCGCAGGTTCGGTGGCGCGTGGACCGCGTTCCGGCTCGCGCCGGCGAAGCTCTCCATTCCTGTATGGGCTGTTTCTGAGCGGCTATACCAGTTTCGCAGTTGCCATATCCCTGAAGCCGCAATAGCTAAGTGGCATTTTCTCCAGGAAAACGCCCCTTGCATTCCAGCAGGAAACGGACATATTCGCTGCGAGACCCGTCAAAAAACAACGTCTCAGCAACCTCTTCGCGTACGGCTTGGCGTGCAGAGGGCTTGCTCTCTACTCCTGCTAAGCGGGATCCGGCTCGGGCCCAAGAAACGCATACGGCACTTGCAAGATTCCACCGCTTGCCATTTTCATGGCTCTCAGGCATCGACCGGCAGGCAACCAGTCTTAGGTAGCGCTGCCCGTAGCATACACGATCTTCCCGGCCGAATTCATGGCAGGGGCTGGTCTGCAAGGGGGATTGAAGGGAGCGGGGAGGGAATCCAGGGTTCAGGTCTACGTGGGGCAGTTGAACTCTGGAGCCGGTCTAAACCAGGTTCTTTATACCAGGCGTGCGCGTAACCGGCTGGACCGGTTCCATCGAGGGCCTGCTTCGGAGCAATGAGAGCTCCGTTATGCTGCGCAGAAGGGCATTCCTGAGCTCTTGAATAGCCGGATCGTCCAGCGAATACTCGCTGCTGAGCTCAATCTGTGCGAGCGTCGCGCGGAGGAGATCAATCAGATATGGAGATGTAAGCGTCACTAAAAGAAGGCCCCTGAATCGTCATTAAATTTTGATGTAACGACATAGGGTTTTGGTTGTCTAGAAAGGAATCACGGCGCCCGTCAAAGGATCAATTCCGGAATGACCGCTGCCGGAAGGCCTTGCCATCGGGAGGGTGATGAAGACGGAAATGCTCCATCCCTTCGATAGCAAAACTCGAAAGGATGGGGCACAGACGTTGCAGTTAGAACGGGACGAATCCCCGGATCGCGCCCAGCTATTGCTGCGGAAAGAGCGTAATCAAGGCTCCCATCTTGGGTGTTCCGATGCCCGTCGACAGATCGAAGCCGGGAGTAGTCGGGAACAGGCCGTTGTTGTTGGTTTTCTGCCCGATGCCGGTGATGTCGTTGAAATATCCCTTCCCATCCAGGTTGTAGAGCAGGTAGAGAAGCGGGTTCGCGTTGCCGATGCGGCCATGCCAGAAGCCGTCATGGTCGGCAATCACGGCCGACCACAGCGGCGACGAAAGGCTGGTGCCGCCAATGGCGAACCATCCAGCGGGAGTTTGTCCTCCGCTGAAAGTGGCGCAGTCGCTGTAAGGCGTAGCGGCGCTTCCGGTGCAATATTCAGCATAGCCCGTGTAAGGATCGGCGTTGGCTGAGATGTCCGGAACCTCGCGGCACGGCTTCCCCTTTCCCGCAAGCGCGCACTGTGTGGTGCCGTTGCCGTAAGTCGTGTACGCGTTCGTGACCCCCGGCCCGAACTGGTAGGCGGGCCGGCCCCAGAACTGGCTGCTTCCGCCGCCCCCTGCGCCGGTCAAAGCACACCAATCCAGCCCCGGCACGCCGCCTTCGTTCGGTTTCGTGTTGCACAGATTGTCGACGTTCCACACCGCCTCCACGCCTGCCGGGTACTTCGGATTCGGGTTCGCGTCCGGGTTGAAAGATTCAAACGAAGTGCCGCCGACGCTCGTGACCCACGGCTGCGAGGACGGGTCACCGACGTTGACGATCGTGGTCCCATCGCTCCGGACGCAGTCGAAAGCGCCGGTATCGCCGGCCGAACTGAACATGCTCTGGCCCTGAAGAGCCATCTGCTCGAAGAGCACGTTCTCGGCCTCCGCATAGCCAGCGCCGGCATCGTTCTCGCACACGCCCCAGCTCGAGCTGATCACATCCGCCGTATCATCGTTGGCGATCTTCGTATACTGATCCAGCTCCGTCTGCCCGGTGAAATCGTTCGGCGCGTTGTAGACCAGCAGGTGCCGCGCGTTCGGCGCAACCGCAAGCTGCGTCTCGATGTCGGCATCAACCTCGATGTCTCCCGAGTACCCGTTGTACTGTGCCGGGCATTGATCGCCCACCGGGCACACTGGACTCAGCGGCCCGCCATCCACCGTGATGTCCTCAAGCGGAGCCTTGTAACCCGGTCCGTAGAAATACTGGGCCCACGTATTGATGTCGGAATGCTGGTAGGCCGAGAGCTCGAACACCGCCAGAGTCACGCCCTGCCCTTTTCCTGCGGAGCCCACATCCGGCGCGCCGTAGAGCGAGTTGTCCTGGTCCGGCGTGAGGCCATTGCATCCCGGGCCGCCGCCATAGCCATACGGAAAGCCGACGCCGTTATCCACTGCATCGAAGAGCTGGGCCGCCGTCACGTACGGCGTCTCGCAGCTCGGAACCGCCGGCATCGTTGCCTGTTTCGAAGGACGCATCAGGTGCGGATGCAAGCGCACCGTGTTTGAAAGACCCACCACGCCCAGAACGCCGGGGGCGAGGCTCTCGGGCATCTGCACCTCTGAGGCGTTCGAGTAATACGTGATCCCCTTCGCGTTGCGGTAGTTGTGCAGGCTGGTCTTGAACGTCGTCTCCAGGATGCTGCTCGACCCGCTCACGCGCAGCAGGAAGGGCGACGAAGTTGTCTCCACGTCCAGTCCGCTCTCGCGCAGATACGCGGCCACCGCATTCGCCTGCGCGCTGTCGGGCGCAAACCGCGAAACGAACTCGCCTTGCGCCAGCCAGTGCTGGTAGTGAGCGCCGTTCGCGTTGTAGAGGTCTGCCAGAAGGCTCGACAGCTCCGAAGCGTTGCGCGGCGCTAGCACCACTTCCACCGCCATTTGCGCAGCGGTGAACGCGCCCATATCCACGTCCGTTGCCGGCCTCACAACGCCGCCCACCACCGCAAAGCCACTTACGGCCGCGGCACATTTGGCCGTTGCCATGTTCAGCAACAGCGTCACCAGACCCAGCGCACAGCACAGCATTCCTGTCTTGCGACTCATCGTTACCTCCATAGTTGTTTTGTTCTTGGCAATCCGTCGCCGTGCCCCATGGGACGGCGCCCCAACAGTATCGATACAACCTGAAATTTATCGAGGCGTGATTTTTGCTTGAAGCGTATCTTGTCGCCGCGCGATCTCTGTCGCCGCGCGATCTTTGTAGCCGCGTGATCTTTGCGTGGGCCCGAGTACTGTCTAAGCCTGAGTTTTCGTCGAAGCGTGATTCGGGATGGCTGGTTGAAGAGCCGTGGCGAAACTGTATCCCGGAGTGACGAGCTTGTCAAGTTCAGTGACGAGCGCAGCCCATCGCCGCCACCATCGCGAGTCATGCCGGGCCGCGGTCGTCGCGGGCGGTCCTCGGCCCCCGTGCGCTCATCCCACCCCGCCACGAAAACGGGTGCCCCACCTTCGGCGCGTCTTTGTCGTTGCGCCTAAGGTGGGAAACCTCAGAGCTCAATCACACGGAGCCACCGGGAGGACGTCACGTAAAAGGCAGCGCAGCCCTGGGACCCCAGCCCCTCCAAAACCCCTCCGTCCCGTAGGGCCGGAACGAGTGCGAGGGGTTCTCGCCTAAGTCCTCGCATTTTTCGCAATCCAACTCCGCAACTCCAATGCGTCTGCTCAAACCCAGGCAAACCACTCCTCGTTCGTCCGCGTGAACATTGACCCGCTGACCTGCTGACTCGCTGACCCGCTGACCTGCTGACCCGCTGACTTGCTGACTCGCTAACTTGCCCGCTCGCCATCCCGCCCCCGCGGTGCCGGCACAAAGCCTGCCGCCTCGATGCTCTACACTCGACCGAAGAGGAGTTCCTCCATTGAGACAACTTCGCCGCCTTCTTCTGGCTGCCTTTGCATTTCTGTTGCCTGCCTGTCTGCCGCTGCTGCGGGCGCAGCTTCAGCCTGTCGCTCCGGCCGTGCCTACGTCGCTCGATGACCGGCGCGCAGCGCTCAACGATCTCTTCCACGAATATTGGGAAGCGTATCTCGCCTACAATCCGGAGTTAGCTTCGACGATTGGCGACTCGCGGTATAACGACAAGGTCTCAGACAACTCTGTGAAGGGCTATAACGCCTGGCTGGCGCGCGAGCAGACGTGGATGCTGCGGCTGGCGGCGATTGCGCCCGATGGGCTGACCGATCAGGAGAAGCTGAGCCGCGAGCTGCTGCTGCGCGACTTTACCGATCACGCTGAGGCGGCAGAGTTTAAAGAGTGGGAGATGCCGGTGAACCAGATGAACGGCATCCAGACGGACTACTGCGAACTGGTGGCCGAGCTGAGCTTCAACACCGTGAAGGATTACGACGACTGGATTGCGCGGCTGCATGCATTGCCCGGCGCCTTTGCGCAGGTGATGACGAATATGTCGATCGGCGTGGACGATGGCCGCGTGCCGCCGAAGTTCCTGCTCGAAAAAGTGGACGAGCAGGTGAAGGCACTGGCTGCGCAGAAGCCCGAGGACTCGCCCTACGCGCTGCCCCTGAAAAAATTCCCGGCGTCGATTCCGGCGGCTGAGCAGCAGCGCATCAAGTCCGAGATGCTGGAGGCGATCGGCAAGGAGGTTTTGCCGGCGTACACGCGGTTTGCGCGGTTTCTTGAGGTGACGTACATTCCCGCGGGGCGCAGCGAGCCGGGCATCTCGGCGCTGCCGGATGGCGGGAAGTATTACCAGTTCCTCATCCGCCGGACTACGACGACGAACCTGACGCCGGATCAGATTCACCAGATCGGCCTGGATGAGGTGAAGAAGGACCAGGCGGAGATGCTGGCCATTGCGCAGAAGCTCGGGTTCAAGGACCTGGCCGGCTTTCGCGCCAGTTTGAAGACGAATCCCAAGCTGAAGCCCGCGTCAGCCGACGCGTTGCTCGCTGCATACAAAGGCTATCTGGGTCCGATGAAGGCCAAGCTCCCGTCGCTGTTCGGAACGCTGCCCAAGGCTCTGTTTGAGGTGGTTCCGGTTCCCGATTACATGGCGAAGACAGCGCCGCCGGCCTACTACGAGCCCGGCACGCCGGACGGCAGCCGGCCCGGCCATCTCTTCATCGACACCTATAACGCCACCGATCGCAACCTCTATGGCGTGGAATCGATCGCGTATCACGAGGGCATTCCGGGGCATCACCTGCAGATTTCGATTGCCCAGGAGTTGCAGGGGATTCCGGAGTTCCGCAAATTCGGAAGCTACACCGCCTACACCGAGGGCTGGGGCCTGTACGCCGAACGGTTGGGCAAGGACGTAGGCTTCTACCAGGACCCCTACTCCGATTACGGCCGCCTCGAAGCCGACATGTGGCGCGCCATCCGGCTAGTCGTCGACACCGGCGTCCACAACCAACACTGGTCCCGCCAACAGATGGTGGATTTCTTCCACGAGTATTCGAATATTGATGAAACGAGTATTCAGGCCGAGGTGGACCGCTATATTGCGTGGCCGAGCCAGGCGCTGGCTTACAAGGTGGGGCAGTTGAAGATCCTTGAGCTGCGCGACCGGGCGCAAAAGGCGCTGGGCGACAAGTTCGACATTCGCGCGTTTCATGATCAGGTGATTGACTCGGGGGCGTTGCCGCTGGATTTGCTGGAGGCGCGGATCGATGCATGGATCGAGGCGTCGAAGGCTGGGCACTGAGGGCCGGGCATGGAGGGCTGGGCATTGAAGGCCGGGCATCGAGATGGGGAATTGATTGGCGCGCGGGGGCGCGGCTCGGGCCTGGTTCGGCTTGACAGGCTTTCTCTCTGTCTGCGATACCGCCCGGTCCTTCTGTCGCCGGTTGGCAGGATGCGCGTATCCTGATAGTTGCACCAAGATTTTTCAACCGAGACAAGGAAACCGATGGCCGAGATAGCTGTTGAGGCTAATGAAGTACCCGCGCAATTGCCGAATGTGCGCGTGGCGGTTCTGGGCGCCGGGAAGATGGGTGGCATCCTGCTGCAGGCGTTTTTGAAGGAGAACCTGTTCGCGGCCCATCAGCTATACGCGACGGTGGCTCACGCGGAGCGGGCGCTGGCGCTGAGCACGCAGTGGGGCGTGGACGTGAGCACCGACAACCTGGCGGCAGCCAAGCAGGCGGATCTGATTCTGGTGGGCGTAAAGCCGTTTCAGGTGCCCGATGTGATCAAGGAGATCGCTCCCGCGCTGACGCCGGCGAAGACGGTGGTTTCGTTCGCGGCTTCGGTGAAGACGCGCGCCATCGAAGAGGCGGCCGGGATGGATATTGGCGTGATCCGCGCCATGCCCAATACACCTTCGGCGCTGGGCGCGGGCGTGGCGGCGTTGTGCCGCGGGCGGTTTGTGACCGAGAAGCAGATGGAGCTGGCGCAGCGGATCTTCGAGACCGTGGGCCGCACGGTGATTGTGGATGAGAAGCACATGGACGCGGTGACGGGGCTTTCGGGCTCGGGTCCTGCATATCTCTACATCATCATCGAGGCGTTGGCCGAGGCCGGCGTGAAGGTTGGGCTGCCGCGGGACGTGGCCACGCAACTGGCTGCGCAGACGGCTTACGGCTCAGCCAAGATGGTGCTCGAGACCGGCTATCATCCGGCGCTGCTCAAGGACGCGGTGACGACGCCGGCGGGATGTACGATCGACGGCATTCTGGAGCTCGAAGAAGGCGGGCTGCGCGTGACGCTGATCAAGGCCGTGATGCGGGCGACGGAGCGGGCGCGGCAGCTGGCGGCGGGCTAGAGTGGGAGATTGACACTTTCCGCAGTGATTCGATTCGTGCTATCCCAGGTCTGAGAATCCAGACCTGGGGCACCCTTTTTCGTGCTGGATTTTTGCGCCTTGCCCATCCAACGCCCAAACTGGCTCCCGTCTTATATCCCCGAATTGCAGGGGCTGCGCGGCATTGCGGTGCTGGCGGTGGTGCTCTATCACTGCCATCCGCGGCTTGAGGGCACGTGGATTTACGGGGCCTCGCTGTGGGGATGGGCGGGAGTCAATCTCTTTTTTGTGCTCTCGGGTTTTTTGATCACCTCGATTCTTTTCGAGTCGCGCGCGAGGCCGAGCTACTTTCGCAACTTTTATGCGCGGCGGGTGCTGCGCATCTGGCCGGTGTATGTGCTGGTGCTGGTGGCCGTGTATCTTGAGGCGCCCTGGTTCATTGGGCCCTCGATCGGCGAGGCGCTCAGGACTGCGCCCTGGCTGGCTTATATTTTTTTCGTGCAGAATCTCTTTCATCTTGCTCTGCCGCCGGCTGTCAGTCCTACGTGGTCACTGGCGATTGAGGAGCAGTACTACTTCCTGTGGGCCCCGACAGTGCGATTTTTAGAGCGGCCGTGGATGCTGGCGGTGGCGCTGGGCACGGCGCTGGTGGCCTCGCCGCTGCTGCGCCATGCGAACCTGCACTGGATGACGCAGACAAATACGCTGATCCATCTGGACGGCATTGCCTGCGGCAGCCTGCTGGCGCTGGCGCTTTATACGGTGCAACTCAGTCGGCGGAGATGGCTGCTGATCGGCTTGAGTGGCCTGATTGCCGGCCTAGTGGCCGCGGGCACAATTGCAGGCGGAACGGCGTTTCTGGATTCGGCGCTGGCGATGGGATTTGGCGGAGCGGTGCTGGCGGCGCTGGCGTCGACCGGAGCGAGCAATCCGCTGAATGCTACGTTGCGGCGCGGGCCGCTCGCGTTTTATGGGCGCATCAGCTACGGGCTTTATATGATTCACATCTCGATTTTTATTTTCTTTGGCTGGTTCGACGCGCGCATGGATCGTTATGGAATGGCAGGGAATCTGGCCGTTGTCGGCTTCCGGTTGGCGACTGCGACGCTGGCTGCGACGGCGCTCTGGTATGGATTTGAGTCGCAGATTTTGAAACTGAAGCGCTATTTTGGCGGCAGACACACAGCGAGCGCGTAAGATGGACGCCTCCCCTCGGAAAGATGAAACTAAGCGAAGCCTGATCTGCCTTGGGGTCTTGCAGCGTGCCCACTCTGCAGCCGGTGCGCTCGCGCCGGTAAATATCAGGTGAATTCGGGGCTGGCGCTACCTGCTCATCGAATGCAGGCGGAAGACTCCTTACCGCTATCAATTGCCGCCTGAATGAAGCTCAATGCCACGATGGCCAACCCAGTCGATTCCTTTTTCTTGTGATCCGGATCACGCATCCTTGATGGGGTCGCTGCTAGGCTCTTAGTAACACGCGAATCTTCTTTGCGAGGTGCGCCATGGCCGAAAACGCAACAGTCGACACAACTCCACAGGGCCCCTTGAGCACGGAACTGCTTGCCAAGATGGATGCGTACTGGAGGGCGGCGAACTATCTTTCCGTCGGCCAGATTTATCTGAAGGACAACCCTCTGCTGGAGCGGCCACTTACGCTGGATGATGTGAAGCCGCGCCTGCTCGGCCACTGGGGCACGACGCCGGGGCTGAATTTTTTGTATCTGCATTGGAACCGCGTCATTCGCGATCGCGGTTTGGACATGATGTATGTCATCGGACCGGGCCATGGCGGACCGGGCCTGGTGGCGAACACGTATCTCGAAGGTTCGTACAGCGAGATCTATCCGTATATCGGGCAGGACAAGGATGGGATCAAGCGGCTCTTCCGGCAGTTCAGCTGGCCTTACGGGATTCCAAGCCACGTGGCGCCGGAGACGCCGGGATCGATTCACGAAGGCGGCGAGCTGGGCTACTCGCTGGTGCACGCGTACGGCGCGGCCTTTGACAATCCGAATTTGATTGTCGCGTGCGCGGTGGGCGATGGCGAGGCCGAGACCGGGCCGCTGGCGACGAGCTGGCACTCGAATAAATTTCTCAATCCGGCGACGGACGGCGCGGTGCTGCCGATTCTGCATTTGAATGGTTATAAGATTGCCAATCCCACGGTGCTGGCGCGCATTCCGCATGCGGAGCTCGAAGAGCTTTTCCGCGGCTATGGCTATGAGCCGTTCACGCTGGAAGGCGACGATCCGATGACGATGCACCAGCAGGCGGCGGCGCTCTTCGACACAATGCTCGACCGCATTGCCGCCATTCAGAAAGCCGCGCGCGAGGAAGCCAAGCAGAATGAAACGCTGGAGCGGCCGGCTTGGCCAATGTTGATTCTGCGCACGCCCAAGGGCTGGACGGGACCGAAGTTCGTCGATGGAAAGCCGGTGGAGAACACGTGGCGCGCGCACCAGGTGCCGCTCGACAAGGTGCGCGAGAATCCCGAGCACCTGCGGCAGCTGGAAGAGTGGATGCGCAGTTACAAGCCAGAGGAGTTGTTCGACAGCAAGGGCGCATTGCGCGCCGACCTCGCGGAAATCGCCCCGAAAGGCAAACTGCGCATGGGCATGAATGCGCACGCGAACGGCGGATTGCTGATGCAGCCGCTGAAGGTGCCGAACTTCCGTGAGTTCGCTGTGAAGATTGAGGGGCGCGGGCAGGCGGACGTAGAGTCGACGCGCGTTCTCGGACACCTGCTGCACGCGGTGATGCAGGCGAACCTGAAAGAGAAGAACTTTCGCGTCTTCGGGCCGGACGAAACGGCTTCGAACCGCATCGGCGATGTGATTTGCGGAACCGGCAAGGCGTGGATGGCTCAGACGCTGCCGGTGGATGTGGATCTCTCGGAGACGGGCCGGGTGATGGAAGTGCTGAGCGAACACCTGTGCCAGGGATGGCTTGAAGGCTATCTGCTGACCGGTCGGCATGGGTTTTTCTCCTGCTACGAGGCATTCATTCACATTGTCGATTCGATGGTGAACCAGCATGCGAAGTGGCTGAAGACGACGCGGGAGATTCCCTGGCGCAAGCCGATCGCTTCGCTCAACTATCTGTTGAGCTCGCTGGTGTGGCGGCAGGATCATAACGGCTTTTCGCACCAGGACCCTGGGTTCATGGATCATCTGGCGAACAAGAAGGCTGATGTGGTGCGCATCTATCTTCCGCCGGATGCGAACACGCTGCTTTCGGTGGCCGACCATTGCCTGCGCAGCAGGAACTACATCAACCTGATCGTGGCGGGCAAGCAGCCCGCGCCGCAGTGGCTCACGATGGATGAGGCAATTGCGCATTGCACGGTGGGGCTGGGAACGTGGCAGTGGGCCTCGAACGATGAAGGCCGGCCGGATGTGGTAATGGGATGCTGTGGGGATGTGCCCACGATGGAGACACTGGCTGCGGTATGCCTGCTGCGCGAGCGCATTCCCGACGTGCGCGTGCGCGTGGTGAATGTAGTAGACCTGATGGCGCTGCAGCCGCAATCGGAACATCCGCACGGGTTGGCAGATGAGGATTACGACGCGCTCTTTCCTCCCGGCGTGCCAACTATCTTTGCCTTCCACGGCTATCCGTGGCTCATTCACCGGCTCACATATCGCCGGCACAATCACGACAGCCTGCATGTTCGCGGATACAAGGAAGAGGGCACGACAACTACGCCGTTCGATATGTGCGTGCTCAACAATATCGATCGTTTCCAGTTGACGTTGGATGCGATTCGCCGCGCACCGCGGCTCGCAGGGCAGGTGAGCGCGACGGAGCAATGGTACTCCGAGCAGATTCAGCGGCACCGGCTCTACGTTTCGGAAAACGGCGAGGACATGCCTGAAATAAGGAACTGGCGCTGGCCGCAAAGCTGATATTCATCGCTTCCCTGGAGACTTAGAAAGAGGTAAGAACGGATGTCCTCGTTGCCCGTGCTGGTCTTGAACAGCGGCTCTTCTTCGATCAAGTTTTCGGGCTATGAGGCTTGCGAGGGCGAGCGCACAAAGCTCTTTGAAGGCGCAGTGGATGGGATTGGCACCGATCTGGGCAAATTCTGGATCAGGGATTCGGCAAGGGATGCGGCAAGGGATGCGGCAAGCGATGCGGCGGGAAAGAAGCAGGCCGATCAAACCGTCGCGCTGCCCACGCTCGCTGCCGCCTTCGGGCTCGTGGCCGGCGCGCTGAACTCGGGCGAGTTTCCGGCTCCAGGAGCGATCGGGCATCGGATGGTGTGCGGCGGGTCGACGGTGCTTGAAAACCAGCGCATCACGCCGGAGCTGATCGATGAGATGGAGCGCTACAAGGCTTTTGCGCCGCTGCATACGCCGATCGCCGTCTATATTATGCGCGAGGCGCTGCGCCTGTTTCCCGGCGTTCCGAACTTTGTTTGCCTGGACTCCTATTTTCATCGCACGATGCCCGAGGTGGCGACGCACATGCCCATCCCGGAGGAGTATTCGGCGATGGGCGTGCGGCGGTTCGGGGCGCACGGCCTCTCCTATGAATCGATTGTTCACCAACTCGAGCCGCACGTGCCGAAGAGGCTGATTGCGGCTCATCTGGGCAATGGCGCCTCGATCTCGGCGATCCGCGACGGACAGAGCCTGGATACCTCGATGGGGCTGACGCCGACGGGCGGCCTGATCAGCGGCACTCGCACGGGCGACATTGATCCGGGCGTGCTGTTGTTTATTTTGCGCAAGATCGCGGAGAAGACGAACTCGGCGGCCGAGGCTGCGGATCAACTGGAGATCGTAGCGAACAAAAAAGCGGGACTGCTGGGCGTGAGTGGGCTCTCGAATGACATGCGGGATCTGCGCGAGGCGATCAAGAGAGGCGACGCGAGGGCGCGGCTGGCGGTGGATAAATTTACGTGGACGATCGCCAAGTGGATCGGCAGCTATGTGGCGGAATTGGGCGGGCTCGACATGCTGGTGTTTACAGGCGGGATCGGCGAGAACGATATCGACTCGCGCGCAGAGATCTGCGCGGGCTTGCATGCGCTTGGTATCGTGCTCGATGCAGAGCGCAACAACACGCCGGGAGCCGCGGTGATTTCGGCCGACGACTCGCCGGTGACGGTGCGCGTGATTGCGCCTGCCGAAGATCTGATGATCGTGAATCACGTGGTGCGGCTGCTGGGCGAAAAGTAGGCGCAGGTTCGCGCCTTATGGCGTTTTAGGAATTACTATAGGGTAAGTTCGGGATGGAGTGGTTCCAGGTGTCGACCGCAGCGATCAAAGCCAAGACTCAACGTATGCCCTCACGGGCATTGCAGCGCTTCTCGTGGGGAGTGCTGGTCTACTTTATTGCGGTCATCCTGTGGGGTGCGCTTACGCGCGCCACCGGCTCAGGAGACGGCTGCGGCAACCACTGGCCGCTGTGCAATGGCACTGTCATCCAGCACTCGCTCCGCGTGGATACGATGATCGAGTTTACGCACCGGATCACCAGCGGGATCTCGTTTTTTTCTCTGGCTGGATTGCTGGCCTGGATCTTTGCCCGTACGGAACGCGGCCACCTGGCCCGTGTTGCGGGGACGGCGGCGCTCTTCTTCACGATGGTGGAAGCGATTCTCGGGGCGCTGCTGGTGAAGCTTGGACTGACCGCACAGAGCCATTCGCCATTGCGTCCCGGCTATCTGGCTCTGCACTTTGCCAACACGCTGCTGCTGATGGCGGCGCTGGCGCTTACCGCCCACATGCTCAGCCGCAGGGAGGGCTTTGTGCGCAACCGCGTTCGGCTGGTGGCGCCGGTTGGCGCAACGGCTGGCCTTTTGGCGGTGCTGATTGTGGGCGTGACGGGATCACTGGCTGCGTTGGGTGACACGCTGTTTCCTGCAACCTCATTGAGCGCAGCCCTGCGGCAGGATTTCTCACCGGGGAGCGGCTGGCTTCTGCGCTGGCGGTGGACGCATCCGACGATAGCGGTTGTCGCCGGCATGTTTGTGATCTGGCTTCTGGTGCGCGCGGCGCGGCGCTCGTCGCACTGGAACAACCGCGGGCTCTGCGCGCTGGTGCTGATCCTGCTGGCTGCGCAATATCTGCTGGGCGTGCTGGATGTGCTGTTACTGGCGCCGCTCTGGCTGCAGATGCTGCACCTGCTCGGCGCGGATGCACTTTGGACCGCTTTGGTTGTCCTCGCGGCGCGGCTTACCCTGGAGCCGGTCGAGGCCTAGCGCGGATCGTGTTGATGCGCTGCGCGCATTAAATTGTGCTATCGAATTTCCGTCCGGCAATCTCCCGTCGCTGTGCCCGCATCGTATGAAAATGGGCGCCCGCATTCGAATACTCGACTGGTAGCTCTCGCACGGAGAGAGAGGCGGCGACAGTACGTTTACTCACAATGGGCAGTGGCCGGCATCCTCTGAGGGCGTCCCTGAGCTTCATCCCTCACAGGCAAAAACGCATCTCCAATGAACCCCCGCAGCAGTTTCATCTTTAGTTGAGCGGACCGTATTGCGCAGTCGAGATTGATGTGCAGTGGCTTTCATCCGTGATGAGACGTGCAGTGGCTGGAGACGTGTGCGGGTCCGTTGCAGCTCTTGGAGTTTTACGTTCTTCGTTCCAGCCGCTCTCTTGCGTGCGCCGTTTACGGGCCGACTTATATCGAGGTGGGTGGCGATGAAGAGATGGATCGTATTATTGTTCTTGCCACTGGGGCTGGCCGGATGCGGCTACACGGCGACCGGCAATATAAATCAAATCGAACTGGCGATCTATACGCCGATCTGCGTAGACGTGCTGGATGCCAGCAGCGCGGCCGGCGCAAACCTGCAAATTTATCCCTGCGGCGCGGGCAAGTTGAGCCAGGAGTGGACTATCGAACCGATCAACAACGGCAAGAACTATATCTTCATTAACGAAAACAGCAAGATGTGCATGAGCGTTCTTAGTCCTTACGATACGAGTCCGGGCCAGTACGTGGTGCAGCAGCCATGCGTGACGGATGGCTCTGACCTGGATGAGGTATGGAGCATTACCAAGCCTCCTAGCGGGGAAGCGGGAGAGCGGATCGTTAACTCCATGAGCGGCGAATGCCTTGATCTGCCCTACGGCGAGACTGCCTCGATTACTACGCTGCAACAGTACTACTGCGATGTGGACGATCCCGCGCAGGGATGGACTTTCAATCCGGTGGCGAAGGGAAATACACCGTAAGTTTGTCTTGGGTTTCCAGGACCCCCTCAGAACAGAGACTAGAACTGGTTGCACAAATACCGCTGGGCCGAGTGAACCCATCCCTCAGAGGCTAAAGCTCGATATTTTACGGCCATTTCCGGCACGGCTGAAGCCGTGCCCTTTCAAAATACCATTTATGCAACCGGCTCTAGTCTTCGAGGACGGGGTGGTAATGGCTCTCCCATCCCAGGTAGCGCACCGCTGCTTCATGCACTGCGTTTGACACGCTGCTGAAGTTGGCGGCGACGTGGTGCTCGAAGCCTTCGCGGCAGATATATTTGAGCAACCTTTGCAGGTGCGGAATCTCGGCCACCCCGGCGCCGCCGAAGGTTTCGAGCGGGTCGTCGGTGAATTGGCCGGCGCCTGTATAGCCGCGGATCACACCGCGGCGATCGTCGGTGGAGTAGCGCGCGAAGCTCATCGCGCCCGATTTGACGCGGCCGACGCAGGTGCCGAAGGTGTTCAGCTTGCCGACAGTCCCGGCGATGATCTCCTGATAATCCATCTTCACGTCTTTGAAGAAGTGCTTGGGCAGATTGGAGCAGTGGAAGCAGACGCACTTGTCAGGATTATGGCCGTAATTATTATTCCAATCGAGCAGCGCGCTGGGCGTTTGGCTGGCAAGAGCCATCATGTACATGCTCAGCACGCCGGGAACGTCGACCTCGCATGCGGAGGGGATGAGGCTGTTGCTCATCATGCTCATGATGGTGCACGGGACGACGCCGAAGTATTCTTCCATCGAGGTCCAGCACTGGACGGCGCTGATGGTCACCGATTTCTCCTGCATCCATCCATCGATAACCGCGCCCAGCTTGGCCATCTTGAGCAACGCTTCATCGGGAATGCCGACGGTGGTGACGTACTGCTTGATGGCGGCGAGCTTGGCCTGGGCAGCATCGTCTGTGTCTTTCAGTTTATGGATGCGGCCGAAGATTTCAGACAGATCGATGGGCTCGACGGAGATTCCGTTCGTCTCGAGAATGCGTTCGGAGTAGCGGACGGTATTGAAGGCCGCGGGCCGCGCGCCGATGGAGCCGATGCGGAGATTCTTGAGCCCCTTCACGATGCGGCAGACCTGCGCGAACCATTCGAGATCGGCTTTGAATTCGGCCGATGCAGGGCTCTCGGTGTGCAGCGTGGTGAGCGAGTAGGGAATGCCGTACTGCATGAGGTTGTTGCAGGCGCTCATCTTGCCGCAGAAGCTGTCCCGGCGGGTGGCGATCGTCATGGCTTCTGCGCGATCGGGCGTGGCCTGGATGAGCACGGGGACTTTGAGACCCGACAGACGTAATGCGTCGGCAACGCCGCGTTCGTCACCGAAGTTGGGCAGAGAGACGATGATGCCGTCGATCTCTTCCGCGTGCTTCTTGAAGAGTTCTGCGCAGTGCTTGGCGTCCGTGTACGTTTCTACCGCGCCATGCTTCGAATCCTCAGGCCCGAGCACCAGAGGCTTTGCACCGGCCGCTTCAACGGCGGCGATCATCTCCTCACGGCCGGTCTTGGCCAGATGATCGGGAAAAAAGCCGCGATTGCCGACCACGATTCCGTATGTCATTTTACGTTCCGCTGCCATATTTCAAGCTCCTTGAGATTCACAGATCATCGCTAGCTGTCGCGTCCGGGACGAAAGCGCAGGGCATAAAAAAGTCCGAGCGCCAGCAATAAGCCACCCCACCAGACGGGCGCATGCAGGTTGGCCAGCACCACGTTGGCAGTCTGATGCATTGCCAGTTCGAACAAACCATAAGCCAGGATCATCGCGCCATAGATCGTGAGAAGGACGCCGATGAAAAACCAGATTGAGATTGCAGATGAATGCATTTGAGGTCCTCCTTACCAGAAATAAATATTGAGCGCGACGAAGATCACAATCGCCAGAATAGTCCAGAACCACTCGTTCCGATAAAACGGGACGGGTTCTTCCTGGGGCAGTTTGGTTGCGCCGTAGACCAGGCCATCGAGTTCCGCCACGGGACGCGGCCGGGTGAAAAGGCTCACGACAAAGACCACGATGAAGGTGACGATGACCGACCACAGAGCGCGGTACATATTTTCGGCCATGGTCTTGGCGTCAGCAGAGAGCGCCACGTAGCGCAGCGCAGATGGATCGATGTAGACCCAGGCCCAGAGGCCGATGGAGGTCAAGGTGCCGATAAGCAGCCCCCAGAAGCCGCCGGCGCGGGTGGCGCGTTTCCAGAACATGCCCATCAAGACGGCTCCCAGCAGCGGCGCGATGAAAAAGCTGAACAGCGCCTGGACATAATCCATGATGCCGTTGGCATTCATGACCAGGTAGGCGGTGCCGATGGAGACGATGACGCCGAGAATGGTGGCCCAGCGGCCCACTGTGACGTAGTGCTCGTCGGGCGCATTCTTGACGATGAGAGGCTGATAGATGTCGTAGGTCCAGACGGCGGAGAAGGCGCTGACGTTGCCGGCCATGCCGCTCATGAAGCCGGCGACCAGCGCGGTAATGCCGAGGCCGAGCAGGCCGGGGCCGCAATAACGGACGAGCATCAGCGGGAGCACTTCGTTGTAGCTATGCAGGCCGGCGCCGGGATGGGCGGCGACTATATCTTCGCCGACGAGGTGCATGAGGCTGCCGTCAGGATTATGCAGCACGACCAGGGCCAGCAGGCCGGGCAGGATCACGATAAACGGCACGGCCATCTTGAAGAACGAGCCGATGACCGGAGCCAGGCGCGCGGAGCGCAGCGAGTTGGCCGCGAGGACGCGCTGGACTACAAGAAAATCCGTGGTCCAGTAGCCGAAGCTGATGGCGAAGCCGAGGCCGAAGACGATGCCGGTCCAGTGGACGCCCATGGGGTTGTCGGCAAAGTGGCCCATGCTGCGCCACATGTGCGTGTAGTCGCCGGAGGCGATGGAGCCGTTGGCCATATCCGCCGCAATGCGGGCTTTGAGTCCGTTCCATCCGCCGGTTTCGACGAGGCCGAGAATCGGCACCAGCAAGGCGCCGCCCCAGATGAGCATGAACTGCAGCACCTCATTGAAGATGGCGGAGCGCAGGCCGCCCAATGCGACGTAGAGTGCGACGGCAAGCGAGGAGACGATGATGGAGAAGTGCAGGTTCCAGCCGAGCACGACCTTCATCACTTCCGCCATGGCGAACATGTTCACGCCGCTCATGAGCACGGTCATGAAGGCGAAGGAGAAGGCCGCGACTATGCGGGCGCCTTCGCCGAAGCGGAGCTTGAGATAGCCGGGGACGGAGTGGGTTTTGCAGACGTAGTAGAACGGCATCATGACCATGCCGAGGAAGAGCATGGCGGGGATGGCGCCGATCCAGTACCAGTGCGCGGCGAGAATGCCGTACTGATAGGCCGAGCCGGCCCAGCCCATCAGCTCGAGGGAGCCGAGGTTGGCGGAGACAAAGCTGAGGCCCGCGATCCATGCGGTCATCTCGCGGCCGGCCATGAAGAACTCTTCGCTGGTGTTCGACATTCCCTTGAGATAGAAGCCGATCCAGATGACCATGACGAAGTAAATGGCGATGACCGCGATGTCGAGCGTGTGCAGGCGGGTGAGCGGCTCCGCGGCGAAAGCCAGCGCAGTGGGCAGGGGGCCGAGGGAGCCGGCAACGACGAAGGCGGGGACCAGTTCGAGCATTTTGCGTCACCTTGGAAGGGCGAATATCAAGTGTACGACTTTGTTCCCCAGTAAATTGGTTTACTCATGAGATTGTCAAGCGTTGAACGGGAGCGGAAAACAGGAAATCCGCGTCCGTTGCGTCCGGTAAAGAGCCGAAGACAGGAATGCATCCCGCGCGAGGCCCGGAGGTTGAGAAAGCGTTTACCGGAGGAAGTGTAGCATATTCACGTAAGGGCGGGCGGGGCGAGGGGGCAAGTCCACGATGGCTTCAGGGCGCCCAGGTATTTCGATCATTCGTTGACGGCGGATATCTCGTGCAGCCAGCCGGGAGCTTTGAGGAGCTCGCGGGGGCGGGAGCCGTCAGCGGGGCCGACGAGGCCGTCGCGCTCCATGAGATCGATCAGATGCGCGGCGCGGCCATAGCCGATGCGCAGGCGGCGCTGGAGAAGCGATGTGGAGGCTTTGCCGAACTCGAAGACCAGGCGAATGGCGTCGTCGAACATGGGATCGTTCTCGTCGGGATCGTCGTTTGCGCCTTCGACGCTCTGGCGCTCGTCTTTGGGCGATTCGAGGAAGCCTTCGACGTATTCGGCCTGACCCTGATTCTTCCAGAATTGGACGACAGCCGCGGTTTCTTTCTCGCTCACGTAGGGCGCGTGCAGGCGCATGAGGCGGCTGGTGCCGGGCGGGAGAAAGAGCATGTCGCCGCGGCCCAAAAGCGCTTCAGCTCCGTTGGTGTCGAGGATGGTCCGCGAGTCGACCTTGGTGGCGAGGCGGAAGCTGATGCGCGTGGGGACGTTGGCCTTGATGAGGCCGGTGATGACGTCGACGCTGGGGCGCTGTGTGGCCAAAACGAGATGAATGCCCACGGCGCGCGCCATCTGCGCGAGGCGCGTGATGGATTCTTCGACGTTGGCTTTGTCGAGCATCATCAGGTCGGCGAGCTCGTCGATGATGATGACCATGTAGGGCAGCGGCTCCTCGGGCTGGCCATCGTCAAAGAGCGAGGGCATAACGCCCTCGAAGAGCTTGTTGTACTGGTCGATGTTGCGGACGCTGCGCGAGGCCAGCAGCTTGAGGCGGCGCTCCATCTCGCGGACGGCGTTGCGGAGGGCGTTGGCGGCGAGCTTGGGCTCCGTGATGATGGGCGTGAAGAGATGAGGAATGCCTTCGTACATGCCGAGTTCGACACGCTTGGGGTCGACGAGGATGAGCCGCACCTGCGCGGGCGTGGTGCGGTAGAGCAGGCTCATGATCATCGCATTGATGGCCACGGATTTGCCCGAGCCGGTTGATCCGGCGATGAGAACGTGGGGCATAGAGGCTAGATCGGCCGTGACGATGCGGCCGTTGATGTCTTTGCCCATGGCGAGGGTGAGTCGCGACTTGGCCTTGGCGAAGGTTTCGCTTTCGAGCACATCGCGCAGATGAATCGTCTCGCGCTCGTGGTTCGGCACCTGGATGCCGACGGTGCTTTTGCCGGGCATGCGCTCGATGAGGATGCTTTCGGCGCGCATGGCTAGGCAGAGGTCGTCAGCGAGGCCGGTGACGCGCGAGTACTTTACGCCAGCCTCGGGCTTGAACTCGTAGGTCGTGACCATGGGACCGGGGTTGATCTGGACCACCTGGCCGCGCACGTCGAATTCACCGCATTTTTCGACCAGGACCTTGGCCTCTTCGCGGAGAGCTTCTTCGCGGACGGTCTGCGGACCTTCGCCGGCGTGGAGGAGGGTGCTGGGCGGGAGATTGAAGCCGCTGACATTCTTGGGCGCAACGACGGCGTTGCGCATTTCGGCGTCGGCGCGATCGTGGATGGCGATTTCCCCTGCGGGCTGAGGAGCAGGCGCGGGAGTTGGCTCGTATCTGGGAGGGATGGGCCTGGCCGTAATGGGGAGCGGCTCGGGTCTGCGGGTTTCGCCGGTGAGGAACGGCGCAGGCGCGGGCGTGTGCGACGGAGCCGCTGCCGCCGTGCGCAGGGGCGCGCTGTTTTGCGCTGCAGGCGCTGCGGCGGGCTGGTCGTCGGCGTTCTCCCAGATGCTCCTTCTGCGGAGTTGGGAGTTAGCCGGGGGCACGATCGGGATCTCGTCGCTTTGCTGCACGACCTCTGCGCGCTGAAAGGCCGGAATCTCATCGAGCGGATCGGCCTCCGGGACACGCCGGCGACGGCCAAAGAGCACTTCCAGGAGACCGGGACGTCTGCCTCCAAAGGGCTCCGGCTCAAATGCTGCAGCTTTTTCCGCGGAGGCCAGCAGCTCATCCTGCGAACTCATCGTCTGCTCGGCGCGGAGCTCTGCGCGCTCTTCGCGCCAGTTCTGCCAGCGCTCCAGCATGGAGACGAAGCGGAGCCAGTATTGGGCGATGTTTTCCTTGAGAGTCCAGAAGCTGATGGCCGAGGCAAAGTAGAGTCCGGCGAGAGCTAATACGCCGGCGACGACCCAGGCGCCCTGGACATTGAGGTAGCTCACGAGCAGGCCGGCGACCAGCGTGCCGGTTACGCCGTCGGCCGGAACCAGGTGCATCCAGCGCCAGTGCCAGCGCATGAGGCCAAAGACCGCAGGCAGGAAGAGGCAGGCGAGCAGGATGCCCGTCCAGCGCAGGGCGGGCGAGCCGCCGGGGCGGGAGTGCATCCAGGTCCAGCCGATGCCGCCGAGCCAGAGCGGGAGCAGGAAGGCGGTGAGGCCGAAGGACTGCAGCAGCAGGTCGCTGATGAAGGCGCCGAAGAGGCCGATCCAGTTACGCGCCGCGTGGGTGACGGCGGGATCGGCAGCGGTATTCAGCGAGGGGTCAGCCGCGTGCCAGGTGGCAAGGGCAAGAAAAACGAGCAGCGAGACCAGCAGCAACATCAGCCCGAGAAAGACGTTCAGAGGGCGGCTGCGCGTGGGCGAAAGTACGATGCGAATCGGCTTCATAACAGGCGCTTCCGCTCCTTGGCCGGCTGCGCGCGCAGCCCGGACGGCAAGCCGCGGGAGCGGACAGACGATCCCAGAGCAGCTTTTATTATCCCTTCGCTGCGAGAGGAATTTGGGCAAAAGGAAGCAGGGGGAATCAGGGTGTCAACCCCCAAAAAGCCGAATCCTGGTTGCGCGCCCAGGGCAGAAGGCCCTTCACCATCAAAAGCTGCTACTGCAAATCGATACCGTAGACGGGAACGCCTTGATCCAGTTTGAAGACCAGGGCTCCGGCGCGCCAGGTGTAGTCAGCATCGGCAAAGTGCTGTTTGAGGCGGGCAGCCAAGTCACGGGCGTGATTGTGCGCCTCGTCGGCTTTCTTGTCGTTTCCATCGGCGGTAAGCATATTGGTGAGCACGGCCATGCGATAGACGGCCTGGTAGAGAGCCTGCGCGGTGCGCGGCCCATCCGGATACTCGTCGGCGTACTTCTCGTAGTAGCCCGCTTCTTTTTCAGGACATTGCGGGGAGCCCTGCCAGTCGCCGCAGAGCTTGTTGTCAATGAGTTCGAAGGCCGCGAGCGCCGCCCAGCGGGTGCGCGGATAGAGCTTGATGACCTTCTTGAGATTGTCTTCATCCATCTGCTCGCGCATGTAGGGATCTTTTTCGTGAGCGGAGGGGCGCGTGGAGGCATCGGCCTTTTCAATTTGCCATTGGATGTCAGCGGTGCGCCATGCGGCTTCGCCGGCGAGCGGCGAGTTGGGGAACATTTCAAACAGGCGCCGGTAGAGCAGGCGCGCGCTGCGGGCGGCGTTGGCCGGACCGCGAGGGTCAGCCGCGAGATCCTCCTGATTGGCTGCGGAGCCCATCAGGATCTGATCTCCGTCAGGCGTGGTCTCTTCAACAACGCCCTTGGCCTCGATCCAGCCGGAGATGGGCGGCGGCGTCTCATCGCTGCCAAACTCGGGCGCATCCTTCGACCGGTCTTCTACCGTATCGGTGTTGGCGTAGACGCGCATCCAGGGGCCGTTCTTTTCGGCAACGACCATCTCGCGGCCGATCTGCATCTTGTCGACCTTTTGCGCTCCGGTATCGGGCGAGATGTAGAGATTGGTGATGCGCAGGACCGTGGCGCGCGGACCGGCCATGGGCTTGACCAGTTGCTGCGGCTTTTTCTCGGCGCGCGCAGACAACGCGGCCGCGCAGGCGAGGAGTAGTGGCAGAGCGAATATCCGGTACTTCATCACGGAATGAATCATAGTCGAACGACGCTATTGCGGGGATTCGGTGAGCACTTCGGCCAGCAGCACGGGGTCTACGTTGCCGCCGCTTACGATGGCAACCGCTCTTTGGTAGGCCGGCAGTTCGGCGGAGTGAAAGAGCAAGGCTGCCGTGGTCACGGCGCCGCTGGGCTCGGGAACGAGGCGGGTGACGGCGACGATGGCGCGCATGGCGGCGCGAATTTCGGCTTCAGTGACCGTGATGATGCCGTCAACGAAGGCCTGAATGTGCGCGAAGTTGCGCGTGCCGACGCTTTGCGTGCGCAGGCCGTCGGCGAGGGTGCGGCTGGTGAGCTCGGCGGACCAGGTGACGATGTTGCCCGAGCGGAAGCTTTCCGCAGCGTCACCGGCCAGCTCCGGCTCGACGCCGAAGACCTTGGCTTTCGGGTTGATTTGCTTGACGGCCGCGGCGACGCCGCTCAAAAGGCCGCCGCCCGAGACGGGCGAGAGCACGAGATCGACGTCGCGCAGTTCTTCCATGATCTCGAGGCCGCAGGTGCCCTGGCCGGCGATGATCTGCTCGTCATCGTAAGGAGGAATGACAACGTAGCCGTGCTCGCGGACGAGTTCTTCGGCCTTGGCGAGGCGCTCGCTGGAGGCGACGCCCACATCCACTACTTCCGCGCCCAACGCGAGCGTGGCGGCGCGCTTGATGGCCGGAGCATTCGAGGGCATCACGATCACAGCTTTACACCCCATCGACGAAGACCTGTTGCTGGCGGCCCCGGCTTTCGCGCCTACTTCGCGGGCCGCGTAGGCCACGCCCTGCGCGTGATTGCCGCTCGAATAGGTGATGACACCCCGCGCGATCTGCTCGGGAGAGAGCTGAAGAATTTTGTTGGCCGCGCCGCGGATCTTGAAGGCGCCGATGGGCTGCAGGCTTTCAGCCTTGAGCCAGATCTCCCGGCCGGCGCCGCGGCCGGCGATGCCGGGAAAGGGCGCGCGCACCAGCGGCGTTTTGAAGGCGATGGACGCGATGCGCGCCGCGGCTGCGCGGATTGCGTCGATGGAGACGAGCTGTTCGGTCATTGGACTCAAGTTGCGATGCCGCCGCTCGACGACGTTAGGACGCGGCGCTCCTACAGTCGAGTATCGCCGATGCGGTTCAGAGACGAAAAGGCGGCAGCCGAAGCCGCCGCCTTCTTGGGTTGATCGTGCGCGATGGCTTAGAAGAACAACTTCCCGGATAACTGCAATTGCCGCGAGGTGTACAGCGTGCTGCTGCTGGTGCTCGATGTCGCGCCGAAGGCTGAGAGGCCAGTGCCCGTATAAGGCACAAAGCATCCGGAGTCTCGGGAGCCGGTTGGCGGAGTGATCGAGGCACATGTATACGTCGCCGCTCCGGCGGTTGCCTTTGCCGCCGGCCCCAGGAACGTGGTGTAGGTGCCATTCACACCCGTGATGATTTTGTGGTTGAGCAGGTTGAAGGCTTCCGCATTGAGCTGCAGCGAGATGTTCTCGTGGATCTTGAAATTGCGCGTGACGCGCATGTCAAGATCGTTGAAGCCAGGCGCGGTAATGCTGTTGCGCCCGATCTGAGGAGGGCGGCCGCTGGTAGCGCCGCCTGAGCTGGAACTCATGGCGCCGCCGAAGATGCCGCTTTCATCTGCGTAACTCGATGGAACAGTATTACCTGAATAAATGGTGCCACTGACGCCAAGGAAGATGGGCTCGCCGCCGGAGGCAATCTCCGCGCCGGAGAACTGGAAGCCGTCCACCACCATCTTCATCAATCGATTGCCCTGCATGAACTGGGGCTGGTAGACAAAGGTCAGAGTGCCGCGGTTGCGGATGTCGATGTCGGAGGGCCCATTGTCGAACCGGATGTTGTTCGGATCGGATGGAGTGTCGCCGCCATAGAAGGTGCCATTGGCGCCCTGTACCTGGCCGTCGTCGCTTGCATGGGCCCATGTGAAGTTGCCGAGGATCTCAAGACCATTGGCGAACGGTCGCCTCACCGTAACGGCGAGCGAGTTATACCAGGTATTGGCAATGCTGTAACCGGTGTTGAAGCTCGATAGCTGCTGACCGGCGCTATTGAGGGCCGGGCGCCGATCAGATGGCAGATATACCGGAACCGTAATGGTCTTTGTAACGTTGTTGTTCGCATCCTGAACCAGGTAGGTCGCAAGTCCATGTGGAGTCTGGCCAACCAGTTCTGCATCCAGGAAGACCGGCAGCCGCATCCCACGAGTGCCGACATATCCCAACTGGAGTGAGAGCTTGCCGGGCAGCGACTGCTCGAGGCTCAGATTCATCTCGTGCGCGAAAGGTGGCACGAAGTTCGGATCGAGCCCATGGAAGCTAAAGCTGGGCGATACGCTTACCGGGGTTACACCGGGGGCGGCGCCGCCCGACGGGTAAACCGCATTCGACAACGCCGGCCCCGAAGGCTGGACCGGCAGATTCGGATAGCGAAGTTTCGCTGCAGTCGTCCCTGTTCCGGGAACTGTGGGGCAGGGAGTGTTCGGCGGCTGGTTGGGCGCTGAGCCCGAGAAACATCCTGTGTAGGTGTAGTTCAACTGAACCACGCCATTTTCCACACGCATCGCGTAGTACGTACTGCCCTGGTTGAGCGCGGAGAACAACCCGTACCCGCCACGAACCACGGTGCCGTTGGACGGCGACCACGAGAAGGCCACGCGAGGCTGAACTCGGTCGAGTACATTCTTGATCGAGCTCGTATATTCCGACGAGATCGGATCGAAAAGGTGGTTGACCAAGCCGGGATTGGGCGTGAGTTGAACGTCGTAGCGCACGCCTGCTGTCACCGTAAAGTTGTGTGCGAGTTTCCAGGTATCCTCAGCAAAGCCGTCGTACATCTGCATCCAGAAATCGTCTTTGCCTTGCGTTCCCGGCGTTTTATTCACCTGGTCGACTGTCTGAACCAGCGTTGAGTAGTGATAACCGGCGTAGGGATCGGTATCGCCAGCCTGACCCGCAAAGGCGTCCTGAATCCAGGACTGGAATTTGAGCAGGTTGGTTGAATCGCCATAGCCGTAGATGCCCCCGCCCTGGAAGAGATTGATCATGACTTCGTGGACGATATTGGCATCGCCGCCAAACTTAAACGTGTGGCGGCCGTGACTGGTGGAAAACACGTCGCTGATCTGGGTGCGGTGCTCGTCCGGCTCCGCTTTGCGCGGCAGAGCGTTGGGCATGCCGAAAGTGTCGACACCCATGCCTACGGACGGACCGGAAGCATTCGCCCCCGCGGTCTCCAGATCGCGGCCGTACTGTCCGTGAACCTCGTTCACGCTGGCGTTACCGATCTGAGTTGTCCATCCGGCGACCACGAAGCGCTCGTGGTAGTAGGTGGGAGCGTTGGTCGATGGCGCGCTGTTGGAGAAAGTTACCGCCGGGCTATATCCGTAAGCGGAATAGAAGTCAGCCCAGTTGAAGTTCACAAACGCATCGTTTTTGCTGTTGATGTGATAATCCAAACGCGGAAAGAACACATCTTCCTTCGAAAAGCGTGTCGGGGCTGCCGTCGACTGGTTAATCAAGAACTGGATGCCGGCGGTACACTGCGTTGCGGATATCGTCGCTGGGCACGCGCCGGCATAGACGGTATTGCTGCCTGGGCTAACTCCGGAGGGCAGTGTCGACGACGTCGAGATGAAGTTATTGTCGGTATACAGAGCTTTGCCGACCTTGCGGAAGCCGTCATAAGTGAAGAAGTAGAACAGCCGGTCCCTCATGATCGGTCCGCCGACCGAGCCGCCGAACTGCTGCTGCTGGTGTGTCGGTTGCGTCAGCAGGAAAGCTGCAGCCGCAGGAGTCACGCCGCTGGCGCTCGGGTTCAGCGCCTGGTACTTCGTGTATGGATCGAGCGCATTTAAGGTGGGGTAGCGCAGGAAGTAGAACAGGTCGCCGTGCATGTTGTTGGTGCCGCTCTTGGTGATGGCGTTCACCTGTCCACCGGCGGCCTGGCCGAATTCGACCGAATAGTTTGAAGTTTCGGCCTGGAACTCCTTGATCGAGTCCACCGAGTAGACATACGGAGCGCCGCTGGCGCGGCCGCGGGCTTCCGAGAACAGCATCTGGTTGTTGTTGGCGCCGTCGACGTAGTTCTGGTTATAGAGCCCGCTGATGCCATGGAAGCTGACCAGCCCGCTGCCGCCGTCCTGGGTGACGTTCGGAGTCAACAGCACAAAGTCACTCCAGTTGCGCGCATTCACAGGCAGGTTCTGAACGAGGTGATTATCCACTACCTGCGAGACTTCGGTCTTCGAAACGTCGAGGATCTCGCTGTTGCCTACGACCTCAACCGTGGTGTTTGCCGAGTTGACCTTCAGAACGAGATCGATGGTGAGAGTTTGCCCCACCAGCAAGGTGATGCCGGTCGTCTCCATCTTATTGAAGTTGCCTGCGGTGGCGTCCACGTTATAGTGGCCGGGTAAGAGAAACGGCGCGGTGTAAATGCCTGCGTCGTTGCTCGTGAAGGCGTGCGTCACGCCGGTATCGGTGTCGGTGATACTCACTTGTGCGCCCGGAATCACTGCCTGATTTGAATCGGTCACTGTTCCGGTGATTGCGCCTGCGCCCGACGTTTGCGCTGAAGCGAACAGGCCGGTGAAGGCCATAAGAAACGACGCAGCGAGCGCGAATACCGTGAAACATCGCGGAGTACACAAATTTCCCTTCATGTTCAAGGCTCTCCTTCTCAAATTGATGAGGCGGTAATCGCACTCTCAGGCAGCGCTGCAATGAAGCTCTGTCAATTGAAGTCAATGCAGCCAAAAAGTGCTTCCGGCGCTTCGGAATGAATGCCGGTAGGGCGGGGACCCGCCCGCTGACGATCTATTGGATGGCGGAAAAAAGTTTCCGAAAATGCGATCGATGACGCGATATTAGCACGTCGAGCCTGGAAAACGCATGAAGATGGCGTAAGGAAAGACGAATCTCACTCGTACGCGAGCGCGTCAATGGGATCTTTGCGGGCGGCCATCCATGCGGGGTAAAGAGCGCCGCAGAGAGAACCCACAAAAGCAATTACCGCGCCCTGCGCGAGCCAGACGGCCGTGATTTCGAAGTGCTGCGTCGGGAACAGATGCAGCAGCAACTCGCGCACGCCGTACGTTCCCGCGATTCCCACGCACACGCCGGCGATCGCCAGCACCCCGCACTCGCGCACCACCACGCCGACGATGTCCGCCTTCGATGCCCCCATCGATTTGAGAATGCCGATCTCACGCGTGCGCTCCAGAACCGCCGTGTACATGGACTGGAAGATCACCAGGAAGCCGACAATCACCGCAATCCCGGTAACCACGTGGAGCGCGAGATTGAAACCCGGGATCTTGTTCGGCGTCATCTGATTGAGCCAGCTATCGATGGTCATGACGGTGTTTTGCTCCAGGCCGCGCGTGGAGTGAATCTCGTGGATGACCAGGTCAGCATTTGCGGGAGTGTCGCACTTGATGTAAAAGAGTGAAGCCTTGCCGGGTGAACCGATCAGTTGCTGCATTGTGTCGAGCGGGATCAGCTTGCGCCCCCCTTTGCCTGGCTCGACGATTCCCGAGATGCGGAAGGGGTGGTCGAGAATCATGATGGTATCGCCCACGTGATAATGCTGGCCGGCCAAAATATCGTCGATGATGGCATCGTTCGGGCCCTGGAAGGGTTCACCGGAAAGGAAGACGAAGGGCTTCAAGGCATCGAATGTGGGGTAATCGATGCCGTAGAGAATCTCGACGTTGCCGTTGGTGGAGATGTGCTGAATAGCCGGCGAAACCAGGGCGACGTGGGGAAGGCGGCGGAGCGCCTCGGCATCCACCACCGGCAAGGATGCTCCGCTGACGCCGTTGAAATAGCTGGCGTTGGAAGGGAGCAGCATCAGGTCTGCGCCGATGCCGTTGGTGCGCTGCTTCTGGTCATTCAGCATGCCCATGAAGATGCCGACGATCGAGAGAATCATGATGACTTCAATCGCGACCGCGAGAATGCTGATGATGGAGCGAAGGGGACGATGGAGCAGATTGGCGAAGATGAGCTTGTTCATGCCTGAGACCTTGATTGCCCCCTCTAAAACCCGCAGCGGCTCTTTTGGATAGGCTAACAGCCGCAGGCGGCGCAGAAAGAATTGGATGCGAGGCTGGATGCTCGGGGGAACGGCTGGTCCGGCGGCCGATTCTCCGCCGTCTGTTTGTTTTCGGTTCACATCCTCCCATTTTGGGGCGGCGAGCCGCCGGTCCGGGGGAATTCGCCCATTCAGGGCGATGATTATAAAGGTTCTACCACGAAAGTATTTTGACCTTGACGGGGAAGCGGGTTTATTGTGGTTGTGGAAATCCCTTTGGGTTGGTTCTCAGTGAGGTTTGGGGAATCGAGACCCCTTTTTGATGGCTATGGGGAACTTTGGTGAAGACCTGCGCATGGAACGCTTGTCCCGTGGCGTAGCGCTCGAAGACATCACGGCAGTGACCAAGATCAGCCAACGTCACCTGGTTGCGCTGGAGCAGGAGCGGTTTCGGCTTCTTCCCGGCGGTATCTTGAACAAGGGAATCGTGCGCGGCTACGTAGGCGCGCTGGGCTTGGATGAACGCGACTGGACCGAGCGCTTCCTTAATGCGTGCAGGGCTTCAGGGCAGGCGATCGACGAAGATCAGGGTTGGACGGCCTTTGCCGCCAATGTGGGAAGGTCGCGAATCCAGCACCACGAGGCTGTTGAGCTGCGGGTGCGGTGGACGGGTGCTGTGGTACTGCTGGTGGCGGTGGGGGTCATGGCCTTCTTCGCGGTCCGCTATTATGGCGTTCGTTCCCACTGGTGGCCGCGGATGCTTCCCTTTCACACACTCTCCGCGAAGGTGTATCCCCTTCATTCCATTCAGGCAGAGGCTTATTCCCGCATTTTCTGAGGGAGCGCTGCTGCTTCGGGGGCTTCACCCGGCTTAATCCTCCACGGAGCGCTTGAACCGGCAATCTTTACCATTCGCTGCCATCCTTTGCCCCCAGGGCCACGGCCAAGTACCATAGATAGAAGCACCCGAGGACGGAGTACGCCTGCGTGAGCAGGGCACACATATCCCTAGAGTGAGAAGGAGTTGAAGTTTGAGCGACCGATTTTTATTCACCTCTGAATCCGTTACGGAAGGTCATCCCGATAAGATTGCCGACCAGGTCTCTGACGCGATTCTCGATGCCTGCCTGGAGCAGGACCCTTACAGCCGCGTAGCCGCCGAAACCCTTACAGCCACGGGCCTGGTGGTGATCGCCGGCGAAATTACAACCAAGGCTTACGTTGACTTCCAGAGCCTCGTGCGCGGGGTTGTGGCCTCGATCGGCTATGACAACGCGCTGTACGGATTCGACTCGAACACCTGCGCCGTGATCTCGACGATCAACAAGCAATCCGGCGACATTGCCCAGGGCGTGGACACGGGTGGCGCGGGCGACCAGGGAATGATGTTCGGCTATGCGTCGAATGAGACCCCGGAGCTGATGCCGGCTCCCATCTCGCTGGCCCATAAGCTGACCCGCCGGCTGACCGAAGTGCGCAAGAACGGCAAGCTCAATTATCTGCGGCCGGATGGCAAGAGCCAGGTGACGGTGGAGTACGACGAGCAGGGCAAGCCGGCGCGGATTGACGCGGTGGTGATCTCGAGCCAGCACGCAGAGAGCGTGAGCAATGACGAGCTCCACGCCGATATTCTCAAGCATGTGATCCAGGCCGTTCTGCCGGCCAAGTGGCTCGACGAGCACACCAAGTACCACATCAACCCGACGGGCCGGTTTGTGATTGGCGGGCCGATGGGCGATACCGGCCTGACGGGCCGCAAGATCATTGTGGATACCTACGGTGGCGCGGGCCGGCACGGCGGCGGAGCGTTCTCGGGCAAGGATCCGACGAAGGTGGACCGCTCCGGCGCGTACATGGCGCGCTACATCGCCAAGAACATTGTGGCCTCGGGGCTGGCCGAACGGGCCGAGGTGCAACTTGCCTATGCCATCGGCGTGGCTGAGCCGGTTTCAGTGCTGGTGGATACGTTTGGCACCGGCAAGCTGAGCGGCGCGGCGATTACGGATCTGGTCCGCAAAAACTTCTCGCTGACGCCCAAGGGCATTATCGAGAGCCTGAATCTGCGCCGACCCATCTATCAGAAGACGGCTGCCTACGGGCACTTCGGCCGCACGGAGCCGGAGTTCACTTGGGAGGCAACGGACAAAGCCGCGAAGCTGGCCGAAGCAGCCGGCGCGGCGACGGCTGCGAAGTAGCCGCGAAACGGCGCCCCCAGCCCGATTTTCGCACTCCGTTCCTTCGCCGCAATCGCAGCGAAGGAACGCGGGGTGCGGGAGTTGAAGTTTTTCCCTCTTTCCTCTCCAGAACACCCCGGTTTTCGAGCATCGCGTTGCACCGCGATTTTCCCTGATAAGCAGCGACCAGGTCATCAACTTGAGCGTCCGCTTGGCTTGGCGCGTCTGAACGTTGTAGCATTTTCACGAATGGACCGGGGTCTACCGGTCTGCTCCAAGAGGGACTGGAAACCCATGAATCGCACGCATTCGCTTGCACGCGGCCATCACGCGCGGGGGCCGGTTACGCCCAACGGCTTTACGCTGATGGAACTGCTGATCGTCATTGCCATTATTTTGATCCTGATGCTGATGGCTATTCCGACGATCGGCGTGATGAAGAAGCACGCAAACGATGTTTCGGCGATCAATTCGCTGCGCGCGATTA
>DASXDX010000044.1:0-95526 GCA_036490385.1 Occallatibacter sp.
GGAGATTGTCGGCTTCCGCGAAACCCGGAAGACGGTCGTCACGGGCGTCGAGATGTTCAAGAAGCAGCTCGACGAGGGCCTGGCCGGCGACAATGCCGGACTGCTCTTGCGCGGCATTCCCAAGGAAGATGTCGAGCGCGGCATGGTGCTGGCCAAAACCGGTTCCATCACGCCGCACACGGTCTTCAAGGGCGAGGTTTACGTTCTGTCGAAGGAAGAGGGCGGCCGTCACACGCCGTTCTTCAAGGGCTATCGTCCGCAGTTCTACTTCCGCACGACGGACGTGACCGGCGTAGCGGAGCTGCCTGCAGGCGTGGAGATGGTGATGCCGGGCGACAATGTGGCTCTGCAGATCGAGCTGATCACGCCGGTGGCCTTGGAAAAGGGCTTGCGCTTTGCGATCCGCGAAGGCGGCCGCACGGTGGGCGCAGGCACGATCTCGGAGATTGTGAAGTAAGAACAGCTGGCAGCAGACGGCTGGCAGCAAACAGTACGGTAGCGCAATTCGAAACTGACAACTGTTGGCTGTCAGCTGGAAGCTGAGAGGAAGACCATGGTAGGACAGAGAATTCGAATCCGGTTGAAGGCATACGACTATCGCGTGCTCGATACTTCGACCGGCGAGATTGTGGATACGGCCAAGCGCACCGGGGCGACCGTTGCCGGCCCGATTCCTTTGCCGACGATCAAGAACAAGTACTGCGTGCTGCGTTCGCCGCACGTGGACAAAAAATCGCGCGAGGAGTTCGAGATCCGCACGCACAAGCGGCTCATCGACATCCTCGAGCCGACGCAGCAGACAGTCGACGCGCTGATGAAGCTCGATCTGCCCGCGGGCGTGGACGTGGAGATCAAGGCGTTTGAGAAGTAGCTGACAGCTAACAGCTGTGAGCTGACAGCTTAACAATCCGGCAGTGCGATGAATTCAACATCGCATGATGAGGTGAGGACGAGATGGCAGTTACAGGGATTCTGGGAAAAAAGATCGGCATGACGCAGGTCTTCGACGAGAAGGGTGATGTGCACCCGATTACGGTGCTGCAGGCCGGCCCTTGCGTGATCACGCAACTGAAGACCGCGGCCAGGGACGGCTACGACGCCGCGCAGATTGGATTGGTCGAGTTCGTGAAGGCCTCGCGCATCACCAAGCCGCAGGCGGGACACTTGGGCAAGACCGAAGCGCCGCCGGTGAAGGTGATTAAGGAAGTCGATATCGAAGCGGCCACGGATGGCGCAGCCGAGACCAAGGCCGGCGATCGCGTTCTCGTCGACATTTTCTCCGACGCGAAGTTCGTTGACGTGATCGGCACCTCCAAGGGCCGCGGCTTTGCGGGCGTTGTCCGCCGGCACGGTTTTGGCGGCGGACCCAAGTCGCACGGACACATGTTCCAGGTGCAGGGTTCGATCGGCGCCTCGAGCTTTCCGTCGCGCGTCTTTCCGGGGCAGCGCATGCCGGGCCACATGGGCACCGATCAGGTAACCGTGCGCAACCTGCGCATCCGCGGAATTGATCTGGACGAGAACCTGCTTATGGTTGAAGGTGCGGTGCCGGGACCTCGGGAGGGCTATGTGCTGATCTCGAAGGCCAAGGCTCCGCCGCGCGAGCGCCGCGGATTCGCCGGCTCGACGACAGTCGATCCGCTGAAGGCTTCGAAGAAGGCGACGGCGAAGCGGAAATAGCTGTTGGCTTTCAGCTTGATTGTGCGAGAGCGCGAAAGTTTGATTTACCGATGAATGAGCTGAGGGCTGACAGCTGATGGCTGACAGCTCAGGAAGAAAACGATGGCAAACGTAGATGTAGTCAATCTGAACGGGGACAAGGTGGGCACGCTCGATCTGGACGATGCCGTGTTTGGATCGGACCAGGTGAACGAGGCTCTGCTGTGGGAGGCGGTAAAGCACTACCGCGCCTCGCTGCGCCAGGGCACGCACGCCACCAAGAACCGCAAGCTGGTCGCCGGATCGGGTAAGAAACTGTGGAAGCAGAAGGGCACGGGCCGTGCGCGTGTGGGCTCGGTGCGGTCGCCGCTGTGGCGGCATGGCGGTACGGTGCATGGGCCGCAGCCGCGCAGCTACGACTATCCCTTCCCGCGCAAAAAGCTGCTGGGCGCGCTGCGCTCGGCGCTGGCGGCGAAGCTGGCGGACGGCAAGCTGACCGTGGTCGATTCGCTCGAGATCAAGGAAGCGAAGAGCAAGCTCTACCGAGTGGCGCTCGACAAGCTGGGCGCGAACCGCACGGTGTTGCTGGTCGAAAACTCGAAGACCCTGAGCCAGGCTCTGCTGCTGGGCGTGCGCAATCTTGAAGGCGTGGAACTGGTGCTGAATAACGAAGTGCACCCCTACGATCTGCTGCGCTATGAGCGCGCCATTTTTTCGACGGCGGCCATCGAGCAGCTGACCGAGGCGCTCGAGAAAGCTGTTTCGAAGCGCAGGGCCGCCAAAGAGAAAGTCGCCAAGGAGGCTGCGTAATGCCGACACTTTATTCCGTAATTCGCCGCCCGCTGATTACCGAGAAAGGCCTGGGCGTGAAGGAAACCGAAGGGACGCTGGTCTTCGACGTAGCGCCTGAGGCGACCAAGACCGAAGTGAAGCAGGCCGTCGAGGCCCTCTTCAAGGTGAAGGTGGTTGCGGTGCGCACGGCCAATGTTCTGGGTAAGGAGCGCCGCCGGGGCAAGTATGCGGGCTTCCGGCCGGACTGGAAGAAGGCTTACGTGAAGCTGAAGGCCGGCGAGAAGCTGCCGGAGTACGTGAGCAATCTGTAAGACGGCTTTTAGCTCTCAGCTTTCAGCCTTCGGCTCTTTCATGCGAAAGGCGAGTGTTGAGGACGAAAGCAAGAGTTGAGTTTGAGTAAGACGAGCTGAGAGCTGAAGGCTGACGGCTCGTTAAGGAAAACGACGATGGCAATCAAAACATACAGACCGATTACGTCGACATTGCGGTTTCAAACCTCGCTGGTCAACGATGATCTGACGACGGACAAGCCGCACAAGCCGTTGCTGACCACGCGCAAGCGCACCGGCGGACGGCGCAATTCGGGCGACATGACCATCCGCCACCAGGGCGGCGGGCATAAGCAGAAGATCCGCCTGATCGACTTCAAGCGCGAGAAGTATGGCGTGCAGGGCAAGGTGGCGACGATCGAGTACGATCCCAACCGCTCCGCCCGTATCGCCCTCGTGCACTATGCCGACGGCGAGAAGCGCTACATCCTGCAGCCGGTGGGGCTCAAGGTGGGCGCGACGGTGAGCTCGGGGCCCGATGCGGACATCCTCATCGGCAACGCGCTGCCGCTCAAGAATATTCCTGCCGGCACCACGGTGCATGCCATTGAGCTCAGGCCGGGCAAGGGCGCGCAGATGGCGCGTTCGGCGGGCGCGCAGGCGCAGCTGGTCGCGAAAGAAGGCGACTATGCGCTGCTCAAGCTGCCCTCCGGCGAGACCCGCAAGGTGCTGGCCGAGTGCATGGCGACGGTGGGCCAGGTGGGCAACACGGACCACGAGAATATATCGATCGGCAAGGCGGGCCGCACGCGCTGGATGGGCATCCGTCCCACCAACCGCGGCGTCACGATGAATCCTGTGGATCACCCGCACGGCGGCGGCGAGGGCAAGACCTCTGGTGGACGCCATCCGGTGACCCCGTGGGGCCAGCCGACGCGCGGCTACAAGACGCGCAACAACAAGCGGACCGACGCATTTATCGTCAGCCGCCGGCAGAAGTAAGTAGCAGAGCTTTCAGCTGTCAGCTATCAGCTTTCAGTGAAGGCAGTGGCAAACAAAATGGATTGGATGGCACCAGAGTTCAGCGGGGGCACGGAAGAGCTGAAAGCTGAGAGCTGAAAGCTAGGAGCTGAGCAGTTATGGCACGTTCGACGAAGAAGGGTCCGTTTGTGGATGCGCACCTGAGCGTGAAGATCGAGGCGCTGAACCGGGCCAACGACAAGAAGGTTGTGAAGTCCTGGTCGCGGCGCTCGACGATCTTCCCCGAGTTTGTGGGCCATACGATCGCGGTGCACAACGGCAAGAAGTTTGTTCCGGTGTACGTGACCGAGAACATGGTGGGCCACAAGCTGGGCGAGTTCGCGCCCACGCGCACGTTCAAGGGCCACACCGGCGGCGGCGGCAAGGCAGCAGAGGCTGCCGCGAAGCCGCGGTAACAGAGAAGCTGACGGCTGGCAGCTGACCGCTGACAGCTCCGACTTGAGGAAGAGATATGGCAGTCGAGACAAGGGAATACCGGGCCCAGGCAAGGTTTCAGCGGGTGTCGCCGCAGAAGGCGCGGCTGGTGCTGGATCTGATCAAGGGGCGCGGCGTGGAAGAGGCGCTGAATACGGCGGCCTTCACCAAGAAGCGAATCGCTCCGGTGATTCACAAGCTGCTGACGTCGGCGGTGGACAACGCGAAGTATGTTGCCGGCGAGCAAGGCCTCGACCTCGACGTGGATAACCTCTACGTGAAGCAGGCGGTGGCCAATGACGGACCGCGCATGAAGCGCATTCGTCCGGCGCCGATGGGCCGCGCCTATCGCTATCAGCGCCGGCTGACGCACATCGTGCTTTCTGTGGCGGAGCGCCAGCCCAGCGGGTCAACCAACGGATCGAGCCTGGTCACCCGGGTGGAAGAGCCTGTCTCTTCGCCGGAGACGGCAAAGAAGGCAGCCTCGAAGAAGACTGCGGCCAAGAAGGCGGCTCCGAAGAAATCGGCGGCCGCGCCCAAGAAGTCGACGAGCAAGAAGGCCGAGAAGTAGGCCTGGAGAGTTTGAGGGAAATAGCATGGGACAGAAAGTCCATCCTTATGGGTTCCGGCTGGGCATCAACAAGCCGTGGCGTTCGCGCTGGTTCTCTGAGCGGGAGTACGACAAGCTCTTGGTCGAGGACGTGAAGCTGAAGGCTGAGCTGCGCGAGAAGCTCAAGGCGGCGGGCGTGAGCTCGGTCGAGATCGAGCGTCCCGGCAACAAGCTGCGCTTCCTCATCCGCACCGCGCGTCCCGGCATTGTGATCGGCCGCAAGGGCGCGGAGATCGAGAAGCTCAAGACGGAGCTCGGCAAGCGCACCAACCGCGACGTGTTCATCGACATCATCGAGGTGAACAAGCCGGAGCTCGATGCGCAGCTGGTCTCGGAAAACATCGCGCTGCAGCTTGAGAAGCGCGTCAGCTTCCGCCGGGCGATGCGCAAGAGCGTCGATTCCGCCCTGCGCTTCGGCTGCAAAGGCATCAAGGTGCGCGTCTCCGGCCGGCTGAACGGCAATGAGATCGCGCGTTCGGAATGGTACCTGCAGGGCCGTCTGCCGCTGCACACGCTGCGCGCCGATATCGACTACGGTTTTACCGAAGCGCACACCACCTATGGCGTGATCGGCGTCAAGACGTGGATCTACCGCGGCGACATCTACGAGCAGAAGCGCCGTCAGGCTCCCGCAGTAGGAACGAGCGTGTTTTAAAGGCAGCTTTCAGCCGTCAGCTTTCAGCGATCAGCGAAAGCAAAGACGATGTAAGCGGCCAGGCAAGAAAAAAGCTGAGAGCTAGTAGCTGAAGGCTGATAGCTGCTTTGAGGGTTTTCGTTATGTTGATGCCAAAGAAGGTGAAGTTCCGGAAGCAGCAGAAGGGCAAGCGGCGCGGCAAGGCGTGGCGCGGTTCTTCGCTCGCGTTCGGCGAGTATGGCCTGAAGGTCCTGGAGTGCGGCTACATCACCGACCGCCAGATCGAAGCCAGCCGCATTGCCATGACGCGGTTCATTAAGCGCGGCGGCAAGATCTGGCTGCGGCTCTTCCCGGATAAGCCGATCACCAAGAAGCCGGCCGAAGTCCGCATGGGCTCGGGCAAGGGCGCGCTGGATCATTGGGTTGCGGTGGTCAGGCCGGGCAAGATCCTTTTCGAGATGGAAGGCGTGTCGCCGGAGATCGCCCAAGAGGCGATGCGGCTGGCGTCGAACAAGCTGCCCTTGAAGACCAAATTTGTGCAGCGGCCGGGCGTTGAGAAGACGGTCGCGGTAGCGAAGTAGAAGTACAGCCTTTAGCCATCAGCGTCAGCTTTCAGCTTCTTCCGCGAGATGAAGAGCGATTGCAGGGGCAGGATGGAGCTGAAAGCTGAGAGCTGAAAGCTGGGAGCTATAAGAGATGGAACTCGCAAAGATTCGCAATTTGAGCGACGACGAGCTCAAGCACCAGGAGAAGACGGCGGCGGAGCAGCTCTTCCGCCTGCGCTTCCAGGTGGCGCTGGGCCAGAATGACGGCGTGAAGAAACTCCGCCAGCTGCGCAAAGAGATTGCGCAGATCAAGACCGTGGCCCGGGAACGTGAACTGGGTGTTCGCGGCGAAGCAAGCCCCGCTGCGGCAGCCGCGGAAACCAAGAAGGGAGCCCGCTAAATGACGGCGACTCAGAAGCAAGAGCAGACCCCGGCAAGCGCCGCGCGGCGCAATGAGAAGGTAGGCCAGGTGGTCTCGACCAAGATGCAGAAGACCATCGTGGTCGCGGTCGAGATGCGCAAGGCGCACCCGAAATACAAGCGGATTGTGCGCTCGACCAAAAAGTTCTACGCGCACGACGAGCAGAGCTCGGCGCGTCTGGGCGACATGGTGCGCATCCGCGAGACCCGGCCGCTGAGCAAGCTGAAGCGGTGGTCGCTTGAAGAGATTGTGCGGCGCTCGGCGCTCGCGCAGATTGAAGATACGGCGCACGAGCCGGTAAGCTAGCGCGGCGCGAGAGGAGAAACAACCATGGCTGTGCAAATGAGAACCATGCTCGCGGTGGCCGATAACTCCGGCGCGCGCAAGCTGCAGGTGATTCTGCCGCTGGGCGGCGGGTTGGGCGCGAAGGCCGGCCTCGGCGACATTGTGACCGCGGCGGTGAAGGAAGCTTCTCCGGACGGCACCGTGAAAAAGGGCAAAGTTGTCAAGGCGGTGATCGTGCGCACGCGCAAGGAGCATCGCCGGCGCGACGGCACCTACATCCGCTTCGATGAGAACGCGGCCGTGGTGATCGGTGACGATCATGAGCCGGTGGGCACGCGCGTCTTCGGGCCGGTGGCCCGCGAGCTGCGCGAGAAGAAGTTTTTGAAGATCGTTTCGCTGGCGCCGGAAGTGGTGTAAAGGCAGCTTTCAGCCATCAGCTCTCAGCCTTCAGCTTGTGCGTGCTGAGATGATAGGCGTGGCTGAATCGGGATGAGCTGAGGGCTGACAGCTAAGAGCTGAAAGCTGGGAGAAAAAAATGCCGAGTTTGGATATTCATCGCAACGATATGGTCAAGGTCCTCACCGGATCGGACCGCGGCAAGACGCAGCGCGTGCTGCGCGTCTTCCCGGATAAGAACACGCTCCTGGTGGAGCATGTGCGCGTGGTCAAGAAGACGGTTTCGTCGAAGAGCGGGAAGAACACCCGCGGCGGCATCGCGGAACACGAGTCGCCCATTCACATCTCGAACGTCGCGCTGGTTTGCCCCAACTGCGGGCCCACGCGGGTGGGCCACAAGATGGAAGGCGACATGCGGGTACGGGTGTGCAAGAAGTGCGGGCATACACTGCCCACGAAGAAGTAGAAGGCAGCTTCTAGCCTTTAGCTCCTAGCTTCCAGCTTTTTCATGCTGGGGCAAAGACTGGGGTAGAGGCGAAATGGAGCTAGAGGCTGGCAGCTAGAAGCTAGCGGCTGAGAATTGAGTTCCTTCCGCAACGGTAAACGGCCATGGACTGGCCACTCCGGGCGCCGGAAGAAGGAGAGTGAAGAGATGGCGGCAAGGCTGAAAGAGAAGTATCAGAAAGAGATCAAGCAGGCGCTCCAGAAGGAGCTTGGAATCGAGAATTCGATGGCGGTGCCGAAGCTCGAGAAGATCGTGATCAATATGGGTCTGGGGGAAGCAACGCAGAACTCCAAGCTTCTTGACCCGCTGGTGGGCGACCTGACCTCGATCGTCGGACAAAAGCCGGTGACCACCAAGGCGAAGAAGTCGATTGCGGCCTTCAAGGTGCGCGCCGGCATGCCGATCGGCGCCATGGTCACGCTGCGCTCCGAGAAAGCCTACGAGTTTCTGGACCGGCTGATCTCGACGGCGCTGCCGCGGGTGCGCGACTTCCGCGGCGTGTCGACCAAAAGTTTTGACGGGCGCGGCAATTACACGCTCGGCCTGCGCGACCAATTGATCTTTCCGGAGATCGATTACTCCAGGGTGGAGAAGTTGAAGGGCATGAACATCACCATCGTGACCACGGCCAAGGACGATAACGGAGCGCGCGCGCTGCTGCGCCACTTCGGCATGCCGTTCCGGCAGGGAGCGTAACGGCAGCTTTCAGCCATCAGCTCTCAGCTTTTTCGTGCTGAGTTTATGGGAGCGGCTGAAACAACATGAGCTGACGGCTGAAAGCTGACAGCTAACGAGGATGTATGGCAACCACTGCAAAGAGAGTGAAAGACGCGCGGAAGCCGAAGTTCAGCAGCCGCAAACACAATCGGTGCCAGCTGTGCGGAAGGCCACGCGCCTTTCTGCGCAAGTTCGGCATCTGCCGTTTGTGCTTCCGGTCGCTGGCGCTTAAAGGCGAAATTCCCGGCGTCATCAAGTCGAGCTGGTAGTAAGACAGCTTTCAGCTCTCAGCTTTCAGCTTTTCGTACTGAGTTGATGGGTGCGGCTGAAGCGAGATGAGCTAAAAGCTGACGGCTGAGAGCTGAAGGCTGTAGTAACCATTCCCGCTGGTTCTCGCGGTCGAAGTGAGGCCGGGAGCGAACGGGGAATGAAGGAGAAGGAATGAGTCTGACCGACCCAGTAGCGGATTTTCTGGCGCGGATCCGGAATGCGATCCGGGCGCGTCATCAGAAGCTCGATGTACCGGCTTCGAAGCTGAAGACCGAGATCGCCCGCATCCTCAAGGAAGAGGGCTACATCTCGAACTACAAGACCCAGGAAGAAGAGGGCAAGCTGGTGCTGCGCGTGTACCTGAAGTACGGCGGCTCGGAAGCGGCCATTCGCGACCTGGCGCGGGTCTCGCGTCCCGGCTGCCGTGTCTATATCGGCCGCGATGAGATCAAGCGCGTCCAGGGCGGTCTCGGCATCTCCATCATGACCACGCCCAAAGGCGTGATGACGGGTCGCCAGGCGCGCCGCGAAGGCGTAGGCGGCGAACTGCTGTGCGAAGTGTGGTAGAGAGACAGTTCGCAGGTCACAGTTATTTGTGGCGGAGTTGAGTTCGAGGCTGTGAACTGAGAACTGTTTTTCCGGCTGCAGTGGAACGCGGAGCGGCAAGGCTTTTGACTGAAGGCTGATAGCTGACGGCTGATAGCTGCTTCTCGGGACTCGCAAGCCAACAAAGGATTGAAGCAATGTCGCGTATTGGAAAGAAGCCGATCCCGCTCCCCGGCGGCGTGAAGTACAAGGTTGAGGGCAACACCGTTCTCGTCGAAGGGCCCAAGGGCAAGGTCTCGGCCTTGATCGCCACGGGCATCTCGCTGAAGACGGCCGACGGCCAACTGCTCGTCGAGCGCGAGAGCGATAAGTATGCCGCGGTGCATGGGCTCACCCGCGCGCTGGTGCACAATGCCGTGCATGGCGTGACCAAGGGCTGGACCCGTGACCTGGATATCGTTGGCATCGGTTACCGCGCCGAGATGAAGGGCAAGGGCACGGTGGTGTTCACGCTGGGCTACTCGCATCCCATCGAGTTTCCGCTGCCGACGGGCATTGAGTGCGCGATCGATCCCAAGCAGACCCACCTGACCGTCAGCGGCATCGACCGGCAGAAGGTGGGCCAGGTAGCAGCCGACATGCGGTCGCTGCGCAAGCCGGACCCCTACAAGAACAAGGGCGTGCGCTACTCCGACGAGAAGTTGAAGAAGAAGGCCGGCAAGACGGGGGCCAAGTAAGCTGGCAGTTAACAGCTGACAGCAGGCAGTTTCTAAGGACGCATAGGGCTGTGAGCTGTTAGCTGGCAACTGATAGCTGATTTACAACCGAACGGAACCGCGGGGCGGCTCCGCTGATAGGTGAGAGAGACACATGATCAAGAGAAATAAGATTCGCCAACGCATCCACGCGCGCATTCGCGAGAAGCTTGCCGGCACGGCCGAGCGGCCGCGGCTCAACGTCTACCGCTCGCTGAACCACATCTACGCGCAGGTGATCGACGACCAGAAGGGCGAGACGCTGGTGTCGTCGTCCACGCTGACCCTGAAGCTGAAGACCGGCGGCAATGTCGCGGCGGCGAAAGAGATTGGCAAAGCGGTGGCCGAGAAGGCCGTGGCCAGCGGCATCAAGCAGGTGGTCTTCGACCGCGGCGGGTTTCTGTATCACGGCCGCATCAAGGCGCTGGCCGACGCAGCGCGCGAGGCGGGCTTAGAATTCTGAGCTGTCAGCCTTCAGCTATCAGCTTTCAGTTCACCGGGCTGAAGCGAAGGTAAATGACGAAGCGAAAAGGGCTGAGAGCTGACGGCTGCAAGCTGAGGGCTCACAAGAAAACGAGAGAGCAATGACGACTGTAAAGAAGAAACTCGATGCCAACCAGTACAACCTGAAGGATCAGGTGGTGGCCATCAATCGCGTGACCAAGGTGGTCAAGGGCGGCAAGAACATGTCGTTCGCCGCGCTGGTGGTGGTGGGCGACGCTGCTTCGGGCGTGGTGGGCTACGGTTCAGGCAAGGCCAAAGAGGTTCCCCAGGCCATCCGCAAGGGGATCGAGGCGGCCAAGAAGAACCTCGTCCGCGTGAACCTGACCGATACGACTATTCCGCACCAGGTGCTGGGCCGGTTCGGCTCTGGCCAGGTGCTGCTCAAGCCGGCGCCTGAAGGCACGGGCGTCATCGCCGGCGGCGCGGTGCGCGCGGTGATGACCTCGGCCGGGGTGCAGAACGTGCTCACCAAGAGTCTCGGCTCGCCCAACCCGCACAATGTGGTCAAGGCGACCTTCGACGCGCTGGTGCAGCTGCGCGATCGCGCAGATGTGGCGGCCATGCGCGGCAAGACCGTGGAGGAGATGTAAGCCATGGCGGAGACCAAGAAGATTCGCATTCAGTACTACCGCTCGAAAAACTCCACCCCCATCAAGCACAAGGCGGTGGTTAAGGGGCTGGGCTTTACGCGGCTTAACCAGATCGTGGAGCGCGTGGACAACGAATCCATCCGCGGTATGGTCAAGAAGATTCCGCATCTGGTGAGGATTGTCGGGCCGGAAGCCCGATAGCTATCAGCCATCAGCTTTCAGCTCTCAGCTTGTTCCTACCCGCGGGATTTATCGTTGGCAGGAAAAAACTGAAAGCTGATGGCTGAAAGCTGAAAGCTGCATTTACAACGCGAGTCGGCGGCACTTACTCCGCCGGCGCTACAGCGAGGAAAATCATGGCAAAGAATCTATCGAATTTGCGCGCGCCCAAAAAGGCAAACACCGGGCGCAAGCGCGTGGGCCGGGGTATGGGATCCGGCATGGGCAAGACCTCAACCCGCGGCCACAAGGGCCAGCGCTCGCGCTCCGGCTCCCACATGATGCGCGGCTTTGAGGGCGGCCAGATGCCGCTCCACCGCCGGCTGCCCAAGCGCGGCTTCACCAACATCTTCCGCACTGAGTATACGATCGTGAATCTCGACCGGATCGCGGAGCTGGACGTGAAAGAAATCGCCCTCGATGACTATAAGAAGCTCGGGCTCTCCTCGAGCAAGAAGGCGCTCATCAAGATCCTGGGCTCGGGCGAGCTGAAGGGCGCCATCACCATCCACGCGCACAAGTTTTCAAAGTCGGCAGCCGAAAAGATCGAAAAAGCCGGCGGCAAGGCCGTGGTTGCGGGAGCGCCGGCGGCGGCTTAGGTTCGTGCGGTCCCACCCCTGCCGCAGAAGTAAACACGCGGCAAGGATGGGGCGCCCAAGGTTACGGTTTACAAGCTTCTGCTGCCCAGGTTCCGATCTTGCCGAGCCTGGGCACACATATCTGTGCAGTGTGATGGCCCTCATAGGCAGCGTTTTCCCGGTTTCTGCACGCTGATTCAAAATCGGGAGATGCCGTAAGATGGAAAGAACGATCCCACCGGCGGACGGCCGCCTGAAGCGGACAATCAACCATGCTTGAGAAGTTTCTCAATATCTTCCGGATTCCCGACCTGCGCAAGCGGGTACTGTTCACCATGGGCATTCTTGCCGTCTACCGCCTGGGCGCCTTCATTCCCACGCCGGGTGTCGATACGAACAAGCTGGCCCTGCTTTTCAATTCCCAGAATGGGTCTGCGCTGGGCCTCATGGACCTATTCGGCGGCGGCAACCTGCGGCGCATGACCATCTTTGCGCTGGGCATCATGCCCTACATCACCGCGTCCATCATCTTCCAGCTTTTGACGGTGGTCTATGAGCCGCTGGCCCGCATCCAGAAGGAAGGCGAGCTCGGCCGCCGCAAAATTACCCAGTGGACCCGCTATCTCACCGTTATTCTCGGCGTGCTGCAGTCGATCGGCATCGCCGCGATTCTGACCAAGCAGGGTCTCGTTCTGCATCCGGGCATCGGCTTCATCCTGCTCACCGTGCTGACGCTCACCACCGGCACCACGTTCATCATGTGGCTGGGCGAGCAGATCACCGACCGCGGCATCGGCAACGGAATGAGCCTGCTGATCTTTGCCGGCATCGTCGCCGGGCTGCCGCGCGGCGTGGGCGATCTGGTGCAGAAGGTCCAGACCGACGCGTGGGGCACAATGTCCCTGCTGGTGGTGTTGCTGCTGCTGGGCGGCATGATCGCCGTGGTGGCCTTTATCGTCTATGTCGAGCGCGCCGAGCGGCGGCTTCCTATCCAGAGCGCGCGGCGCATCGTGGGCCGGCGGATGATGGGCGGCCAGTCCAGCCATCTGCCGCTCAAAGTGAACTCAGGCGGCGTCATGCCCATCATCTTCGCCAGCTCCATCCTGTCGGCCCCGCTCCTGTTCGGCCAGGTGCAGTGGGTGCAGAACTCCAAGCTGCTGCAACCCATCATGCAGGCGCTCACGCCCGGCTATCCGTGGTATGAGCTCCTGAACGTCATGGGGATCATCTTCTTCGCTTATTTCTACGTGTCGATCATCATGAAGCCCGATGATATTGCCGACAACTTCCGCAAGTCGGGCTCGTTCATCCCCGGCATCCGGCCCGGCAAGCGCACCTCGGACTTCATCAACGACATTCTCACGCGCATCACGCTGGTGGGCGCGCTGTATCTGATTTTGGTCCAAATGGTGCCGACCTTCCTCATCTCCGGCATCCGTTTCGACAAGCTCTGGCTCGTCGGCAGGGTCTTTGAGAATCTGCCGAACTGGGCGATTCACGGTATGGGGGTCAGTTTCTATTTTGGCGGCACTTCTCTGCTCATTGTGGTGGGTGTGGCCATGGATACGATCAACCAGATCGAATCGCAGCTGATCATGCGTCACTATGATGGCTTTTCCCCGCGTTCCGGCCGCATACGCGGAAGGAAAACCTGGTGATGTCTGCACTTATGATTGAAGTGGAGCAGGGCCGGGAAACGGATCGCAAAACGTTCCCCGGCCCGATCCTTTTATTGGGGGCGCCGGGCGCGGGCAAAGGAACCCAGGCCAAGGAACTGGTGAAGATATGGGGCATTCCCCAGATCTCCACCGGAGACCTGTTGCGCGCGAATGTAGCCCAGGGAACGCTGTTCGGCCGCCAAGCCAAAGAGATCATTGCGCGTGGCGAGCTGGTGCCCGACTCCATGGTGAACGATATGGTCGCCGAAAGGCTGCTCGATCCCGATACGGAGAACGGCTACATCCTCGACGGCTTTCCCCGCACCCTGGGGCAGGCCCGCTGGCTCGATTCCCGCCTGGCCGGTCAGGCCGGAGCCCTGCCCGTGGTTGCCGTCAGCATCCAGGTGAACTATAATCAGTTATTGCGCCGCATTACGGGGCGCCGCATTTGTCCTATCAGCCAGAGCATCTACAACATCTATGTGAATCCTCCGAAGATCGATGGATTCTGTGACATAGACGGTGCAGCGCTCATCCAGCGAGACGACGATACGGAAGAGGTCTTCAGGGAGCGGATGCGCTCCTATGCGGCTCTTACCGCGCCTGTTGTCGAGCACTACCGGGAACAAGGGCGATTTGCGGAAGTAAATGGGGACCGGCCGATCGCTGAGATCGCAGCCGGAATTGTTGCCGCCGTGGAGCGGTTGCGCCAGCAAGGGTAGCCGAACGGCGGGTTTGCGCGTGAGGCAGTTCACAGTTCTCAGTAGTTCGTGCGAGGGCTGAGGGCTGAGGGCTGATGGCTGAAGCTGAGGGGCTGCGAACTGGGAACTACGAACTGAGAACTGAATGGCCGTTGTACTGAAGTCGTCCCAGGAGATCGAAAAGATGCGCCGCGCGGGCCAGGTAGTCCGCGAGGTGCTGGAACTGGTGCGCGGCAAGGTGAAGCCGGGCGCCACGACCTATGATCTCGAAAAGTCGGCCGAATCGCGGCTGAACGAGTTGGGCGTCAAGGCTGCCTTCAAGGGCTATCACGGTTACCCGTGCGTGCTCTGCACTTCGGTGAACAGCGAGGTGGTGCACGGCATCCCATCGCCGAAGCGGGTGCTCAAAGAGGGCGATATCGTTTCCGTGGATTGCGGTGTGGTGGTGGATGGTTACTACGGCGACGCAGCCATCACGGTGCCGGTGGGAGCCATTGATTCGAATGCCGCCAGGCTGCTCCAGGTAACCGAGGAGTCGCTCAAGGCGGGTATTGCAGCGGTTCGCCCCGGCGCAACTCTGGGCGATGTGGGCGCCGCGGTGCAGGGCGTTGTCGAAGGCGGCGGGTTTTCGGTGGTGCGGGATTTTGTGGGTCACGGCATCGGAGCGGCCATGCACGAGGATCCGCAGGTGCCGAACTTTGGGGAAGCGGGCCGCGGCATGAAGCTGAAGGCGGGCATGGTGATCGCCATCGAGCCGATGGTGAACGCCGGCAAGCCGGACGTGCAGGTGCTCGCCGATGGGTGGACCGCGGTAGCCAAGGATGGAAGCATGAGTGCTCATTTCGAGCACACCGTGGCGGTAACGGCCAACGGCGCGAGAGTTTTGACGGAGTAGCAGTACTCTCGTCCAAAGCGTAAAGGCGCTTCAAGCGCCGGAAATGGACACAGTTTGTCGAAGGAAGACGCGATTGAGGTGATGGCTACGGTGGTGGAAACGCTGCCCAATGCCATGTTTAAGGTCAAGCTCGAAACCAACCACGAGGTGCTCGCTCATGTGTCGGGCAGAATGCGCAAGAACTTTATCCGCATCCTTCCCGGCGACCGCGTGGCGGTGGAACTGAGTCCCTACGACCTGAATCGCGGGCGGATTGTGTACCGCTACAAATGAACCAGCTATCAGCCGTCAGCTAACGGCTGGCAGCTTTCAGTTCGGCCGTGGCCAACTGATAGCTGTCAACTGCAAGCTGTCAGCTGAAATGGAGAAGGGCAGCAAACCATGAAGGTTCGGGCATCGGTAAAGAAGATTTGCGTCAAGTGCAAGGTCATCACGCGCCGCGGTGTGGTGCGCGTGATCTGCGAAAACGCAAAGCACAAGCAGCGCCAGGGCTAGTTTGAACCTGGCAAGAACGGAAGCTCCAAGGCAGTTCGTAGTTTTTAGTTCACAGTTTACAGGGCTGTGAACTGCCAACTCTGAACTGCGAACTCAAATAGAGGCTAGTTAGCCGGAATCAAGGCTTGCGATGAACCTCTGGAAGCTTTCCGCATAACCCGTGCGAGCCGGCGATTGGCCGGAGGCACACAACCTGAAGTTGCAGAGGAATTCAAATGGCACGTATTGCTGGCGTCGATCTGCCCCGCAACAAGCAGGCACGCATCGCGCTGACTTACATTTTTGGGATCGGGCAGCCCCGCGCGCTCAAGATTCTGGAGAAGGCGAACGTCGATGCCTTCAAGAAGATCCAGGACCTGGGCGAGGAGGAGGTCAACCACATCCGCCAGGTGATCGAGGATGAGGGCGATGTCGAGGGCGATCTGCGCAAGGATGTCTCGATGCACATCAAGCGCCTCATCGACATCCAGAGCTACCGCGGCAACCGGCATCGCCGGTCGCTGCCGGTGCGCGGCCAGCGCACCCACACCAATGCCCGCACGCGCAAGGGCCCGCGCAAGGGCACGATTGCCGGCAAGAAGAAAGCGACGGGGAAGACCTAATGGCGAAACCAGAGCAAAAGGCCGGAACCGGCAAGGCGGGCAAGAACAAGAAGTTCAAGAAACGCGAGCGCAAGAATGTGCCGTACGGTGTCGCGCACATCCAGGCCTCGTTCAACAACACCATCGTCACCATCACCGACCAGATGGGCAACACGCTCAGCTGGAAGAGTTCGGGTTCGCTTGGCTTCCGCGGTTCGCGCAAGGGCACGCCCTTCGCGGCGCAGCAGGCAGCTTCGAACGCCGCCGGCATGGCTCGCGATCACGGCCTGCGCGCCGTGGATGTACGCGTGGCCGGGCCAGGTTCGGGCCGCGAGTCTGCGATTCGCGCCCTCGCTGCCGCCGGCATCGAGGTGCGCTCCATCCGTGACGTGACGCCGGTGCCGCACAACGGCTGCCGTCCGCCGAAGAGGCGGAGGGTCTAAGACCAGCTATTAGCTGTCAGCTTTCAGCGATCAGCTCCACTGTGCAGCCCGTTGCTTGCGCGGCTGCTAAATGGAGTGCGGAGAACTGAATGCTGTGAGCTGAAGGCTGAAGGCTAAACCGGGCCGGGAAGAAGCTCCAACGGATCAAGAATCCGGTGGACCGTAAACCGGCCGTCATCCGAAGTCAGGAGAAGAAATGGCACGTTATACCGGAGCAGTTTGCCGCCTTTGCCGACGCGAAGGCACCAAGCTCTTTTTGAAGGGCACTAAATGCACCTCCGATCGCTGCCCGATCGAGAAGCGTAACTTTCCGCCGGGGCAGCATGGCAAAGACCGTAAGGCCAAGATCGTTGGCTATGGCCTGCAACTGCATGAGAAGCAGAAGGCCAAGCGCATGTACTTCACGCTTGAAGGCCAGTTCCGCGCGTACTACGAGAAAGCGAACCGCGCCACCGGCGTTACCGGCGAACTGCTCATCCAGCAGCTTGAGCGCCGTCTCGACAACGTCGCCTATCGCCTTGGCTTTGCCATCTCGCGCCGTCAGGCTCGCCAGGTGGTTCGCCACGGTCACGTCACCGTCAACGGGCGCAAGGTGAACATCCCGTCGTACCAGGTGAACGTGGGCGATGAGATCGCGATCCGCGACAGCGCCAAGAAACTGATCATCGTGGAGCAGGGCGCGCAGTACGCCGCGCAGAACCCGGTTCCGGCATGGCTCGAAGCAAACTTCGAAAACCTGTCCGGCCGCGTGCTGAGCCTGCCCAGGCGCAAAGATGTCAATTTGCCGATCAACGAACAGTTGATCGTCGAACTGTACTCGAAGTAACAGCTGTCAGCCCTCAGCTGTCAGTTTTCAGCTTTGTTCCGGACGAGCCTGCAGATGCGGGTTCCCGTAGGAATTAGCTGAGAGCTGACGGCTGAAAGCTGAAAGCTGCATTCCAACCCAAGGAGAACTTGCGCGGCCGTCGCAAAATGCATCGCGACGTACCTGCCGCGCGGGAAAAGAGACGATATGTTGTGGAGAGGATTCCAAAAACCGAAGCGGCTTGCAGTGGAAGCCGAAACGCTAACCGACACCTACGGCAAGTTCAGCGCCCAGCCCTTTGAGCGCGGCTTTGGCACCACCATCGGCAACGCCCTGCGCCGTACGCTGCTCAGCTCCATCGAGGGCGCGGCCGTCACGGCGATTCGCATCGAGGGCGTGCTGCACGAGTTCCAATCCATCGGCGGCGTAGTCGAAGATGCCACCGACATCATCCTGAACCTGAAGCAGGTTCCCTTCAAGCTCGCGGGCGAAGGGCCGAAGGCGCTCTATCTGCGCGCCGACCAGCCCGGCATCGTGACCTCGGGCATGATTGAAGCCGACGGCGACGTGGAGATCCTGGACAAGAACGTTTATCTCGCGACGCTCTCTGAAGGCGGCAAGCTCGATATGGAGATGCGCCTGAAGCGTGGGCGCGGCTATGTCTCCGCCGACAAAAATTTCGACGCCGATCTCGGCCTGGGCTTTATTCCCGTTGATTCCGTCCACTCGCCGGTGCGCCGCGTGAATTACGTCGTCGACGCTGCCCGCCTTGGCCAGATCACCGACTACGACAAGCTGACGCTCGAAGTGTGGACCAACGGCGCCGTGTTGCCGGCCGATGCCGTGGGCCTGGCTGCAAAGCTGCTCAAGGACCACATGAACATCTTCATCAACTTCGAGGAGGAGATTGAAGCGGAGGCCCGCGGCGAAGAAGGCCGCATCCTGCTCCGCAACGACAATCTCAATCGCTCCGTCGAAGAGCTGGAGCTGTCGGTTCGCAGCTACAACTGCCTGAAGAACGCCAACATTCAGAGCATCGGCGAGCTGGTGCAGAAGACCGAAGCCGAGATGCTGAAGACCAAGAACTTCGGCCGCAAGAGCCTGAACGAGATCAAGGAAATCCTCGCGCAGATGGGTCTCTCGCTCGGCATGAAGATCGACGAGCAGGGCAACGCAGTTCCGGGGCCGACGAGCATTCCGCCGGCGACGGCTCTCGCTGCCAGCTACGGCCGCTACGACGATGAAGACGAGCCGCTCGATTCGGTGGACCTGCAACTGCCCACCGAAACCGAGAACTTTTAAGGATAGCGATCAGCCATCAGCTTTCAGCCGTCAGCTACCTCGACGATCGGTTCCTCAGTTTTCTGAGCCGGGCGTGTGGTAAAAAAAGAGCTGAAAGCTGACAGCTGAGAGCTGAAAGCTTTTTTGGGAGAGTTTGTTATGCGCCATCGCAATGCAGGATTCAAGCTCGGACGCAACACCAGCCACCGGCGCGCCCTTCTGCGCAACCTGGTCACGTCCGTTCTCGTGGAAGACCGCGTGGAGACGACCGTGGCCAAGGCCAAGGCCGTCCGTCCGCACGTAGAGAAAATGATCACGCTGGGCAAGAAGGGCGATCTGCACTCACGCCGCCAGGCGCTCAGCTTCCTCCAGACCGACACCGCGGTGACGCGCCTTTTCGACACCGTGGCCCCGCGCTACGGCGACCGCCAGGGCGGCTATCTGCGCATCGTGCGTACCGGCTTCCAGAAAGGCGACGGCGCCGAGAAGGCGTTCATCGAACTGTTGGGCGCCGAGAAGCAGCTTGAAGTCAAGCGCCAGAAGCGTGCCGACGTCAAGGCCAAGAAGCGCGCGGAACTCGAGAAGCAGCTCGAAGAGCAGAACAAGCAGGCCGAAGGTGAGGACAAGGGCGGCGAAGAGGCCGCGTAAGCGCCGCTACTCGTTCGATCGGATTTCGATCTTCATTTTGAAGATCGGCGGGCGCGTCTCCTTTGCTGGGGATGCGCCCGTCTTTATTGTGGATTACCCCGCCTTGGCCAGCCACTCCGGCGCCTTCACGCGCAGGATCAGGTACGCGATACACATCGTCACCAGCGCGCCTGTGCAATCCAGCAGCACATCGCGGGGCGAGGATGTGCGGTTGGGTAGAAAGCTCTGGTGGTACTCATCGCCGCTGGCAATGAGCGCCGAACCGGCGAGAGCCAGCAACTCGACGCGCAGGAACCGGGCGCGCGGTAGGGTCATCCGCCAGGCGCGCAGCCAGGTTAGGCCCACCAAGCCAAATCCCGTGAAATGCCCTGACTTGCGAATCAAGGTGTGAATGATGTGCCAGTGATGCTCAGAGACGGGGCCGAAGAGCCATTGCCAGAGAGCGCGCAACGGCCCGCTGGTGCGGTCGGCGCCAAAGTACGCCGTCGATTCAATGGCCACGAGGCTGATGGCCACAAACACGGGCAGCCATGCGCTGACCCAGAACTTGATTCCGCGTCCGCTATTCGACATGGTAGTTGGGCGCTTCGCGGGTAATGATCACGTCGTGCACGTGGCTTTCGCGCAGGCCTGCGCCGGAGATGCGCACGAACTCCGCTTTTTCCTGCAGTTCTTTGATCGTTCCGCAGCCCAGATAGCCCATGCCGGAGCGCAAGCCGCCGACGAGTTGAAAGACCATGGATTCGAGCGGTCCGCGGTACGGCACGCGGCCTTCGATGCCTTCCGGAACGAACTTGGCAAGCCGATTCTGGCCGGCGCGCTCGCGCTGCACAACGCCCTCGGTTGAAACTTCCACATCCGCCAAGTCCGCGTTCGATTGAAAATAGCGCTCGCCCGAGCCCTGGCTCATTGCACTCAACGAGCCCATGCCGCGATAGGTCTTGAAGCTGCGGCCTTGGTAGAGAATGGTCTCGCCGGGGCTCTCGTCCACGCCGGCGAAGAGCGAGCCGATCATAACGGAGCTGGCCCCGGCTGCGATCGCTTTGGTGACCTCGCCTGAGTACTTGATGCCCCCATCGGCGATGACAGGAATGCCGTGCTCGCGGGCGGCGCGGAAGGCTTCGGCAATCGCCGTGATCTGCGGCATGCCGGCGCCGGTGACCATGCGCGTGGTGCAGATAGACCCGGGCCCGATGCCGACTTTGATCGCGTCTGCGCCCGCATCAATCAGCGCCAGCGCGCCGTCATAGGTGGCCACGTTGCCTGCCAGCAGCGCCACATCGGGAAAACGCTTCTTCACGTCGCGCACCGCTTCAAGCACGCGCGAGGAGTGCCCATGCGCCGAGTCGATCGCCAGCACGTCGGCGCGGGCGCGGACCAGTTCTGCCGCGCGTTCGAGATAATCGCCCGTTGCGCCAATGGCTCCGCCCACGCGCAGCCGGCCCTGATCATCCTTGCTCGCGTTCGGATATTTCAATTTCTTTTGGATGTCTTTGACTGTGATGAGGCCCTTGAGCTCGTAGTCGCCGTTGACGACCAGCAGCTTCTCCACGCGATGCTTGTGCAGGATCAGTTCGGCCTCTTCAAGCGTGGTGCCCACAGCGACAGTGATGAGGTCTTCCTTGGTCATCACCTGGTCAACGGGGATATCGGTGCGGGTCTCGAAGCGCAGGTCGCGGTTGGTGAGTATGCCGACGAGCCGCTTGCCCTGCGTCACCGGCACGCCGGAGATCTTGTAGCGGCGCATCACTTCAAGCGCATCGGAGATCAACTGATCGGGCCCGATGGTGACCGGATCGACAATCATCCCGCTCTCCGAGCGCTTGACTTTGTCAATCTCGCCCGCCTGGTCGGCAATCGAGAGATTGCGATGCACAATGCCGATGCCGCCCTGCTGCGCCATGGCGATCGCCATCCGCGACTCGGTTACCGTATCCATGGCCGAGGAGAGCAACGGCGTATTGAGCGTGATACTGCGCGTGAGCTGTGTCTGCGTGCTCACCTGGATGGGCACGACATCGCTGTAGGCGGGCACCAGCAGCACGTCGTCGAACGTAAGAGCTTCCGGGAGGTTTCGGGTCAGCATGATAGTCGGACGCGCCTGGCGGACGAGGGGATTCGAGTCCTTGTCGGCAGGCGCTTCGTTCTATTGTAGCGGAGGGGGCACGCGTAACAGGAACCCAGCGCCAGTGCGGAGCCACCTGTATGGAATAGGGTATGATAATCGGCTTACGCCGCCGGGGCGGCTTTTTTGGCAGCCTTGAGCAGCACCCGCAAGGCTTGATTTACGGAGTCTGCATCAGGAAACGCGGCGGCGACATCGGGATCGAGCGTTACCATAACGACGTTTCTCTTGAATCGGCCCGCGTACTTACCCCGGACGCCTCCGCGCATGTCATATTCGGGACGCATCGTGTCTTTGAATCTTGTCGATTCAGTCGTTTTCGTAGGCATCTCGTTCACTCCGCGTCGGTGGCCTGGCGCTGATGATTCGTATTCCGTCCCCGTCTTCCGTGTGGGCCACCAGCACAAGCCGATGACTGAATGATAGCCCAAGTGTGAGGAATCGGCCCTCCGTGAGGGAATGATCGGGATCCGGTTTGGTCACTGACAGTGGATCTTCAAATACTGTGGAGGCTTCCTCAAAAGATGTCTTGTGCTTGCGAAGATTGGACCGGGCTTTACGCAGATCCCACAAAATGTCTGGCCCGAGGGGGTTTCGCACGGCTTAAACCCTCATACTCCCACCGGGAACGGCTTCGGGCTCGATTCTTCAGTATTCGCGCCGCCGCTGCGCCAGCGCTCAAACCGCCCCTGCAGCAGGCTCATCAGCCCTGTGTACCAGTAGCCAACCACGAACAGAATCAGGAACGGCGCGGTGAAGTAGTTGTGATTTGAGAAGGTGTAGAGAATCGCGGCGAGAAAGTAGAAGCCCAGCAGCAACTCGATCCACGGCGCCAGCTTGAGCCGTTTGCGGTATTTCGCGGCTTGCGATTTTTCGCCCTTCTGCGCCACGCGGTATTTGGGCGTGCGCACGAAGGCGCTCTTGATGCCGAAGAGCGCTTCCATCACTGCCTTGGTGTTGGTGACCGTCAGGCCGATGCCGAGAGCCATCAAAAATGGCAGATAGTAGAAGGTTTTCTTCCACGTCTTGGGAAAAAGCTCGCGCTGGCTCATCACGTAAAACACCGCAATCGAAAAGGTCGATGCGGTAAAGAGCGGCACGTCGATGAGCAGCATCTGGAACCAGCCCTGGTAGAACCGGCAGATCATCGCCGGGATCAGCAGCGCGGACATGATCACCATCAGCGGATAGCTCAGGTTGGCCGTCAGGTGATACACAGATTCGATCTTGTTGCGCCGCGACATATCCGAACGAAAGACCATGGGCAGCACCTTGATGCTGGTCTGGATGAGCCCCTTGGCCCAGCGCGCTTGCTGCGTCTTGAAGGCGGTCATCTCGATCGGCAGTTCGGAAGGGCATTCCACTTCTGGCAGGTATTTGAACTTCCAGCCGGCCATCTGCGAGCGGTAGCTCAGGTCGGTATCTTCGGTGAGCGTGTCATGTTGCCACCCGCCGCCGTCGGCGATGGCCTGGCGCCGCCACATGCCCGCCGTGCCGTTGAAGTTGAAGTACTCGCCGGTGCGGACCCGCGCGCCGTGCTCCAGCACAAAGTGCCCATCCAGCAGGATGGCCTCGATCTGGGTCAGCATGCTGTAGTCGCGGTTCAAATGGGTCCAGCGGGTCTGCACCATCCCGATCTCCGGCTCGGCAAAATGATGAATCACCTTCATCAGCCAGTCGGGTGGAGGCACAAAGTCGGCGTCGAAGATAGCGATGAGGTCGCCCGTGGCCACCTTGAGCCCGGCATCCAGAGCGCCGGCCTTGTAGCCGTGGCGGTTGGTGCGGTGAAGGTAGACGATACGATGGCCCAGCGCCGCATAGCGCTCCACGATCCCGGCAGCCACCTCCGTCGTCTCGTCGGTCGAGTCGTCCAGCACCTGGATCTCCAGCTTCTCGCGCGGATACTCGATGGAGCAGACCGCTTCGATCAGCCGGTCGATGACGAACTGCTCGTTGAAGATGGGTAGCTGTATGGTGACCGCAGGCAGTATGTCAAAATGGCGCGGAGGATTGGGGTCGTAGTTGCGCCGGTATTTAAAATACTGATAACACAACGTATAGCGGTGAATCCCGTAAAGCGAAAGCACGATCATGACCGCGAAATACGGGATGAGCATGCAGGCATCGAAGAGGTTCCAGTGATAATGCACCGTGGAGAACGGGTCACTAAACACAATTTTCAACTGATGCCGGAGGGAACCTTGGGGAGCAAAAGCCAGGAATGCCGCCACTTGCGAAAGCAGGCCGCCGAACCAGGGAACAGCACAACAAATGAGGTGGACAAACGCAGCCAACAGGGCCAGCCTCCACAGGCTATTGAAATTGTACGCGATGATCGAATAAGGCGTTAGCAGCCGATTCGCCCCAGGCTAACGTTTCCGGTAGTCGCGATCTGCTTCGGCCACGGATGCGGACGGCGGCACGGAAATCGGGGAACGGGCCGGCTCCATTTGCCATCCAACAGTCCTGAGACTCAGATTTCAGCAGCGAATTGGCTGCTGATTGCCCCTTTCACCCCGACTCCGGTACCTTGGACTCGCAGTTGGAGAATGCGCCTCTTATGTCGACACTCACCGTTTCTCCCGTCTTGGCCGCCTCAGGCGGCAGCTTTTTGCTGGAAACGCGGAGTCCTTCTGAGGTCTTTATCCCCGAAGACCTGAATGAAGAGCAGCGCCAGATTGCCGCAACCGCCGTGCAATTTGCCCGGGAAGAGATTCTTCCCGCGATGCAGGCCATCGAGTCCAAAGCGCCGGGCGCGATGGCCGCGCTCCTGCGCAAGGCGGCCGAGTTGGGCTTTACCGCCGTCGATATTCCCGAGGCCCACGGCGGCATGGGCATGGACAAGATCACCTCGACCCTGGTCGCGGACCAGCTATCCACCCTGGCCAGCTTTTCTACCGCGTTCGGCGCCCATGTGGGCATCGGCACCCTCCCGTTGCTCTGGTACGGAACGCAGGAACAGAAGCAACGCTATCTGCCCAAACTCGCCACCTGCGAGTGGATTGCGGCTTATGGATTGTCTGAGGCCAGCTCCGGCTCCGACGCCATGAACATCCGCGCCCGCGCCACGCTTTCGGCCGACGGCGCCCACTACATTCTCAATGGCGAAAAGCATTGGATCACCAACTGCGGCATCGCCGGGCTCTATACCGTCTTCGCCAAGATCGATGGCGAAAAATTCTCCGCATTTCTGGTGGAGCGCGAGACGCCGGGGCTGAGCGTCGGCGCGGAAGAGCACAAGCTCGGGATCCACGGCTCATCTACCTGCGCCCTTGTGTTCCAGGATTGCAAAATCCCGAAAGATAACCTGCTCGGCGAGCCTGGCAAAGGCCATCACATTGCCTTTAATGTTCTGAACGTCGGCCGGTTGAAGCTCGGCGCCGCTTGTGTGGGCGGCGCGCGCCACGCGCTTGCGCACATGATCCGCTATGCCAAGGAGCGGCAAGCCTTCGGGAAGCCGATCGCCGAAAAAGGCTTGATCCAGAAGAAAATCTCGTCGAGCGCCGCACAGCTCTTCGCTGCCGAGAGCATGGTCTACCGTACCGTAGGCATGATCGATGCGCGCCTCAGCGCTCCTGGTGCCGGCGACGCCCCCGGCGAAGCGGCCAAGAGCATGGCTGAGTACGCCGTCGAGTGTTCAATCCTGAAGGTCTACGGCTCAGAGATGCTCGCCCTTGTAGCGGACGAGCTCGTGGCCACCATGGGCGGCTACGGCTACGTCGAGGAGTATCCGGCGGAGCGTTTCTACCGCGATGCCCGCATCAACCGGATCTTCGAGGGCACTAATGAGATCAACCGGCTCATCATCACCGGATGGCTCATGAGGCAGGCTATGGGCGGCAAGCTGCCGCTGCTTCCGGCCATCCAGCGGCTAATGGACGAGGTCACACAGCCGCCGTCCTTCGAGACCGCAGCCGACGCCGGCGAGCCGCTGTCGCGCGAGGCGGGCGTACTGGCCGCAGCCAGAAAAATGGCGTTGTTCGCCGCGGGCGTAGCCAGCCAGCGGTTCATGACCGCGCTCGAAGAGCAGCAGGAAGTCATGGCCGGACTGGCCGACATGATCAGCCAGATTTATGCGCTTGAATCCGCTTTGCTGCGGGCGCGCAAGCTCGCCGAAGCGCGGCGCAGCTCAGCACCCGTCGCCGCGGCCATGACCGGTCTCATTGCCGAGGAGACAATCGAACTCGCCGAGCAGCGCGCACGGCGCATTCTGGCGGCTTGCGGAGAAGGCGACGCTCTGCGGACGCAGCTTGCCATTCTTCGCAGGCTGGCCCGCTTCACGCCTGCTGACACCGTGGCGCTCAGCCGCACTGTGGCGCGGCAATGCATCGAGCTGGAGCGCTACCCGATGTGAAATCGGCTCGCGCCCCGCTCCCGGTTGTGAAGCAGCCATTCCGAAAAACGCGCATCAGGCCGCGCGGGTCTTCTGTGCGCCATGGGTTATCGCTTCGATGATCGCGCGATTGAACGCCGGGATATCGTCCGGCTTGCGGCTGGTGATGAACTGTCCATCCCTCGCCACTTCCTGATCCACCCAGTTCGCGCCTGCGTTCTTGAGATCGGTCTTGAGAGACGGCCACGACGTCATTGTTTTGCCCGCAACCGCGCCCGCCTCAATCAGCGTCCACGGCCCGTGGCAGATGGCCGCCACCGTCTTTCCGGATGAAACGAATTGCCGAATGAAGTTCATCGCTGCCGGGTTCATCCGCAAGTGGTCCGGATTCATCACCCCGCCGGGCAGAACGAGCGCGTCGTACTCGTTCGGATTCGCGTCTGTGAGCGTCTTGTCCACTTTGACCGTCTCACCCCAGTCCTTTAACTTCCAGCCCTTGATCTCTCCGCCTTTCGGGGCGATCACCGTCGTCTCCGCACCAGCGGCATCGAGCGCTTTCCGCGGCTCCATCAACTCCGCCTGTTCGAATCCATCCGTTGCGACGATCGCAATTTTCTTGCCCTTCAGATTTGAAGCCATCGAGTTCTCCTTCTGGGTTTTTGCTTGCGTCTGATACGACGCAGGAGCTCGCGTTTCTGTTGGGCCTCTCCTCATTTCTCATTTTCATCGCATCCAAAACTGTGCGTCTCGGTTCTTTGGATTCGGCGAGAAATTTTTCAAGGAAGCTCCCGTACCTTGAAATCCTTGAATTCGATGCGATAGCCCTCCGATTCCAGGCCGATGTACCCTTTGTCTACTCCAGTCTGAATCGTATTCACCACCTCGCCATTCACGGCTAGCGTGCAGGTATCGCCCACGCAGCGAATATCGTAGGTATTCCATTCTCCCGGCGCGCGCACGCGATTTTCCTTCATCTGCTTCTGCTCATTGAAGCTAGTCAGCTTTCCATCCTTCGGCGTCACGCCGAAGATGTAGCCGCCGTCGAGCGAGGTCTGCGCCTGATGCCAGATGCTCCCGTCCTCGTTGTTCCTGAAGAACACGCCGCTGTTGTACTTCGGCGTGCCTGGCAGCTTGGTGAATCTCCACTTCACATGAAAGGTAAAATTGCCCAGCTCGTGGTTGAAGCGGAGCCAGTCGTGGCCGCCATTGCCGTCGCAGAGTATCTCGTGTTTCGTCGGATCGATATGCCATTGCGCGATCTCGCTCACCGGCTGCGTTGGCGGAATGGCAACGCGCGTCCATTGCTGCTGATAGTCCGATGGAAAGAGATCTACGGTTTGTGCCGATGCGGCCAGTGCAGTTGCGAAAAGCACGAGAGGCAACAAGCCCTTGCTCATCGCGATGAGTTGTGAGAAGGTTGTGGCTTTGCCGTGTCCGCGGTGAAGAAAATTAAGAATACGCATCTACTCCTCGTCGAATGCAGCTTCACTTGCGCTTTTCATCTCAGCGGCAATCGGTTGGAATTGTAGCATCGGGAATTCAGAGGAGAGCCCATTCAATCAAAACGCCGTGCCGCCGCTGAAGTCCTTTGTGAGAGCGGTATAGACGCCGGTCATGCACGCGGCGTCGGAAAAGATCAGGCCCAGCTCGCGATTTTTCGTAAGCGAATCGGCGGTGAAATTTTCCGAGCCCAGGAAGAGCTTGGCCTTCGCCGTTCCGTAATCGGCGAGAATAGCCTTCGCATGAATGTAAAAGGCGTTGCTCTTTGTCGAGGTGTAAACCGCAATCTTCGCACCGGCCTGCTTGAGCGCAGTCAGCGTAGTGGTGTACTTGTTGTTCTCGTTCTCCTGGACAAGCATGACCGAGACGCCGCGCTTCAGCGCGGATTCCACAGCCGAAGCAATCGTGCTCTCGTCGAATTCTTCCTGCGCCATCAGCAGGGACTGGGTCGCTCCATTGATGACGCCCTGAAGCGAGCTGAGCGCATTGGTCGGACTCCAGACCAGGTTTTCGCCTGTGGACGGCGTGATGCTCGCATTCGTGAAGTCGGCGTTAAATGTAGTCTCGATAGCTGCAATGTCGGTCGCATTGTTGGTGATCACGGCGAAGTCGCGGCTGGTCGCATAGTAAGTGGGAGTCAGGTTCAGCGTCATGATCGCCGACGTCGCCTGATCGATGGTGATGGTCTTCTGGTGGGTCACGGTGTAAACCGGGTTTGCCCAGTGGACAGCGACCTTGTTCTCCGTGAGGTAGTTGTATGCAGGCGTGTTGCTGGTCTTCTCGTTGTTCTGGTCCAGAATGACGCGCACCGTGACTCCCGCCGCCGCGGCCTTGGCAAGCGCATCCGTCACCGTCACATCGGTCAGCTCGTACATCGTCATGTCGATGGACTTCTTGGCCGACGCGATCAGGGCGTAGATTTGCGCAAGCCCCTGGTCGGGTTCGGTGATCAGCGTATAGCTCGTTGTGTGCGGCTTGGGCGAGGAATGTGAAGACTGGCTTGTTTCCATCATCTTCTCCTGATCGATTCGAGTTGCGCGCAATTGTGAAGATTGTAGCGCTTGAGCGAAGTGCGCCGGGCGAAAACTGCGTGAATCCGCAGCGCCCCGCGCATGGGTAACTCCATGCAAAGCCGCCGCATCGAACCGGATAACGATAACGGGCTCAGACACAGATCAGGCGGATGTGATGAAGAGACGCGAATTCCTATCCAGTTCAGCGGCCGCCGCGGCCATCTTTTCATCGGGCGCGGCCGTTGCGGCGCGGCCAAACGCTCCGGCGGAGACCGAATCCTCGTCCAGATTGGCGGCCGCGCGCATTCCACGCGTTACCAATCCGGGCAGGCTACGCGGCGAGATGCTCTATCGCGATCTGGGCGCAACCGGAGCCCAGGTCTCCGTAATCGGATTGGGCGGATCGCATCTCGGTCAGCCGCAGGTGCCGGAAGACGAGGCGATCCGCATCATCCACGAAGGCCTTGACCGCGGCATCAATTTTCTCGATAACTCATGGGACTATAACGAGGGCCGCAGCGAGGAGCGGGTTGGCAAGGCGCTTGCGCAAGGAGGGTATCGGCAGAAGGCTTTCGTGATGACCAAGATCGATGGGCGCACCAAGCAAGTCGCGTCAGACCAGATCAACGACTCGCTCAGGCGCCTGCAGGTGGACCACGTCGATCTGCTGCAGCACCATGAAGTGCTTCGGTATGACGATCCCGACCGGATCTTCGATGACGGCGGAGCGATGGAAGCCGTTCTCGCGGCCAAACAGGCAGGCAAGATCCGTTTCATCGGATTCACCGGCCACAAAGACCCGCACGTTCACCTCTACATGCTCCAGGTCGCGCAGCAGCATGGCTTCCATTTCGATACCGTGCAGATGCCCATCAATATCATGGACGCGCACTTCCGCAGCTTCGCGCAGCTCGTCGTTCCTGAGGCGCTCCACCAGCGCATCGGTGTTCTGGGAATGAAATGTTTTGGCAGTTCGGTGATCATGAAGAGCGACGTTCTGACCAACGGCACCATCACGCCCATCGATTGCCTGCACTACTCATTGAACGTGCCGGTCTCCGTCCAGATCACGGGGATCAACACCAAGATGCTTCTCGATCAGGCATTCGCCGCGGTCAAGTCGTTCCAGCCCATGAATGAGGCCGAGCTTTCGGCGCTGCTTGCCAAGACAGAACAGGATGCCATGAACGGCAAGTACGAGCTGTTCAAGACCACCTCGCACTTCGACACCACAGCGCGCCACCCTGACTGGCTCGGCCCGGATGCCGACCCCGTGCAGAAGCTGGCCCCGCAACTGCCAGGATAGTGCGGAAGCGAGTTTCTCTTGTCTGCCCAAAAGTTGAGGCCCGCCACTCGAGAGAGCAGCGGGTCTGCATGATTGGGTAAGGCGGTTACGCTTTGGCCGACGTCAGCGCCCCCAGGTCCGCGGCGATCTTCTCCGTCGAGAAGGCTTCGATCAGGTCGCCTTCCTTCAGGTCGCTGAAGTTGGCGACGCCGATGCCGCATTCCATGCCGTTCGTCACTTCGCGGGCATCGTCCTTGAAGCGCTTGAGCGAGCCGATCTTGCCTTTGAAGACCTGTTCGCCGCCGCGCATCACCTTTATCTCGGAGTCGCGGCGAATCACTCCATCCTGCACGCGGCAGCCGGCGATGGTGCCCACCTTCGGAATCTTGAAGATGTTGAGCACTTCCGCGCGGCCGACGTAGTTCTCCTTGAACGCCGGTTCGAGCAGTCCCATCATGGCCAGGCGAATCTCGTCCTGCAGCTCGTAGATAATCGAGTGCAGGCGGATCTGGACGTTCTCCTGCTGCGCCAGCTCGCCAGCCTTGCGCTCCGGCCGCACGTTGAAGCCGATGATGATGGCATTCGACGCGGTGGCCAGCAGCACATCGCTCTCGGTAATGGAACCCACGCCCGAGTGAATCACCTTGATGCGCACCTTCTCGGTGGACATGCGTACCAGCGAATCGGCCAGCACTTCAACCGATCCGGTCACGTCGCCCTTGATGATGAGCGGCAGGTCTTTCACGCCGGCCTGACGAATCTGCTCGGCGAGACCCTCAAGAGAAACGCGCGAGCTCTTGGCCAGTTGCGCCTCGCGCTCCTTCATCTTCCGGTATTGCGCGATGCCCTTGGCCTTGTCGCGATCGGCCACGACGAGGAAGGTATCGCCTGAATCCGGCATGGATTCGAGACCGAGCACTTCGACCGGTGTCGATGGCCCCGCTTCTTCAAGCGCCCGTCCGCGGTCGTCGAACATCGCGCGGACTTTGCCGAACGTGTTGCCGACGATGTAGCTGTCGTTCAGGCGCAACGTGCCGTCCTGCACCAGAACCGTGGCTACGGCGCCGCGGCCGCGATCCAGCTTGGCTTCGAGCACCGAACCCACCGCTTTGCGTCCCGGCGTGGCCTTGGGCGCCTTGATGTCCGAGACCAGGCAGATCATCTCGAGCAGCAAGTCGAGATTCAGATGCTTCTTGGCCGAGACCTCGACGAAGACTGTCGAGCCTTCGCCGCCGCCCGCCCACTCCTCGGGAATCAGCCCGCGATCGGCAAGCTGCTTCTTCACGCGGTCCGGGTTGGCTTCGGGCTTATCAATCTTGTTGACGGCCACGATAATCGGAACATCGGCGGCCTTGGCGTGGTCAATTGCTTCCAGCGTCTGCGGCATCACGCCGTCGTCAGCCGCCACCACAATGACCACAATGTCCGTCACCTTGGCGCCGCGGGCGCGCATGCGTGTGAAGGCTTCGTGACCCGGCGTGTCGAGAAAGACAATCTCGCGTCCGGAGGCCGGTGAGCCTTCCTTGGCGAATTTCACCTTGTACGCGCCGATATGCTGCGTGATGCCTCCGGCCTCACCCGCTGCGACATCCGTCTCGCGGATCGCATCGAGCAGCGACGTCTTGCCGTGATCGACGTGGCCCATGACGGTGACCACAGGAGCGCGCGGAACCTCCAACTCGTTCGAGTTTGGGGCTTCGAGCACTTCCTCGATGGCCTGGTTCGCCAGTTCCTCTTCGTAGCTGATGACGGTTGCGGCGGCGCCGAACTTGGCAGCCACATCCTTGACCATCTCGGCGTCGAGAGACTGGTTGACGGTGACGAAGACGCCGCCCATGAGCAGGCTCGCGATCAGGTCCTTGGCGCGCACTTCGAGCTTCTCGGCCAGGTCCTTTACGCTGATACCTTCGGTGACTGTGATCTCGCGCGTGATCGGCAAAGGCTCGGCGCTGTACTGCGGCCCGCTGTAGCGTGGCGGCGGCACAAAGCCCTTCATCGGGCCTTCCTTGGTCTTCGGATACTGCTGCTGGCCACGGCCGCGGCCACGCGAGGGCGCGCGCTGCGGGCGCGGAGCTTCGCCGGTAGGCGACGGTGCCCCGCCAGGGCCCGGACGCGGTCCGCCAAAGCCACCGGGGCGCGGCGCACCAAACCCAGGCCGCGCTCCGAATCCTGGACGGCCGCCTGGACCGCCCGGCCCGCCAGGCGCAAAGCCGCCGGGCGTCGTGCGGGTTGGATGCTTGGGCCGCGGGCCGCCGGCAAATTGCCCCGGCGCTCCAGCCCCACCGGGGCCAGGCCGCGGACCGCTGAAGCCGCCCGGCGCACCTGCGGGCCGGCGATCGAAGATCGGTTTGCCGCGCTGGATTCCGGGACCCGTGCTAGGCGGGGGCGGAGTAGGCGGAACGACCGTGGCCTTGTATACCGGCCGCGGACCGGTTTGCGGCATCACCATCCGGCGTGCCGGTGGAGCTGCGGGTGCTGGTGCTGCCGCGCGCTGCGCGGGCGCAGCACCGCTGCTAACTGCAGCCGGGGCAATCGCAGGCCGTGGAGCTTCCACAGCCGGCGCGGAACCCACAGCCATGGGAGGCGCAGCCGCGGCGGTTGCTTCCGCAGCGGGCGCAACTGCCGCCGGTGCCGGTAGCTCGGGAGCTTGCGGCGCCGGGGCGGGAGCAGCGGCATGCGCGACAATCGGCTTTTCGACCGGAACGGCTGAAACGCCCGCCGGTGCTGGTGGCCTAGCGGGGGCGGCCGGCTTTTCCGCAACCCGAGGCTGCTCTTCCCGCATGGGTGCGGTAACCGGCGCCTTGATCACCACCGCGCCCGAAGGCGGCGTGACCACGACCACAGGCCGTGCGGCCGCCGTCACGACTGCTGGCGCTTTCGCGATCACGGGTCCGGATGGCGGACGGGAAGCAATGGCCGGAGCCGCTGGTGGAGCTGCCACAATTGGCGGCGCGGAGCGGGGCTGCGGAACAATCTTGCGCGGCTCCGGACGAGCCGGCGCTGCGGCAACGGGTGCCGCGGCTACAGGCGCTGGCTGGACTACCGGCTTCGCCGGTGGTGCGGCCGCGGGCTTTGGCGCCACGCGGGCATACCGCGCCTCATCTTCCTCTTCCTTCTTCTTGGCCAGGATGGCCTTCATCACATCGCCGGGTTTGGAGATGTTTGAGAGATCAATCTTCGGGGCAACAGCCTGCGCCGCGCGCGAGCCTCCCGAGCCAGCGTGAGCGCCAAATCGCTCGCCACGCGACACATGCGCGCGCACCTTCTCCGCTTCGTCGGCCTCAAGTGAGCTCGAGTGAGTCTTGCCGGCGCCCAGACCGAGCTCTCCTAATATGTCAAGAATCTGCCGGCTCTTGACTTCCATCTCACGCGCGAGATCGTTGATTCGAACCTTACTCATCCGCCTCTTTTCAACGTGCTGCCAAAACGCCCCTAGTCGCTCATAGCTACCTCTAGGCAATGGCTGCTCTTAAGATTTCCGTTATCGTGCCAATGGCGTTCAGAGCTGCGGCGCATGTTATGCGCCACCCTCGTCGGCCGTCTCTTTCCCGTTCTCTTCCGCTTCCAATTCCGATGATTCCATCTCATCGGCAGGCGGAACATTTTCGATTGCCAGCTCGGCTGCCGTGAGGCTCTGCTCTTCCGCCAACTCTTCGGCCAGCGCCTCGTTCCGTTCGTCTGCAGCCTCGAGCTCGTCATTTTCGGCCTGCGCCGCGCGAACCGACTCGGCCTCTTCGAGCACTTCGCCGGCGTTCTCGAGCTCTGCCTCTGCCGTGCCGGCGACTTCGGGCGCGGTCAGCACTTCGGAATCGCCCTCTGCCGGCTTGCCTGTATCCGCCGCGGCCGATTCCGCCGCACTCTCGGTGGCCTCGTTTTCGCTTTCCTCAAAATGCCCGAAATAGTGACGGACTGCGACCGAGATTTTTTCGAGCGTCTTCTCGCCGATGCCGGGAATCTCTTCGAGCTGTTCCGGCGTCATGTCGGCCAGCGCTTCCACGGTCGTAATGCCCGCCGCGACAAGCTTCTGGAGAATCGTGTCGCCCAGCTCGCTCACCTGCTCGATGGGAGTCGTCGGTCCGCCGGCCAGCGCCTGCATCTGCTGCTCGACCTCCTGGCGCTTCTCCTCTTCGCTCTTGATGTCGATCTTCCAGCCGAGCAGCTTGGCGGCAAGACGCACGTTCTGGCCCTTCTTGCCGATGGCCAGCGAGAGCTGCGTATCGTCCACGATCACTTCGAGCTGCTTTTCGCCCAGGTCCGAGATGGAAACGCGGCTCACCTTCGCCGGTTGCAGCGCCTTCTCGGCAAAGGTCGTGATCTCTTCGCTGAACTCGATAATGTCGATCTTTTCGCCGCGCAGCTCGCGGATGATCGACTGCACGCGCATGCCTTTCATGCCCACGCAGGCGCCCACCGGGTCCACATCTTTGTCGCGGGATTGGACGGCAATCTTGGTGCGCTCGCCCGCCTCGCGCGCAATGGCGCGGATGACCACGGTGTTGTCGTAAATCTCAGGCACTTCCGACTGGAAGAGATTTGAAACCAGCTCCGGAGCGGCGCGCGAAACAATCACCTGCGGCCCCTTCGCCGCCCGGTCCACCTTGAGCAGAACCACGCGCACCCGCTCGCCCACGCTGAACTGCTCGAGCCGCGACTGCTCGCGCTTGGGGCAGCGGGCCTCGGCCTTGCCCAGGTCGTAGATCACGTCCTGGCCCTCGATCCGCTTTACGGTCGCGTTGAGCACTTCCTTTTCCCGGTGCGCATACTCCTGGAAGACCGTGTCGCGCTCCGCCTCGCGCACCTTCTGGAAGATGATCTGCTTGGCAAGCTGCGCGGCGATGCGGCCCAGCGGGCTGGTGTCGCGGTACATGCGGATCTCGCTGCCCACCTCCACGCCGGGGGCCAGTTCATTGGCCTCTTCAAGCGTGATCTGGTTCACCGGATCCTCAACCTGGTCGTCGTCCGCAACCACCGTTTTGTAGATATAAGCCGTGATCTCACCGGTCTCCCGGTTCAGTTCCCCGCGCATGTTTTCCTGCGTCTTGTAGTACTTGCGCGTGGCCAGGGCAATGGCCTCCTCAACGGCGCCGACAACAATGCCGGGGTCGATGCCCTTCTCCTGACTCAGGAGCTCGATACTCTGATACAACGCGTTTGTGGCCATACTTTGCTGACTCTCTCATCATTGCCCGGCGTCTGGACTGTTGGGCGCCCGCGCCGGCTTGGTTGACTTGGGTGGACAGGTTCGGGGACTTCTCACCAAAGGAGACACCCCGTGCCCCATTCTTTCGCCTTTTCCCGGCGAAAGGTTGGGAATCCACAAATCCTAGATCTCAGGCACCAGTTGCGCCTTCTCAACGTTGCTGAAGGCAATTTCAACCGTGCTCACACCGGTCTTCCGGCTCTTGCTGTTCTGCTTCACCGCAGCCAAATCGATCGTGATCGTCTTTCCGGTTTCAGCCCCGCCTACGGCCGTCAGCCGGCCCTGCCAGTGCCGGTTATTGCGAATTGGTTCAAAGGTTTGCACCTTGACCAGGCTGCCGGCGAACCGCTCGAAATCCTCCGGCCGGCTCAGCTTCCGGTCCAATCCCGGAGAGCTTGCCTCCAGCGTGTACGCGTCTCCCGGAACCAGGTCTTCCACGTCGACCAAGACGCCGAAGTCGCGGCTGAAAGCTGCACAATCCTCGTGCGTTACGCCGGAAAGCTGCTCAACATTCACCCTGCCTTCGCGGCTCAGATGGCCTTCCACCAGCTTGCCGGGCAATTCGTCCGCCCCACTTGCAGTTGCCGCCTTCAGCCGGGCTCGCTCCTCAGCATTCTTTTCGAGGAAAACCCGCAGGGTCCGTTCCTTTGCCGGTCCCACAAACTCGATGTCGACAACCTCGAGCCCATGCGAAGCGGCTACTCTCTCTGCCGCCGATCGGATTTCCTCCAGCTTGACCGCCATCCGCTACCACGCCACGTTCACTCGTCCAGCTAACCCCTTTATTTCCGTGGCTCGCCGGTTGAAATTGCCGCAAATAAAAAGTGGGCTCTGAGCCCACTCATCTCTCCGCCAGCCGGTGTGCACACGGTCAAAATCTGGCGAACAAATTCGTCTGCATGCTTAGAGTACCGCGAAATACCGCAATATTCAATGGGGCGGAGAGAGATCTGACTTGGAATCTGCGGTAACAGTCTTTCAGATCAATCAGAATCGCCCATTGGTCTCACTCACCATATGCGCCTGATCCCAAACTGATCGAGCAGCGAATCGGGGCTTAGGACCGGAATGTCATAAGCCAGCGCCAGCGCCGCGATCATGCGGTCGAATGGGTCGCGATGCTCGGCGACCAGCCTTCCCGCGCGCAACGCAACCTCGGCGTCGATAGAAACATGGGTATAGCCTGCCCCTGCCATCACATCCATGAAAACCCGTTCCAGTTTTTCCGCACCGGGAAGCTTGCCTGCGCGCACCTTGGTAGCGATCTCCCAAGCGGACGCCGCCGAGATTACAATCACGTTGCCTTCGTCGGCAATCATCTCCCGGGCCTGTGGGCTAAGCGTCGAAGGAGAGAGTGTCGCCCAAATAAGGGTACAGGTATCGAGCAGAACCCTCATTCACCGTCCCCGTCTCCATTCCACAAGCGAAGCTCCCCATCCGGGAGTGGCTCAAAGAATTGTTCGGAGAGAACAAAACCAGGCGTCTCCAGAGCGCCAAGCCGTTTTTTCGTTATCGGTTGAATCGCTTCCAGCCGCGCCACCGGTGTCTTTGCCCGGCCTGAAGTGATGGTGACAACCTCGCCCTTCTGCGCCTGCTTTACCAACTCGGAGAGTCTGGTCTTGGCTTCGAAGATGGTTGCGGTGATCATGGCGACCCTCTTAAACTGCTAATCTATCTTAGCCAAGTTGAAGTCTTCTTGCAACTCGGTGTCCTGCCGGTGTAGGTCTTCGTATATGCAGTCTTTTTCTAGCGCGAATCCGGCGCTCCACGTGTCGCCGGCCGACAGCGAATCCCTCCTCGCTGCGGTTGCGGCAAACGTCAAGGACCCGAAGGCCGGCATCTTCGGTCCGGATTCGCTGACCTGGCGTGTCAATCGCGAGTCGGCCCTGTTTCTCGGGGCCGGCCGTGCGGCGCTGCTGCAACTGGCCCATCCCTGGGTGACGGCGGCGCTGGCCGAACATTCCAACCTGTTGGAGCGGCCGATAGCCCGCTTCCACAACACCTTCCGCATCGTCTTCACCATGGTCTTCGGCTCGCTCAGCCAGGCGCTTGGGGCGGCGCGCCATCTCTATGAGCTGCACACCCACATTCGCGGGGAGCTCAAGGAAGACACCGCCGGATGGAGGCGCGGCACGCATTACGAGGCCAATGAGATCCATGCGCTGCTTTGGGTCTATTCCACGCTGGTGGAGAGCGCTGTGATCGGCTACGAATGTGTGCTGGGACCGCTCTCCGCCGACGAACGTGAGCAGTACTATGCCGAGAGCAGGACGCTCGCTGCCCTCTTTGGCCTTCCCGCGTCGGCGTTTCCCGGCAACTGGAACGCGTTCGTCGAATACAACCGGCAGATGCACGCGTCCGATGAACTGGGAGTAAGCAGTGAGGCTCGGCTGTACGCGGCCAGGCTGCTGGCCGGGGCTGGCTCCTGGATTCGCCCCCCCTTCTGGTACCGCGCCTTGACCACCGCGTGGATGCCGCCGCGGTTTCGTGAGGAATTTTCTCTTGATTTCGGATCGGCCGAACAGCACGCCGCCGAGCGCATCGCGCAACGGCTGCCGCGCATCTATCGCCGGCTGCCTGCGGCCATCCGCTATGCCGGCCCGTGGCAGGAGGCGCAAGCGCGGCTTACGCACCGGTCTGCAGGACTCGTGACGCGGCTGAGCAACCGCTTCTGGATCGGCGAGCCGAAGTTGCCGTTCGGAGAGGAAAGATAGAAGACCGCACCCGATCTTCCGGAATCCCATTTTTGCGCGGACTTTTTTCTTTTGCGCGAATCGCGTGAACAAACGACAATAGCGGAATGAAATTGCTACGGCTTTTTGTGATTGCCGTGCTGGCTGCAGCCACGGCTATACCGGCCTTGAACGCGCTGGAGAAGCAGCCTGTCACCGTGTATCACGCGCGGCGCGTTGCACTGGGCGCGCGCTTGCATGGCGGCGTGGCCGTGCTGTTTGCGGCTGAGGAGCCGCTGCTCGACTTTATGCCGTACCGGCAGGATTCGGACTTCTATTATCTGACCGGATGGACGGAGCCCGGAGCCGCGCTGATGGTGGTGGCCGCCGCGCCTGATGCCGCCGCGCCCAATGCGGCCGCGCCCCACGCGTATAAAGAGATCCTGTTCCTGCCCACGCGCGACTTGCGTATGGAGAAATACACCGGCGTGAAGCTCGATGCGGCCACTCCCAACGCGGCGCAGATTGCCGGCGTAGATGCCGTAGAGCCGATGACCGAATTGCCGGCGGAGATGAACAAGCTGATCGACGCCGACCGCCGGCTCGCCGTGAACCTATGGACACAACCGCTCGCTCCTCAGGCAAAGGCGCTGGTCGAATTCACCGCCGCCACGTTGGGAATGGCTTCAACGCCGCAGCCGAAAGACGTGACCGATCTGACTGCGCAACTGCGCGTCGAAAAAGACCCCGGCGAAATTGAGTTGCTGAAGAAGGCCTCTGAGGCTTCGATCAAGGCGCAATTCGTCATGATGCGCGCGGCCAGGCCGGGCAGGACGGAGCGGGCCATCGCCGGACTGATGACCGCTGCGTGGATGGAGAATGGATGCGAGCGGCCGAGCTATGCGCCCATCGTGGGCTCAGGCATCAACTCGACCACGCTGCACTACGCGGCCAACGACCGCACCATGGAAGATGGAGACATTCTGCTCGTCGACGCGGCCTGCGAGTACTCGATGTACGCCTCCGACATTACGCGCACCGTGCCGGTGAACGGGCACTTCACGCCGCGCCAGCGCGAGATTTACAACATCGTCCTCGGCGCGCAGCAGGCGGCCATCGACGCGTTTGTAGCCGGCAAATCAACCATCAACGATCGCGATCGCAAGGACCCCAACTCGCTCGACACGGCCGCTTACGACTACATCAACACCCACGGCAAAGACCTGCACGGCGAGCCGCTCGGCAAGTACTGGCTGCACGGGCTCGGGCACATGGTGGGCATTGATGTGCACGATCCAGCCGAATACCCCGCTGTTCTGAAGCCGGGCATGGTCTTCACCATCGAGCCAGGCATCTATATCCCCGAGGAGAAGCTGGGCGTGCGCATCGAATGCGATTTCCTGGTGGGTGAAGATGGCAAGCTCGTTGATTTGGACAAAGATCTTCCCCACACCGCGGATGAAGTAGAAGCGGCAATGCGGGAGAAGCATTAGTCCGCTCTCAAGGCTTGAGACGATAGGGCCTGAGACGATAAGGCCTGAGACGATAGGGCCTGAGACGATCCGGGTGCCCCGCCCTCGCCGCGTCTTTGCTTTTGCGGCTAGGGTGGGCGTTCACGGCCCATCACAATGGACAGGGATAGATAAGCTGGTATGGACCCACGCGACCAGATCGATAGTGACCAACTCGACGCGCTGAGCCGAGCCTTCAGCGAGCAATTATTGGCTTGCCTGGACGAGTGCGCCCGCGGCCGTCATGGCCTGTTCTCTGAACCGGTTGGCGACGAGGATGAAAAATCCTGGCCGGAGGCGGCACGGCTGCGCGAACTCGCGCTTGCGCTGCAAAGCATCTTTGCGCAGCAGGAAGAACGCAATGCACTGTGCGACGAGTTCCTCGATCTCTGCTCGATGCATGGCGAATACCATCCCGGAGAACGCAAGCTGGCGCGCACGTTTCTTGAGCGCATCGAGCGCGGCGAGGTGGGTACGCCGACGGTCGAAGAGAAAAAGGAGAAAAAGCCCTGGTGATGTTGTGGTGACGCTGCACGCATTTCTGGCGCTGCTCGCGGGCTACGCGACCATGATTCTTCTGGTCGTCAGCGCGACAGCGCTTTTGAAGCGCTTGATCCCCAGCTGGGCAGGCGCGGAGAGTCATCCTCTGCCGGGGTCTGTCTTTGTCAACCTGGGCTGCTCATTTCTGGCGGCGGCAGCCGGCGGATATGTGACCGCCTGGGTTGCCGCACGCAACCCGCTTTATCACGTGCTGGTGCTGGGAATCGTCGTGTTGCTTCTCGCGGCTCTAAGCGCGCTGCAGTCGCGCGGCAAGCAGCCAATCGTGCTGCAGCTCGCGCTGGTAGCAATTACGCCGCTCGGCGTTCTCGCGGGTGGGCTGTTGCGGATGCGGGTGCTGGGAATTGTGTAGCGTCCCGATTTTTGCGTGTTCCATCCCCACGCGATGCCGGCGCAGGGATGGAACGCTTTCCGTCTCTAGAAGCGAATGCCGAGAGTGACGGGAATCAGCTTTGTGTCACCAGCCACTGTCGTCGAGTTCACGTAAGGGCCTGCGCTCGAAACGATCGCCGGAGACAGCACATCCAGATAGCGGGCTTCGACAAACAGCCTCATCTTGCTGTCGCCGTACATGCCGCCCAGTCTGTGTTGAAAGCCTCCGCCGACATTCCAGCCGCCTTGATTCGAGGAGAAGTGGCCCACCACCTCATTCTCCGTGACGACGCCGCAGTAGTAGTATTCGCAGTATTCTTCTTCGGTGGGATCGGTGAAGCTGGTCACCTTGCGATAAAAGCCGCCGCCGCCCGTGATGTAGACGTCATTGGTCGCCTTGGGGAAGAGATCGAACACCGGATCCAGGGTGAGCGACCAGATATGGTCATGACCGCCATCCGCTCCGGCTTCGGCAATCAGCGCGCCGGGCAGCTTGTCGTCGATGAACTGGTATTCGGCCAGCAGGGCCACGCGCTTGCTGAAGTTCAGGCCCCCGCCAACGGTGAATTGCCCGCCGTAAGTCACTGAGCTGCTTTCCGGAGCGTTGAATCCGCCGCCGGCCTCGAACGCGAGATTGCTCTTCAGGTTATGCCGCCAGCCTTCGCCCGACTGCGCGGCCGCTGCAGCGGAACCTCCACCAGCCGACACCGCAGATGGCTCCGCGAAGGGACCACCGGGAGCGCTGAACTCAGCGAGTTGAAGAGAACTCGACTCACCGGAAGCGGGGGCGGGCGCACTGGATTGGTTTTGAGCTACGTTGGACTGCGCGCTCGCCAGAGAGGCAGCGAGAAAGGCCGCAGCTCCAAGAATACTGACACGCCGCATGGGCGAGATCCAGCAGGGGAATGACATGTTGGAACCTCTAGGATCGAATTGTGTTAAGACCGGCCGGGAATTATGGCCCCGGCACTTCTGTTAGACACGGATTTTATCCGGAGGTTGCAATCGAGGGCGATTTTTGACCCCGCCTCCGCTCCGGCTCGACCTGGTTCACAATGAGGGATGAGACCCAGCCCGCCGCGGCTCAAAGACGGCATGAGCCTCCAAATACAAAGGCCGGGACGCTGCCCGGCCTTTGTGTTATTGGAGTCGCGCCATGGCTCTAGCCCTGAATATCGAATTGCTCAGGATGCAACGTCGCATCGCTCTTGACCAGGATGTTTTTGCCCACTAATTCTTCGAATTCCGTGAGCCACCGCGCGTTGTTCGATTTGAGAATCTTCACCGTCTCCGGATTCACGCGGACCAGCACGTCCGCGCCTTCAAAATGCTTCCGCATTTTGCGCAACTCGATATAGATCTCGTTGCATACCGTGGCGGAGCTCTTCACCATGCCGGTAGCCTGGCAGGTGGGGCAGGGAACCGAGAGCGTGCGCTCGAGCGACTGCTTCACCCGCTTGCGCGTGATCGCCACCAGGCCAAAGTCGTTAAACTGCAGAACCTTGGTCGGCGCGCGGTCGCTCTTGAGAGCCTCTTCGAGAGCGGCCATCACCTTGAAGCGGTTCTTGCGCTCATCCATGTCGATGAAGTCGATCACGATGATGCCGCCCAGGTCGCGCAGCCGGATCTGCCGCACGATCTCCGGCACCGCATCGAGATTCGTCTTGAGAATCGTGTCTTCGAGCCGCGCCGACTTGCCCACGTACTTGCCGGTGTTGATGTCGATAGCCACCAGCGCTTCCGTCTGATTGATGACGATTGAGCCGCCGCTCTTGAGCCACACCTTCGAGCGCAGCGCCTTCGATATCTCGTCTTGAATGCCGAAGTGCTCGAATAGCGGCGTCTCTTTGGTGTAGAGCTTCACGCGCCGCACCAGCGAGGGCGAGAAGCGGTTGAGGAAGCGCACGATGCGCTCATAATCGGCTTCCGAATCGACCCATATATTGGCGAAGTTGGCGCTCACCTGGTCGCGCAGGATGCGCTCGATCAGCGACAGATCGTGGTAGATCAGCGCCGGCGATTTCGATTGCTCCGACCGCTGCTTGATGTCGTTCCACAGATTCATCAGGAAGCGCAGGTCGGCGCGCAACTCCTCTTCCGATGCGCCTTCAGCCGCCGTGCGCACGATGAATCCGCCTGGAGCATCGCCGCGTTCGTTGACCAGAATCCGCTTCAGCCGGTGACGCTCCTCGTCGGAGGCGATCTTGCGGCTCACGCCCACGTGGGTTACCGTCGGCATAAAGACGAGGAACCGGCCCGGGAGCGCGATATGGCTGGTAATGCGCGCGCCCTTCTTGGCGATGGGCTCCTTGGCAATCTGAACCAGAATCTCCTGCCCCGATTTCAAAAGATCGGAGATCACCGGCAGATCAGAGGTCTGCGCGGAGCGGCGCGAAGGCCCGCGGCGATTGCCCGGCTGCGCTCCGCGGCCGCGGCGGCCACGCCCATTGCGGTCGCGCTGCGGCTGTCCCGCCGCCGCAGGCTGCGTTTCCGCGGCAGGCTCGTCCTCGTCCTCGTCCTCGATATCGTAGCCTTCCTCGTCGTCGCCGTTCTTCTCCTCGAAATTCAACTGGATCTTGTGATCGAGATGGGCTTCCTGCAGCATTTCGCCGAGATCGCCGGAACGGATCTGTGTCGGCAGGGTCTCCTCTTCGTAATCGTCGAGATCGTGCTCAACCGCACCGCGGCGATGGTGCGTCGCTTCCACCTCTTCGCCTTCGATGAGCTCTTCTTCAATCAGACCCTCGCCGGGCGCGTAGGCAGAAACGGCGGGCACAGGCGCAGCGGATTGTGCCGATTCCGCGTGCGGGTGCTCCGGCTCTTCTTCCTTCCTCTTCTTCCCGCCCAGGCCGAAGAGGCGGAAGCCGCTCGGCGATGCTGGATCAATGCGGTGCGATGCCGAAGCATCACTCTCCGGCTCGCGGTCTTCCGGCGCAGAAAGCGCCTGTTCGGCATCGGAGGAGTTGGGAAGAAGCTCGTCTCCAATCTCTTCGCTAATCTCCTCACCAATCTCCTCACCAATCGCCGCTTCCTCTTCCGAGCGTCGTTCCATCGGATCGGTAGCCGCATGGCCCTCATGGGGAGCAAACGCGTGCCCGTGAGGCGCGGTTTCAATCTCGCGCAGCGAAGGCGGCGCGGACTCTTCCGTCGGCGTACCCAACTCCTCTTCCAGGAGATCCTCTTGATCGAATTCCGGCTCAGCGGCCGGGTAGGCGGCCTCAGGACTGCCCTCCGGACTCCTCTCCGGGGCCTGCTCCGTCTGCCGTCCGCGACGGCCCAACAAGGATTCGCCCGGCAGCAGACCGCTGCCATCCCAGGCGAGCGGCGCTTCGACCAGCGTCGAAGGCTTGGAGCTGCGGGAGACCGGGGCACGGCCTGCGGCAGTCCGGGATTTCGGCGTTTCTTCCGTCGGCGCGCCCCCGTATCGCGAGAGCGATTCGCCCGGAAGCACGAAGGGAGCGGGTGACTGCGACCGACGCGGCGCCGGCTCCGCCTCGTACGCCTCAGTGGCATGAATCTCTCCGGCAAAGTCGCCCTGCGCCGGCTCTTGCGCAAATTCGCCGGAATCTGCCGGCGCTCCACCGGTTGCGGCCGGCTCCATCGCGCCCTCGGGCCCGCGGCCTCCGCGGCGATGCCGCCGTCCGCGCCAGCGCCGCCCGCCTTCCGCGCTGGTCTCTTCGAGCTCGGGCACAATCGGCGCTTCGGGTGCGGCACCGGTTGCCTGCCGCGCAGACTCCTCCACCGGTCGCGGTTCCCGCTGCCGTTCCTGACGGTTTTCCTGGCCTCGATCCGGCGCCCTGTCTGGTCCCCGCTCTGGCTTTTGTCCGGAGCGTGCACCGCGGTCGCCGCGCGCCGCCTGCTCCTGGCCGTTGCTGCGCCGGATCTCGCGCGGAGCCTGGCTCGCGCCGGTCACGGCAGCTTTTTCGATCTCGTCTGTGTCTTCCTGATCTTCGAGCTCGACGAAGTCAGTTACATAGAGGAAGGCGTCCCGCTCCAACCCTAAGTCGACAAATGCCGACTGCATGCCGGGAAGCACCCGCGTTACACGGCCGTTATAGATCGAGCCGGCCAGCGTGTACTCGTTTTCGCGTTCATAGTAGATTTCCGCGAGTTGATCGTCTTCAAGAATCGCAAGCCGCGTCTCGTGCGGCGTGCTGGAAATACAAATTTCCTTTGCCATCTTACCTTTCCGTCCAACGGCTCAAGGCCGTCGGCAACCGCGGCAAGGATGGATGGAAACACGCGTAACCGGGAGGCGAGGGGTGGGCGGAAGGGATAACCTCAAAAAAGCTTGCGTTGCGGCTTCCGGGCGGCGTGATGAAACGCGGGAGATCCCCAGGGGGAGAAGCCGAACAGGCTCGAAATTGCGGCAATCCGATTGCAGAGAGTTTGCGGCCACCAGGAAAACCGGCGTGGCCGCTTGAATGCTGGCCTGCCTATGGAGTTTCCGCGCAAAACGAGCGGAGAGGGACTCTCCGAAGGCTCCAGCGCGATCCATGCAGCGTAAAGGCCATCTGCGGCCTTCCCGTCTCTGCGTGCTCATGAACCCAATCCTGCCGGGCGCGATCCATCAGGACCTGGCCGGCGAAATACTCAAACAATTGTTCTCTCGCGGGCCGAACCCTTTCGGCCGGCGCAAGAGCTGAACTTGGCAATCACCGCGACCGGTCCTGTGCGAATCGGAACGCGCTAGTTGACGAACCGGCGCATGCGGACATTCATTGCCACGCCCAGCGCAAGAAACGTAAACAATACCGAAGACCCGCCGTAACTCATTAACGGTAAAGGGATTCCGGTGACTGGCATAAAACCGATGACCATGCCCACGTTGACCGCAATCTGAAAGGTCAACACAGCCACGATTCCCATAATAATCAGCGAACCGGGCAGGTCTGCGGCTGTTTGAGCGTTTTGAATCAAACGCATCAATATGAAAAAGTATAGCAGCAGCACGAACAGCGCGCCCACAAAGCCGTGCTCCTCGCTAAAGGCGGCAAAGATGAAGTCCGTATAAGGAATCGGCAGAAAGTAGCCCTGGGTCTGGCTTCCCTTGGATTGGCCTTTGCCCCAGATGCCTCCGTCACCCACCGCAATCAGCGACTGCCGGATCTGATAACCGCTGCCCTTGGGGTCGTTATCGGGATTGATAAAGCTGGTAAGCCGCGCCTTCTGATACGGCTTGAGAATCTTGCCGCTGGACCAGGCGCCGACGATGAGAGCCGTTCCGCAGACCAGCAGAATCGTAGCCTGGCGGACGCTGATGCCGCCCAGAAACAGGCCGGCGATCAGGATCGGCGCATAGGTGAGCGCGGTGCCCAGATCCGGCTGCACCAGCACCAGGAGCATGGGGATGCCCACCATGCCAAAGGCCTTGAAGATCTCTCTCCAGGTGAGATTGCGGCCGCCCAGGTTGGCAAAATAGCGCGCCACAGCGAGAACCAGCACCAGCTTGACCCACTCTGAAGGCTGGAACTGCACCGGGCCGATGGCGATCCACCGCTTGGCGCCCAATGCCCGGCGGCCCACAAGTCTCACCGCCACCAGCGCAAGCAGAAAAACGCCGTAGGCCCACGGGGACCAGTCGAGCAGCCGGTGGTAGTCGATCTTGGAGAGGATGAACATGCCGGCCATCCCGGCCACAATAAACAGGATCTGCTTCGACTCGAAGCTCGCGAACCGGGTGTGCACGGTCGTCGAGTAAATCTCGAGCACTGAGACGATGCTGAGAAGAAGCACCAAACCAAGCAGAGCCCAGTCGAAGTCGCGGAAGCTCAGAAAGCGGCGCATTACGGCAGATCTTCCTTGAACCGCAACAGCGAGGCGCTCAGCCACGAGGGCAGGGGAAAACTGCCGGCGGCAACGGCGGTTGGTGCGGCCGCCGGCGGGGGATCGATAAAGAAGTGTCCGGCGCGCACGCTCGAGGCCTGAGCGTCAAATCCCTTGTGCCCGGCGGGCAGAGGATCGGACCAGACCGCGCCCACCTCCACCGGCTTTGCGGCGCCGGCCCGGTCCAGGACGTTGTTGTCCTCACGGCGCTTCTTGTTCACGTAGGCAATCGCGATCCTCTGGGCAATCATGGCCGAGCCCGAGCCCCAGTCGCCATGCTCCTGCAGGACGACGATGGCAATTTCCGGATTGCGCCGCGGAATCATTCCCACAAACCAGGCGTTCGGCGTTTTAGCGCCGCCTTTGGTGTGCGTGTCGCCGCCCCCCACCACCTGGGCTGTGCCGGTCTTGCCGGCGAAGTCCACCCCATCCAGGTGCGCCTCTTCGGCCGTGTGGTATAACCCCGGCGTGGTTGCGGCGGCCATGCCGTCGGTGATCGTCATCCAGGTGTCGGGATTGAGAGGCACGGTCTTGTCGCCCGAGCCAGGGAAGCTATCCTGGATGGCCTGGCGGAAGTCGGGCGGCAACTGGTTTGGATCGACAACATGAGGCCGGACAAAATGACCGTCGGAGGCGATTCCGCTCAACGCGCGCAACAGTTGAATCGGAGTCACCTGGGTCTCGCCCTGGCCAATACCGACCGAGATTGTGTTGCCGGGGTAATACCTCTGGTGGAAGTTTTTCAGCTCCCACTGGGTCGACGGCATGATGCCCGACATTTCGTTGGCCAGGTCGATGCCGGTCTTCTGGGATAAACCGAAGGAGATAGCGTACTTGGCGATCGTGTCGATGCCCAGCCGCTGGGCCAGCGTGTAGAAGAAGGTGTCGCAGGACATCGGGATGGCCTCTTGGATATCGAGCATCCCATGGTGGTGATCGCACTTGAAGAAGCGGCCGTAGAAGTCGGCTCCGCCGTTGCACATCACGTGCATATTCTGCGCGATGCCTTCCTGGAGCCCGGCGGCCGACATGATGATCTTGAAGGTGGAACCCGGCGCAAGCTGGTCCTGAATTGCCTTGTTCATCAGCGGATGGCGCGGATCGGTGATCAGCTTGGTCCAGTCGGTGCGGTTGATCTTCACCGCAAAATCGTTGGGATCGAAGTTGGGATGCGAAACCAGGGCAAGGATATCGCCGTTGCGGGGATCCATCACCACCACCGCGCCATTGGCATCGCCCAGCGCCAGCTCTGCCGCGCGTTGAATGTCGAGGTCGATGGTCAGCTTCAGGTCCTGCCCAGGGATGGCGTGCTGGGTCCGCAGATAGCCCACCTCGCGCCCGTGGCTGTCGACGACCACGTCGCGGCTGCCGTCGGTTCCGCGCAGCAGCGCGTCGTAGGTCTCCTCCACGCCTGCCTTGCCGACCACGTCGCCCGGCTCATAGTACGCATAGCGCGGGTTGTTCAGGTCATCCTCGCTCACCTCGCCCACGTAGCCGATCAGGTGCGAGGCAAAGCCGTCGCGCGGATACAGGCGGCGCTCCACGTCAATGGTTTCGAGCTCCGGCAGCTCGTTTTTGTGCGCTGCGATAAAGGCCTGCTCATCGGCCGTAATGTCTTCCTTGATGGGAATCGGCTGGTAGCCGGGGGAGACGCGATAGTGCCGCAGCGTGGCGCGCAGCTGGTCGAGATCGAGGTTCAGACCCTGGGCGATCAGCGGCAGGTCCGCATCGACCCGGTGGCTCTGCTCACGGACCAGGAAACAGGTGACGGAGGGATAATTGTCGACGATCAGACGCTTCTCGCGGTCGAAGAGCTTGCCCCGCGGCGCCATGATCGGCTCTTTGCGAATCCGGTTGGCTTCCGCGAGTTGCCGGTAATTCTGCGCGCCAAGCACCTGCAGCCGCCACAAGCCGCCGGCCAATGCCAGCATCATCAGCAAGATGCCGTATTGAACCACCGTAAGCTTGAGGGTAGGGAGCTTTTCTCCGCGGTTGCTGCTATTTGAAACCCTATTTGAAACCATTGTCCTGCGCTTCATCTTAGGATATATCGAATTCGGTTTGGCTGCGAGTTTCAGCGCGTATGCGACATTAGAAGTTAGATGACCGAGCCAGCGCCGAATCACCGGAGCGTCAGGGTTCTGGGTTACGGCGCCTGTGCATTGGCCGGAACCTTGTGGGGCACCGGCTTCTTTTTTGGCAGGCTGGCCCTGAACGAGATGAGCGTGGAGCACATGGTGCTCTACCGGTTTCTCTTCGCCACGCTGGGCATGTTGCCGGTGGCGCTGCACAACCGGGCGCGGCTGACGGGGAGCGAAATGCGCACCCTGCTGCTGGCCGCGGCCTTCGGCATTCCCATCCAGTTCCTGCTCCAGTTTCACGGCCTGGCCCTGACCACGGTGAGCCATGCATCGCTGATGGTGGGCGCGATGCCGGTTCTGCTGGCCGCCTCGGCTGCCCTCTTTGCCGGGGAATCGCTCGACGCCATCGGATGGCTGGCGCTCTGCGTCTCCACGGCGGGCGCGGCGCTGGTGGTCCTGGGCGGCAGCCACGCGAGCGCCGGCCGCGAAACGCCTTCTCTCGCCGGCGATTCTCTCGTCATCGTGTCGCTCGTCACGGCATTGGCCTGGATACTGCTCAGCAAGAAACTGATGCGGACGCACAGCCCGGTCGTGGTCTCGGCCTACACGATTCTTGCGGGAACGGCGATGCTCGCGCTATGGATCCTGGGACCATGGGCGCTGTCGCCGCTGACGCACCGCAAAGTCCAGCCGCCGCCGTTTGCGCACGTGAGCCTCACGGCCTGGATCGCCCTGGCCATCGGCGGCCTGCTCTGCACCTCGACCACCACGCTGCTCTGGAACTGGGGCATTCACCACGTGCCCGCCTCGCGCGCCGGCGTATTCCTGAACATCGAGCCGGCCCTCGGCTCAATCCTGGGCGTGGAACTGCTCGGCGAGCGGCTGGGTCCCTATGCCTGGCTGGGCGGCGCGCTGATTCTAGGCGCGGCCGTCGTTCTCACCACGCGGGGCAACGAGGTTCCTCCAGCGGTCATTCTGGACTGACGATTCTGGGCTGACGACTACGGGGTAATCATCGCGGCGTAACTATGGGATGGAGCGATTCCAGCGATTCTGAAATCGCTCGTGCAACTTCCCGCGTCCAAAGAAAGTGACATCAAGCGGTGTCTGTCACATCCTGAAACGGTGGGAGAGGGTCGCAGCACGATCGAATACATGGCTGAAGCAAGCGTGATTTCGCACGCGGAGCAGGACACAGCAGTCCAGCGCAGCAGGCTCCGGAACTTGATGGAGACGCTCGTTCCCTACGCGCTGATCCTGCTCGTCATCTGGACGCCCCGTTCCTGGCAGCGCTATCTGTGGTGGGTCGCGGCCGCTTCAGTGGTCATCATCACCTGCATCTCTTTTGACGGGCTCCGCGCCATGGGCCTGCGAATGACCAACTTTGGCCGCTCGCTCTGGATCGTGGGTGTGGCCCTGCTGCTCGCCGGTGCGGCCGTTCTGGTAGCCGCGAGGCTGCACACGCTACGCCTGCCGGCAAGCCCTGTCGCGTTCATCGCCACCTACTGCGCCTATGCCATCTGGAGCGGAGTGCAGCAATTTCTGTTGCAGGGGGTCTTTCTGCAACGCCTGCTGCGGCTGATTCCCAACTCCACGCGCGCTGCTCTCGCTGCGTCGCTGCTCTTTGCAATTGCCCATCTGCCCAGCGCCGTTCTTACGCCCATGACGCTCATCTGGGGATTCGCAGCCTGCCTCATCTTTCTTCGCTACCGCAACCTCTATTCGCTGGCTCTGGCTCACGCCATCCTCGGCATCGCCGTCGCCATCACCATCCCCGGCCCCGTCGACCACAATATGCGCGTTGGTCTCGGCTATCTGCGGTATGGGCACAGGCATAGGCCATCCGAACTGCCGCCCGTACCCCCGCCCTTGAAACCGCGATCGTAGAAGCCGCGCTCGTAGAAGCCTTGGAAGCTGCCGGACGCGAGAGCGGCGGCACGAGCAACCGGTGATCCAGAAATGAGAACCCGGCATCTAATTTCCGCAGTATGGGAAGCTGGGGGCCAATTGGCTGGACGCAAGATCTGAGAACCACTCGGACCCCGCGGCGCGACTTGTTGGAGCTTTCCGTTGCCTACAGTCTCATCTTGCTGGTTATCTGGACGCCTCGTCCCTGGCAGGTGCTGCTCTGGGTGCTCACCGCAGCCTCCATCCTCGCCATTACATGCATGTCGTTCGAAGGCCTCGAAGCGATGGGCCTGTGCTCGGCGAACTTTCTTTGTTCGCTGTGGGCCGTCGGACTTTCAGCGGCAATAGCAGCGGCAGCCGTGTTGCTGGCGGAAAGATTCCACACCCTGCACGCGCCCGGCACTCCTTACCTGTTCGTCAGGCATTATGGGGTTTATGCCGTCTGGGCCTGGGTGCAGCAGGTGCTCTTGCAATGCTTCTGCCTCTCGCGTCTGATGCGGCTGCTACGCTACGCGCCCTCGGCCGCAGCCATCGCCGCGGTCATGTTCGCGGTTGTGCACCTTCCCAGCCCTGTTCTCACGGTCGTCACCCTTACCTGCGGCATGGCTGCGTGCCTCCTGTTTCTGCGCTACCGCAATCTCTACACAATCGCCCTCGCGCACGCCATCCTTGGAACATCGGTCGCCATCTGCGTGCCCGCGCCCATCATCCACAACATGCGGATTGGCCGCAGTTATCTCACATACGTGCCCCACCCGGCTCCGCTCGCGCAACGCTCGATCGCGCCTCTGGTGCGGCAATCCATCGATCCTCTTGCGCAACAATCAACTCCATCCCCAATCTCACCGCAGCCATAGAGACCAGATCGCGTCCACCGTCGCGTGCGTAACGGCCGATGTGCCGACGCGCCGGTTGCGCCGCCACGCGCGCCCATAGAAGATTCCAGCCACGGCCGCCAGCAGCACGTAGCGCCAGTTGAAATACGCCGCGCGCTTGTTGAAGTGCGCCAGGCCGAAGAGCGCTGCGGTGACAAACAGCGCCGGCGTGCGCCCGATCCGGCGTTCGAGAAGGTTCTGAAGCCATCCCCTGAAGAAAAGTTCCTCGGGCACCGCGATGAAGAAAAAAGTAAAGATCCACGCTCCGGCAATCATCCCGAACCCCGGCCACGCGCGGTGCAGGTGAAGAAAACCCAGGCTCAGGCCGAGCGCAAGCGCGAGAGGCATATAGAAAGCAACTTCGCGCAGCCCGATCGCCAGGTCAGCAACGCGCAGGCGCAGGTCAAAGCCGGTGCCCTCGAGCCGCCGGATCAGGACAAAGCCGTAGATTCCGGCGTCCAGCAGGATGATCTTGTTGAAGATCGCCAGATGGGCCGGCCATGCGCTTTCAAACCAGCGCAGATCCACGGCCAAGCCCAGGGCCGCCAGAATCAGGAAATCCCGCCAGTTGCCGCGCTGCTCTGAATCAACCTGGGAGGCCTGCCAAAGCAGGGCTGCCATGGCCACCGGAAGCGCGGCATAGACCGCGAACCACCCCCAGCGGAAGATCCCGGCGGCGCCATCGACCAGCACATATGGAAGACAGAGCCCCACTGGGCTGATGAGCCGCGCCCACAGCGGAAGCCTGCGTACCCATCGCGTAGCAAACTCCGGGCAAAAAGCTACGGCCAAAAACGGAATCAGCGTAAGCACGGCGGCCAGTAGATTGGGCGCGGTGAGCAGCGGCGCGACGGTAGCCATCTCCTCCATTGTGCGTCAGGGGCGCCGGCCGCTGCTTGCACCCCGGCGGAAGCTGCTCAACAACTTGAGCCCGTGACCGGCGGATGGCCGCGGGAGCGATTTCGGCTCAACTTCCGTGTCTCCCATCCGATATGTCCAGAACCGGCGCCCTTGCCGGTGGAGAATCTTATGGCATTTCTCACCTGGAATGACGATTATTTAGTGGGCGTTCGAAGCCTCGATAACCAGCACAGCGTGCTCTTCAATCTCTTAAACGAGCTTCATGCCGCGATGCTGAACGGGCAGGCCCGGAACAGGGCCGTTCTCATCCTGCGCAACCTGCTGAACTATACTCGCGGTCACTTTTCAACCGAAGAGGCCATGATGGCATCCGCAGGCTATCCCGGTCTGGACCGGCACCGTATCCAGCATCGCGGTCTCACCAAGCATGTGCAGGAGTTTGAGGCCCGGTTCGAACGCGGCGAAGGCGCTCTCAACCCTCAGCTGTTCGGTTTTCTTCGCGACTGGCTCACGAACCACATCCAGGATGCAGACAAGGAATATGGCCTCTGGCTGAATCAAAAGGGAGTGCAGTAGGTCTCAGCCCGGCAGGCTCTCGAAGGAGAGCTGCACGGATCCCCAGACCGCCGCCGCGTGAGGTTCCTGCGCCAGGTGATAGACCAGCCGCTCCAGCACCAGCCGCTTGTCCGGCGGCGAAGAACGCAGCTCCAGATCGGCGTGCGCAATCAACCGCAGGGCGCGCGTCAGCTCGCGCCGGCTCTTGTACCGGCGAGCCTGCCGGATCAGGTCGTCGGCGGCAAATGGCGGAATCCGGAAGCCCTGCCACAGCGCCTGCCAGATGGCCCGCGAATCCCGCACATTCTTTTCGAGAATCACCAGCATCTGGCGAAAGGTGCGCGCCAGCATATAAAGGTGTCCGATGGCCGCATCCTCGCCCGCATCGGAGCTGTTCAGCAAGCCATCAAGCAGCGCCAGCGCGCGCACCCGGTCGCGGGCGCTGATGGCGTCGGTCAGCTCATAGAGCGAGCGCTGCTTGGCGCCCAGCACCATCGTCTCCACGTCGCCCAGCGTGATGCGGCCACGCCCCGTGGCATAGAGCAGCAGCTTTTCCAGTTCCGAAGAGACAAGCATCATGTCCGCGCCCAGCGCGTCCACCAGCTCGCGGGCTGCGTCGTTCTCCAGGCGAATCGCGGATTGCTGCGCCGTCGCGACAGCCCAGCGCATCGCATCGTCCTCGCTTACCCGGGCCAGCTCCACCATGCCGCAGTGCTCGCCCAGCGTCTCGGTCAGCCGCTCATACCGGTTCTTATCGTCCATCTCCATCCGCCGCGCATCGTTCGGGATACGCAGAAAATCGGCGATGAAAAGCAGCAGCGCCTGCGGGTTGGGCGAGCGGAAGTAGCGGTCGAGCGCAGCAAACTCATCCTTCTTGGCGCCGCGCGTGTAAAGCTGCCGCACATTGCGCACAAAGATTACCTGGAATGGCGACATCAGCGACGGCGTCTGCGCGCGGTCCAGCACCTCGAAGATCGACGTGCCGGCAAGGTCGAGGTCGGAGAGGCAGAAATCCCTGAGATCGGGCGGAACAAACGCCTTGAGCACGGCGGCGCGGCAGCGGTCGAGCAGAAAGATCTCGTCCCCCGCCATTACGTAGCCGGGTCGAAGATGGCCTTTGCCCGCGGCAGCAGACTCAATCTCCGCCACAAACCGGCCGACCGCGGTGAATCCGGCGCCCCAGCGCTCGCCGCTCAAAACGCGAGCCTCCCGCTCATCGGGTCATTTCCCATGCAGATCCAGAATAGCGTCAACCGCGCGGCGAAGTCAGCTTGGAAAAGTGGACAGGAATCAAAAGATGAGCGGAATCGAGACAAGCGGAATCGAGACAAGCGGAATCAAGATAAGCGGAATCACCCCATGCGCCCCGCGCGGCAAGGCCATCCCTCCATCTTTCGCCGGATTATCGCTTCGATTCTTCAGGGTACGAGATTTCAAATTGGCTGATCACGTTGCTGTTGCCGAACGGCACCGAGCCGGTCCATGCAATGCCGGCTCCGCCGAATGCATTGGGATCGATGGTGCCGTGGAGAGAGAGCGTCTCTCCATCCACGCTGTTCGAGCCGGTAGCCGTCAATGTCGAGCCGGCGATCGAGAGCACGATGGTGGTGTTCGGCTTGAATACGCCGGTCAGTTGCTGCTCCTCGTTCACCGGGCGGCCAATGCCATCGACGATCTGGTAAAGCTGGAACATGCACTTCTCCGCAGAGAGGGTCGTCCGCCAGAACCGCAGCGAATAGCCGTTCCGGGTGCGCGGATCATACTTGATGTAAATATCCGCCTTTTGATTTCTCGCGCCGGCGCTATCGTCCGGTGAACCCGCGATGCCGAATCCCTGCCCGGCGGTTTTTTCCGGAGTCATCACGACCTTCACCCGCATGTCCGTCGTGGGTGCGTCATTTTGATACAGCAGCATCGCGCCCTGCGACGCGATACGCAGCCCATAGCCGTTGACCAGGTTGTCGCCCGTCGAGGATGTCCAGTCGCCGAGCACCGTCCACATGCCGTTGACGTAATCGGTGTCACTGGTTTCGACGAAGTTGCGGAAGTTGGGATCGACAGTCGTGGACCGGATATTGGCCGCCGCAACCGGCCGCGCGGAGATAACATCCGTCTCCGGCCCGGGATCGCTGATGTTGTGTTTGGGCTGGATGCTGGCCAGGATATATTTGCCTTGAAATCCCGGCGTCAGCGGGAGCTGCTTCAGCGGTTCGTCGCCGCGGCTCACGGCCACTTCGCGGTCGGTGGAGCACCGGGCATCATCGCACAGATACCAGTCGACGATCGACTGATCGTCTCTGCCATCGAGATTCAGAGCATAGTTGAGAGTGACCGCGCCATCTGCCGGAGCGGCCAGCGCGGGCTTGCGTGTGAATGTGGGTGGATCGATGTAAGCAGGCTCCACGTAGATGTGCGAGGTGACATAAAAGCCGTTCGCCGCCGTTGCCTGCACCTCGGCATACTCGGCGTGCGAGGTCGCATTGCGGCCGGAAATGGTCACGCCGTCTGCGCCCCCCGAACTGAGCAAAACCAGCGGGGACTGAGTGGACCACCTGATGGCGGCATCGGCCGCGCGAGCCGGCATCACACTGGCCGTCATCGTCACGCCCGCGTCGCCGGTCCGGATGGACGCATTGCCCGGCGGTTCAACGTTGGCAAATGGGCCGGCATCGGCTGCTCCTGCAGGGCGTGCCGCGCTGCCGCCGGAAGCCGCGAGCGCCATGCGGAAAACTTCGCTCCCATCGGCCTCATATTTTGCCCGAACCTGGGCCGGGTCCCAGTCGTCCATCTGGCCGTCGGGCGTGCCTTGCAGCAGATTCCAGGGGTTGAACGCCTTCGCTTCCTTGTCGCTCAACTCGCGCGACAACGTAAGCGCAGGAGGGCCCACGATGCTGTCGTAGATGACGGCAGGATTCCCCCGCGCATCGCGCGTCTGATACGTGAGCGAATACAAATTCTGGCGCACCGCCGCCTTCCACACCATCCACGCCACCGGAGACTGAGGCGTATTTACTGGCAGGGTGCAGCGAATGAGCGCAACCGGGTTGCGAAAACCCTTATAAAATTCGAGCCCGCGCGAGGCCCGGAAGACCGTATGGATGAACGTGATGCCCGACGCCGACATGACGCCGTTGCCGGTGGGAAAATAGACCTCCGAGTTCTCCCACACGCCCACCGCGCCGCCGCCGATGAAATCATCGGTGCCTTCGACATAAACGTTGGTGAAATAAGAGCGGGTTGTGCGGATGAACAAGGTATCGAGCCGGCTCAGGAACGCGACGTGCGAATAAACATGCTTGTCGCCGTCAGCCTGCAGCGCGACCGCCTGCGTAATCACCGGCGAACGCATCTTGAGGTTTTTCGAGGGATCGCCGGGGTACTCGTAGTCCATGTTGCAGTAATTCACCAGCGTGAGATTCATCATCGTGAATCCGGTGGCATTCACAATCAGAACGTAGCCGTTGTTCGACGCGCCTTCTTTATTGCCGCGATTGTCGGCCAGCACCACGTTGCGGCGATCGCGCGTGAGGCCGAGCAGCGTGATGTAATTTTTGGTGATCGTCATGCCCGCCGCGGTGTCTGTCCCGCTAAGAAAATAGACATCCGGCTTGATGCCGATGACGGTCGGCTTCTCCGCAGTGCCCGCCGGAGCCGCAGCATAGGCAGCCTGCAGCGTCTTGAACTCCCCATGAGCAGGGTCGTCCTGCGCCAGGCTTCCATCCACCAGGTAATCGTAGGAGTGGGCGCTCGTGTCAAAGATCTCGCCGGTATAGCCGTTGTAAGGTGCGCCGCTCATGTTGTCCTGCGCACGCGCGCAGCACCCGAAAGCGAGCAGCGCCAGCGCCGCTCCCCAAAGCCTAACCCGGTTGGCCTTCATTGGATGACCTCGGAAAAGTGGATGCCCGCGCTTCCGGCAGCAGGTTCTTTATGCGCGGGGCGCCGTGGCCGCGCTCCCCATGGGCTCCGGTTGTGCGGCAGCCGCCTCCGCTTCGTTCGCCAACTTGCCTTTCTTCGGCTTTGCGCCTGCCTTCGTCGCGGATTTATTCATCGGCTTGCCAGGTATTTCCTCGCCAGTGAGGAAGGCAGACCAGCGCAGCTCCGGAACGCTGGGCGCGGCTTTGACTTTGTCGATTGCCATATCCGCAACCTGCTCCACAATCCACTCGAAGTTCGCCGGCCCCACGGAATGCAGGTCCGCATCCGGCGCGGGATTCATGAAGTCGATCGCGTAGGGAATGCCGTTCTCCACCGCGAACTCAACCGTATTCAGGTCGTAACCCAGCGCGCGGCAAAGCTTCAGCGCGTCCTGCTCGATGCGCTTGAGCAGCTTCTTCGCCGACGGACTCGAGTCCGCGTTCTGCACATACCGCTCCGCATGCGGCCGGCGCGGATCGTACGGCATGATGTGCACGTTTTTCTGCGCCACCACGTAGCAGCGGAAATATTCCGTGAATTCCACCGCCTTCTGGTACATCATGCACAGGTCGCGCGACTGGTCGTAAGCGCGGAAGAACTCAAGCCGGTTGTGGATGGCATGCACGTCGCGCCAGCCGCCTCCGTCCACCGGCTTCATGAATCCGTGCTCGCCCACATAGGCAAAGACGCTCTCCCAATCGAGCGGATATTCAAGATTGCGCATCGACCGCTCCGTCGTTCCCTCGGGATGCTGCTTGTGCGGCAGGATCACCGTGGGCGGCACAGCCACGCCCAGCCGCGCGGCCAGCGTGTAATTGAAAAACTTGTCGTCGGCCGACCACCAGAAGGGATTGTTGATGACGATGGTTCCATTCAGCACGGCGTGCTTCAGAAAGGCGCGATAGAACGGAATATCGTGCGAGATGCGGTCCACGATCAGCGAGTACCGCGGCGCCTGATCCAGTTGCACCGCGCTGGTCTCGACAAACTCCGCCGCCACCCCGGCATTGCGCGCGTTGATGCGCTCCACCAGCGCGCCGGGAAAGCTGTTCTCCATGCCAAACAGGACGCCGATCCGTTTCATGCGCTTAGCCCCCGAGCAACCTTGTGGATTTGCACGGCACCAGTTTACGCCAGATCGTTGTCAGCCTGTTTAAACAGATCGTGAGTGTGCCTTGTTTCTTATGTATTGCGGTTGCAGCTATTCATTCTGATTCATCGTCAGCGGCACGTCCAGGTCCGTCTCGAACGACATCTGCGCGATCACGCCATCCAGGTTCGCCCGCGCCGCGTCCCGCTGCTTCTCAAGATCGGCCTGGCTCTTGCGCGCGGTCTCAAATTCATCCTCGGTGCGATTGAGCTCGTCGACAAAGCGCTTCGAGGCCTCGTTGCCTTTGAGAGCGGTGATGTTATCCCGGTCGCGGGCCTCATCGTCTGAGAGGGTCTTCTGGTCCTGTTCCAGCTTCTCGATCTTTGCGTTCAAATCGCTCAGCGCGGTCTCGGCATCGATGAGTGGCCGAAGCTTCTCTTCAAGTTCAGGCGCATACCTGGCGGTTTGAAGAATGAATGCGCTCTGGTCGTTGTCCGGATCGATCTGCACCTGGGCCGAGAGCGTGGAGCGCTCGGCCACGCGCAGATCCACTGACTGGTGCGGATCGACGCTCACGCGAAAACGGTAAGCCGCAGCCGTGGTCTCCGCCGGCTTTTGGTCTGACTCGAGCTTCGCGCCTGGAACGCGCGTGTGCTCCACGATCACCGTCCGCGCCTCGTCCGATGCATTGGTGATCGTGTAGGTGTGCTCGGTCACCTCGTCCGTAGTCCTGATCAGCACGCCCTTGCGCATGGCCACGTGGTGCAGCCTCTGTTTCTCCATCAAGGCCTGGGCTTGCACCTTCACCGCCTGATCCACGGCGTAGGAGAGCAGCCGCTTTTCGCCCGGATGAATGGGGTCGAGCAGCCCCTCGCCGGCAAATTCGCCGTTCTCGAAGATTGAAAAGCTGCCCGCATCGAGCGTGAGCTTCGATTTGTTCTCGAGCCACACCGCGCGCAGCGGTATCGCGCTCTTGTCGCTCCACAGGGTCACATGCTCGGCGGGCAGGTTCTCCTGCAGAATCGGCACCATCGCCGACTCATTCTTATGAATCGTGACCGGCTGCGCCAGCGCATACTCGAAGTAGTCATCGAAGGCATTTGTGGAGACGTCGCCTGCCTGGATCGCATTGGTGGCCCGATAGACGCCATTGGGCTGATATAACCCCGCACCCACGTTACCGCCCATCCCAGGGGCCATGCCGTCGCCCATTCCAGTACCGAAGATTGAACCCATTGTCGAGGGCGGGACTGGGGCTGCCGCTGCGGGGCCAGCCTTCAACTCTTGTCTGAGGAATCTCTGCTGCACAGCCATCTCCGCCGATTCATGCGTCTCCGGCAGTGTCTGCTGGGCAACGGCAATCGGCACCTCCGGCCGGTGCGTATAAATCGGCTGCGACAACGGCTGGATGAAGCTCTGCGGCGCGCCGGCCACCAGCGATAGCTGCACATTGTCCCAATCCGCGCCGACGGTATTGTCCACAACAGCCCACCCCTGCATAATCGCATCGCCGTTGCTCTGTTGCGGAAAGACCATCCGGTACGTCGATTTCCAAACCGGCACAGCGCTGATGTAACTCACCTGGAGTTGCCGTTCGCCCTGCCCCAGCGCATCGAGCGTGAGATGCCGCTCCTGCTGGTTCTGCGCCGACGCGATGATTTCGAGGTAATCGGCGAATTGCTTTTCCAGGCCCGCGTCCAGCATGCGCACCGAGACTGCATCCGTCAGCTCCGCCGTGCGCAGCGCGCCCGCATCCGTCTCGACGATCAGAAAATAATGGTCCTCCGAGCTCGCCCCATTCTTGTCCGTCTCCTTACGGAACTCAACGTTCACGAGCCGGCCCGTGAATGCAGCGCCCGTGCCCGTCACCTCCACGCGCTGCCCGCGCAGAGCCTGGTAGACGGCCGCGGTTGGCGGAAAATCCTTCAATCCCAGCGCGAGCGTCTGCAACTGCTGCTCGATGGGCATGGTGGAGTTGTAATCCACATCGGCAATATGCCCGCCGCCCTGATCGAGCACCGTGAGCGATTGCAGCACGTCATTCAGCTGCGAAGAAGTGAAATCAATGGCCACGCGTTGATTGCCGCTCACCGTGCCCGCGTGCTCAAAGTAGCCCACGCCATTCTTGTAAAGCACGACCTTGCGCACGGGAAGATCTTTCACCGGTAACGGCGCCGCTTGCGTGAGAGGGCGCGAGGCTGCCGCGGGCCTGGCGGCGGAAGCTGCGCCTGATTGGGCAATGCTTGATTGGCCAGGGCTGGTGAGTGGGGCTGTCGCAAAGGTAAAGGCAACGAGTGACGCTCGCAACACAAGGCGCATAGATTCTCCGGGAGGGCCGCACACCTGCGATCCCTCGATACTGAAACGGCATCGGCGATTCTTCGAGAAAAGGCGCTATTACCTTGGACCGCGCAAGACGCCAAAAGGTTCCCGGCCCGCCGCAATCTTCTCCGCGGTTACCGCGATTCGAGAGAAGCGAGCCATGCCCGCGCAGCCTCAGGCCGCGGCGATACGGCGCAACTGCCCCAGATGATTCAAGTCGTGGCCGGCCATCGTCTCCACGATGGTTTGAAAGGTCATCGCCCCGCGCTCGGGATGAAAGGTTGGCCTGGCTGCCGCGTCCGGCAGGGCAACTTCGAACAGCCGCAGATTCCATCCCCGCAGCGCCGCAAACACCTCCAGCGCGTGGCCGGCGCTCACGCCGCCGTAGGCCGCGGCCCATTTTTCCTGATCGAACGGCTGGATCGTCGGACCCTCCTCGGCCAGCGTCTGCCGCAGTCGGAAGCCGAAGACCATCTCGCAGTCGGCGAGATGGCAAAGAATCTCCGCGGGGCTCCATTTTCCCGGCGCGGGCGGAATCGAAAGATTTTCATCGCCGATCGCCGCCAGCGCCTCGGCCAGCGCCGCCGGCGTCGTGGCCAGAATGGTTTCCACCGTCCGGCCATCCAAAAAATTCTCGTACGGATTGATCTCACTCATCGCGTCGCCTCTATTTCCTGTTTCCTGTTCTCTGTCTTACAGATACTCCTGCATCATCCGCTGCCAGGTGGGCCAGTCGTGTGCGTTGTAGGAGTCCCAAATGTAAAGCCGGTGCGGAATACCCTTCGCGTCGAAGATCCGAGCGAGGTTTTGATTCTGGCCCAGGCACTGGTCATCCCATCCGGTGGCGAGCACGTACGTGTTTCGGCGGTAATGGTCGAAGTGCCACGGGTCGCTCAGATTAGGCAGGTAGTGCGTGGGCAGGTTGAAGTAGCAATCCTGATCGTAGTAGCCGTCAAGGAAGTTGGAGAGGTCGAACGCGCCCGACATCGAGAGCATTCCGGTGAAGACGTCCGGATGCCGCAACGCCATGTTCGCCGCGTGATACCCGCCGAAGCTGCATCCCAGCGTCACCAGGTGTGGGTCGCCATTCTTCTGCCGCACCAGCGGCACCACTTCGTTGAGCAGATAGTCTTCGTACTGCATCTGCCGGGCGATGCGCCAGCGCGGAGGAACACTCCGGTTGTACCAGCTCTCCATGTCGACCGAATCGACGCAGTAGAGCTGCACATGGCCGCCGTCGATGCGGCCCGCAAGCGCGCCTGCCATCCCCCGGTCTTCAAACTCGAAGAATCGCCCTCCCGAAGTGGGAAACACCATCACCGGCAATCCCGCATGGCCGAAGATCAATAGTTCCATCTCCCGGCCCAGGCGGCTCGAATGCCACTTGTGGTACTCGCGATTCATGGTTTGCACGCTCCGCCGCAGATTCTTGATACTGTAACAGCCTGATCTCCTTTTTCGCCGGAGCCGGCGCAGTCCAAAAGAGCGAGGAAAACCTTCAGGCATTGAATCTTGAATCACAGCCGTCGCAGTCCGTTGCGGCCGCCGCCGAAGCGCCCCCGCATCCGCGCCTCCATCGCGGCTTTGAGAGCCGCTATCTCCCTGACGTGCGCGACGTGATCGTTTACCTGCCCCCGGGTTACGACAACCATCCCGAGCACAGCTATCCGGTTCTCTACCTTCACGACGGCCAGAACCTTTTTGACGGCCGAACGTCTTTCATCCCCGGCCGAACCTGGCAGGTGAGAGAGCACGCGGATGCCGCCATCGAAGCCGGCGAGGTGGAACCGCTCATCATCGTCGGCATCTACAACACCGGCGACCGGCGGCTGGCCGAATACACGCCCGAGCGCGACTGGCAGATGGGCGGGGGTGAGGCCGGCAACTACGGTCTGCTGCTTACGCGGGAGCTGATGCCCTGGATCGCCGAGCGCTACCGCGTCCGCAGCGAGCGCGAAGCCACCGGCATGGGAGGCTCGTCTCTTGGCGGCCTGGTCACTCTCTACCTGGGCCTGCGCCACGCTGAGCGCTTTGGCAAACTGGCCGTGCTCTCTCCCAGCGTCTGGTGGAACCACAAGAGCATCCTTGGCTACTTGAACGAGCGTGCGCCGGATATCTGGGAAAAGCCTCGCCTCTGGCTGGACGTGGGCGATGGCGAAGGCCGTCGAACGCTCGACAACGCCGAGCAGCTCAACCGGCGGCTCATTGCCAACGGTTGGCGGCCTGGCGAAATGTTGCACTTCGAGCGCGTCCAGGGTGGGACGCATGATGAGGCAAGTTGGGCGGCGCGGGTGCGGCCCATGCTGCGTTTCCTGTTTCCCGCGCACCCTGGAAAGACCGCCGCTACGGAGCTGCGTTGAACGAAGCGTTGTGCCGGCCGAAGGTATGCTCCTGCACGGTGTAGCCTGCCGGCGCCTGGAAGAGCGATGCCGGCGGCTCGCTGCGTTCGATATTGGTCAGCTCCATCGTGGTGGTGCCGCTGCGGGGATCGGAATCGGTCCGCATGACCTCGATCTTCAGGTCGGAGGAAACCCAGGCCTCGTGCGTAATGGTGAGCGGCTGATCGTTTCCATGCGCGCCGGCGGGAATGACCCTCGTGCTGCGGGTTCCATCCGCCACCACGCCGCCGATCGTCTTGCTGCCCAGGCTCTCCACATTCGCCTTCTGAAGGTCCCCATGGAAGCGCGCCGCTCCGCCGGGCTCCGCGGCCTGCGGCCCGTTCCCCCAGTGCGACCGGAACTGGCCCGGATCCGGCAGGTGCATCAGGCTGGCCTGTTTCGTATTCGACGTCCAATGGAGCGAGACCCGGTTCACGGGGTCAAGGACGCTGTACTCGACAGATTTTTGCGATGCATCCTCTGACGTGGTCTCGCGATAGAGCCTGCCATTGGAATCGCGCGCCTCTTTCACGATGGTCGTGTGGGTAATGGTGGCTCCGCTTTCCAGCTTCTGCACATGGTTGATGGTGCGGGTCGCGGAATAAGGAGCTCCCGTCGTCGGCGCCATTCTGGACTCACCGAAATCCCCGCCCCCAAAGCCTCTGCCCATGGCACCGCTGCCGCGCTGCCCGTGCAGCGCCGGCGCCGCGGCCAGCAAGAGCGCCAAACCCGTAACCCCGCATACCGTCCTTCTGATGTTCATGGGATCCTCCCCGGTGTTCGGATGGACGGAGGCGGAGCCGCCGGCGGGTACAGCGCCAACACAAATTTCTGTGAAAAGTTGCGGTGGGCCGAGATTCTGGGAAGGAATGCGGTGGAGGAATCTCCCGAAGGTGGTTTCCCGGACCGCAGCCGGATCCGCAGCCTGACCGGCTGCCGGTCCGGCTGCTGGTTGGAATGGGCCTTCATTCGCCGGAATCCGATACAGTTTTCCCAATACTCCCCATTCGAGTCATTACCACGGCAAAACTAGGTATTTCCTGTTGTATTCGCGCCGGTTAGAGTTACGCAGAGCCTAGCCCCACACCATCCGGTTGTTATAAGCAGCCTTTACGATGTCAGGGCATTTGCTTTGAGGTATCCAGCGTATGAGGCCGAGAGGATGGATTCTGCTCTGCTCCCTTGCCGCGATTGCCGGCGGCCTGAACGCCCAGGCGATCACGGGAACGATCCTGATTAAGAGAAAGCTGACCAAGCCGAGCGTCACGGCGTCGGTTTCTGTGTACCAGCGCGGCACGGTTGTCGATCTGGGCAAGGATGGCGATACCGACCCCCGCCATACGGATCCGCTGGTTGCGGAGCGCGCGCGCGTGGTGGTTTACCTGGAAGGGCCGGTTGCGGCCGCGGCACCCAAAACAGCGCCACAGACCGCGCAGACCGTGCAGACCGTGCAGATCGAACAGCTCAACCGGCGGTTCGTGCCCGACCTGGCCATCGTTCCGGCCGGGTCGACGGTTTCCTTTCCCAACATGGATCCGATCTTCCATAACATCTACTCGCTGTCAAAACCCAAGTCATTTGACCTGGGCGCCTACGACAAAGGCGAGAGCCGCACGGTGAAGTTTCCCAAACCGGGAATCATTGAGATTTACTGCCATCTGCACCCGAACATGCAGGCCACGGTGGTGGTTACCCCCAACCGCTGGTACGCGCAGCCTGACCGCACCGGGCAGTATCGGATTCCCGATGTTCCTCCGGGGCAATACACGCTGGTGGCTTGGCACAAGACCGCCGGCTTCTTCCGCAAAACTGTCGTAGTGGCGGATGGCCATGATACAAAGGCGGACTTTTTCATCCCCCTTGACGTGGAACCGGACAGCGCAGCCGAGGCCCGCGAGGCGGGCAAGAGCGCGGGGTCCATGTAACCATGCATCTGCGTACGCGCGCGTTTCTGCTGTGCTTTCTGCCCTTTGCCATTCTGCTTGCGGGCAGCTTCTGGACCATCCAGCGCTTTGTGCAGTCGACGGTGCGCGACGGGCTTCGCAATTCGCTGCGCGAGAACCAGCTGGCGATGGCCAAGATGCATGCCGAAAGCGATCTTGAAAACAGCCGCTTTTTGAAGGTGGCCGGCGAGAACACGGCGCTCAAGGCAGGCATGCAACTGCTGCTCCAAAACCGGCAGAGCTCCGATGCGCGCGGCACCGTGGAAGATCAGCTTCGCGAGCTGGGCCAGCGGATGGGCTTTGACTTCATGCTGGTCTCCGCGCCAGATGGCTCGCCGCTGGCGGGCGTGGCGCGCGAAGGCGCGTTGCATGCGCGGGCGGGGCAGCTTGTGCCTCTCAATCCCGCGCAGTTGCAGGCGACCGGTACGGGGCTGCTGGTGCTCAATGGACGCATCTTTCAGGTCGCGTCGGTTCCGGTTGACGTAGACGACGCGAACATCGGCTCGCTGGCAGTGGGCGAGTTCTTCGGCACGTCGGCATTCTCAATTCCGGTGGTGCTGGTGCATGACGGCAGAGCCGTCGAATCGAATCTTCGGGGTATTTCACTGCCTGACCTGGACGGTGCGCTGGCTGCCTGCAAGGGGCGGGAAGAATGCGACCTGAAGCTCGGCGGAGCGAACTGGATCTCGATTCCGATGGACTCCTATGCCCACGGCTACGCGCTGCTGAGCCTCGAAAATGTGGACCAGGCCGCGGGGCCGATCCAGGCAAAGCTGCACAGGATCTTTCTTGAGCTGGCCACGGTGTGCGTGCTGGTGGCATTGCTCTGCGGTATGGGCACTTCAAGGTCGATTGCCGGGCCCATCGCGGCGGTGGTGGCTCACCTGCGCACCGCGGTTTACACCGGCAAGCTCAGCGCGATCGAGCTGCGGCCCTCGTCCATCAGGGAAATTCAGGATCTGACGAAGATCTATAACCAAGCGGCCATCTCAGTGGAAGCGGCGCAGGCCCACCTGGCTTCAGCCTATCTGGAATTTGTGGGCTCGCTGGCCAACGCGCTGGATGCGCGGGACCAGTACACGGCCGGCCACAGCCGGCGGGTGAGCGATCTCTCCTGCGCCGTGGCCTCCGCGCTGGGAATGTCGGCGCGGGAGGTGGAACGCATCCGCATTGGCGCCCTGCTGCACGACATCGGCAAGATCGGCATCGCCGACAGCGTGCTGCAAAAGCCGGGACGGCTGACCGACGAGGAGTTTGCGCTGGTGAAGCTGCATCCGGTGATCGGGCGCAGGATTCTCGAAGGGGTACACGGATTTGCGGAGTATCTGCCGGCCGTTGAGCTGCACCACGAGAACTGGGATGGTACCGGGTATCCGAAGGGACTGCGGGCCTATGAGACCCCTGTCGAGGCGCGCATCATTCACGTTGCGGATGCCTACGACGCGATGACCACGGACCGCTCCTACCGGCGTGGCATGACGCGCCAGCGCGCGATCGAGATCCTGGTGGAGAACGCTGGGGTGCAATTCGATGTGAGGCTGGTGGACGCTTTCCTCAACCTCCCGCTTTCCGTGCTGACTGAGGAAGGCGAATCTGCCGATAAGCGGAGTGAGACATCGGGAATGATGGTTGAGGCACAAGTGCCATGAAGGCTGTGGCTTTTACATTGGTGCTTGGACTCGCCGGCGCGTGTGTGACGGCGGCGCAGGAGGCTCGCTCGGGCTTTGATCTGCGTGGGACGCTGACGGCGCAAGCCGTGGGATCGAGCGAGCTGACGGAGGCGCCGCGGTCCGGTGCGCCCATGGCTCCCGGCGCGCATGTGATTGCGTATCCCACCGCGAAGTTCGACGAACACTGGTTTGTCACCGGCGCGGTGCAGCTGGTGACGCGGCCCTACTACTACTCGGACCTTTCGACGGCCGGCTACGGCGCGAAGGGCAATATTCTGCAGGGAGCGCTGAATTATTCGCGCGTGTCGGAAAAAGGATCGCTGCTGGTGCGCGCGGGCATCATGTCGACCGCCTTCGGTTCGTTCCTGCTGCGCTACGACGACGCGGACAATCCGCTGGTGGATGTTCCGGTCGAATACGGCTACTACTATGCGCCCGTGTCGTTTCTTGGCGTGGCCGGGGCAGAGATGGACGGGACCCGCGGCAAGTGGGACGGGCGGGTGCAGTTTGCCAACTCCTCGCCGGCCAATCCGCGCAGCGTGCTGGCGCGCGACCAGTATGGCAACTGGGCCGGCGGCGCAGGCTACACGGTCCGGCAGGGATTCCGCGTCGGGTTCTCCGGCTACCGCGGACCCTATCTCGCCCGGGACTATGCATACTTCCTTCCCGGCGAAAAGAACCCCAACCAATTGCCGGCGCACGGACTGGGCGTGGATGCCAACTGGGCCCATGGCCACACGACGGCTTATGCCGAGATGCAGCGGTTCATCATGCCCTATACGGTGGTCCGGAGCTTCCGCGAGACGGCCGGCTACGCAGAGGTAAGACAGGCGCTGGCTCCACGCTGGTTCGTGGCCGGGCGGTACGGCCTCGCAAGCAACGACTACACGGCAAGGACCCATTCCATCGAGACCTCAATGGGATTTCGGCCCAACCGTTTTGAGCTGCTCAAGATCGGGTATGAGTTTGAGCACTACAGCTCCGCCAATGAGGGCAACGACAACATCGTCGGCATCCAGTTCATCACCACCTTCCACAAGTCGGCGGCGTGGGAGTAGAGCTGGCCAAAGCTGATTCTAGGGACGGGCCTTTTAGGGATGGGCCTTCCTGATGGGGCTCCCCCAGGGGCCAGCCCGCAAAATTTGGGAATTATATACTTAATCCCCTTAGCGAAGGCAAAAGAAAAGAGCCCCGCCCGCGCTAGTTTCAGCGCGGGCGGGGCTTGGCGTGTAACTTCTACAGCGTACCGTGATAATCTGCCTTATGGAAAACCCCACAGGCGCAAACACTAGAGGCTTCATTAGCACTAATGCTTGAAGCACACAAAGCGTTGGCAGACGGCTTCTTCCAGCTTAATGGAAAGTTCGACGCCCTGAAGGCTATCGTCAGTGAACTTCATCCTGAATCTGCTGAGAAGCTAGAAGCGTTGATTCTGGCAGAACAAAGTGCATCTTCAAAGCAGTTTTTAGAGATTCAACAAAAATGCGCAGCTCTTGTTCTACCCTTAAAAGATTCTGTTCACTAAGTTTTTCCACGCTGCCTCCTAAGCAGAAGAGCCGCCCTAATCGGCGGCTCTTTTTAGGTCTTTCATTGGCTTCTTTTGCTTCGCCGCAAGGGCGATGCGCTTCTTTGCTGCTTTGGATTTGGGCGGCGGCTTAAACCGCAGCACCTTGTCCACGAAGTCATCCAGCGCCTTTGGCGTGTTTACAGGCTTCTTCATTGAACCAACCTCTTGTACGTTAGCCGCTTTCCGTCTACGGCGGTAACAAAACTTGCCAGTCGGTCCAGCGTGTGCCGCTGCACCTTACCTTCGTTGAGCCTGAACGCTACCTCGTTCACGTAGCGGTCCAAATGCTTAGGGCTGACTTGGTGCCAGGTGCCAACGATGCTGCGCTTGAGCACGGCCCATACAGACTCTATGCCGTTCGTGGAAACGCCGTCACGGCTGTATTCGCCCGCCATGTGCACCACGCTGCTGTGTACGTAGCCTGCTGCAGCGTCGCCTTGTAAGCCTGCGTAGGCTGCATGTTCATCCGTCATGATTGTAGAGCCAACTACGACGTTGTCATAAACCACGTTCTGCAATGTTTCTCTGTCTGTGTTCTTCACGGTCATAGCCCTAGTTCGCCCGCCGCGCTCGCGCAGGCCCATGACGGCAGTCTTGCCTATGGTGCCGCGCCCTTTATTCAGCTTCTTATTTGCGTGCTTATTACCTTCCTTACCGCCAATAAAGCACTCGTCTACTTCCACCGTGCCGAACAGCTTGCCGCCCGGCTCATCAGGGTTATCGCTGGGCGTGTTAGTGCAGGCTTCGCGCAGCCGTTGCAACAGGAACCACGCCGACTTCTGCGTAATGCCGATTTCCTTAGCGAGTTGGAGGCTTGAAATTCCCTTGCGGGCCGTCACCACTAGGTACATAGCGTAGACCCACTTGTGCAGCGGTACGTGGCTACGCTCGAATATCGTACCGGTTCGCACAGTGAAGTCCAGCTTGCACTTGTTGCAGCGGTACACGCCGTCCTTGCGCGTCGTTATACGGTCCTGCCCGGCGCAATTAGGGCAGGTGGTGCCGTTTGGCCAGAGTCGCCCTTCAAGGTAAACCCGCGCCGTTTCTGCGTCTGGAATCAAGGCAAAAAGTTGGAAAGTGCTGATAGTGCTGCGGCTCATTTTTCGGCTACCCCACTAGAATCATTATAGCCTAGAATGAGGGTGTTAAGTAGCTATATTTGACGTTTGTTTTCAACAATATAACAAGAATTGCGCCTACTTCAGTGACCTGCTAAGCTTAACTCATGAACGACCCGGCCCCGATCGTTTGCCCGCAGTGCGGCCAAGAGACTTTCAAATCTAACACCAAACTGCGGAGTAAGGACGACTTCATCGGTTCTGTCTGCTCCGAGTGTAGTCACAAAATCACCAAGTTGGAATTCGAGAATCAGCTCAAGAAGATCGCTGCTGAGCACCTCAGGAAAATTCTTCGCAAGTAGCGTACACACTTCTGTGATCTGCGCTACGTTGCACGCAAGTCTAACCAACTGCATAAACCCTCCATCATTTGGCTAAGGGTGTTAAGTATATAGTTCCCCAAAATTTGCCTCAACTACCCACTTTCGGCGATACTTAGGTGTTGTGTCTTGCGCCCTCCGGGCCATCGGCCTGGACTTGCCGTTGAGCCGGCTGCCTCCGCGCCGGCCGGAAGACCCCAACCGATCTGAAGTTTATTTGAAAGGAACTGTACCCGTGGTTATGATTCGTTTGGCGCGCGTTGGCGCCCGCAAGCAGCCCTACTACCGCATCGTTGTCATCGAGAAGGACCGCGCCCGCAATGGCCGTTCGATCGAGGTCGTCGGCACCTATAATCCGCGCACCAGCCCCGCCACCGTCGACCTGAAACACGAGCGCGTGGCTTACTGGCGCAGCGTGGGCGCCCAGTTCACTCCCATTGTTCAAAAGCTGGTCGCGAAGAATCCCGCGCCCGCTCCGGTGAGCGGTGAGACCGCGGCCCCGGCTGCGGCCTGATTCCCGCCCAATTTTTCCTCTATTCCCGCCTCCGGCCGAGGGGCGCAGCCGGCGCAGAGAATTACTGACGGCGGGGTGCGGGTGCTGATACTATTCGCGCACAGCGCCAATTCCCCAATTTGGCAACGCAGCAGGTCAGGGGCAAGAACATGACCCAGGTCGATATGGTTCAAGTCGAGGAACTGGTCCGCGAAATCGCACGGGCCTTGGTAGATGAGCCGGCAGCCGTTGACGTCCAGTCTGTGGACCGGGAAGATAATACTGTCCTCAAGCTTCGCGTCGCGCCCCAGGACGTGGGCAAGGTCATCGGCAAGCAGGGGCGCACAGCCCGCTCGGTGCGCACCATTCTCGGCGCCGTCAGCATGAAGCTGCACCATCGCTATACCCTCGACATCCTCGAAGAAGACGACGCAGAATAGGCATGGCGGCAAATCCGGCTTTCGCCGCATCCCAGGGTCGCGATGGCCACTGCTGAAGCATCTCCCGAATTAGTTGCCCCGTGGGTCTGGCTCGCGCGCATTCGCCGCCCTCAAGGACGCAAAGGCGAAGTCTTCGCCGATATCCTCACCGATTTCCCAGAAAAATTTGCCGATCGCCCGCACCTCTGGCTGATCGCTAATCCTTCAGTCCAGCCCGCCGCCCGGCCCGATTCGCGCCCCGCTCCTCCAGCCCCGGTCGAGCTCCGCGCCCACTGGCTGCACAAGGGCGGCATCGTGCTGCACTTCGCCGGCATTGACTCCATCTCCGCCGCGGAAGCTCTCGCCGGCCTGGTCGTCGCCGTTCCCAGCGCCGAGCGGGCCGCGCTCGCCGAGGACGAAACCTATATCGGCGACCTCGTCGGCTGCACCCTTGTAGATGTCTCGGCTGCCGAGCCGCGCGCCGTCGGCGCAATTGAAGATGTGGACCGCACCGCCGGTCCCGTCGCCCTGCTTATCGTGCGCGGCGCCGGGGGAGAAGTTCTCGTTCCCTTTGCCAAGAGTTTCCTGCGCAAGATCGATCTCGCCGCCAGGCGGGTCGAGATGGCCCTCCCCGACGGGCTGATCGATTTGAACAAACCGGAAAATTCCTAACCGGCGTTCACAGCCCCAGCCGAGCCGCAATCGGGCACGCCGATTAGCCGTTATCGATGACCCGTTATCATCGTCGGTATGCGTTTCGATATCGTCTCCATCTTTCCGGGCTTTTTCGCGGGCATCTTCGAGCACGGCATCGTGCGGCGGGCTCGCGCAGAAGGCCTGGTGACGATCGAAACGCACGATCTGCGTGCATTCACGCACGACCGGCACCGCACCGTCGACGATCGCCCCTTCGGCGGCGGCGAAGGCATGGTCCTCAAGCCCGAGCCGTTGGCCGAGGCCCTCGCCTCACTCGGCATCGCGACCAAAGCGGAGAGAGCTTCTCCTTCGGCAGAGAAATCCGGCACGCGCGTCATTCTGCTCTCGGCGCAAGGCCGCTCCTTCACGCAAGCCATCGCGCGCGACCTGGCCGGCCTCGACCGCGCCATCCTCCTCTGCGGCCGTTACGAAGGCGTGGACGAGCGCATCAACGCGCTCTACTGCGACCTGGAGCTTTCGATCGGCGATTATGTATTGAGCGGCGGCGAGCTGGCTGCGGCGGTCGTCATTGACGCCACGATGCGCCTGCTTCCCGGCGTCCTCGGCAACGAGGCCTCCGGCGAATTTGAGAGCTTCGGCGTTGCGGATACGGAGATCTTCACCGATCAGGAAGGCGTACCCCGCTCCCAACACGGCTCAGGCGGCCTGCTCGATTATCCCCACTACACGCGCCCTGCCGAGTTCGCCGGCCTATCTGTGCCGGAGATCCTGCTCAACGGCGACCATCGCCAGATTCGCCGCTGGCGCCGCGAGCAGCAGCTGCGCAAGACCCTCCGCAACCGGCCCGATCTTCTGGAGCGCGCAGCGCTGAGCGCGGAAGACCGTAAGTTACTCGACGCCCTGCAGCGTGAAGAGCCGTAAAACTGCGCGACCACAAGAGCCTCGCATCTGGACGAAAGACAATGCTCAGCTCTTGATCGGGCCATTTCGCGGGCCAACTGCATCGGCTTCCATGCCGGCCAAAATGCCCAGCATGGATTGGAACTCCGGCCGGTCCTTGAGCGGCTTCAAGCGCGGGTCGGCAAGCATCTGGAAAAACCAGGGACAGCGTCTCTCATCCGCCGCGCGTAGCTCGGCAATGGCTGCTTCGGGCTCTCCCAAAGCCACGTACGCCGCGGAGGCAAACGTGTTCATCGCATAGCGCTCGCGTCCCAGCCACTGCAGACGCTCCAGGATGATGCGAGCCTCATCTCCGCGGCCCGCCATCGCCAGAGCATAGGCGTGAACGGCTGCTGCAGGGTCGAAGTACGGCAGGCGCTGCGTGAGATTTTGCGCCAGCTCAAGCGCCCGCCCGGTTTCGCCCTCGAACGCCAGAAGGATGGCTCCGTAGAGCTGCGCGCCCTCATGCTGCGGAAACCGCTCCAGCGCGGTCTGCGCCAGTTGGACGCCGAGGGATGTCTCGCCCGAAAGATGGTGCGCCCAGGCGAGGCGCGCCTGCAGCCACGCCGACCAGGGATCGACGCGGATGGCGGCTTGCAGTTGTTCGATTGCCTCGCCGAAGCGATGCCGGCTCAGGGCCAACAAGCTGCGCGCACGTGTGATCCAGGGATCGTGCGGCAGATGCGCCGAGCGCGCGAGCAACCGGAGAGCCCCGGGCAAATCGCGATCAAAATGAAAGCGTATCCAGCCGAGCGCCGGCAGCATCGCCTCCGCGCGCGTCGAGAGGTCGGGAATCGCGTCGGCCGCCCGGCGCGCCAGTTCCGCCGCGATCGCAGGCGCCATGAACCCGTAGAAAGCCTGAGTCACGCAGAGGTACGCTAGATTGACGCGAACTGCCAGCAGCGTCGGATCAAGCTCCGCCGCCCGCAGCAGATGCTGCAACGCGTCCTGCATGCGGTGCCGTTCCAGGCTCTGCCACTCGTAGCGGGCTCGCGCAAAAATATCGTATGCCTCGCGTTGCGCGGAACCCGGCTCCGGCGCCTTTGCCCGGTCCGCCGAGGCCGAAATCGACAGCCCGGATTGCGAAATTCCAGCCTCCGCGACTCCTGCCCCGCTGATGCGGAATGTCGCCAGCCGGATCAGCTCCATCTCCGGCCCGGCCAGTTGCGTTCGTTCGACGAGCCGGTCCTCGGCCCATATCTCGGCGCCATCCTCGACGCGGATCATCCTCGTCCGCAAGCGGTAGTGCGACGACATCAGGTGCAATTCCCCGGTGAGCACCCAATCGGCGCCGAGCATTTCGCCAATCTGGTGCGGAGCCAGCCCCTGCTGAGCCAGAGCAAACACTGAATCCCGGGCGAGGACCGAAACCTTCGCCGGCTGCGCGGCGCTGAGCCGGGCCGCGGTCTCTTCAGCAATAGCCGGGCCGAGATGCTCGGGAACCCCGTATCCGGCGGCGAAGGGCGGAATGGCGAGCCGCGGCAGACCGATAGCCCGTTCGCTCTCCAAAGGCCTCGCCTCCGCGGTGAAGCGGTAGCCGCGCTTAGCGATCAGAATGTATTCTTCCGGCTCGAGCTTTTTGCGCAGAGAGGCAAGGCAAGTCAGGACGCTCTCGGCGGGCACGGGTTTATCGCCCCACAGCGCCTGTTTCAGCTCGAGAACCGTCACCACCTGCCCCCGGCAGGCCAGCAGCAGCCGCAGCGCCGCGAGCTCGGTGAGGGACAGAGGCACATGCGTGCCGCCCCGCCAAAGCGTTCCGTCCATCTCCAGACGGAAACCGCCAAATTGATAGCCCGTTTCCGAAGTGCCGGCGAATGCCGGTTCGAACCTGTCCATCCGTACCAACGCATTCCGCGTGCCGGGCGCGAGACCGTACGGGAGACCTTCCTATGCATAGCAAAGGAGCTGCTCCGGCACATGCCGAGCGCGAGCGCGCATCACGAACATCTGGGGAAAGTGAACGGTACTGCAACCTGTGTCCGAGCTTCTCGCCGCATCTCAGGAGGGCTGTAGCATCTCTGGCCGGCTGTCGCTGGGAATGGTGCTCCCAGGGATTGTGTCAACCCGCGATCAGAGCATTTGCTGCGACACTCCGTGAAAAACGCAGTGGAGCTCAGTACATTTTGATATGAAGTTGATTATCCATGGAGAATGGCCGGAAACGTTGCTGTCCAGCCGGATTTTTGCCATCGCAAAGTAATCGGAATAGGTTACTTTTTTATAAAAGAGTAAACATGCCGGGAAGCTTTCTATGCGCTCAATATTAGGCCCGCGGCCGGCGCTTCCGCTGACGGGGCAAAGGCGGACCGGGCCCGCGGTTGAGCCCCGGTCCGCGTCTCATGTTAATACTTCGACTTGATCGCGTACGTCAGCCCCATCGTGAACTGGAATGAGTTCGGCTTGGTCGGTGGGCTCGTCGTGAGCGGGGGATCGTTCAAATAGCTGTCCAGCGTGCCGATCGAGAAGCCGAAGTTCTTGTAGGCCGGGAACGCCAGTATATTGGTTTCATTCGCCGAATAGGCGCTCGGCGTGTTGTAGGCGGGAACGAAAGCAAGACTCTGGGTGAGCGTAAAAAGCTTAAGGTGATCCACATAGCTGGCCGAGAACGTGGAACCGATCAGGTTCATGCTCGGGGAGGGCGCGGCGCCCGGCGTGTCGATGAACTGCTGGCTCTCATACTGGATCGTGGCCTTCAGATCCAACTCCCGCTTCGGCCTTTTCACCGCGGTCCAGCCGATGCCGCCGCCATAGACCGATTGCAGCGCGAGACTCTGCCCGAAGTTATGGTCGAACGCCGTCTGCGCCAGCGCGAAGAACCGCGGCGAAAAATATTGATCGCGCTCGGCATCGGCGTGGAAAATCGCAGTCTTGATCGGCGTCGTTCCCGGCTCGGTGATCTTGCCGAACGAGCCGCTGAAATCCGCCGAAGTCCGGTTGCGCGGATCGAGCCATGCCACCGCCGGCACCACACGCACCAGGCTCAAGCTGCCCGACGCGGTGTACTGGTCCTGGGTCGCGTTCACGATGGTCGCGCCGGCCGTCGCTGCGCCATTCCATCCGGTCAGGAAGTTCGGCTCGTGATAGGCCTGCGTCTCGAGCGTTGCCTGGTCAACAACATATTGCGTGTTCTCAACTGGGATGTGAGCTTCTCCCGCCGGGTTCGCGGCATGCACCGTAACCGCTTTGTCAGCCATATCTACAGCGCCCACCGGAATCTTGCTCGTCTCATTCTTGCCGCGCAGCTTCACGGTCTTGTCGAGCACGGCGAATTTACTCTCCGTGTGCAACTCCTTGATTTTGTCCCAGGTCAGCGTCAGATCGCCGAGTGAATCGGTGTGGAACGTGACTTTGCCGGCTACTTCGCTTACGAATTTGCCGTGCAGCGTGTCCCCATTGCTGAGCACAAGAATATCCGGCGCCGGATTGGCCGCCGCCGGTTTGGCCGCCGCCGGTTTAGTCTGCGCCGCGGCAAGAACACCGCCGCCGAAAACGGCCAGCCACAGCGCGCCGCGAACCACTCGGCCGCGAACCACTCGAAGGAAAGGATGAATCGGAGTGCGAATGAGTTGGGTCATAGCAAGAATGTGTGTCTCCATAAAGTTTGGTAATCCAGAAGGTTGGCAATCCAAGGTTGCAATCCATAGCTTCAGGGGTCCCAGCCGGATAGAACGGCTTCCCGCTTCTCGTGTCCCGCGGCATGAACCGTTCGGCTTCAACCTGCAGAATTTTCCGAGACTTATGGGCGAACGCCCATGGCCCGTCTGTCCCCGTCCGTCATGGAACGGCTGGTCTTAGACCCTTCGATGCGCGTCCGGCTGGGGAGCGTTGGGTGCACCGAACCCGTTCGAGTCTGCTTCTCTTACGGAAACCCAGCCGGCGAATGATTGTGCCGCAGTTTGTTCCGCGGCAACCGGGCCCCCGCGCGCGAGTCTTGAACGCGCGAGTCTTGAATTGGGCCAAGCCCGCCCCGCTCCACCTGCGATGGTAAACCGCTGCACTCGCAACCCGAAGTTACTTTCTAAAGTTTGCCGCGAGCCGGCCGGATCAGGTTTTTCCGGCCCCGCCTTGACATAGACTTGTGCTAACAAGCAATTCACAACCTCAGGGAGTGGCAGGATGCCCAAGGCGGTCTCGTACGCACAATGGTCTTTGGAACCCTATTGCATCGGATTGAAGTTGCGCTCGCTGCGCACCCAAAAGCGATTGACACTTTCCCGGCTGGCCGCGGAAACCGGGCTCTCCACCGCGTTGCTTTCCAAGCTTGAAACCGATCGCATGATCCCGACTCTGTCCACGCTGGCCACCATCTGCCGCGTCTACGGCGTGGGGTTGAGCCACTTTTTTTCTGAACCGGCGCGCCACTCCCTCTCCATCACGCGCAAAGCCCATCTCCAGGCCAGCGCGCGCGGCCCTGAAGCCGTAAAGGTCACCCCGCTGAACGACGTGGAAGGAGCGCACATCCGGGCGCAGATGATCGAGTTTCCGCCGGGGGGCTCGTCTGTGGCGATGAATGTTCCGCGCCAGGCCAACGGCCTGCTCTACGTGCTTGAGGGCAAGCTTCGCCTGGACGCGGGCGGCCTGCACGAGGTGCTCGAAGCCGGCGATTGCATTTGCATGGAGAGCGAGATGCCCCTGGCGTGGAGCGCCGCCGACAAGCGCCGCTGCCGCGTTCTGGCGGTGTTGCCCGCCGCGCCGGCGCGCGCCTGAGGCTTCCGGCCGATCCCTTGCGCGCGATCGCAGCTGGAAACGCCGCGGACCATCGTAGTTTGCCGCAGCTTGCCGCAGTTTGCCGCTTCCAGACCCAGTCTGTAGGATGGTTACGGCGTTTTCGGAAATCATAGAGCCTCTCCAGATCGGCGCAAGGTCGTTCCTTCGACTCAACTGCGTGCCTGCGGCCTGCGGCAACTCCGAGAACCGGTTGAGAATTCAAGAGAAACCAGATCATGCGACCTAACTTTCCTTTGACGAGAGCGACCCTCACCGGTGCGTTGGGCGGTCTGCTCTTCGGCTTCGACACGGTTGTCATCTCCGGCGCCATCGACGCGCTGGTGAAGCTCTACGGCCTGAACCCGCACCAGGAGGGCTTCACGGTTGCCATTGGCCTCGTGGGCACGGTCGTCGGTGCGCTAGGCGCGGGCCAGGTGGGCCAAAGGCTGGGCAGCCGCGAGACGCTGCGTATTACGGCGGCGCTTTTTCTGGGCTCGGCCTTCGGGTGCGCTCTCGCCTGGAACTGGTATGCGTTCATGTTTTTTCGCTTCGTCGGCGGACTGGGCATCGGCGCATCCTCCGTGCTCGGCCCCGTCTATATTGCGGAGCTGGCGCCCGCCAAGTGGCGCGGAAGGCTGGTTGCGTCCTTCCAGCTCAATGTGGTCTTCGGCGTGATGGTGGCCTATATTTCGAACTACGTCATCCGCACGCTCAGCCTCGGCGCTGCGGAATGGCGCTGGCAGATCGGCGTGTCCGCCGCGCCGGCGCTCGTCTTCCTCGTGCTGCTGTTCAGCATTCCGCGCAGCCCGCGCTGGTCAGCGTCAAAGGATCGATTTGATGAGGCTCTGGCCGTGCTCAAGCTCATGGGCGATCCCAACCCACAGGCTGAGCTCGACGATATCCGCGAAGCGCTCAAGCAGGAGCACGCCGTCGCGCATGAGCCGGTCTTCCGCTGGAAGTATCGCTTCCCGCTCTTCCTGGCCATCTCCATCGGCGCCTTCAACCAGCTCGCCGGCATCAACGCGATTCTCTACTATCTCAACTTCATCTTCACCGCGGCAGGCTATAGTCAGATCTCGGGCTACCAGCAGGCCATGGCGGTGGGCGCCACGAACTTCCTCTTCACCCTCGTCGGCATGGCCTTCATTGACAAGGCCGGCCGCAAGACGCTGCTGCTGATCGGCGCCGCCGGGTGCGCGGTGTGCCTCGCCGGCGTCGCGTGGCTCTTCACGACAAACTCGCATCCCGGCGCGCTGCTCTGGCTGTTGATCACGTTCATCGCGTTCTTCTCGGTCTCGCAGGGCGCGGTCATCTGGGTGTACATCGGCGAGGTCTTTCCCACCTCAGTGCGTTCCAAAGGCCAGGGAGTGGGCAGCGCCAGTCACTGGTTCATGGCCACGGTCATCGCGCAGATGTTTCCCATCGTAGTGCATGACATGAGCACCGCCACGCCGTTCATCTTTTTCTCGGTGATGACCGTTGTGCAGTTCTTCGTGGTCCTCTTCGTCTACCCCGAAACCAAGGGCCAGACGCTCGAAGCGCTGCAAAGAAAGCTGCTCGGCACCGCCTGATAGTTGAACCAAAAGGCTTCAGCTTGAACGGGATGAGCTTCGGCGAAGTTTTGGGAACCACTCTAGTCTAGCCGAAGAGTTTTGTAACAGGGCACGGCTTGAGACGTGCCGAAAACTGCGCAAAATGGAAGCGGGCTTTAGCCCCTGAGGCAGGTTATTGATTCGCCAGACCCCGCTTGGCCCGTCCACCAACACCCGACCATGGGTCTTCTCGCTTGAGCCGCTGAGCGATCGTGAACTGCTGCAGAGCGAACCTACTGATCGCTCGCCTGCTTGAAGATCGGCCCCAGCGATCCCGGATTGTCCCCTTCGGTCGGATCCACGCGGAAATCCCAGACCGTCGCGTTGATGTCGCTGGACGAGAGAATCTCTACCAGCGCGTATTCGCCGCCGATGATCAGCTTCTGCTTGGGCTCGAGCCGCAGCCAGTGCTTGCCGGGCATCACCACGGCGTCGGCGGGAATCACGTTTTCTTCCTGCGTCGCTGCGCCGCTGGGGCTCATGTGGATGACCCCCAGGAAGCGAACCGCCTGGCGCTGATCGAGACGCACGATCGCGAATCCCGATTGTGCCGAATGCGCGCCGTGCCTGCCCGCGCCTGCCGCTTTGGCAGTGCTCGTGTCCACCGTCATGGGATGAGAGAGAACCGGCTCGGTCTGGTCGTTCACGCCGAGTGAAACATAAAAGACAGGCTCGCTGACGTGCAGATGCACCTTGGCATGGGCGCCGGTTAGTTCCATGGTCGCCTTCTGGCCGGCCATCGGATTCAGGATGCCGATACCGTGATGGGTCTTCGCATCCACGTCCACATCTTTTTGCGGCAGCTCCACCAGCTCCGGCGTTCCCTGAAATGTGTCGAGGACGAAGACGCCCTCCTGGTCCGGCAACTCCAGCCCCTTGGCGACCTCCGGCATGCGCGCTTTCTCTTCGTTGCGTTCGTCGGACTCTTCCTTGTCGATGTCCTCAGCCTCTTTCATCGCCGGAGAAGGCTGTTCGGCCGTCGCGCTGTGGTCCCGCTCCCACCTCCGCGTGGCATCCCAATCCACCAGGTCTGCGGGAAGCTCTTCCCAATCGCCGCGCTCCTGCGACAAGTAGCGCACCCGGTCGCCGACAACCTGATACTGCCGCACCACCTGGTAGGATCCGTCTTTCAGGATCAGCCGGTGGTTCTTGCTCATCCCCGGCAGGTCCGGTTTAAGCGGCAGCGGCGTGGAACCTTGCGGGGGCGCGGAACCCTGCGCGGACGTGGGGCTTTGCGGCGGCGCGCTCTTGCTCGTCTGCGCCTGCAGCGCTAAGGTTCCCGCGATGGCAAGCAGCGCCACGGCCCAGCGAGCCGCCGGCAGAAATCGCAAATGAAGGGTCCGCACCATGGCAACCTAAGTTTAGACGAACCGGAACTGCCTGGGTTGGCGGAAACGTTTCGTGAAAACCGATCGCCCTCGCCGGAACGATTCTGACCGGATGGATTCCGCCTCCGCGAGCCATCTCTTGATTTCCCGCCTGCCCGTCAACATAAGATCACAAGATCACAGCCAGAACCTGGTGCTCCGGATTTCGCCCTGGCCCAGGAAACATATTTTCGGCGGGCATATTTTGGAAGAGCGCGTTTCTCCGCCGAAGATGGCATGGCGCCCAGGGGGTTGCGGAAATCTTAGCGCCCATCCAACGCCCGCAGATAAGCCTCGTGAATTTCGTCGCCAAAGCAGGCAAAGATCACCTTTTCGATCGCATCGTTCGCGCTCAGCTCCGCGCGGGTCTCGCGCACCGCAATCTCGACGGCCCGCTCGATAGGGAAGCGATAGATGCCGCAGCTGATCGCCGGAAACGCCAGCGTCTTGAGCCCATGCTCGCGCCCAATCTGAAAGCAAGACCGGTAGCAGCCCGCCAGCAGCTCCGGCTCATTGCGTCCGCCCCCGCTCCACACCGGACCCACCGTATGGATTACATGCTTTGCCGGCAGCCGATAGCCGCGCGTGAGCTTCGCCTGGCCCGTCGGGCAGCCGCCCAGGGTGCGGCACTCGGCCAGCAGCTCCGGTCCCGCCGCACGATGAATCGCGCCATCCACGCCGCCTCCGCCCAGCAGCGACTCATTCGCCGCGTTCACAATGGCGTCCATGGCGAGCGTGGTGATGTCGGTTTTGACCACGGAAATCCTGTTCATTGCCGCCTTCTCCCCTTCCGGCCTCGACACCGCTTTCAAATCATGATAGTTAACTCCTGGGAATCTGCCGCGTTATCCTCAGCCGCTCGAAATCCCCCTTCCGTTGAATCCTGAACTCTGCCATACTTGATTGTGCCCACCCGGTACGTCCAAACCCAACAATCCAAAATGAGGTCGCCTCGATGTCGGCAAAGTATGTCTTTGTAACGGGCGGAGTCGTGTCCAGTTTAGGTAAGGGATTGGCGGCTGCTTCCATCGGCTGCCTGCTGGAGAGCCGTGGCCTGCGCGTCAATATGATGAAGTTCGACCCCTACCTGAACGTCGATCCGGGGACCATGTCGCCTTTTCAGCATGGCGAAGTCTTTGTCACCGACGACGGCGCCGAAACCGACCTGGACCTGGGCCACTATGAGCGCTTCACCCACGCCCCGCTCTCGCGCGACAACAACCTCACCACGGGGCGCATCTACGAGCAGATCATTTTGAAGGAACGCCGCGGCGATTACCTTGGCAAGACCGTCCAGGTCATTCCCCACGTGACCAATGAAATCAAAAACGCCATGCGCAAGGTCTCGGCCAATGGCGCGGACGTGACCATCGTCGAGATCGGCGGCACGGTCGGCGATATCGAGTCCCTGCCCTTTCTCGAGGCCATTCGCCAGATGCGCCAGGAGCTGGGCCGCGAGAATACCGTCTTCGTGCACCTCACGCTCATCCCCTGGATCGCCGCCGCGCAGGAGCTCAAGACCAAGCCCACGCAGCACTCCGTCAAGGAACTGCTTTCCATTGGCATCCAGGCCGATATCCTGCTCTGCCGCACCGACCGCAACCTGAGCCGCGAGATGAAGCAGAAGATCGCCGCCTTCTGCAACGTGGAAGAGCGCGCCGTGGTCGCTGCCAAAGACGTGCCCTCCATCTACGAGGTGCCGCTTGGCTTCGCCCAGGAGGGCGTCGACGCGCTGATTCTCAAATACCTGCACAGAGAAGCGCCGGAGGCCGACCTGTCCAGGTGGAAAGACCTTGTAAATCGCTGCTACCACCCCAAAGATGAAGTCTCGATCGCCATCGTCGGCAAGTATGTCGAGTACGAAGACAGCTACAAGTCGCTCAAGGAGGCGCTGACGCACGGCGCCATCTCGCAAAATCTCAAGCTCAAAGTTACCTGGATCGAAGCCGAAGGCCTGGAGTCGCAATCTGCCGACGATCGAAGCTATGAAACGCAGCTCGAAGGTTTTGATGGCATCCTGGTACCCGGCGGCTTTGGCAAGCGCGGCATCGAAGGCATGCTGAACGCCATCCGCTACGCGCGCGAAAAGCACGTGCCCTACTTCGGCATCTGCCTCGGCATGCAGACCGCGTGCATCGAGTTCGCGCGCAACGTCTGCGGTCTGAAAGACGCCAACTCGAGCGAGTTCGATCCCGCCACGCCGCACCGCGTCATCTACAAGCTCCGCGAGCTGCTCGGCGTCGAAGAGATGGGCGGCACCATGCGGCTCGGCGCATGGACCTGCATCCTGCAGGAGGATTCACTCGCGTCCAAAGCCTACGGCGGAGCGATGGAGATCAGCGAGCGTCATCGCCATCGCTACGAGTTCAACCGCGAGTACGAGGCCCTGCTCACCGGCGGCGGCCTGCGCCTCAGCGGCACCACCCCCGACGCCACCTATGTCGAAATCATCGAGCTGCCCGGCCATCCCTACTTCCTCGGCTGCCAGTTCCATCCCGAATTCAAGTCCAAGCCTCTTGAGCCGCATCCCTTGTTCCGCGAGTTCATCGTCGCGAGCTACAAGAACCGCCAGACTCACGCCGCGGAGACCGTCAAACTCGCCTCCGAGGCAATAGCCTGAGCCGGAGAGCCGTCTCCCGAGCCCTCAAGTCTCCGGGGCCGTCAACGGGTTTATGTAGAAGCGTACGGGCCTTAGGCAGTACTTGGTGAGTGGATGACTCAAAGGCTTCGTATCAGGGCATGGCTTTAGCCTTGCCGAAAATATTTCAAAATGGGAGCAGGCTTCAGCCCTGGGACTATACCCTTCAGCTCTTGGGGACCAGCGGCAATTATGGTATATTTCTCAGAGTGCGGGAGGGATTTTCCCGCCCGCGGAGACCGCTGATCCACCCCGCCATGCGGTTTCCTCCAACCCTCTGGACGCGTAGCTCAACTGGCAGAGCATTCGGCTCTTAACCGACAGGTTGTAGGTTCGATTCCTACCGCGTCCACCAATAGACTCAATAAGTTATGCCCATTCGTAGCGCGGCCCTCGTCCGATACCGGGGATTTTACCGGGGACGGCGTCAAGATTCTGACTTGAGGACCTAACTCGGATGCCACCAGGGAGCCGCGGCGGTCGACTTGAAGCGGAGCGCACGGATCTTCTCAAACTCTTTGGGGAAGTCATCGCCTCACTCTGGTACGATCCATTCCCATGCGCGCTATTTGGACCCTTTTTCAGCCGTCCGACATTCTAAAAATCCTCGGCGCCGTCATTTCGTCCTTGTCTGGGATTCTAGGATTGCTGACCAGTTTCAAGAAAAAGGTGGCGCGCACAGGGATAAATTCTTCTCACCAGGGAAAGGAAGTTATTACGACGCCAGGGAAAATCGCACTGATTGGGATTCTCCTCGGCTTCGGAGTCTCAGTCGCGACCGTGATTTTTGATGCCCGTACTGGACAACAGAAGGAGCAGCAGCACAAAGTCGAATTCAGTATCCTCACCAAACCCCTCCCAAAACAAATCTTGGTAACGGTCTGGTACGAATCCCCAACCGACGAGGACGCCCCAAAATCGGAGCGTGAACTACCGGAATTAGGGAACATCATACTAGCAAAAGGAAGCAAGCCATGCTCGCGAGACGCAGCCGAAACTAGTGATTTGATCTTCGGCCCTGAAGTGGTTGGTAAACGCGAATTCGGCCTCACCGGAGGACCCGAATTCTTGATGACGACTCCGAATTACCACCAGCGGTCTTACGTCGAAGAGACGCGTCAATACGAAATCCGAGACAGAAACAAAGACGCCTTTCTCGGATCCGACGAGCTTGCAGGATCCACTCTTATAGTCGTGCTTTACGAAGAAAAAGGGACCACCGCATTCGAGTTTCGGGGAATTGAGATTCCGTTTGCGACCGGTAGTGCGCTCGAACTAACCGCCGATCAATTCAAGCAAGAGAAAGCCCAACACCAGACGATTGTGGATGAGTCAGCCAAGGAGTTCGGGGAGAAGGGTGACGAGCCAAAGACGATCGTCGAGCACTATTACTGCCATTTCTTGTCGAGCCAGTAATCAGGGGGTGAAAGAGGTCGGAAGAAGGCTAAATCTGGTCACAGCTAATCTGCCACCGCGGGTGAGATATAAACCTTACTGCGGTCTTGTCGAACGGCGTCTTGGTTCCTCATTTGGAGACGGATTCATAGAACTCCCGCTTGTGCTGATGGTTTCGACAGCGCTCCGTAACTCATTCAGCGAGAAGTGACCATACCGCTTCGCCATGAGCACCATGGTGGACCCGCTCCAGCCGACAATCTTCGCCACCTTGGCCAGCGGGACGCCGGCATTTAACATCCGTGAAACCGCTGTATGCCGCAAATCATGGAACCGACAGGCAAGCGGAGTGATCTTTCTCGTCTTCCCGGCGGTCTGCACAATGCTGTCGTCTGGTGGTGAGGCTTCACCGTGCAGGATCTTCGCAGCACGTAACCTAGCGGCCTCCCAGGCCTCCTTGATGCTCCCGATGGGCTTGGACGGGTCGACGTGATAGGCCTTCGTCTCAAACTTGTCACCACCGGCGCCGTACCGCTCGGCCGGGAAGACGTAATGCTCAGGTTTGCGGTCGGGGAAATGCGTCGACCAGAATCGGAGCGCAGCCATGGCTCGCTGGCTGAGGGGGACGACACGGCCAGTGCCCGCGGCGGTCTTGTCCTTGCCCCACCGGAGACATTGGTTCTCGAAATCGACCGAGCCCCATTGCAGCGTCCGGATTGTTCCATACCTGGCTCCGGTCTCGATGGCCAGCGTCACAAACGGGACCAACGAACGCGAGCGCGACTGCGAGCAGGCTTGGAGCAGGGCGGCTTCCTCTTCGGCTGTAATCGCACGCCCAACATCGTCGCTGGCGGGAAGCATGGCAACTTCAGGCTGGATCCTGGCCCAATGGCCAGAGCGCTTAAGGATCGCTCGCAGCGTCCCGATTTCAAGATTCACCGTCTTCGGTGAAGCGCCTTCTTCCAAGCGTCTCTTCTGGTAGCGAGCGACGTCGCGCGCCTCGATGTCACAGACTAACTTGCGGCCGAGCTCTGGCTTGAGGTGGGCGAAGTTCGCCTCTTCGATCTTCACGGAGCGCGGCGCCAGCGTGGCTATCTTCATGTCTAGCCATTCATCGGCCGCTACGGAGAGCAGCCGCGGCGCCTGAGCCTTTTTGATGCCGGCCGCGCCTTCTTCGAGGTCCCGCCGCCTCTTGTCTTCGATCTTCAGCGCGAGGGTCTTGGAGCGCGTGCCTGTGCTCTCCCGGATGCGTTGGCTGCGGAACATGAAGTCCATCGTCCAAACCTTGCTGCCTTTGTAGCGAAACACCGACATAGCAACTTCCTTTTCCGCCTTCACACTGAGTTCAAGTTTTCGCCGGCTAACGCCCAGCACGGAGGGAAATTTTCCTGGTTAGCGCCCCTTCCTCTTGATCGTTATTTGCCGCGACTGCTCTTTGGGGGCCGCCGGCCTTTGCCAGTCTTCGTGCTAGTTAGCCTCTGTCTGCTCTTTCGTACGGCTACAAGGTGCGCGCAGGCGGGAGAACAGTATTCTCGCTCATGTCGACTCTTGAGATTGAAGACTACGTCGCAATCCGGGCGCTTGCACAACCTGGATTTTATGTTTTCCAGTTTCTCCAGGTAGATCGCGCCTAGGATGGCTTCGCGAACACACTCGGCACGCAAGCGCAAGTGGAGATAAGGTTCGATTGCAAGGGAAAATTCCGGTACGCCGAGAACCTCTCTCACCGCTCGAAGCTGAGAATGCTCTTGAACGATATTTTCCCAAGTTGCCGGGATCTGTAGCCAACACTGCCTTACTAGGTGTTGCCATGCAAGGAGATCAGCAAACGACAGGCCCTGAAGGGAAGGTAAACCGCCTCGGTTCTCCTCGCTAAAGATCCCGTAGTTTGTAAAGAAACTCAGCCCTTGCTCAGGAGTCACAATCTTCAAAAACTCATCACGGACACCGATAACGTCAACCCGCCGTGGCGCGGGCATACCCTCCGCATTTTTCCCGAGTTGTTCTTTTAGACGCCGGTGCTCTAGAAGTTGAACGGTCAGCCTGGGGTTCTTCTGTTTCGGCCGCGGAGTCCACAAGAAGAGCTGTTCGTCATTACCTTCACTTCGGAGGCCACAATCCTCACGCATACGTCGGCGAGCGTTGCGTTCCATTGCAGGAAGTTCGTCGAGCCTTACAAGATTAACCGGCGTACGCGTGTCCTCATAAAGGAAGGTCTCAACGGAAATGTTTGCGATTCGATACTGTGACATAAAGCGTGCCCTTGTTCATGTCTTAGTGATCGGATAATGTCACAAGCACAAGAGGGTAGTCAAGGGAAATTGAAGCGCAGAGAGGTGGGGCTGATCGGCTTGCCCGCTTTGACTAAAGAGAGTAGTCAACTGAAATAGGAAGCACAGAGAGGAAATATGACCTCAAAGAGCACAACAGGAAGGATGAGAAGTCTTCCGGAGGCAGCAGAGCAATTGGGGCTGTCGGTCAAGTGTCTGCGGGGCTGGATTTATCGGCGCGAGATCCCTTATTTCAAGCTCGGCCGCGCGGTCAGAATTTCAAACGAAACCATTGAAAGAATCATCACTGCAGGAGCAGTTCCCGCGCGGGAGCAGAGCAAGTGAATGCGGGTACGCAGGCAACTGAGGTAACCGCCGCGCTGAACCGGGAGGAAGGCGTGGCCACATGCCTATGAGTTTCACGAAACTGGCGAGTTCTATCACTGAAAGCACGGTCTGGCGGGAGTCAGATCGAACGCGGATCGTATGGATAACCATGCTTGCCATGGCCGATCGCCACGGGCGCGTTTGGGCATCGATTCCTGGCCTAGCCGACCGCGCTCGCGTCCCCGTAAAAGCCTGCCGGGAAGCTCTGGCTGCATTCTTGGCACCCGATCCAGATTCGCGCTCACGGGAATGTGAAGGGCGCCGAATCCGAGAGATCGACGGTGGATGGCAGCTCATCAATCACGCGAAATATCGGGAGGCGCGTGACGATGACGCGCGTCGTGCCTATAAAGCGGAATGGATGAGAGAACATCGAAAGCAACCCGAATCCAGCGTACACAGCCCTGTGGACAGCGTGGACACTTGTGGACTACGAGTGGACACAAAGCAGAAGCAGAAGCAGAAGCAGAAGCAGAAGCAAGAGAAAGAAGTCACACACACAGATACACGCGCGAAAGAAATCTTCCTTGCGTATCCACGCCCCGCTGGGGAAGAAGCCGCCCTCAAGGCTATTCGGAGTGCAGTAGAGCGACTGGTGGAGCATGGTGACTTTGTTGATCAGGACGCGGCAATGCAGTTTCTCCTGGCCAAAACCATTGAGTTCGCCCGCTCGCCGGCAGGCCAATCATCTGGCAGCGACATAGACTTCCGCCCACACCCGTCAAAGTGGTTTAATTCGGGAAACTATTTCGACAATCCCTGCGAATGGGCGCAACTGAACGGCGAGCGCATGGGCGCTGACCCCGGATGGTTTGAGGACGAAGATCAGACTGCAGCCACCAGTGCTGGAGGCTGCGAACGACCCGATATCAACGAAGGCGTGGTAGTCGAAGGCGAATTAGATGAAAGGTGCCCGTTTTGATTGCCAAACTCGAAGGAACCCGGCTTGCGTTTCGGGATGCGAGCGCGGGCCTCTGTCGAGAGCAGTTCAACGAAGGCAGGACTCGGACAGCAAGGGGGCTTGATGAGAATCGGAGATTGGGTTACGCGGAGAGATACGCCCTCGATCGCTGGCAAGATTATCGCTGAGCACAACCAACGGTTTAAGATCCTTTGGCCGGACTACAGCAGTTCGTGGTTCGATAAAAAGTTGCTACGACGGTTCGTCTTGCGGCGAGGGCAACGATGAGGCTCTTGGCGGGACATAGGATTGCTGTGAAGAGCTTGTCTTACACTCGGAATCGTGCATGGCTGGTGAACTCGATAATTCAAGGCTGGCCGTGCAAGACGGGACGTTATCTTGAGCGGCCTGGTGAAATCGAGGTCGCTGGCGACTTGCTCTGCCGGCGTTGGTGGATTGAATGTTGAGGGTACAATTCACTGCGCACCTCAGAGGACGATTACTTTCCATGCGCGGGGTTGATGACATGGCCGAACAGTTGGAACCAGAGTTTGCCGAGGGAGATATGGACGCACCTGAGAACACGCATGATAACAGGCGTCTTCATCCAGAGATGAAAGCAAAAATGTGGAAACCGGGACAGACTGGAAATCCCGGCGGCCGGCCTAAGAAGAAGCTCATAACCGAGGCGCTTGAGAATTTGCTTTCCGAGATTGATCCTCACGACAAGAAAAAACGGACTTACGCGCGGAGAATTGCACAAGCTATGGTCGACCAAGTGATTAAGAAAGGGTCTGTTGCGGCAGCATCGGAGATCGCAGACCGCGTCGAAGGCAAGGTTGCGATGCGGCAGGAACATACCGGCGCCGATGGTGGTCCCATGGTCTTTGAATCGCTTGGCAGCCGGGAAGAGGTGGAAGCCAAGATCGCATCACTGCTGAGCCAAGCACAGGAGCGCAAGCAGGCGCAGGACTCTCTTAAACAAGAGGCCGATCCTACTGCACCACCAAAGGAAGCAGAAGCCGATACACCTACCGGAGTCGACATCGGCTGGTGACTCCAACGAATTGCATGGTTGAGGTATAGTGCGATCCAAGAACGGGACTATGAGGGTGACGACTCAGACATCCCAGAAGAGTTGGAAGAAAATCTCATCAGCCTCAGTGAGACATTCCTGCGTATGGCTCAGGAAGAAACGGCAGAATTGGTATCGGCCGCCAAGAAGGCCGGGAAGGTGACTACCATGAGCAAAGAAGTGGCCGTAATGACAGGACACGCGGTTGCCAATCAGGCTTACCATGAAAAGGCAGCTGCTCATCACAAGGCGATGGCGGCTCATCACGATGAGCAAATTGCCACCCACCAAGCCATCCACGAGCACTTCAAGAAGGCTGCGGAGGATGGCGGGGAAATGGCCTACGATCACGTGATGCACGCGATTGGCGCTAAGGCTCATGCCGATCACCACGCCATTAAGTCCGCGCACCACAAGGCGATGAACGAGATGCACGATAAGATGGGTGCGTCCTGCGGGGAGCTCGCAGACGCCTTTGCCGACACGCCCGAGAAGGCTCAGAAGGTGAGAGACCTCCAGAACGTGGCTCGCGCTGCGCTACCGTTCGTTGCGAAGGCTGCTGTTGCGATCCCAAGTCTCGGCCAGGTCGACAAGAGCCAATATCTCCCGCGGGACGCAGAAGACGTGCAGGCTGAGCAGATTTTCAGGTTCTTGCAGTAAGCAGGGGAAAGGCACGTACCAAAGGCGCGCAATCCCCGTTTATAGGCGATGCTCACCAACTCTTTCGAATTCCAGTGAACTGGCGGTATCCGAAACACTCGAACGCGGATTTTCTTCCCGTTGTGGGCTTAACAACCCTCCGAGTAAATCGGCTGCCGCCAAGCTGTCCGCGTCGATGGCATGGATGTACCTTTCCATGGTGATCTGCGATCCCAGCGCGTGTCCTACGCGCTTCTGGATGGTCTTCAGGGGCACTCCACGGCGGGACATCTCCGTGGCGCCCATGTGACGGAAGGAATAGAGTCCCACGCGCCTCTTCCCAGCTTTCTGGCGGATACCCAGTTTATTGAGGATCGGATCAAAGACCCGCTTCCTGAAGGCGTCGGTGTAGACCGGCTGGGCAGCATCCAGGAATAGAAGGTTCCAAGTGTTCGGCGCAGTCGACAGGTTCTCAACCTCCTCGGCGAGCGTCTCACTGATTGGGAGGGTCCGGATGGCATTGGGGGTTTTTGGTAACTGTATAGTCCTGCCCCAGACAGATTGCTTGATGGTCAGAATCCTTCCCTGGAGATCCTCCCGCCGCAAGCCGGCACACTCACCGGGTCTCATGCTCGTCTCGGCCAGGATGTGCAGGAAGGTCCTTTCCCATCCAGAAGCCTCGTTGATGATCGCCAGCGCCTCATCGATCGAGAAGTAGTAGATATCCTCGGCATCGTCGGCCGGCATGGTCAGTCCCTCAAACGGATCGTGGCGCACGTATCCCCAACTCTTCGCCTTGGCCCACAGGAGATGAAAGGTGGCAATGATGCCCTTCACTGACTTTGGCTTGAGAGAATGGTTGGATACGTAGGCCTGCAGCATCTCCCCGGTAATGTCCCTGAACTGCATCTTCCCGAAGACGGGAATCAAGTGCTTCTTGAGGATGCTCGTTTCGTTCGACTGCGTGGCTGGCTTGTGGTGGATCATGACGGTAGCTTTCCAGCGCTCTGCGAATCGTTCAACGGTATCTGTCTTGTGCGGTGAGTAGTCCTCTCGGTTGATGTCCCTTAGGACCTCTTCCAATTTGCGCATGGCCAGGCGCTTGGTAGGACAGGAGCGCTTCGTGGCGATTACGCGGCGTTTCTGAATCCTGCGCTGGACTTCACCGCCAGGAAGAAGCTTGTCGGTCTTGCGGAGAGGCGTGCCCTTCGGCAGGATTACATCCTCTCGCCAGCGTGCAGACCAACGGTGATGTTCTTCGATAAGTTGGCCTTGTTGGTATCTACGCCTGGCCATGCGAGCCCCTTCCTTGAAGGCAAGCATAGCGGCAAGGATGGGCGCGGCTGCATGTGATTGAGAATCAGTTGAATGCATAAACTCTTCTCCTTCTTTAGTTTGTTCTGCCTGATCGCGCCGGCGATTCTGGGCACCCTTGACGCAGGTGTTCTCTGGCTCAATGCTTGCCTCACTGAACCGACTCTCCATCCTGCTTCGGGCTCAACAACGCATCTATCAGATCCGCCGCAGCGTGGTCGTCTGCGCTCACTGCATGGACGTAGTGCAGGTCGGTTACATGAGAGCCTACAGCGTGTCCTACGCGAGCCTGGATGGTCTTCAGCGGTACTCCTGAACGCCGCAACTCCGTGATATTGCCGTGCCGGAATGCGTAGTTCCCTCCGCGGATGCCCAACTCCTTGATCTTCGCCCTGATCCCCAAGCGATCAAGAATTGGATTAAGCACCTTGTCGACGAAATGGCTGGCATTCACTGGGCGCCCGAACTTGTTCAGGAAAATCAGGCCGTGCTTGTTTGGTCCCGCTTCTGACATATGGGCGCGGAGCTCGCTGGCTAAAGCATCTGCGATTGAGATATCCCGCACCGAATCTTTCGTCTTTACGCTGTTCTTCACCTTGCCGCGCCACACTGCCTGGCGCACGTGGATGGTTCGACCTTCCAGGTCCTGCGGCCTAAGCGCGAATGCCTCCCCGGGCCGCATGCCGGTCTGCGCCAGGAGCCGGAAGAACGTCTTATACCAGCCCTTCGCCTCATTGATGATCGCCATCATCTCCTCAGCCGAGAACTGGTAAACCTGGCTTATTCCCTTCGCCGGCAGTCGCAGGCCCTTGAACGGATCGTGCTTCACGTAGTCCCAATCCTTCGCCTTCGTCCAGATCGTGCTCAGGGTCCCTTTGAGATTGCGAATCGTCTTCGGCGAGTAAGGAAGGGAACTGATCCAGGCCTGTACCATTTCCGCAGTGATCTGCTGCATCGGCACCATCCCGAAGACCGGCTTGAGTTGCTTCTCAATGCGGCGCCGCTCCTCCTGCTGTGTCGATTCCGCTAGGTGAATCATTACCGTTCCCATCCAGCGATCGGCGAAGTTTCCGAATGTCTCGACCATGGTCGGCCTGTAGTCTTCCCGGTTGATGGAGCGCATCTTTTCTTCGAGGAGGCGCAGAGCCATGCGCTTCGTGGGACAGTGAGACTTCCTCGCCAGCACATCCCACCTTCGTGTCCTGCGCAGGACTTCACCGCCAGGCAGAACTTTGTCTCCTTTGAGAATGGTTGTGCCCTTCGGCAGGATCACATCCTCCCGCCACCGTGCGCACCAACGGTCTTTGTCGTCCAACAACTGTCCAGTCTGATATCTACTCCTCACGAGACTTCTCCATCCTCGAGACGTGAGTGAAGCAGCGCGCATGGACATCTCTACACGTGATTTAGGATCATACGAATACATATTCTCCTCGCAGGTTTGGATCTGGGTTCATGGCGGTCTACTCGTTTCGCGATGACAGACCAAAGAAACGGGTGCGGATGGAGAACTTCACCGCACCCTCAAGGCACCACAGCCCTGCACCGTGGTGCCGCCTCGGCTTGTTGAGATGGTTAGACCTTCTGATCGCGCCGGCGATTCTGGGCTCCCTTGAGGATGGCGTCAGCCTTCACTTGAAGCCACCAGTCAAGGGCATCATTGAACAGCGCTGAGAGCGAGATGTTGGATTCTTCTGAGTAGTAAACCAGCTCGTTGATGAGGCGGGGCTTGATTGAAAGGGATTTCTCACCCATCATGATGAGGGTATTCTTAGATGCAGCCATGTCGTCTCCTTAGTAGGCGATTCGGTTAGTGCCCGTCGGGTGTTCCTAGCACCTGGCGGGCGCGGTTTAGTTTAGGAGCGCTTGCGGTAGTGCTCCTCCTTGAATTTCTTTGCCCTGATAAGATCGCCATCGGACCAGACTCGAACGCTCATGCCGCCAATCTGAATTGACTTTGGCTCTCTCAACTTCCCAGAACGCAGCCAGTTGAACAGAGTGTTCTTGCTCACTCCGATCTCTCTTGCAACGTCGAGTGTCGTTCTGTGCGGCATGTTGATTGGTACGGTATACCAATCAAGGCGGATTGTCAAACCTAAAATGGAAGAGAACCTGTCAAAGGCTAAAGTCAAGGACTTTGCGATAGAGATGCGCATTGGGGACCGAGGGCGCGCTACCTTTGGGCGGACGGAGGGGCCTTCGAGGTTTGGCCAAGGATATTCTTGATCGAATCGGCGCCAAATCCTAGCGCAATGACCGCGACCATGGCAGCGAGTAGGTCGAGCTTCTTCAACTGGTCCATGATGCCCGCCTCGAGCACAACCAGTGCGGCTCCGAAGGCCAGCAGGAAGCGGGCAAGCTCGACACCGGTGCGGGAGTTAGTCCATTTCGAGGGCGGATCGACACGGACCGTCTCAATGAGGCTGGCGCAATCTCCCGGAGAGTCAGGGCAATGTACCTCAAGGGAGACCGGGGTGGAGAAACCGATCTTTTTGCGCAACTTCATCTCCTTCTTGCCAATGGACCGCTTGTCGATCGCCCGGCGCTGCGAAAGAGAGAGATCGCCGTCGGATTCACGAGCTGACTCCGGGGAAGCATCGGAAGCTGCTTCGTCGGCTTTTGCGAGAACGCTCGGCTCATCCCCGGCGAAGTAGTGGCAAACGGTGGCAGCGCCTTCAAACAACTCCTTAGGAAACGTCCAGCGGAAGACAACGCAGCGCAGGGCGGCCGCGTTCACATAGCGCTGATTGTCAAACGCCAGCGAGAAAAATACGGGCAGGTAAGGCCGCACGCGCATCGTGTCGTAGGCGATGCGGACGATGTGGTCTTTCTGATCGTCGTGTTTTTTGATTTCGTCGAGAATGTCGCTCTCGTAGATGTCTTCGCGCATCTGCTGGACGAGGAGGTTGGCGCCGCGGAGGGCCTTCCAGGACAGCGTACCGAGCAGTTCGAGCAGGCGGCACTCGCGCTGCATCAGTCGATCGAGCGCGGCTGCGCCTGGCATTCCACAGCCGCCCGGGCTGGAGCGGGCAATGGTAGCGCGAACCATGGCGTAATCAAGGGCGATGTGGCCCGCGGTGATGCCGTGATCGATGGCAAACAACATGGAGGGAACAAGATTGCCGGTATCGTCGAAAGGCTGATCGAAGATGTTGAAGATGCCGGGCAGAGCGGCGCGCAGATCGGAGTAATACTCAGGAGGAAATACCGCGAGGCGGCTCTTGATCTGCTTGAATTTGTCAGCCACGCGCTTGGTCTGTAAGTTCACGTCTTCAAGGTTGTCCATGTCGAGCTGCGCCTTGGCGAGGAAGTTGTTAGCGGCGGCGACGTCGTCATCGCCGAGGTCGAGGCCGTGAAGTTGGCCGGCCGCGTCCTCCAGCGTCTGATCGATGAGGTCGGTAGCGGATGGCGGAGCCCAGGCGGACACGACTTCAAATCTTCTCCGCAGCCTGTCCAGAGTTTCTACGACAACCAGGCGCTTTTCGATCTTGTCGATGGCGGCGGCGGCGGCATCGATCTTCTCTCCGGTGGAGATCGAGTACCAGCGCACGTCGTTCAAGGCCGTCTCGATCTTCTTGCGGTCCAGGCGCAGGAGGACGCGGAGGTATGAATTGACGCGGTTGCTGATAGTGCTTGTGCGGTCGGCCAGAGAAGCGAGCTTCTTTTCGTAGGCGAGTTTCTTCTGGATATCGGGAAGGATGGAATTGGACAGCAGCGACAACACGCTGCCGAGGAGCAGCAAGACCATGACGAAGCAAGCGAAGAAGACCTCGGTAGTAGCTGGCGACCAGCGGTCCATGATGAGGCTGATGGGCAGGGGCTGGAGGTTGAAGAGCCTGGCATCCACGCCGGCAGGGGTCTGGGGCCGAAAAAGAAGCAAGCCAGTCAACTTGCGCGGCTTGAGAGAATCCACGCGCGCGTACACATCCGAGGTGGGCTTAATAACAAGACGGGAAAGCCCGCCGGGAATCATGATTGCGGTACCGGAGTCTTCCACAGTGCCGCCGATCATGAACCTCCAGTCAAGAGTGACGTAGTCTTTGCCGCCGTTCTTGAGGGTGACGATAGCGGAACGGTTCAGGCTATAGGCAATCGGATTGTCGGCGGTTCCTCCACCGTCGAGGGCGATGTTCAAAGGTGTGTCGACGGCAACCAGGCGGATCATGAGTAGGGAAACCCCCTGGTTGAACAGCGCCGCATGGGCGGTCAGGGCGCCGGTGAAGCCGTGGAAATCGACGATGGCTTCGATCGATTGCTTGGGAGCTAGTGTCGACGGCAGGTTTCCGCCGGAATCGAGCGAAAAGGTGATCTTAGGCGCTTCGATCTTGGTGTGTGCCGTGTCGTCATAGAAGGTTCCGATGGTGAAGTCGAGCGGGACGGGGGCTGTTCCTTCATTGACAATCGTCATCCGCTGGACGCCGACGCCATCGCGAACAATGGCGGGCTCATGCGCCTCGATTTTGATCTGCGCGGGAAGGACAGCAGCAGTCATGAGCAGGCCGGCGAGGGCAAACCAGCGAACCTGGAAGAAAACTGTGTGCTGAATTCGGCTTTCCCTTCGTTTTCCCTTCTGCATGGGCGTCGCTCTCCTTCGGTGGGCCACCTGGACGCTGACGAAAGAGTCCTGAAGGATCCGCACGGGCTTGATGGCGGCCGCGGCGGCCTCTTATTTCAGTCTGTTCCAAAATGGGAATGGAAGTTAAGTTTCCTTGTGTTCCTGATTTGGACTCGGCGTAGAATTTATCCAACTGCCAGCTACCTCAGAAAGTCGTTCCTTCCCGACTCCCCTCCTGCCTAGGAACTAAATTCAGCACGTTCACAATCTACATGGCTGGCTAAGAGCCGGGAGGAATCCCGGCTGATTTATTTATCACGAAATTCTTCCAGGAAGCTCGCGGTCGAGATCCTGAATCAACCTGTCAGTGCGCTGGATCATCTCTTGGGTTTCGAAAATCGCAGACTGTGCTTCGCCGATCAATCTTCGTGATTCGCGGATACGCACGGAGCTTTCGAATAAACGCTTTCGGGAAGCGTCTAGGACCCCCCGCACGCTCTCACGATTACCAACCATGTTGGCTCCCCACACCCAGATGAGTTAATTGGCCCGAGATTGTGATCCAGTTTAACGCTTTCATTGCAAAAGCGAGAACTGGGGAAATTCATAGGGATACGAGAAAAATGCACAGGACTTCTCCCTTAAGACGTAATTGGGATGCGGACAGAGAGTAGGCTCAGCGTGTCGCTTCTGAGAGAATGGGAGCGTGCGACGGGGACCCCAACGGCCAAACTTCTCTGCACGCGCCCGTTTTTTATTCATAGACATAACCCGGATGGAACACTAGATTCGATCTGTACTCGCTGCTTTGCTACCGTTGCCACCGAACATCAAGAGGACGCTCTCCAAGCAGCAGAAGAGGCGCACGTTTGCCTTGGTTTGGATTTCGGCAGGATATTGCACCCGATGAATCGAAATGAGAACTAATTTAAACGCCGGAGGAGACATTCAGATGCTCTACGAGAAAATCAATATTGAACTGATTGTCATCGCTGATGAGGCTGAAGCAGTCGTCGCGGAGTTGAACGCCTCGCTGGATAGATTGGAAGAGACGCACACGCTCTTCGGTGGTGGAATCGAGACTATCGCTGTCGAGCACGCGGGAACACGGAAGCGATCGGCCCTTGCGCATACAATAGCCGCCGGTGCAACAGCCGCTGTTGCTGTCAGAGTTGCGCGCGAGAGCATGGTCGTCGCCCTCCGCTCGGTCATCTGATCGGAATTTGCCGTGCGGTCACAATTAACGCGGCACCACGGCATCCACGCAATCGACGCATGTTTGCAGTTTTGAATCGTAAGAAGCCGTATGCCATGCGCCATCCTCGATGGTCACATCGAAGAGCTCAGCGATTTCGACGCATCTCCAGTTCTCCATCGAACCGTCTGGCTGGATAAGCCGGCTACTACTTTGCCCCCCGAACTGGTAGCAAAGCGCACACTCCCTGCCGTTCCGGGTTCCGATTAGGTGCGGGCACATTTCGCAATAAAGCCCTTGATATACGGCACGCACAGTTTTTTTCTCTAAGACTGCACGCCGGATCAACGAATAAGACATGACTAGCCCTTCCCCTTTTTGGAGATCATTCACCGGCAATGGGGAAGGGCGTGCAGCGTGCAAGCCGGCAGTCAGCGCAGACCAGGAGAGTGTCAACTATATAAGATTGATTTCGATCAACAGTCATGGGCAGTATAAGCGAACAAGGAACGGCGCGCGATAATTGTGGAAAAACGCATTAAATTCGAGCACTTTTACCGATCGAAGTGAAGGCATTCTGGAGTACCATTACGCCTAGAGACCATATTTAAGATTTCAGATGGCCCTTTTCGACTTCCCTGCGCGGGGAACTCTATGACCTCTTTAGTTGCCCTTGTTCACCGGAGCAATCCGGACACCGCACGAACCTCTTTCTCTCCGAAGTGTCT
>DASXDX010000025.1:0-87653 GCA_036490385.1 Occallatibacter sp.
CAGCAACTCCGAAATGCGCGCGACCAAAGGAATGACGGGCGGCTGATCCACATACCCCCAGGCCAGATGCCGGCCGCACACGATGAAATACAACTCGTCACGAAAAATGCCGTACCCTGCATGTTGGATCGTTATCTGGCCTAGCGTTGACAGAAAATACTTCAGCAGGCCAAACCCTGCGGCCAGCCACAACACGCCCTTCACTGATACCGCGGTAAATTCCTGCGGCTCTGCAATTTTCGTCTCAGTCGTCACCCCGTTTGTGCCTCCATCGCCGCGTACAAATATTTCGCCGGCATCGATCCTTACGCATAGCTTATCCCTGGTGTTCCGCGATCATGTGTCCCTGAACCCGAAAGAGCGAATTGGACGTTGATTGGCGCTAATTCTCCAATGCACTCATCGAGGCAGATCAATACCGGAAAGTCGGCCAGCGTCAGCGGATTTCAATGGCGAGCCGCGAATGATCATTGCCGTTGCAATCGGCGTTTCTCGGTACTAATCCAAAGCGACAATCGCTTTCTAAATCCTGATGCCATCTGGATGGTTCGGCGTCAGGCGGCGTTGATCGACACGACTTTGTTGTCTCGCAGGGTCTTGATATCGCGCATAGGTGGCTGGCCGAAGAAGCGACTGTACTCGCGGTTGAACTGGCTTACGCTTTCGTAGCCGACCTCGTAGGCCGCGCTGGTGGCATCCATGCCGTCCATCAGCATGCGTTGCCGCGCCATCTGCAGGCGAAGCCTCTTCTGATATTGAAGTGGGCTCATCGCCGTGAGAGCACGGAACTGATGGTGGAGCGTTGAGACTCCCATGCGGGCAGTGGTCGCGAGGTCTTCGATGTGCAGGGGCTTAGCGTAGTTGGCGCGGAGCCAGGCGATGGCGCGTACGGTACGGTGGCTGAGGTCGCCCGTGGTTGCGATGGCGCGGAGCCGCTCGCCCTGCGGGGTGCGGAGGATGCGGTAAAGGATTTCGCGCTGGATGAGATGGCCGAGGAACGGTATGTCCTCGGGAGTATCGAGAAGATCGATCAGTCGTGAGCAGGCGTCGAGCAGGCCGACGGTGGTTTCGCCGACCACGATTCCGCGGGGCTTTACGGAGGTTGCAGGCTCGGGAAGGTCTTCGCGGCCGAGGACCTCGCGCACGGTGGGCATGTCAAGACGCAAAAACATCGAGAGCATCGGGACCTGTTCTGAGGCTTCGATGATCTGGCTTTCGGCGGGGACGTCGATCGAGGAAAGCAGGAAGGACGATTCGTCACAGAGGTACAGGATGCCGTTGAGGTTGACTCGCTTGCGGCCCTGAACGAAGACGGTCAGGCTGGGCTCGTACGTAGCGAGAAAGCAGGCCGTCGGCGTGGTGCGGCGGTAGAGCGCCATGCCGGGGACAGAAGTTGGGTTCTCACCGTGCGATGGCGCGTGCGCGGCGATCTTCAAGGCCAGCTCTTTGCGCATGCCGATCGCGGCTGCGTTGTGGGTGCTGCGTTTTTCGGGCGGTTTCGCCATGTTGGTTGCGACGTCTCCATTTCCAGCGTACTGCGGAAGGCAGGCATGTATGCACAAAATGTGGTGTGCAGACAGAATCAGGCAAAAAATTTGCAGGATCGGGAAAGCGGCAGGTCGATCCCGTTCGCTACTGTGAAAGTTGTGCGGTAGACGGAGGAGAAGCGATGAAGAAACGCAAGCTTGGAACGAGCAATTTGGAAGTGTCGGCGATTGGACTGGGCTGCATGGGAATGAGTTTCGGCTATGGGCCGGCCGGAGACAAGCAGTCAATGATCGCGTTAATACGAGCCGCAGTGGAGCGAGGGGTCACCTTTTTTGATACAGCCGAAGTGTATGGCCCGTTCACGAACGAAGAGCTTGTAGGGGAGGCGTTGGCTCCGGTCCGCGACCAGGTGGTGATCGCGACCAAGTTCGGGTGGGAGCCGAACCCGCAGGACGGCGGCAAGTGGAACGCGTTGAACAGCCGGCCAGATCATATTCGGGAGGCGTTGGAGGGCTCGTTGAAGCGGCTGAAGGTTGACGTCATCGATCTTTACTATCAGCATCGAGTCGACCTGAACGTGCCGATTGAGGATGTTGCAGGCACAGTGGAGGACCTGATCCGGGAGGGTAAGGTGAAGCATTTCGGGCTGTCGGAAGCGAGTGCGCAGACGATTCGCCGCGCTCACGCCGTCCAGCCTGTGGCGGCACTGCAGAGCGAATACTCGCTGTTTTTTCGAGAGCCAGAGGATACAGTGATGCCTACCCTTGAGGAACTCGGGATCGGCTTTGTGCCATTTAGCCCGCTTGGGAAGGGTTTCCTGACCGGAAAGATTGACTCCGAGACCAAGTTCGATAGTGCCGACTTCCGCAATACGGTGCCGCGCTTCAGTCCAGAGAATCGCAGGACAAATCAGGCACTGGTCGATGTGATTACCGCGTTCGGGGACAAGAAAAAAGCCACGCCCGCTCAAATCGCCCTTGCCTGGCTGCTCGCGAAGAAGCCCTGGATCGTTCCAATTCCGGGCACGACGAAGCTTGCACGTCTGGACGAAAACCTGGGTGGCGCAACCATCGAACTCACGAGTGACGAAGTGCAGTCCCTTGAGGACGCTTCATCAAAGATCGAGCTGGAGGGCGCCCGCTACTCGCCATTCCACCAATCGTTGGTGGGCCGATGAGCGGCACGCGTATCAAGACAATTGCATGCGGCGTGAAGTCCACAGTTTGAAGGAGAAGAATCAGCATGAAGATATCGTTTGAAAACAAAGTCGCTCTCGTGACCGGTGCGGCTTCGGGGTTGGGACTTGCGACGGCGAAAGCATTTGCGGAAGCGGGCGCTTCCGTGGTGCTGGCCGATTGGAACGAAAAGGAAGTACAAGCCGCTGCTAAAGATCTCGCCAGTAAGGGGCATAGGGCGTTGGCTGTACGCTGTGATGTGTCGGATGACGCTCAGGTGGAAGCGATGGTCAAGAAGACCGTTGCCACGTTTGGTCGTCTCGATGCGGCCTATAACAATGCCGGCATTCAGAACGTTCTTGCCGAAACAGCTGACTCTCCCCGTGAGGACTACGATCGCGTAATGGGCATCAATCTGCGTGGCGTATGGAGCTGCATGAAGTTTGAACTACAACAGATGCGCGAGCAAGGCAGCGGAGCCATCGTGAACTGTTCTTCGCTGGGAGGCCTCATCGGCGGAAACCAGCGAGGAACGTATCATGCCGCGAAGCATGGCGTCATTGGATTCACCAAGAGTGCTGCGCTTGAATATGCTACGCGCGGCATTCGGGTGAACGACGTTTGCCCCGGAATGATGCAAACCCCGATGTCTGACAAGATGATCGCCGAAGGGCAGGGGCCAGAATTGGACATAATGCTGAAGACCTTCGTTCCGATGAAACGATTGGGACGGCCGGAAGAGATTGCGGATGCCGTCCTGTGGCTTTGCAGCGATGCCTCCAGCTACGTTACCGGCCAGTCGATCTCGGTCGATGGCGGCTACGTAATGCGTTAGAACATGGCGCAGTTTTGCACCTCAGCCATGCCAGACGACGCCGGTCGGTGCATGTTTATGAAAGCGGGCAAGCTTTTCGACGGCTCCGCATGAGGCGGTAGCTGCCGCCGTTCATCTCCAGGATGTGCACGTGATGGGTGAGGCGGTCCAGCAGTGCGCCGGTGAGACGATCGGAGCCGAGCACCTCGGTCCATTCCGGCTCGAATGGCGCGTGTGGCATAGGTGGAGCGGAACCCATGAAGCCAGAAATCTTCCGAGTTTAACTCGGCCCTCTTTGCGTCCCTATTAAGAGCGTCCAAGAGCCTACCGTTCACCTTGCCGCCCTCGGAACCATGCCGGGGCATTGTGGGGAACAGCATCGGGCTATTGGGCATGTACCGTTTGCTGAATTCAACAAGCTCCCTGCCAAGGTAAGCGGGAATGTTGACGTTCCTTTCCTCGTGCATCTTTGGAGTCCAGTCCGTGAGTTCGGGCTTGCCCTCAACACGGATAATCCAGCTTCCGTCATCCTTCATCCGCACATCCCGCTTGTACAGGTAAGTTAGCTCTTCCTCACGCACCCCGGACATGAGCAAGGTCTTCCAGCACATGCGGTGATAATCACTGGCTGCGTCGAATACCCTCTTGAGTTCATCGTCGGAGTAGACGCGGATGTCCTCACTCGACCCACTCGGAGCCTTGGGGCAATCGCCCTCCTCAAAAATATTGCCGCCCGACGCCCTAAGCATTTTCTGGATGTAGATGAAGCGGTTCTCTTTGGCGTTCTTGGTCGTGTCTTCACCTGTCCGCTTCTTCAGCGTCGCGATGTAGGTGATCGCTGATTCGCGGGTCGCAGCCGCCAGCGGAGTTTCCTCTCCGGTGGCCGCTTTAAACGCTACAAGGATGTCTTCAATCGCCTCATACGTGCGTGGCTTGCGTCCACCCGACAGAATCTTGAGTCGGTACGATTTCAAGAAATTTCCAATTGCGTCTCCGACCGCGAGGACTTTGGACTTTTCTTCTTGCACAACAGGCTTTTGCCCGGTCGCGAGTTGTTGCCTGAGTTGCTGAGACTTCGCTTCAAGTTGGGACTTCCGCCCCTCATTGCGGTAAAGCTTAAACAGCGTCCACGCTTCGTTCGGGTCCTGGCTCAGAGGAAACCATTTGCCGCCGTCGCTGGCAACGTACTTGCCGCCCTCAACAACGGTTGGGGTCTTCGTTTTGGGTAAGAACACAGCGTGAGGCTTCACGCCAAGGCCTTCGCTGTAGTCGGCACGGAGGTATTTCCAGCCGCTCGGAAGGCGGACATACTTGTACAGCCGTGCGTCCTGACTGAGAGTAAGGTTTGGTACTGTACTTTGGGTTGCCACTGGTATCAAAGTTCTCCTCTCGGTCAATACCGAAAAATGAGGAAAACTGAGCTTTACCGTTGGCTTTTCTTAGGAAGCTAACCTAATCGATTGATTCTAAGCGGCTGGTGCCGAAGAAGGGACTCGAACCCCCACACCCTTGCGAGTACGTGGACCTGAACCACGCGCGTCTGCCAATTCCGCCACTTCGGCACAGGACACTCGTTCAGCGCGGTTGGCCAAACGGGCAGCAACTTTGAGTCTCGCAAATGCGGAACCTGGTGTCAAATGCGCACAAAGAGTTGGCAAAGCCGTCAAAACAAACATCCCGCCCCAGGCATGCCTAAACTCTCAAGCCGGCTGGGGAGGGATGTCGATTCCAAATCAGAAACTGGTCTGCGAACGAGCTACACCAGCTTGGCGTCGAGCGTGAGCTCCGTGTTGTTGGCGAAGAGCTTCGAGATCGGGCAGCCGCTCTTGGCGTCAGCCGCGGCCTTGTCAAAGGCCTCTTTGCTGGCGCCGGGAACGCTGGCGGTGGTGGTCAGCGCGATCTTGGTCACGGCAAAACCGCTGTCCGTTTTGGCCAGCGTAACGGCCGCGTGGGTCTCGATCTTTTCCGGCGTCAATCCAGCGCCGCCCAGTTGCGCGCCCAGCGCCATCGAGAAGCAGCTCGCATGCGCCGCCGCAATCAGTTCCTCGGGCGTGGTGCCCGACGTGGCGCCCTCAAAGCGCGTAGCGAACGAGTAATTCGCATTGTTCAGCACGCCCGTTGCCGTCGAGATCGTGCCCTTGCCTTCCTTCAGTGAACCTGTCCAAACCGCACTTGCCTTGCTTGCCATATTCCCTCCTTGGGGGATTTTTCTGCAGATCCTGTTTTCTTGAGATCCTGCCTTCTTCAGAAGCCAGTCTGTCCGGCGTGCTTTTGGGGAAGCCCGGACCCATCCGTGTTAATGCATCGGGCACCTGCCCGCATGTCATGCTGCAGGCTGCCCTACTCCATGCTAATCTGTCGGGCATGTTGCCGCAGAGGCCCCAGGCTCTCGATCCCGATTTTCATGCGGATTTCTCACATGGTGAGGCGGCGGCCTGCGCCACCCTTGAGGGCGATGCACGGGCAATTGACCATCATTGCCAGATATGCCCCACCTGCGGCCATCGGCTCGAAGGCCATCGCTGCAAGCTGGTCTGCAACCTGTGCGGGTACTACCTGAGCTGCGCAGACTACTACTGAAAGCCGCGCGGCCCGCTCATCGCGCCTTGCGCCTTTATCAGTGCTGCGCCTGCCCAGCCTCGCTCGCCTTGCGCGGCTTTTCAAACTCGTCGCCGGGCTGCCACTCGACCGGCTTCCCTTGCTCGCTGGCCAGCCAGCCCAGCACAAAGCCGAACCGCGCCAGCTTGGCGTTGCCGCGAAAATCCCAGTCGGCGCGATATTCGTCGGAAGGTTGATGATAGTGGTGCGCCACGTAGTCTTCCATCTGCGCGCGGCCCCACGCCTCATCGTGGCCCGCGAAAAGCTCGCCCTGATCGACGGAGAACGCGGGAATGCCCACCCGCGCGAGCGAAAAATGGTCGGAGCGGTAATAGTGTCCTGCGCCCGGAGTCGGATCCGGCTCGAGCGCGAGATCGAACTCCTTGGCGACATGCTCGACAGTGGGCCAGAAATCAATGCGCTCGGCGCCGCCCAGGCTCACAGAGCGCGGAATGCCAATGGGCAGCAGCATGTCGTAATTCAGATCAAGCGTGATCCGGCTTGCCGGCACCGGCGGATGCATGCCGAGATACTGTGAGCCGAGCAGGCCCTGCTCTTCTGCCGTGACCGCGGCAAAGTACATATCGTGCGGAGGCCGCGCGGACGATTGCGCAAAGGCACGCGCCATCTCCAACAAGATGCCGCAGCCGGTGCCGTTATCAGCCGCGCCGTTGTAGATCTTGTCTCCCTGCGCGTCAGGATCGATGCCCAGATGATCGTAGTGCGCCGTATACAAAACCGCGTTGCCGCCGCCGGCAGCTCCGCGCACGCGGCCCACCACGTTCGCACTCACGTAGCGCCGCACGCGGCTCTCAACGTGCGCACGCAGCCTCACCGGAAGTTCGATGGCATGGAACGCCCCTGGCTTGCCGGCGCGTTCGATGGCCTGGTCCAGATCGCCCTGCCGGGCCAGTGTGAACAGCCGTTGCGCCACGTCGTGCTGAATCCACGCGGCTGCGCGCAGCGTGGCCGAGGGATCGCCTTCGAGATAGCTCTTCTCTACAGCCTGCGAGTTGCGCACCACCTCCCAGCCGTAGCTGGCGAGATCGGTGCGATGAATAATGAGCACGCCTGCGGCTCCGCGGCGCGCAGCCTCCTCATACTTGTAGGTCCAGCGGCCGTAATACGTGAGCGCCGCACCTTTGAAGAAGTTCGCGTCATCTGAAGGCGGTTCATTCACGATGACGAGAACAACTTTGCCCCTTACGTCGATATCTTCTCCGTTTGGGCCCGCGTAGTCGTTCCAGTGGTACTCGGGCGCGTCAATGCCGTAGCCGACAAAAACAATCGGCGCATCGATCTCGGCCGTTGGCTGGCCGGTCTGGTCCTTCGCGACGATCTCCGATCCATAGGCCAGGTCGACAGGTGCTCCACTGGCCGGGACAAACGAGAACTTCGTTTTGTCTTCAAGCGTATGCACGGCGTAGAGCGGCACACGCTGGAAGTATGTGCCGTTGTCGCCGGCCGGCTCCACGCCGGAGAGCGCAAACTGCGTGGCAATGTATTCCGCGGCCAGTTCCCCTCCGCGCGTGCCGGGGCCACGGCCTTCGAGCAGATCGAGCGAGAGAAAGCGCACATGCGCGCGAATCTTTTCGGGGTCGATGGAGTCTGCCGCGGCACGCGCCGCAGGAGCCAGGCCGGCGATAGCAGGAACTGCGCCCGCGGCGGGTTGCTGCGCATGGTCAAGACCGGCGGCGAGAGTGGCCGCTGCCAGGCAGATCAGAGATAAGTTGTATTTCATGCATTCTCCGCGGAGAGCAGTGTGGGAAGGGCGTAGTCAGACGAAGAGTCGTCCACTTCAGACTACGTCCGGCTCCGGCTGCGGTGCAATGGTATCGAGCGGCGCTGCCGGCAGCAAGTGGGCGCGCGCGAGCACCTTGCGCGCGAGGCCTGTAAGCGCCATGCCGGCCGCCTCCGGCAGCGGAACCCATCTTCGCTTGCCGGCTGCGAGGGTCAACATCTCCACATCGTCTTCAAAGACGGTGCGGATGCGCACGTAATAGTTCACCTGCATGATGGCGTGGCGCACCGTCATGCGCAGCTCTTTTTGAGGAACGGCCGTGTCGAGCAGCTTGGGCAACTCCCACATGCCGGGCATCACGCTCACCGAGGCCGGCCTCTGCTCCAGCAGCACTTCACGTCCGCCCGCGCCGCGCCCCTTGCCCGGCTTGCTGCCGGTCCGCACCGAAAGCGCATAGCTCACCTCGCGGCTCAGCATCGGCGCGCGGGCCGGCCTCTTGTGCTCACCGCGCGTCTTGCAGTCGCCGCAGAACGGGCACACCAGGCACTGCGGACCGCGCGGCAGGCAAACCGTCGCCCCCAACTCCATGAGTGCCTGGTTGAAGTCGCCAGGCCGCTCAGCATCAACGAGTTCATCGGCCAGGTTTCCAATTTTGCGCTTCAGGATCGCGCCGCCGGCGCGGCTGCCAGCCTCCCAGCCGGCCATGCGGCACAGCACGCGCTCCACGTTGCCGTCCACCACGGCAATCCGTTCGCCGTAGGCGATGCTGGCGATGGCCGCGGCTGTGTAGGCGCCGATTCCCGGCAGCAGCCGCAACTCCTCCGACGCCGACGGCAGACGGCCCTCCAGATGTTCGGCCACAAATTGCGCGGCTTTGTGCAGCATGCGCGCGCGGCGATAGTAACCCAGCCCGCTCCACAGCGCCAGCACCTCCTGCTCCGGTGCAAGGGCAAGCGCAATGACGGAAGGAAAGCGCTTGAGGAACGCGTGGTACCGCTCAATCACCACCGCGACACGCGTCTGCTGCAGCATCACTTCGGAGACCCAGATGGCATACGGATCACGGCTGTTGCGCCACGGCAGGTCGCGCCGATGGCGGTCATACCAGTCCAGCAGACTGCGCCGCAGCCGTACAACTTTTTGAGTATCCGCCATGTGCCAAGCTTATCAGGATTCAACTTCGATCCATGCTAGTCTGAATTAAACCCCCGTGTAAGTGAACGAGAAGCTTTGGCCGGACTATGTATAGATTGCAAGGAAATCTATAGCTACTCAGCGCTGCTGCAATGCTAACTAAGACCCCTCAAAAACTTCCCGTCCTTTAATCAAAGTGGAGATTCATCGCATGAAACGTAGCACCCTCTCTGCGTCTCAAATGCTGTTCGCGTTACCCTTGCTCGTGGGCGCGACGCTTGTGGCCCAATCCTCCAGCCTTTCGCAAAACCTGGTCGCCGCTGATGGTGGTGATGGAGGCAGCGCGAGTCAAACCATTCCGGCCAACCGGATCGCCGCTGCAGCGCCCGCCCCGTTTTCGCGGATCGCCTTCGGTGGCGGCATCTCGCCGCTGGGCATCAATCTGATGGCCGCAACCAACGTGAACCGGTACATGAACCTTCGCGCCACCGGCAACGTCTTCAAGTTCACTGATAACGGCATCTCCACCAACGGCTTCAATGTAGACGCAAACCTGAACCTCGCATCAGCGGGCCTTTCGGCGGATGTGTTTCCTTTTCCCAACCACGGCTTCCGTGTCAGCCCGGGACTGCTTCTGTTGAACGACAACGGAGCCGATGCTACGTTCAACGTGCAAGGCGGCACCAGCTTCACCCTCAACGACACCACTTACTATGCCTCCAGCACGAATCCCGTGATGGGCGCCGGCCACCTTGGCCTGAACAACCAGAAGCCGGCCTTCACCATCGCCACCGGTTGGGGCAACATGATTTCCCGCACTGGCGGACATTTGTCGTTCCCGGTGGAAGTGGGTGTCGCACTGATCGGAGCGCCCTCGCTCAACATCGCGCTCACTTCAGGCCAGGTGTGCGACGCGCAGGGTTTGAACTGCGTGAACGTCGCCACCGATCCAGACGTGCAAGCGAACCTGCAGCAGCAGATCGCGAAGTACAAAAGCGATCTCGATCCGCTGAAGACTTATCCGATCGTCTCGGCCGGCGTGGCGTACAACTTCCACCTGCGGCGGTACTAAGCAATCGCCCTGGGTGCCCCATCCTTGCGGCGTTCTAGTTTTTGCCGCAAGGGTGGGAGAGCACGAATCTCAGCTCAAGAACTAGCGGCCGGGTGCCCCAGGTCTCGATGCCGGGGTCCCCGGCGACAGGTCTTCGTCGCTGGGGTGGTCGGAGACCTGGGAAAGCACGAATCTCAACTCGAGAACTACCCAAGCAGCTCTCCAATAATCTGCGAAGCCGGGTGCCCATCCTTGCGGCGTTTCTGTTGTTGCCGCAAGGGTGGGACAGCACGAATCTCAGCCCAGGAACTATCCAAGCAACTCCCCAACAATCCCCGGCACGGCCTTCAAAGCCGCGTCCATCTCGGCCTGATCTTTCCCGCCGGCCTCGGCAATCTCGGGTTTGCCGCCGCCCGATCCGCCGACAATCTTCGCTACCGCGCCCACCAGCTTGCCTGCCTGAAGCCGCTTCACCAGCCCCGGCGTAACTCCGGCGATGATCGCAACCTTCCCTTCAGGCTGCGCCGACGCGAGCACCACCACACCCTCGCCGAGCTTCTGCTTCAGGTTGTCGACGAGCGTGCGCAACTGCCCGCGTTCGAGATTGTCGGCACGGTGCGTGAGCACCTTCACGCCTTTTACTTCGACAGCAGACGCCACGGCCGCATCCAGTCCGCCGGCAGCGGACTTCATCCGCATCTCCTCGAGCTCGCGCCGCAGTTTCTTCAGCTCGTCGTCCTTGCCGGCAAGCGCGAGCCGCAGAGATTCAGCGGGATTTCCATCGATGGAAGGCGCGACCTGCGAAGCGAACTGCGCCACTTCAAAATCGCGCCGGAAGGTATCGAGCGATCCCATCCCGCTGATCGCCTCAATCCGCCGCACTCCTGAAGAAACGGCAGCCTCGCCCGTCAGCTTCAGCAGGCCGATCTCGCCCGTAGCCGCAGTGTGCGTGCCGCCGCAGAGCTCCGTCGAAAAACCATCGGAGAGCTTGACCACCCTCACCTTGTCGCCGTATTTCTCGCCGAACAGCGCCATCGCGTGATACTCATTCACGGCCACGTCAATGGGCACATCTTCGAGCGTTTCGACTTTGGCGTTGCAGAGCACTTCGCGATTGACGATGTCCTCGATCTCCTGCAACTCCTCGTCGGCCACCTGCGCGAAGTGCGAAAAGTCGAAGCGCAGCCGCGTGGGATCGACCAGCGAGCCGGCCTGCTTCACGTGCGTGCCCAGCACCTGCCGCAGCGCCGCGTGCAGCAGATGCGTGCCGGTATGGTTGCGCCGTATCGCGTCGCGCCGCTCTCCGTTCACGACCGTGTTGACGTGATCGCCGACCGCGAGCGGCTGTTTGAGGATTGCCTTGTGCGCGCGCACGCCCTGGACGGGCAGCACGCAGCCGGTGATCTCCGCCACAGTAGAATTGCCGTCCGTAGACAGGAAAAAGCCGGTATCGCCAATCTGCCCGCCGGAGTCGCCATAAAAGCTAGTGTGGTCGAGCACGACTTCCACTTCATCGCCGGCAGCAGCCGCAGGCACGCCCACACCGTTCTTCACGATGGCAAGCACTTCGGCGTTCGTGGAGTTGAGCTGCTTGTAGCCTTCGAAGACCGTCTTCGGCAGATCGCGGAAGGCAGGGCTGGCGGTCTTCTGGCTGCCGCCTTTCCAACTGGCGCGCGCGCGGGCTTGCTCCTGTGCTTTTGAATTCTCGAAGCCTTCAGCGTCGAACTCGACGGCAGCGTCCCGCGTTGCGTCAATCATGAAATCCAAAGGCAGGCCGAAAGTTTCATAAAGGCGAAAGGCTTCATCCCCAGGCAGTTTGGCTCTTCCATTACCTTGATATTTCGAGTCGTCCGGAAAGGCTTCGTACCGAATCTTCGCGTTCGCAATCGCTGAATCCAGGTTCATCGAGCCGAATTCAAGCACGCGGTCAAACTGCTTCTCTTCGGCCTCGATAACCCTTGCCACGCGACCGACCGAATCAATCAACTCGGGATAAGCACCCGACATGAGATTGCGCACTGCGTAGACCATCTCAAACAGAAACGGTTTTTCCTGGCCGAGCAGACGGCCGTGCCGGATGCCGCGGCGGAGGATTTTGCGCAGCACGTAGCCGCGGCCTTCGTTGGAAGGCACCACACCATCGTTGATGAGGAAAGCGGCGGCGCGGGCATGGTCGGCGATGATGCGCAGGCTGGCGTTGCCGGTGAGAGCGTCTATTCCCTCGGTGGCTAAAGCCCGTTCCTTTTGTGCGCTGTTTTCGGCACGACTGAAGTCGTGCCCTGATACAGGGCCGGTTTTCGGATCGGGCTCAGCCGACTCGCTAACTTGCTGACTTGCTGACTTGCCAACTTGCAGCCCCGTCAACTCCGCCGCCCTCCCGATCAGCGGCGTAAACAGGTCCGTCTCGAAGTTGCTCACTTTATCCTGCAGCACCGCCGCTACGCGTTCCAGCCCCATGCCCGTATCGATCGACGGCTTGGGCAGCGGAGTGAGCTTGTAGCTGATATGACCTTCACCATCCCCTATCGCGGAGCGATCAAATTGCATGAAGACCAGGTTCCATATTTCGACATAGCGCGCGTCGTCCTGGCCGAAGGGCTTGTCCACTCCGGAAGTCTCCGCCGCTTCAAGTCCCATGTCATAGAAGATCTCGGAACAGGGGCCGCAGGGGCCGGTCTCGCCCATCTGCCAGAAGTTGTCCTTTACGCCGTACTGAAAGATACGCTCTTTCGGCACGCCGGTTTCGATCCAGAAATTTTCGGCTTCGTCGTCACGGCCGACGTCGGCGGTGCCCTCGAAGATAGTAACGTACAAACGATCCTTAGGAATGCCGAACCATTCGGGGCTGGTAATCAGTTCCCAGGCAAACTGGATCGCCTCCCGCTTGAAGTAGTCGCCGAAGCTGAAGTTGCCCAGCATCTCAAAGAAGGTGTGATGGCGGCGCGTGAAACCTACATTTTCGAGGTCGTTGTGCTTGCCGCCCGCGCGGACACATTTTTGGGAAGTGGTCGCGCGCGTGTAATCGCGCCGCTCCGCGCCCAGAAACAGGTCTTTAAACTGGTTCATCCCGGCGTTGGTAAACAGCAGCGTCGGATCGTTGGCGGGCACCAGCGAGGAAGAGTGCACCCGGCGGTGCCCCTTCGACTCAAAAAAGCGCAGAAACAGCTCGCGTATCTCGTTTCCCGTGCGGAATTGCATGGCTCTTTTAGTGTACCGGGCCGCAGAGACCGCTGTAACTACCGGGCCCGTGGCGCATCCTATGTTTGGAAGCTACGGAGAAGAACATGGACAAGTTTGCGATACTGGCCTTGCTCGAAGCCAAGCCGGGCAAAGAGCAGGAACTCGAAGCATTCCTCAAGTCGGCGCAGCCCTTGGCGGTGGCCGAGCCCGCCACCACCACCTGGTACGCCATCAAACTGGGACCGTCGAAGTTCGGCATCTTCGACACCTTCAAGGACGAGGCGGGCAGAAACGCTCATTTGAAAGGCGAGATCGCCAAGGCGCTCTTTGCGAAGGCCGATGAGCTGCTGGCCAAACCGCCGCAGGTTGAAATGCTCGAGATCATGGCCTCGAAGGCCTGATTTTGCCGTCCAACCTGATTGAGGGTTGAATGACCGGTAAAGTTCCGAGAGCTCTGCTGATGGCGCTTGTGTTTTTCGCATCAACAGTTGCCGGGGTGCGGGCGTGGGCTCAGGCGCCGCCGCAGATTGGGCCGCGCGATGCGGCTCCAGCTCCCGCCGCTCAGTGGGAGAAGCTGACGCCTTCAGACGGGCTGGCCGACTCCCGGAGGCTGGAGCTGGGCGGCGCGGCCTTACAGGTCGACTTCGCGCCCGGCCCGCTCGATCTCGGTGAAGAGCCTATCCTGAATCACATTCAGGCAGCGGCGTTGGCCATCGTTGCCTATTACGGCCGGTTCCCCGTGAGCCGCGCGCGCGTGCTCGTAGTGCCCGTGGCCAGCCGCGGCGGCGACCCGCAAGGCACCACCTGGGGCGACGCCGGCGGCTTTCAGGGTTTCACACGGCTCCGCATCGGCGAGCACACCACGCAGGACGACCTGGACGACGACTGGGTGACAACCCACGAGCTCGTGCACATGGCCTTCCCCTCGCAGGACCGCGATCAGCACTGGATCGAAGAAGGCCTGGCCACCTATGTCGAGCCGCTCGCCCGCGTGATGACCGGCGAGCTGACCGCGCGGCGAGTCTGGAGCGATATGTTCCGCGACATGCACCAGGGCGAGCCGCAGCCCGGCGACCAGGGACTGGACCACACCCACACCTGGGGACGCACCTACTGGGGCGGCGCGCTCTTCTGCATGGTGGCCGATGTCGAGATCCGCCGCGAGACCCACAACCGCAAAGGATTGCAGGATGCTCTGCGCGGGATCGTCTCTGCGGGCGGCACCATCGACCAGGAGTGGCCGCTCGAAAAGGCATTCGAGATCGGCGACCGCGCCACCGGCACGCACGTGCTCACCACGATGTACGCGCAGTGGAAGGACGCGCCCGTGACCGTCGATCTCGACCATCTGTGGAGCGAGCTGGGGATTCGCCGCGCTGGCGACGGCATAGAATTCGTGCCCACCGCGCCGCTCGCCGCCATACGAGAAGCAATCGCCGGCGAAGCAACGGCGCCCGCTCCTCGCGCGGCAGCTCCCTGAGTCAGTCTTCGCTCAGCATTCGGCCGGCCTGCGGCGCTTCACTCCGCGTCCGGGTCATCGCCGGCCCCATCGCCAACATCATCCAGCGCGCTCAGCGCCTCATCCGGCACATCCCACTGGCGCAAAATCTTGAAGATCACGCCGGTCGAAAATCCCGCCGCCACCAGCCGCCGCATCACGCGCGCCGTCTCCTTCTCATTCTCCGGCTTGCGGATGCGCTTGCGTTCGAGATGCGCCCGCGCCAGCGTCTCCTCGTTCGTCCGGCCATAGCTCGCGTCCACCGTCTGCTCGACCAAGTTGGCCGAGACGCCCTTCTGCCGCAAATCCTGCCGCACGCGGCGCTGGCCGAGCTTCTGGTTTTCCTGGCGCAGCCGCGCATACGTCTCGGCAAAGGACTGATCGTCGAGATAGCGCTGCTCTTTGAGCCGAGCAACCACGCCAGCCATCACAGCCTCGCCGCGCTCTCCCGGCTCCACGCGTGACCTCATAAGCCGCCGCAGTTCGGCCTCGGTACGCATGCGCCGCCCCAGCGCCTTCACCGCGTAGCCGTAGAGGCCAGCTTCGTTCAGAAACTCGCGGGGCTTCGCGGATTTGCGGGCAAACGGCATGCGCGCTCATTCAGGTTCTTGCTTTTCCCAGGTCTCAAAAGCGAGACCTGGGGCACCCAGGTTTGTTGCATGAACGAGCATGCTGGCGGCTAGAAGCTAGTGGCTAGTAGCTGCTTTCCCCGTCCACTCATCCACCCAGTCATTCACCGTCCTCCACCAGAGCTGCGAGTTCTGCGGTTTCAGCACCCAGTGGCCTTCGTCGGGGAAGTAGAGCATCTTGCTCGGCACGCCCTCGAGTTGCAGCGTGTCGAAGAGCTGAAATCCTTCGCTCACGTCGAGCCGGTAATCGAGTTGCGAGTGAATCACCAGCGTAGGCGTCTTGAAATTCTTGGCATAGAGAGACGGAGACCATTTGCGAAACGGGTTCTGGTCGTCGGGTTTGCCGTAGTAGTCCCACGGATGGCCTTTGAACTCCCAGATATTGAACCAGTCTTCTTCGGTCGATCCGAAGGCCGACTCGGCATCGAACATGCCATCGTGCGTGACGATGCACTTGAAGCGGTCAGTATGGCCGAGGACCCAATCGGCCATGTAGCCGCCGTAGCTTGCGCCGAGGGCGCACTCTCGGCTCTTGTCAATAAACGGGTAACGCCGCTCGGCGTAGTCGAGCCCTGTCATCAGGTCGGTGAAAGGCTTGCCGCCCCAGTCGCCGTTCACGCCGTCGACGAAGGCCTGCCCGTAGCCCGTCGACCCGCGCGGATTGATCATGACGACGACGTAGCCGTTGGCGGCGAAGAGTTCGTCATTCCAGCGGTAGCTCCATGAGTCGCCCCACGCGCCCTGCGGCCCGCCGTGAATGAGGAATTTGACCGGATACTTCTTCGCGGGGTCGAATCCTGGCGGACGGATCAGGAAGCCCTGGACTTTAGTTTTGTCTGAGGCGGTGAACCAGAGGGATTCCATGGCGGGGAGATCGAGTTGGGAGAGGAGGGCGTCGTTGAGGTGAGTGAGTTGTCGCACCTTCGCGTTCTTAGGGATGTCGGAGGCGATGCTAATTGCGACTACCTCGCCCGGCTGATCGATTCCCATCCGACCGGCAATTACCGTGTATCCATCTTGTAGTGGATGGAGATCGCTGAATTCACCCTTGTCTGCAACATAGGCCGGGTGTCCGTCGATCGCTGCGACCATGACAGGGGATTCTCCGGTTTGGTCCGTAGTGAAATAGATCATCTTGGAATTCGGAGCCCAGACGATTTCATTCACCCAATCGTCGAACTTCGGAACCAAATCGATGGCTGTCTTCTTCCCCCGGTCGTACACAAACAAACGAAACTTGTCGCTCTCATAGCCTGCCCTTGCTTCGCTGCGCCAAGCGATGTATTTGCCGTCAGGCGAGTAGGCGGGGTTGAAGTTGCCGCCGGCGGAGGTGCTGATCGCTATTGGCTTCGCTGCCGGATCGGTCAGGTCGAGGGTGTAGATTTTGGCGCTGATGCTGGTGGCCTGCTCGGGATCGGGGTTATCGGTGTACGCGATCTCTTTCGAATCGGGTGAGAACCCACAGCCGCAGCCAGAGCCCTCGAGCGAGAAGGGCGGAACGTCGTGAGGATTGCCGGGGTTGAGGTCGCGGACTGCACCGCTGGCGATTGTGACGAGGAATAGATGGTTACGCTTGTCGCCGGTGTAGTGGTCCCAATGGCGGTAGAGGAGATGGGTGAAGATTTGCGCCTTCACCTTGCTGTCGGCGAGGGCCTTGTCGCGGCTTGCGTTGCATTGATCGCCGGAGATGAAGTCGGCGGGAGTGATGGCCGGACAGTCGGGATAGACCGAAGAGGTGAAGACGATGGAGTTGCTATCAGGGGACCACTGGCTGTTGTCGGCTTCTGTAGCGATGGTGGTGAGTTTTTTGGGGTTGGTGGTTGCGCCGGTGGTGGGGTCAAAGTCGGCCAGCCAGATTTGCCGGTTGCCGGCGCGGGCGGAGAGAAAGAGGATGCGCCTGTTGTCGGGGGAGAACTGGATGCCGGAGTCGCCGGGTTGCGCGGTTGAGAGCTTTTGAGCTGCACCACCGGCGATGGGCTGGAGCCACAGTTCCGCCGTCTTGGTGTTTTGGGCGAGATCAACGTTGGTGACGGTGTAGCCGAGCCATTTGCCGTCGGGGGAGACGGCCGTGTCTCCGAGCCGCTTCATCTGCATCATGTCCTCAAAGGTCATGGGGCGCTTGGATTGCGCAGCGAGAAAGTTTGTGACAGGCAGAACAAAGGCGAGAACGAGAAACAATCTGCGCATGGGTCCCTCATAACAATGCAGCGCGAGCGAAGAGAAGTGTACAGCGGAACGACTGAGAACAGTTTTTCCACCGGATCCGCCGCCGAGGGAAAGCAACCGCAGATTCTTCGACTCCGCTGCGCCTCGCTCAGAATGACAAGAACGGGCCAATGGCCAGCGGCACTCTACTTGCTCTCGTTGGCCGTGAGCCGGAAGGTGATGGTGCCCCAGAAGAGCCGGGCGCGCATCTGCACCGGCAAATGGCGGTCGTCATCCGTGTACCAGATCCAGATATTGCCGCGATTCTTCACCACGCCGGCATCGGCGGTGGGCTGCACGCGGATGGTCTTGAAGGTGCCGAGCGTCGTCTTGATCTCTTCGCGTCCCTCCACCTTCATCGTCACCGGCACGGTGCGCTGGGCGTCCACAACGGGAACCGCAAAGTTGTGGCCCACCTCCATCGGCTGCGAGGCGGTATAGAAGATGCCGGTGAGCAGATCGGTCAGGCAGCCCTGCACGGGCGTCTCCACGTGCTTGGTCTGGCCGGTGACCAGGTTCTTTTCGTCCAGAATGGACTTGCCCTGGCCGTAGTCGAGCTTCAGCGTGGAGTTGATCTGCCGGCGTCCCTCCACGGTCTGCTTGTCGAACTCGGAGGTGCAGCCCTTGTCGCGATCAAAGGTGGACTGGAAGCGGTCGGCGACGTGGAAGATCATGTTGATGGCGCCGATGGTGTCGGCGGTGGCCGAGACGCGCTCCCGGTCTCCGTCCGCCTCAAAGTGGAGAACCGCTTCACCGGCGGGAAAGACCCGCCAGTCCACCGAGTAGGTCAGGGTCTGTTTTTGGGGGAAGCTGAAACCTGGGCGTGGCGGCGCAAGGGTGGCAGCCACTTGCTGGCCGGGAGCCACAGCCGCGAGCGCAAGGGCGCAAAATAGGGGTGCTGCGTGTGCGCGCATCTTCAACGTCGGGAATGGCTCCTTAGAGATTTGGACTGCGCGGATCCGGAATCCGCTTACCGCACCCTCGAAACTATTGCTGCCAGCGCCGGACGCAGAAAGAGCAGGCTAAGATAGAGCAGCAGGGTCCCTAGGACAGCATTGTACTCGCGGTGTTGGAGATAGAGCGCCAGGGAGAAACCTGATTCTCCCGCCGGACGTCCCGGACCGGTCTCCGCCGCGGCAGAAGCTTCCGTACCGAAGCGAGCCGGGCTCAGCCGCGGAACCAACCGCGGAACCTTCCGGCGATAGACGGCAAACTCAGCGAAACTGGCGCCGAGATAGCTCTCCTCCGACGCGATCACCGGAATGTAAATGACGGCAAACCCCAAGGCCAGCACCACCGCCACCGGCCAGCTGAGCAACGCGACTGCAAAGCCTGCGGCGATCAGCATCGAGCCTAGATACAAGGGGTTACGGGTGTGAGCGTAGGGGCCCGTCACCGTCAGCTCACGGTTTTTCTTCACATAGCCTGAGGCGTATCCGCGCAGCCAAAGGCCGGGCAGCACCAGCGCCAGGCTCCAGCCAACAGCCGCCGGCTGCGGCGCCCGCCGCCATAGGTCGAAGAGGTAGAGAACCGCCGCGAGAAAGCCGAGCGGCACCCGGATGCGCCGGGCAACCTGCTGCCATCTCTGCATCGGAGGACTCTTGGGAGGTGAGCCGCGGGAAATCATGACTGTATCTCCCCGGCGAGCAGCTCGTCGGCAGCCTTCAGCACCTCTTTCGGCGTGATAGTCAGCAGGCCGGCCTCCGGCTCGGGACGGCGGGTGTGATCGCGCCGGCTTTCAGGACTGCGCAGCACGCAGAACCGGGTGCCGAATGGTCCGTTGCGGCTGGGATCGGTGGGCCCATAGATACCAATGACCGGCCGGCCGAGCGCGCAGGCCAGGTGCAGCGGGCCCGTGTCGCCGGCCACGCACAGGGCCACCCGGCGCGTGAGCGCGATCAATTGGTCCAGCGTTGTGGCCAGCGGAATGGCCGCTCCACTGGCTTCCTTTACGATCACGTCGGCCATCGGCTCTTCCCCAGGACCGGCGTTCACCAGCACCCGAAAGCCTTTGGCGATCAGGCCGCGCGCGACCTCCGCAAAACGCTCGACGGGCCAGCGCTTGGCGCCCCAGCCGGCTCCCGGATTCAAGAGCGCCACCGGGCGGCTGCCGCTCGAAGCAAGCAGTTCATCGCACCACGCCTCGGCAGCCGGATCGACCGGCAACAGCGGCGCCAGGGGTTGAAGCTCGTCGCCGGCAATCTGTGAGGCGAGCTCCACATCCTGTTCAATTACATGGGCCCCGCGGGTAGGGACGCGCTCAGTGAAGAGCCAGCGCGCCGGGCGTTCCCGCGGCTCCGCCTCGCCGATCAGCCGGCGCGATCCGGCCATACGGCCCAAAATCGCCGAGCGGATCGCACCCTGCAGATCGAGCACTGCGTCGTAGCGGCCGGCCCGCAGCTCGCGGCGCAGCGTCTGGACTTCGCGCGTCGTGTTGAGGCCGAGCGCATCCTGCCGCCAGTCCCGGGTGGAAGCAAAGTGCAGCTTATCCACCACCGGCATCGCCGGCCCGCGTGCGGCAGCGCCCGGCGCAGCCAGCAGCGCCCGCCAGCGCGGCTCCACGACCCAGCCGATTACCCAGCTCGGATGCGTCTGGCGCAGCGCCGTTACCGCCGGAAGCGCATGCAGGATGTCTCCCATGGCGCCCAGCCGGACGACGAGCAAGCGAAACTGGGACTGGGTGTGCAAACTCCGATTTTCGCACAGCGCAAGCGGGCGGAGCGTAGCGCGCCGGCTAGCGGGTCAACACAAAAAGAATGTAAGCGGGCAGGCAGCAGCCCGCCCGAAAAAACTAGCTCGTTTGCTGCAAATCCAGGGGGCCGGTTGAGCGAATCAGGATGCCCGCGTGCGCAGCTCCTGCTCGGCCCGGAACCAGTCTTCTTCATGGTGCCCGTGCCTTTGGCCGCGCTCCGCCCAGTAACGGTGCGCAAGCTGGGCTACCTGTTCGTGCGAATACTTCATCTGTGTCACAATTGCCGGCTTGCCATTGCTGCCCGCATGCGTTCCGTTCTCAGACGCCGCGTCTTTCGCGGCCGCGCTCTTGCGGGGTTTTGCCGGAGCCTTCGGTTTTGCGGTTGTTTTCTTGACGGTCTCTGCCATTTACACATCCTCCTGAGGGTTTGGGGGGGCCAACAAACGGCCGTCACCTCTAGGATAGCGGAAATTCGCATTCTACTGAAACCCGGCAGCAGCACATCGCATCTCGCACGTAAACCACATCGACAATCCACTGAAACGGGTTCTGATTTTAAAAGAGTTACTCAGGCTAAATCCAGTACCCTCACCGCATCGCTCCGGTGCCAGAACAGGAAACGGAGCCTGGGTGGGCTAGGAATCACCGCTGCAGCATGTCGATCGGCTTGGTGAAATCAGTCACCCGGATGTGCCGGGCGAGCGACGGATGCTGGCGTTCGAGCGCCAGGTACATCTCCCACGCCACGCGCCGATAGCTGAAGTGGCCTGCCGGCGCTGAGCGCAGCTCTGAGATGTACTGCGCTTCGGCGAAATCCATCTTGAAGAGGCTTCGGATCCGCGTAGCGAGCGGCAGCAGATATAGCCCAGACTGCGCGGCCTCCGGCGCGGATCCAGCAGCGATTTGCGCGCCCGCGCGGTGCGCCGCCTCGATCGTGGACTGGTAGTCCGCCAGAACGCCGGCTTCTGCAAGAATGTCGACATTCGGATCTAGATCGCCCGAGGTTGGCGTCTCGTAGCCGTGCTGGCTGGTGAAGCCCTGGATGATCTGGGTGCAGCGGCGATGACGATGCATGTCGCGGAAGCCGCCGATGTCCATCAAGATATCGAACCGCAGCGCGGCGCCGGCATGGTAGGCGCGCAGCGCCTCGTCATGCCGGCCCCGGTGCTTCAACCCCAGATCGACAATCTCCGCAACTTGAGGGCCGGGAAGACCGGAGACGAGGTCGCGGATCTGGCGGTAAGGATGGTGGCTCGCCGAATAAACCAGCGTGGCAGCCAGTTCCACCTCCAGTGTTTCCGTGCGTTCCACCAGGTCAACCAGTGGCGCAGCGGCAGGGGACAAACCCCCGAGCAGCTCCGCAGCCACCTGGGCAAGCTCGGCGCGCGTCTGCATCTCGTAGGAGTTGGCCTGCGCGTATTTAACCAGCGTGGGCGCGGTTCGGATTTCGCGCGTCAGAAGCTGCGCGGCCTCCGCCGCCAGCGGAGCTCCCGTGTCTCCCTCCAGCGTGGCCAGCTTCTCGACGAACGCCGCGGCGGCCTGCGCGTTCACGTTCCAGGCAGCCCCGGTCGCGGCATCGCGCAGCTTCATTCCAAGATCGCGAACCTCAGCCACGGGATGGGAAAGCAGGCGTGAAACCTGCGTCTCCAGCGTGCGGGCGCTCACGATCTGGCCGAGCGAGGTGTTGGTGGCCAGTGGAAGCAGGTAACGGGCAACATCAAAGGCCCGCGCTTTGAGGGTACGCTCGTAGGCTTCGGGTTTCAGCGTCTCCGGCCGGTCCACGCGGCGGCGCAGCACCTCCTGCACGGCCGCGGTGGTGCGCTGGTAAGTATCGAAGAGCTTTTCGATAGTCTCGCGGTAGAGCCGCCCAGACGCGGAATCCTCTCCAAAATCAGGGAGATACCAGCCCGATTTGAGAAAGTTCTGGTAGCGCGTCGAGCGCTCCTGGCCGTCCCACCGCTGCTCGTCGACAAGCACGATGGCCGCCAGCAAGCTCAGCCGCTCGACGGCGAAGGCAATATGCGCCAGATCGGCTATGGATCGGTGGCCGTATTGGAAATAAAATGTATTGAGGAATTGCTCGGCGCGCTGTGCGCTGATCTCCGCGAGCGACTCGCGCATGGAGAGCGCGGAGCGGGAGTACTTGGCCATCGCGAATGCCAGCACTTCCGGGTCGGCGCCGTGAACGGCAAAGATTTCAGTCTGGTTCCGGGCGGCCGGCGGAAAAAAAGTTTCACTGGACATTGCGGTGGTCTCGCGAACAGAATACGTCATTGAGGTTAGTGTGCAAGACTGCGGTATTTCGGCAATCCTAAGGGCGGCATCTATCCGAGCAGAGTAAGAGCCGCACCGGCCACGAGGAGTGGGCCAATGCAAGAATTTTTGGTACGCACGTCACATAGGCCTCGACCGCTACCTTCAGGCCGCTGGGCAATGACCCAGCGCTGGAATGACCTGCTCTTTGCACACTGGCCGGTTCCAGCCCCATCGATGACGGCGCTGCTGCCCGACTGGCTGGAAGTGGACACCTTTCAGGGATCGGCGTGGCTGGGCGTGGTGCCCTTCTGGCTGGATCGCATCAAGATCCGCGGCGTGCCTTCGATTCCCGGGGTGCGCAGCTTTCCTGACCTGAACCTGCGCACCTATGTCCGCGACCGGTACACGGGAACACCCGGCATCTATTGCTTCTCCCTCGACGCCAGCAACGTGGTCGCGATTGCCGTGGCCCGCCTCTTCTATCACTTGCCCTACTATTGGGCCGACATGCGGCTCGAGCAGCGCTCCGAGCGCGAATTCGCGTTTTACAGCCGGCGCCTGCTCGCCGGCCGGCAGGTGATCTTCAAGGCCCGCTACCGGGGTCTGGGACCGACGCGCAAGACGGCTGAGCAGCGCCCCGGCACCTTCGAGTACTTCATGACCGAGCGGGTCTGCCTCTTCAGCTCGAACCGCGCCGGCCAGCCCGTCCGCGCCAATCTCCACTACGTCCCCTGGCCGCTCGAAGAGGCCGAGGCGGCGATCGAGTGTAACGACTTGCCTTCGACCGTCGGAGTCCAGCTGCCGGACCTCGAACCGGTCCTGCATTATTCGCGCCGTTTAGCGGTCTACATCTGGCCGACTGAACTGGCGCGGCCGGCGCTCGCCGGCCGGCCGGTGACCGTCGCCGCGACGCCCTCTGGCTAACCGCGGTCCCCGGCCTGACAGCTCCCACTTATCTTCGACCAGCCTCGCTGCGCGGGACTTCCCGCGACACCTCGGCGGCTCTAGCTTCGCTCGGGGGCTGGCTTCGGACGGCTCTCAGAGCTTTCAGCCGGTCTTCCCGTCCTGCTGTCTATAATGAGCAACGGAATCGTGAATGAGACCGCGCATGATCGCGCAGAGGCAAAGAGAAGATGATGAAAGGTTTAGGGGGAAGGATCGCGCTCGTGACCGGGGCTTCGCAGGGGATTGGCCGGGCCTGCGCGCTGGAACTGGCGGCAGCCGGGGCCAAGGTGGCTTTGGCCGCGCGCAATCAGGACAAATTGGCCCACGCGGTGCACGAGATTGAGGCAGCCGGGGGCGAAGCGGCGGCGTTTGCGCTCGACATCGCCAGCGAGGATTCCATCAAGGCCGCAGCCAAGTCGGTGATTGAGCGCTTCGGCAAGGTGGAGATCCTGGTGAACAACGCCGGCATTACCCGCGACGGGCTGATGCTGCGCATGAAGCGTCCCGATTGGGACGACGTCTTGAGCACCAATTTAACCGGAACCTTTCTGCTGACCCAGGCTCTTCTCAGCCCGATGCTCAGAAACCGCTGGGGGCGCATCATCAATATCTCCAGCGTGGTAGGGCGCACCGGCCAAGCCGGCCAGGTCAATTACGCGGCGTCCAAAGCCGGCCTCATCGGCCTCACCCGCTCTATGGCCCGCGAAGTCGCCTCGCGCGGGATTACGGTGAACGCCGTGGCTCCGGGGTACATCGAGACTCCCATGACCGCCATTCTCAACCAGGATCAGCGCGCGGCCATGATGACCCAGATTCCTCTCGGCCGCCCCGGAACCGATGCCGAGATCGCGCAATCTGTCGCCTTTCTCGCCTCCGATGCCGCGGCCTACATCACCGGGCATGTTTTAGACGTGAACGGCGGCATGTTCATGGGGTAACGTGACTCACCACGTGACTCAATGCCTGCCCGTTTCCCTATTCGTGGGATTCGCGGAATCAAGTTTTGCCAGCACACTGTCGATAGAACCTAAAAGGGTGTGTCCATGGCAGCGCAGATCGAAGCAGTGGATTTTTCCAAGCCAGTCCCAGAAAAACCGGCCGGTGTACGTTACGTAGCGCGCCAGCCAATCCTCGATCTGCATGGCAACGTTCACGGTTATGAGCTTCTCTTCCGGGCGGGAACTGAAAACGTCTTCCGCGGCGATTGCGATCTGGCTACACGCACCATGCTCGACAATGCCGTGATCTTCGGCCTGGAAAGGCTCACCGGCGGATTGACCGCCTTTGTAAATTGCACCAGGGAAGCACTCACCGACAATCTCGTCGATATTTTGCCGCCCAAGCTGTGCGTGCTGGAGATCCTTGAAACCGTGGAGCCCACGCCGGAGCTGGTGGAAGCCTGCCGGAAATTGAAGATTGCCGGATTCCGGCTGGCGCTGGATGATTTTATCTGGTCGCCGAAATACGAGCCGCTGATCGAGCTGGCCGACTACATCAAGGTGGACTTCACACTTTCGAGCGCGAGCGAGCGCCAGGAACTTATGAAGCGCGTTGGCGGCTTGCCGATCATCATGCTTGCCGAGAAGATCGAGACCCAGGATGAGTACAGGCAGGCCTGCGCTGAGGGATTCACGCTCATCCAGGGCTATTATTTCTGCCGTCCGCAAATGATCGAGAACCGCAAGGTGCCGGCCAACCGGCTCTCGCAAATCGAGATTCTGCGCCTTGTGCGCGAAGACTCGCTCGATCTGCCTGAACTTGCGCGCCTGGTGAAGCGCGACACTTCGCTCACCTACCGGCTGCTGCGTCTCATCAACTCGCCTGTCTTTGCCATCCGCCAGCAGGTCCGGTCCATCGAGTCCGCATTGCTGGCCATCGGTGAAGACGTCTTCCGCCGCATCGCCACGCTGGCAATCACCAGTGAGCTCAACGGAGACCAGCCGGTGGAGCTGCTGCGCATGGCGTTTATCCGCGGCCGGTTCTGCGAGCTTGCGGCGGACCTGTACGCACTCGATCCGACGGAACAGTATCTTCTTGGCCTGCTCAGCCTGCTTCCCGCCATGCTCCAGGTGCCCATGCAGCAGCTCACGCCGTGCCTGCCGCTGCGCGATGAGATTTGCGTCGCGCTGCGGGGAGAATCCATTCCAGAACGCAGGCTGCTCGAATGGCTCACCGCTCACGAGCAAGGCGACTGGACCATCTGCGACGCGGTTGCCGACCGCTACGGGATGGACCCGTTAGCTCTGCTGCGCACCTATGAAGAAGCGGTGGCCTGGGCCGAGGCCGCGCTGAACTTCGCGTAACGATAGCCTACTCGGCACGAAAGCCTTCTCTCGTGCTGTCCTCTACCTGCACCGGATACAGCTCCTTCAAGATCGCGCGCCCGCGTTCAGGCCGGAGTGTCGCCGATTCAACTTCTGACGGCTTCACCTTCTCTCATTTCGGACGCGCCGGGTATACTGTGGCGTTCCTGAAGCTGGACCGCGACACGCTGCAAATGCGCATCGCCGGAGGAGTCATGCCAATCTCACGCGCGGGCACGCTGTGCCTGCTGGGACTGCTGGCGGTGGAAACGGCCGCCGCTCAAACCGGCACATCCCAGGTCACCTCGCCCAACGGCCAGATCACGATCACGCTTCTTCCCGCCGGCGCTTCCAACGGCGATCTGCGCTACGCAGTCGATTTCCACGGCAAGCGGCTGATCGACGCGTCGAAGCTGGGGCTCGAGATCGAGGGGCAGCCGGCGCTGGGTCCAGGCATGCGGCAGACAAGCTCAAAGACCGACGCTCTCGACGAGAGCTATACGATTCCGGTGGGGAAGACCCGCACCGTGCGCGACCATTACAACGGCCTGCGCGCGGAATTCACCGATGCGAATGGCCGCAAGCTCGACCTCGAAGCGAGGGCCTTCGACGATGGCGTGGCCTTCCGCTATAGCGTGCCGGCGCAACCGGGCCTTGCGCAGGTGAAGATTCTGCGCGAGGACACCGAGTTCGCTTTCGTGAAAGACGCGGAGAGTTACCCGCTGATTCTCGATGGATTTCAGTCGTCCTATGAAGACGAGTACCAACTGCGCAATGTGAGCGGCTTGCATCCGGACTGGCTCGTCGCGCTTCCCTATCTCGCGCATGAGCCGGGCATCGGCTGGTTGGCCATCACCGAGGCGGACATTGAGAACTACGCGGGCATGTACCTCCAGAAGAATGCGCACTCCGGTGGCTTCCTGCTGCATGCGCAGTTGCCGCCGCGCCGCGATGAGGCGGGGAATGCCGAGCCGGGCGGCGCGGCTGTCGAGACGGAGACTCCTTTCGTAAGTCCGTGGCGGGTGCTGATGATCGCCGACGAGCCGGGAAAGCTGATCGAGTCGAACATTGTGCTCAATCTGAATCCGCCCTCGAAGATCGCCGATACCTCGTGGATTCAGGCCGGCAAATCCGCGTGGGACTGGTGGTCAGGCGATGCCGCGCCCGGCGTTACCTTCAAGACCGGCGTGAACACCGCGACGATCAAGCACTACATCGACTTCGCGTCGGCCGCGGGCCTGCCTTACATGCTCATCGACGCGGGTTGGGCAGCGCCCGATCCGAACCCGCCCAAGAATCTGCCGCGCTTGGCTGACATTACCCGCACGACGCCGGAGATCGACATGCCGGAGCTGCTGCGCTACGCCAGAGAAAAGAACGTGAAGCTGTGGCTCTGGGCGCACTGGACTTCGATCGACAAGTACATGGACCAGGCGTTTCCGCTCTTCGAGAAGTGGGGCATCGCGGGCGTCAAGATCGACTTCATGAACCGCGATGACCAGTGGATGACCGACTGGTACCGGCGCGTGGTGGCGAACGCGGCCGAGCATCACCTGATGATCGACTATCACGGCGCATTCAAGCCCGACGGCCTGCGCCGAACCTATCCTAATCTGATGACCCGCGAAGGCGTGATGGGCAAGGAATATCTGAGAGTAGGCGCGCGAGTCACCCCGGCGCACAATGCCACGCTGCCCTTCACGCGGATGCTGGCCGGGCCCATGGACTATACCCCCGGCGCCTTCGGCAACACCGACCTCGCAAATTTCGAGCCACGGCATTTCATGCCCATGGGTTTAAACACGCGCGCACATGAGCTGGCGCTCTATGTCGTCTTCGAAAGCCCGCTCCAGATGGTTTCGGATTACCCGGAGCACTATGCGGGGCAAAAGGAGTTCGACTTCATCAAGCGGGTGCCGTGCACCTGGGACGAGGTGCGCTCCCTCGGCGGCGTGCCGATGGAGTGGATCAGCCTGGCGCGCCGCACCGGGACCGACTGGTATATCGGCTCGCTGACCAACTGGGATGAACGCGATGTGAAACTTCCGTTGAGCTTTCTGGGGCCGGGTGAGTACGTGGCCGAGATCTACGCGGACGCGCCCGATGCGGCCCGCGAGGCCACGCACACGGTGCTCACCCGGCAGAAAGTTGACCGCGACACCGTGCTCGCCGTGCACATGGTCTCGGGCGGCGGAAATGCCATCTGGATCCATCCCGCGGGAACGCCCTGATTGCGAAGCCGCAAAATGAACGATTTCGAACAGCCCTGGTGAATCTCCCCAGGGCTTTGGCTCATCTGAGAAGATGGTGAAGGTGAGTCGAGGCAATCATTTATCTTTGCGGCGGGCGAGGATGCTCTTTCTCGCGTCTGTCGTCGCGCTGGCTGCGGCCGGAGCGGCCGTGCACGCGCAGACACAGAATCCAAGCTCGGCTACGGACCCGTTTTGGGGCAGCATCACGTTGAAGCCGGCCACCGATGAGACGGTTCAGCTCTCGCTCGATGAGGCCGTGCGCCTGGGATTTGAAAACAACCTGGGGCTCAAAGAGGCCGAGAGCGACCAATTGACCTTGACGGGTGAGAAGAACCAGGCTCTGCAGGAGTTTCTGCCCACGATCAACTTTACCGCCGACACCGGCTATTACCAGCACAATCTGGTGGCGCTGGGATTCAAGCCGACCCTGCTCTCGAAGTTCACTTCGTTCTTCCCCGGCGGAAAGGTGCCCGCGGGCTTTTCGACGCTTACGCGCGACGATCTGACCGAGGCGCAGATCCATTTTGACCAAACGCTTTTCTCCGGTCCGGTGATTGCCGGCTGGAAGGCCGCGGGCGCGGCAGAACGCTCGGCCTATTTCGCCAAGATGACTGCCCGGGGCCAGGTGGTGCAGGATGTGGCGACCACCTATCTGCGCTGCATCGCCGATGCAAGCCAGGTGGAGAACGCCAATGCGCAGGTCAGCGAAGCGCAGGTGCTCTACGATCACCAGCACCAGGCGCACCTGGCCGGAACGGCTGCCAATCTCGATGAGCTGCGCGCGCGGGTGCAGTTGCAGACGCAGGAACAGGCCGTGATTGCCGCGCAGAACCAGCTCGACAAGGAGATGATCCTGCTGAAGCGGGAGATCGGCATCGATCCGGGACAGAAGATCGAGCTGACCGATCCGGCTCCCTATGGCGAGCTCGCCGCGCAGACGCCCGAAGAGGCGATGGCGATTGCCTACAAATACCGGCAGGATTACCAGAACCTGCAGAACCAGGCCGTCGAGTTCAAGGCCCTCCACGCGGCCTACCGCAGCCAGCGGCTGCCCACGCTCAAGTTCTCAGGCTTCTACGGCACCAGCACGGTGGACGGAGCGGGCACGCACGGCAACTTCATCGCCCTCGGCACGCTGAGCGTGCCCATCTTCCGCGAGGCCCGGCTGCGCGGCGATGAAGACGCCTCGCTGGCGCAGATGCAGTCGGTCAACGACCAGCTTGCCGACTTGCGCACGCACATCGATCAGCAGGTGCGCTCGGCGCTGCTGGACGTGGGTGCCAATGCAAAGCTCGTCGACGTGGGGCGCTCGAACGTCGACCTGGCCACCCGCGCTTTGAGCGACGAAACCGACCGCGTGAATGCCGGCGTGGACGACAATCTGCCGCTGGTCACCGCGCAGGCCGAGCTTGCCGCCGCGCAGAGCAACCTGGTGGAGAGCCTCTACCAATACAACGTGTCGAAGGTGCTGCTGGCCCGCGCCTGCGGCGTGCTGGAGCAGCAGTACCGGAGCTATCTCGGCAGGTAAGTCAGGCAGCAACGCCCTGCTGTTCGCTCGGCATGTACAACCCTCGGCACTTGCAATCATCGACCCCAGTCACCTGGACAGGAATTCGTACTGCGGACGAGCCGTATCCGGCCCCGCGGTGATGGTGCTGTCCAGATGGATCAGCTCTTTTTCCGTGTCATAGCGCGGCCAGTGCGGCAGTCCTTTTCCGTTGGGATCGCCGCTGCGGGCAAAGTTCGTCCAGTAGTCCATAATCTGCTCGCTCAGCGCGCGATCCTCGGGCCGCCAGGTGGATCCATGCCGGACGTCCAATGTTCCGAAGACGTATTCGAGTTCGTCCGAGTGGAAGGCATATTTGCCTTCGGGATGCATCTCGCTCGGCGGCGCGGGCAGATCGAAGCGGTAACGATAAACCGGCGCCCCGCCCGTCTGGGACTCCGCCTCCACCCACTTCCACGCGCCAAGAGCAATGAAGCCGTCAGTGGTGTAGGCGTCGGCCGACTGCACCGCCTCCTGGTCGGTGCTGGCCGGAAACGCCGCCAGGAACTGGTCAGCCAGCTTTCCGTAATGCTCGGCGGCGAAGGCCTTCCATTTCTCCACGGTCATGCCTTTCGAGAGCGTGCCGGCCCGCTCATCGCGATTCCAGCCAATGATGACGGGAACATGCATCTGCTTGCCCGCGGCATAGATCGCAGGAACATCCTCGGGCAGGAATTGCCCGTCCAGGACCGGCCCGAACCATCCGACCGGCTTCTTCGATGCAGCATCGATCACCTTGTCGGTGGGCACGGTCCGCAGCCCGGCCAGGGTCTTCACTCCCAACGAATCAGCCCAGTCCTGATCCCGCTGCGCTCGCTCGGCCAGCCTGGACGTGGGAAGCACCCCGCCGAAGGGCGCGCCGCTTTCGCCGATCGCCTTCTGGAAGAGCCCGTGCGCATCCGGAGCCGCCAGCAAGGTGCTCACGGCGAACGATCCCGCGCTCTCGCCGAAGATCGTCACGTTGTCCGGATCGCCGCCAAAGCCGGCGATGTTCTGCTTCACCCATCGGAGCGCGGCCACCATGTCCATCAGGCCGTAGTTGCCCGCGTGGCCGTTGTCTTCCGCGGCCAGATCCTTCGTGGCGAGAAAACCGAAGACGCCGAGCCGGTAGTTGATCGTGACCAGGACCACGCCTCTGGCCACAAGCCCGGAGTTGGTATACCGCGGTTCCGAGCCCGCACCCGCCGTATACCCGCCCCCATGAATCCAGAACATGACCGGCAGCTTGCCGGCCCGCCTGGCGCCGGCGGGCGCATACACATTGAGATAAAGACAATCCTCGCTGGTCCCGGAATCGAGAAAGAGGTAATCGGTCCAGATATGCCACTGCTCGCAGCGATGAGCGAACTGCGTCGCGTCGCGCACGCCTCTCCACGCGGCGGGAGGTGCCGGCGCTTTCCACCGCAGATCGCCCAAGGGAGGTTGCGCGTAAGGCAGTCCGAGGAAGGCCTTGACCTTCCCCCCGCCGATCGTCTTGCCGTGCACCGTTCCCTGCTCCGTATGCACGGTGAGAGAGTTCCCGTAGACGGAAGCAGCGCTTCCCAGCATCAATCCCGCCAGAACAAGCGCCGCGGCTTTATTCCTTCCAACTTGCATCGAGAAAGCCTCCGGGAAACAGCATAGTGGAGCGGCATGGAAAGCCGGCGGCTGGAAGGGGTTTTTTCAGGGCTTCTGTTAACCATTCAGGCAACAGGTGCCGCGCCTTTCTCAAACGCTATGAGACGGAAACGGTTCAGGTTACGCCTCTCCCGCGAGCCGGGAATGCGGCGGAAAAACACGCCTTTTCGGGGGAGGGGGAGTGGGGGTGGTACATAACCCGGGGAAGCCTCACCGGACTGGGGCCATTCTACGCCGCGGGATAGAAATGATCGGCGCGATTCCGCAGTCACTCCGGCCGAGATTTCAGCCCATGCAGAACCTGGTCGATCAGTTCGTCGCCGTACTGCCCGGTGAGGGGGGCGAATCGCAGCAGCAGGCGATAGTAGACCGGGCCGAAGATCGCCTCCACGAGAAGAACTGAATCGGTGCCCGCCGGAAACTCACCAGTCTGCTTGCCCCACTCCACGTCGGCCAGGATGGCCGCCTTCTCGGGGTTGAGATAGCGCTGGTGGAGGTCGTCCAGAATGGCGGGGTCGCTCTGGCCCTCGGCGATGAGGTCAGCCAACACCCCGCCGAACAGGCCGTTGCACTCGGCGATCAGCCGCTGCATTCTGGCGCGGATCGCCTGCTCCGCGGTTGCGGTATAAGGCGCGCCTGAGATCCCCGCGTCTGGATTCCCGGTATCTGGATTCCCGGCGAGCCGCTCGTGGAACATGGCCAGAATGAGCGCGGCCTTCGAGGGCCACCATTTATACAGCGTGGGCTTGCCTACCTTCGCCCGCCGGGCGACGGCTTCCATGGTGAGCCCGCGCGCGGATTTCTCGAGGAGCAGCTCGTAGACCGCGTCCATGATTGCTGCGTGGGAAGCAGCCGCCTGGCTCCGGGGACGGCCAAGCCGCCTGACGATCGGGCGCGATTCTTGCATCAGTTGGGGCATGGAGTGGGGACGCTGCTAAAGAGATTAGCCCAAATTCATTAATTTTCCGCAACGTTCTGGAAGAATATGTGTCATTTTTGGACATTAAATTAACGTATCGTTTCGTAAATTAATATACTTTTATGCTTGTGCTGCTGAAAAGCGCCACGGCTGCGCTGTGCGTGCGTTGCGGGCTGGCGCGAGATGGGGTGAACGGGTTGGGGATTGCGGCCCGAGTCCCGAGCCGGAGCGGGTGAGGACTGGCTGCGGGAGGGGCGTGCTCTCCCAGGTCTCAAAATCGAGACCTGGGGCACCCCTGGCTGTGGTCCGCTAGCGGCGCGACGGCGGGCGGGTTCTAGTTGCGTATCGACATGCGCCACTCCGGACAAACCGCAGATCCTTCGACTACGACTGGCGCAAGACGCGCGCCAATCTTCGCTCAGGATGACACCTCATTTTGGGTGCCAGCTTGAGAGACAGGACGCTAGTAATTCTGGGCGTAGGTGTCGCGGGGCAGGCCGGCGCTGCGGGATTTGCGGGCCAGCGCGAAGGCCGCGTCCCGGTTCATTACGCCGCCAATCGTCACCAGGTATGGGGCATGCCCGCTGGGGGTGAAGACGGCCGGATGCAGCTCGGGGTGCTTTTGGGTGATCGCCGCAGACTTCTTCTGGGCTTCGTCTGGATGGTTGTAGGTATACACAATTACCCGCCACTGCGAACGGGCTCCCGTAGTCTGGGCTGCGGCTGCCCTTGTGTTGATCGGCAGAGGCAGACTCGCGCGCACTGGTGCGGGTGCCCCGCGGCGGGTGAGCTGGGGCGATGGGAGTTGTTCTCTGGACGAGGTGGGCGAGGAACTCGACGCCGCCTGGATCGCGCCGTGGGGATGGCGGTGAGCGAGGTGCGCCACGGACCACCAGCCTACGAGAGTCAACAGGACAACGAAGGCAGCCGCGCCGAGCCATCGCGTGTTCAGGTTTGCCAAGCCTGGCAAGAGAGAGATCTCGCGCCTTCCGGCGTTGGACCGGAAATGCTGCCGGGCAGGACGGTGGATGGGGTACCGGGTGGGTGTGTTTCGGGGATGTGTGTCCTGGGTGTATGTGTTCGCGGCTTCGGGCTGGTGGGAAGAGAGAACCCGGCCCTCAACGACACCCGCAACCCGACCCGCAACCGGGCCCGCAACCGAATCCGCCGAACGAACGGCGGATGAAAGAACCTGAGGAACGCGGGCCGCGCCGGCTGGAGAAGCGGCCGCGCGGGGAGACGACGAGACGGTTGCGGAGGAGGAGCGCGATGGCCGATGGACAGTCTTCAGCGCTGCATCGATCTCCGCGAGGCACCACGTTCCGCTGATGCCCTTCCGCACGATCGGATCAAACGGCGCAGGGAGCTCATAGCCCGCGGGCAGTGCATCGAGCGTCCGCCTTTGGGTGAGGGCCTGCAGCAGCACGATGGCGAGGTCATGAATGTCGCGCCGCTTGGCATCCGCGCCTGGCTCGCCCTCGGGCGCCTCGCGGACGCAGTCGCTGCGCAGCTTCACTACTTCCCCTACGGCAAAGATATTGCGCGGTTCCACATGCTCATGGACGAAGCCGTTGATATGCAGCATCTCGAGGGCGGAGATCAGGCTGGCCGCGAGCTGGAGGGTGTCGGCCAGGCTCAACCGGCCTTGCGCGAGCACCTCAGCGAGGCTGGCGTCGACCTTCTCGAAAGCGGTGTAGACGACGGTGCCGCCGTCGATCACGAGCTGCCCGAATCGCTCGAGCCTGAGGAAGTTCGGATGCCCGAGGGCTTCCACGCTGCGCCAGCGGGCAAGAATCTCCTCCTCGTCAAAGTGGCACTCGATCAGGCGCAGAAAGAGTGGATCGCCTTTGCTGTTGGTGGTGGAGAAGAAGGCGCTGCGTCCTTCGGGGAGTAAAAGCTTCTTCAAGGGAAAGGCGCCGTCGATGGTTACGCCTTCATACTCTGTCCATAGCTGCATAGGTCGATTCCTGTGGAGGACGAATTGGGTCAAGGCAGATTGCCGGTTGGGGCAAGTCGAACAGGACGGGCGTGGAGAGATGCGCACGAACAGCGTCTCTCGCACTCACTGAACCTTATCGTAAATGGAGATGCAGTGTCCCGGCGGCGAGGGTGTTACTACCTGAGTAACTGCGCTGCTATTCGGTTGCGAAGGACGGGAATCGAGAGGGCTTTCTTATAAATTGAAGAGCTCGCGGAGCCGCTTGGTCTGGGCGCGGCTTACGGGGATCTCGGTCTGCTGCTTGTCATTCATGCGGAGCTGGTAACTGGATTTGAACCACGGCACCACTTCGCGGATGTGGTTGATGTTGACGACGAAGCCGCGGTGAGCGCGCCAGAAGTGCGCGGAATCGAGGAGCTCCTGCAGCTCTTCGAGGGTGCGGCACTTGGAATGGCCTTCGAAGGTGCGGGTCACGATGCGGATTACGCCTTCATCGATGGCCGCGAAGCAGATGTCCGCCTGATCGACGAGCAGCAGACGGCTCTGCGCCTGCACAATGAGCTTGGCCGGCTGCGCGGCGCGGTCCACACCAGGGGCGCGGTGGAGCAGGCGGAGCAAGGCCTCAATTTGCGAGCTGATGGGTTGCGAGCTGATGGGTTGCGAGCTGAGGGGCTGCGAGCTGACGGGCTGAGAGCCAGGGGGCTGCGAGCCGATGGATGGCGAACCGCCGGGCTGTGCGCCGTAGGCACCGTCCGGGGCGCCGGCCGCTGCCGCGCTACCGAGGGCAATGCGGGTGCGGGCGCGCTCCACCGCCGCCGAGACGCGGCCGCGGTCGAAGGGCTTGAGCAGGTAATCGACGGCGTTTACGTCGAAGGCGCGGACGGCATATTGGTCATAGGCCGTGGCGAAGACGATCTGGGGCAGGGGTTCCGGGTCGCCGCCATTACGCAGGCGATTGCGCTCCACCAGGCGCTGGATGACGGCAAATCCGTCCAGGCCCGGCATCTGCACGTCGAGAAAGACCAAGTCGGGATGGTGCTCCTCGATGAGGTTCACGGCCTCGATGCCGTTTGCGCCCTGCGCGATCACGTCGACGTCGCCCACCGAATCGAGCAGATACTTCAGCTCTTCGCGGGCCAGTTGCTCATCGTCGATAATCAGCGCGGAGATAGGCATGCAGGCCGGAAATCTCGATTGTAAGTAGCCCGCCCGGTGAGGGTCAACGAGGGAGATCAAGTTGAGGTCATAGGCGCGGCGCGATGCACTCGTTCTCCCGTCTTGGATGCGGCGGGCCTACTCGCTGAGCACGCGGAGGCGGGCCGGGGCGTGGTCGGTGGCCAGCTCGTGGCCGCAGCGGGTGCAGAACTGGTCGGTGGCGCGCACGGTGCGGAAACAGTTGCCGCAGTTGGCGGTGAGCTGGTAATTGCACTGCGGGCAGAAGTGGAAGTCGCTCTGGACCTGCGTTCCACAGGCGGGGCAGCGTGAAACCTCCGGCTGGCGCAGCAGGAAATAGAGCACCACGCCGATGCCGCCGGGCACCAGGCAGACCAGCATCCAGAAGCGCGTGCTCATGGCGCGGCGGGGCGCATCCTTGCTGATGTAGCCCACCATCAGGACATAGAGGGCAGCCAGCAGTCCCCAGGAAAGATTGAAGTAAAGGCGCAGACCCAGCGCGGGCGGCTCATGATGGCGCTGCGTGGGCGCAATCACCCACCAGTAATATTCGACGATCAGAAACGCCAGGGCGGCGACCACGATCGACCAGACGGGAATGATCCGCTGCTCGTCGTTCACCGTGATGGATTGTGGGTCACGCATACGCTTACCCTCCCCGGAGGGCCTTTTCTCTGGCACTCAACAGCTTATCCATTTTTTAAATGGACGGATGAGGAAAGGCGGAAGTTGCCTTGAAAGATGCGCCGGCGGTGTTTTTTGAGCCGGTAACGGCGGTAATTCAGGGCCGGCTGCGCATCCAGCCGGCGACCAGCGCGGCAGCCAGGAGCGCGGGGAAAAACATGCAGATCCAAAGGCTTGCCTGGGTGGCAACATCGCTCCAGTGCTCGCCGCCGATGATATCGTCGGAGACGCGCCAGACGAAGGGCCCCATGGCCAGCACGAAGAGAAGGATCGAGGCCAGCGCGAGCGAGCGGGTGCGTTTGCGGCCGGCCTTCTGGTCCTGCATGACGCCGAGCGAGGCCATCACCACACGGCGCGTGCGATGCGCAACCGCGCGGTCGCGGCCAGCCTGTTTGCCGGTCAGGGCCGAGAGCAGGTCGCGGTCGGCCTCAGCACCCGAGCTCGGAGGATCGGCCAGCCCCGCGATCTTCAAACCGCCTCCTGCAGGCCCGCAGCCGCAGACGCCAGCTTGGGCCTGATCATCGCCATGCCGCGGTAGAGCCTGGATTTCACGGTGGAAAGAGGGGCGCGCGTGACCTTGGCAATCTCTTCGAGCGAAAGCTCCTCGTGAAAACGAAGCACCAGAACCTCGCGATGCAGCGTGTCGAGCTGGAGCAGAGCCGTGGCGATGCGTTCCCGGTCTTCAAGATTCGACATACGATCGAAGGGGGTCGGCTCGCCATCGGCAACCTCGAAGCTCATCGGGCGGTCATCGTCCCCGCTTCCTTCGAAGAGCTCGTCCAGGCTGCAGGCCGTCCGCTTGCGCCGCTGGTCGATCACCAGGTTCCGGGCGATGGTAAATAGCCAGGTTTCAAAGCGCGCCTGCCCGTTGAACTGCCCGCCGCGGACCAGCACCCGCATCCAGACCTCCTGAAACAGGTCCTCGGCCATTTCGCGGTTTCCGGTGAGATAAAGCAGGTAGCGCAACAGCCGGTGCTGGTAACGGACGATCAGCTCGTCCAGAAGACCGGCTTCCTGACGTTTGAGACCGTGGGCAACGGCAAGGTTTTCCTGCCGCACCTGCTCGTCCTGGGCGGCGGATAACAACGGCTTGGCGGATGCGAAGGCCATCACATTTATTAGACGACAAGCAGGCTCTCCAAGACGAGGGAAGACGAGGGGAAAACGGGCCCAGGGACGAAAATGCACCTATTTTGCGACAGGGCTCGCCTTTTTTGTGGCCCGTTCGGCGACCTTTTTCCCAGTTTTGAGCGCCTCTTCGACCGCTTTCGCCGTCCGGCGCGCCCGAGCCTCGGCGCCTTCGTAATAGAAGATGCCCAGCAGATGGCCGCGCCGCTGCGCCTGGGTCATGGCCTTCCAACCAACCTCGGCCAGCGGCTGGCGCGCAAAGGCCGCTCTTAAAATCGGCGGCGTCTCGTGTTCGCCTTCCATGGTCAGCAGCAGACGTTCGGCAATCCGTTCCGCCTGCCTGGCGCGTGTTTCGGGGCTCTTGGACTCGCTCACCATGGCGCCGAGCGTCCTGCGCGTATATTCGCTGAGGCCATCAAACCATTTGCGGAGTGGGCGGTCAGCCTTGAGCGCGCGGTCGAGTTCCGGCGGCACCGCCGCCGCGCGCTCTTCAAGGTCCGGCTCCAGAATGATCCGCACCTTGCCGCCCTGCCGCGCTCCGGCGCCCTGCTGCATTTTTTTGTTCACCAGCACCATGTGCCCGTGGCCGCCGGGGACTGGAAACAGCGAGGTCCGAAAGGCGAACCCGTTGATCTGGCCGCGCACGCGCAGGCGCTTGCGTTCCGGCCATGCCTTCTCGATGTCGAAGGGAACGCGCGCGATCACCCACTTGAGCGCGGTGCCGTCCGGCTCGAGCAGCGCGGTGAAGGATTTTGCGGTAGAGGGGCTCATGGGTTGACGGCAGATCCAGTATGCCGCTCCAGACGCAGTTCATCAAGAGAGACAGCATTGCGTTATTTCAGCCTCACTCAGCGTAATCCGCGATTGGCCGCTCTTGGAACGCAAGGGCGATTTTGGACACCATGCCGCTGGAATTGGCTCCCCCACCAAGCAAGCGGAGTTGGATGAGTGCATTGCCCTGTTGTCGTCAGGTGAAGCTGTTGCCCTGAGAGATCGATAAACCCTTGCCTTTACAAATCCGGAGGGAGTTGGTTGTATGTGTTGGCGGATAATGCGTCAAGTAAAGCCAAATCTGGGAGGGCGTCGAACTGGAGATCGCCGTCCTCCCTGAGCCGGGCCATCATCTCCTCAAAGCAGAGCGCTGAAAGGAGTATCCGGGGTGATGCGTTTCGCTGAGAGCACGCCGGTAAACCACACGTAGACGTTCCCCGAAGTGTCGTAGGCATGCAGAGTGAAGCTCCCGGTATAGGAATTCCCGTCCGGACTCAGCGTAATCTTCTCGATAATCTGTGCTCCTCCCTGGGGCGGGCCAATCGCGTCCGGTGGCGCCGTGGGGTCAAACACATTTCCCTGCCAGGGAATGTGATTAAGAAGATAGGTGCGTTCTCCAGTGCGCTTCCAGACGCCCAGGCAGAAGTTTCCGTCCTGTGCCGAGCGCGCGGAATTCATGATTTCCGTTCCATCGCCGTGCCATACCACCACAGAGTTGTCGATCACCACTCCACCGGGGACGGGAATGGCCTCTCCATTCTGGGTTTGCGCGGTAAAGACCACGTGCCACATTCCGACGATGGGCTCGCGGTCGTCATAGCCGTCGAGTGCCGCCAACACGAGCTGCGGTTTTGTCGCGCCATATTGGGGGCGCCAGTTGGAAGGCTTGATCGTCTTGTTTGGCAGACCACACTGGGCCATAGCAGCAGGAGCTATGGAGAAGACAAGCGCCAGCGCGCCTATGCCTGAGATCGATTTCCAGATTTGTAACTTCATTGATTTCTCCTCCTCGGCCGGAGATGGCCGACTGAGGAGGAAGCTAGCCGTGAGGAGCCGGAGGGCGCAATGAAGAGGCGATAAAGTCCGAGGTGAAGATTAGGTAAAGCGGTAACTCGCTGAAATGAAAGGCGATCAAACTCATATTACTCACACGGATGCTATACTTCACCCTCGGGGGTGCCTTCCAGTGGCATTCAGAGTCTTTGCATTCGGCGAGTTCAAGGTGGATTGCGACCGCTTTGAGCTGTCCCGTGCGGGCCGCGCCCTCAAGCTGGAAAGAAAACCGATGGAGTTGCTCATTCTGCTGGCAGCCGGGAATGGCCATCTCATCACCAGAACGGAAATCATCGAGAGCCTGTGGGACAGTGAAGTCTTCGTGGACACCGAGCACGGCATCAACACCGCCATCCGCAAGATCCGTCAAGTCCTCGGCGATGACCCTGAGAACCCCCGCTTCGTACAAACCGTTATCGGGAAGGGCTATCGATTCATCGCTCCCATCGCAACAGTTGACCCTTCAGTGTCAGGAAACCAGAGCCTGTTTTCGCCGACTGAAGGCAATCCCCTGGAAGTCGGAGGCGCGGCCGCTGCCCCACTGCCGACCACGGCCAACCCGACCCAGTCTCAAACGGTTCTCAACGCATCGCAGCACAGCGACACGACACCGGGGAACGCTCGCAACTCGCACCTCATCCTTTGGCTCACCGCCTTCGGAGCGGTGGTTGTTCTCGCGTCCATTGCCCTAGGTCCGGCTGCGCGCGGTTTGGCAGCTCGACTCCTGGGCCCGTTCGCAAGATCTCAGATCCGATCTCTGGCCGTTCTTCCGCTCGATAACCTCTCCGGTGATCCGTCTCAGGATTACTTCGCCGACGGCATGACCGATGAGCTGATCACGATGCTGGCCAAGAACTCGACCCTCCGCGTTGTCTCCCGAACCTCGGTCATGCAATACAAAGGAGTTCGCCGCCCCTTGCCGGAGATAGCGCGAGCGCTTGGCGTCGACGGTATCCTTGAAGGATCGATCGCTCGGTCCGGCGAAAAAGTCCACATGACCATCCAGCTCATCCATGCGCCCAGCGACACCCACCTATGGGCGGAAAGCTATGACCGCGATGCGGGCAACATTGTTTCGCTTCCGAACGAGGCTTCAAAGACCATCGCAAAACGCCTCAACAGCGCTGTGTCCATATCGGCGAGCCAACACTATGTCAATCCCGAAGCGCACGATGCCTACCTGCGAGGCCGCTATCTTTGGTATGCCGGCCAGTACGCAAAATCCTTCGAATACTTCAAGAAAGCGACGGAACTGCAGCCGGATTATGCGCCCGGATGGAGCGGCTTGGCGATGTACTACGGCGCTAGCGCCATCGATGGTCAGAAGAGCCCGGCGGAAGCGTTGGAAGCCGGCGAAGAAGCTGCCACCAAGGCGGTTCAACTCGACGACACACTTCCTGAGGCCCACCTCACCCTGTGTGCGCTGATCTTTGAGAGTCGCTGGGACTGGACGCGCTCAGATCAGGAATGCAAGCGGGCGATTGAGCTTAACCCTGAGTTCGCAGAGGCATATCACTTTCGCGCCAAGATTCTTGCCGCACTTAACCACAACCAGGAAGCCATTGAAGCGCAGAAGAAAGCGACCGAACTCGATCCCTTCGCCCGTCCCTTTGCGTTGGCTTACTCCTACCTGCTTGCGCGACAGTACGACGCGGCTCTGACCGACGCGCTCCAGCGACAGGATTCGACTCCCAACGATTGGGGTCTTCACTGGGTTCTTTATGAAACCTACAGGTGTAAAGGCATGTACAAAGAGGCCACGAGGGAACTGGAGAAAATGTTGACATTGCAAGGTGACGAGGCATCCGTTGCGATCGTAAGGCGTGCCTTCCAGCAGGGGGGATACAAGGACGTGGTCCGCTGGCAGGTAGGCAACCTCAAAAAGAAATCCTCATCGCAGTATGTGTCGCCCGTTGATGTGTCCCTCCTTTACGCCCAGCTCGGCGACCGCGAAAAGACCCTCTCTCTTCTCGAACAAGGCTATCGGGAGCATTCTCCGATCTTGCTTTGGGTCCAGAACGACCCAGCTTACGACTTCCTCCACTCAGATGAGCGCTACCGCTCCATCATCAAAAGGGTAGGGCTTCCTCCCGCCTACTGAGCCTGAGCCGCTGCTGATTTTCCAGTTCAGCCCAATGATTTAGATCGCCTAAGCATACCCCGGATTGAGAATGATTCAGAAGCGGGAACTCGCTTGGCGACAACAGGCCATCACTCATCGAGGGCCGCTTGCACGCGATCTTCGAGATTACTCCCCTGAAACGCTCATGTCGCTTGGAGTGTTTCTGGACTGATGCCTAATCGCCGAGTCACTCGTTGCGATGCGTGGCCGTGAGCCGGCTTGCGGTTGCCTTCCCCATGCAAAGGACCGGCTCCCGCGGCGCAACCCTTTAACAAGCGGGAGCTGTCTACACCTGCGAGGAATCCGGTTCGGTGCATCGCTTTTCAATCTTCTAAACTATCTTTTATGGAAGTTCTGTACGGCCTGCACCCGGTAGAAGAAGCTCTGCGCGCGGGGAAGCGCCGCTTTGACCACGTGCTGGTGGCCCGCGAGCGCCGCGACGACCGGCTTGAACGGCTTATCGCGCAGTGCCGCGAAGCGGGTGTCAGGGTGCGCACCGAAGCGCGTGAACAGCTGACCACCGTGGCGCAGACGGCGGCGCATCAAGGCGTGGTCGCGCTGGTGCGGCCGCAGGAGTTCCTGGCGATCGAGGACCTGTTCGCGCCTGATCCCGCCCACAAGGGCGCGGCAAGACTGGTGCTTGCGCTCGACGGGGTGGAAGACCCGCAGAACCTGGGCGCACTGCTGCGCGTGGCCGACGGCGCGGGCGTGGATGGCGTGGTGCTCACGGAACGGCGATCGGCTCCGCTGAGCGCCGTGGCGGCAAAAGCCAGCGCCGGGGCGGCCGAGCATCTGCGCATGGCGCGGGTGGTCAACCTGGTGCGCGCGCTCGAAGAACTGAAACAGCAAAATCTCTGGATTGTGGGATTGGATGAGCGGGGCACATCCGACTATGACCAGTTCGACCTGACCGGCGATCTGGTGATTGTGCTGGGCCGCGAGGGAGCGGGGCTGCACGACCTCGTCCGCCGCACCTGCGACCACCTGCTGCGCATTCCCATGGCCGGCGGCGTGAGCTCGCTGAACGTTTCCGCAGCCGGAGCCGTCGTGCTCTATGAGGCCGCGCGGCAGCGCCGCAGCGCCGGGTTGCGTTCGGCTTCGGCGTCCGTCCAAAACTCTGCCACGCGCAGTGCCAGACAGAAAGGCTTGGGTTCATGAAGTTTGCATTCGCCCGGATCGCGCGGGCTGCAGTACGTCCCGTGGTTTTGGAGACACGCGGCTTTAGCCCCGCCGGAGATGTTCTATTTGAAGACGTCGATCTGCAACTTGCGGAAAGACTCGCGACAGCGACCAGTTTGTATCAGGGCACGGCTTTAGCCGTGCCGAAAACGGCTGAAATGAAAAGCCGGGCTTTAGCCCCTGAGGGGTCAGTCATCCGGCAGCTTGCCGTTCCGCCGTTGGCAGTCTGGCTGCGGAAAATGGCGGGATTTTGCACTGAGTTCTTGAAGAGCGTCGCTCAGGGGCTAAAGCCCCTATACTCTTTCGAGGCTTGGGCGGCACGACTAAAGTCGTGCCCTGATACAAAACCCTACCCCGATACAGAACTGTATCTTTATACAAAACCGGGCCCTGATACAAATCCGTGCTGGGATATAAGACCCTGTTCTCGCGAAGAACTCCCGCGCCGGAGGCCTTCGGCGTTCCTCCGTCTTCTTGCATGGGCCGTGGCTGCAGTTGCAGTTCTGCCCAGTGCAGCCCAGACCGCGCCCACTGCCCCCGCCCAGGCCAGTCCAGCATCGACCGCCGCGCCGCAAGCGCCGGCCGCGCAGACCCCGCGGTCTAGCGGCCAGGTCATCTTCTCCCGCTCCATCGACGAGGAGGGCCACACTACGACGACCAGAGGTCCCGCCGCGCCTCCGGTGGCCGCGGCGCCGATTGCCAATGATGCCGAGCGGCAGGCCGTCACCTTCACACGCTATGACCTGGATGCGCATCTCGAACCGGCCTCTCAGCACATCGCGGTGCGCGCGCTGGTGACGGTGCGGAACGACGGCCAGGCGCCGATCGCGCATATCCCGCTGCAGATCTCTTCGTCGCTTGACTGGGAGCGCATTCGGATGGGCGCGCGCGATGTGAGCTTCCAGGTGGCCACGCTGAACTCCGATGCGGATCATACCGGTCAGTTGCATGAAGCGGCCGTTCCGCTCGCCCAGCCGCTTGCGCCGGGCGCAACGCTCGAGCTGGACGTGACGTATTCCGGAACGATCGCGCCGAACGCGCAGCGGCTCGTGGCTCTCGGCACGCCGGAGGATGTGGCGCAGCATTCGGACTGGGATGAGATCAGCGTGGAATTCACCGGGCTGCGCGGCTTCGGCAACGTGGTCTGGTATCCGGTTTCGAGCGTGCCCGCGGTGCTGGGAATCTCTGAGGCCGCGGCGACGCTGGCGTGGCAGAAGGCGGGCGCAGCCAATGTGGATAGCGCGCGCCTCTTCGACGAGATCGGCGAACAGAAGCTGCGCATGGAAGGGGCGCATTTCCGCCTGCATCTCACAGACGAGTTCCCGCGCGGCCAGGCGCCCACGGTGGCGCTGGTCAACGGCCACCCGGTGCCGCTCGCCATCACCAACGGCAGCGACGAGGTGCCCGGCGTGGCGACGGCGGTTCTGGACGATTCGAGGCCAGATGATTCGAGGCTTGGCTTCGAAGCGCCCAGCCTCTTTGTCGCCATCCGGAAGCCGGCCGGGGCGGACAATGTGGCGGATCATGTGGCAGATCATGTTGCGCTTTGGGCTCTCCCCGCAGACGAAGCCGCCGCGCACGACTGGCTCTCGGCCGCCTCGGCGGTGACGCCCTTCCTGGCGGGATGGCTCGGCCCGCAGCCGCGTTCGCAGCTCACGGTTCTCGACCTTCCCGATCCGGCCGACGTGCCCGCCGAGACCGGAGCGCTGGTGCTCTCGCCCATTCGCCAGGCCGGGGACGATGAGCTGGACAGGATCCTGGTGCATGGCCTTGCCCGCGCCTGGGTGCAGGCCGCGCAGCCGCCGCCCGCGTGGCTCGACGAAGGCCTGGCTTACTTCATGAACACGTTATGGCTGGAGAAACAAAGCGGCCGCACCAGGGCGCTCGAGTCGCTCGAAGCCGACCGCGCGGCGCTGGCGCTGGCCGAGCCGTCGAGTCCAGGCGAAAGCGCGGGGCAGCCGCTGCGCCAGGCCATCTCGCCGGTCTACTACCGCACCAAGGCGGCATACGTCTTGTGGATGCTCCGCGACCTCGCCGGCGATACGGCGCTCTCCGCCGCACTGAGTGCCTACGACCCCGCGCGGGATCAAAGCAGGAATGGCGCTCCCGGCGAATTCGAAACCCTGCTCGAGCGTAACGCCCACCGCGACCTGAGCTGGTTCTTCGTCGACTGGGTCGACGCGGACAAGGGCCTGCCCGACCTCACCATCGACAGCGTCTTTCCCGCGGCTGCGCAGAATGGCGACACGCTGGTGGCCGTTAATCTTTCGAACGCTGGCTACGCCGCGGCCGAGATTCCCGTCACCGTGCGCAGCGGGGATGCAACGATCACCAGGCGCGTCCTCATCCCCGGCCGCGGCAAAGCTGTGCAGCGCATCCTCATGCAGGATGCGCCGACGGAGGTGCAGGCCAACGACGGCACCGTGCCTGAGACCGAGGCCAGTGTGCACCTGACCAAACTGAATGCCGCGGCGGTACGATAGAGCCATTAGCAAAAGATCGAACGCGCAGGAGGGCCGGGAGGATGCGTCAGCCGAAGATTCACACGCAGCTCGGCCGATCCGCCGTTCAGATCTTTGCCGCCAATGAACGCATCAACCAGATGGTTCTCGAGCATCTGGACCTCGCCGTGTGGAAGGCGAAGCCGCCCGGCAACGTCCGCACCATTGCGGCGATCTTCACGCACATGCACAATGTCCGAACTAAGTGGATCCGGCTTTCCGCTCCGCACCTGAAGGTTCCGGCCCAGCTCAACCGCGCGCGCTGCACCCCCAGGCAGGCCGGTGCGGCGTTGGCCGAGAGCGCCGCCCGGTGCATGGAGATGCTCGCCGAAGCGCTGGGCAGTTCTGCGGGGCGCGTGAAGGAGTTTCGCCGCGACGGCTGGGCTCGTCCCTGGCCCGCGGGTCCGGAGATGCTGTGCTACATGCTGGCTCACGAGGCCCACCACCGCGGGCAGGTGTGCATGCTCGCGCATCAGCTCGGATTCCCGTTGCCGCTCAAGGTGATTTCCGCAATGTGGAATTGGGAAAAGCTATGGCAGGATTAGGGCGGCCGAGGTTACGGTGGTCCCGTTCCGGCCGGAACCATTGCGACCCATGGAACCTGAGCCATGGAACATGAGCCCTGGAACTTGAGCCGCGGTCTAAGCGTATAGGAAGATCAAGAGGAATTTCGGCGAGCGGCGCGCTACGTGACGGGCCGGCAATCCAGCAGGAAGACCCTGAAACCGGAGTTCTGCACCCGAGATCTGGAGGTACAGCATCATGTTTTCCTTGTCGTCTTATATCCGATTCCGTTCGAGCCTTCGTTTAACCGCAGTCCATGGCCTGACAGTTGGTATCCTCTCAACCGCGGCGTTCGCTCTGCAGGCGCAGAGCCCGCAGCCGGGGAAGCAGAATGTGGCGGATACTGGCGCGGATACTGGGATGTCCGGCGGCGGAATGGCGCACATGGCTGGCCATATGTATCTCACATCGCTGCGGCCGATCGAGCCCGGCGACCAGCAGAAGGCCGATGCCGTCGTCGCGGCGGCCAAGACCGCCATGGAGCCGTACCAGGATTACCGCAAGGCTCTGGCGGATGGATATCAGATCTTTCTTCCCAATATTCCCCAGCACATCTATCACTTTACGAAGGCTGAATTTGCACGCGAGGCGCGGCTGCACTTCGATCCGCTCAAGCCCACTTCGCTGCTCTACAAGAAAACTCCGGATGGCGGCTACAAACTGGTGGGAGCCATGTATACCGATCGCGTGGACGCGAATGAGGGCGAGCTGAACGAGCGCATTCCGCTCAGCGTCGCGCGCTGGCATCAACACGTGAATTTCTGCAAGGCGCCGACCGGGCAAGGGGACGGGTACTTTGGCCCCGACGCCAGGTTCGGCCTGCTCGGCTCGATCCATACCGGGGAAGCTTGCGAGGCAGCGGGCGGGCAGTTTTATCCCCATGTCTTTGGGTGGATGGTCCACGTTTATCCCTATGAGACCGACGCGAAGAAGATCTGGTCTGTGGATGATGACGACCAGGACCACGACAACATGGACCACTCGGCAATGCCGGGAATGAATATGAATTAGATCGAGCTCCGGGCGGTCCTGCGGCTCGAGGAGATATTAACTGCAAATCCGGCATGCAAGCCCATTTGGCGGCGAGTCAAACCGCAGTTCGCCCGCCGCCATTGGAACTATCTTGCCTGCTCATGCTTCTATTGAAGCGTTAGGACAATCATGCTGTAAGGAGCCGTGAACTCCCACGGCTTGAGCTCCGTGTAGCTTGTCGTCGAGATGTTATAGATATCCACGGAATGATCTGTCAGCAGGTACATGTGGCTGCTTTTGTCCCAGCCGATAGTCCGGATCAGATCATTCGTGTTGATCATCCCGCTATACGCCGTGATCGGGTTGGCGCCATTGAAGTGGTAAAGCTGGAACGATCCTTCGCCGCCCACCGCGAGTATCTTGCCCGTGGGGTCGATGCTCATGGCGTACGGGTCAAAGACCGATGTGACAGGCATGGTTTCATAGTCGCTGGTGGTGCTCGGTGTGCCTGATGTGTTCACCGTGTAGGTTCCAAGCGCCATGCCCGGTTCAATGTCATCGCCTGGCGGGTTGAAGATGGTGAAGCCTACCGCGAGGTGATTCGCCGGGTCGCTGGCGTTGAGACCGGCGCAGTACTCGTAGGGGCTCTGCGCAGCCGGCGCGCCGTTGCTGGTTCCAGCGTAGGTCAGGAAGCCGTTGCTCTCGTGCTTGTAAGTCACGATGTCATTCACGTCGTTGGAGTCGGTGACGAAGGATGCGCCCGCGGCGGTGTTATAACAGCCGTCCATCATTGCAAACTGGCCGCCTTGAACGAACCGGATCTGGTTCAGCGCGTTGGGGTCCGCATACGACGTTCCCAGAAATTGCAGCTCGCCATTGGTTTCTATCTTGAAGGATTCCAGGTACCAGTTGGTCTGGCTGGTGCCCACCATGGTGTAGAGAGTGGTGCCGCTTGCATCCAACTGGATCACAGCGGCTGAATACGCTGAAGAAAAGCCAGAGACGTAATTCCCCGCATCGGTGGTGGCAACCAGCTTCAGCGCCCCGGTTGAGGAGATCGAATAAGTATAGATATTCGATACGTTGTCGATGCCGAAGAGAAACTGCTTGGTCACCGACAGGTGATAGATCGTGGTGGGAGACGAGGCGGTTCCCACATGCGTGAACGAACCATTGGCGGAAACGGCAAGAGTAGAAACGTTGTTGGGATTTGCCGTCGACACAAAAGCGTAAGCGACGGGGGCAGCGTTTGCGGTGGGCGTCAAAGCCAAGGCCGCTCCTAAACAGAGCGTGGCGACTAGAGAAACAACTATTCGGGGCATTAGGAACTACTCCTGTTGGAAGATATATCAAGCCGGGGTCGACTCTAACCTGTAATTCAAGTTCACTTATGTATCAATAACTTCGATGCTTGTCTCGCGATAACTTCAATGCCTGTCTCGATCCGGAGATGATTTGTAAGTTAGGCAAGGAATAAGAAACGACTTATCTATCGATTAACTTGGATGCGCAGAGCGGGGCAGCCGTGGAGGGCGGTTGTTCACCGGGCTTCAAGGTTTTGAAATGGTTCGCCAAGGCTATAACGGTTCCGCAATTGGTGTATCTCGCGGCTGCGACTGCTGAGAGGACTTCCCTCAAGAAAGACCTGCCTGCACGACGCCGGTGAGGGCACCCGCCGGCGTGAACGCCGGCGGGACAGCCGGCCTGGAGGCCGGCGCTACGACTTAGCCCTTGTCCTTCTCATTCCGCGGCTTCACCTTGAACCAGATCGGCGTGCCTTCGAAGCCGAAAGCAGCGCGGATCTGATTTTCGAGGAAGCGCTCGAAGGCGAAGTGCAGCTTGACGTCGCGGTCAGTAAAAAGGACGAAGGTGGGCGGGGCTACGGTGGCCTGGGTCATATAGAAGATGCGCACCCGCTTCGCCATGGGCACCGGCGCGCGCTGGAAGTCTATCTTGTCGAGGAAGCGGTTCATCTGGCCGGTGGTGACGCGCTTGCGGCGCTCGGCGGCCACGGCTTTTACCTCGCGCAGCACGCGGGCCATACTCTTGTCGCCGGGGCCTTTCACTTCGAGCGCGGAGAGAAAGATGACCGGCGCGTAGCTCAGGTACTTAAGCGTCGAGCGCAGTTGCCGCTCGAAGATAGCGCGATCGGCGGGCGGCTTGCCGTCCGTGCGGCCCGTGGTCACCGCGTCCCACTTGTTCACGATGAGGATCACGCTGCGGCCGCTCTCGTGCGCATAGCCGCCAATGGTAGCGTCGCTCGCGGTCACGCCTTCAGTAGCGTCGATCACCAGCAGCGCCACGTCGGCCGCTTCGAGATGCCGGCGCGCCATGACCACGCTGAGTTTTTCGGCCATTAAATGCGTCTTGCCCTTGCGGCGAATGCCGGCGGTATCGACAAAGCGCAGCGCGGAGCCTTCGAACTCGACAACCTCGTCGACGGCGTCGCGCGTGGTGCCGGCGATGGGCGAGACGATGGCCCGCGATGTGCCGGTGAGTGCGTTCAGGAGCGTGGATTTGCCGACGTTGGGACGGCCGATGATGGCGATGGAGGTTTCGCGCTGCTCGAATTCGCCGTGCGTTCTGATTTTCTTCTGATTCTTTTCCTGGCTTTGGATCGTGTCGGTACCGCCAGGTACTAATGGCCCGCCTTCGAAGATCTCGTCTTCTTCGGCGGCCTCGATCTCTTCTGCGGCTTCTGGTTCGGCTGGCGATTCTTCGCCGCCGGACGATCCCGGAACGGCCTCGGCAATCGCGTCGAGCAACTCGCCGATGCCCTGGCCGTGCTCGGCGCTAATGGGAAAGACGTTGCGAAAGCCGAGCCGCCGGAAGTTCTCCGCAACCAGCGCCATGGCCTCGCCTTCGACCTTGTTGACGGCGAGAAACACAGGCTTGTGGCCGCGCGCGAGCAGCCTCGCCAGGTCGTAGTCCGGGCTGGCCAGTTCAGTGCGCGCGTCGACAACCATGACCAGCGCGGCTGCCTCATCGAGCGCGACCTTTGCCTGGTTGTAGATCTCGGTGGGGATCAGCTCGGGATCGTTGGGAACGATGCCGCCGGTATCGACGAGACGAAACTGGCGGCCCGCCCAGTCGTATTCGCCATAGATGCGGTCGCGCGTGATGCCGGGCTCGTCGCCCACGATCGAGCGGCGGCTGCGGGTGAGCCGGTTGAAGAGCGTGGACTTGCCCACGTTGGGCCGGCCCACAATGGCCACCAGCGCTCCCGCACCGGCCCTGGCCGGCACAACCGATCTGCGATACGTGGGCAAAGTCTTCTCTCCAAACCGTCTTCTTCCATCTTATGTGCACCGGCTTATGTGCACCGGCAGGCTGACTGTTTTTGGGGAGGGTTGTCTTTTCGATGCAACGGCAGAGGGGCGCCTGCACTATGCTCTTTACACACATTCCTTTGAGGGGGTTACTCCATGCCGAAGTTCGTAATCGAGCGCGAGATTCCCGGCGCCGGCTCACTCACCAACGACCAGCTTCAAGCGATTTCGCAGAAATCCTGCAGCGTGCTGAGAAATCTGGGTCCGGAGATCCAATGGCTGCAGAGCTATGTGACCGCGAACAAGATCTATTGCGTCTATATCGCGCCCAACGAGGAGATGGTGCGCGAACACGCAGCCCAGGGCGGCTTTCCCGCCAACAGTGTGGCGCAGGTGGTAAGGGTCATCGACCCGACGACGGCGGAAGGCTGACGGCTACCGCGAAACCTTGAAGGCCTGCGCCAGCAGGAGCGCGCCGATTGCTACGAGCCCCGCGTAGACATATTTTGTGAAGCTCTCTCCGCTCAGCCGGTGATTGATGCGCCTGCCCAGAAAAACGGCGGGCACGGCCGCCGGCAGCGAGAGCAGGTAATCGTGCGTCACGGCCGGAACCCAGAGACCCGAGAGCCAGTAGCCGGCCATGCCGAGAAGGCTGGCGGGCAAAAAATAGGCTTGCAGCGTGGCGCGGAAGTGCTGCGGGGTCCAGCGCCGCATGGAGCCGTAGATGGCCAGCGGCGGGCCGTTCATGCCATAGGCGCCGCCGAGCACGCCGGCGGCAAATCCGCACATTACCAGCCACGCACGGCTGTCGCGCTTGAGTTCCAGCGGCGCGCGGCCGATGAGGCTGTAGGCTGCAAACGCCAAAATTAGGACGGCCAGCGTAGCCTTCACCACGCGTTGCGGCCCGTGAGTGAGGAGCAGAAGGCCGAGCGGAATGCCGGGCAGCGTGGGCAATAGAAGCCAGGCCGTGCTGCGCAGGTGAATCTTCCGCCAGTCCTGCGCGACCACAATGGCGGCGATGGTGATGGAGACGAGGACTGCCAGCGGCGCAGCCTGGCGCACGGGAATCACGGCCGCGAGCAGCGGGACGGCGACCAGCGCCTCGCCAAAGCCGATGGCGGAGCGGATCAGCGTGGCCGCAAAGACAATGAGCACAACGTAGAGGGTGGTGAGATCGATTGGGGAATCTCCCAAGGGCCGCAGGGCTTCCACGGCCAAAAGCTATGGTCTCACGCGCCGCGGATCGCTTGGCTTCGCCGCAGTTTCGCTCGAGACCCTATGATGGAGGAAGCGCGCGCAGTTCCAACGTACCGGCCCCAATGCCTTCGAGCGAGACCACAACCCGCACCCTGCCCAGCCTGCACGAGTTCTTCTCGCCGGGCGGGATCCTGGCGCGCTCGCCGCTGCCCTATGAGTACCGGCCAGGGCAGCTCGAAATGGCGAAGGCCGTGGAGCGGGCGCTCACCGAGCGGCGGCATCTGATCGTCGAGGCCGGCACCGGGACGGGCAAGACGCTGGCCTACCTGCTGCCGGCACTGCGCACCGGGCAGCGGGTGATTGTCTCCACCGGGACCAAGGCGCTGCAGGATCAGCTTTACTTCCGCGATATTCCTTTTCTCGAAACGCTGCTCGGCGAACTGCGCGTCTGCTACATGAAGGGTCGCGCCAACTATCTCTGCCGCCACAAGCTTGCGGCTCTGCGCGATCAGCCGATTCTCTCCGGATTGGAAGAGATCGACCAGTACCAGCAGATTGCCGCCTGGGAGCGCGAGACCGAGACCGGCGACCGGGCGGAGCTTTCCGGCTTGCCCGAGTCAAGCGCCCTGTGGCAAAAGCTGGATGCACGGGCCGACGCGTGCCTGGGGTCGACGTGCCCGGACTACCGGCGCTGCTTTATTACCGAGATGCGGCGCAGGGCGCTCGAATCGGACATCATCATCGTCAATCACCATCTGTTCTTCGCGGATCTGAGCGTGAAACGCGAGGCAGCGGGCGCGCCCGACGCGGGCATTCTGCCTGAAGCCGCAGCCGTCATCTTCGATGAGGCGCATGAGCTCGAAGAAGTTGCGTCGAGTTATTTCGGGCTTTCGGTGAGCAACGTGCGGTTTGAAGAGTTGGCGCGCGATACCGATGTTCTCTTGCGCGGCAAGGAGGGCGCGCAGAACCTGCCCGCGGTGACACAGCAGCTGCGCGACCGGGCGCGGATGTTTTTTGCAGGATTGCCGATGGCCGGCGATGGGCGGCAGCCGTTCGCGGCGCGCGAGGAGTTCCTGGAGTCTTCGGGCGATCTTTATTTGAGCGTACGCGCCACGCTGCGGCAGATGGAAGCCGAGATGGAGCGGCTCACCGGCATCGACGAAGCGCCGGGATTGAAGAAGCGTGTTGCGCGGCTGCGGGGCGAGCTCGAGTTTCTGCTCGAATCGAATGCCAGCAACATGGTGTATTGGCTGGAGCGGCGGGCGGTGGGCGGCGCGCCGGAAAGAGGCGCCGGAGGCAGATCATTTCGCTCTCAGGGCCGGACGACTTATCTGCAGGCTACGCCGATTGATGTTTCGGAGCTGCTGCGCGAGCTGGTCTTCGAGCCGATTCCTACCGTCGTGCTCACCTCGGCCACGCTTACCGTGCAGGGCGGTTTCGAGCATCTGCGCCGGCGATTGGGCTTGAGCGATATAGGCCGAGGGGCGCGCGAGCTGGTGGTCCCCTCGCATTTCCGCTACGGCGAGCAGGCGCTGCTCTATCTGCCGCCGGGGATGCCGGACCCGCGCGATCCCGAGTTTCCAGAAGCCGCCGCGCGCTGCATCGAGCGCGTGCTCGCCATCACGCGGGGTCGCGCCTTTTGCCTCTTTACCAGCTACAGCCAGATGCGCGGCCTGTATGAGCGCTTGCTGCCGGTGCTTGACTATCCGATCCTGCTGCATGGGAGCGCTCCGCGCAAAGCCCTTTTGGAGGAGTTTCGAGTCACTCCCAACGCGGTGCTCTTTGGCACGTCGAGCTTCTGGCAGGGCGTGGACGTGCAGGGCGAGGCGCTGAGCTGCGTCATCATCGACCGGCTGCCGTTTGCGGTGCCGAACGATCCAGTGGTGCAGGCGCGCATGAAGGCCATTGAAGAGGCCGGCGGCAAGCCTTTCTTCGACTACCAGGTGCCGGAGGCGGTGCTTACGCTGAAGCAGGGGTTCGGGCGGCTGATTCGATCGTTAGAAGACCGCGGCGTGCTGGTGCTGCTCGATCCGCGCATCCGCACGCAGAGATATGGGCAGACGTTTCTGGCCAGCTTGCCGCCGTACCGGATGACTACGACGATTACGGACGTGGAAGCGTTCTTCACCGGCTCAGCGAGCAAAAACTCCCTGTCTTCGTGAGCGGCGGCTCACTCCTCATGCGGCGCTACGCTTGCCAACTTCAGGCTTTGTAGATCAGACTTACGGAATCCGGACAAGCGGAGGAAGACTGCATGGGAGGCTTGATCCCGTTAGGCGACGCGTCCAGACGGCTGATGCGTAAGCCCGTCGTTACCGGGCTGCTGATTGCGGTGAACGTCTTTGTCTTTCTGCAGGAGCTGCTGTACGGCGACGCATTCGTCGGGCAGTGGGCCGCGATTCCCGCCCAGATCACAGCGGGCCATCACTTCGTCACGATTTTTACGGCGATGTTCATGCATGCCAGCTGGATGCACATCATCGGAAACATGATCTTTCTCTGGGCCTTCGGGCCCGAGATTGAAGATGCCATGGGCCGCGGCCGTTACCTGATCTTCTACCTGGTGGGCGGGGTTGTGGCGATGCTGGCCCAGGTCCTCGCGAATCCCGGCTCTACCGTCCCCAACCTGGGCGCGAGCGGAGCCATCGCGGCGGTGATGGGCGCGTTTCTGATCACTTATCCGCGCGACCGGATCAAAGCGGTTCTCTTCTTCTTTATCTTTTTCAAGATCACTTTCATTCCAGCCTCCCTGCTGATCGGCTTTTGGTTCGTCATCCAGCTCATCGACGCAGGTTCCGTGGCGCACGTTCAGACTGGTGGGGTGGCCTACCTGGCCCACATCGGCGGTTTCCTCTTTGGAGTGATCACGGCGCGTTGGTTCGAAGACCGGCGCCGGCTCGCGTGGCAAGCGAGCCCGGATTGAATCTGCTTTCAATGAAGCAGGGTTTCGACCGGTTGATTCGGTCGTTGGAATACAGAGGCGTGTTGTTGCTGCTCGGCACGGGCATCCGCACGCAGCGCTCTGGGCAGACATTTCTGGGCAGCGTACCGGATGACGGGGACAATTACGGATGTGGAGAAGTTCTTCGAAGCAACGGTTAACGAATAATCGTGCCAAGATTCATTGGCAATCTTGATTCATTGCCGATCCCGCGATGCGTGCAAGAAGCGCAGGATGTGTATTGAGTCGTCGTCAACCGTGTAGACCACGAGATAAGGAAGCTGCGCCAGCACAAGTTCTCGCGTGCCATGAATCCTGCCTGCGCGGCCTGCATATGGAAATGACTTGAGAGACTTCGCTGCATCGTACAGCCGTAGGATTGTTGAAGCGGCGAATGACGGGTGATGAAGATAAAGATAATCGGCAATGCCTTCCAGATCGTTAGCAGCCGCAAGCGACCAGCGTAACCGTCTCACGCCCTTATCATCTTTGCGACGCGAGCATCCATCTCTTCTTCCTCAAGAAATTCTCCGCGGGCGATCTGATCCATTCCCAACTGCACTTGTGCATCGAACCAGCTTTCCTGGGCGAGTAGCCGGTCGACGGCCTCCACCACCAGTTCAGAGGCACTACGCCCGGTACGCGCCGAGAGACTGGCGAGTTCTGTTGCCTGAGGTTCGGGAAGCTGAAGGTCCATGAATCAAAGCGTAGGAGTGTCTGTGTGCGCTGTCAAGGCGCTTTGGCGATGAGATTCAATACCCGATATTTTTCACCGCCTTTTCCCCGAGACGCTCTTTCAACTGCGCGAGATAGAGGCTCTGCGGTTTTACCGGCATTCCTGGTGATTCGATGGTAGCCGGCGTGAGCACGGGGCGCGGCGGGCCGCCGTCGAAGATGGGGAAGGGTGGATTGGTTTCTTCGCCGCGGTTGCCGATGGACCAGATCATGGAGCCCGGCGGCGTGTTCATGGCGAAGGACTGCGCGGCGGAGTTCCAGACGACGGCCCAGCCGATGGGCCAGCCGTGTCCGGAGCCCATCTCGCCACGGTTCATCAGGTCGATGCCGCCGCCGGGCACCTCGCAGTTGTCGATCAGCAGGCCAGTCGACCAGCGCTGGTGCGGCTGGATGTGTCCATTGCCCAGAAAGCGGCAGTTGAGCGCGACGACCGGGCCCTGCTGGCGATCCTGCGTGACGATGTAGAAGGTGCTGTCGCCGCTGCCGGTGCAGTGGTCGAGAAGAATCTGCGCGCCGTTGATGGCAAAGTCGGCCGGCTTGGCGTGGCTGGTGACCGCGACGTGCTGCACGATGCTGCAGTTGAGGAAGGTCATGCGCTCGCTGCCGCTGTTCACGCTCATTCCGTTGGTCGTGTCTTCGAGAGCGACCGCGCGCAGCCAGCTATCGACGACATCCCGAATCGAGATGCCGCCGAAGGCGGGATCGCCGAGCGCGATCACGCGTTGCGGAGCGGCGAAGCGCAGGTTCTCGACGCCGACCTGCGAGATTTGTCCGGTGATTTCGATCTTCTTTACTGAGGCGCGGGCTCCGTCAAAGAACTGCGTGTCGTAGGAGTCCATCAGCGGCACATCGAGCGTGACGGCGTTGCCTGAGATGGCGGCAATGCGGCGGCGCACATCGAGATGGCTGGCCGAGACCCAATGCTCCGGCTTGCCGTCGCGGCGCAGGTCGTCCATGCCCATGAAGTGGATCCACGCGGGCGTGACGGGCTTCGAGATCAGCAATGTGTCGCCGGGATGGAGATTGGCCGGGTCGGCAACATGAATGACTGATGTGCCGGCGGGAACGTAGGCGTCTGTGATCGTCGTGTCAGCACCGGCGCCAGTTTGCTCAAGCTGGCCGGCGATGCGCAGCGCGAGATGCGGCGCGCCGGTCATCTCGATTGTGGTGGTGGGGCTGGCTGTGTCGCCGCCCGATCCGGCGCCGCGCAGCACCACTCCCGACGCGGAGATGGAAAGGGTCTGCGCGCAATGAAAGGTGCCGGGCGCAAGTTCGACCGCGCCGCGGAACCCATTGGCGAGTGGGAGCGCTGAGACTTCGTCGATGGCCTTCTGGATGGCCGCGGTATCGTCCGCGCCGGAGGGGCTGACCGTCCGCTTGGCCGGCACCGCAGGCAGCGCCACGCCGCCGCCTTCATAGCCGGCGTAGGAGAAATCAGGGATGCGGTCGCCTTTGGGCGTGGTGGCGTAGACCAGCTTGCCGCCACGGCCGGGGTGCACCCATTGGCTCTGCGCCGCTATCAAGTTTGGACTGCAAACAAAAACCGCGAGCAAAATCAGCGACGGAATTGGGGATGGGCGGAGCGGTATCTTCTTCATAGTGCGCGGAATTGACTCCGCTCAACAATTTACAATATCATTCAATATCGGTCAATATCTTTCATCATCCGCCTTTATCGGCGCTGATCGCCTTGAGAAAAGGAGCACAATTGAATGCAGACCCCGACGGAAACAACTGTGGAATGTAACCCGGCGCTCTTTCTTACGCCGGAAGCCGAGGCTATCAAGAAGGAGATTTGCGAGGTGGGCCGCAAGCTGTGGCTGCGCCAGTTTGTTGACGGCAATGGGGGCAATATCTCTTACCGGATTGGGCCGAATGAGGTGATCTGCACGCCGACCCTGATCAGCAAATATGACATCACGCCCGACGACCTGTGCATGGTGGACCTTGAGGGGAACCAGATTGCCGGGACGCAGAAACGCACCAGCGAAATCTTTCTGCATCTCGAGATCTATAAGGCTGCGCCGGAGATAAAGGCCGCGGTGCATTGCCATCCGCCGCACGCGACGGCTCATGCGATCGTGCACCGCGCGCCGGAGTACCTGACCATTCCCGAATTCGAGGTTTTTGTGGGCAAGGTGCCGGTGCTGCCCTACCAGACGCCGGGCACGGCTGCGTTTGCCAGGACCGTCGCCCCTTATGCGAAGAAGCACAACGCGGCGCTGCTGGCGAATCACGGCGTGATCTGCTGGGCCGATACGGTGACGCACGCCGAGTGGTACGCCGAGGTGCTCGAGACCTATTGCTGGACGCTGCTGATCGCCGCGCAGCTTGGCGGGCCGATCCACACTTTTACCCCGCAGCAGGAAGCGGGGCTGATGGATATTCGGGGGCGGTATGGCATTCCCGACCACCGGCTGGATGGATCCGGGAATCACGACTGCGACTGCGCCGGCGGAGCTTTGGGCGCGGCCGCGCAGGCTCAGGCAGCGCGTGAGAGCAGTACGGTTGGGCTGACCGATGCGCAGTTCGACAAACTGGTGAAGTCGGTGACGGAAGCGGTGCTCGCGGGGATGCGCGGCAAGTAAGCGATGAAAGCGGCGGAACGGCAACTGCGAATCCGGCACATGATCGAGTCACGAGACTTTCTCGAGCTGGAGTCTCTCTGTCGCGAGCTGGATGCATCGGAATCGAGCGTGCGCCGCGATCTCGATCTCCTGGAGGAAACGGGCGCGCTCAAGCGCGTGTATGGCGGCGCAGTCAGCGTGCAACCGCCGCCCGGCCGGGCCTTCGATTACGCCGTGGAAAGCGCGCGGCTGAGCGGCGAAAAGGATCGCATTGCGCGGCTCGCGGCGGGGCTCGTCGAAGATGGGCAGACAGTGATTCTTGACGGTGGATCGACTGTGGCCGCAGTCGCGCGCGAGCTTTCTTCAAAGTCGCTGCACATCGTCACCAATTCGCTGCCGATTGCGGAGAGCCTTGAATCGCTGCGCAATATCGAGCTGACGTTGACCGGCGGCTATCTCGATCCGCGGCTGCGCGTGATGCTGGGGCCGTTCTGCGAGCAGATGCTGGGCGCGATTCGCGCGGACGTGCTGATCATGGGCATCGGCAGCATTGCGGAGACCGGATTCAGCAACAACAATACGCTGGTAGTGGGCTCGGAGCAGAGGATGATTGGCGTGGCGGGCAAGGTGATCATCGTGGCCGACCACACCAAGTTCGGGCGAGGCGGTGTCATTCCAGTGGCGCCGCTCAGCGCGGCGCATGTTGTGGTCACCGATACGGGCGTGGCGCCGGCATTTGTGGAGATGCTGCGCGGGCATGGCGTTGAGGTATTGCTGGCGTAAGCTGGAAAAGCGTTGATCGAAAGGTTGGCGTGGGGCGGCTTGGCGTGGGGGCGTGCCGGGTGAATAACAGGCTTTTAGGGAAAACAAAACATACCCCAGGGGCTAAAGCCCGCCCTCCTGTTTGCGGCGTTTTCGGCACGGCTGAAGCCATGCCGTGTTACAAAGCGGATCTTGATCACAGTTTTCCAGTCTGCAGAGGAGATCGGTGCGGATCGAGGCACAGGACGTTTTGATTGTCGTCGATGTGCAGAACGACTTCTGCCCCGGCGGCGCGCTTGCGGTGCCCGAGGGCGACCAGGTGATTGAGCCGATCCATCGCATGCGGCCACTCTTCGAGCACATCATCCTTACGCAGGATTGGCACCCGGTCGATCACGTTTCGTTTGCCGTGGCGCATCCGGGGAAGCAGCCATTCGAGTCGATCGGGCTTGCTTATGGAGAACAAACATTGTGGCCGCCGCATTGCGTGCAGGGCAGCCGCGGAGCTGAATCTCATCCGGCGTTGCATTTGCCGCAAGCCGAACTGATCTTGCGCAAAGGCTTCCGGCGGCAGATTGATTCCTATTCCGCATTTTTTGAGAACGATCGAACGACGGCGACCGGATTGGCCGGTTATCTGCGCGAGCGCGGATTGTTGCGCGTGTTTCTTGCCGGGCTGGCCTTTGATTTCTGCGTGGGCTATTCGGCGCTCGACGCGCGGCGGCTCGGCTTCGAAGCCCTGGTTGTGCGCGATGCATGCCGGGCGATTGATCTGGAGGGATCCGTGGCGCGAATCGAAGCTGAGTTCGCCGAATCCGGCGTGAGGGTGATGCAGAGTGCGGAGCTGGTTGGCTGATGGCGCTCCGCGTAGAATCACAATTGGCCTCATCGATCGTTTCCGCCTCCTCCATGTCGCGTAACTTCTACATCCTTGCCGCTACTCTGCTGCTCTTTGCGCTGATCTCGGGGGGCATGGCGATGGTGCCTTCGAACTTTCAGCCGGGACTGCCGGCCAATGGCTCGTTGTGGCGCACGGTAGCGTTGATCTTTCTGCTTGGCGGGCTGGTTTCCGGGCTGATCGGCGTCATGAGCCATCTGTTTGAGCAGGTAGACCGGCGCAGCGAAGAGGCGCGGCAGGCCGCGCGGCGGAGACACCGCGATCCCGACGCCTGAATTCGATTGCAGCGTGGAAGCGCCGCGACCGCCCGCGACCAGGAGGGTGGCGGCAATCCGTGAATCTGCCGGTCCCGCTAAAATAAGATCAGCGGGATGCTTTCCCGCGCAGGATCGAGCAGACGCCCATGTACGAGGTCACCGTGGAGGCTGGATTTTCCTCCGGCCACTACCTTCGCAACTACCGCGGCAAGTGCGAGAACCCGCACGGCCACAACTACAAGGTCCGCGTGACCCTGGCCGGGGTGGCGCTGGATGAGGCCGGCCTGTTGCTCGATTTCAAGCTCCTCAAGCAGGTGCTGCGCCCGGTAATCGAGCGCGTCGACCACCAGATGCTCAATGAGCTGGAGCCGTTTACGGAGCTGAATCCCTCCGCGGAGAATATTGCCAAATACTTCTACGACGAGACCAGCCAGCAGCTTGCCGGCATGACCGCGGGCCGCGTGCGCGTGAAGGATTGCACCATCTGGGAGACCGACACGACGACGGCTACTTACTACGAGTGAGATGCGGCGTTACTTTCGTCGCGAACCGGCGGTCCGCTGGCGCTTCCAGGATTGCGGCTGTTCATCCCCCTCGATGGAGGGAGTGCCGGCGCGGTTTTTGCGCAAGATTTCCAGTGCGGGCTGCGCATTCGGTCGTTTGGCGCGCCCATGAACGACCTGCTCCGCCTCCGGTAACTCATCCCCTGGACGCGGCGGCTCGCCCACACGCGGACGCTGCAGCAAGACAAGCGCCTTGGCCACGTCGGCATCACGCGTATACCGCTCAAAAAAGGTAATGGTCCGGGTAGCCGCGAGCTTTTCTGCCACAGCGATGTTGATGAGTTGATTCAGCGCTATACCTTCGGCCTTGGCAAGCGTCTTCGCTTCTTCCATCAGCGCCGGCTGCAGCCGCAGTGCAAAGTTGCTGGCTCTCATAATCCCCTGATCCTTCTCCAGGATTCTCCCGGTGAAATAATCTCGATTCCAAAGGCTTCCGCCGCGGGGTGAAAGTCTTTGGTGTTGAATGTCACGATTACATCGGCCCTGCCGTGGAACGCCGTTTCGAACACGAATTCGTCACCGGGGTCCCGCAGTTGCGGACGCAAGCGAAATGCGAGGTGCACCGGCTCCCCCATTTTGCAAAAAGCTCTGACGATACTTACCGCTTCGTTCGCCGTGAAACCGGAGACTGCCAGGTGTTCGGGCCGCGTCAGCACCGATTCATATTCCAGGACAAGCGGCACCGAGATCAGCGGCCGAAGTTTCCCGCTGAGCACGGCCTGCACATGCAGTCCGGACGCCCCGTCCGGACTGCGTAGCGCAGCCACCAAGACGGAGGTGTCCAGAACCGCTCGCACCCAATATCATATCACATGCAATATCAAACTTCGGCGGGTGAAGGGACTGGGTAATTGGCAGGCGCTCAATTCATCTGGCTCGATTTGGATTTGAGGTACTTGTCGAAGGGAATCTCGAAGTAGAAGAGCTCCTCGCCGTCAGCGTCGCGCAGCTCCTTCAAATAAAGCTTGGCGCCGCGCAGGGGATGGCTGAGATCCGAAACGTTGTAAAACAGGAAACCGGCGCGTGTTGTGTGGGGCTCCACCACCAGGGCCTGATACTCGAAGGTGTCGAAGTCATCCTCGATCTCCTTGTTGCTGGCTTTGGGTTTGGTGTGGATGGCCGGGATGGGGCCGGGCAGGGGGATTTTGCTGCCCTGGCGCTCCTTGCGGCTCATCAGCCGCTCCACATCCTCCGGCTCGGCCGCCTGGATACGGTCGCCGCCCGGCGTCTCGAAGAGGATGCGCGCATCGCGGAGCGAAATAGGCCGGTCGCCCAGGTTGGTGATGATCAACCGCACCGGGATCACGCCGTGAGCCAGGTAATCGACGCGAAAGATAGATTCCTTCTCCTTGGTGTCGTAAGGCTCGGCGGCGATGGCTACCTGTTCTTTGTCGTGCACCTCGACGGCGGCGAAGGAGGTGGCGGGCTGCACGGGAGGCGGGGTGTGATCGGCCGCCATGACCGGCAGCGCCAGCCAGAGTAGCGTCGAAGGAATTGACCGCAGGGCTCTCATCGTGCTCGACTGTATCATCTCTAAGTTAGACAAGATGAGAGCAATTTTGGGTCAACATGACTCTAATTTTCTACAACCTGGCTCTTTTTGCAGCCCTCGTGGCCAGCGCGCCCTGGTGGCTATGGCGGATGATGACCACCCACAAGTACCGCGAGGGGCTGAAGGAGCGGCTGGGCGAGATTCCGGCAGTCCTCAAAAGGATGCGCTCGCATAGCGACGCCCCGGTGATCTGGCTCCATGCCGTCTCGGTGGGCGAGGTGCTGGCGGTGAGCCGGCTGGTCAGTGAGCTGGATTGGTCCTTTTCCGGGTACCGGCTGCTGGTTTCCACAACCACTTACACGGGCCAGGCGCTGGCGCGGGAGCGGTTTGGCGCCAGCCGCGTCTTCTATTGCCCGCTCGATCTGCCCTGGGCCGTGTATGCCTATCTGCACGCGCTCCGGCCGCGGATGCTGATCCTGGCGGAGACGGAGTTCTGGCCCAATCTGTTGAACGGCTGCTTTCGCTGGAGGATTCCGGTCGCGGTGGTGAATGCGCGCATCTCTGACCGCTCCTGGCCGCGTTACCAGATGCTGAAGATGCTGTGGAAGCCGCTGCTGGGACGGCTGGGCGTGGTGCTGGCGCAGAGCGAGACGGATGCGCAGCGGCTGCTGGCGCTGGGCTGCGCGCCGGAACGGGTTTCAGTGGCTGGAAACCTGAAGTTCGACGTGCGGGTGGTTGAGGAGACGGGCGTTACGAAGCTGATTAAAGCGCTCGCTGCCGACCGGCGCCTGCTGGTGGCCGGCAGCACGCTTGAGGGCGAAGAGGCGGCGCTGCTGGAGGCCTGGCCACGGCTGCTGGCCCGCGATCCGCAGTTCGCGATGGTGCTGGCGCCGCGGCATCCGGAGCGGTTCGGCGCGGTCGCGGCGCTGCTCGAGAGATCTGGAGTTGCGTGGGTCCGGCGCTCCGATTGGCCGGCCAAGCCGGTGTACGCGCTGGAACCTCTGCGCTCGGGCGAGATCGTCCTGCTCGACAGCATCGGCGAGCTGGCCTCGGTATACTCGCTCGCGACCATCGCTTTTATCGGCGGCAGCCTGGTGCCGGCCGGTGGACACAATCCGCTGGAGCCGGCGCAGTTTGGCGTGCCCATCGTGATGGGCCCGCACTACACCAACTTCCGCACCATTACCGAGGACCTGCGCGCACACAATGCCATCCGCATCGCGGCGCGGGAAAACCTCGCGGCCACGCTGGTCGATCTCATTGAGAACCTCACAGAGGCAGCCGGGATCGGCATGCGCGCCAAGGAGGTCTTCGACCGCCAGGCCGGCGCTACCGACCGCTGCCTGGCGGCCTTGTGCGCGCTGCTCGAGAAACGGACGGCATGAGCCGGCGCACGGCCGCACGGCCGTGGCTCGCGCCGCTCGTGCCGCTCTATCGGCTGGGGCTTTTTGCGCGCGAGGCTGCATTGCGCACGGGCGTCGAACCGGTGCGAAGGCTGCGCTGGCCGGTGGTCAGCATCGGCAATCTCTCGACTGGCGGCGCAGGCAAGACGCCGCTCACCATCGCGCTGGCCCAGGCGCTCACGCGGCGCGGGCTTTTTGTGGATGTGCTCTCGCGCGGCTACGGACGCAAGACTCGGGCTGCCATGCGCGTCGATCCCGGTGGAACGGCCGAGGCGTTCGGCGACGAGCCGATCCTGATTGCGCGGGAAGCGGGCGTGCCGGTCTACGTAGCGGCCGAGCGCTACCAGGCCGGGCTGATGGCCGAGCGAGCTTTAACCCTTGAGAGGACCACCTCGGAGCAGCAAGAAGTGTCAGGGCACGACTTGAGTCGTGCCGTAAATGTCCCAAATTTGCGGCGGGCTTTAGCCCCTGTGGGCGAAGCCTTTGGCGTCCACTTGCTCGATGACGGCTTTCAGCATCGCCAGCTTCACCGCGACGTGAATATCCTGCTGCTGGATGGGCGGGATTGGTCGCGCGAGCGGCTGCTGCCGGCGGGAAATCTTCGCGAGCCGCTCGCAGCGATGCGCCGCGCCGACGTTCTCGCGATTCCCGCGGCAGAGGCTACGATCTTAGAACCATCGCTTCGGAGCGAAGGCCAGTGGCAAGGCCCCGTCTGGCGGCTGCAGCGCACGATGGATGTGCCGCCCATCGACGGCCCGGTGATCGCCTTCTGTGGCATCGCCCGTCCGGAACAGTTTTTTGAAGGTCTGCGGCGCGCCGGTTTGCGCCTGGCCGACTGCGTCGCCTTCCCCGATCATCATCGCTATACAGAGGCCGACCTTGACCGGCTACGCAAGAACGCGCGGAACGCGGGCGCCGTATCGTTCGTGACCACGGAGAAAGATCGCGTGCGGCTGGGAGGGCTCGCCGCAAAGTTGGCTGAATCCTGTCCGCTCCAAACTGCGCGCCTGCGGATCGAAATAGACGAACAAGATGCCGCAATCGAGTGCGCAATCGAGTGGTTGATGGGCAGGCTTTCATCGCGCCTTCCCGCGTCGCACCGATAAGACGACCTATTGCTTCGGCTGAACCGGCTGCAGCCACGCGCCATCGCCGGCCGAGTCCCACACGTCGAAGCGCACCCACTTTTTGCCGGTTGCGTCGAAGGGAATGCGGAAGGTCCTGGCGCCGAACTGCTCGGTATCGGTGAGGTCGATGATCTTGCGATCGACCTTCGAGCCATCGCTCCACACCAACTCAGCGAATTCGAGCGGGAAGGTGTATTCAATGCTCGCGGTGTAGATGCTCTTTGCGCCCGAGCCTTCGATGCCCCACTTGTGGAACAGTATCTCTCCGGTGGTGCCGAAGAAGTTGCCGGCGCGGATGCCTTCAACGATGGGCGCCCAGCTTTCGTTGTAGGCCGGCACCTTGTCGAGCTTGAGATAGTTGATGGCGAGCAGAGGATAGGTGTCGTCGCTGGGGACCTTCATGTACGTATCGCCCTCGGCCAGCATGAACTTCGGCTTCGGCGCCCAGTTGCTCATCTCGTCGGTCAGGCCGAAGCAGCGGTCTTCGCAGAGCCGCTTCTGCGATAAGTCAACGGGCAGCGATTCCCACGAGGCGCCGATGAAGCGGTCGCTCAGGAAATAATCCTTATCCTTGTAGAGATCGGGATACATGGCCGAGCTTTTGGTGCGCGGATGCGCAGCCCAGATGATGCCCTGCTCGCGATTGATCATGTTGACGGCGTCGTCGACCGATCCGATGTGGTAGACGTGGCCGTAAGTCGGATCGTTCTCTTCAAAACTCTGGCTGTCGGGACGCGGAATGGCATGCGAGAAATACACCGGCTTGGGCAGCATGAGATACCAGTGCCCGCCGAGATACGAATTCACCTCTTCTTCGGGCATCACGAGGAAATTCTTGTCGCTCACTTTGCGCGCGCCTTCGAAGTAGAGTTTCTGCTCGTAAAAACGCTTGGGGCCGGGATCGTTGATGTCCGAGTCGTCGTGAAAGTCGCCGAGGTAAACGATGTTGATGCCCAGGCCGCGAAAGACCGGGACCCATGTGGGCATGAAATCCGAAGTGCCGCGGTCGCGGATCATCTCGTTGAAGTCGAGATGAAAATGGCCGGTGACGGTCTTGAAGCCGGGCACCGGCTTGTACGCATCGCCGTGCGTGAAGGCCAGCACATGATCGAGCGCAGCGTGGTCGCCCTCCGGGCTCAGGTAATAGTAGACGGCCATGCGCTGCACGGTTCCCGGAGGCGCGTTGTAAAGCGCGTAGTTATAAATCTGGCTGCGCGCTACGCGCACGCGCCGGTCCCAAACGGCTTCGGTCTCGCCCCAGGGCGCGTAGCCAGAGCCGCGCTCGGGCTGCATCACGCCTAATGAAAACGAGCTGTCATTATCCTTGCGGTAGTAGACGTAGCCGAGATCGACCTCGTTCTCGCGCGCGAAGAAGAATTTGTGCGGCGGCGGAAAGACGGCCATCGAGCCCGCGCCCGCATCGAGAATCTCGAGACGGTTGCGCGCCTGCAGATCGACCGGCTGCTGATTCACGTCGCCGCCGAACTCGTACTGCTGCCAGACCTGGGCGGTGTCGCGCCACGCCAGCTTAGTGTCCGGATTGATGGAGAATCCCTTCAGGCCAGCTTTGTAAATGAAGGCGACGTCTTTGTCTTCGGTCTTCGCCAGCGCCTCCTGCCGCAGCAGGTTGGAACCTTTGTAGACTGTGAACTCGAGGTCGCCGGCGAAGATGCCCAGCGTGAGCCCGCTGAAGATCACGCTCACGCGGTCGCCCTGGCTCTTCACGCGGCAGGCATCGGAGTTGTAGCTCACCACAGCGCGCTTCACTTCATCGGGTGAGCGGCCGGGGCCGACGAGATGGCCATCCTCCGTGCCGGGAATCGCCAGCGGCGCATCCCAGAAGACGTTCCACTTGTAGCGCTCCTCGTTTTCCGGCGTGTCGTTGTGCGTCTTCTTCAGAATGGTCAACTCCGTTGTCGAGATGCGCCGCCGGCCGGTGGTGACCTGAAACTCCGGCGTCAGATCTTTGCCGAGCACGATCCATGCGCCACCGGATTTGCGCGCGGCCAACTCTTCAATCAACGGCTGCCCGTCACGCACTGTGAAGCGCGCGCGCAGCTCTTGCGCTTGCTCGCCGGGCCAGGTGAGCTCGACGGAATCGTGACCCGCCGTCACGCTCACGCCTGCGATGCTTCTATCTTCGTCCAGATTGCAATGAAAAGCCTGCGCCGCGCACAGGCTGCCGAAGAAGATGAAGACAAAAAAAGCCCGTGTGAACTTCATTTAGTTCTCCCGTGTGTGGTGGTGCGAGTGGGGCAAATCTTCGCAGAAACATTCCTCGGTGGCTGCATCCCAAGCATGTCTTTGCGACGTTTGCGGCACGGCTTAAGCCGCGCCCAGAGACAAAACCAATCGAGCGACACATTCATCTGACGCTGCTCAGATCTTGAGAAATATTTTGTTCCGGTAGAGGAACCACACCGGGATGAAGCAGAGTGCGGTGAAGGAAACCGAGTAAGCAAAGGCGGCCCAGCCGGGATCGGGAATGTAGGCTGCGAGCTGCCCGCGGAGATACCATAACGGATTGGAAGCGCGGCCATGCGCTTGGAAGCGGATGAAGTCGAGCACGCCGGGAAGCAGTTCGCTCACCATGTAGGCGGCGATGGCGTTCGAGCCGAAGATCAGCCACGGCCAGGCTAGTCCTTTGCTGACGCCCTTTTTTGCTCCGCCGCACACCTCCACGGCCCAATAGAGCAGCGCAAACAGCAACAGCGACCACCCCGCAGCCACCAGCACGTAGGAACTGGTCCACATCTTTTTGTTCAGCGGGAACCAGATGGACCAGATGTAGCCAAGCGCGAGGCAGGTGACCGCGCCCGTGGCGAGGCCGGCGGCTTTTTCCTTGATCGTTTTCTGGCCGCGCAGCCAGAGCCCGGCCAGCAATCCGATCAGCGCGGTGCCCAGGGCGGGAATGTCGCTGAGCAGGCCTTCGGGATCGCGCGCATCGTGCAGCGGCGCATCCTCATAGAGATGGCCGGGCATGAGCTGCCGGTCGGCCCAGGCCACTATATTTTGGTCCTTGTCGAGCAAGGCAATATCGCGGCCGGGCACGCCGGCGCCGGGCACGGGAACCCAGCCCACCAGTCCCCAGTAGCCAAGCAGTACGATGACCAGAACCGCGATCTTGGTTGAGACGCGCCGGTCCCACAGATAAAACAGCTCCACGATCAGGTAGCAGACGGCGATGCGCTGCAAGACGCCGTAAAAGCGCATGTGAACGAGATGGAAGTACGGAAAGTTGTTGACGATCACGCCGAAGGCAAACAGGATGACGGCGCGGCGGACCGTGTGCCAGGCAAGGCTTGTGCGGGTTTCGCCGCGGGCCAGGCGCACTTGAGTGGAAAACACGATGGAGACGCCCACCACGAATAAAAATGTGGGAAACACGAGATCGGTGGCCGTGAAGCCGTTCCACGCGGCGTGATGCATCTGCGCCCATGCGTGGGAACCACCGTTATTGTTCACCATGATCATGAAGGCGATGGTGATGCCCCGCAGAATATCGAGCGAGATCAGCCGCTTATGAGGCGTAGCGGCTGAGCTGGACACGGCGGCAACGCCGGGAGTGGAGGCGAGCGCGGAATTGGCCATCAGGGTCTCCGTTCGCGCGAGTTCGAGCGATGTCCATTACCCTACGCGCACAGGGGCGAGTTCGCCAAGGGCATAGAGCGGCTTTCAGGCCCGGGGAATCGCCAGCGGGTGCGCCGGCTGATACAAGCCGAGCAGTCCGCCGCTCGGAAGCTCGATCCGGGTGATTGAACCCCAGCGTTCTTGCTGGACTGCCGAGCAGCGCACGCCCCTCTTTTCAAGCGCTGCGATCTCGCCGTTCAGATCGTCGCTCAAAAGGTGAAGCTCATGCCGGCCGTTCTCTTCCGCGGGATGCACGGCGGATTCTGCCGGAGGCAGCGCGAAGATTAACCAGCCGCGGCCCGCATCCACCGATGAAAATCCAAGCACGTCGCCCAGAAAGGCGCGGTCGGCTTCCGCATCCCGGCTATACAGGATGATATGCGCACCAAAGATCATGGCGATTCTCCTTTCCATCGTCTTCCTAAGTTCATGGCATCCATGAGCTTGCCACAACCCCGATGCATTTCGAAAGGCAATACTTCGCAACCGGCCGGAGTTTCCCAGAATCGGCGGTCATGCCTTACACTCGGCGTTCAGGGATCGCTCACAATCTGCGCCTGTCCCGTGGAGGCTGCCCGTGCCTGAATTTCAGCCCTTTGTTCCGCCCGGTGAAACGCGTCCGGAACTCACTCCGCGCGCGCTCCTGCTCGGCTGCTTCTTCGGCCTCATCTTCGGCGCGGTTACGGTGTACGTGGGCCTGCGCGCCGGGCTCACCGTCGCCGCATCGATTCCCATCGCGGTACTCTCCATCAGCATTCTGCGCGCCTTCGGCCGCGCCTCCATTCTTGAAAATAATATCGTTCAGACTACGGGCAACGCCGGCCAGTCGATTGCCTCGGGCGTTATCTTCACGCTGCCGGCGCTGGTGTTTCTCGGCTTCGATCTCGAGTACTCGCGCATCTTTATGCTGGCGCTGATTGGCGGATGGCTGGGCGTGCTGTTCATGATTCCGCTGCGCCGCCAGCTCATCGTGCAGGAGCATGGCAACCTGCCTTATCCCGAAGGCACGGCCTGCGCCGACGTCTTGATTGCCGGCGAAAAAGGCGGCTCGCTGGCCAGCCGCGTCTTTCTCGGCCTTGGCCTCGGCGGCCTCTACACGCTCTTCCAGAATGAAAATCTCTTCAAGGCCTGGCCCGGCACGCCGGAGTTCCAGCCCGATTTTGGACCACAGCATATTCTCAAGGGCGCCTCCATCAAGGCCGATGCAACGCCCGAGTACCTGGGCGTGGGCTACATCATCGGGCCGCGCGTGGCCGGCATCATCTTCGCCGGCGGCGCTTTCTCCTGGCTGGTGATTATGCCTCTCATTTATTTCTTTGGCAAAGAGATCGCGCACCCCATCTATCCGGGCACCGTGCCGATTGCGCAGATGGGCCCGAGCCAGCTCTGGTCCACCTACATCCGTCCCATGGGCGCGGGCGCGGTGGCTGCGGCGGGTCTTATTACGCTGCTCAAGACGGTGCCGACCATCGTCAATGCGCTCACCGCCGGGTTTCGCAACATGCGCCCCGGCGAAGGCGGCGCGAAAAAGCCGGTGCGCACGGAGGACGATCTTTCGATGACGGTGGTGGTCGCCGGATCGCTGCTGGTGGTTGCGATGATGTTCTTCTTTCTCCAGTTCAAGCCCGTGCCGGGCGCGTACGTGGGCTGGGCGGCGAATCTGGCCGCATCGCTGCTGGTGGTGGTCTTCGGGTTTCTCTTCGTGACTGTGAGCTCGCGGATCGTGGGCCTCATCGGCAGCTCGGCTAGCCCGGTCTCCGGCATGACGATTGCCACGCTGATGGCCACGGCAGCCATCTTCCTGGTGCAGGGCTGGACCGCGCCCGCCTTCGGCGCGCTGGCCATCACGATTGGCGGCGTGGTGTGCATTGCCGCCTCCAACTCCGGCGACACCTCGCAGGATCTCAAGACCGGCTACCTGGTCGGATCAACACCGTGGAAGCAGCAGGTGGCTCTGATGATCGGCGTGGTGGTTTCGACCGTGGCCATCGGGTTCACGCTGAACCTGATGAATACCGGCTTGCAGGTCTTCCGCGCCGCGCCGCAGCCGTGGAGCCTTTCCGCGCCTCACTCCGGAGTTACCGTCCAGGGGGATGTGAAGCACTTGCCCGAGCAGTTCCAGGTGGAGGGCCCCAACCAGACCACATCCATCCATCACAAGAGCGAGTACATTGTGTTGAACGCGCTCGGCTCGCCGGAGCTGGCCGACGGCAAATATCTCTACTCGCCCGCAACCGGACGCATTGAGGTGCAGTGGATCCAGGGCATCGGCAGCGAGAAGGCTGCTGCGCCGCAGGCGCGGCTGATGGCCACGGTGATCAATGGCATTCTCACGCGCAAACTGGCCTGGGGACTGGTGATGATCGGGGTCTTTCTGGTTCTCTCCGTCGAGCTGCTCGGCATCCGCTCGCTGCCGTTTGCAGTGGGCGCGTATCTCTCGATCGGGACAACCCTCGCCATCTTCTGCGGCGGCATGGTGCGCTGGTTTGTCGACCAGGCCGCGAAAAAGGCCGGCGAAGATCTGGCCGGCGCCGATAGCGAGATCTCTTCGGGCTCTCTCTATGCTTCAGGCCTCATCGCCGCAGGCGGCGTGATGGGCCTGCTCGGCGTGGCGCTCAAAGCCTACGAAAACCTCACCGATAAAGGCGACATTCTCAACTTTCCGCATACGTTTCTGGATAACAACTATGTCTCGGTGCTGGCCTTCGCGGCGCTCGGGTTTTCGCTGTATTATTTCGCGCGCAAGCCGCTGAAGAAATAGATAGACTATTCGCGGCGGGCAGGACCAACCGCAGATCCTTCGACTTCGTCCGCTGCCGCGGACTCCGCTCAGGATGACAATTTTGGACTTTACGTCTCAGACGGTTCCAGATCAACGAGGGCGACGATTCTCACGGGCTTGCGCGGGGGATGCACCAGCAGCTCTGGCTCGACAGTCCACGTTGATGTATGATGATTGATGCGTGATGCAGGGCCGAGGAGAACTTATGCGCACTACTCTTGCCATCGATGACGACGTTCTGGCTGCGGCGAAGGAGATGGCAGCCACGGAGCGCAAGAGTGTTGGCGAGGTCATTTCTTCGCTGGCACGGGAGGCCATGCGTCCGGCTCCTTCCCGGCGCGCTACCCGGAATGGTGTACCGCTGCTCCCGGTCCGGCGGGGTGCGCCCAGGGTTACATCGGAGCTCGTCCGGCAACTGCAGGAAGAGCTGCAGTGAACCGTTTTCTGCTCGATGTGAACGTACTGATCGCTCTCGTCGATCCGACACACGTGCAGCATGACCGCGCACACGAGTGGTTTGCGCGCAAGGGGAAGCGCGCGTGGGCTACCTGTCCATTGGTCGAGAACGGCGTCCTCCGCATCCTCGGCAGCTCCCGTTATCCAAATTCGCCGGGAACGCCAGCCGCAGTTGCCGAGATGGTCTCTATTTTGCTCGGGCTAGAGGGTCACGCCTTTTGGTCCGACGACGTAACCCTCTTTGACGGCAAACGTGTGGATACAACCCGGCTCCTGGATTCAGCTCAGATCACCGACAGCTATCTGCTGGCTCTTGCCCGTGCGCATGGCGGCCAGTTGGCCACGTTTGACCGTCATCTGGTCACTGACGCCGTGGTAGGCGGCGCGAAGGCGTTTTACCTGATTGCTTAGGCCAAGCCCGAGCCGTACCAGCCCAGACGCTCTGCCCCGCTTCACGGCTGGGCGCCCGGCGGCACCAGCAGCGTAAGCGCGTCGGGCACGGTCTCCAGCTTGGCGGGCAGGTGGCCGAGCACTTCGCCGTCGGCTTCGACGTAGAGCGTAGCGCGCGAGCCGTTGCAGGCGCGGCAATCCACCGTGGCTGTCTCCACCAGCTCGATTTCGCGCGCGAAGGTGTGGCGGCCGGCGAGCACGGCGAGCAGGAAGCGGAAATAGCTGTAGCGGCTACGCGTTCCGAAGGCCAGCAGGCTCAGCGTGCGGCTGTGCAGCGTGGCGCCGGGAGCGAGCTCGCGCAGAGCACCGCCGAAGGAGCGCACCCGGACCGCGAGCAGTTGCGAAACCTGCGTCACACGTTCGATGCCGCTGCCATTTGTTAAAAAGGCCGCTTCAAAGAGCGGCAGCGGGTCCGTGGCCCAAATGCGGGCAGCCTCGATGAGATAAAGAATATAGCCGAACCGGCGCTTGAGAACCGGATCGAGCCGCGCCATGAGCAGCGCGTCGGCGCCTATGCCCGCGGCCACCAGGAAATAGCGCGATTCCGGCGTTGCGGAGCCGTTCTGGAAGTGAATGCGCCCCACCGGAATCCGCACCCGCTCAGAGCCGAGCAGGATGCGCGCCGCTTTGGCGGGCGAGGCGATCAGGCCGAGGTTCGCGGCCAGCGCATTGGCGGTGCCCAGCGGAATCACGCCCAGGGCGACGTCGGTGCCCACCAGGCTCTGCAGCACCTCATGGACCGTGCCGTCTCCGCCGCAGGCCAGGATGGCATCATAGCCGTCGCGCACCGCCTGCCGGGCGTGGGCCGTGGCGCTGCCGGGCGTGTCGGTCACAAACGCCTCAGCCTCCACGCCCGCCGCGCGCAGCACGTCCAGCACCTGCTGGGCCGCCGCCTTGCGCCGTGCGAAATACTGCCCGGAGGCCGGATTATAGATGACTGCAACATGGCGCATCGCGCGCGTCACCTCGTGGGCGCTGCCCTCAAAAGGAATTTGTCCTTTGGGCTGATTTTATCTTCGCAGGTCAGGCCATGCTAGATCGAGACCCAGATCGAGACCTAAACCGAGACCTAAATCGACAATGGGGCCGGATCGGGCCTTGCTCTGGACCGGGATCCATGGGCGCCGAGGCAAATCAATTCGATTTTCTGGATTGGTGGGCGCGGCTGTTGGGTCGGCCGGGCGCCGGCTGCCAAGGGGCGCGTGCGACGGACGCGTGCTACCCGAGATGCCAGACCGCGAAGACGCAGAGGGCCGCAACCGCTTCAAGAACGACGGCCCAGCAGAATCCGCGCAGGCAGCCGACAGCGGCCGGAACCTCTCCCGGAGAAAAGTCGGACAACTGCAGGAGCACCCGGTCTCTCTCCGCATCCGCTTCCAAACCGGCCGTTGCGCATCCGGACGCGTGCAGTGGGAATGGAAACGGTTCCAACCGCGAACTCTCCAAAATCTGAACTGACATGCCCGATCCCTCTTCTCCGTGAGGCTCACCGGCAAAGCGGAGTGCAGAGACTCCCGGTCCATAGCCAAAATTCCGCGAAGGGCAACGATCCGCGATCGAGGTCCATTCGGCGGCTTGTGTTCTGAAAAACGAAGTGATAAAGATCGCTCGACCAAGGCAGGGTGCATCGAACTCCCGGAAAACCGGGAAAAGGGATCATGATCCCGTCTGCAAGCCGCTTCATTCGTTCTCGCCGGCCCGCGTCAGGTGGGGACACCTGGACGAACGGGATTCGTTCGTTCCCTATTATGCATGTGAAAGGAGCGTTCGACTACATGAATCTCAGTGGAAATGCCGTACTTATTACGGGGGGCGGTTCAGGGATCGGCCGCGGGCCGGCGGGGGCTCTCCTTTACCAGGAGGGAAACCAGGTCATCCTCTCCAGCCGCAGTTGACCGGTTTTCAGGGATGTCCTCGCACTTCCAAGGGCCGGCCTCTGCGCAGGCGCGAAAAAACGCCGCAGCCTGTTGCGGGCTGCGGCGTTGGGTGAGCGGAGAAGAAGCCGCGGGGCTCTACTCCCAATGGGCCGTGCGCCAGGCGCGGTCCACGGTGCGGTGGGCTTCGTCGATGTGCATGATCGCACGGTCGCGCAGCCCGCGCGCTTCAGGAACGTCTTCGGCGTGGTCGAGATCGTGATGCGCGCGCGCCAGCAGGTCATTGGCGCGGGCAAAGCGGTCGCGCCAGCCCAGGTGGGTATCGATGGGCGGGTGATCTCTGAGCTCTTTGCCGTCATCGATGGCCGCGTGCTTGATCTCGCGGATGGCGGCGTCGATCTCTTGAATGGCGTGGTCGTCCTCGCGCCGCACCGCGTCCCAACCCCAGCCTTCGCCGAGATAGGCGCGCGCCATGCGCAGATCGCTGAGCGCGTGGAGATAGGCGGGATGCGGGCCGGGCACATCGGCCTGTGCCGCCGCAGGAAGAAGAGCGATGGAGCCAAGCAGCAGAGAGAACAACAACAGGGGTTTCGTCATGAATCGTGTCATGGCTTTGATTCCTTTCTGCTCGCTCAGACCCGGATCGGCAAGATGAGTTTCGCGCTGCGGTGAAAATCCAGGCCTTCGCGCAGCAGCATCTTACCCTGAAGAGCACCGGGATCGTCTACGGGCAATCTCTTGCCCGTTTTTCCTCGATTTCCTAAATATCCTTTTTTTTCACTACCTCGCGCATTCGCCCTACACTTTTGGAGGACGTTCCTTCGGGAGAGCACTTTTTCAGAGAGAACAATGGCGACCATCCCCGACCTGACCCTCGAAGCCGGCCTGCCGGCGAACATCGATGCCGAGAAAACCATCCTCGGCGCGATCCTGCTCGACAACTCCGCCCACTCCGAGGCCGCTGAGCGGCTCGACGCCGACGACTTCTCGCTCGATTCGCACCGCCGCATCTTCCTGCGCATGACCGAGCTGATGAACTCGCAGCGCGCGGTCGACATCGTCACGCTGGCCCATGAGCTGGCCCGCTACAAGGAAGTGGAATCGGTGGGCGGCGTGGCGTATCTGGCGTCGCTGACGGAGGGATTGCCGCGCCGGCCGGTCATTGAAGAATACATTCGCATCATCAAGGACAAGAGCCTGCTGCGCCGTCTCATGGGCATCTGCTCGGCGGCGATTGCGCGCGCGGCGGACCAGAGCGAGACGGCGCTCGAAGTGATCGGCGCGGCCGAGACGCAATTGCTCGAAGTCAGCGAAAAAGGCATCGTGCACGGCCTGCAGGCGCTCGATGCGATCGTGCAGCACTCCTTCGGCAGCATCGACAATCTCTATAAGCAAAGCCGCGAGGTCACGGGGCTGGCCACGGATTTCACCGAGTTCGACCACATGACCAGCGGCTTGCAGCGGGGCGAGCTCATCGTCGTCGGGGCGCGCCCTTCGATGGGCAAAACGGCGCTGGCGATCAATATCGCGCAGAACGCCGCCGTGAATCACGGCGCCATCGTCGCCATCTTCAGCCTGGAGATGAGCAAGGAGTCGCTCTTGCGCCGCATGCTCGCCTCGCAGGCGTGGGTTGATCAGCGCAAACTGCAGACCGGCTTTCTTGGCCGCGAAGATCATGACAAGCTGCAGCGCGGCCTGGAGCAGCTCATCGAGTCGCGCATCTTTATCGACGACTCGGCCGGAATCTCGCTCTCCGAGATGCGGGCCAAAGCGAGACGGCTGAAACAAAATGCCGGGGGACTCGACCTGGTGGTTGTGGACTACCTGACGCTGATGTCGGCCACACTGCCCTCGGCGGGCGGCAAGCGGTATGAGAATCGCGTGCAGGAGGTTTCAGCCCTCTCGCGCGGCCTGAAGGCACTGGCCAAGGAACTGGACGTGCCGGTGCTGGCCGCAGCACAGCTTTCGCGCGCCAGCGAGCGCCGCGGCGACGACAAGCGTCCCATGCTGAGCGACCTGCGCGAATCGGGCTCGATCGAGCAGGATGCCGACGTGGTCGCGTTCATCCATCGCGAGGCCTATTACAACCGCGATGAGGAGATGAGCGAGTCCGACAAGGCGAAGGCCGAGGTGATCATCGCCAAGCAGCGCAACGGCCCTACGGGCGTCGTCCATTTGAACTTCATCTCGAAGTTCACCCGCTTCGACAATCCAGACTCCGTCCACGAAGCCTGAACGGACGATGGCAACGGTGTGAAAGGAACGCCGTGCCTCAAGCTCGTCTTGAAACCTGGGAAAGCACAGACCTAAAGAAAGCAATGCCTAATTCTTCTTCCGCGGCCGGGTGCCCCAGGTCTCGATTCTGAGACCTGGGAAAGCACAGACCTCAAAAGAGCGAGGCCTAACTCTTCTTCCGCGGAACCTTCTTGCCTTCCTTCCTTGCCTTGGATAGCCCGATGGCGATCGCCTGTTTGCGGCTGGTCACTTTCTTGCCGCTGCGGCCGCTCTTCAGCTTGCCCCGCTTCATCTCCCGCATCTCGGTCTCGACATTCCTGCCCGCGCCGGGTGAATATTTGCGCGTCGACTTCTTTCTGGAAGTGGACTTCTTCGCCGCTGTCCGCCTGCTCGAAGCCTTTTTTGCAGCGGATTTTTTGGCGGGGGATTTCTTCGTAGCGGACTTTCGCGCGGAGGATTTTTTCGCTGAAGATTTTTTCCGGGGCGATTTGGTGGCCATCATTGATCTCCTCAGGGTTCAGATGGCAAGGAGTTTTTTCACGTTGTCTGAGGGCAACCTTCCCGGTCTCCGCTCCCAAGTGACTCCACCTACATTTCATTCATCAACAGCACCACGCGACCGGCGAGCGGATCGCCGGGCGCATTCTGGTCCATATCGACCAATTCCACCGGGAAGGCGATGTTGTGCGGCCGCAACACCAGCCGGTTGAGATCGAGGTGCACATAGCGCAGCTCCAGATGCGAGCCCTGCCGCACCGCGTAGAGATTCGGCCGATCGGGCCGGTAAGGCGCAAGCGAATTGTAGTGCCGGTCAATCAGCGCGATCGCCTCAGGCTGCACCATGGGATCCATGGCCTGCGCGTCGGCCGCGTAGGCGCGCACCGCGACAAAGCGCTGCCAGGCGCGCCGGGCGTTCGAGAAGGCGCGCGGACGGATGGAGGCCAGCACGCCGGCAGGAAAACTCAGCATCGCTTGTATGGACGCGGGCCGGATATTCGGCTCGAAGAGCGCCGCAGCGTGCGAGACGAGAGGCGCCAGGCCATTCTCTTCCGCAGGCGCCGCAGCCGCTTGGGCCATCGCCGATAGAAGGTCCGCGGCCGACATGTGCTGCGCGGCCAGGATCCGGTCCATTGCCTTGAGCGAGAGCTGCCGCCGGCCGTGTAAAAAGTTTGAGATATGCGGTTGGCCGAAGCCCGTCTGGCGCGCCAGCAACGACACGCTGAGCGTGCCTCGCTGTAGCCGGCGCAACAGTTCAAGGCGAAGCCGCTCGTGAATCTGGACGAAGTTCATCGGTGGAATACTTGCTGCAGGAAATGAGCCCGCAGGCCCGCTGTTTTCTCCTGGAAAACTTATCTGGGGGAAACTGGCCGAGATTCCGGCGCACGATCGAGCGTTGAAAGAGACAAGCGGCGCAAGGTTAGCCGCACCTGTTGACGCATAAGGAGCCTGTTCGTAGATTAGGTTTACTTAATCTTGGATCGGCTTGTGGGAATCCCCCCAAAAACTTTCACCGCCGCGCACTGGACGGCGGCGGACCTCAGCGTCGTCAGCGGTGAATTATCACATGAACCGACTTCTTTCGACGCATTCCTCCGGTCCTTCTCCCCGCGTCTTCCCGCGCGGGGGCCGGAACAGGCTGATCGAGCGCTTTTCTGATCTGCGCACCGCGTCCACTTATATAACCAGAGAGCCAAGGCGGCATCTCCCCTTCAGGACGACAGAATTCTGAGTGGACCTCCCTGCCTCTTTTCACCCCCTCGGCGCCAAGCCACAGGCCAATGCTGCCGGGGACGGACCGCCTACGGAGAAACGGGCCATGGAGTTGTGTGTACAAGTGAAAGTTTGCGAAGGGTGCGGATCGCTTTTCTATCGCGCTCAAACCGAAGGAAAGATTTATTGCCGTGGTTGTGAGGAAAAGCTAAAAGAGTTTCCATCGCCGGAGAGCCGCAAGCGTCGCGGCCGGCCGGGCCGCAAGACGGTGCCGAAGATCTGGGCGGTCGCCGCCATCCTCGACGCCATACCGGAGGGTGCCCGATGAGCGCAGCCCTCGTGTTGACCACCATTTGGGGAATTGCCGCACAGGCAGAGCGGTTGAAACCCCACCCCTGCCCCCGGAACGCGGGCCAGACACCGGCGGACTCAGACGACCCGCCGGTGAGCCTGGCCTTCTACCGCAAGCACACCGAGAAGATCCTGCGGCGCTATCTTTACGCCTCGATGCAGGTGGGCCGGTCGCCCTCGATCCTCGCCGATCCGATAGGCCGCGGGTGGGCATCGAGCCGGCCCATCCGCACCTTCGAGGACGCCATTATCTTCGTCCTCGATGTGGAGCGATGTTTGGACCGTCTCGGGTCGCTCGACCGGCAGATGCTCAGCCGGGTCGTGCTGCAGGAGTACACGCAGGTCGAGACGGCGGTCTTGCTGGGGATGAGCACGAGGTCGATCTCGTACAAATTCCCGATGGCGCTCGATCGGCTCACGGAGCAGCTGCTGGCGACGGGGCTGCTGATTCTGCCGGGGTGAAATCCTAGAGCGGTTCTCCAATTCACGTGCACTGTCCGGTGGTGTGCAAGGTGGCTTTTTCTTGAGGAAAAAGCCACTCGGCATCGTGCCTTCCGTGTACAGCAATTGGAGAACCGCTATAAGCCAAAAAAGCAGACGGCGAAGAAGGGCGTGCGATGCGCTCTTCTTCGCCGGCCTGCCAAGAGCTTCTGGCGCGGTGCTTCTGATATCGTTGGGGATCGCAGATCATCTCTCTCCGGGAGCCGCGCGTATGCACCTGTTTCGCCGCCCGTATGCCTTTCTCTTCCTGCTGAGCGCAGTAGCGCTGATGGCGCAGCAGCAGGCGCCCACCACCGCGGCGACTGCGCCTAACGCCGACACCAGCTACATCGACGCGCAGGGCACGGTGCACGTGACGCGCGTGGTGCCGGTGCCGAAGACCGTCAGCGCGGAGGCGCAGCAGTCACTGGCGCGGCGCGTGCCGGACCAGGAGCCGCCGCAATCGCTCGCCGAGCGGCGCGCACACACCGATGCCTATACGGCCGGGGCGCGCGTGGCGTGGACGAAGATCTGCCCCAACCAGATTGTCGAGTCGACGATGGCCGGCGTGCCGGTGCGCGTGGTTACGCCCGACGGCATGCCCGCGGGCAACGACGACAAGGTGCTCGAGAACCTGCACGGCGGTGGCTTCAACTCCGATTCCGGCTCCTACACGGAATCGATTCCGATTGCCTCGTACACCAAGATGAAGGTCGTGGCCGTGCTCTACCGGCTTGCGCCCGAGCACACCTTTCCGGCCTCGGTGGACGATGCCGTGGCTGTCTATAAAGAGCTGCTGAAGACCTACAGGCCGGAGCACATCGTGATCTATGGAACTTCGGCGGGCGCCATCCTTACCGCCGAGGTGGCGGTGAAGATCAAGCAGCTTGGCCTGCCGATGCCGGCGGCGCTGGGCGTCTTCAGCGGCATGGGTGACTTTGCGCGCGCCGGCGACTCGTGGGCCATCTACTCGCTGCGCGGCTTCTCGGGCCATCTCGAACCGCCTGATCCGGGCGCGCACGATCCTTTCTATATCGGCAGCACCGATCCGCGCGACCCGGTGCTCTCACCCGTCTACGCCGATCTGCACGGCCTGCCGCCCACGCTCTTCATCACCAGCGAGCGCGACGCGTTGCTGAGCGGCACCGTGAATCTGCACCGGGCTTACCTGCACGCCGGCGTGGATGCGCGGCTGGTGGTCTTCGACGCGCTGCCGCACGCCTTCTGGTACGATCCGAAGCTGCCTGAATCGATCGAGACCAACCACATGATGGCCGACTTTTTCCTGGAGCATCTGGGGCATTGAGCCTTTCTCAATTGGAGGTAAGCTGCCCACGGTAATCTCGCCAAAGTAACCCGGAACCTAAACTCCCGATAGGGCATCGCCCGGCAATCTCTTGACGCGATCGGGGGAGCCGGATCACTCTATGGATGTAGATTCTCTAAATATTCCTCCCTCGCAGTGCCTAAGAACGGAGTTGAGCTGTGCCGTCGCGTCCTACAACCTCTCAGGCTGGAGTGCACGCCGCCGTAGTAGGCGGTCTCCTGATGCCCTGTCCGGCGGTGCCGCGCCTCTCGCGCAGGCAGTGGTGGATGAAGCGGGCCGTGGATGTGACCGGATCGCTGTTCATGCTGATCCTGACGGCGCCGGTCTTGATTCTCACAGCCGTGGTGATCGGTCTCAGCTCGTCGGGGCCGGCCTTCGTGGGCGAAACGCGGTTGGGCACCTGCGGAAGAGTCTTCTCCTGTTATAAATTTCGCACCACCTTAGTGGATCTGAGGCCGGGCGCCAAGCCGGCTTCTGAGCCACGGGTGACGCGCGTGGGCCGGATCTTGCGCGCCCTTCACATCGACGAGCTGCCGCAGCTTTTCAACGTGCTGGCCGGTGAGATGAGCCTGATTGGCCCGCGGCCGGAGTGGCGGCATCTCGCCAAGGTTTACCGCGAGCGGTTTCCAGCCTATGAGCTGCGCTTCGCGGCCAAGCCCGGCATCATGGGGCTGGCGCAGATTGACTGCCCGGACTCGACGGAGCCCGAGGTAAAGCTCCACTTCGATCTCAAATATATCTATAACTATTCGCTGGGCATGGATTTCCAGATCCTCGCCAGAACGGTTACCCGCGTTTTTTGGACCAGCCGGCCAGCACAGGTAAAGGAAGCGCCCGAAGCGCCCCCGCGCCGGCACGGCAGGCTGCAAGACGCTGCGCATTGACTGAGGCTCCGCCAGCGTGATCTTCTGATTCAGATTGACTTCGCTCCCCACATGTTGATCCGTTCCAGAGCGCCGTTGCGACCTGGCCTGGCCGGGGGCGGAACGGACGTTTCTCACGACCCGATTCACAAAGACAAAATGGCGGCGGCGTTGCGAGGCAGCCACGACGGCGACGCCGTCTACGGGTGCCACTTCACCGCAGGAGGGATGCAGGCATGGAGAGTTCCATGAAACACCTGGTGCGCGAAAAACTTTTGGAAGGCGCGGCGGTGGTGGATGCCGTGGTAAAAGATCCCGCGCTGCACGCGACGCTGGCGGATGCTGCCGTGGCGACCGCGGCGGCGTTGAAGGCCGGACGCAAACTGATGGTGGCCGGCAACGGCGGCAGTGCGGCGGACGCGCAGCACCTGGTGGCGGAGTTCGTGAGCCGGCTGGTGCAGGACCGGCCGGCGATGCGGGCCGTGGCGCTGACCACGGACACCTCGATTCTGACGGCGATCGGCAATGATTACGGCTATGAGCGCGTTTTTTCGCGCCAGGTTGAGGCGATCGGCCAGCACGGCGATGTCTTTATGGGCATCTCGACCTCTGGCAACTCGCCCAATGTGCTGCGCGCCCTGGAGCTGAGCCGCGAGATGGGCATCACGACCATCGGATTCACGGGAAAAACCGGCGGCAAGATGCGCGCGCTCTGCGATTATCTGGTGGCGATTCCCTCTGATGTGACGATGTATATCCAGCAGGCGCATCTGGCTCTCGAACATATCTTCTGCCTGCTCGTGGAGTGCCATTATTTCGCGGCGGACGAGGCGCATGTGATGCGCGAAGCATCTGAGGCCTACGAGTAATCCGGCGGAGTGACGAAATGGAAGCGATCGTTCTGGCCGGCGGCCTGGGAACGCGGATTGCCGCGAAGTTGAGCGGGGTGCCCAAGCCGATGGCGCCCATCGCCGGCCGGCCCTTTCTCGAGATACTGCTGAACCAGCTTCACCGCGCCGGGTGCACGCGCGTGATTCTTTCCGTCGGCCATCTGCATAGCGTGATCCAAAATCACTTCGGCAACCACTTCGGCAATGGGGTCGGCGGCATGCGCGTGGACTACGTGATTGAAAGCGCTCCCCTCGGCACCGGAGGCGCGATCCGCACAGCGCTGCGCGAAGTTACGCAGAGATCGGCGCTGGTGCTGAATGGCGACACGTTTCTCGATGCGGACTACGCGGCGATGATGCGCTTCCACGAGACGCAGGCGGCCGGGCTGACGATCGCCATCACGCCCTGCGCGGATATCGCACGCTACGGGGGAGTGATGGCGGCCGAGGGACGGATTCGCGGCTTTCAAGAGAAGGGCCATTCCGGTGCAGGCTGGATCAACGCCGGCGCTTATGCGATCGACAAAGCTCTGCAATGGCCCGCGCATCTCAAGGAAAAATTTTCGTTCGAGACCGATTTCCTGGCGCCGGAGATCGCGCGCCTCGCGCCCGCGGCCTACGAAGTGAATGGCTTCTTTCTCGATATCGGCGTCCCGGAGGATCTGGACCGCGCGCAAACTGAACTTGCGCGCTTTGAGCCATAGAAGTATCGAGAGGGCTTATCGCCAACCCTCACCACACCTTGAGTTTTAGATCGCCCTGTCCGGGTTGCTCGAACGGCCCTGGAGTTGGATTGGATGGGCTCCTTTTCTTGCCAAAGTAATCGCTCTCCATGCGAAGCGGCGAGCCATCCGCTTGCTCGTACGGAAGATCAGAAATGACTGTCCGGCCCAACGACGCTGTGGTCACGAGCTCATGCTGTTGCTCGCTGATCCATGTCCGATCAGATTTAGCCGGCTCGAATTTGAATTCGAGATAGAGGCCGTCCGATTCAGAGATGAGTTGGAGACCCGGGTCAAAATCCGGCTCGATGACAGGATGTTTTTCGAGGCGGGAAGGTTTGGCGCCATCGAGGTATACGTTCCCCTCCATCCTCGTGGGCAGAGGGGCGCTGTCATAGACACTCAAGTCTGCATGTTGCACGAACAGGTTGTTGTCATAGCGGTGATCGCCGCGCGGATTGTCGTGATATCCCGCAATCGCGGTGGAATGCGCTTTCAAAAATGGCGTCTGACGCGTGTCGAAGGGAAGCAGTTTGATGGACCCGGCAAAGAGGTTGTGTACAAAAGCGCCGCCCTGCGAATTGTCTCTCAGCGACGCCGGGGAAAGAAAAAGGTTGTTGTCGAAGAGGAAAGGCCCGTGATCCACTTCGACAAATACATCAGCATCGTTGTCGTGGAAGAGATTTCGAGACACACGCGTGCCTTGCGCCATCCAGTCCAGCCATAGGCCCAGGGGAGTGCGATCAATTTGGTTGCCGGAAATCTGAACGTCAATGGCGCCGTGGAATTTGATGCCCGCGATCTCAGCGCCGGAAAAAGACCGCCGCACGTGAATGTCGTGAATCGTGTTGCCGGTGATGGTGCTGAAAGCAGCGCCCAGGCTGCCGACGATGCCCGCCTGTCCGCAATCGGAGATGGTGTTGTTGCGGACGATGTGGTGGCCGATGTTTTCCTTTGACCAACCGTTCGCGAGCGCGCGATCAATGGTCTTCACGTAGCCCTCGGCGCTGTTGGCCGAGGTGTTGTCCCACTGGTCGCCGTATTTGCCCAGCGAGATTCCCGAGCAAATCGAGTTGCGGATCACGTTGTTCTCGATGATCCAGCCCTTGCTCCAGTGAGGGCCGATCACGCCGATCTGCTCGGCCGTAGGCGGCGCCCACGGGGTGGCCGCATCTTCGAGCGTAAAGCCGTTCACGGTGATGTAGTTGATTCCGGTCTTCTCCGGATAGAAGACCGTCTGGCGCGCGTTGATCTCCACGTGCTGCTGATTCGGACTGGCGCCCTTGAACTGGGCCCAGATTGTCGTGTGTTCTCTATCCACGTTGCCAAACCAGAGCGCTTCGCTTCCGGTTGGCTTCATCACATCGTCGAGGCTATCGGCTTCGGCAAGCCACTGGCCGTCAAGGTACACCGCTCCGGTGTGGTGCGGGCGCCCGAGAGGATTGAACCAGTCGCCGTGGATGAGATCGCTGTAAGGATTGAAGCGGCCAAAGAACGCATTAGGAAGCGTCGTCTTCCAGACGTCTCCCTGAATCTTCACCCAGTTCCTTGTCTCTTCAGAACCGGTGATGACGGCCTTTTCCCCGGGCGCGGCTTGATAGACAATGCGCTTTGCGTCCGATGAACCGCCGCGCGGCGGGCTGACGCGCTCGCGATAGATGCCCGCATGCACGGTGATGACATCGCCCGGCTGCGCAAGATCGGCGGCATGCTGAATGGTGCGGAATGGGGCCGCTTGTGTGCCGCTGTTCGCATCGTTGCCACTCATAGCAACATGGAAAGTTGTGGCCTGGGCAGCGGTTGAAAGCGCAAGTGTGGTCAGGATCGCGATGAGTAGGCTTCTCATTTCCTTTCTGGTCCCCTTGTTCTCACGCGCGCCCCGGGCGGACATCTTGCTCGCTGGGGCAGCTTTACACCACCGCGTTCCGCGCTATCACCTGCTTGTACCACTCGGCGCTCAGCTTTGGCGTGCGCTTCTCGGTTTGGAAATCGACATAGTGCAGGCCGAACCGTTTGCTGTATCCGTCGGCCCACTCGAAGTTGTCGAGCAAGCTCCACAGAAAATAGCCCTTCACCGGATAACCCTCCGCCGTGGCGCGTTGCAGATGCGTGAGATAGTTGCGCAGGTACATGACGCGGTCAGTGTCTTCAATGCGCCCTTCGGGCGTGATCACGTCGTCGGCCGAGCAGCCATTCTCCGTAATGTAAATGCCCTTGGGATGCCACAGATCGCACACATTGCGCACGCCCCAGTAGATGCACTCGGGGCCGATGGTCAGCCATGGCGAGGCCATGTGCGGATAGGAGGACTGCGGCCGTTCGATTGCGTATCCTTTGGCTGAAGCGTCGGCGCGCACGTAGGTCGGGTTGTAGATGTTCAGGCCCACGAAATCGAGTGGGGTGCCGATGGCCCTCATATCGCCGGGCTCGACTTTGGGTGCGTTTGCGCCTTCATGCTCGAGATAGGCCTCGGGATATTTGCCTTCCATGACCGTGGTCAAGAAAGGTGCATTGCCCATGCGCGTGGCGCGGCGAGCCGCTTCAATATTCGCGCCGTCTTCGATCACCGGCACATAGACGGTGGCGTTCTCGGCCAGGCCCACCTGCACAGCGCCTTTCGCGTTGGCGCGAATCGCCTGCACGCCGAGGCCATGCGCGAGAATGCCGTGATGGCGCACCTGGTTAGCCGGACCATCGGCGAGCTTGAGCCCCGGCGCAAACTGGCCCACGCGATAGCCGAGATCGGTGAAGCAGGTGAACTCGTTCGTGGTCATGAAGTGGTGCACGCGATCGGATAGATGCGTGGCGATGAACGCTGCATATTCCGCATAGGCAAGCGAAGTATCGCGCGATTGCCATCCGCCTTCGAGCGCCTGCGGAAGGTCCCAGTGAAAGAGCGTGACGTAGGGCGTAATGTTGTTGGCCAGCAGCTCGTCAATAACACGGTTGTAGTAGTCGAGCCCCGCAGGATTCGGCTGGCCCTTACCTTCAGCGAAGACGCGCGACCAGGAGATGGACATGCGGTAAGCGCGCACTCCGAGATTCTTGAGCAACTGCACGTCTTCTTTGTAGCGATGATAGGAGTCATCGGCCACGTCGCCGGTATCGCCGTTGTGGGTCTTGCCCGGGGTGTGCGAGAAGGTGTCCCAGATGGAGGGGCCGCGGCCGCCCGCACTGGCGCCGCCTTCGATCTGATACGCGGCTGTTGCGCAGCCCCAGACAAAGCCTTGCGGAAATTCACGGCTTATTGGATGCGCCGACGCCTGGCCGGACGAAAACTTCGGCAGCGAGGTTCCGGCCAGCGCGGCCGCTGCCGCAACAGTTTTACCGAATTGACGGCGGGAGATTGGATTCATCGGCGGTTCACCTTTGGATTGCAAACGCCGATTATAGCGGAGCGGTTACGAGAGTGAGTGAAATTTGCCGGCCGGAGCTCCGCAGCCGATCCGGTTGCGCTACACTGGCGGTCGCACCGGTACAACAAGATGAGTTCAGCCTGAACTTAGCGAGGCGGCGCTCCATGCCAGCAAATCTCGTCACATGCGAATGCTCGCTGATTTGGAAGCTGCATCAGATGAAGACCTCCGTGCGCGATAATGCGACACTCCGGTGCAGTTGCGGACGCGTGCTGATCAGCTGGAGCGGTCCTTATATGTGGATGAAAGAGCGGATTCCGGAGCCCCGAGAGTAACCGCAGGGCCAAGAATTCCGGCCCACACAAAAAGGCCGCAGCCCCTTCCATGGCTGCGGCCTACCGATAAATTATGATGCGGCTGATCGCTCAGCCCAGCCTTGCATCTCCTTCACGCCTTCAACGAAGGCCTTGAGCCGGCCGCCTATTCTGAAACGCCTATTCCGAAACGACGATCATCGAGTAGGGCGCGCCGATCGACCAGGCAGCATCCTGGGTCACCGACGTCGGCGTCACGGTAAAGACGTACAGTTCGTTGTCCGAATTCGAAATGGCATAGAGATGGTTGCTGCTATCCCAGGCCATCTGGTCGATGGGCGTGCTGGTCAGCACCGTCTTGTAAAGCGTGAGCGGATTCGCGCCGTTCGTCTTATAGATCTCGATCCCGTTGCCCCCGTAGCCCGCTCCACAGGCGACAAGAAAGTCGCCGGATGGTGAAAACGTTGTCGAGGGAGAGTCAAACGACGACGTCGGCATGTTGCTCGAGGTATTGGTGGAGGAGAGATTTCCCGAAGAATTCGCCGTAAAGATGCCCAGTTGCGGCGGAGCCGTCCATTCCGGATAAAGCTGAACCGCGAAGGTATTGCCCGCCGGCGACGCGTCGAAAGAGAGAGGGACATAGTAGGTGTTGGGGCCGGTCGGGACGGTTACCTGCATGTTCGGCTCATATTCGAGCGTCCCTCCGCTCTCCCTCTTCAACCCGGCATAGACCGTGTTTTCCGGGGGGGCCCCTGCCTGGTACAAGGCGTAGGCAAAGCTCTCATTGCCCAGGATCGAGGGAAGGCCGAAGGCGGAGACGCCGCCGCTTTGGGTATAGTACGGCCCCGTGATCTGCGTCTCTCCATCGAACGTGAACGACCCGTCGCTGTTGATGAGGTAGCTCTGGTACGCGCCGCACGACTCGTTGTCGTTGAAGCCGTCGTCGAGCATCACGTAGATGTATTTGCCGCTGTGATCGAGCACCGCGCCATTTTCGCCCTTCGTTCCTCCACCGCAAACGCCACCGGTGTTGTCGAGGACTGCCTCCTGCGATAACTGCGATCCAAGGGCGCCATCGGATGCGACCGGGTAGGAATGGATCAAAGTCTGGCCGAGGGTGAAGAATTTGGTGGGCGTGCTGCCGATGACGGCGCCGGCCGGTTTGAAGGGCGAACCGGCAATGGCGCTCAGTTGCCCGGTTGAGGCGGCGCTGAAGCCGTATACGGCCCCCTCGGCGCCCTGAATCTGAATGTAGACATACGCTGCGGTAGATGGTGTAGACTGCGCTGCCGCCCTTGGGACAACGGCAACGGTGGAAACAAGCGCAAGGGTAGCGGCGAGGCCGAGACCCCGGACTGCATACTTCATTGGTGCACTCCCATATGTAATGTAGTGGCCAGGTTTTCAGATTTCGATTTAAGGAACCCCGGAAAAGAGACAACCAGCCCTAGCCTGCCGTCTAGCCGACATGCGCACGGTGGCAACGAGTTAGAGGGCGGGATACAGACGAGCGTTGTCCCAAGTGTCTCAGCCCGTTGAAGCATTTGCCGCTGTTTTGTACATTCCGGTCAAAGCGAAGACAGATCCTTATCACGGCGCGGCAAAGCCTGCGGCCACTTTGGATACAAAATCCGAACTGAATTCTGGACACAAAGGCAGGGCACAAAATCGGGGCACAAAAAAAGCCGCAGCCCCTTCCATGGCTGCGGCCCTTTATCCGGCTGATTGCTCAGCCAAGCCTTACATCTCCTTCACGCCTTCGACAAACGCCTTCAGCTTGCGGCTGCGCGAGGGATGGCGCAGCTTGCGCAGCGCCTTGGCTTCGATCTGGCGGATGCGCTCGCGCGTGACCTGGAAGCTCTGGCCGACTTCTTCGAGCGTGTGCTCGGAGCCATCTTCGAGGCCGAAGCGCATCTTGATCACCCGCTCTTCGCGCGGCGTGAGCGTGCGGAGCACCTGCGAGGTGTACTCCTTCAGGTTCACGCTGATCACGGCTTCGGACGGCGACACGGCCTGGCGGTCTTCGATGAAGTCGCCCAGGTGCGAATCTTCCTCTTCGCCGATCGGCGTTTCGAGCGAGATGGGCTCCTGCGCGATTTTGAGTACCTTGCGCACCTTGGCCACCGGGATATCCATGCGCCGGGCCACTTCTTCTGAAGTTGGCTCGCGCCCCAACTCCTGCACCAGTTGACGCGAGGTGCGGATCAGCTTGTTGATGGTTTCGATCATGTGCACCGGAATGCGAATGGTGCGGGCCTGATCGGCAATGGCGCGCGTGATCGCCTGGCGAATCCACCAGGTGGCGTAGGTTGAAAATTTGTAGCCGCGGCGGTACTCAAATTTATCCACTGCCTTCATCAGGCCGATGTTGCCCTCCTGAATCAGATCGAGGAACTGCAGTCCGCGGTTGGTGTACTTTTTTGCGATCGACACCACGAGGAGCAGGTTGGCTTCGATCAGCTCGCGCTTCGCCTGCTCGGCGTCCATGTCGCCCTGGATCATCTCCCGCTGGGTGCGTTTGAGCTCGGCGATGGAAACGCCGGCCTCCTGCTCCAGTTTTTCCAGGTCGGTCTTGCAGTTTTTTTGTTGGCGGCGATACTCCTTGCGCAGCTCTTCGCTCTTCGACTGGTCATGCTTCTGTTCCAGCGACTTGACCTGCCGCTCCAGCATGCGCATGGCGTCCACGGTCTTGTTGACCTTGTCCAGCAGCCGTTTGCGTTCCGCGTTGGTGTACTTCAATTCGCGGACAATGCGCGAAACCTCTACCCGCTCGCGGTTCATCATCCATCGCGTCTTGCGATGCTCCCGGGCTTTGGCCTTGGGATAGATGGTCTCCAGTTTTTCGAAGTGGAGGGCCGCTTTCTTCTGGTGCT
>DASXDX010000005.1:0-1505 GCA_036490385.1 Occallatibacter sp.
CCGCTTCCAGAAGCTGCTGGAACTGCACTCTGAGCGGAATGACACCGGGCCCGCGAAGCGCTTTGCCATCCGAAATGGAAACCAGGTGGCGTTTGTGCAGTCGTCGGAGATTGATTGGATTGAGGCGGTTGGCGACTACGCGGGCCTGCATGTGGGCAAGAAGATGCACCTATTGCGGGAGCCGCTGCACCTGCTGGAGTGCCGGCTGGACCGCGCAGAATTCCTCCGCATCCATCGCTCCACGATTGTAAAGCTGGACCGGATCACCCGGATCGAACCACTGGCGAACCGCGACTGCCGGCTGACCCTGCAGGATGGCACGCATCTCCGCGTGAGCCGGACCTACAGCAAACCGCTCCACGATCTGTTGCGCAACCGGGAGAGCGCGACGATTTCCCTGTAGTCAATCGATTGCGCAATGGCATGAAGGCACAAAAAAAGTGCACAGTGTAGCTTCTGTGTAGCTATGATGGTGGGCACAATAACGATTGGATGGTGCCCCTACCAATGAATAGGTCTTTTCCGCTGCTTCTGGCTGCAGCCTTGACAATCGCTGGCAGCATTTCGTTGAACGCGCAGCATCGGCACCACAATCGGACCGATTCCCAGACGCAGAATCAGCCATGGATGCGGCCCGGCCTCTCGCCGGACGAGCGCGCCGACATGGTGCTGAAGCAGCTCACGCTGGATGAAAAAATCGACTTACTGCACGGCAACGGGATGCCGGGCTGGGGCGGCAAGCCGCAGCCCAATGCCTACCTGGGCAACGGCGGTGCGGGTTTTACGCTCGGTGTACCACGGCTGGGCATTCCTATGATCCAGATGAGCGATGCTGCATACGGCGTGCGCATGAGCGCAGACAATGGCCGGTATTCGACGGCGCTCCCCTCAAACCTGGGCTCCGCCGCAAGCTGGGATCCGCAGGCGGCCTGCGACTATGGCGCGCTGATCGGCCGCGAGTTGCGCGCACAGGGCTACAACATGACGCTCGGCGGTGGCACAAATCTGACGCGTGAGCCGCGCGACGGCCGCACCTTTGAATACATGGGCGAGGACCCGGTACTGGCGGGCACGATGGTCGGCAACCGTATCAAGTGCGAGCAGGCGCAACACGTCATTGGCGATATCAAGCACTACGCAATGAACGATCAGGAGAGCGGCCGCAACGAGGTCGACTCGATCATCGGCAAGCGCGCAATGCGCGAGAGCGACCTGCTGGCATTCGAAATTGGGATCAAGATAGGAAATCCGCAAGCCGTGATGTGCAGCTACAACGCAGTGAACGGCGACTATGCATGCGAGAACAGGTATCTGCTGACGGATGTGCTCAAGAAGGAGTGGAACTTTAAAGGCTTCGTGCCCTCCGACTGGGGCGGCACGCACAGCACGGTCAAAGCGTCCGCTGCCGGTCTCGATAACGAGGAGCCGGAAGATCTGTTTTACGGCGCCCCGCTAAAAGATGCAGTGCAGAGCGGAAAAGTACCCATGTCGGAGATCGATGACCA
>DASXDX010000012.1:0-165276 GCA_036490385.1 Occallatibacter sp.
CTGCGCGCCGATAAAATTCCAGCCGACGCTATCTACCTCGACATCGACTACCAAGTAAAGAACCGTCCCTTCACCATCGACACTCAAGCCTTCCCCGATATGGCAGGCATGATCAAACAGCTTCACCAGAACCTTTTCCACGTGGTCGCGATCACCGATCTCCATATCGCCGATCTGCCCAGCCAGGGATATGCGCCGTACGACAGCGGCATGGCCGGGGACCACTTCGTCAAGAACCCCGATGGCAGCGTGTATACGGGCATCGTGTGGCCGGGGCCGTCGGTGTTTCCCGACTTCACACAGAAGTCCACACGCGATTGGTGGGGCACGCTGTACAAGGGCTTCGTCGCCGAGGGGATTGCCGGCTTCTGGAACGACATGAACGAGCCTGCGATCTTCTCCTATCCCACCAAGACCATGCCCGACGATGTACAGCACCGCATCGACGAGCCGGGATTTCTGAAGCGCACGGCGAATCATCTCGAGATTCACAATGTGTACGGCATGGAGAACTCCCGCGCCACGTATGAGGGACTGCTGAAGCTCGAACCGAACCAGCGGCCGTTCGTGCTGACCCGCGCCTCCTACGCTGGCGGGCAGCGGTACGCGGCGACCTGGACGGGCGACAACAGCTCGACGTGGAATCACCTGCGGATGACGGTGCCGCAGCTGATCAACCTGGGGCTGAGCGGGTTCGTGATGTCCGGGGCGGATGTGGGCGGATTCGCCGGATCGCCGTCGCCGGAGCTGCTGACGAAGTGGCTTGAGCTTGCGGCGTTTCAGCCGATCGACCGCGACCACGCGGCCAAGGGCACACGCGACCATGAGCCGTGGGTCGATGGACCCGAGCAGGAGGCGATTCGCCGCCGCTACATCGAAGAGCGGTATCGGCTGATGCCGTACCTGTATACCGTTGCCGAGGAGGCCTCGCGCACCGGCCTGCCGATTATGCGGCCGCTGTTCCTCGAGTTTCCGCATGCGACCACCGATGGCCATCCGCTCGATCTGGACGCGGGCAGCGAGTTCCTGTTTGGTCCGAGCATCCTGGTCGCTCCGTCGCCGTCGCCTGAGGAGGTGGCTCCGTACGAGGTGCACCTTCCTCCCGGCGTCTGGTACGACTACTGGACCGGAGCCCGCTACGATCATCGGGGAGCGATCGTAGCGCGGGATCTCGAGGTGCGCGATGCCGCTCTGCCGGAGAAGCCGCTGATGATTACGCCGAAGCTCGCGGACCTGCCGGTGTATGTGCGGGAGGGAACGATTCTTCCCCTCGCTCCGCTTACGCAGAGCACCGAGGAGAAACCGAACGGACCGCTGACGCTGCGGGTCTACGCGGGCAACGACTGCCACGGCGATCTGTATGAGGACGACGGCAAGAGCTTCGCCTTCCGCAACGGGCAGTATCTGCGGATTCACTTCGCCTGCACCGTCAAGACCGATGGCACGCTGCAGATTCACTTCGGACCGCGCGAGGGATCTTACACGCCCTGGTGGACGCAGGTGCGCCTGGAGGTTTTAGGATGGACGCCGACCGTGAAGAAGGCAACCGACACGCAGGGAAGCTGGAACCTGAAGCAATCCGGAGATGCGTGGAGTACGACGGTGCCCGCGCCCACGGCGGCAACCGACCTTTTGTTGAAATAGACCAGATCACATCCATCAACCCGTAGGTACTTCGAGGAACCTTATGCTGAAGCAGCTTCGCACACGTTTGCAGTTCGCTGTAGCTCTCTGCACCTTCGCGATCTCCGCCGTCGCCCCGACGCAGCTCCATGCCGCCGACGCCCCCGTTCGTGTCGCCATCGTGGGCCTGGTCCACGACCATGCGATGGGACTGTTCGGTCCTCTGTCCAGGAACCCCAACGTTCAGCTGGTGGGGATCGTGGAATCGGACCCGATGCTGATCCACAAATACTCGGACAGGTTCCACCTGGACCCGAAGCTGTTCTATAGCGATCTGGATGTGATGCTGGACAAGCAACATCCCGATGCGGTGCTGGTGTATACGGACATACAGGATCATCGCAAGGTGATCGAGGACGCGGCGCGGCACGGCGTGTCGTCGATGGTGGAGAAGCCGCTGGCGACCAGCCTGAGCGATGCGCTGGCGATCCGGGCGGCGGCGCGCGAGCACCACGTTCACGTGCTGGTGAACTATGAGACGACGTGGTACTCGAGCAATCAGGAGGCCCTCAACGAGGTACAGGAGGGCAAGCTGGGCGCGGTCCGCAAGGTGGTCGTGCATGACGGACACGAAGGGCCGATGGAGATCGGGGTGCGGCCGCCGTTCCTCACCTGGCTGACGGATCCGGAGAAGAATGGCGCGGGCGCGATGTTCGACTTCGGCTGCTACGGCGCCGATCTGATGACGGTGCTGATGCACGGCGAGGCTCCGATCAGCGTGACCGCGGTGGCGCAGACGGACAAGCCGGGCATCTACCCGCACGTCGATGACGACGCCACCATCATTCTTCGCTATCCCAAGACGCAGGCGGTGCTGATGCCGTCGTGGAACTGGAGCTTCGCGCGCAAGGATATGGAGGTGTACGGGGTCGATGGCTATGCCATTACCGTCGCCGCCGATCACCTGCGGGTTCGCTACCACGGGCAGGAGAATGAGTCGGTGATCACCGCGCCGCCGCTGGCGGAGGGACGGCAGGACTCGCTGGACTATCTGGCGGCGGTGCTGCGTGGGCAGATGAAGCCGGACGACGACGACTCGTCGCTGAACACCAACATGGTGGTGATGCAGATCCTCGATGCGGCGCGTCAGTCCGCACAGACGGGCCGCACCGTCGAGCTGAAGGCTCTGCCGGAGTAGACGGAGCCTCTGGCTGGCGAACGCACTTGTTTTGCTCTTGTCCCGGATGGGGGGCAAGAGCAAGACGCGAGCGGCCAGGTAGATATTTTCGGGAGTCAGTGTGAAACATTTTCGGAGCATTTCAGGTCGCGGTGGGCGCGGGTGCGCTATAAGTATTCTGTGCGAGGAGGTACGGTGAACGCTCCCACGATCGATCGACCGAAGATGTTCCCGCCACCGCACGCTCCCTCTCCCGTCGCTCTCGAAGATTTAGGCCAACCGCCGGGACGTGGAGCTTCCCGGCAGCTCTCAAACACGATCTCCTAAGAGCCGGCGAAGTCCGCCCGCCTCTTGTCCCGCTCTCCCGTATCGCGCTTTCGAGTATCTACAGGCCCTGCAGAGCGCTAGCTCTCGTACTTTTGTGGCATTGACCGGGCCGATTTAGCGTAGATAGTCAGAGAGTGGCTCAAATGATTCAGACGAACCGTCTTCCTTTCCGCGTTTTCCGGCTTACGGTCTTCTGCGTTGCTACATTTTTGCTTTTCCAGTTGGTCAGCCTTTATCTGAGTTGGCCGAAGCAGGCGGTTCTGGGTGGGATCAGCCTTCTGATTGCGCTGCTGCTCAATCGCAACTCCCGCTCGCATACCGTGACGCTGGCGCTGATGCTGCTGTCGATTGCGGCGACGCTGCGCTACGGCTGGTGGCGCATCCGGCTGGTGGTCGAGTTCTTCTCGGACGAATCCAACCATCGCTTTTCGCTGGGCGGCTTGCTGATGCTGGTGCTGCTCTCGGCCGAGGTCTACACCACGCTGATCATGGTGCTGGGCTATATGCAGACCAGCTTCCCGCTGCGCCGCAAGCCGGTTCCGCTGCCCTACGACGAGGCCGAGTGGCCGCACGTCGACGTCCTGATCCCGACCTATAACGAGTCGCTTTCGCTGGTGCGGTACACCGCGCTCGCAGCCATTAATATCGACTATCCGCCGGAGAAGCTGCACGTCTACATCCTGGACGACGGCAGCCGCGAGGACTTCCGGCAGTTCGCCGAAGAGGCGGGCATCGGCTACATCACGCGCAAGGAGCATCGCCACGCCAAGGCGGGCAACATCAACCACGCGCTGGCGCGGATGAACTCGCCGTTTGTCGCCATCTTCGACTGCGATCACGTGCCCACGCGCAGCTTTCTGCAGTTCACGCTGGGCTGGTTCGTCGCCGAGGAGCGGCTGGCGATGCTGCAGACGCCGCACCATTTTTATTCGCCCGATCCATTCGAGCCCAACCTGCTGCGCTACAAGACGATTCCGAACGAAGCCGAGCTGTTCTACGGCATCATCCAGGACGGCAACGACTTCTGGAACGCGACCTTCTTCTGCGGCTCGTGCGCGGTGATCCGGCGCGAGGCGCTGGACGAGGCCGGCGGCATCGCGACCGAGACCGTGACCGAGGACGCGCACACCTCGCTACGCATGCAGAAGCTGGGCTGGAACACGGCGTACATCAACATTGCGCAGGCCGCCGGTCTGGCCACCGAGACGCTGGCAGCGCACGTCGGGCAGAGGGTTCGCTGGGCGCGTGGCATGGTGCAGATCCTGCGCGTCGACAACCCGCTGTTCGCAAGCGGCATGAAGTGGACCCAGCGGCTGTGCTACTTCAACGCGATGATCCACTTCCTGTACGCGGTGCCGCGGCTGATCTTCCTGATGGCGCCGCTCGCTTACATGCTGCTGGGGCTCTCGATCATTCCCGGGTACTGGGTCGCCATTCTGGCGTACGCGCTGCCGCACCTGGCCATCTCGAGCCTGACCAACTCGCGCATACAGGGCACCCACCGGCACTCCTTCTGGAACGAGATCTACGAGACGGTTCTGGCGCCGTACATTCTGCTGCCGACGGTGCTGGCGCTGGTCAATCCCAAGCTGGGCAAGTTCAACGTGACCGACAAGGGCAAGACGCTGGCCGAGACGCGGTTCGACCGCAGCATCGCGGCGCCCACCGCGTGGCTGCTGCTCCTGAACCTGCTGGGAGTGCTCGCGGCGCCCTACCGGCTGCTGGTCTCCGACCCCGGACACCCGGGCACGATCATCGCCAACCTGTTGTGGATCTTCTTCAATATGGTGATCCTCGGAGTGGCGGCGGCGGTCGCGCACGAGCAGAAGCAGCGCCGCTCGTCGGTGCGCATCAAGGCGAGGATCCCCATCGTGGCCGAGTTTGCCGACGGGCAAAAGGTGTCGGGCATCACCCGCGATCTCTCGGTGGGCGGGGCGTCGGTGCTCTTCGCCGACTCGAACCTCTTCTACACGCGGCGGCAGGTGATCCGGCTGGCCTTCCCGGTGCAGACGGGCGACGCCCAGATTACGGCGCTGGTGGCGGGCATCGTGGAGGGCGAGGTGCGGCTGAAGTTCAGCCTGCAATCGATCGCCGAACAGGAGATTCTGACGCGGGCGCTGTACTCCCGCGCCGACTCGTGGGTCGCCGACATGGCCGAGCGCGAGGCGGATCGCCCCTTCGTCAGCCTGGCGCGGGTGATCCGCATCTCGTTCACCGGCTTCCGCCAGGTACTGCTGGGGCTTTTGCCGGGGAGGGAGATTCCACAGCCCAAAACGAAGACGCCCCATGCACCCCGGTTGCCCCAGGCGCCCCGATTGCCCCAGGCGCCCCAGGCACCGAAACCCGCGAACGCAAAGACGGTGGTGGGCAGCTCCCTGGTGGTGCTGCTGGCGGTGCTGCTGGGCAGTGGACCTCTGGCCGGGCAGACGCCGCGGGAGATACGGGCCCAAATTGCCCGGCAGATCTCTAGCGATCCCGCCTTCGCCGCGGTTCCCGTGCCCCGCTCCGAACCCAAGGGCTCGACGCTGACCAAGATCACGCTCAAGGACATGGGAGTTCAGGGCGCCGCCCAGATGCGCGGCCCGCACTCCTACTACAGCGTCCACTTCGCCCTGGCGCACACGGAGCTGCCGCGGGCCGCCACCCTCAACCTGACCTATCACTTCGATCGCTCGCTTGCGCCCCAAAGCGCCACCCTCGAGCTTCGCCTGAACAATACGCTGCTGACCGTCATCTCCTCGCCGGCGCTGCCGCAGGCCGACGGCCACTTCGGCTTTCTCAGCGTCCCGATCCCGCCAGAGCTGCTGATCCGGGACAACGAGTTGACCTTCGAGTTCACCGGCGGCGGCGTCTTCCCCTCGCAAATGACCAACACGCCGCCGCTGGCCGCGATCGGCGCCACCTCCACGCTCGAGATCTCGAGCGACCCGGTTCCCTTCAAGGCCGACCTGAGCCTGCTGCCGCTGCCGCTGTTCGACAGCGCGCTTCAGACCACCACCACGATCCCCTTTGTTTTCCTGACGCAGCCCGACACCCAGACGCTGCGGGCGGCGGGCATCGTGGCCTCGTGGTTCGGGGTGCTGGGCAGCACCAAGCCGGTGCGCTTTTCTGTGGCGATCGGCCAGATTCCGGCCGGCAACGTGGTCGTCTTCAGCAACCGCAACGCCAATCTACCGGCGGCTCTGGGCATCCCGGCCGGCCCGGCGCTCTCTATTAAGACCAATCCCAACGATCCCAACGGCAATGCGCTGGTGCTCTCCGCCGAGGACGACGACCAACTGCTGGCGGTGGCGCGGGCACTGGCCCTGACCAAGCCAGCGCCCGACCTTCCGGCCGGGGAAACGCTGCCGCTGCAGGGCGACTCCCGCCCGATCCCGAACTTCTCGCTGCCGCCCGAGCGCCAGCCCGACGACGCTCCCAGGTGGATGCCGACCGACAAGCTGGTTTCGCTGTGGACCTACAGCTCGCAGACCGCGATGCAGAGCGACGGCACGCGCCCGCTTCCGCTCTACTTCCGGTTGCCACCGGATCTTGACTACGGCGAGCGCCAGAACCTGCTGCTGCATCTCAGCTACCGGTACGACGCCGCCCCGGTGGCGCCGGGCTCGGCGCTGCGTGTCTTTATTAACGGCATGCTGATCAACGAGGCGCCGCTCGCACCCGGCACCGGGATGATCGACAACCGGCGCGAGGTCGTGCTTCCGGTGGTCAACATGCGGCCCTCGGCGAACACGCTGCAGTTCCACTTCGACTTCACGCGCGGGCACCGGCCCGGCTTCCTCGACCGCACCACCTCGCACCTCGATGGCGAGATCCTGCGCAACTCGTGGCTCGACATCCGCGGCGTCGACCACTGGGTCGCGATGCCCAATCTGGAGCTCTTTGCCAACGCGGGCTTCCCCTTCACCCAGCGCGCCGACCTCTCGCGGACCGTCGTTTTGCTGCCGGCGCACCCCTCGCCGCAGGAGATTGCGCTCTTTCTCCACCTGATGAGCCACTGCGGCACCCAGACCGGATACCCGGCGCTGCGCGTCGAACTGGCCACGCCGAGCGACCCGATCCGCGGCGACCGCGACTACCTGGTGCTGGGAACGCTGCAGAATCAGCCCGAGTTTGCCGCTCTGGAGAGCGCCCTGCCGGCCAGCTTCGATGGCAACGGCCTGCGCCCGCGGCCGCGGGAGGGGCTGCGGGCGGGATGGCTCGACAGCCTGCGCGCGGGGTGGGACAGACTGCTCCACCTGCCCGACGAGAGCGGCCGGCTGTTTGAGCGCGGCAGCGCCCCTGCGGCCATCGTCGAAGGGCTCAAGTCTCCGTTCGGCGCGGGCCACTCGCTGGTGCTGGTCGCGCTGCACGACGACAAGGCGGAGGAGGCGTTCACCGACGCGTTCTACGAGCGCTCGCAGTCGGGCGACATCCACGGTTCGGTCAGCCTGCTTCGCGACGGGCACTTCCTCTCCGCCGCCCTGCCTACGCCGGGCTACCATCTGGGCACCATCTCGCCCTACGCACGGATGCGCATCTGGATGGCGAACGACTTTGTTCTGTTGCTGATCGGGGTCTCCCTGCTCAGCCTGGTGCTGGCCTCCTGGATCCGCCAATACCTCACCGACCGCGCCGCCGAACGGCTTGAGATTCAATCTGCTAGGCGCGCCGTCCCCAACCTGCGCTAGTCTACGGGCCACTCCTTGCTTCCAAAGGGGAGGGCTTTCGTCTACGATGTGAACAGCAAATGTCAAATTCATCTGGCCTCAACACTGAAATCGAACAGACCACCAAGGTCTTCCCCTCCTCTTCCGGGCAAATGTTTCAGGGGTACTTCGCACCTGGCCGCCAGTGGAGCTTCAAGAAGAACGACCTGCTCGACGCCCGCGCCCGCAGAATCTTCGAAGGCACCGCGCTGGCGTGCACGGTAGACGCGTACCCCTTCCACATGCCGCTGCAGGCCAAGGCAGGCCCGTGCGTTCAGGCCGATGGACATGACATGCTGATGATGTCCTCCTATGACTATCTCGGTCTGATCGGACATCCCCGCATCGACGCCGCCGCGCAGGACGCCATCCATCGCTACGGCACCAGCACCAGCGGCGCCCGCCTGCTGACCGGCACCCTCGACATTCACGAGCAGATGGAGCGCGATCTGGCCGAATACAAAGGCACAGAGGCAACGCTGACCTTCAGCTCCGGCTACATGGCCAACCTGGGCCTGATCACCGGCCTGTTCGGTCCCAACGACCGGGTCATCGTCGACACCCTTTGCCACCGCAGCCTGCTCGACGCCTGCCGCATGGCCGGCGTGCAAGTCCAGCGCTTCCGCCACAACGATCCCGAAAGCCTGCGCGAAGAGCTGCGCGGCGGACAGCCGGCCAACCGCACCCTGATCATCACCGACGGCGTCTTCTCGATGGATGGCGATATCTGCTGCCTGCCGGAGCTGATCGCACTCAAGAAGGAGTTCGGCGCCTTCCTGCTGGTCGACGAGGCGCACGCTTCGGGCGTTCTGGGCGCCACCGGCCGCGGCACTGACGAGCACTTCGGCATCGATACCAGCGAGGTCGATCTCTGGACCGGCTCGCTGGCCAAGTCCATCCCCTCGGTGGGCGGCTTTGTGGCCTGCTCGCGCGAGGTGGCGATCTTCCTGCAGCACGCCTCGTCGCCCTACATCTTCTCGGCCGCCATGGCGGCCTCGGCGGTCGCGGCCATCATCACCGGCCTCGCCGTGCTGAAGGACGAGCCCGAGCGCGTCGGCCGCATCAAGCAGAACGCCGACTACCTGCGCGACGGCCTGAAGGGCCTGGGCTACGACACCGGCCTCTCCTCGACCGCGGTCATCCCCGTCATTCTGCAGGACGAAAACACGACGGCGCTGTTCGCCCGCCGGCTGCGCGACTTCGGCATCATCGCCGCGCCGGTGATGTTCCCGGCGGTGGCACAGGGCTCGGCCCGGCTGCGGCTTTGCGTCACCGCGGCCCACACCCAGGAGCAGCTCGGGTACGTGCTCGACGTCTTCAACAAGCTCAGCGGCAGCGGCCCGGTCTAATCCGCACCGCGCAACATCCTTTCCCTTCGCAACACCTCTCGCAGCCAGACCGTGAGAGGTGTTGCCGTGCTCGCTCGAACCCCACAGGAGACGCTCCATGCGCTCGCTCATAACCGGCGCCAGCGGCTTCCTCGGCGGCCGCCTCGCGCAGATGCTCATCGAGCAGTCGAACCCCGGCGACGAGGTCGTTGTGCTCGCCCGCCCCACCTCCGACCTGCGCCACCTCGCCGGCCTGCCCATCACGGTGGTTTCCGGCGACCTGGGCGACCCGGCCAGCCTCGCGCGCGCGCTCGACGGGGTGCAGCGCGTCTTCCACTCCGCCGCCTGCTCCACCGACTGGGCGCCGTGGAACACCTACTTCAGCGCCAACGTGACCGGCACCACCAACCTGCTCAGCGCCGCGCTGCGCTGCCCGACGCTCGAACGCTTCCTGCACGTCAGCACCACCGACGTCTACGGCTACCCCGCCGTCCCCTGCGACGAGACAAACCCCACGGTCGACGCCGTGCTCCCCTACAACCGCACCAAGCGGCTCGGCGAGCTCGCCGTGTGGGAGACGCACCGCAACCACGGGCTGCCCGTCACCATCGTGCGGCCGGCGACGATCTACGGCCCGCGGGGCAAGGACTTCACCGTCGAGATCGCCACCATGCTGCGGCAGCGGATGATGCTGACCATCGACCATGGGAACGCTCCGGGTGGCTTCTGCTACGTCGACAACGTCGCCCAGGCGATGCTCGACGCGGCCGGTTCGCCCAAGACGATCGGCCAGGCGTATAACCTCTCCGACGGCACCGGGGCCGACTGGACGCGTTACCTGGCGCTGTTCAGTGCCGCGCTGGGCACGCCCAAGCCGTGGCTCAACCTCAGCCTGGCGAACGCCAACCGCCTCGCCCGCGTGCTCGAGATCCCCCACCGGCTGCTCAAATTGGGAGGCCGACCGCTGCTGACGCGACACGCCGTCCTTCTGCTCGGGCTCAACCAGGAGTTTCCCACTGCCAAGGCTGCCCGCGACTTCGGCTTCGCTCCCAAGATCTCGCTCGAGGAGGGCATTGCCCGGTCCGCCGAGTGGCTGCGGGGACGAAGCTCTTAGCCGTTAGCTCTTAGCTTTTAGCGAAAGGCTCAGAGCGCCGGAGCAAACTGGCTGCCTCGCGCCGCCCGCTTGCAGTAATATGGCTGGACACCATGATCCGGAGAATCCGGAATCGGATAACATATGAGTTGCGCTCGCCCTCGCGAGCGCTCTTCCCAAAAAGAGGCAAATGGCTGACAGCATTCAAGATCGAGTCCTGAGAGTAATCGCTACCACGCGGCGTGTGCCGCTCGAAACGGTTCGTCCGGACAGCACCTTCGAGGAGCTGGGAATCGATTCCCTCGACCGCCTTAACATCCTCTTCGAGCTGGAGGGGGAGTTCGACATCCAGATCGACGACGAGCAGGCCAAGCAGGTCACCTCGCTGCAGCAGATGATCGACGGCATCACCCTGCTGGTCAACGCCAAGCCCGCCTGAGGCCGGGCCGCTGGCTCATGTCGTGAACATCGTCGAGCTTGGATGGGCATCAGCGCGAGCGAGACTGCCTTCTTGACAAACGCGCCGCCCAAACGATCCCTGTTCGCGACGGCACCTTTCCGCTGCCCTTCTAAAGGCAGCAAAAAGTCCAAACCGAGGTTTGGACTTAAGGTATCTGCTATCTAGACTTTAGGACTTCTATGGGGAGGGGGTAAAAGTACCCCTCCCCGCTCGCGTTTAAGCCTTGCCGAGCACCCGCGCCATGGTTTCGCCGATCTCCGCGGGCGACTTGACGACGTGGATTCCGGCTGCGGTCATGGCCTTCATCTTCTCCTCGGCCGTGCCCTCGCCGCCCGAGATGATGGCGCCCGCGTGGCCCATGCGACGGCCCGGAGGCGCCGTCTGCCCCGCGATGAAGCCGACCACCGGCTTCCTGACGTGGTCCTTGATGAACTGTGCCGCCGCCTCTTCGGCCGAGCCGCCGATCTCGCCGATCATGATGATCGCCTCGGTCTCCGGGTCGTCGTTGAGCAGGCGCAGCGCCTCGACGTGGTTGGTGCCGATGATGGGGTCGCCGCCGATGCCGATGGCCGTCGACTGGCCGATGCCGCGCGTGGTGAGCTGGTAGACCGCCTCGTAGGTCAGCGTCCCCGAGCGCGAGACGATGCCGACGTTGCCCTCCTTGTGGATGCGGCCCGGCATGATGCCGATCTTGGCCTTGCCCGGCGAGATGACGCCGGGGCAGTTCGGCCCGACCAGGCGCGACTTGGAGGTCTTGACGACATCCCAGACCTTCACCATATCGAGGGTCGGAATGCCCTCGGTGATGCAGATGACCAGGGGAATCTCGGAGGCCGCGGCCTCGAGGATGCCATCGGCGGCGAACGGCGGCGGCACGAAGATCACGGTCGCGTTCGCGCCCGTCTCCTTCACCGCCTCTTCGACGGTGTTGAAGACCGGCCAGCCCTCGTGCGTGGTGCCGCCCTTGCCCGGCGTGACCCCACCCACCACCTTGGTCCCATACTCCGCACACCCCTTGGCGTGGAAGGTGCCCTCGCGCCCCGTGATTCCCTGCACAATCAGCCGCGTATTCTTATCGACCAGTACCGCCATAGCTGTTAGCTCCTAGCTCTTAGCTTTTAGCTGAAGCGAAGTAATGAGGGCGCTGAGCATCTTCCCGACCTCCACGCTCAGCATCTCAGCTCTCTTCAGTGAGGCCTCGCATCCAAGCCCCAACCTTCGTGATACCTCGAGTTGCGTCTGCACCTCGAAGTCGGATCCTTGTGCCGTTCCCAGAAACTGGCGGAACTCGCCCTGGGAGATTCGGCCCCGACCTTCCGCGATGTTGCTCGCAACGGAGACCGAAGCGCGACGCAGTTGCGACGTCAAACCATAGATCTCTTCCTTCGGAAATCCAAGGGTTAACTCATAGACCTGGACCGTCATCTCCATCGCTCGCTGCCAGACCGTCAACTCTCGAAACGATTGAGCCACGCGACCGCCTTTCAGCTAAAAGCTAAGAGCTAACGGCTAAGAGCTAGCCTTTCGCTGCAGCGACCGCCAGGTCCGCGGCTTCTTTCATGGTTGCGCCGACGGCGAACTTCAGGCCGGATTCGGCGAGGATCTTGCGGCCCTCTTCGACGTTGGTGCCCTCGAGGCGCAGGATGATGGGGATCTGGACGTTCAGCTTCCTTGCGGCTGCGACCACCGCCGTCGCCAGCACATCGACGCGCAGAATGCCGCCGAAGATGTTGATGAAGATCGCCTTCACATGCGAGTCGGAAAGAAGAATTTCAAATGCGTGCTCGATTTGCTCCTGAGTGGCTCCGCCACCCACGTCAAGAAAATTGGCCGGGCTGCCGCCCGCGTACTGAATGATGTCCATCGTCGCCATCGCGAGACCCGCGCCGTTGACCATGCAGGCGATGGAGCCGTCCAGCTTGATGTAGTTGAGCGCGTACTTGCTGGCTTCCACCTCGAGCGGGTCCTCTTCGGCAACGTCGCGCAGGGCCTTGATGTCGGCGTGGCGGAAGAGGGCGTTGTCGTCGAAGGTCATTTTGGCATCGAGGGCGAAGAGCTTGTCGTCCTTGGTGGTGATGAAGGGATTGATCTCGACCAGCGAGGCGTCTGTATCGATGGTGGCCTTGTAGAGGCTTTGCAGGAATGTGACGGCCTGGTTGATCTGCGTGGGCTTGAGGCCCAGCGCGAAGGCCAGCTTGCGCGCCTGCCATGCGCCGAATCCGACGGCCGGATCGATCGTCTCTTTGAAGATGGCCTCGGGCGTCTTGGCGGCGACTTCTTCGATCTCCATGCCGCCGGCTTGCGACGCCATGAAGACCAGCTTGCCGCTGGCGCGATCGAGGACGATGCCCAGGTAGAGCTCGCGATCGATAGCCGCGGTCTCCTCGATCAAGAGCCGCTGGACCTTCTGGCCCTGCGGCCCGGTCTGGTGGGTCACCAGTTGCATGCCGAGAATGTTCTTGACGTGCAGCTCCGCGTCTTCACGCGTCTTGGCCACCTTCACGCCGCCGCCCTTGCCGCGGCCTCCGGCGTGAATCTGCGCCTTGACGACGACGCCCGTTGCGCCCTCGGCAAATAATTTGCGGGCTACGGCCGAGGCCTCTTCCGGTGTATTGGCCACTTCGCCCCTGGGCACGGCAACGCCGTATTTAGCCAGGATTTCTTTTGCCTGATACTCGTGAATTTTCATGCTTTTGGGAACCGCCCCGTCCGCTGTGCATGGGAGATTCGGGGCCCGGTCCGCAGAGTGCGGGACGAGCGCGACCGTGCAGCGGTAAATCAAATACTAAATTGGCGGCCAAAGGGCGGGCAAACGGAATACAGCCTTCGCGGCGCGCCATTACCATGGAGTGGTATGGGTTCTGTGAAGGATTTGCTGAAGCCGCTGGCCGAGGATGGCGCAGCGCTGACCCGCGAGCAGGCTGCTCAAGCGCTCGAAGAGATCCTCGCCGGCCATGTGCCGGAGGTGGAGACGGCGGCGCTGCTGGCTGTAATGGCCACGCGCGGCGAGCAGGCGCCCGAGTTGGCTGGCTTTGTCGAGGTGATGCGCGCGCAGGGCACGCCGGTTCCTTTGGCGGCCGAGGAGCGGGATGAACTGGTGGATGTGGTGGGCACCGGCGGCGGAGGGCCGCTCACCTTCAATATCTCTTCCGGCGCCGCACTGGTTGCGGCTGCTGCCGGCGCCAAGGTCGCCAAGCACGGCAACCGCGCCGTGACCTCGCGTTGCGGCTCGGCTGACGTGCTGGAGGCGCTCGGCGTGCCAGTCGAGCTCCCGCCAGAGCTGGCCGTCGCCTGCCTGCGGGAAACCGGGTTCATGTTTCTGTTCGCGCCGCTGTATCACCCGGCCATGAAGGTGGTGGGGCCTTTGCGACGCGCCCTGGGCTTTCGCACTATCTTCAATCTCTGCGGCCCGCTGACCAATCCTGCCGGCGCGCGGGCGCAGGTAATTGGCGTGCTCGCGCCCAGCAAGGTGCTGCTGGTGGGGCGCACGCTGGCAGCGCTGGGAGCGAAGCGCGCCTTCGTGGTGCATGGGACGGACGGGATCGACGAGTTGACGACCACCGGCGAGTCGGTGGTCGCGCGGGTGGAAGAATCGGAGACGGGCGAGTCCGCGCTGAAGGCCGCCCGGATCACACCGGAGATGGCCGGACTGTCCCGGAGTACGCTCGACCAGCTCGTCGGCGGCGATGTAGAGATCAACGCAGCGCTGCTCTATGACGTGCTCACCGGACTTTCCGGGCCGCGCCGCGACGTGGTGCTGCTCAATGCGGCTGCCGGCCTGGTAGCCGCCGGACTGGCCGGCGATCTGAAGGAGGGCGTTGCCATGGGCGCGGAAGCGATTGACTCCGGCCAAGGCGCGGCAACACTCGAAAAGCTGCGGCAGTTCGGAAAGAAATACGCAGCAAAGCCATAAGCACGGTATCTCTAGAGCACCGGGCAACCCGCGACCTTTGCTGTGTATAGTGAGGTGTGCGCGCGGCAAGGTGATCGGCCCCGCACTGTTCGGCGGAGGTCCCGATGAGGCGGCGCGATCTTCTCAAGCTCGCGGCATGCGGCGCGGTGGCCCCGGCCCTGCAGCGGCTGGCGCCGGCCGCGGCCCAGCCCAGATTGGGGTCCGAATCGGAGGCCGGGTCGGAGGCTCGATCGGAGCCTGGATCGGTCCCAGCGGCGGTTCCAGAAGCGGTCCCAGGATCGGTCATCGACGCGCACATTCATCTCTTCGATCCCCTGCGCCCCGGCGGCGTTCCCTGGCCTGATAAGACAGATACGGCTCTCTACAAACCAGCGTTGCCTGACCGCTATACGGCTGAAGCTGCGCGCTTTGGCAGCGTCGGCGCCGTCGCCATCGAGTGCAGCCCGCTCAAGAGCGATAACCAATGGCTGCTCAACGTGGCAGCGGACCATCCTGTGATCGTGGGCGTGGTGGGCGATCTGGTGCCGAATGCCCCTGACTATCTCGATGATCTCGATCGCCTGCATCAGAACCCATTATTTTTGGGGATTCGTTATGGCAACCTTTGGAACCGCGATCTCGCAGCCGACCTGGACAAGCCGGGATTTCTGGATGGATTGAAAGCCTTGGCTGCGGCGGGCCTTGTCTTTGAGAGTGCGAACCCAGATCCGCGGTTGATTGGCGCAATCCGCGGGATCTCAGAACAAATTCCCGATCTGCGCATCGTCATCGATCATCTTCCCCAGGCAGCCGTGCCCACGGAGCAGGCGGCACGGGACGCATACTGGGCCGATCTGCGGACGCTTGCCCAAAATCCGCGGGTGTTCGTGAAACTTTCTGAGATTCCCGTGCGCGTGAACGGCCGGCTTGAAACCGATCCGCATTTTTATCGGGCGCCGCTCGACGCCATCTGCGAACTTTTTGGCGAGGACCGTATCGTGTTCGGCAGCGATTGGCCCAACAGCGATCATGTGGCTTCTTACGCGCAGACCTTCGCCATCGTGCGTGGCTACATGGCTCGGAAAACTCCGGCGGCGCAGGAGAAATATTTCTGGAAGAATTCCATTGCCGCTTACCGATGGAAACAGAGACGAACAGACCAGCCTACCGTCTGAGGAATCGGCACAAAGAGCCGCTGCTTAAAACGGGGAAGAATGAGCGAATCCTCCATTACGCGAATCATCCCGCAGGACGCGAGTTCTGCCGCCGAAGCGAGCGATGCGTCTCCGCTCCCTATGACCGGCGTTGGCCGCAGCCCCCTCGACCGTGCCGTATCCCGCGCGCTCTGGCGGCTTACTCCCTATCTGATGGCGATGTATGTCGTCTCTTTTCTTGACCGCGCCAACGTGGGCTTTGCCAAGCAGGCGCTGCAGGCGTCCGTGGGCATCTCTGAGAGTACCTACGCGCTGGGCGCAGGCCTGTTCTTTATCAGCTATTCGCTGTGCGGATTTCCCAGCAACCTGATCCTGCACCGCATCGGCGCCAAGTTCTGGATTTCATCCCTGATGGTGGGCTGGGGACTGGCGTCGATGGCCACCATGTTCGTCAGTGGCAGCACCTCGTTTTATGTGCTGCGGCTGGTGCTCGGGGTGATGGAAGCCGGATTTTTCCCTGGCACTATTCTCTATCTCACCTATTGGTTCCCGAACCGCATTCGCGGTGAGATTACCGGGCTGTTTTACCTCGGCGTACCGCTGGCGCTGGTTCTTGGCGGCCCGCTTTCAGGGCTGCTGCTCGACATGCAGGCGAAAAATGGATTGCAGGGCTGGCAGTGGATGTTCCTGGTGGAAGGTTTCCTGGCAGTCGCCATGGGAGCCGCGTCTTTTCGCTTCCTGGACAACAAGCCAGTCAACGCCCGATGGCTGCCGGCCGATGAGAAGCAAGCGCTGGTCGATGCGCTGGCGCAGGAGGAACAGGAGCGCCGCTCTTCCGGGCCGGCAGGTCTACTGCCCATGCTGCGCAATCCGCGCGTGCTGCGATTTGTGCTCATTTATTTCATGATTCAGATGAGCATCTACGGCGCAATCTTCTACCTGCCCGCTGAGGTTTCCGCGCTCATGCACAAGCCTGCCGGCTTCGTAGTGGGGCTGGTCACGGCCATCCCGTGGATCTGCGCCACCATCGCCACCTACTGGCTGCCCAAGAAAGCGGATCGATGGAAGAACCATCGCATCATGGCGGCGTGGGTGCTGTTTGTCGCCGGTTGCGCCAGTTTTGCGTTTCCCACCGCGCCGCCGTGGGCAGGATTGCTTGCGTTGTCTGTTGCTGTCTCTGGATTCGTGGCCGTGCAACCGCTCTTCTGGACCTTGCCCACCGGCTACCTGGCCGATCGCGCCAAGGCCGGCGGAATCGCTCTGATCGGAACCGGCAATCTGGGCGGTTTTCTCGCGCCCTATTTAAAGGTGCGCGCCGAGCAGCATTTTCATTCGCCCAACGCGGGGTTATATCTTCTGGCTGGGATTACGGTCTTGAATGCCGGCCTGATTGCGATCACGAAAACCAGTCCAGTCCCCCGGCGGACGTGATGGCCCGGCGAAGGCAAGCCAAAAGCATACAAGGTATAATCGCTCCCATGGCGGCGAATGCACAGGCCGGCTTAACTGGGTTGCAATCGGCGCCGGACAGCGCCGATGTCACCTCAGACGCGCTGGCAAAGCTGCGCGTGCTCGAGGCGCAGCTGGCCGCATCAGGCAGCCTGATGGTGGCTTACTCCGGCGGCGTGGACTCGGCGTTTTTGGCGGCTACCACGCATCGCGTGCTGGGCGCACGGATGCTGGCCGTTCTCGCCGATTCGCCCTCGCTGGCGCGGCGCGACATGGAGCAGGCTTCGGCGTTTGCGCGTTCCCTTTCCATGCCGCTGCAAGTGGTGCTCACGGAAGAGCTGGACCGGCCCGAATATGCGCGCAACGACGCCAGCCGCTGTTTTCACTGCAAAGATGAGCTTTTTCAGACCATGGAAGCGCTGGGCGCAAAGCTCGGGTTCGCTCGCATTGCCTATGGCATGAATGCGGACGATACGCGCGACTTCCGCCCCGGCCAGCGTGCGGCCGAGCAGCACGCCGTGCTGGCGCCGCTTGCCGACGCCGGATTGACCAAGCTGGAGGTTCGCGCGCTCGCTCGAGCGGCTGGTTATCCGGTGTGGGATCGGCCCGCCGCGCCCTGTCTTTCATCGCGCGTGGAATACGGCCGCACCGTGACCCGCGAGGTGCTCGCGCAGATCGAAAAAGGCGAGGAGAGCTTGCGCCAGCTGGGTTTCCGGGAGATGCGCGTGCGCCATCACGGCGAACTGGCCCGCGTCGAGATTGCGCGCCACGAGCTGCCCCGCGCGCTCTCGATGGAGATGCTGGATGCGATTACGAAGGCGCTCCGGCAGGCAGGCTTCCAATACGTCACGCTCGATTGCATGGGATTCCGCTCCGGGGCCATGAACGAGATACTTGGGAACGCAATCCTGCCTGCCGATGTGCTTGCCCGGCGCGGCGCCTAGCATTTTCCCTTCCGTTCATCCGGCGATTTACAATCACAACGCGATGCGTATTGGCTATCTCGAGTGCTTTTCCGGCATAAGCGGCGATATGCTTCTCGGCGCCTTGGTTGATGCGGGTGTTTCGTTTGACATGCTGGCGGAGACGGCTGCCGCTCTGAACGTGGGCGCGCGTCTCGAAGCGCGCAAAGTCATGCGCGGCGGAATAACGGCCACCAAGGTGGATGTGCTCACCGCGGAATCGCATGACCATACGCACGACGAACATACGCACGGCGAGCACACGCACGATGAGCACGCGCACGATGAGCACCATTCCCACGATCATGCGCATGCGCACGAATCTCATGCGCATGAGCACCACGAGCATGAAGCGCACGAACACTCCCATTCGGACGAGCATTCCCATTCGGACGAGCATTCCCATTCGCACGAGGCGCACTCCACACATCATCCCCATGAACACACACACCCGCCGCATCGATCCTTATCCTCCATTCTCGAAATCATTCGTTCGGCCTCGATCGCTGAAGCCGTGAAACTCCGCGCGAGCCGCGCCTTTCAGCTGCTGGGCGAGGCCGAAGCAGGAATCCATTCCATCCCCATCGAAACCGTCCATTTCCATGAAGTGGGTGCGGTGGATACGATTGCCGACATCGTCTGCGCGGCCGCGGGGTGCGAGGCGCTGGGTGTCGATCGCTGGCTCGCGTCACCGCTGAACGTGGGCAGTGGCACGGTGAAATGCCAGCACGGCACGCTGCCCGTGCCCGCGCCCGCTACGCTCGCGCTGCTGGGTGATGCGCCTCTCTACTCCGCCGGCCCGGCGATGGAGCGGGTTACGCCGACGGGCGCGGCTCTGCTGCGCATGCTCGATGTCCGTTATGGACTGCTGCCGGCGATGCGCGTCCGGTCTACGGGCTATGGCGCCGGCGGCCGCGATACACCGGGCGAGCCCAACCTGCTGCGCATGCTTATCGGCGAGGATGCGGAACCGGAAGCCGATGCCAAACACGGCGTCGAGCCTATCGCTGTGATGGAAACGGTGATCGATGACTCGACTCCCCAATTGCTTGCCTACGTGAGCGAACTGCTGCTCGAAGCCGGCGCATGGGACGTGTACCGGGTTGCCGTGCAGATGAAGAAAGGCCGCACCGGCGTGCAGTTCACGGTGTTCTCGAGTCCCGACCGTATGCCTGCACTGCGCGAACTGCTCTTTCGCGAGACCACAACCATTGGCCTCCACTGGCGCATCGAAAACAAGCTCGCCCTCGATCGCGAGTTTGTTGAAGTGGGAACGCAATGGGGTAAGGTGCGCATGAAAGTCGCGCGCTGGCCTTCCGGCAAGGTCACCAACGCCTCGCCTGAGTACGAAGACTGCCGCGCAATTTCGCAGAAGCATGCGATTCCTCTGAAAGAAGTGATGCAGGCCGCGATGCAGGCCTATGCGAACGGCGAAGGGAAAAGCCACTGATGGATCCGCTGGCGATCGAATCGCTGCTGAATGAAGTGCGCGAAGGCCGCACCGATGTTGCCCAGGCTCTCGATCGATTGCGCCATCTGCCCTTCGAAGACCTGGGCTTCGCCAAGCTCGACCACCACCGGGCGTTGCGCACCGGCATGCCTGAGGTGATCTTTGCCCAGGGCAAAACCACTGCGCAGGTGGCGAAGATCTTTGCTCACATGGCGAAGGCCGGCGGCAACGTGCTGGCCACGCGCGCCACGCGCGCCACCTATGATGCGGTGCAGGCCATAGAGCCGCGCGCCGAATTTCACGAGATTGCCCGCGCCGTCACGCTCACGCAGATGCAAACGGCGCAGGGCAAGGGAATGGTGGGCGTGGTGTGCGCCGGCACCAGCGATCTGCCGGTTGCCGAGGAAGCCGCCGTGACGGCGCGGCTGATGGGCAATACGGTGGAGTTGATTGCCGACGTGGGCGTGGCCGGCATCCATCGGCTGCTCGCGCAGCAGGGCACGCTCACGCAGGCGCGGGTGCTGATTGTCTGCGCCGGGATGGAAGGCGCTCTGCCCACCGTCGTCGGCGGCCTGGTCAACGCGCCGGTGATTGCCGTGCCCACCAGCATTGGCTACGGCGCATCGCTGGGCGGCATCGCAGCGCTGCTCGGCATGTTGAACACCTGCTCGCCCAATGTCAGCGTCGTCAACATCGACAACGGCTTTGGCGCCGCCTGCATCGCTTCGCTCATCAATCATATGTAGAGGCACATATAGAGGCGCGTGAAGGTCGCGCCGTATCCGCTTGGGCCATATCCGCTTGGTCAGAGGACCACGTATCCGGCCGCGTGATTGACTAGACGAGCCCTATGAGATAACGTTTACTGACGCCCCCGGGTTGCGACCGATTTAGCGCGCACCGGTAAGAAGGAGAACCGCGATGGCTCGATCCCGCAGAGATTTCCTGAAGGCGGCTGCGGCTGTAGCCGCTGTCTCGCTGGCCGATTCGCATAGCGACGCGGCTCTCGCGTCCAGTAACGCCGCGGATGCCGCTCCGCTCGGCCAGTTCGGCTACGGCGACGTGCAACTGCTGGACGGCTCCATGCGGCAGCAGTTCGAGGCAAACCATGCGTTGTTTCTCGCCCTTGATGAAGACATGCTGCTGAAGCCGTTTCGCCAGCGGGCCGGGCTGCCGGCGCCGGGCGAGGACATGGGCGGCTGGTACGACAATTCACTGGACTTCGATCCGCACGGCAGTTTTCACGGCTTCATTCCAGGGCATAGTTTCGGGCAATACTTATCCGGGCTCGCGCGGGCCTACGCAATCACAGGCTGGAAGCCGACGCAGGCGAAGGTGCAGAGGCTGGTAAGCGCTTTCGCGCCGACCATCACGAGCAAGTTTTATGATGGCTATCACCTGCCTGCCTACACGTTCGATAAGACGAACTGCGGATTGATTGACGCGCATGAGTTTGCCGGCGTGCATCCGGCCTTCGACCTATTGAACGCGGCGACCGACGCCGTGCTGCCGCATCTGCCGCCCAAGGCCATGTCGCGGGCCGAGCAGTACGCGCAGCCGCATCCGGACGAAGCCTACTGCTGGGACGAGACCTACACGCTCCCCGAGAACTTTTTCCTCGCGTACCAACGCGGCGCGGGCAGCCGCTATCGCGACCTGGCTGTGCGTTTTCTCGAAGACGATTTCTACTTCGGCCCGCTGGCCGAGGGCAAAAACGTGCTGCCCGGCGAGCATGCTTACAGCCACGTGAATGCGTTTTCGAGCGCCATGCAGGCTTATCTGGTGTTAGGCAGCGAGAAGCATCTGCGTGCAGCCAGCAACGGATTCGATTTTCTGCGCAACACGCAGAGCTTCGCCACCGGCGGATGGGGGCCCGATGAAAGCTTCCGCAAGCCGGGCAGCGGCCAAATGGGCGCGAGCCTCAACTTCTCGCACGCAGGCTTCGAGACTCCCTGCGGCGCCTATGGACATTTCAAGATCACCCGCTATCTGCTGCGTGTTACCCGCGACAGCCGCTACGGCGACAGCATGGAACAGGTGCTCTATAACACGATTCTCGGCGCAAAGCCGCTCAAGGAAGATGGAACCAGCTTTTACTATTCGGACTACAACAACCGGTTTGCCAAGAAGGGCTACTATCGCGACAAATGGCCGTGTTGCTCGGGAACCTTTCCGCAGATCACAGCCGATTACGGCATCAGTTCCTACTTTCACGATGGCCAGGGCCTGTATGTGAACTTATATGTTCCATCGCGCGTGACCTGGACCCACGGCAGCACACACGTCACGCTGACGCAGAGGACCGAATACCCGCATCGTCCTGAATCGCAGATCGAAGTAACTGCGGATGCGCCCGGCACGTTTCCTGTCTTTCTGCGCATTCCGGCGTGGGCCGGTCCGGGAACTGCGATTGCGGTCAACGGCAAACGAATAGTCACCGGTCCCGAGCCGGGAAAATTCGCGCGGCTCGATCGTACGTGGGTGAACGGCGACCGAATCGAAATCGAATTTGATATGCCTACGGCGCTCCAAGCCGTTGATTCGGAGCATCCCGATCTGCAAGCGCTCGTACATGGCCCCCTGGCGCTGTTCAGCGTAGGCGTCGTACCGGCGGGCCTCCAAAAGAAGGACCTGCTCGCGGCTGAACAGATCTCCGCCGGATCCACAAGCTGGCAAGCGAAAACAGCGGCCGGCCCTCTCACGCTGCGGCCGTTTGCTGCGCTGGATGACGAGATCTACCGGCTCTATCTCAACGTCGCGAGCTGAGCGCAGGGTGAGGCGTCGCTCCGCATAATCAAGCGCGACCCGCGCGGTCTTCCATGCGCTACACTGGCGAGTGCGGAGGATCCACGCGTTGCGCGTTCCCGGTGTGCTTTCCATCTGTCTGTGCACAGTTTTTCTCTCTATCAGTGTGGCTCGGGCGCAGCAGCAACCGGCAAAGCCGCCACAGGGAGGCGCGGGCGGGGGCGTTTCTTCGGGCGTGGCCGCGGCTCCGGTCTACGATGCAGAGAAACGGCCCATCACCGCGGGCGGATTTGTAGACAAAGGGCCGGCGATCTTCGAGGACATCACGAAGCAGGCAGGGCTCTCCGGATGGACCCACAAGATGGGCGTGCCGGAAAAGAACTTCATCGTGGAAACCAACGGCTCAGGCGTATGCATGATCGACTACGACCACGACGGATGGCTTGATATCTACCTGGTCAACGGCTCGACCTTCAATGCGTTGGACGGCAAAGAAGAGCCGCCGCATGCCGCTCTCTTCCATAACAATCACGATGGCACGTTCACCGATGTGAGCGCCAAGGCCGGCGTGGCCAACGATCGCTGGGGCTATGGATGTTCAGTGGCCGACTACGATAACGACGGATGGCCGGATCTCTTTGTGGGCAACTACGGCAAGAACCGTCTCTACCGCAACAACCACGATGGAACCTTTACGGACGTTGCGGAGAAAGCCGGCGTTACGCTGGGCAACTGGTCGACCGGTTCGGCATGGGGCGATTACGACGGCGACGGTTTGCTCGATCTCTACGTGGCCGGCTATGTTCATTTCGACCGCAACAACCTTCCCATTAGCGGCAGCAAGGCAATGGGCTACTCGTTCTGCCAATATCGCGGGCAAGCCGTCAATTGCGGACCGCGCGGGCTCGCCGGCGAGCCAGATCATCTCTTCCACAATAACGGCGACGGCACGTTCACGGACGTGACGGCAAAAGCCGGCGTCGAAGACAAGGATCGCTATTACGGGTTTACGTCGATCTTTGTCGATCTCAATGGCGACGGAAAGCCCGACCTGGTGGTGGGCAATGATTCCACGCCCAATTATCTCTATATCAACAAGGGCGACGGCACCTTCGACGATCAAAGTTACGTGTCCGGCTTCGCACTCAACAGCGATGGACGCGAGATTGCTTCGATGGGCATCGCCGCCGGCGACTACGAGAACAACGGCCTGGTCGACTTCTTCATCACCGACTTCGGCGACGATTACAAGGTGCTCTTTCACAATGATGGCGACGCCAGCTTTACCGATGTGAGCTACAAAGCGGGTGTTGCGCAGACTACGATTCCGTTTGTGGGCTGGGGTGATGGCTTTCTCGATTACGACAACGACGGCTGGCTCGATCTCTTCATGGTCAACGGCCATGTCTATCCGCAGGTGGACCAGCACGATTGGGGAACGACCTTCGCCGAGCGCCCGCTTCTCTTTCGCAATGTGCCGGACGGAACCAGCAAGGGAAGAAAGTTCGAGTACGTGCCGCCGGTAAAAGGGTCGGGGCTCGCGGTCGTAATTCCCGCGCGCGGCGCAGCCTTTGGTGATTTATTCAACGACGGCAAGATCGACGTCGTCATCAATCCCGTGGATGGGCCGCCAGTGCTGCTGCGCAATGTGAATCCCGACCATCACCATTGGGTGGAGCTGGATCTGGTCGGCGGTCCCAAGAGCCCTCGCGATGCGACCTGCGCCACGGCTTATCTGAAGGCCAACGGCATGCGCCAGCGGCAGGATGTGCTGGCGAGCGGCAGCTACATCTCGGCCAACGACCGGCGGCTGCACTTCGGCCTCGGCGATGCAACGGATGCCGGCACGGTGGAGATCCACTGGCCTTCGGGCGCGAAAGAGAGCATCAAGCTTCCGGCGGCCGATCGCATCTACACCATCACTGAGGGCAAGGGCATCACCGGCGCATTGTGCGGCGGAAGTCCGTGCAAAAGTGATGCACCTTCTTCTGCGATGCGATAAACCCGGCGTTCGTTATGGTCAATGGAGCTGATAGGGCGTGGCTGGCGCAGCAATCGGCTCCGGAACCTTCGGCATCTTCGCCGGATCGATCTTTGCTGCGCCGGCAAGCCCGCTTCCTGTCACGTTGTCCACGCTGAGCAGCGGTCCCGTATATCCGGTGACTTTGATGTTGCGGATCACCGCGTTTTTCACGTTCGCCAGGACGATTCCGCTCGAGCAGGTGCCGGTGACATTCGTGAGCGAGAAGCCGATGAGCGGCTTACTGGGATGAATTTCCACGCCCTGCACCAGCGCGGGAAGATCATCGACATGGATGTTCGAGAACTGGAGGTTCCGCACGGTTGGAATGCCTTCATCGCCGGGAACCGGAAACTCGTCGTTCTTGCCGCTGTTCAGCGTATTGAGGCGCAGAAACCCCTGCCTGGCACCGGCCGCGTCGAAATCGTTCACAAAGATGTCTTCGATAAATGCGCCACGCCCGGGCCGGCTCTTGATGTAAATGGCATGCGTGCGCGCGCCGGTACATTTGCAATGATCGATGTGCACGTTGCGGATGCCCGCAGAAGTTTCACTGCCTATGCCGATGCAGGCGAAGTACGAGTCGGCAAAAGTGCAGTTCGAGATGCGCACATCCTCAGTGGGCCGGTTGATGGTATATCCTTCTTCACCGCGCCCGGATTTGAGCGAGATGCAATCATCAGCGGTTGAAAAATCGCAGCCATCGATGAGCACGTGCTTGCAGGAATCAACATCGATGCCATCCGCGCCGCTCTGGATCGTCAGGTTTTTGAAGGCGATGTTCTCGCAGTAGGTGGGATGAATCGACCACATGCCGGCCTGGCTCGTGAAACAGTTTTCCACGCTCACATTGCGGCAGTTGGTGAATTCAATCAACGCCGGCAGACGCAAACCTGTCTTGCGGTCCACGCGCCCTCTGATGGCCTGGCTGCCTACGATCTTTCCCGGTCCGGTGATGCCGATATTGTCGCCATCCACCGCCGAGATGAAGGCGCTATAACCCTTGATCCATCGGCCCTCCCAACGCACCTGCGTGAGCGGATAAGCGGCCATATCGGCGGAGCCGAGCAGGCTCGCCCCCTGCTCCACGCGCAGGGTAACGTTGCTCCGCAGCACCAGCGCTCCGGTCGAATAGTCGCCGGCCGGAACCACCACCTCGCCGCCGCCCAGCACAGCGCAACGGTCGATAGTTTGCTGCACGGGAAGTGTGTCATCGCTCTTGCCGTCGCCCGCGGCGCCCACATCCTTGACGTTGAGTGTGACCTTGGGAGCCGTGCGCGCAGCGGCCTGGAGTTGCCGGCCGCGATCTTCTCGCCTCGCCGGTTTTGCCTGCTGCGCGAGTCCGGCGGCATCCAGCGAAGCCGCGACTGGAGCGGCCAAAACACTTTTTGCCATGCTGCGCAGGAAATCTCTGCGTTGAACCAATGTGTTGAGCACCGTTTGTTCCCTCGAAGCTGGTTGGCTGTCTGCGCTACGCCCGTCGAGCGGCAAGTGGTCAGTCCAGAGAGGATCCGTGAGCTATCTTCAGCCGGTGGTCCAATGCGTGTCAAGACGAACTGTTTGCGTTCCTGGCTCCCTGGCGCTGTACCGGCGATTTTGTGATGTCACACGGAACCGGAGAGCTGAACCGCGTGGTCAGACCACATGTTGACAGCCACTGTGCCGCTGGGATACAAACCGAGTCATGCCCCGTAACCATCCAACTGGGTTGGGCCCGTTGTTCATCTCTATCGTGTTTGCCATGGCTGCCCTGGTTCTGCCTCAAGGCGCATCGGCCAAAGTCATCGGCGCCAACGTGATCGCGAAGCCTGTCACGCGGGAACGCATTGCTTCGCTGCCCAGGAAGCAGCAAAAAGCCTGGCTTGCCTACCTCGATCGCTCCGAAAAGCAGAAGGCGCTCGATAAGCAGGTTCTCGAAGAGGAGCAGAAGGCTTCCGGCAACACGAATCCGCAGCATGCACCGACGGGTCGGGGCGCCTATGCGCTTCGGATCGAGCATCCGGCCGACTGGTACGCGAGCGAAGACGCGCTGCGCATCGCGCACAATGTCGTCACGTATCAGGTGCATGACGGCGGGTGGAGCAAAAACATCGACATGGTGAGCCATCCGCGTGCGCTGGGCGATCTCTACGACGCCGACAACCTGAATCGGTTTCCGGACCTCGCCGATTTCGACAAGCCGGTGGATCCCAACTGGCACTACATCGCTACGCTCGACAACGACGCCACATGGATGCAGATCGGTTTCTTGGCGCGCGTGGCGACGGCGCTGCTCGCCGCACATCGTGACGCGGAAGCCGCCCCGATTCGCGCTTCCGTCGAACGCGGCGTGCAGTATCTGTTGGAGGCGCAATATCCCAACGGCGGATGGCCGCAGGTGTGGCCGCTCGAGGGCGGCTATCACGACGCCATCACCATCAATGATGACGCCATGCTGCACGCTGTCGAGATTTTGCATGACGTAGCCGGCGGGGCTGAGGACTATGCCTTTCTGCCGGAGCCTCTGGCGCGCCGCGCCGGCCCTGCGGCTGAGCGCGGAATCGGCTGCCTGCTCAAGCTGCAGATTGTTGAGAACGGAGTGAAGACCGCGTGGGCGCAACAGTACGATGCGCTCACGCTCGAGCCCACTTCGGCGCGCAACTACGAGATGGCCTCGCTCTCAAGCGATGAAAGCTTCCCGGTTGTCGAGTTCTTCATGCAGCTGCCCGATCCGACGCCCGCGGACGCGGCAGCGGTTCATGCCGCGGCTGCCTGGTTCACGAAAGTGGCCATCTACGGCTACCGGTTCGGCAGCGGCGACTTTCGCGCGGACCGCAACAGCCCGGATGGGCGCAAGCTGGTGGCCTTGACCGGAGCGGGGCCGATCTGGTCGCGCTACTATCAGATCGGCACAGACAAGCCGATCTTCGGCGATCGCGACAAGACCATCCATGATGATGTGAACGATCTGAGCCGGGAACGGCGCAACGGCTACTCGTGGTTCAACACTGAAGGCGTGGCCGTGCTGGCGCAGTACAAGACATGGGCGCAGGCGCATCCAACGCGTCCCAACTGAGCCGGGCATTCCGCAAAAAAACAAACCGTTCGCCGGTGCTGCGCGATGCCTTCCACAACATCGCGCAGCGCAGACGAACGGTCCTCAAGGGGCGCTCGACTTACCCGCGCGCGTAGCTCTCGAGGGCCCCGCGGCTGGGAATCGTGATCGTGCACCCGTGTTGCGCCACCAGGCGGCGGTTCTTGAATACAGACAGCGTGCGTGTGACCGTCTCGCGCGAGGCTCCGATGAACTCGCCGATCTCTTCGTGCGTCAGGGACAACCGGCAGTGCGATGTGGTCTCCGTCTTCTGGCCGGAATCGCTCCAACGAAGCAGCAGGCAGGCGAGGCGCTCCGGCACAGAAGTGGAGAGGCCGACCATGCGTAACTGCTCGCAGGCCAGATTAAAGCTACGGCTGACTTCGCGGGTCACCGTCTCGTAGACCTCGGGATTGCGCGCCAGGAAATTAAGGAACGCCTGCCGTGAAACGTGCGCGATCTTGGCCGGATAGAGCGTATCCGCCGTCATCTCGTACGGGTTGCCGGAGAGCGTCGAAGAGAGCCCCAGCACTTCGCCGGGCTTGGCGATGCGCAAGCTCAGGCGGCGGCCCTCGCTCGAGTTGATGGAAAGCTTGACCTCGCCTTCGATCACCACGTGCACGCCCTCTGAAGGTTGAGTTTCGCTAAACAGGACCTTGCCGGCCGGATGCGAGAGAGGAATCAGCAGCGCCTCAAAATCAGCCAGTGCCGATGCGGATAAGCTGCTGAAGAACTCGCCTTTCCTATAGAGCTTCCCATTCGCGTCGCTGTTTTTCTCACGCTCGGTTTGCATCTTAGGCCTCCGCGCCCGTCGGGTTTTCGCTCTTGCGCGTGACCTCTTCGGCAAGATACTGGGTCCATGGTGTGCTGGTCAGGATTTCGGCTCGCGTCTGAGAATAGATCGTCCTCAGCACCCGAATTCCCCCAGCGTCGGCATAGGTGGTTTCACGAAGATCGAGAGCAAGTGACCTGGAAGCTAACGTCGGTGAGGTTTGTTCCCACAGGCGATCAAGTTCGACCGCCCATGGCCCTACAATGCGTCCTTCCAGTTTCACGACGATCGCTTGCTCATTCTGTTCGACCGTGATTCGTAACGCCATGCCCGCTATAAGGCACGGCGCATGCCAAACCTCGGCTGCCGTGCCGGGGGCGCGCTAAACTACTCAAAAAAAGGGAATTATATTTTGGGGAGAGCGAGGGAACGAAATGATCACGTGTGCTTCGTGACGAAGTGACGAAGACGATATTTCGTCACGGCGACTACATGTAGTCGCGGCGTTCGATGCCCAGCTTCTTTATTTTGGAGTTGAGAGTGGTCCGTTTGAGGCCCAAGCGGGCAGCGGCGCCGGCCGGTCCGCCGATCATGCCTTTGGCTTCACGCAACGCGCGAAGAATGTGATCGCGTTCAGCGGCCTGCAGTGTGGGATTCGCGCTGACCGTGCCGTCTTCTTCGTCTTCGTCCTCCATCTCCTTGAGCTCCGCAAGTGGCACATGCAAAACCGGACCCCGCGACAAAATGACGGCGCGCTCCAGAAAATTTTCAAGCTCACGGATGTTGCCGGGCCACTTCCAGCGGATCAGCGCTTCCATGGCCTCGGGAGGGATGGTCTCGATGTTCTTGCCCATGCGGCGGCTGTGCCGCGAGACGAAGTGCCGCACGAGAGTGGGAATATCGTCGATCCGTTCCCGGAGCGGCGGCGCGAAGACGGGAAACACCTTAAGCCGGTAAAACAGATCGCTGCGAAACTGCTTCTCAGCCACCATCCTGGCCAGGTCGCGATTGGTGGCCGCGATGAGCCGCACGTTGACAGAGATGGGGCGCGTGCCACCCAGCCGTTCGATCTCGCGCTCCTGCAGGGCGCGCAGCAGCTTCGGCTGCAGATCGAGCGGCATCTCACCCACCTCGTCGAGAAACAGCGTTCCCTCATGCGCAAGCTCCAGGCGCCCCATCTTGCGCGCAATGGCTCCGGTGAAGGCTCCCTTCTCGTGGCCGAAGAGCTCGCTCTCGAGCAGGCCGGCCGGGATGGCGGCGCAGTTCAGCTTGATAAAGGTGCGCTCACAGCGCGGGCTGAGCCGGTGGATGGCGCGTGCCAGCAGCTCTTTGCCGGTCCCGGTCTCGCCCTGAATCAATACCGTGGCATCGGTCGGGGCGACCGTCTCGATCTGCCGCAACACCGTGCGCAGGCCCGAGCTTTCCCCCACAATATCCTCGAACCGGTTCTCGAGATTGATCTCCTCTTCGAGATATTGCCTCTCCTGGTCCAGCCGGTCGCGGAGCTTGGCAATCTGCTGGAAGGCCAACACATTGTTGACGGCCATCGCCATCTGGCTAGCCACCTGGGAGAGCTTCTCGGCGTCCTGTTCCCCGAAGGCACTCTCCGTTCTGCTGGCCACGGCCAGTGCGCCCAGCGTTCGTTCCCGGTGAATGAGAGGAACCCACATCGCCGACCGCATGCCCGCGGCGGTGAGATGATGGATGGACTCAGGCGCAAAGGGCCATCGGTCGATCCGGTTCAGGATCACCGGCCGCCGGGTGCGGAAGGCTTGCCCCGCCGGCGAAGCATCGGGATCGACGAACGTTTCGCCCGAAGGCTCGCCGTCCGCGGAAAGGAACTGGACCCGCAGCTTCCCGGTAGCTTCGTCATATAGACCCAGGGTGGCCGCATCGTGGTGGATCATCTTGCGCATGCTGGCGGAGAAAGCGCCCAGCAATTTGCGGATATCGACGTTGGCCAGCAAAAGGCTGCTGAGCTCTGCGATCACTGATTCCTGCGCCTGCTTGCGGTCTGTCTCATCACGGGTTACCTTGGCGAATCCGGTGACAGCGCCGGTGGAATCCCGGATGGCGGTCAGCACGCAATTGGCCCAGAAGCGAGAGCCGTCTTTGCGCACACGCCAGGCTTCTTCTTCCACCCGGCCGCGCCTGGCAGCCTGGCGCAACAGTTCGGCGGGACGGCCGCGCTCCACGTCTTCCTGAATGAAAAACCTTGAAAAGTGCAGGCCCAGGACTTCCTCGGCCTTGTAGCCCTTGATGCGCTCCGCGCCAAAATTCCAGGTGAGGACGTGGCCTTCAGGATCAAGCAGATAGATGGCGAACTCATCAATGCTCTCTAGAATCGATCGCAGCTGGAGATCGTTGGCGCGCAAAGCCTCGTGCGCGGCCCGCTGTTCCGTGGCATCGCGGATGAAGCTGATCACCGCGGAGCCGGCTGCGGTCTCGACCGGCTTGAGCATAATGTCCACAGGAAATTCCGAGCCGTCTTTGCGCCGGCCGAACAGGTTCAGCGCCGCGCCCATCTGCCGCGTACGCGGATGAGCGCTGTAGTTTTCGCGGTGGCTGGGATGACGGTCGCGGAACCGCGCGGGCACCAGCACTTCCACGGAACGGCCGATCATCTCCTGGGTCGTATAGCCGAATAGCTCTTCGGCGCGGGGGTTCGCGCCGCGTATCACGCCGTCGACATCCGTGACCAGGATGGCATCAGGAGATAACTCGAAGAGGTGATCAATTGTGGTTTGGACCAGACGGGCCGGAATGCGTGTTTCTTCGGCCGTCGGGTCCTGTTCAGGAAGCTCCGAAGGGCGCATTGTGGGGAACCGACCTCAAGGGCACAATACCGCCCAGGGGCGGGGTTGTGCAACCGCAACCGCCAAGCGACCGGCCCACCCGTGGTTGCTTTGTCCCAAATCGGCGAGCTTGAAAGGTCTGGGAAGACACTGCGCGGCCGCAGCACCGCCAGCTAAATCTTGTCCTGGTACGCGCGGCCAAGGACCCGGATAAGCTGATCGCTGCGCGCGATCAAATCCCGGCTCTCTTGAATGGCGAGATGCGTACTAAGAAGGGCATCCTGCAACTCGCGGACGACAGCGGAACTCAGCACCAGGCGTTTGCGGGAAGTGGCCAAAACTCGTCGTATCTTCTCAGGATCGCCGATCACGCTGGCTCCCTCAAACCGAGATGATCGGCCTCCCCGATCTACGGGTATTCGATCTAGGGGTATTCTAGGTCCACTTGCAATTGCAGCGTCACTAGGGAAACTCATAGGCTTCTCCTGAACCAAAGAAGGACCTTCCCGAGGCGCCGGGCGATTGATCGCGCATCGGGCCGAGGATCGTGGGAGATGATATTCTGCGGTGCAATCATCACCCGCGGCGCGGCCCTGCTCGCGCCGGCTCATCCCCAGCCGTCCCGGACTTTATTTCGGAAGGACAATCAGATGGCCCCATTCCGCCGCTTCGTTGTTGCCTTGCTTGCCGTCGCCGTGGTCTTCACAATCGTTCCCGTCCTACCGGCGCAGGCGCCCACGCCCGCGATGACTCCCGATATTCCAGCCCGCTTCACGCCTCCGCGAACCGACTACGATTTCGTGAAGCGCGTGGTCATGATTCCGATGCGCGACGGCGTAAAGCTCTATACCGTGATCGCCATCCCGAACGGCGTAACGCACGCGCCCATCGTGTTGACCCGGACCCCTTACGATGCCGCCTCGCGCATGCACGTCAAGGAGTCGCCGAATCTGCTGGACCAGGTAACGGTTGGCGATGACGTGTGGATCAAAGCCAGATTCATTCGCGTCTTTCAGGATGTGCGCGGAAAATACGGCTCGGAAGGCGAGTATGTGATGACGCCGCCGCCCGCCGGCCCTCTCAATCCACACGGCCCCAACGACACCACAGACGCATGGGACACCATCGACTGGCTGGTGAAGAATGTCCCGGAGTGCAACGGCAAAGTGGGCATGATCGGCTCGTCGTACGAGGGATTTACCGTGGTGATGGCCTTGCTCGATCCGCATCCCGCGCTGAAGGTGGCGGCGCCGGAGAGCCCCATGATCGATGGCTGGATGGGCGATGACTGGTTCCACTACGGCGCCTTCCGCGAGATCAACCTTGACTACTTCACTGAGCAGACCACCGCCCGCGGCAGCGGCGACCCTATACCGCGGCTGAATTATGACGATTACACGAACTTTCTCGAGCAAGGCTCGGCCGGCGACTTTGCGCGCTATGGCGGGCTCGAGCAACTTCCCTTCTGGCGCAAGGTCGAAGAGCATCCCGCCTATGACGAGTTCTGGCAGGATCAGGCGCTGGACAAACTTATTGCCAAGGTCCCGCTCAAGGTGCCCGTCCTCTGGGAACAGGGCTTGTGGGACCAGGAGGATATGTGGGGGGGGAATCACTCCTATGCGGCGGTCGAGCCGAAGGACACGAACAACGACATGAACTTCCTGGTCATGGGGCCCTGGTTCCACAGCCAGATCAACCGCCTGGGTTGGAATCTCGGTCCGCTGAAGTGGAAGGGCGACACGACCCTCCAGTACCGCCGCGATGTTCTGCTGCCGTTTTTCACGCAATATCTGGTCGACGGCGCGCCTAAGGCCGATACTCCGCCGGTGCTGGTTTACAACACCGGTGAAAATCATTGGGATCGCTTTAAGAGCTGGCCGCAGAGCTGCGACTCGGGTTGCCCGGATAAGCCGAAGCCGCTCTATCTGCAAGGGGACGGCAAGCTATCCTTCGACGCGCCCGAAGCCGGAGGCGAAAAGTACACCGAGTATGTTTCCGATCCGGCCAACCCCGTTCCCTTTACGCCGCGGCCGTTTGTCGCGACCGACGAGGATGCATGGCGCACCTGGCTGGTGCACGATCAGCGCTTCGTCGATGGACGCCCCGACGTGCTGACCTTCGAGACTGCTCCACTCACCGTGCCGATGCATCTCGCCGGACGGCCGGAGGTGCATCTTTATGCCTCGACCAGCGGAACGGACAGCGATTGGGTCGTGAAGCTGATCGACGTCTATCCGGGTACGTATCCTTACAACGAGCCGATGGGCGGCTACGAGCTGCCTATTGCCACTGACATCTTCCGCGGCCGCTACCGCACCAGCTTCGAGCACGCCGAAGCGATTGCGGCGGACAAGCCCCTGCTCTATCAGTTCGGCCTGCCCATGGTGAACCACGTCTTCGAGCCCGGCCACCGCATCATGGTGCAGGTGCAGTCAACCCTGTTTCCGCTCTACGACCGCAATCCGCAGACCTTTGTCCCGAACATCTTCGATGCCAAGCCGGCCGACTACCGCAAAGCGGCGCAGCGTGTGTGGCATACGCCGGACGACGCCAGCTTCATCAGCCTTCCCGTCGTTGCGTCGGGTGCTCCGCAGTAGATCGGCGCCGTTAAGAGATGATGTCGCAGCTCGCTCGCGCACCGGCGCTGCCGCCCATGCAATGCCTCTCGTTCGAAAGGGACCAGAGCTGGCTGCATAGATGCTGTTCCGGCAAGCGAGCCCATCCCTCAGAGGCTAAAGCCCTTTGTTTTAAGGCCATTTCCGGCATGGCTGAAGCCGTGCCCTTTCAAAATGCCATTTATGCAGCCGCTCAATGAGGTTTTTTGCTTGAACCGTTGCATACCTATGGGGGGTAGGGGCATCTATACTGATGCAGGAAGTCTCGGAATCATGGAAAAGATCATTCAAATGTCGATTGAGGGGATGCACTGCGATGGTTGCGTCCGCAGGGTCACCAACGCTCTGAGCGCGGTGGACGGAGTCCGGGTCGACTCAGTCGAAGTTGGTTCGGCTACGGTCGCAACCGACCCCACGCGCGTTTCACCGGAGCAGGTCGCAGCCGCGGTGGATCGTATCGGCTTCACCGCTCATGTCGAGCGCTGAGAACGGAGTGCGCATGACGAACCCCTCCTCCTCCAATGTTACCGTGAGCCCAGCCGCTGCTGAATCTGCCGTTCTGGAACGGGTCAGTATCCCCGTTACCGGTATGACCTGCGCGGCCTGCCAGTCGTTTGTCCAGCGAACGCTCCAGGCCGAGGCAGGCGTGCGCGACGCGACCGTCAATCTCATGCTGCACAACGCGACCGTTACCTTCGACCCGCGCGCGAACTCCACAGCCGGTCTGGTTGAAAAGATTCGCAGCACCGGCTACGGTGCGGAAATGCCGGTTGCCGCTGAAACAGCTTTTGAAGCGCAGGAGAGAAACGACGAAGCGCAACTGCGCGAGTATCGCCAGCTACGCTTGAAGGCGTGGGTCAGCGTTCTCGCCGGCTTCGTCGCCATGATCGTCTCGATGCCGCTGATGAGCATGGTCCACCCGGGAAATACGGGCCGTATTCTGGGGCATGTCAATGACCCGTTCATGCGCTGGTCCGCACGCGTGCTCGATCCCGCGCTGCGCGCCACTCTGCCGTGGATGTACCGGATCGACGCGAACACCCTGCGCTGGTTCCTCTTGGCGCTCTCGGCCTTCATCGCCGGGTGGGCGGGGCGGCGCTTCTATGCAAAGGCCTGGTCGGCGCTGCTGCATAAGACGGCGGACATGAACACGCTGGTTGCGCTGGGCACCGGAGCGGCATTTCTTTACTCCGCAGCCAGCACCGTCGCGCCCGGCTTTTTCCTGGCCCATGGCATCGCGCCCGACGTTTACTACGAGGCCGGCATCCTGATCATCGGCCTCGTGCTGGCGGGCAACACGCTCGAGAGCCGCGCCAAAGGCCGCACCGCCCGCGCGCTGCGCAAGCTGGTGCAACTGCAGCCAAAGACGGCGCGCGTTCTGCGCGACGGCGCGGAACGCGACCTGCCGCTGGCTGAGATTCAGCACGGCGACGTCGTCCTGATCCGCCCCGGCGAGCGCATTCCTACCGACGGCATCGTCCTTTCCGGCAAGAGCAGCGTGGATGAATCGATGCTCACCGGTGAATCTTTGCCGGTGGAGAAGCAGGCGCAGGATCGCGTGATCGGGGGCACGCTCAACCAGCGCGGCTCGCTTGAGGTTCGCGCAACGATGGTGGGCTCCGAAGGCACACTCGCGCAGATCGTGCGGCTGCTGCGCGACGCGCAAGGTTCGCGCGCTCCGGTGCAGAAGCTCGCCGATCGCGTGAGCGCGATCTTTGTGCCCGCAGTTCTTGCTTGCGCGATCGTCACATTTGCGGCATGGCGCCTCTTCGCTCCCGGTGCCGGAGCGATGCAGGCCTTTGCGGCGGCCATCACGGTGCTGGTGATCGCGTGTCCCTGCGCCATGGGGCTGGCCGTGCCCACAGCTGTCATGGTGGCTACTGGGCGCGGTGCGGCCTTCGGCTTGCTCATCAAAGGCGGCGAAGCGCTGCAGCGGTTGGAGAAAATCGATACGGTCGTGCTCGATAAGACGGGGACGATCACGGCAGGGCGGCCCGAGGTCACGGAAGTATTTCTTGCGCCGCAGGGCAGCTTCACCGAGGATGAGATTCTTCGCCTGGCTGCCGCGCTCGAACGCGCCAGCGAGCATCCGCTGGGCGAGGCCGTAGTGCGCCGCGCACAGCAGAATGGCTCGGCATGGCCGCGAGCGAACGGATTCGAGTCGCATCCGGGCCGCGGCGTGATGGGAAACATCGAAGGCCATGCGCTCCTGATCGGTAATCCGGATTTCCTGCGCGACTCCGGCGTCTCAGATGAAGCGCTGCGGCGGGCAGCGGACCGCGCGGCGCTGCAAGGTGGAACCCCGCTCTGGATCGCCGTGGACGGCGCTCTTGCCGGCATCCTCATCGTCGCCGATCAGGTAAAGCCTTCGTCCGTCGAAGCAATTCGGCGGCTGCATGGCGAGAAGCTGCGCGTTGTGATGCTCACCGGGGATAACGAGCAGACCGCGCGCGCCATCGCAACCCAGGTGGGCATCGATGAAGTGATCGCGGGCGTGCTGCCGCAAGGCAAGGTCGATGCCATCCGCCGGTTGCAGGCCAAGCAACACGTCGTAGCCATGGTGGGCGATGGCGTGAACGACGCGCCCGCGCTGGCGCAGGCGGACGTGGGCATCACCATGGCAACGGGCTCAGATGTGGCGCTCGAAGCCGGCGACGTGACGCTGATGCGCAGCGATCTCAACGGCGTTGCCGCCGCCATCGCTCTCTCCCGCGGCGCGATGCGCGTGATGCGCCAGAATCTCTTCTGGGCCTTCGCCTACAACGTCATCGGCATTCCCATCGCCGCCGGAATTCTCTTTCCCGTGTGCGGGCTGCTGCTCAGCCCGGTGCTGGCCAGCGCGGCCATGGCGTTCAGTTCATTCAGCGTCGTCACCAACAGCCTGCGCCTGAGCCGGCTGAAGATTGCGTAAGGAGATCCATGGCCACCAGGAAAAACGAGGCGCTTTGCGGATGCGAAGTACCGGTTGCAGGACGCAAGGCATTGGGCGTCGATCCGGAGATCAAAACTTCCAACCTGCGCCGGCTCAGCCGTATCGAAGGCCAGGTGCGCGGCATCCAGCGCATGGTGGAAGAAGACCGCTACTGCGCCGACATTCTCATGCAGGTCTCTTCCGCGCAAGAGGCGTTGCGGGCCGTCGCCCGTTCCCTGATGCGCAATCATCTGGCGCACTGCGCTACCCATGCCATTCGCACCGGCTCCGAAGAGGAAAAACAAGCCATGTACGATGAGCTGCTCGAAATGATCTATAAGAACGCGCGTTGAAGCAGTATGAGATTCACGGTAGGGGTGCGTTGCGGAAGGAATCCCGGCGTTCTCCTTTTGTTCCCCATTTGACAGCAAAAAACGATCTGGAAGTAGGGGGACAAACCTGCCGATAGTAATCAACGTCAAAGGAAACAGGTGAGGAGGATCCGGGGGTGCCAGTTATGATGGATTATCGTTTTCCCTTGGATCGGTACAAATATGAGTAGTCTTATGCATTGGCTGGGAGTCAACGGGAACGTGCTCGCCGTCCTCATCACGGTGGGCGTGGCCGTGCTTCTTGCCTGCTGTCTCGGGTGCTCCAACTGCGGCTGCCGGGAAAAGGACGACCTGTTCAATCGGCGCGAAGTCTGACCCCTGTACGCTACACCGCTTGCGGAGCTACTTGATCGGCGGCTTTAAATATTGTTCAAACTGCGCAAGGATCCGGTTGTATAAGTGTGTCCGGACGTCCGGTCCGCTGATCGAGTGGGTCTTGCGCGGGTAGATCTGCAGGTCGTAGGGAATGCCTGCCTCAATCAACTGCTGCACGAATTGAACCGTGTTCTCGATGTGCACGTTGTCGTCGCCGGTGCCGTGCGCGATGAGGATCTTCCCCTTTAGATTGGCGGCGGAGTTGACCACCGAGTCATCGCGATAGCCGTCGACATTCTGCGCAGGCAGCCCCATATAGCGCTCGGTATAGATCGAATCGTAGTTGCGCCAATCCGTGACCGGCGCTACGGAAACCCCGGCGCGGAATCGATCTGAGTGCGTCATCGCATAGAGCGTAAAACTGCCGCCCCAGCTCCATCCCCACCAGCCCATCCGCTTGGGATCCAACTGCGGATACTTGGCGAGCGCGGCGTCGACGACGGTCAACTGATCTTCGAGCTGCACCGGGCCAAAGTCATGGTAAGCCGCCTGGGTAAAGGCGCGGCCGCGCATGCCGGTGCCGCGGTTATCCGCGTGCAAGACGGCGAACCCGTGCTCGGCCAGCAGCTCATCGAACAGCAGCGTCTCGCTCCAGCGGTTGGCCACGGTCTGCGGTCCGGGACCGCCGTAGGGATTCACGATCAGCGGCACGCTGGCGGCATCGGCTGTGCCTGAATCCGCTGCGTTGGCGGGCAACAGCAGCGTGGCATAGAGCGTGGTGCCATCGTGCGCCTTCACCTCAAGCTGCTCAGGCGCGCGCAAACCATAGGGCTCCAGCGCGCGTGTTTGCCAGAAGGTGTTGCATTGATCCGCAGACGGGCAAAGCCGCAGCGCGGGAGGATCGAGGCGCGCCGAGCGCTTGTCGACAAACGCGCTGCCGGCAGGCGCGAAGTTGCCGTCATGGAATCCCGCGCCGGAGGTCAACTGGCGCTTGGTCCCGTCAAAGCCCACCTGCCACAACTGCTGTTCCAGCACATTGCCTTCGTTCGAGGCGTAATCGACGAACTTCTTTTCGAAGTCGGCGCGGTACACGTCGCTCACCTCGAAGTCGCCGCTGGTGAGCTGCTTTTCCAGCTTCGCGGACTCGGCAAGAGGATGGCGCTCGTCATAGCTGTAGAGATAAAGATGATTGTGTCCGTCGGTCCAGTTGGTCAGCACGACGGCGCCGTTGCCAACGGAGACATCGTAGTTTTCATCCAGAAACTTGTCGTCTTTGATCTCCAGCGCGAGGCGCGCGTCCCCGGTGCCGGGATCGGCGAAGAAGAGGTCGCGCCGTTTATGATCGCGGGTCACGGTCTCGATCCATACCGTTTTGTCGTCGGCCCAGCCGAAGCGGGGAACGTAATCCTGCCCCGGCTCAAGCGGCAGCCTGATCCACGACACCCGGCCGCCCCTGGCGCTGATGACGCCCACCCGCACATCGGGATTGGCGTCGCCCGGCTGGGGATAGTGTTGCGCCTCGACGGTTGCGTGGACGGGAATCCAATCGACCAGCGGATACAGCGGGACCTGATTCTCGTTCATCTGGAGAAAGGCCAGATTCTTCGAGTCCGGCGACCAGAAGTAGTTGCTGCGCACATCCAACTCTTCCTGGTAGACCCAGTCCACCTGGCCGCAGAGCGTGGACGGGCTGGGCGCGGGCGCAATCATTGCTGTGGGAGTGCCCGGCTCGTGCAGGTGGATCACAGCGAGGCCATGATCACGAATGAAGGAGATGGAGGAGCCATCGGGTGAGAACTTTGGGTCATCGCCCGAGGCCGCACCGGAGGAACCCATCTGCACGCCTACGCCATTGCGCAGGTCGTAGAGCCACAGGTGCCCATCGGAGTCGAAGAGCATGTGCGCTGAGTCCGGCGCCCAGATGTAGCTGGCCATGTTATAGCGGCTGCGATGATCGCGATCGCGCTCTGATCCTCCGGTGGTCATCAGAAGGGCCATCTTGGCGCGGCTCACAAGCACATGCGGTTTTCCCGTGCCGGGGTCCAGGTCCACCAGCTCGCCGCCGTCGAGGTAGGTGAGATGTTTGGCGTCCGGCGACCACGTCAGTTCATCAGGCGGATTGCCCAGCAGAGAGCCGTGCCCGTAGATCGCCTCTACCGTGAGCGGCCGTGACGGTGCCTGCGCGGCGAGCGGCGAACCGGCAAGGACCAGGGCCAAGGCGCCGGGGAGCATGAGAGCGGCTGCACGCGTCAAAGAATTTCCTCCTGAGGCGAGGTGCGGCCCGGCTGGCCGCGGTGAAAGAAGCGGGGGCATTCAAGGAAAAGTGTAAATCACGCGATTTCCCCAAAGGACGAAGGGTCCGCAAAGAAGTCCGCAATCTGCCCGTGAGTCTCGGAATACTGTACTCTGAATCCGCCGCACCTGAGCGAGCTTTTCCTCGAACGAGGAGCCCGGCGCCGCGGCAGATGAAAGTGATCGAAGGAGAGAACCGATCAATGCAGTGGACGAGCCCACAGGAACGGCGCAAGTTCGGGCAGACGCGGCGTAAGCAGATCGGCCGCCAGCAGCACCATGAACTGCGCCCGAAGACGCGGCCGGCTTCAGCGCTCGAGCTGCTCGATCGCTCCATGCACGGCCGGGTTCCGTCGCTGGTCAAGCTGAAGTACGAACTGATGGCGGAGTCGCCGTTCGGTTACTTTCGCGGCGCGGCGCCGGTGATGGCCGCGGACCTTGGTGTGGTTCCGAATACCGGCATTGCGAGCCAGATCTGCGGCGACGCGCATGTGCGTAACCTGGGCGCATTCGCCGCGCCCGACGGCCGGCTGGTCTTCGACATCAATGATTTCGATGAGACCATTCGCGGTCCCTTCGAGTGGGACCTCAAACGCATGGCCGCCTCGCTGGTGCTGGCCGGCCGCGCTGCCGGACATAAGGAGGGCTCCGCGTGCCGCGCCGTGGAGGCGTGCATGGAGCGCTATTCCATGCAGATGCGCGACTTCGCCCGCATGCCGCATCTCGAAGTGAGCCGGTTCCAGGTGCATCGGCTGGGATTGGCCAAGCCCGTCCATGCCGCGTTAAGCAAAGCAGAGCGCGCCACGCCGCAGCACACGCTCGAGCAGCTTACCGAACCCGTATCATCGGATGCCTCCGCGCCGCGCCATATTCGGGAATCCAGGCCCATGCTCACGCGGTTGAGTGCCGCGCAGTCGGCGGCTGTGCTGGCGTCGCTTGCGCCGTATCGCGCCATGCTCGAACCGCAGCGGCAGCATCTGCTCTCCTTCTATCGCGCGCTCGATGTCGCCTTCAAGGTGGTGGGCACCGGCTCGGTGGGGCTGCGTGATTACTGCATTTATCTCGAAGGCAACGGGGCGCGCGACCCGCTCTTTCTGCAGATGAAAGAGGAGACGGCCTCGGCCTACGCACCGTATCTGCCGGATGCGCAGCCTCCGCACCATAACGGCCAGCGGGTTGCCGACGGGCAGCGCGCGATGCAACTGCAGACGGACCCGTTCCTGGGCTGGACGCACATCGGCACGCGCTCATTCCTGGTGCGCCAGCTCAATGATCACAAGGGCTCCATCGAAATTGAGGATCTCGCCCGCGGCGGGCTTGAGGCGTATGCAGAGGTCTGCGGCGAGCTGCTGGCCCGCGGCCACGCCCGCTCCGGCGATCCGCTGGTGATTGCCGGTTACCTCGGCTCGGGCGATGGATTCGCGGAAGCCCTGGGGAAGTTTGGCTCTCTTTATGCCGATCAGACGGAGAAGGATTGGGAACAACTGTGCCGTTCGCGCCAGGCGAAGAGCAAATCGCGCGCCGGATCGGGCTCTTCATAGGGCATAGCATGAAATGGAATGCGGTTTGGCTCCTCGCTCTTCTGTCGCTCGCGCGGTGCACGGCAGCCGCGCAGTCTTCGGGGGTAGAAGGCGACTGGAGAGATCCGACCGGCTCCATCATCCGCATTGCCCCGTGCGGACCGCATGTCTGCTTATGGCTCGTCTCTCTCAGTCCCCATGCGCCGTCGACCACCGATGTGCACAATCCTGAGCCCGGCCAGCGGAGCCGCGCGCTCTGCGAACTTGAGATCGGCAGCGGCTTCACGTTGCGCGACCCCGATCATGCGGCGGGCGGAACCTTGTACGACCCGAAATCGGGCAAGACGTATCACGGTGCGATGACCGTTGAGAGGACCGCTGAAGGCTCCAAGCTCGAGTTGCGGGGCTATGTCGGCATTCCGCTCTTCGGGGCATCGCAGACCTGGACGCGCGTAACCGAACCCGTGCACGCGTGCGCGGTTGCGGGCGCGGCACGGAACTGATTTCCGCTTGCTTCATCGGGATCCCAGGTAGAAAATCGTTTGCATGCGGGTCTTGTTCGAATTCCGGCTGCGCTGCGGAATGGCTACGGGCTTTCTGCTGCTGGGTGGATGCGGCAGCGGTGGAGGCTCCGTGCCGGTTTCGCCGCCCAGCCAGCAGACGGCCGCGCCCACGATCTCCACGGCCGCGGCGCAGAACGGCGCCGTTGTAGCGGCTTTGGCTTCTGCCACCTCCGGCGCAACGATCTACTACACGGTAGATGGGACAACTCCGACCAGCTCATCGCAAATCTACGAGGCGCCTTTCCTGGTCGCCTCGAACCTGACGATCGAGGCAATGGCGACCGCGGCCGGGGATACGAGCAGCAAGGTGACGAGCCAAAGTTTTACGCCCAACGTTCCCTCAGGAACGCTGGTGTGGAGCGACGAGTTCAACAACTCGACCGGCGCGAACGCCCAGCCCAATCCCGCGGTGTGGACCTATGACACCGGCGCAGGCGGCTGGGGCAACAACGAACTGGAAGATTATTGCGGATGGAATTCATCGGTGTCTCCATGCAGCACCGCGACCCCGAATGTCTACGTGGGAATGGATGGCTATCTGCACATCGTGGCCGGGCAACCGTCCTCGGGAGTCTACACCTCGGCGCGGCTCAAGACGGAAGGGCTGTTCAGCTTCCAGTATGGGCGCATCGAGTTTCGCGCGCAGGCGCCGGAGGCGCAGGGCTTCTGGCCGGCTGCATGGCTGATGGGCAACAACATCGTCACCGTGAACTGGCCGGCTTGCGGCGAGATGGACGTGCTGGAACGGGTGAACGCCGCGGGTACGCCCGATTGGAACGAGGGATCGATTCACGGGACGGGATTCACCGGCGGGAATCTTGGAACGCAATACGATTTTCCCGCCGGCCAGACGGCTGCCGGATGGCATACCTACGGCATGATCTGGACGAAGGGATCGGTGGCCTACTACGTCGACAACCCGGGCCAGCCCTACGTCACCTACAGCACTTCGAGCCTTGGCGGATTGAGCGGCGCTCTCTGGCCCTTCGATTCGGGTGAGTCCAACTTCATCCTTCTCAACCTGGCAGTGGGCGGCTCGTGGCCGGGATCTCCAAGTGCCAGTACTCCGTTTCCCGCCCAGATGCTCGTGGATTACGTGCGCGTCTATACCAACTGACAGATTTCGGTTGAGAGATTTTGGCGTGACTCCGGGGATCCCGGTTGCGCTTGGGGCCCCGCGCGATCAGCCCTGCCTCCTCGCCATGTGCGTGCACACCGCCCGCTTCAGTCTCTGTTTTCCGCTATAGACCCTCGATTTCACGGTGATCACATTAATGTTGAGCGCGCTGGCTGCGGCGTGGTGCGAGAGTTCCTCGAGCACGCAAAGTTGGATCGCGCGCCGGGAAACAGAGCTCATCTTGTCAATCTCGCTGCGAAGGAGCCATTCCACTTCCTCCCGTGCGCAGCGTTCTTCAGGGTTCTCGGCCGGGTGAGGAAAATCGAAGAGGAGCGATCCGCCCTCGGCGGGATGTGTCTGCTCCAGGGACAGGTAGACGCGCCCTTTCCGGTTGCGCAACCAGTCGCGTGCTGTGTTCTGGACTATTGCGCGCAGCCACGTGCTCATCTGCGCCTCGCCGCGGAACTGCTCCAGATTGCGGAAGGCCTTCATGAGGGCCTCCTGCACAATGTCTTCGGCTTCCTCGCGATGAGGGGTGACGCGCTGCGCCAGCCACAGCAGTTGAGCGCGCTGCTGTTTGGCGGCTTCCACAAAAATGTCGAGCGTGTCTCCCGAAACAGGTTCGAGGGAATACATAATGTGCTCCTCCACATGAAGCGGCTTCTTGGGGGTTCTGCATTTGCGGAGCACGCGGCGAAAGCGCCAGCAGGCGCGAGGCCGCAGTGCCGACTATGCCAGAGAGAAGCGCTGTGGAGGGGGTGAGCGGAAGGGAATTAGGAACTGGAATGAAGCAGGCCTGGGCGCGTCGTGCGCAGGGGCGCCGACGAGAGCGCTTTCGCAGCCTGCCAATGACGAAACGAATGCGGAAACCGCCGCCGGCGAGACGGGAAGGATGTGGGCACTGGCTCTAAGCTGGGGGTCCGCACAGAGAGAACTGTGGCGCGGCTCAAGGCACAGCTTGGCGCCCGCTGTGGGACTCGTTGAGCTGGGATGAAGTTCGTATGTGGAGAGCCGGTAGCCGAAGCCCCAGAACGCGATGGCGAAGGCTAACCCGATGAGCCCTAGAGGGTTGGGCTTTATCCACCCCCGCCACGAGGAGCCCCGGATGCCCGCCTGCGTCTTCATCCGCATGACGCTGGTTTCAGGCACACGGTCTATCTTCGTCAATGGGCCCCGAGCTGACACGTTCGAACCGTTGTTCCAGAACCGCCTGCAGAAGAATATACCGCATTAGACCGTCAACAAAGCATAAAGACACGACACTTTTGGAACCTTGCGGCAGAACGGTCTCGTCCTCCGGCTGGGGCAGTTGCGTAGCCTCTGCCGTTGTTTACCCGAGTCGCGCGTGAGCCCGCTGCCCGGCCAGTACAATGGATGGAAGCGAGTCTTTTTCGGAGGAGTCAACGCACGTGCCGCAACGCACCTTCAGCATCATCAAGCCGGATGCCGTTCGCAACGGCCACATCGGCGCCATTCTTGCCGAGATCAATAAGGCCGGCTTCCGCATTATCGCCATCAAAAAGCAATCGATCTCGAAGCCCGAGGCCGAGGGTTTTTACTATGTCCACAAGGCGAGGCCATTCTTTGGCGATCTGTGCACGTTCATGTCTTCGGGGGCGCTGGTTCTTTTGGTTTTGGAAAAGGACAACGCGATCGCCGATCTGCGCAAGCTCATGGGCGCCACCAACCCCGCCAATGCCGAAGAGGGCACCATCCGGAAAAAATTTGCCGCCTCGATTCAGGAGAATGCGATTCACGGCTCTGATGCCGAAGAGACTGCGGCTTTCGAAATCGGCTACTGGTTCGCCGGCTTCGAGCTGATCTAGGCGCGCCTGGCCGGACCGTGCAGTCTGCGAACGGAGTGACCTGCCCATGACGGAAACGGACGCACAACTCGCCACACTGTTTCTCAACTTCTCGCGCAGCAAGCTGCTGGGCCAGTACTGGCCGCGCCTCAAGGAAACCGTCGCACCGCTCACAAAAGAGCAGGTATGGTGGCGCCCGAACGACTTCAGCAACAGCATCGGCAACCTGATTCTGCACCTCAACGGCAATATGGGCCAATGGCTGGTTGCATCCTTCAATCGCCGCGAAGACGCGCGCAACCGGCCGCAGGAATTCAATGAGCGGGATGGATTGCCCGCCTCCGCGTTGATCGAGAAGCTCGGAGCCACGATCGAGCAGGCCTCGGCGGTGCTGGCGCGGTTGACCGTCGAGGAGTTGCTGGCTTCGTACGAGATCCAAGGCTACGAATCGGTGCGCGGACTCGAGGCGGTTTACCAGGTGATGGAGCACTTCGGCCTGCACTACGGCCAGATTCTTTACATTGCGAAGAGCCTGACCGGCCGAGATCTCGGCTTCTACAAACAGCTGAACCAGACGGGCCGTGCGTCATGACCGTCTAATCCGTTCGCCGCAGCACTGCCCTATTCTTGCAGTGAGCTCATATCGATCACGAAGCGATATTTCACATCCTGCTTCAGCAGCCGCTCGAAGGCTTCGTTGACCTTCTGGATGGGTATTACTTCGACGTCGGCGGTGATGTTGTGCCGGCCGCAATAGTCGAGCATCTCCTGCGTCTCGGGCATGCCGCCGATCATGGAGCCGGATAAGGAGCGGCGGCCATCGATGAGGTTGAAGGGCGCGAAGGTGGGCGGCTCAGAGGGCAGGCCGACGAGGCACAGAGTGCCGTCCTGCTTGAGCAGGGGCAGATAATCGTCCAGCGCGTGCGGAGCGGATACGGTGTCGAGAATGAAGTCGAAGGACTTCGTCTGCGCCTTCATCCCGTTCGCATCCGTTGAGAGCACCACTTCATCGGCGCCCAGCCTTACCGCGTCATCTTTTTTCTTGAGCGAAGTGGTGAACTGCACCACGTGTGCGCCGAAAGAGTCTGCAAACTTGAGCGCCATGTGGCCCAAGCCGCCCAGGCCGATGATGCCCACCTTCTTGCCCGGTCCCACCTTCCAATGGCGGAGCGGCGAGTAGGTGGTAATGCCGGCGCAGAGCAGCGGCGCTACGGCGGCCAGATCCAGGCCGTCGGGCACAGTGTGCGCAAAACGCTCGTCGACCACATAGTTGTTCGAGTAGCCGCCCATGGTGATGGAGCCATCCACGCGGTCCTTGGCCGCGTAGGTAAGCGTGGCGCCCTCATCGCAGAAATGCTCTTCGCCGCGCTGGCAGGGCGCGCAATGCCGGCAGGAGTCGACGATCACGCCGATCGCCGCAATCTGACCAGCCTTGAATTTCTTCACGGCGCCGCCAACCGCCGTCACGCGGCCGACAATCTCGTGGCCCGGCACCATGGGATAGATCGACATGCCCCACTCATTGCGCGCCATGTGCAGATCGGAGTGGCAGACGCCGCAGTAGAGGATTTCGACGGCGATTTCCGTGGCGCCGGTCTCGCGGCGGCTGAAGGTGAAGGGACCAAGCGGCGATTGCGCGTCAGGAGTGGCGTAGCCTTTCGAGGAGGGTATAGAGAACGATTCCTTTCGATGAGAGTGGAGATTGCTTTTATGTGGCAGACCGCCGGGAAAACCCACGAGCAGGCACGTTTTCCTTTGGATTCACTTACGTTTCCCTGGGATTCAGCCGCGCGCAGGCAATCCGGGGAATGCCTTGGAGATCGGCGGTAAATCCAATCTCCCCAAACCCGGAGTCTGCGAGCAGCGCGCGAACGCTTGCCTGCTGGCCGAAGCCGATCTCCAGCACAAGAGAGCCGCCCGGAACCAAAGCGGCGAACGCGGCGGGAATCAGGCGCCGATAGATTGCGAGCCCGTCCTCGCCCGCAAAGAGCGCCTGCGCCGGCTCGTAGTCCCGCACCTCCACGGCGAGTGCCGCGCGATCGCCGGCGGGCACGTAGGGAGGGTTCGAAACGATCACATCGAACCGCTCTCCCGAGACCGGCGCAAGCAGATCACCGCAGAGAAAACAGATCTGCCCGGCGACGCGGTTGCGGCCTGCATTTTCCCGCGCCACATTGAGTGCAGCGTCTGAGAGATCGGTCGCCGTGACCATAGCCCCTGGCAGATTGTGCGCAAGTGCGACCGCAATCGCTCCGGACCCAGTGCCCACATCCACGATGCGCGGCGCGGCAAACTGCGCAGCCAGTTCCAACCCCTTCTCGACCGCGTGCTCCGTCTCCGGCCGCGGAATCAGCACATCGCGTGTCACGTGAAAAGGCAGCCCGTAGAACTCAGCTTCTCCGGTGATGTATTGAATGGGTTCGCCGAAAGAACGCCGCTCGATCCACTCCGCGTAGCGGCTCACCGCGGGCTCCGGAAGCTCGTCATCGAGATGGGCAAGCAGCCATGCCCTGTTCTTGCCGAGAGTGGTGAAGAGCAGTGTCTCGGCATCGGGCCGCGCGCGGTCCGGGTGCGGTCCAACCGACAAGCGGCTTGCTGCCTGCCCAACGCACTCGGAAAGCGAACGCATGGCGGGCTTCACGCCGCCTGGCTGCCACCGTTCAGCTGCTCCGCCTGGTAGTGCGCAATGAGCGCGTCGACCACGGGCTGCAGCCGGCCCTCCATGATCAGGTCGAGCTGGTGCAGCGTGAGGCCGATGCGGTGGTCGGTGAGCCGGTTCTGCGGGAAGTTGTAGGTGCGGATCTTCTCGCTGCGATCACCCGAGCCCACCTGCGATTTGCGCGCCGCCGCCAGCTCCGCGTTCTGCTTCTCCATCTCCATCTCATACAATCGGGAGCGCAATACGCGCATGCCCTTCTCGCGGTTCTTGATCTGCGACTTTTCGTCCTGGCAGCTCACGACTGTATTGGTGGGCAGGTGGGTGATGCGCACGGCGGAGTAGGTGGTATTCACAGATTGGCCGCCCGGTCCCGAGGAGCAGAACGTATCGATGCGGAGATCTTTGGCCTCGATTTTGATGTCCACTTCCTCGGCCTCAGGCAACACCGCCACCGTAACAGCCGAAGTGTGCACGCGCCCTTGCGTCTCCGTGGCCGGCACACGCTGCACGCGGTGCACGCCGCTCTCCCACTTGAGCTGCGAGTAGACGCGTTTGCCTTCGATGATGGCGATCACTTCCTTGTAGCCGCCCACGCCGGACTCGGAAAGCGACATCACTTCCACCTTCCAGCGGTGCTGTTCGGCGAAGCGCGTATACATGCGGAAGATTTCGGCGGCAAACAAAGAAGCCTCGTCGCCGCCCGTGCCGGCGCGGATCTCGAGAATCACGTTCTTCTCGTCGTTCGGATCCCTGGGCAGCAGCAGCAGCTTCAGCTCTTCTTCGAGCGTGGTCTCGCGCGGTTCGAGCGCGGCAATCTCCACCTCGGCCAGCTCGCGGAACTCGGGATCGCTTTCGGCGAGCATGGCGCGCGCTTCGGCCAGGCCCTGCTGCACCTGCTTCAGCTCGCGATACTTCTCCACCGGCTCTTCGATCTCCCGCAGCGCCTTGGCGGTCTTCTGATATTTTTCGTGGTCGTTGATGACCTCAGGCAGCGCGAACTGCGCCTGCAGCTCGTTGTAGCGCTGATCCATCTGTTCCAGGCGATCCAGCATGTCCCCTCCGACGGTGTGGGAGTAAAAGTTTTGGATTTGAGAATTGCGAAAGAGGCAGGAAGGGACTGTAGGCGGCGGGCGCCGCTAGAGGAGGGCCGGGATGGGCTGATGAAGAATCACTGCACCTCTATTCTATCGCGAACCGCGGCGAGCTGGATAAGGTGGGCTAGATAAATGGATTCACGATAAATGGATTCACGATTCTGACCCCATCGATGACCCGGCCGTGTTGCATGTCTTCGGTAAGAAGCACCTTGCAGCCCGATTGCTTCGCACACTGAAGAACGAGAGCATCCCAAAGCGAGAAGCCGTGGAGCCGATGTAAATCGATGGCGGCGAGAATATCGCCGACAGCGGGCTCGGCTACGTGGAACAGGGCGAAGACCTCAACTCTTTGCTTGGCCAAATCCGAACCCAGCTTGAGTTTTCCTGTGGCCGAAACGAAATATTCCTGAAGCACCTGCAGCGACACAACGCCCGTCCGCAAGCGGAGGTGATCTTTTATCAGGTCGAGCGCCTTCACCTGCTTGGCCGCATTTCGAGGATCATCGGAATAGACGAGAATATTGGTATCGAGGAACGCGCGTGAACTCCGCCCCTTTGGGCTCATTTCCGAGGCCACTGGAGCCTGTCCTCATAAATCTCATCCCGGTTCCACTTCCAGCCCGCCTCCGCCCGTCCTAATCCAGAGGTCTTCTCGAGAAACGCAATCGCGAGTTCCAGATCGTCGTCCCCCGCCAAATGCTGCAAGTGCTCCCGAATCTCCTGATTGATGCTTTTTCCCGTCGTGCGGAGCTTCTCACGGGCGCGTTTGACGATCTCTTCGTCAATGGAGAGAGTAAGATTCATAGTCCACATAATACGTGCGCACGTAAACTGTGTCAATGAGATTGCTTGTGCCCATTGGATGGGCGCCCACACTGCTCCTAAAATTTTCCTGTGGCGATGCCACAGGACCCGTGCTACGCTCATGTGGCACGGCCACAGGTATCAGGAATGAAACCCTCCAAGTTGGATCTTTTGCAAGGCACGCTGGACCTGATGGTGCTGAAGACGCTGGCCGCGATGGGCTCGCTGCACGGCTACGGCATCGCCCGGCGCATTGAGCAGGTCAGCGGCGACCAGGTGCTGCTGAACCAGGGGACGATCTACGCCTCCCTCGTGCGGCTGGAGCAGCGCGGATGGATCGCGTCGAGCTGGGGCGTCTCCGGCAATAACCGCAAAGCGAAGTTCTACGCGCTCACGCCCGCCGGCCGACGCCAGCTTGCCGAAGATGCGCGCTATTGGGAGCGGCTCAGCGGCGTGATGGACCGCGTGCTGCGGATGGAGCCAGGCGACGGCGAGTTGGCTGACGAAAATGGAGAGCCCGCATGAATTGGCGTCCAGGTCGCCGTGTCTGCGCGTTCTTTACCAAGCGCCGGCTCGATCGGGACCTCGAAGACGAGCTCGCGGCCCACGTCGAATTTGCGATTGAAGAGAATCTTGAGCGCGGCCTGCCATTGCACGAGGCGCGGCGGATTGCGCTCGCAAGCATGGGCGGCCTGGAGCAGGCCAAAGACAAACATAGGGAGGCGCGTGGACTTATGCGGCTCGACATTCTTCTGCAGGACCTGAAGTACACCTTCCGCACGCTGGGCCGCGATCCCGGCTTCACCGCTGTCGTCATTCTCATCCTCGCCCTGGGCATCGGCGCCAATGTAGCTGTCTTCAGCGTGGTCAACACTCTGATGCTGCGGCCGCTGCCGTTTCCGGATGCGCAGGAGCTTGTCTGGATCGCCCCTCCGCCACAGAAGTGCGGGCTTTCCTGTGCCACGTACTCCACTGACGCTTATGACGAGTTCCGCATGTACTCTCACTCCTATCAGGATGTGTCGGGCTATTTCGCCTTTTCGAGCTCCGGCAATCTCAGCCTGAGCCTGGGCGGCGCGCCCATTCCCGCCACCGGCGTCGACGTAATCGCGAACTTCTTCAATCTGCTCGGCGTGCAACCGGCCATGGGCCGCCTCTTCAGGCCCGCCGATGCGCTTGACGGCGCCCCGCCCGTGATCGTGCTGAGCAATCCGTGGTGGCGGCGTCAGTTCCACGCCGATCCGCAGATCGTCGGCAAGACCTTCGACATCAATGGCCGGCAAACCACCGTGATCGGCGTCCTACCCCCCTCCTTCGACTTCGGCGCGGTCTTTGCGCCCGGCGTCAAGATCGATGCCATCACGCCGCTCGACCTCTACGGCCCTCCCCGCGGCTGGGGCAACATCATCACGTTCATCGGGCGCATGAAGCCCGGCGTCACGCTGGCGCAGGCGCGCGGCGACGCCAAAGCCGCGGCGCCGCATCTCTGCTGGAGCAACCGGTATCCGCAGTCCTGCGGCAGCTATGTAAAGGATGGCATCGTCCCGGTTGCGCTCAAGGATTATGTCAGCGGACGGTTGCGGCGCTCGCTCATCGTGCTTTGGTCCGCCGTTGGGCTCATCCTGCTCATCGCCTGCGTCAATCTCTCCAACCTGCTGCTGGCGCGTGCCACCGCGCGCTCCAAGGAATTCGCCATGCGCGCCGCGTTGGGCGCCAGCCGCAGCCGCATCGTAGGCCAGTTGCTCACGGAAAGCCTCATCCTCTCCGGCGCTGGCGCGGTTCTCGGCCTCGGCCTGGCATACACGCTCGTCTTCTGGCTTGCTCACCAGGGAGCCATCGCGCTTCCGCTCCTCGGCGACCTGCGCATCGATGGCGCCGCGCTGGGATGGACGCTTCTCATCGCCGTCGGCACGGCATTTCTCTTCGGAATCTTTCCCGGCTTGCGCATCTCCGCGGGCAGTCTGCCGGAATCGCTCAAGGATTCCGGCGCCGGTACGGGCCAGAGCCGCAGACATGAGCGCGTCCGCTCCGTGCTGGTGGTTACAGAAGTCGCGCTGGCGTGCGTGTTGCTGGTGGGGGCGGGCCTTCTGCTGCGTAGTTTTCTCAGGGTGCTCGATATCGATCTCGGCTTCCAGCCCGAGCGCGGCTACGCCATGCGGGTCGACGTGCCGACCTTCCCGATTGACGGCAATCCCAACACGCCACAAGCCTATCAGGCCGTCACGCGCCAACGCACCGCGTTCTTCCAGCAGGTCATCGCGCGCGTTTCTCAGCTTCCTGGCGTGGAAGCGGCAGGAATCTCCGACTATCTGCCTCTAGGGCAGAACCGCGCCTGGGGCACGCCCTGGCCCAAGGGCCTGGCGCAGCCGGATGCGCTGCCTGCCGGGCCGCTCGTCTATGTCGTCACGCCGGGCTATCTGCACGCTATGGGCACGCGGCTGCGCGGGCGCGATTTCACCTGGGACGACGGCCCCAAGAGCCAAAGGGTCGTCATCATCAGCCAGGCTTATGCGCAATATATGGCCGCCTTCGCGCACTGGCCGAATGAAGACGCTGCCGGCCACACCATCACCAGCAATGGACAGGACCTGTACGTCATCGGTGTCGCCGCCAACGTGCACGAGGAAACTACGGAGGGCGAGGCCGGATGGCAGATCTACTATCCGCAAACGCAGGCCACCCCCGTCGGCGCTGAACTCGTCCTTCGCTCCACGTTGCCTGCCTCGACGGGCGCCAATGCCGTGCTGCAAGCCCTCCGCACCCTCAATCCCAGCCAGGCTGCATCGGAGCTCCGCCCGATTCAAAGCTTCGTGGACCACGCCAACTCGCCGCGCCGCTTCTTCATGTTCCTCGTAGCTGCTTTCGCCGCGCTGGGTCTGCTTCTCGCCGCCCTTGGCATCTACGGCGTGATCTCGTACTCCGTGACGCGGCAGACGCAGGAGATCGGCATCCGTATGGCGCTGGGCGCGACTATGGCCCGCGTGCAGCGGCAGGTGCTGGCCGGAACGCTGCGGCTTGCGCTCACGGGCATCGTGCTGGGTGCTGTGGCTTCGCTCACCGTGGCCAGGCTGATTGCTTCACTGCTCTTCGCCACGTCGCCCTGGGATTGGGCGACCTACTTTGGCATGGCGGTCGCTCTGCTCGCTGTGGCTCTGGTCTCCGGCTATCTGCCAGCCCGCCGCGCGGCGCATACCAATCCCATGGTGGCGTTGCGGGCGAACTGACCAGGGTGAGTTCGTCAATAAGGCATCAGCGGCACTTGCAGGTGGGATTCGTGATCTGCTCCCGAGTAGATTGTGATGGTCTCCGGCTGATAGTTCTCCGGTTTGGCCTTCATAATATTCGCAACAAACATCTGCGGGTTGCGATCGTAGAGCGGGAACCATGTGCTCTGAATCTCCACTATCACGGCGTGGCCGGCCTTGAAGACGTGATCGACGTCATGCAGGTTGAACTTGTACTCGCGGACCGCGCCCGACGAAATCGCCTGGGGCGTGGCGAAGCTATCGAGATACCGTCCGCGAAAGATCTCAGCGTTGGTGAGGAGCTGATAACCGCGCATCTTGGGGTCGGGATCGTCGTCTGGATACTCATCGATGAGCTTGACTACCAGGTCGCCGTCGGCGCCGCCGCCCCCGGTTCCGCTCCCTACAGTCCGGCTCATGGAGGCAAAGATGTCCGCAACCACTTCGCCGGTGAGCGTCAAATTGTGATCGAGAACGGGCAGCTTCCAGACGGCGACATCGGGGCGGCCCGAGACAAACCGCTGATCCTCGGTCAGCCAGTTGTACCATTGCGAATCCGGGCCGTACGTCGGCTGTATAGGCAGGTGACGATAAGGAACCGGACTGGCGGGATCGCTCCTGTAGCTGGTGCGCGCATCGGTTGTGGATGCGCTCCAGCTCAACAACCCGCTGCCGCCCAGGTAGAGGCTTGTGGGCCGAGATTCCGGCGGCGGAAAATGCGGATAGTACTTCCACGTATTCGAGCCGGTTTGAAAACTGGCCGTGTCTTCGAGGTCGAAGCCCGAGGGGTCTGTGCCCGGCTCATCCTTCAAATAGTGCGCGAAAAACCTTGCCTCGATCCGTGACCGGAATTCCGTGCCGATCGGCTCACCGTACTCCAGATTGCCGAGCCGCTGCGATGACGAACTCCAGTACCCGTGCCGCCACGGCCCGAGGACCAGGAAATTCTCATGCTTCGTATCGTGCGGTTCAAGCCGGGCGTAGACCTGCTGGGGTCCCCACATATCTTCCTGGTCGTAGTAGCCGCCCACGGTGAGCGTCGGCACCGTGACCGAGTTCAGCCACTGCTCTACCGCCCGCGAACTCCAGGTGGAGTCATACGCGGGATGATTCAGGAAAAGCTTCCAGGTGGGCAGGACCGGCGAGCCTGATTGCTTCACATCCTCGCCAAATGAGCCGCGCTGGAGGAAGTAGGTATATCCGTCGACCGGCTGCTTGAAGTGGTCGATGCCATAGCTGACTTCGGAGTTTTCCTTGCTCGACTCCATCATCAGCGCGTAGTCATAGGCATAGCTCTGCCGGAAGGCTCCGTTGTGAAAGAAGTCGTCGCCCATCCATACGTCGATCATCGGCGCCTGCGGTGAGACGGCCTTTACAGCCGGATGCGGATCGATCGCGGCCATCATCGCCAGGAAGCCCGGATAGCTGGTTCCCACCACGCCCACGCGGCCGTTGTTCCCAGAAACATGCTGCAGCAGCCAGGCCACCGTGTCATACGTGTCCGTGCTTTCGTCCACAGCCTTGCGGTTGTGATGATCGGCGAGCGGCCGCATCATCACAAACTTGCCCTGGCTTTCGAAGCGTCCGCGGATGTCTTCGCACACATAGATGTAGCCGGCGCGCGCCAACTCCGGCCGCTGCGCGAAGAAGGAGGCCCGATTGGTGTCGTTCACACCATAGGGCGTACGCTGCATCAGAAACGGCAGCGGCGTGGTGATGTCCGAGGGTTTGAGGATCACGGCATGGAGCTTGACGCCGTCGCGCATTCGGATCATCACCTCCGAGCGCTGATAGTCGTGGAAGACGCGGCGCACGGCGTCACCACTGCGCTGGTAGAAGACGGTGGGATCGCTCAGGAAGACCATCCCGCTGCCGCGGCCGGCGTCGTCGAGCGCAAACTGGAGCGATATATGCGTGCCGGCGATTTCGAAGACGCTCGAAGAGAGCGGATTCAGCGCGGTGGGAACGAAACGGTTCGATTCGAGCGTGAGCCGGCCGTCCTGCACGTAAACGTCGTAGCGCATGTCCGGCTCGGCGGGATTGGCGTATTCACCGGAGAATGCGTCTTCACCAGAGACTGCTTGGGGTGCGGATGCCAGAGCCGCGGCCGGGCTCTGCCCGCGCACCGGCAGAGCCAAACCGAACGCCCCGGGAAACCAGACCAGGAAGATGGCAGTTCGAGCAGCGCGGCGACGAATCAATCCGTTAACCTCTTCCAACTGAGCCTAATGCATGTGGCCGTGGTGGTGCTCGTCGCTGCGCGCCATCTCTTCGGGAGGCGCTACGCAGCCCTCCAGCGCGCCGCAGCCGATGTGCTCGAACTGGATGGTGGCGTGGCTGATCCTGAAGTGGCTGCGGAGCAGATGGTTCAGTTCCGCCAGAATGCACGCGCTCGCCGAGGGCGGAATATCGGCAATGATCACGTGGCAGGCCAGCGCGCGCGACTGCGAGCCGAGGCTCCAGATGTGCAGGTCGTGGACATTCACGACTCCGCCGACCGCCTCCATCCCGGTGCGAATCTCGCCGATGGAGCAGTCGCGCGGCGTGCCTTCAAGCAGAATGTTCAGCGTCTCGCGGACGATCCCGATGCTCGACCAGAGAATGAGAGCCGCGATCACGAGTGAAAGAACGGGATCGATCCAGTTGCGGCCGGTGAGCAGAATGCCCGCGCCGCCGGCGATCACCGCCGCCGTGGAAAGCGTGTCGCCGGCCATGTGCAGGAAGGCCGAACGCAGGTTCACATCGCGCGCCACGCCCCACAGCAGCGCGGCGATTACGCCGTTCATCACCACCCCGGCCGCCGCCACTATCATCACCAGCTGCGGCTGCACAGCCACCGGGCTCGAGAGCCGGTGGATGGCCTCAACGCCGATCCACAGCGAGATGAGGATCAGCGTAGCGGCATTGATAAACGCCGCGAGAACGCCGGCACGCTGATAGCCGAAGGTCTTCGAGTCGTTGGCGGGACGCGATTGAAAATACACGGCGACAAAGCTGAGCAGCAGCGCCAGAAAATCGGAGATGTTGTGGCCCGCTTCCGAGAGCAGCGCCAGCGAGTGAGCGCGCAGCCCGGCAATAAACGTGACGACAACGTAGGCAAGGGTAGCGGCCAGCGAGATGCGCAGCACGGTCGTGGTCCGCTTGGCGCCCGGACCTGAGGGCGCGGCATGGACATGCATTCAACAAGTATACCGGGGATGGGTATCGGATGCCAATGGCCACAGTCCCGCCGGTTTCCGGTTCGTGGCTTCTGCCCCCGGAACGTCGCCGCATCTGCACAAGTGTATTCGCTTGAATTAAAACAAGATCGGTGCAGAAAGCAAATATCAGCTTCTGCCGGGCCGCGCCTGCCCCAGATCCACTGAGCCGGGATCGTTATAGGCCGGCAGCCGCGGCAGCCCCTTGCGCAGGCCGCTCCAGCCCTCGGCTATGACGATGCTGTTTTGCGGGTTGCCTGGCTGGTAGCGCACCGTGCAGGGAAAACCGGCTCGCACCTGCGCCGGATCCACCACGCCGTTCAGCAAGGTGATGTCCTGGGAGCACTCGTAGTCCACGCCGCCGATCCGGTAGCTGAATATCAGCATGTTCAGCGCGTGGCCGTCTTCAGCCTTGACCTCGCAAACATCTAGAAGCATTCCGTCCACCAGCCGTCCCGATTGCACCAGTAACTGCCGCCGGGCGAGTTCGAGTTCTTCGGGAGTGGGGCGCTTGCGCAGCGCCATCCATGCGGTGACTCCCGCCACCGCGGCCACGGCGGTGACTCCAGCGGCGATCTCCCACGCAGTTTTGTTCAGGAGGGTCATTTGGGGGAACCCACCCCTCTGGTCTCACTTAGAGAATACAGCAGGTGGAATCCAGTTGCAGCGGCCCGCATGGTACGGGCAGCTATAGCTGTTTCGCGTGGGGTCGACCTCCGCGCCGGGGGCGCTCGGCTCCCACGCTGCCGTGGGTGAATGCCCTATACTCAAGGTTGCGTCCCGGGGCATTTTTGCCGCTAAGACGCATGAACTGTGGAGGTTTTTCTTGGCTTCGGAGGAAAGAATTGCCGCGAACGAACGAGGCCGCATCCGCTCCACAACGGTGATTTGCGTGCGGCGCGACGGCGATGTGGTGATGGCCGCCGACGGCCAGGTCACGCTGGGCGATCACGTGCTGAAGCACTCGGCGCGCAAGATCCGCCGGCTCTATCAGGACAAGATTCTGGCTGGGTTCGCCGGCTCTACCGCCGACGCCTTCAATCTCTTTGCGCGTTTTGAGACCAAGCTCGAGCAGTACGCCGGCAACCTCAATCGCGCGGCCGTCGAACTGGCCAAGGATTGGCGCACCGACAAGATGCTGCGCAACCTGGAGGCCCTGCTGCTGGTCGCCGACAAAGGCCAGACGTTTCTGATCTCCGGCTCGGGCGATGTGATCGATCCCGATGAGCCGCTGGCGGCCATCGGCTCCGGAGGCAGCTATGCCACTGCCGCGGCCCGCGCCCTGATGGAGAATACAAATATGGGCGCCCGCGAGATTGCCGAGAAGGCTATGAAGATCGCCGGCGAAATCTGCATCTATACCAATGACCGCATCATCGTTGAGGAATTGAAGAACTAGCGGCGTGACCGCTGAGTATCGCACATGGCTATTTACCTTCCCGCATCCGCCGAAGAACAAGATCTCGCGCTCGACGAGCTGACGCCGCGCGAGATCGTCGCCGAGCTCGACAAGCACGTCGTCGGCCAGCGCGCAGCCAAGCGCGCCGTGGCCATCGCGCTGAGGAACCGCCAGCGGCGCCAGAAGCTGCCGCCCGACCTTGCCGACGAGATCATGCCCAAGAACATCATCATGATCGGCCCCACCGGCGTAGGCAAAACCGAGATTGCGCGGCGGCTGGCCAAGCTCACCAACTCGCCCTTCCTCAAGGTGGAAGCTTCGAAGTTCACCGAGGTTGGGTACGTGGGCCGCGATGTCGAATCGATCGTCCGCGACCTGGTGGAGATTGCCATCGACATGGTGCGCGAAGAGCGGCTCGAAGAGGTGGAAGACCGCGCCGAGATGAACGCGGAAGAGCGCCTGCTCGATGTGCTGCTGCCCCCTCCGCCGGCTGCGCCGCACGGCCAGGAAAGTCAAATGTCGCTGCCCGGCGCCGAGAGCCACCAGCGTTCCCGCGAGAAGCTCCGCCAGCAGTTCCGCGAGGGCAAGCTCGACGAACGCATGGTCGAGCTCGATGTGCGCGAGCGCTCCACGCCGCAGTTCGGCATCATCTCCAACCAGAACCTCGAAGACATGGAGATGAATCTCAAGGACATGCTGCCGAACATCTTCGGCGGCGGCTCCAAGAAGCGCAAGATGAAGGTCGGCGACGCCTTCGACTACCTGGTGCAGGAAGAAGAAAGCCGCCTCATCGACATGGATTCAGTGAATCGCGCCGCGGTCGAACGTGTCGAATCGAACGGCATCGTCTTCCTTGACGAGATCGATAAGATCGCCGGCCGCGAAGGCGGTCACGGGCCCGACGTCTCGCGTGAAGGCGTGCAGCGCGACATTTTGCCCATCGTTGAAGGAACCACCGTGAATACGCGCTACGGCATGGTGCGCACCGATCACATTCTCTTCATCGCCGCCGGCGCCTTCCACGTCTCGAAGCCGAGCGACCTGATCCCCGAACTGCAGGGCCGCTTTCCCATCCGCGTCGAACTGCAGTCGCTTACGGTGGAGGACTTCCTGCGCATCCTCACCGAGCCCAAGTCCTCGCTTACCAAGCAATATGCTGCACTGCTCGAAACCGAAGGCGTACGCCTCGAGTTCGCGCCTGAAGCCTTGCGCGAGATGGCCGAGTTTGCTTTCAAGGTGAACGAGTCGACGGAGAATATCGGCGCGCGCCGCTTGCACACCATCATGGAGCGCGTGCTCGAAGACGTAAGCTTCCTGGCCCCCGATGTGGCCCGCCGCGCGCCGAACGACGAAGCCGCCGCCGCGCTTTCAGAAGCCATCAGGAGTGAATCCACAACGCCGCTGCCATATACCGAGCGCATGACTGCATCCGGCCCGGAAAAACACTTCCTCATCGACGCTGCCTATGTAAGCGCGATGGTCGCGTCGATCGTGAAGGACCAGGACCTCAGCCGCTACATTCTGTAGTTTCCCCAAGCTCTCGCACAAACCCTGGGTGCTGGGTGCCTCAGGTCTCGATTTTGAGACCTGGGAAACCAGAGAAGCTTACTTGACCGCCGCCCGCGCCTCCAGCTTCCTGATCGACTTCAGCATCTCGCTCAACTCGGCCTTCCCAATCTCACGCTCAAACTCCTTTTGCAATCGATCGAGTGCGGCAATTACGCGCACCGCGCACCGCTTCCCCTGCGGCTTGAGCGAGAGTTGATAGGCCCGCGCGTCTTCCGGATCGATCTTCCTCTGCAGATGTCCTTTTGCTTCGAGCGACGAGATGCAGTGGCTTACATTGCCGCGTGTCGTGCCGAAGGTCTCCGCCAGTTGCGAGGGTTTCACCAGCTTCGGCGCCTCGAAGAACAGCGCCGCCAGCGTCAGCCCTTCGAGAAAGCTCAGCTTATCCTCCGCAAGCGCGCGCGAGGCCAGCGCGTCGAACCGGCGCGCCGCCCGGCTGACGGCAAACATGGGGCTCTCGTGCAAGAAAGCGTTGATCCGCATAGACTTGGAAATTAGTTTATCAGTCAATTATTCGGGATCATACAAAATCATTATTGAACAGCTTTCCACATACCGTCAGAATAGATGCGAGTGGTCCTATGTCTTCGCGAATTTCCCTCCGGCACGCGTGCCTTCTGCTGATACTTGCAGCGCCAGCGGCGTCTGGCCAGAACCCGCCTGCTCCTGCCCCCTCCGTTGCCGGCCCGTCTGAAACGATGATCGTGCTGGGCACGGCTACGCCGGTGCCGCTGGCTGAGTCGCCGCGTTCGGTTGAGATTCTCCCGCTCCAGGGAAAGTCGCTGGCCGCTGAATCGCCGCAGGATTTCCTGCGCCAGGATTCTTCGATTTTTCTCGAGGAGCGCGGAGCCGGCGGCGGCCAAGCCGACATCGTCCTGCGCGGCGGCAGCTTTGAGCAGACGCTGGTGCTGCTCAACGGCCTCCGCATCAACGATGCGCAGACCTCGCACCACAATCTCGATCTTCCCGTTCCGCTCGAAGCGATGAACTCGATTCAGGTTCTGCAAGGCGCCGGTTCCACGCTGCACGGTGTGGACGCACTGAGCGGCGTGGTCGATTTTCTCACCGCCGCGCCGGATCACGACTCGCTCTATCTGCGCGCCGGCGAAGGCAGTTTCGAGTCGAATGAAGAGACGATGATGGCCGCGGCGACTCACGGCAAGTGGAGCGGCCGTGCGACCGCCGAACGTAATTTCTCCACGGGGTTCATGCCCGATCGCGATTACCGCAATGAAGATGCATCGGCCGAGAGCTGGAACGCTTCGCGGCTCGGCATCACCGATCTGCTATTTGCCTCAAGTGACCGTGCCTTCGGCGCGAACAACTTTTATGGCGATTATCCATCGTGGGAGCGGACCAAGGGCTGGTTCGCCTCGGCGCGCCAGGAGCTGGGCAGCCACACCGTCGCCGCCTTCGGCTATCGCCGCCACACCGACGATTTCGTGCTCTTCCGTGACGACCCGGCGCTCTATGAAAACAATCACATTGATGGATCGTGGCAGGCGTCGCTGCGGCGCACCATCAATTTGCCCGCGAGTTCCCTGCTGCTGGCGGGTGTCGAGGCCGATGGCGACAGTATTCACAGCGATAACTTTTCCGGAGGCGTTACCTCGTTTGCTCTCGGCATCCATGCACGCAATCGCGGCGCCGGCTACATGGACATCGACGTGAACCCGCCGAAGAAGCGCTGGAATCTTTCTGCGGGCGCGCGCGAAGAGATCTTCTCGGGCGGCGCGCAGGCGGTGTTTTCGCCGCAACTGGCCGGCAGTTTCCGCGTCGCGCAAAAATTGAAGCTGCGCGCAAGCGGCGGCTACGGCTTCCGCATTCCCACTTACACCGACCTCTACTACGCCGATCCCACGACGCTCGGCAACCCGCATCTCAAGCCCGAGTCGGCCTGGTCCGGCGATGCGGGCGCGGACTGGGCGCCTTCAGCGCGCGTTACACTTTCCGTCGCCGGCTTCTACTCCCAGCAGCACGACACGATTGACTACGTGCGCTCGGCGACGGTGCCCAATCCATACCTCCCCGCATCCTGCGAGATCGATAACGCCCAGGTGGCGAATGTCTGGTGCGCCGACAATCTCAATGGCCTTCATTTCACAGGGGTCGAGTCGACATTCACCTGGATTCCCGCAAAGTCGCAAAGCGTGCGCATTGCGTGGACCGGCCTGCACGGTGCGCAGAGCGCATTGCACGGTCTTCAATCCGAGTACGTCTTCAATTATCCGGTCCAGAATATTCATGCGATGTGGACCGCCGCGCTGGCACACAGTTTCACCATCACCAATGCAGTGGAGCTTGCGCAACGCTATCAGCAGACGGTCTACCCGGTGTGGAATGTGACTGCCATGCACGATGCGGGCAGGATACGTCCTTATCTTCGGCTCACCAACCTCAGCAACACCGGCTATCAGGAGATCAGCGGCGTGAATATGCCGCCGCGCGCCATCACGGGCGGCATTGCGCTCCAGTTCGGAGATTAGAACCGGTCTCATAAATAGCTTTGTGAAAGGGCACGACTTTAGTCGTGCCGCAAACGCCGCAAAAAATCACTGGGCTTTAGCCCCTGAGGGACGCTTTTCGCGGTGCAGAGCATTTATGAGACGGCTTCTAGAGCGGGCGACCCTCGTGCCGCTTCCCTGTACGCCATGCGCCTTGGCCCTTGCGGCTAATCACCTTCGGATGGTCAGCCCGGGAAAATCCCGATGGCGCCGGAGGGCAGGTCGCGCCTCGCCCGTGCGATAGCATTGAGGGAGGAACGGAACGCCTGGACCCGCTCAATTGTTTTCACCCGAGCGGATGGTTGCTCGAATCGCCAGCAAGGCACGCGGAGAGCAAGGGAGACAGCGATGCTGTGGGCAGGCCAACATAGAAAACGAATAGCGAGCGGCGCGGCGGCCCTCCTGCTGGTCTTCGCGGGGCTGGCTGCGGGAGGCCAAAGCGTGCCCACCAAATCCAAGGTGGAATCCGCGAGCGCAAGCCGGCAGAACGAAGAGAGCTGGTGGAAGAATGCGGTGATCTACGAGATATATCCGCGCAGTTTTCAGGATACGAACGGCGATGGCATTGGCGATCTGAATGGAATTACCCAGCGGCTCGACTATCTGAAAGAGCTGGGCGTTGACGCCATCTGGCTCACGCCTGTTTATCCGTCGCCGCAGGTGGACTTCGGCTACGACATCTCCGATTATCGGGCCATCGATCCGCAGTACGGCACGATGGCGGATTTCGACCGCCTCGTTAATGAAGCGGCCAAGCGCCACATCCGCGTCCTTATGGACATGGTGATGAACCACACATCCGATCAGCATAAGTGGTTCCTCGAATCGCGCTCGTCGAGAGATAATCCGTACCGCGACTGGTATGTCTGGCGCGACGGCAAAGGCGAGACCGCAACCAGCCCAGGCGAGCCGCCCAACAACTGGCAATCGTATTTCGGTCACTCCGCCTGGCAGTGGGACCCGAAGACGCGCCAGTATTACTATCACAAGTTCTATATCCAGCAGCCGGATTTGAACTGGTTCAACCCCAAGGTGCACCAGGCGTTCAAGGACATCATGGCGTTCTGGCTTGAGCGCGGCGTAGGCGGCTTCCGCTTTGACGCCATCACCACGTTGTTTGAGGACCCGCAATTGCGGGACGAGGGCGTGGTGAAGGATAAGAATGGCCAGCCGATCATCAACGCCTACGGCGATCCGCAGCTGGATGATTCGCGAACCAACAACCAGCCCGGTGTGCATGAGGTCATGGAAGAGATGCGCGCGGAGGGGGACAAGTTCGATTCCAACAGGTATCCGGGTACACGCGTGCTGATCGGCGAGACTTATCTGCCCAACGTCGGCGAGCTGGCCAAAATGTACGGCACGCCGGAAAAGCCTGAATTCCACCTTCCCATGGATACGCAGGTTGGCTTCATCAATAAGCTGGACGTGACGGCATTCCGCTCCAAGCTGATCGACGCCGAGACCAGGATCAACGGCAACATTCCGCTGCTGCTCTTTGATAATCACGATAATCCGCGGATCGATATGCGCTACGGCGATGGCGTGCACGACAAGGAGATCGAGCGGGTCATCGCGACGGTTCTGTTTGCCAGCCGAGGCGCGGCTCTGTTCTATTACGGCGACGAGATCGGCATGGTGACCACGCCGCCCAAGCGCAAGCAGGACGTGAAGGACCCCATCGGCATCACCGGCTGGCCCAAGGAGAAAGGCCGCGATGGCGAGCGCACACCCATGCAGTGGAACGCTGAGCCGAACGCAGGCTTTACTACCGGAACACCGTGGCTGCCCGTTCCGCCCAGTGCCGCGGCCATCAACGTGGCGGACGAGAAGAATGCTCCGGACTCGCTCTTCAACTGGTATCGCAGTCTGATCCAACTGAAAAAAACGGTGCCGGCATTCGGGCATGGCGCGAACATCATGCTCGACACGGAAAACACCAAAGTGTTGAGCTGGCTGCGGCAAGCTCCCGGAATGCCGCAGGTGGTGGTGAGCGCGAACTTTACCGCCGACCCACAGACGGTGAATCTTGAGTCGAGCGGCTCCGGCCTCAAAGCCGGGCATCTCAAGACGCTTCTGAAATCTCCCGGCAGCACGGATCCCGTCTCTCTCGACCACATTGAATTAGAGCCGTTCGGAGTTTATATCGGAGAGATCCAGTAGCGAGGGAGCGCACTTGCCTCGTTCCCTGAACTTCCGTGGCCCAACCTCCGTCTAATCCCCAGGGATCGTGTGCGCCGGATCCTTGCCGCGTCTGAGAAGGTCCCTGCCCGGTTTGTGCTTGCCGGAGGAATCTTGCTCAAGCGCTCCATCCCGATGGGACCGAGGGACGCGCCTGACCATCGACGACCAAATCCTGAGCGGCGGCGGGTGCCGGCGGCTGTGGAAGTGCCTGCCAAAGCCCTGGGAGTGGCTGACTGTTCTCCTCTTCGTCGCGTCCGGCGCCTTTGCACAATCGGGCCGTGCCGCGCCTCAAGCTCCTGATGCCGGCATTTCGTCCACAGGCATCCTTCAGGGTGTGGTCACCGGCAAAGATGGCGAAGTGTACGAGGGCGTGCGCGTCGCGATGACCCTGACAGGCAACCAGCCGCCGCGGGTTCAGATGACAAACGGCGAGGGCGAGTTTACTTTCGTCAATGTGCCGGCAGGCGCTTTCACGCTCACCGTCTCCTCGGACGGGTTCGTGACCCAAACGGTTTCCGGCGTGCTGCCGCCCGGCGAAACCTACGAAGCGCCCGCCATCGTTCTTCCCTTGGCGCAGGCAACCAGCGAAGTGCGCGTCTCCGCAGAGCAGCAGGAGGAGATCGCCCAGGAACAGATCCACATTGAAGAGAAGCAGCACGTGCTGGGCGTGGTTCCGAACTTCTACGTCAGCTACGCCAAAAATTCGGTTCCCCTCACCACGCGGCAGAAATACTCCCTGGCCTGGCGATCGAATATCGACCCATTCACATGGCTGCTGACCGGAGCCACCGCGGGCGTCGAACAGGCTGACAACACCTTTGCCGGTTATGGCCAGGGCATGCAGGGGTATGCGAAGCGGTTCGGCGCCAACTATGCAGATACCTTCATAAGCACTGAGATTGGCGACGCCATTCTGCCCTCGCTTTTCAAGCAAGATCCGCGTTATTTTTACATGGGCACGGGGAGCGTCCGGTCGCGGTCAGTCCACGCCATCGCGAGCGCGGTTATCTGCAAGGGCGACAATATGCGCTGGCAGTTCAACTACTCCGGCATTCTTGGCGGATTGGCGGCGGGCGGCATTTCGAATCTGTATTACCCCAGCAGCGACCGCGGCAATGCGGCTGTGACGTTTGAGAACGCCGGCGTGCAGCTCGCATTGGCCGCCGTACAGAACCTGTTTCAGGAGTTCCTGGTCAAGAAGCTGACGCCCTCGGCACGGAGGGCCGCGGCGCCGTAAGGTACGGCGGCTCCGGCTGCCGGAATCCGTTCACAGGGTAGAAAGACGGAGATGGCCGTGCCGCTGCGTCCTGCGCGCCGGGTGCTCCAGGGCCGCACATGGCCATTATGACGCTCCACCAGTTGCGCCACCACCCACATGCCCAGCCCGGTTCCGGTTTCGGTCTTCGTGGTGAAAAACGGCTCGAAGATGTGGCGCATCGCATCGCGTGCCATGCCGGTTCCCGAGTCGCAGAAGGTTACGCGCACGCCGGGGGTCGGGGCATTGCGCCAATCATGCGAGCTACGCACCCGAATCACAAGATGACCGCCCTGCAGCATAGCGTCGATCGCATTCGCGACCAGGTTCGCGAAGATCTGATGCACCTCGCTGGACATGCACTCCACGCTCTTCTCGCTCTTCACCTGCAGATCGACGTGAATGCGGGCGGCCTCGAACCGGCCGTGGAAGAGGGTAAGAACCGAGGAGACAATCTCTGAGAGCATCGCTTGCTGCGGAGCGCCCGTCTGGCGATGGAACTTGAGCGTCTGCTGCGTAATGATCGAGACGCGCATCAGCTCGTCCAGAGCAACCCGCGCGTGGTCCTGTGCGGTCTCGAGCGTGCCGGCCAGCGAGATCAGGTAGAGGAGATTGCTCATCGCCTCGAGAGGATTGTTGATCTCGTGCGCGACGGATGCCGCGAGCCGCCCGGCGACGGCAAGCTTCTCCGTCCGGAGCATTGCCTCCTCGGCCGTCTTGCGGTCTGTGACATCCCACAAGACGCCCAGCACCCGCGCCACGCGGCCTTCCTCATCCAGTTGGCAGGCGCCCTGCGCTTCGAGCCAGTGCACGGCTTCGTCCGGCCACACCACGCGATACCGTTCCATGTAGTCTTTGCCGGTCTCACATGTCTGCCGCCTCGATTCAGCCACGCGAGCTGCATCCTCGGGATGAATCATCTTGATCCAGGCATCGAAGGAGGGCTCGATCGAACCCGGTTCGCGGCCAGCCATGCGAAACATTTCGTCAGACCAGTGAAGCACGCCGCGTTTCAAATCCCACACCCACAGGCCCATGCCGTTGGCGCGCAGGGCGATCCGCAGCAGGGCATCGCGATCGCGCAGCTCTTCGCTCACCCGGGCGCGCTGCTCGGCGAGCAGGCGTTCTGAATCGACGAGAGCGAGCCGCTGTTGCAAGTCCTGATTGGCAAGCAGGGCGCGCTGCCGCGCCAGGCGCCGCACCGTCCAGCCGAGCAGGATTGAAATGGTCAGGAAGACGGAAAGGCGCACCGACTCGGCGACGTTGCCAATCGAAAAGCGCATTTGCGCCTTGGTGAGGAAGAGATCGACGAATGCAGCCTCGGAGAGCGCGCAGAGCACGCCGCCCCACATGCCGAGGAACCAGCAGGTGAGCACGACGGCAGAAAATGCGAGCAGCAGCGGAAAGGAGCGCAAGGGCGCGATTGCGTAGGTGAGCAGGACGGCGATGACGGCCGTTGCGCAGCCGAGCAGTGCGCGCACCGGCCACGGCAATCGCTCGATTGCTGGGGCGCTGAAGACCTTCATTGCATTCCTATCAGGCGCGCACGGCCCAGACGCGCAATATGCACCGTTCTCAAGGTGGAATTTCCTAACCATAAACCTTTTGCTGCTTTTTGGGAAATTGCGGCAATCCGCAGCGTGACCCTGCAAGCGCGGCGTAAGCCCTTGAATGCAAAATATGTTTCGCGGATTTCGGTTGCTGGTATCAGTTTCTCGGCTGCCAGTTACCCCGGTTACAGGCGAATCGAAGTGTTCACAAATCAGACCAGAACAACTATAATTCTGGTCAGAATAGATTGAGGGAGGACTATGGCCCGTTGGCAGGTGCAGGAAGCAAAGACCCGGTTGAGCGAGGTAATCGACAAGGCTCAAAGCAAAGGTCCGCAGATCATTACCCGGCACGGCAAGGAGCGGGCGGTCGTGCTGTCCATCGAGGATTACCGCGCTCTCGCCGCGCACAAGCCTGGGCTCAAAGAGTATCTGCTCGGCGGCCCTAAGGTAGATCGCTTTGAGATCGAGCGTGACGTTGATATGGGCCGCGAGATCAGCCTGTGAGCGGGAGGGCCGAGTATCTGCTCGATACAAACGTAGTAAGTGAAACGCGGAAGAAGAAAGCCGACACGGCGGTGATGGTTTTTCTTGAGGCGGTTGACTCTTCGTCGCTTTATCTCAGCGTTCTGACCATTGGGGAGCTACGCAGAGGGATAGCGGCAAAACGCCACGACGACCCCGCAGCAGCAAAGAGCCTGGCGGCATGGGTGCAGGGGTTGGAGGTTGGGTTCGCCGACCGGATTTTGGGCATCGATGCAGCGACGGCGCGGCAGTGGGGAGACTGGTCCGCCCAGCGCTCACGTCCAGTCATCGACACGCTGCTCGCGGCCACCGCTGTCGTCAACGGCCTCACTTTCGTGACCCGGAACACGCGCGATGTGCAGGACCTCCCTCTGACCGTGCTCAATCCCTGGGGAGAGTAGATCGGAACTTCGTTCGCGCCGAGCTCTCCTTGCCCGCGCCCTGCCCGCCATGTTTGACTGGTTGCCGAAGGGCGGAAGGCATTCATGGCATACATTCTGGCGCTGGATCAGGGCACGACGAGCTCGCGGGCTATCTTGTTTGACGAGGACGGAACCATCGCTGCCGTGGCGCAGCATGAATTCCAGCAGTTCTATCCCGAGGCCGGCTGGGTTGAACACGATCCCATGGAGATCCTCACCAGCCAGATGAGCTGCGCCGTCGAAGCTCTGGGCACCATCGGGGCGCGGCCGCGCGACATAGCCGCCATCGGCATCACCAATCAGCGCGAAACGGCCATTGTGTGGGAGCGCGCGACGGGCAAGCCGATTCATCCGGCCATCGTCTGGCAGGACCGCCGCACCGCTCCGTTCTGCAAAGAGCTTGAAGAACGCGGAGCGGCAGAAACCGTCTCATCGAAGACGGGCCTGGTGCTCGATCCATATTTTTCGGCCACCAAGGTCAAATGGATTCTCGACAACGTGGAGGGCGCGCGGGCGCAGGCTGAGCGTGGCGAGCTGGCCTTTGGCACCGTGGATAGCTGGCTGATCTGGCACTTGACCAGCGGCCAGAAGCACGTGACCGACATGACCAATGCCTCGCGCACGCTGCTCTTCAACATCGTGAAGGGCGAGTGGGACAAGGAGCTGCTCGATCTCTTCTGCATCCCCGAAAGCCTGTTGCCGCAGGTCGTCTGGTCCAGCGAGCGGGTAGGCGAAGTCACCACTTCGCTCGGTCTTGCGGGCATCCCCATTGCCGGTATCGCGGGCGATCAGCAGGCTGCGCTCTTCGGCCAGTTGTGCTGGCAGGCGGGTGAGGCCAAGAACACCTACGGGACCGGCTGCTTCCTCTTGCAAAACATTGGCACCGAATTTGTGCGCTCGAAGCATCGGCTCATCACCACGCTTGCGGCCAGCGCCCACAAGCGCCTGGAGTACGCGCTCGAAGGCAGCATCTTTATTGGCGGCGCGGTGGTGCAGTGGCTGCGCGACAACCTGAAGATGATCGGCGCATCCGCCGACGTGGAAGCGCTGGCCGCCAGCGTGCCGGATACCGATGGCGTGGTCTTTGTGCCGGCCTTTGTCGGTATGGGCGCGCCGCACTGGGATCCGCATGCGCGTGGAACTATTATCGGCCTGGGCCGCGGGACCAAGCCCGGCCATATCGCGCGTGCTGCGCTGGAAGCGATTGCCTTCCAGGTAGCCGACGTGCTGGATGCTGTCGAGAGCGAGACCGGAACGCCGCTCGGCGCGCTGCGCGTCGATGGCGGCGCGGCCGTGAACGATCTGCTGATGCAGTTCCAGGCCGATGTGCTGGGTGTTCCCGTGGTCCGGCCGCAGGTTACGGAGACCACCGCGCTGGGTGCCGCATATCTTGCCGGGCTGGCTACCGGATTCTGGCCGAGTCCAGAAACGTTGCGCGCGAAACGGCATGGCGACGAGCGCTTCGCGCCGCGGATGGAAGCGCACGAACGCAAGGAGCGGCGCGCGCTGTGGAAGAAAGCCGTGGAGCGGGCAAAAAGCTGGAGCGAATGATCAACGGGCCGAATCTTAAGGTTGAAGGAGGCTTTTTATGGCATCGAAGTGCACGCACGTTGCGGAGTTCTCAAAGAAGGTGAAGCCGCGGACCAAGGGCTGCGAAGAGTGCTTGAAGAGCGGCGATACCTGGGTGCATCTGCGCATGTGCCTGGAGTGCGGCCACGTTGGCTGTTGTGACTCTTCGAAAAACCGCCACGCGCGCGCGCACTTCCAAGAGACCGGCCATCCGCTCATCCAATCGGCCGAACGCGGCGAAGACTGGCGCTGGTGTTACATCGACGACACGTACTTGTGATTCGAGAGCAGGCCGCAATTTCACCTTCGTGCACCTGCACGATCTGCTTGCGGGAGTTCGCATCTTCCAGCCGGCATTTTGACCCCTGCTATGATTCTGCTGGCGGCGGAGTGCTCCAAGCCCGGCCCGTGCCGGACCTCGCGGTTCGGCTTCGGCCTCTCTGGGGCCACCCCAGGGAATCGTGAAGAACTCACCCAATCCATCGCATGAGCGCCCCTGCGCGGCTGCGCAGAACAACTCACGCAAGGCGTGACTCGTTGGAGCATTCCGCTGCAGCACACCAAACCCAGTCCGGCATTCTTGAGCGCGCTGGCGCAATCGCTGCTGGCGGGTGAAGCAACCGTAGCGGGCCTCGTCGCGAGTGCCAGCCGCACGCTCGGCAAGGAATGGCGCTGGCTGCGGCCGCTGGCCCATCGGTATGTGGAGAGATTCACAACCCAATGCCGGCCGCGCCGTCGCGATGTCGTGGAGTTTCTTCGCGAGGATCCGGGATTCCTGCGCGCCTGGCACAAGCCCGGCACGAATCTGCAGATTCAGGCTTGGCTCACGTCGCAAAAGATGCTGCCGGCGCGCGCGGCGGTGGGATGGAATGTTCGCAAGATGGAGTCCGAAGGCGAGCTGGCCGAGTGGCTGGGCCTGACCGTCGGCGAGCTCGAATGGTTCGCAGATTTGAAACGGCTGACTGCGAAGCGCAGAGACGAAAAGTTGCGGCATTACTGCTATCGCGCGTTGACGAAGGACACAGGCAGCGTGCGGCTGATTGAAGCACCTAAGCCGCGGCTCAAAGAGATACAACGAAAAATTCTCGCCGAGATTCTCGAGCCGATTCCAACGCATCCGGCGGCGCATGGATTCGTAAAGGGCCGCTCGATCAAAACCTTTGCCGCTCCTCATGCAGGCCGCCGCGTGGTTTTGCGCATGGACCTGCGGGAATTCTTTCCTTCGCTGCACGGCGGCCGGGTCCAAGCACTCTATCGCACCGCCGGCTATCCCGAGCGAGTTGCGGACCTGCTGGGCGGACTGTGTACCAATGCGACTCCGCGTGACGTGTGGAAGGATGTCTCGATCGACTCAGCCGTGCTGCATGAGACGCGCCAGCTTTATGCGTGGCCGCATCTTCCGCAAGGAGCGCCGACGTCTCCGGCGCTCGCAAACCTGTCTGCGTATCGAGTCGACTGCCGGTTGACCGGCCTGGCGCGTGCGGCCGGCGCAGAGTACACGCGCTATGCGGATGACCTTGCATTTTCGGGCGACGAGGCCTTCGAGCGCAGCGTGGAGCGGTTTGCCTTGCACGCCGCGGCGATTCTGCTCGAAGAGGAATTCGAGGTGCACCATCGCAAGACGCGGATTATGCGCCAGGGCGTGCGGCAATATCTGTCGGGCCTGGTAGCCAACGAGCACGTGAACATCGTGCGGGCTGACTTCGACCGCCTGAAAGCAACACTGACCAATTGCGTGCTGCACGGCGCCGCGAGCCAGAACCGGGAAACGCATCCGAAGTTCCGGCAGCATCTCACCGGCCGTGTGGCATTCGTGGAGATGATCAATCCGCAAAAAGGCGCGCGATTGCGAAAAATCTTGGAGCGAATCGATTGGGCGGACGCAGAAAAGGGCCTACGCTAACTCCACCTCGATCTTCTTCGCCTCCGCATCGAGCTTCACAATTTTGAAGCTGCGGATCTGGCCTTCGGCAATCGGGTTTGGCTTTGCGGATTGAGCGGGTGCGCTCCCCTTCCATCGCGCTTTGAGCATGGAAGAGAGTTGCGAGAGATCGGGGGCGCCGCCGGGCGGTGTCGCGGATGTGGCTGGCGCCGCCGTCAATGGCGCGCTGGATGCATCTTTCGGCAAGCGGCACTGGGCGTGAATCCCCTCGCCGAGTTCGACTGTGAGGCTGGCGGAGGAAAGCGCGAGCACGCGTCCCGAGACCGTGTCGCCCACTTTGTGCTCGGCGATGTATTCGTCGATGCTCGTCGGAATCAGCTGCTTCATCGAAAGCTTGATCTGGCGCTTCTCCGCGTCGATGGCCAGCACCAGCGCCTGCACACGCTGGCCGGCGCGCAGGACGTCCGACGGATGATTGAGGCGGCGGCCCGCGACGATCTCGCTGATGTGCACGAGGCCTTCTACGCCCTCGGCGATTTCGACGAATGCGCCGAAGTTCATGATCTTGGTGATCGGCCCTTCCACTTGCGACCCGGCGGGAAACTTGCGTTGCGCCTCAAGCCATGGATCGGCAAGCGTCTGCTTGAGCCCCAGCGCGATGCGTCCCGGCTCGGCTTGCGCGGGCGGCTTGATCGAGAGAATCACCGCATCCACGCGATCGCCGGCCTTGAGCAGGTCGGAGGGATGGCGGACCTTCTTCGCCCATGACATCTCGGAGATATGAATCAGGCCTTCGAGGCCCGGCTCGATCTCGACAAATGCACCAAAGTCCGTGATGCGCGTGACTGCGCCGGTGATGCGCTGGCCCACCGCATAGCGTTCGGTCGCCGTCTCCCATGGCTCCGGCTGGAGCTGCTTGAGGCCCAGCGAAATCTTTCCCGTCTCGGGATCGACCTTCAGCACGCGGAGCTGCAGCTCCTGGCCGATGCTGAGCACATCTTCCGGCTTGGCAATGCGCGCGCGGGAGATGTCGCTCACATGCAGCAGGCCCTCGAGCCCGCGAAACTCGCCCCCGCGAATTTCACCCGTGCCAATCTCGACAAACGCGCCGTAAGGCATCAGCGAGCGCACCGTGCCGCTCACCATGTCGCCTTCCCTGAGAGCGGCGCGGCGCTCAGCGAGCACTCCGCGCGCCTGTTCTTCGAGCACCGCCCGGCGATCGACGACTACATTCTCGTCGGCGACGTCGAGCTTGGTAATGCGGCAGGTGATCTCGGTCCCCACCAGCGCTTCCAGTTCGGCCGCGTCGCGCGCGCCACTGCGCGATGCGGGCATGAAGGCGCGCACGCCCACGTCCACTGAAACGCCACCTTTGATTAGCGCTGTCACCGTGCCGGCCACGGCGATCTTCTCCTGAAACGCGCGTTCGAGCGCCGACCAGTCGCGCGGCTGCGCTACGCGGAAACGCGAGAGCTGATAGTAGCCCTCCTCGTTGCGGCCCTTGATCGAAACCGGAAATTTATCGCCCCGCTTTACGGCGTCCGCATTGTTCTCAAAGATCGAACGGGGCAGAACGCCTTCCATCTTGTACCCTACGTCAAGGAAAACCTGATCGGCGGAGACGGAAACAACCGTGCCTTCGAGCTGCTTGCTGCCCGATGTGTCCTTGTGAGAACGGCTGCGCTCAAAGGCGCTCAAGGCATCGGCGAAGGACTCCTGCGGCTCCGCGGGAGGCTCTTCCACCGGCGGCGCAGGCAACTCAGCCGGAGGGTCCCCGATTGGCTTGGGAGCGGGCTCAGGCTCGGGCGACGGGTCGGGTTTCGGTTCAGGTTGCCGAGGGGCTTCGGACGAACTTGCGGTGGCGGGCTGGGATTCCGTAATTTCCGGGTTGCTCATGATGGACCTTGTTTATTGTCCCATGGCGGGGGAGTGCAGGGGCCTGTGCTCGCGCGCTTCTTCCGCGCCGCCAAACACGGCGAGAACAGTTGACTCGGATTTGTCGAGCACATTGGACACGTCCGGGCCACGCGCGCGAGAATGGTGCTCGCTTGAAAGATCTGCCCTGAAGATCCCTCTCATGACGCGGAGGGATTTTGCGCGCATGGGCGCAGGCTATCACCAGCATCGATCCACCCAAAGGGGACAGACACATGGACCTTACTTCGCGCAGGAATTTCTTGAAAGCTACAGCAGCCATTGCCGCCACGGCGTGCGCGGGCACGAGCCGGTCAGCAGCCCGTACATTGCGCTTACCTGTGGGCCTTGAACTTTACTCCGTGCGCAATCTGCTGCCGAAGGATTTTGACGGCACGCTGCGCCAGGTGCATGCGGCCGGTTACACAGTCGTCGAGGCAGCAGGTTACTTTGGCCGCACTGCGCCCGATTTTCGCAAAGCGATGGACGCGGCCGGCCTGCGCTGCGTCAGCGCGCATTACACCCTCGCGCTGCTCGAGTCGCAGTTGGATTCGATCCTGGACTACGCCGGGACGCTCGGCCTCGAATACATCGTATGCTCCTCGTCGGGCGGAATGCATCGCGACCCTGCGGCGAAGGGCGAGCCGACCCTGGACGACTGGCGCTGGATCGCAGGTGAGTTCAATCGCATAGGCGAAAAGATAAAGTCCGCCAGCATCACTTTCGCCATCCACAACCATACGCCTGAGTTCGCCACCATCGACGGAGTGCTGGTGTACGACGAGCTCCTGAAGCAGACCGATCCCAAATTCGTCGTCTTCGAGATGGATTGCGGCTGGGTGTGGGCCTCCGGCCATAACCCTATCGACTATCTGAGCAAAACGCCGGAGCGTTTCCCTCTGCTGCACATCAAGGACATGGTCCGCGAGCCCGATGGCAAGATCCACATGCCGGTGCTGGGCAAAGGCAACATCGACTACGCGCCCATCCTCCGCGCCGCTACACGCACGAAGTACTGCTTCGTCGAACAGGAGCAGTTCGACATCGATCCGATGGAGGAACTCAAGCAGGACGCCCAATACATGCGGAAGTTGAAACTGTAAGACCGCACCCAACGCGCATCTGCGCAAGCAGTAGGTGCCCCAGGTCTCGACCTTGAGACCTGGGATACCGCCACGCTTCCGCCACAAATTCACGCGGACTATTCCTCAACAAACGCCTTGAGCCGCGCGAGCGCCTCGTCCCACTGGCGCGAGACTTCGTTGAGATAATCACGCATCTCTTCGATCGGCTGCGGTGCGAGCTCGAACAAGCTTTCGCGGCCGCAGCGTACCGCGTGCACAATGCCGGCCCGCTCGAGCACCCGCAAATGCTTGGTAATAGCCTGGCGTGTGAGCCGCGACCCCGCAGTGAGCTGGGCAATCGACCGCGGCTGCCCCGCCGAGAGCTGCGCCACCAGCACCAGGCGTGTGGCATCACCCAGAGCGGCAAACAGCACCGCGTGAGCCGGCCCTCGCGACACCACGCGCTCACGGATTTTGCGTGACATAGTTCTCAATGTTCTTCATCTGTTCGGCCCAGCCGCCTTCGTTCCCGCGGAAGGCGTTCGCGCGGCGATCGTCGGGCAGCTTGTCGAAGCCGGATTCGGTAAGCACGAGCAACGTGCCGCCGGCGGTCTTCTCCAGCCTGAATTCGACGAGCGTCCTTGGTTCTCCGGTGTAGTCGGGGTTGTACTCCGCTTTGTCGAGAGATTTTGGAGCAGCCCAGGTGAAGGAAAAAAGCCGCTCGGGTTCCATCTTTTCGATCGCTGCTTCCCAGATGACGTGCTCATATCCGGGATGAAGCACTTGGCCGCGCACGGTTTTCCCCGGCGCGAATGGTTCTTCCAGCGCCACGCGGAACCACGCGCCGAACTCGCGATAGTCGGTCAATGCTCGCCACACCCGGGCAACAGGAGCCTTTAGTTCGATTCGCTTTTCGATCCTGTCATTCATAATCAAGCAACCTCTAGGTTGCATATTATGCCCGAGCCGGCCAAAGAGCAACCATAAGGTTGCTTTTTCGGCACCCGCGTGGAGATGTGTTGCGAGGGCGGTAGTCAGCCCTATCGGATAGGCTGGGAGCATGAATGTCTTCGACGAAAAGCACGCGGAGCTGGAGCGGCATGAGTTCATGATGGGCCTGGAGCGCGGCAGGCTCGCCGTCGCGCTCGATCTGCTCACGGATTCGCTGATCCTGGTAGGCCAGCACGGAGTTTATTGCGCGTCGAGCCGCAATCCCTCCAAGCCGGCGCTCGATCTGCAGGCAGTCTTGAGCGGGATGGAAGGCGCGAAAGCCTTGATCCAATCCGTGATGGAAGAGCTAAAAAAGAATAGGGAATAAGCAAGAATGGTGCGCCCGGAGAGATTCGAACTCCCGACCTAATGCTCCGGAGGCATTCGCTCTATCCAGCTGAGCTACGGGCGCGCTCCTTAAGAATACCGCAATTCCCGGCTTGGGAGTTTTCGCGGGCTAAGCTACTCCAGTCCAACCAGTTTGCAGGATGGCACGAGCGCCGTCACGCAGCTCCGGACGCAGGCAGTTCCAGAGTGGCACGCTGAGAACTTTCAAAGAGCCGGCCGCGTTAAAAATTGGCCTTTCAGGTACATCTTTCGGGTCAGTTTCGGAAGATTTCTCTATCCGCGCGGTAATCTGATGTGCAAACATGAGTAACCTCGCGAAGATTCGCCGGACTCCTCAGCGGTAGTGCCGGCAACTTGCGCACGAATCGGCAGCTTTCCCCCGGCTGGCCGGTCGCGTCTGCGTCGCGGCCGTTTGCCTCCTGGAAAGTGCGTCGCCAGAAGATTGCAGGAGTGGCAAATGAAGCCCGGATCCGTCCTGACGGCGTCGCTCAAAACCTCGCAAAATATCAGCCTGACCGTGAACCTCACCTCGGAGGGAGGCTTTACGAGCACGGCCGCGCCAGGAACCTACGTAGTCCAGGTGATCGGCACGGGCACGAACACGCAGGTCATTCATTATCAAAACGTCTCGCTGACCATCACAAACTAGAATGGAATTCGAGAAAACCCGGCGCAGGAGAGAGATGAAGATATTTTTCGGCTTAAGTGAACGGGTACCGGTGGGCCCTCGCATGCGGCCCTGGTCGCAATTCTGGTCCTCAACGCAATTCTCAACATTGATTCGACCGGCTCTGGCCGTGGCGGTTCTGGCAATATGTCTCGGAGCGCCAGGCGCAGCACGGGCCCAGGTGATGCCCCAGGCGGATGCCGGCGGATTCAGGCTTTCCGCGGGCGGCACGGCATCCGGCTACTACCTGCAATACGGCCAGCGGACGCTGGTCGGCGCCACAGCGTTTGTGGATGCCGAGACCAAGCGCAACCTCGGCATTGAAGCCGAAGGCCGCTGGCTGGAGTTTCACAAGACCGAGGATGTCCATGCGGAAACCTACTCCGCCGGCCTCCGTTATCACATGAACTTTCAACGGTTTCAGCCTTATGTGAAGGGGCTCGTCGGGTTTGGCGACTTCAATTTTCCGTTCAGTTTTGCGCACGGCCGCTACCTGGTGGTCACGGCCGGCGGCGGCCTGGACTACCGCTGGACCCATCGGATTCACGTCCGCGTGGCGGATGTGGAATATCAGGACTGGCCTCAGTTCACCTTTGGCTCCATGTCCTCAGTCGGCGTAAGCACTGGCTTGCGGGTGGGAATCTTCTAGGAGCGGTTTCCCAGTTCATGTAGCCATTTCTGGCCCTCATTCGAGGTGGCTTTTTCTTGAAGGAAAAAGCCACTCTGCGTCACGGCTTCGGGATACAGCAACTGTGGAACCGCTGTAGCAGCGCCGCGGCCCTCTGGCCAATGTTCGCAAATCACCAACGAGGGCTTCCTGCGGGGAAGCCCTTTCCTTTGATTCACCTGCGCAACCGCCAGGTTCTCAAGGCCCCAGAAGCTTTCTTCCGGTCAGGTGTCGGACTTCTTAGGGGTTGGACTTCGCCGAATCTGCCTTCGGGGGGGTTGAAGCCGCCTGCGCGGCAGCGGGTTGCGCCTTGGCCGGGGGTGCGCCACTCGCCGGAACAGGCGCTGCTATCGCGTGAGGCGGCTCGGGAGTATCGGCGGGAACCGGCGCGGAGGAGGGTGCCGGCTGCTGTTTGGGTGTGCTGGCGGACGGCGAAGACTGCTCCGGCGCCGATTCCGAGGACGGCTGGGTCTGCGACGACTCGAGCGATGCGGGAGCCGGAGTGGCGCCCGGCTGCGATTTTATCGCGGCAGCCTCCGCCGGCAGGGTGACCGGAACCACAGGCAAGGTCAGCGTCTGCACCGTTGCCGGATCGTCACGCAGCTTGAGATAGAGAAGGCCTGCAGCAGGGTGGGGCACGATGATCTGAGTGCCGGTGAACTCCGGCGGCACTGCGGTGGGGTTGCCGAAATCAGGCGTCGACGCGATGGAATCGGCAAGGAAGAGATTGTTCCCGCTTAAGACGCACGGTTTCGATGTGGCGCGTGGGCAGCGCAACTCTTTGAATTCAGGCACCCTCACCAGGGTTCCCAGGGGCAGCCAATCGCCCGTGGAACCATCCGCCGCGATGGCACGCACGCGGATCGGCCCGAAGGCCGAAGAGCCGAAGCGCGAAAGCGGCTCGACCCTGCCAACAGCTGTCTTTGAGTCTTCAAGCATCAGGCTGCCGTCGGCCAGGTCCAGCGTGGTATGGAAGCTCGAGTCGGAGGCGGCCACTTCGACCTTTTCATTCCGGGGAAAGTACGCCGGCGAGCTGGACTTCAGGAAGAAGACCAGCCGCTCGTCCACGGGCAGATCGTCGGGGCTGCCGAATTGCACCGGAGGGGCCGCGGCAGCCGCGGTGCCCTGAATGCCTTTGCTGAGCAGGGTGATCTCCGGGCGGGGCGGGTTTACTGTAACGGGCGCCTTGAGTTCGCGGCCGTCTTTCAGCTCAACCCGCGCCATATAGTCATTGCCGGGGGTAAGCTCGGCCGTGGAACCAGCGGCGGTCATCATCAGCTGATCCAGATCGTCGACGTGGGTGAGAACGGAGGGGATCAGGTTGAGGCTTCCGATCCGGGCCTTCGCCACCTGGTCCAGCCGCGTGCCCTTGAGCAGGACCTCCTTGTCGCCGGCCGAGAGGCTGAGGCCATTCAACGAGGCAGCGATGTCGTAAGCGATCATCTTCAACTGATCCGGGTGGGCGAGCCCGTACTGGTAAATCGCCACGTCCACCGGCCCAGGCGCAGCCTCTTTCAGAGGCACGGCGACCTCGAGCGTCTCGGGCTTGGGAGACTTCCAGGTAAGAGTTTCTGAGCGGCCTCCACCGGTCAGCTCTTCCACTTTTCCCACGCAGAGAGAGCTTTCACCGTGAAAATGCAGGGTGTCGTCGCGGCCGACCACGAGCGCAGATTCGTCTGCAGGCGAAAGAATCCACTTGCCCCGCTCGGCGGCAACCAGGTGGAAGCTCGGGCCCTCCCAGTCATCGAAACCCCATTTGCCGGTGAGCATCGCCGTCAGCTCGCCACCCGGCAGCGCGGGAACCTGGCCCTCGATGGCCAATCCGCCCAATCCCGGTTCAGCCCTCACCGGCAGATCGACCGGGGCAGCCTTCTGTCCGCTGGCGGGCTCGATGTGCAGGATAAGATCGTGCGCGAGTTCTGTGGCGAAGATCAGCGGCGCACCCTCGGCCGGCAGAATCAGCGCGGGCTTGTACGCGCAGAAGCTGTCTGCAGAATTGACGGGATAGAGCGGCTCCGGCTTCGGCGGTCCGAGCGGGGGCAGCGCCACCACGACTACCGACTTGGGACTGCGGAAGGAGGGCGGCACATTCAGCCGCAGGTTGAGGGTGTCGGCGGTCGGCAGCGCGAGAGCCGGAATGTACTGGAAATGCGCGGTGTGGAGCGAAGCCAGAATACGCGCGGTGTCCACCACCGCACCTACGTAAGGGCTGTAAGCGCCGCCGCCGGCCATGCTCGAATAGCTGAGCTGATTCATCAGGTCGGCCGTCGAACCGCTCGCGAGCTGGTCCACCAGCGATTGCGTGTTGGCCTCATCCAGCACCAGGCCTTCTGAGTTCTGAGACAGGCAGGTGGCCTGTTGATCGAGGGGCCGGTTGAAACAGTCCTGGTTGAGCTTGATCCCCAGGCTCCGCGCGGCCAGCTCGGCGCGGTCTTTGAGTAATTTGGGATCGGTCTGGGAGGTAACTTTCACGTCGGAAAGATACGCTTCCAGCCGCATCCGCTCCCAGCTGGCAGCTTGAAGATCCTGCGCTGCGCGGACAAAGGCGCCGGGGCGGCTGCGCACCGCGTTGCGCAAAGTGTTGAAGTCTCCCCCGGTCTCCGGAGCGAGGAAGATCAGAGCCTGCTGGGCTCCATCCGGCACCGTGACAAAGACGCCTTCTTCGTGCGCTTGGCGGCTCCAGGTCTCTACGCGGGTAAACCACTCGGGCGGCGGCGGGTTGGTGGACCCGCGCAGAAACGCAACCACCAGCACAAAATGGGCAGACTGGCTCTCGGGCAGGTCAGGATGGATCCAGAGCCGGTCGCCGGTCAGCAGGTTGGGTGCTTCGGAGATGGGTAAGGTGACGGTTCCGCGCTTGACATGGACATCCACCTTGGGCCCAACGAGATCGAAGACCGGCCCCTCGGCATGCAATCCGGCAGGAGCTAAGCACAAAAGCAGGGACAGCAGTAAAAACTGGAGACAGCGGCGCATGCTTACTATTGTACGAATTTACGGGCCCGAAGTAAGCACCTTGAGCGCGCAACTTTTTGCGCGAAACCGCTGGTGGATCGGGGCCGACGGGGGTAATATCGGATACACAGAGGCTGTATAATTTCGATTCGAGTAAAATTTTCCTCGAAATCGCACCGGTAAACGAGAAAACAGAAAGATGGCTTTGACAGATAAAAGCCTTATGGATACCATGGGCCTTCCTACATTGATTCGAGAAATGCCATCGGACCCTTTTTGCTAATCGATCGAGGCAAGGGCCTGCGGAATCAACAAATCAGTTGCTCAACCAGCGCAGGCGAGCCTGCATGGCGCGGGAGTCGGGCTGAAGTGCCGGCGCACCGTTTGGATTTCGCCGCCGGCGCGGAACACCGGGTTTTCAACGCAGCGGTTCTCGCCCAGTGGGCAGCGTGTACAGGGTCCCCCAGGTAGCAAAGCAGTTTTCTTAGAGCAAAGGCAGACGGGCCTTCGCGCGGAACGGTCTTCCCCCAACAGGCCGGAAAAGCTGTTGCCGAGTCCGCGGCGCGGCCCGCTGATAATGGGAGAGAAAGCAATGAAGTTGGCAAGGGCTGCACAGAACAGCGAAGAGATCGGTAATCTGAGTATTCCTGCGGCAGAAGAGATTATTGAAGATGCGTTGAACGAGCTCCAGTATTCGCCCGACCCCGGTCTGGCGCGGGCGCTTCGCTTCCTCGCCCCTCCTGGGTATCAAGCGATTGTGGAGCTGTGCAGCGAAAACGGGCGCAGCAAACGGAGAAATGCCTCGGCAGAGTCCTGGTCACCCGAAGATGACGAGGTGCGCATCTATTTTGAACGGATCGGGGATGGTGAACCGCTGACCCGGTCAAGCCGCAGCCCGCGAGTCTCGCTGAATCACCACATCGAAGACGACGACGCCGATCTCGACTCCGCGCTGCCGGCCGACATGGACACGCGCGTGAAAGAGCTTTGTTCGGCGTTGGCTGAAGCTGAGCGGGGCGGACACGCCTTTATCGCGCTCAAATGGTTTCGTGATTCATTCCTGCCGCGCAAGGCCTTCCGCTGGAACCAGCATCCGGAGACCCGCCAGGCGGTGCTGGCGGAGGCCATCCAGCGGGGGATGGTGATGACAAGCAAGATCGCCAATCCTAAAACGCCCGCCTATCCCACTACCACAATCCGGCTGAATCGGGCCGAGGCCGGGATTCCCGAGGAGACGCAGCGCTTCCATCCCGTGGCCGTGCACGGCGATGCCGCCGCCGAAGCGATTGAGGTGGAGCGGGGGGACGAGTGAGCTTCTACTTTCTCGAGGCCACCGCGTTCGTGAAGCTGTTCGTGCAGGAGCCGGGCACGGATGCGCTGATTCGGCGGTTGGAGACGATCGAGGATAATCGCAAGCTGATTTCCGCCGCGACTCCACTCGAGGTCTATGCGGCCATCCGGCGCCGCGAACGGGCCGGCGACATTGCCCACGCGGATGCAGCCACGGCTCTCGAGGCTCTGCGCCTGGAATCCGCGCGCACCGTGCAGCAACCCCTGAACCCGGCGGTGCTCGAATCGGCGCGGCTGCTGCTCGATCGCACTGCCTTGCGCTGGCCTCAGACTCTGCAGCTCGGCGCGGCGCTCACGGCGCGGGATATGTTTAAAGGCACGCCGATCATGTTTATCTCCTCCTCTTTGGCGCTGCTGGAAGCAGCCTCAGGCGAAGGATTGGAGACTCTCGACCCGGTGAAGGAAGCCATGATGGTGCAGTAAGCCGCCCGGCGTCCGGGGCGCGGCCTCCTTATTTTTGCAGCCAGGCTTCGAAGCCGACGGGCGCACTCTCCAGCCGCGAGTCGCTCCAGCCCGCCTCCGCAATCATGCCAGTAGCGGGAAGATACGTCCGACCGATTGATGTGACGTGATGTGAGCTCATGCCCGCGCCTGAAGAAGCGCGCCGCGAAGGACCGCTGCGCTCGAGTCTTACCTGCGGCGTTCGCGCCTTATATCATCTCGCTTACAGGTGAACCTTGTGCCTGACCGCAAGGTGGAGCTATGACGATCTCCGCGCCCGACGCTGCCGGCGCAAAATCCGGATTGCGTAAGGCGATGGGCTTCTGGGATGTGCTGTTGTTCAACGTGGCCACCGTGCTGGGTCCGCGCTGGATTGCCGCGGCCGGCCACAATGGCACTTCCTCCATCAGTCTCTGGGTGCTGGCCGCGGTCTTTTTCTTCGTGCCCGGCGCGCTGGTGATCAACGAGCTTTCCTCCCGCTTTCCTGAAGAAGGCGGGCTCTACGTGTGGGCGCGCGAGGCCTTCGGTCCATTTCACGGCTTCGTCGCCGGCTGGACCTACTGGATCTACACGGTCTTCTATTTTCCAGGACTGCTGCTGGCCAGCGCGTCCATGAGCGCCTACATCTTCGGCGGAAACGGCGTGGCGCTCTCTGAGAACCGGACTTTTCTTCTCTCCGTTTCGCTGGCCATGCTGGTGCTGGCGGTGGTGCTCAACATCGTGGGCCTGAACATCGGCAAATGGCTGCAGAACGCCGGCGGCGTGGGCACTTATCTGCCGCTGATCCTTCTCGTTCTGGTGGCCATCGCATTCTCTCGGCATCATGGCTCCGCGACGCACTTCACGCTGCGGAACATGATGCCCACCTGGAACTGGGACACGGTGAACTTCTGGTCGCAGATTGCGTTTGCGTTCACCGGGCTCGAACTGGTGTCGGCGATGAGCGAAGAGGTGCGCGACCCGCGCCGGACGCTGCCGCGCGCCGTCTTCGGCGCAGGAGCGCTGATCGCGGTCATGTACATCGCGGGAACCTTCGCGGTTCTGGCGCTGGTGCCCGCGCCGGATATCGATCCGCAAAGCGGCGTCTTCGGCGCCATCTCCGTCGGGTCGATTGCCCTGCGGATTGGGTTTCTCGGCATCGTTGCCGCTGTGCTGGCTGGCGCCGGCAATGTGGGCGGCGTGGGTTCAACCGTGGCCGGCATCGCGCGCGTACCCTTCGTTGTCGGCATTGACCGCTATCTGCCGCAGGCCTTCGGCAAGATTCATCCGCGCTGGAAGACGCCGTATATCTCGATCCTGGTGCAGGCGGTGCTCTCGGGCGCCATTCTGCTCGTGAGCCAGGTCAACGACACCACCCGCGACGCCTACCAGTTCCTGATCGACGTGGCGATCATCCTCTACTTCATTCCGTTTCTCTACATGTTTGCGGCCGTCATCAAGCTGGCGCGGCGCAAGGATCGAAACGAAAATCCGCAGGCCGTGCTGGTGCCGGGAGGCATGGCGGGCGTCTGGTCTTCGGGCGGAATCGGATTCGCTGTTGTGCTGCTCGGCATTGTGGTCTCGCTCATCCCGCCCGGTGAAACCGCCAGCAAGCTGGGCTTCGAGCTAAGGCTATTGGGGGGAACAGTGGTCTCCATTCTGCTCGGGCTCATTCTCTACTGGCGCGGAGCCCGGGCGAAGCAGGAGCAAATGTGACCGGAGCCCGCGGGTTCGAGACGAACTGTCTCAATTCTCCCGGAGTGCCGCCATCGGTTCCAGGTTCATGGCCCGCCGCGCAGGCAGATAGCAGGATGTGAGCGCAGCCAGCGCCAAAACCAGCCCCACGCTCACATAGGTAGCGGGATCCCACACGCTGACCACCACAAAGCTGCCCACCGCGCGCGCTGCCGCTAGAGCGACAGCCAGGCCGATCCCCAGTCCGGCTGCGACAATCACGATGGACTGGCGGTAGATCATTGTGAAGACGGCGCCCCGCGTGGCGCCCAACGCCATGCGCAGACCAATCTCATGCACACGCCGGCTTACCATGTACGAGACCACGCCGTAGAGCCCGATGACTGCGAGCGTCAGTCCTAACCCACCCATGATCGCAGCCAGCGACGCTCCGATTTGAAACAGCAAAAGCCCGTTCAGGGTATAGAGCCCCTGGCGCATCGTTTGCACCTGGAAGATGGGAAGCCCCGGAGCGACCGAATGGACGGCCTTCTCAACCTCCGGCACCAGCGCCAGAGGATCCTCCTGGGTCCGCAGCTGGAAGACCATCAGCGTGTTGCCGCGAATGTGCTGCGCATAGGGGATATAAAAAAACGGCTGCGACTTGGCGCCCGCTCCGATCAGCGTGAATTCCGCGTCGCGCGCGATTCCCACGACCTCCACCTTGCGGTCCTTTTCGCTGGCCGTGTGGAAGGTGCGGCCGATCGGGTCCTGATGAGGCCAGAACTTCTGGGCCGTGCTCTCGCTGACGATGGCCACATCTCTTCCGTGCTCGTTGTCCGCATCAGTAAAGGCGTGGCCGCGCAGAATATCGATGCCCATCACGCTGAAGTACTCCGGCGTGACGACGTTGTAGCCGGCATCCATATCGGAAGGATTCGCCGGGGCCGCGGCTCCATCAAGGGTGAGCCGGTCGCCGGGATTGTTGAAGTAACCCAGCGGCACCATGCTTGCGTGGCTCACGAATTCAACTCCGGCCATCTGATGAAGGCGGCCCAGGAGGTTGTCGGCCAGATCGCGGGTTTGGCTGTCGGTCATCCCGATCTCATTCGCGTCGACCGCGAGGTTCAAGACATGATCCGGCCTGAAACCGAAATCCATGGTCTGCATGGCCGAAAGGCTGCGCACGAACAGCGCCGCAATCACCAGCAGCACCAGCGAACCCGCGATCTGCAGCGCAACCAGGCTATCGCGCATCCAATGGCGGCCGCCCGTTACCCCGCGGGCTCCTTCATGCAGAACTGTGTTCACGTTCACCTTGGCAATGCGCAACGCGGGGACGAGGCCAACCACGATTCCCGCCATCAAGGCGATGGCGAGGGAGTAAAAGAAGATGCGCCAATCGAACGTGAAGGAGAGGAGCAGAGGAATATCCGCGTGCATATTCAAATGACTAAGTGCGCTGCTGGCCCACAATCCCAATACCACGCCCATGCCGCCGCCGATGAGCGCCAGCGTAACGCTTTCCGTGATCATCTGCGCCATCAGCCGCGAAGTCCGCGCGCCCAGCGCCGTGCGAATAGCCATCTCGCGTTCCCGCACCGTGGCCCGCACCAGCACCAGGTTCGCCACATTCACGCAGGCCAGCAGGAGCACCATGATCGCCAGGGACAGGAAGAGCGCCGCGATCAAAAACATTTTGTGCGGATCGCCGGGATTGATGCGCAGGCTGGGCTCTGAAAAGGCTTCGATACCGAGCTTCTTTTCGACGTCCGGACGCTGGCGCATGAGGTTCTGGGCCGCGATGCGCAGCTCGGCATCGGCCTGCTTGAAGGTGACTCCGGAGCGAAGACGGGCATTGACGACAAACCCGCGCTGCTGCCAGTTATTCACCAGATCCGCGGGCGTGCCATTGATGGTGAGCTCCGATAAAGGCAGGTACGCGGCCATTTGAATAAAACTTTGCAGGCCGGAGAAGCCTTTCGGCGCTACGCCGATAATCGTCATGGGATGCCCGTCGACGGTAACCACGCGTCCCACCGCGTTCGGATCGCCGTTGAAGCGTTCCTTCCAGTAGTCGTAGCCGAGCACGATTACCGGGTCGTGGCCCAGCACCTCGCCTTCGCTGCGCAAGAACAGCCGCCCCACGGCCGGCTTCAGTCCCAGCCCCGCGAAGTAATTGCCGCTCACGTAAGAAGTCAAAATGCGCTGCGGCTGCTGTCCTTCCGCCGCCAAACCATCCAGCGAGAGCGCATAGGCGAAGACGTCGCTGAACGATTGCCCGCTCTGCGCGCGCACCGCTTTGAACTCCGGCCACGAGAAGGCCTGCTGCAGCGGACCGTTGCTTTCACGCGGAGCCAGCGTCGCGATCTGTTCGGCGCCGGGCACCGGCAGCGGCTTGAGCAGCAGTACGTTCACCACGCTGAAGATGGCGGAGTTGGCGCCGACGCCAAGGGCTAGCGTCAACACTGCGGTCACGGCAAAGCTCGGGGTCTTCCTGAGCTGGCGGAAGGTAAAGCGAAGATCCTGAAGGAGAGCCCTCATCGAATCCTCCGCAACATTTCGGATGCCGTCATCAGGGGCACGCCGCATGCCGAAGCCTGTCGGCGCGCAAGATATTCATTCGCAACGGCGATAGGCTCGCGCACAGATTGCCCGAAAGGTCATTCGTGTGCGGAATTGAAATGGGTTGTCCGAAACCGGACAATGCGGCAGCCGCAATCGAATGCGATTCGCGACCGCTTACCAAACGCAAATCAGCCGCGGGCCCTCTGCACTCATCTACTCGCGCCGGAAACGGTTCGCCTCATCAAACTCATTGCGCAGCGCCGGCGTGCGCAGATTTTCGCGCAGATGCGCCAAGCGCAGCTCCAGCGCATGGATGGCCTGCTCCACGGCTTCGGTGTTGGTATGCGCGATGTCGCGCCACATCGAGTAGGGGCTTGCGCCCAGCCGCGTCATCTCGCGCAAAGCGCGTCCGCCCACATCCTTGAGCTCGGGCGCTTCGCCCACCTCTTCTTCGAGCAACGCGCTGAGAGCCGTGGCGACGAATTGCGGCAGATGGCTCACCCACGCAACCAGCTCGTCGTGGCGGACCGAATCAAGATCGAGAATCCGCGAACCCATCGCCGCAACCAGCTGACGCCATGACTGCACCAGCGCCGCGGCCCGCTCGGACCGCCGCGCTGCCGGGTCGTCCGTGAACAGCCAGACGGCGCCTCGAAACAGGTTGGCATCGGCCAGCGCCGCGCCGCCGCGCTCCTTGCCCGCCATGGGATGGCCGGGGAGAAACGCGGGGCGATTGGGCTTGTTGTAGAGGCGCGACGCCGATTCGGCGATCATCCGCTTGGTGCTGCCTACATCGGTGACCAGATGGTCTGGCCCCAGCGCGCCCGATAGCTGCGCCATAAAATCCAGCGTGGCGTAGATGGGCATCGAGAGCAGGACGAGCTCGCTTTCACGCGCGGCCCGAATGGCATCTTCAGCAACTGAGGTGAACGCGCCCATGGAGAGCGCGTGATAAGCCTGGGCGGGGGTGCGGTTCCAGCCGATGATCTGCCCTTGAAATCCGGCCGCGCGCAACGCCAGGCCCGCCGATGTGCCTAGCAGGCCCGTGCCTAGAATAGCAATGCGTTCGATCAAGAAGGGAAGCCTTTCGTGAGCGGTCTCAATCCGCGCCGGGGATGAGCGGAAGCAGGCAGCCAGGAACCCGCACCCCGCAATCCCAGGCAAAGCGCGGCCAACTCGGCGCAATTCCGCTGTTCTCCGCCCATCTTACAGCCTCCGTCCCACCGCCTGGGCAATCACCCGCAGTTCCGATGTAAGCTTCACGAAATCTTCGAGGTACATGGTCTGCGCCGCGTCGGAGACGGCTTTGTCGGCGTTGGGATGAATCTCGATCAGCAGCGCGTCCGCGCCCGCGGCGACTGAAGCCTTAGCCATCGGCGCCACCATGTCGCGCCGGCCGGTGCCGTGCGAGGGATCAGCGACAACCGGCAGATGCGAGAGCTTCTTGAGTACCGGAATCGCCGAGATATCCATCGTGTTGCGCGTCGCAGTTTCATAGGTGCGGATGCCGCGCTCGCACAGGATCACGTCGTAGTTGCCGCCGGAGAGAATGTACTCGCTCGAGAGCAGCAGCTCCTCAATGGTGGCCGCGATGCCGCGCTTGAGCAGCACCGGCTTGCGCACCTGGCCAAGCTCGCGCAGCAGGTTGAAGTTCTGCATATTGCGCGCGCCCACCTGGAAGCAGTCGACGTACGGCAGCATGGCTTCGATCTGCGCAATCTCCATCACCTCGCTGACGGTGGCGAGCCCGTGCGCCTCCGCGGCTTCGCGCATCAGCTTGAGGCCGGGAATGCCGAGACCCTGGAAGGAATAGGGCGAACTGCGCGGCTTGAAGGCGCCGCCTCGCAGAAATTTACCGCCCGCGGATTCGACGGATGCGGCGATGGCAAAGATCTGCTCGCGGCTTTCGATGGCGCAGGGGCCAGCGATCATGGCAACCTGCTCGCCGCCGATCGTAGCTCCATTGGGAAATTCGACCACTGTGCCGTGAGGACGAAAGGCGCGGCCCGCGAGCTTGTAAGGCGAGCTGATGCGATGGACGTGGAGCACGCCCGGCAGCACTTCAAATTTGGAAAGGTCGAGGCCGGCCGTAGGACCCACGGCGGCCAGTATCGTTTGCATCGCACCGGTAGTGCGATGGACATTCACTCCGGATTCGAGCATCACATCGATAACCGCGTCGATCTGCTCTTCCGTGGCATTCTCCTGCATGGCGACAATCATTGCTTCTTCCCTGTCTCAGGCGCGCTTGCGTCTGCGGCATGGCCCGGCGCACCCGCAGCTTGGGCGGCCTGGGCGTTCCTCTCGGAGGCCAACTCGTTCTTCTGCAGGGCCCGCATCACGTCGATGATGCGCTCGTAGATATGCGTCAGCTCGATGTCCGGCAGCGGGCCTTGGTTGGCCGCGCGCACGTTCGCGTAGATGACCTTTTCGCGGTTCGGCTCGTAGACCGGCAGCGAAGTGGCCGCCTTCAGGTGGCCAATCATCTGCGCGGCGCGGGCCCGCTCGCTGAGCAACTCAACGAGCCGGCGGTCCAGTTCATCGATGCGGATTCGCAGTTCTTCGATCGTCATTGCATCCCTCGAGTCAGCGATCAGCTCTCAGCTGTCAGCATTCAGCTCTCAGCGACCGTCCGCCAGCTTGCCGGCGGAAGGTGAGTCCGCTCGAGCCGCATCGCGACGATAGAGCTGAAAGCTGATAGCTGACGGCTGCTTTTCTCACCGGGCCAGCGCCGATTGCGGCATGCGCAGGCCCTTGATAAATCGGGCCACTGTGCCGGGCGCCAGCTCAGGCGTCGAGCGTTCGATGAGCTCGACAATCGCGCTGCCGACAACCGCGGCATCCGCGAACTCCGCCACCTGCGCGACGTGATCCGCATTGGAGATGCCGAACCCCACGGCCACCGGCAGCGTGCTCCATCGACGGATGCGGCCCACCAGCGCGGCGGCATCCGCGGCAACGCTCTGCTGCGTGCCCGTAATGCCGGTGCGGGAGATGGCGTACACAAAACCCTTCGAGTGCGTGGCGACGGCCGCGAGCCGCTCATCGGGACTGGTGGGTGCGGCCAGAAAAATCGGCGCAAGCTTCGCGCGCTCCAATTCAGCCAGATAGTCGGCCGCTTCTTCGACAATCATGTCGGTGGCCAGCACGCCATCGGCCCCGGCGCTCGCCGCATCCTCGGCAAATCTGCTGAGCCCGTACCGCAAGATCGGATTGAGATAGCTGAAGATCACGATGCCGGCGGCGGGACGCGCGGCGCGAATCTCGCGGGCCAGCCGGAGAACGTCTTTCAGGCTGGTTCCGCGGGTGAGTGCGCGCTCGCTGGCACGCTGAATGATCGGTCCGTCGGCCAGCGGATCGCTGAACGGCACGCCCAGCTCGATCACGTCTGCGCCTGAATCGATGGCTGCGAGCGCAATCTCGCGCGTGGCATCGAGACTCGGGTCTCCGGCCGTGAGATAAACAACCAGGCCGGGTTTGTGATCGAAACGAATCGCCATCGCAATAATGTCGGGTGCCCCAGGTCTCGATTTTGAGACCCGGGATTCAATCAGGCCGCAACTTATAGCTTCAGCTCACGGGCCAGAATGCCCATGTCTTTGTCGCCGCGTCCGGAGAGGTTCACCACCAGTATGTCATGCGGCGGCATTGCGGGAGCAATCCGGATCGCCTCGGCCACGGCGTGCGCACTTTCAAGCGCCGGCAGAATCCCCTCGGTGCGCGCAAGCTTTTCTACGGCATTCAACGCGGCCGCATCATCCTGCGAGACATACTCGGCGCGGCCCGAGTCGTGAAGCATCGCGTGTTCGGGACCAATCGAAGCGTAGTCGAGTCCTGCAGAAACCGAATGCGTCAGCGCGATCTGCCCGTTCTCGTCCTGCAGCACGTAAGAGTATGTGCCCTGCAGCACGCCCGGCAAGCCGCCCTGGAACCGCGCCGCGTGCTCGCCCAGCGCCGATCCGCGCCCGCCGGCTTCCACGCCGATGAGCCGTACTTGCCGGTCGGGAATGAATTCATAAAACGCGCCGATCGCGTTCGAGCCTCCGCCCACGCAGGCAATCACCGCGTTCGGCAGCCGGCCCTCTTTTTCGAGAATCTGCTGCTTCATCTCAATGCTGATCACGCGGTGAAAATCGCGCACCATCGTCGGGTAAGGATGTGCGCCCAGCGCGCTGCCGAGCAGATAGTAGGTGGTCCGCACGTTCGTGACCCAGTCGCGCATCGCTTCGCTGATGGCGTCCTTGAGCGTCTTCGAGCCGGAGCTCACGCCGCGCACTTCAGCGCCGAGCAGCCGCATGCGCAACACGTTCAGCCCCTGGCGCTCCATGTCCACGTCGCCCATGTAGATGACGCATTCCAGGCCGAGCAGCGCGCAGACGGTGGCCGTGGCCACGCCGTGTTGCCCCGCGCCGGTTTCGGCAATGATCCGCTTCTTGCCCATGCGCTTGGCCAGCAGTCCCTGGCCCAGCGAGTTGTTGATCTTGTGCGCGCCGGTGTGCAGCAGGTCTTCCCGCTTGAAATAGATCTTCGCCCCGCCCAGCGTTTCAGTCAGCCGCCTGGCGAAATAGAGCGGCGTCGGGCGGCCGGCGTAATCCGTGAGCAGCGAAGTGAGCTCAGCCTGGAAGGCGGCGTCAGCCTTGGCGATCTCGTACTCGCGCTCCAACTCCAGGAGCGCGGCCATCAGCGTCTCCGGCACGTAGCGCCCGCCGTAGACGCCAAAGCGCCCCGGCCGCGATTCGGAAGGATTTGCCGGAAGAATAATCGATGCCATGAAAATCTCCTGCGCTACCCGCGCCACTCGAACTCTCCAGTGTACTAGGGACGGAAAGATGCCGCTCTATCCCGAGGGAAGGATTTGCAGCGAGAAAGGGAACCTGCAAGAAGAATATGTTCTGCCGCGCCGAACGTCACACCGAGCGGGCATAGCGCGTCTGCAACACTTTCTTGATCGCAGCGGAGCGGTCCTCCGGGCTTCCAGGCTCGACCCAGACAATCTCAAAACCGCGTTCACAATACACCTCTTCGTGGACGCGCTCAAAGCGAAGCGCCTCTTCGAAGGAGATTTGTCTGGCCGCAGTCGGCTCGATGAATCCCAAGCTACGCACGAAGAAGACCTGCTTTTCATAGATCGCGCCGGCGTGGATGCGCTTCAATTCCCGGGCCAGCGCGGCGCTGACGGGATAGCCAAGGAATCTCGCCAAAGCCTCCGTGCAGACGGCAGAACGGTCGTGAAACTGAATCGCATCCGGTGCGAGTGCGGCGCGCACCTGCCGCTGCTTCTGCAACTCCGTCACCGCATCGAGAAACGCACAATCCATCCACGGTTTATCGACTCCGCGCGCCTGCCACAAGGCGATCAGATCGGTGGCGGCTTCTTCGACCACGCCGAACCCATCAAGTTCCAATTGCCGGAGAATCACCGTTTTCCCGGCGCCGGGCGCTCCGGTCAGTATGAATCGTTTCGTACTCATGAATCGGCTTATCGCGGCTTCGCGGCGCGGGCGTTGGCAATGAAGGCGCGCACTTTGCGTGAATCCTTGCGCCCGGGAGCGGCTTCCACGCCGCTGACCACATCCACGCCCCAGGGATTCAGGATCGAGATCGCCTCGGCCACATTTTCAGGCGTAAGGCCGCCTGCGGCTATGAGGAGTGTCTGCGCATTTGCGTTTTGGAAAAGAGTCTTGCCGGCGAGCACCCAGTCGAAGGTCTTCCCGGTGCCGCCGCGCGCTTTGGCCGAGCTTGTGTCGACGAGAATCGCATCGATGCCGGGATCGAGAGGAAATGCCTCAGGGGCTGAAGCCCCCTTGAGTCCTTTGGCATTTTCGGCACGACTGAAGTCGTGCCCTGATACAGGACCCGGCTCGTCTGGATATGGCTCGCCTGGATTTGGTTCGCCTGACTCCACTCGCGGGGCGCAGTGCACCACGCGCAGAATGCGCAGCCCGCTACCGAAGCGCTCGCGCAGCCGCGCCGGCAAAGCCTCAGCAGCATCGAAGTGCAGTTGAACACCAGTCAGGCCGCTTTGTTCAACTGTGGCAGCAATCTCTTCGAACGAAGCGTCAACAAAGACGCCGATCTTTTCAAGAGCCGCAGGCAGATGTTGCACGATTGCCTCGACCTGCACAGGAGTCACTCGGCGCGGGCTGGGCGCAAAGACGAAGCCCACGGCATCGGCTCCTGCCTCGGCGGCCAGCAGCGCATCTTCAATCGAAGTGTTCGCGCAGATTTTGATCCAGAGGCTCATGAAGCGACCACGGTCCGTGTCAGCAGCGCTTCGAGCGCCGCGCCGGGGTCGGTCTGGCGCATCAGGCTCTCGCCGATCAGAAAGGCATCGAATCCGGCCTCGCGCAGCCGAGCAATGTCCTGCGCGGTAAGGATGCCGCTCTCCGTCACGCGCACAACACCGGACGGGATTCGCTCGATCAGCGCCAGCGAAGTGTCAAGCGTGACTTCAAAGGTGGAGAGATCGCGATTGTTCACGCCAATAGCATTCGCTCCGGTCTCGCCCAGCGCCGCAACTCCCGCATCCAGCACGCGATTGAGCTCATCGGCCGTGTGCACCTCCACGAGCACGTCGAGCGAAAAGCCGTTGGCGACGGCGGCCAGATGCTTCAGCTCAGAATCGGTGAGTGCAGCGGCGATGAGCAGGATAGCGTCGGCGCGATGCGCACGGGCTTCGACGATCTGATACTCGTCCACGATGAAATCCTTGCGCAGGCAAGGCAGAGGCGTGGCGGCCGAGGCAAGCTCCAGGTTGCGCAGGCTGCCCTGGAAGTACGGCTCATCGGTGAGCACGGAGAGCGCCGTGGCTCCGCCCGCGCGATAGCGCCGCGCGATCCATTCGGGGTCGAAGTCGGCGCGGATCAAGCCCTTCGAGGGCGAGGCCTTTTTGATTTCAGCAATCACGGCCGGCCCCGCATCCGGTCCCGCCGCAGCCTGGCGGCGCAGCGCCGCAGCCCATCCGCGGGGATGGTGCGCGAGCGCGCGGCGCTCCAGCTCGGCCAGCGGCACGCGGCTCTTGCTCGCCGCCACAGTGGCGCGCGTCGAGGCCAAAATGGTGGCGAGAAAGGTGTTTGACCCGGTGGTCATGCCTGCCTTGAGTATACGGGGATGAACGCGATTTTAGCAGGGCGAAACCGGCGTCTCCGCCTTGCGCTCGAGCAGCTCCCGCGCGGCCTGGCGCCCCAGCCGGATGCAATCGGGAATCCCGATTCCGTCATAGGCGTTTCCCGCCAGGCGAAGGCCGGGCAGCGCCGCCACGCGCGCGGAGATGCGCGCCATGCGCTCCTTGTGTCCCACGGCATATTGGGCCATCGCGCGGCGCCAGCGGGAAACCTGCACGTACTCCGGCTCGATCTGCGGGCCCAGGCTTTTTGCACCCAAAATGGCGCTCAGCTCGCGGCGCACCGTCGCAACCAGCACCGCGTCGGATTCAGCGAGCAAGGCTTCGTTTTTCATTCCACCCAGAAAAGCGCGCAAAACGGCTTTGCCCGGCGGCGTGCGGCCGAGAAACTTGCGATGCACAAAAGTGCAGGCCAGCATCGCCCGGCCCTCGCTGGCGGGAACAAGGAAGCCGAAGCCCTCAGGCAACGGCCCGATTTGCTTCTCATCGTAGACAAGGTTGACGGTAATGGAGGACGAATACGGAACGCCGCCGAGTTCCTCCCCAAGTTCGGGATCAACGGGCCCGAGCAGCACCCCGGCAGCCCACGCCGGCGAGGCGACGATCACGCCGTCAAAGAAGCGCGCGCCGCCGCCCGCCTCGACGCGCCAGCCATCGCCGCGTTTCTCAAGTCCCTCAACCGCCGTGGCCGCCTGAATGGACCCCGGATCGAGCCGGGCCGCGAGAGCATCCACCAGTTGCTGCATTCCCCCGCGCAAAGAGGTGAAGATAGCCGCTCCGCCGCTTTTTGCGTTTTGGGCGTTTGCGCGGGCCCGCATCTGCCGGTGGGCCGCAAGCATGCCGCGGGTAAGCGAGCCGTACTTGCGTTCCATCTCCACCAGGCGCGGCAGCACGGTCTGTGCGCTGAGCCGGGCGGCGTCGCCGCCGTAGATGCCGCTGAGCAGCGGGTCGGCGAGGCGGTCCACGGCCTGGGCGCCGAAGTGGCGCTCGACGAGAGCGGCGACTGATTCATCCCCTTGTGCGGCCCGGGGCCGGTGCAGCAGCTCGAACGCCATGCGCAGCTTGGTGGAAAAGCTGAAGAGCGGCGTCAACGCGGTAGGAACGAGCTTGGTCGGAACCAGGAAGATGAGCCCGTCGGGCAGCGGCACCAGGCGATTGCGGACGACGATCCAGGTCTTCCGCGCCGCGTCATTGGAGGGAATCAACTCGCCGCCGAGGCCCAATTCGCGGCACAATTCGGCGGCTGCGGGCTTCTCGGTAAGAAAAGAATCGGGGCCGCGCTCCAGCACCGCGCCTTCGACGATCTCGGAGGCCAGCGAGCCGCCCAGCCGCGGCCGCGCCTCGAACAGCGTGTAACTGACCGGCTCGCCCTGGGTGCGCGCTTTTTCGAGCTCGTACCCGGCCGCGAGGCCCGCAATGCCGCCGCCGATGATCGCTATCCGCATCTCTCGGGTCCGCGCGTCCTCACAGTCATTTAAGCACCGTCGCCTCTCCGGCAAAAGGAAGACCAAGATCGCGATCCTTGTCGATCGGAATCCTCATCTCCGCAATCTGCCGCCATCGGATCGATGAGCGCCTTGCCCACAGCGTTCGTGAGCCGGCCCGGGTGAGGGAAGGTTGCGCGGCTGCGTGGCAACTTTTGCGTGGTTGCCGCGATCCCAATTCAGGAGAGCAGTTTGGCAGCCACAACGGTTATGGTTCAGATCACCAGACGTTACGCTGGTATAAACGTGGCGGACTGAGCTCTGGACTTTTTTCCAAAATCGGAACACAATGAGTCACTTATGAACCTTTTCGCGAAAGCGCGCGTCTGAGTATGAGTGACGGCTGATAACAGAGCCGGGACGACGCAGAGAAGCCGGTCAAGTTCGGCGTAAGTGACATGCATCACAAGATCATGTGTGGCCGGACACCGCAAACCGGCTTCCGGTCTGCGATAGTTTGATCGCACCTAGAAGGAGGTTCCCATGGCAGTCGTATTCAAGCCGGGCTGGAGCAAACCCTCCACGATTCTCTTTGCTTCCGAGATACCCGCTAACGAAAGAGCTTTCTCCTACGCGTTGGCCCAAGCCAAGGAGTTTGGCGCCGACCTCATCCTCTTCCACGTCTATGACACGCTGGTCGTCACTGCTTCGGAGACCTCCGGGGTCCGTTACTACGATTATTCCGCTGCGGCGCACACGGAGAAGCACCACTTGCAGCCGCTGGCGGAGCGCGTGCGCGCGGCCGGAGTGGGTTGCGAGGTGGTGGTTCGTCCGGGGCTGCCGGCGGACCAGATCCTTACATTCGCCCGCGAGCGCGAGATCGATCGCATCATCATGGGCACCCATTCTCCGGGACCGATCGGCAAGCTGCTGGTGGGTTCCGTTGCTGAAGCGGTGCTGCGCAGCGCTACGGTGCCCGTCTACATCGTCGGCCCTGAGGTGGTGGACGGGAACTATCGCAACTTCGCTACCCGCACCATTCTTTGCGCGGCCAGTCTGCAGGAGTCCAGCCACATAGTGGCGAGCTTCGCCGCCGATCTGGCTGTCCAGCACCACGCGCGGCTGATTCTGCAACACGTCATCCGGCCGCAGGAACGCGCGGAATATCTGGCCGGCCGGTCGCTGGACCAAGTGGAGGCCGATATGCTCGCGCTGGTTCCCGCCAAGCTGCAGGGCAAGATCGCGGTGCAAACGATCGTGGTTCCAGGCGACCCGACTGAAGAGCTTCTTTATCAGAGCCGCGCGCAAGAGGCTGACCTGATCGTGCTGGGCGCGCAGGGAGCCTCAGCCTTCGCGGCAATCACCCGCCACGGCGTGGTGTATAAGGTGCTCGCGCATGCGTCCTGCCCGGTTCTCACCCTCTCACCAACGGTGCTGGCGGAATGCGGATCGAAGACGGAGACGTCGCGCCCCGCGGAGGCCTATATGGCGGGTGTGTTCTAGATTTTTGAGTGATCGCAATGCAATGAGGCGCCGCTTCGAGTTCAATCGTCGCGGCGCCTTTTCATTGCCCATTTTTTTGCAGTTGATTGGACTTGGTGATCGGAGGCGATCCTCCAGGTCAGATGACTCTGAGCAGCAGCAGGATCACCACGATGGTGAGTATCAGGCTCAGGCCGCCGCCACCGTAATAACCCCAGCCCGGCCCTATCCTGTAACCGCCGTAGCCAAACCCAAAGATCAGGAGAATGAGAATGATCAGCAGAAGCATGTTGACTCCTTTCGAGATTGCGGCCGCTCACGAAATTTCTACTAACATCCGTCGAACCGGCCCAGATAGCTTCCCGTTAATTTAGAGGTGAATAGACTTACATTCTGCAGGCAACAAAAGGCGTGGCTGTAACTCGAGGCGCCTGAGATCATCCAGCGGTGCGACTTACTTTAAACACAACGAATCCCCCGACTTACTCAATAACTTGCAACTCAATGCCCATCCAGCAGGTAGAGCGCAGCAAGCCTGTTGCTGTGATGCTGGAGGAGCGCCAGGGGGCTGCCTTCCACCCCCACGATTAAACGATTTGTGCTGGCTTGGTAAGTCGGCTTCATCTCGGCTTCATCCTCGAGCAGCGGCCCCCTAACGATGCCGGGCCGTATATTAGGTTGCATCGCTGCGTTTTCCGTCACCAATCGTCTTTCCTCGCCAATTGCGACGCCGCGCACAACCCTGCGATATAGCCCCGCGTCCAAGCTGTCTGTTGTGGAAGAAAGACACACAGCGAGGTACGGTAAAAATGCTCTGGACAATTTTTGTAATCCTGCTGGTTCTGTGGTTGTTAGGAGTAGTTACTTCCTACACCCTTGGGGGATTCATTCATATTCTGCTCGTGATTGCGCTGGTGGTTCTGTTGATCCAGCTGATCTCGGGACGGAGGCCCGTGGTCTAAGTCCGCGGGCCGGTTCGCTTGCCCCGAAAGGGGCGGCTGGACGGGCTGGGCGCGTGATCCTGCTCGGCTCGTGAGGTAGTCAAACCCAATCCACGGAGGTGGAGTCATGGATAAAGATACGGTGAAAGGCGCAGTGAATGATGCTGCGGGGCGTGCCAAGAGACAAGTGGGCGAGTGGACCGGCGATACGAACGCCCAAGTGGAAGGCGCTGCGCAACAGGTGAAGGGTAAGGCGCAAAAGGCCTGGGGCAACGTGAAGGACGCTGCCCGCGAAACGAAGAGCGAATCGGAACGGCAGAGCGAGGCCGACCGGGCGGCAGAATCTGATCGCGAACACGCAACGCACGCACATCGTCCCTGACCAGATTGATTAGAAGAAGTGGAATCGCGCGACTGTCCGCCGCGCAAACCGCACGACCCAAACCGCACGAATTGGTCGCGGACTTATTTAGATCGAGCCGGCAGATGTCGCAACGAGAATGCGGCCTGCCGGCTTTCCTTTTGGGCGCATAGAACGGCGGTTTCTTCGCTATGCCAAGGTTAAGTAAAAGACCCCAGGTTACACCGTTCTGAATCGCCGTGCTCCCCAAGAATCCTTACGCCGTGCGCCAACAAGTCTGCTAAAGTAGACGCGTACCTCGCGAGTCCGCGCTCAAGGTTCAACCAGCGGGCTCTACCTGCTTTCTCCTGCTCTTGAGGGATTGTGGATGGGGGCGTTCAAGAGCACACTGGGAACGGTGTGCCTGCGCTTCGATCTACGCATCACCCTTCCCTCGACCTCTATGCGATCAACCGCGAAGGAGAAGAGACATGAGCTACGCAGCAAAACATCACGCCATCAATTACATCGAATTCGCCGCATCGGATGTGGCGCGCGCCAAGCATTTTTATGCCACGGTCTTCGCCTGGAGTTTCGAGGATTGGGGGCCGGAGTACATCAGCTTCCAGGCGGCGAGCGCCGGAATCGACGGCGGCTTTCGGGCTGCCAAGTCCGGCGAACTCCGCGGAGAGGCGGCACCGCTCGTAGTTCTCTATTCGGCAGATTTGAAGGCGAGCGAGGTCGCGATCGTCGCCGCAGGCGGCAGCATCGCTGTCCCCACCTTCGAGTTTCCCGGGGGGCGGCGATTTCATTTTTCCGATGGAGTCGGGAACGTGCTCGCCGTCTGGTCGGAGTAGGAGTCTGACCCAGAATTTGGAATCTGAATTTAGAGTCGTGCTCCCTTCAAACCGGGCGCAGATACAAAGGCGCGCGGGGCATCTTTGTTTCTTCATTCAGAACAGATGCCTTTTGAGAAAGGCGAGCGTGCGGCCGCGTGCTTCCTGCGCGGCCGCGGCGTTGTAGCTGGATCGGGCTTCGCAGTTGAAGGCATGGCCCGCGTCGTACCAGAAAATCTCCACCTCGGGATGCGCAGCATGCACTTTTTCTACCTCTTCGGGCGGAATGTGAGTGTCCTGTTTGCCGAAGTGCAGCATGACCGGGCAGGAGGGCTTTTCCGCAGCGTAATTCCCAATGCGTCCTGCGTAGTAACCGACCGCCGCTGTGGGGCGAAGACGGGTTGCCGACATCCAGGCGAGCGTTCCTCCCAGGCAATAGCCCACTACGCCGGCATTCTTGCCCGTCGCGGTTGCAGCGTAATCGAGCGCAGCCTGAATATCCGCGACAGCTTTCTCCAGGTCGAATTGCGGCATAAGGCTCATCGCTCTCTCGCGATCCGCGCCTTCATATCCCAGCTCGATTCCGGGCTGAATGCGGTCAAACAGCGCTGGCGCCACGGCCAGGAAACCATCCTTGGCAAACCCGTCGGTGACGGAGCGGATATGTGCGTTGACTCCGAAGATTTCCTGAACGATGACGAGCGCGGCCAGCGGCTCGCCCGGCGGCAATGCCACATACGCGCTCAAGTCGTGCCGGTCGGCCGCGCGCAACTTTACATATTCGCTCATTCCTGCGCCTCGCTTCTTTCTCAGTATCCACGCCGGGAGCGAGGTCGATCAAGGTGCGGGCCGGGCATTCACCACCACGATCCTCTTCCAGATCGACGTGCGAACCACCCGGCTCCGCGCTAGACTGCAGCTTCAGTTCACACGCGGAGGCAGCATGAGCGGCTTGCGCGCGCCGATCTCTTCGCGCACCAGCGTAAGGCCGAGAATGCAGCGCTCGAACCGGTCAGAGAGACGCGCAAACAGCGGCGCTTCCTGCTCGTATTCGAAGAGATTGAACTGGCTCACGATGAAGTAGCTTTCCTTGCCTGCGTGGATCAACTCGTCCAGACTTGGATAATGACGGCGCAACCGGCGGTTCGATCCCGTGGCTTCGGGATACATGCCGGCGACAAACAACGCATAGTCGCCGATGTGTTTGCGCAGAGCGCGCTCAACATCGAAGGAAGACGCCGTGCCGTGAACCGGATCGGAGGCGCTCAGCATATCCTCCAATTCGGCGATCGGCCGGCCCATCTCATCGCGAACTTTATATAAGTTATCCAACTCGGAGAATTCGCAAAGCAGCCGCGCCACATAGCCGGTAACATCGGGATCGTGCAACCCGAGCTTGCCTTCATAGCTATTGCGGACTGCCTGTTGAAAGAACGGTTCGAGCGGGTGACCCTGAGCCTGCATACAAACCTCCGTGGCTGCGCGCGAGCGCCAGCCGTCTCTAGAGCCTCGGCTGCGGTTCTCGTGCGCGTCGCCCCAAGAAGCAGCCGCTGCATATTTATGATGCTGTAACACAGAATGTATCGGAAATATTCTGTTTGTGGTGAGGGAACTGCCACTTTTGTTAGCAAGGTGGTCTATCGATTGCAACCCCCGCTAACACAAAAGAGGCAGCCGCTAAGGGCCGCCTCTTCGCTTTTGCCTGATTTCACCTGTGTAGATGCTGAACCTAGACCGCTGCCGGTGCCCGTGATTCCAGAGCCGCCAGCCGCGTGGCCAGCAGGCCTTCCAGCTTTTCGAGCGCCGCAGAAAATCCCTCGATGCCTTCCTTCAGCTTGTCGGTGGCCATGCGGTCTTCCTTGTGCATTTTCTCGAAGGTGGCTTTGTCGACGTTGATCTTTTCGATCGGCGAAGCCTTCGCTGCCTGCGGATCGAGCTTGCGCGGCAGCTCGCCCTCGGTCTTCTCGAGCTCAGCCAGGAGTGGCGGCGAGATGGTGAGCAGGTCACAGCCGGCCAGTTCCTTGATTTCACCGATGTTCCGGAAGCTGGCGCCCATCACCACGGTCTTGTAACCGAACTTTTTGAAGTAGTTGTAGATTTTGGTCACCGACTGGACGCCTGGATCGTCGGGGCCCTGGTAATCCTTGCCCGTGTCCTTCTTGTACCAATCCAGAATGCGGCCCACAAAGGGCGAAATGAGCGTGACGCCGGCATCGGCGGCGGCAATCGCCTGGTGTACGCCGAACAGCAGCGTCAGGTTGCAGTGAATTCCTTCTTTCTCGAGCACTTCGGCGGCGCGGATCCCTTCCCATGTGGAAGCAATTTTGATCAGCACGCGCTCGCGGCCAATTCCCGCCTGATGATAAAGGCCGATGATCTCGCGCGCCTGTTTGATCGTGGCTTCAGTATTGAAAGACAGCCGCGCATCCACCTCAGTGGAGACGCGTCCAGGAACAATGGCCAAAATTTTCTTGCCAAAGGCTATGGCCAGCCGTTTGAAAGCCAGATTCGCCACGTCCTTATCTGAGGCGCCGTCGCCCAGCTCCTTGTGGGCATCCATCAGCACGCCATCCACAATTGGCTGATATTGCGGCATTTGCGCCGCGGCAGTGATCAGTGACGGGTTGGTTGTCGCGTCCTGAGGGCGAAACTCTTCCATCGCCTCGATGTCGCCGGTGTCGGCCACGACCACCGTATACTTGCGCAACTGTTCCAGAAGATTCTGCGGCATGATTCCTCCTTGGGAAAAACTCTCGGAGTCGGGCCCTACGGCACCAGTTTACCCCTTCTTGAGATGCGGCGGGTAAATACAGGGTGCATCGAAGTGGATGGCATCAGTCTGCCTCGACCCTGTTCGTCAGCACACCCAATCCAGCCATGCTCACCTCCACGCGATCCCCGGCGGCAAGCGGCCCCACTCCGGAGGGCGTTCCGGTGAGCACCAGGTCCCCGGCTTCGAGAGTAATGGCCGCGGTAATGGCGCTGAGCAGCACTTGTACCGGAAAGATGAAATCGGCCGTGGTAGCATTCTGGCGCACTTCGCCATTCAGGCGCGTCTCAATGGTCAGCCCGGCGTCGAGATCGAGTTCATCGCTCACCACCGGGCCCACCGGGCAAAATGTGTCGAAACCCTTGGCGCGGGTCCACTGCACGTCCTTCTTCTGCAAGTCGCGTGCGGAAATATCGTTGGCCAGCGTGAAGCCGCGCACCACGTCGCGCCAGTTGTGTTCCGGATCGAGCTTGCGCACCCGGCGCGCGATCACCAGCGCCAGCTCACCCTCAAAATCCACGCGGGCCGACAGCGCGGGCAGCCGCACCGTTCCGCCGCAGGCCAGCAGAGACGAAGGCGGCTTGAAGAAGAGCAAAGGTTCGGCGGGCAGCTCGTTGCCCAGCTCGCGCACGTGCTCGCGGTAGTTGCGGCCGACGCACACAATCTTCGACGGCGTTACCGGCGGCAGCAGATCGGCTGCGTTCAACAGCATCGGCAGAAAGTCGAAGTTCTTGATCTCGCCTTGTTCGAGCGCCAGCCGATAGGCCAGATCTTCAGGGGGTGCGGGCGCGGGTCCGGCGATCCAGAGTTCGCCGCCGACCTCCTCCACGGCGCCATAATGGACCTGGTCATTGAGCAAGAACCGGCAATAGTTCATGGGGAGTCTCTCCTGGATTCGCTTCGAACAAGATCACGGCCCGGGCACTGTCTCCTGCGCTTCGATCGAGCGGGCGCTCTCATGCCCCTCCCCGTCGACTGCGCTCACGGAGTAAGTATAGGTGTGGCCCGGCCGAACATTAGCATCAGGGTAGCCCGGTCCGACTACCAGCTGCGCGGGTGAAATGCGCTGCCATGCGCCGCCTGCCTCGCGCCGGTAAACGATGTACCCGGCGAGATCCGAATCGGTATCGGGCTGCCAGCTCAGATCGATTGCGGGCGCGATACCCTCTTCACCCGCGGTGGCAACCGCGGCCAAGCCGGCGGGCGCCTCCGGCGGAAAGGCCTTCACCGCATCGATCCGAACCGCCGCGGAGAACGGCCCGGCCAGCTCGAGCTCCTGCGCGCCGGCTGTCACGCTCGCCACGCGCTGGGCACGATACTCGTAACTCTCGCCAAAGCGAATATCCTTGTCGAGCGCCCGGCCGTGCGCGCCGGCGGGAACCAGCAAAGTGCGTTCTTCAGGCTCGGCAGGCGGAGCCAGGGGGCTCTCTGCCGATTTCGCCTTTGGTTTCGGCGGCGAGAGCAGTTTCCGTTCCAGCCGAATCGTGGTGGGCTCAGTCCCAGCGGGTCCGGTTTCGGACGGGCCAGGCGTCCACTGGAGCAGTACGCCATCCTTCGCCATCGTGGCAGTCAGCTCCGCCACCGCAGCAGGCGCATCCCCGGCCAGCACCTCCGCGCCATTCGAGAGCCCCGCCGACCGTCCCTTGCGGTTCACCAGCTCGACAAAATACGTGAGCGCGCGCGGCGCGCCTGTGGTTAGCGGAGCCGGCAGTGTGTCGTTGAACGTGGCGTCGGCGCCCGGCGCGAATGTGAGGCTGGCGGCTGCAACGCATGCGCCTGCATTGCCCTCTTTGCAGCACACGCGCGTCTGCACGTCGCCCTTCAAGAGCAGCTTGTCTGTGTTGCGCTTCGGCATCGTCCAGGTAAGGGCAACCTGGCCACCGGCGCGGCTCGCCGAGAGATCGGTGACGCGGTCGGGCAGATTGAGCGAGGGCGGCTGCGGGGCTCCCGGCATGCCGCATCCGCAGAGGACGAGGCCAAAGCTCAGCGCGGCGGGCCAGAAAACCGCACGCGTGGAAACCGCACGCTTTGCCCGGTCTGCACTCCAGCCCGCACTCCAGCCCAATATGGGGCGCGATTCCATTGCCTTCAGTCTAATGGAGCCGCGCGCACGCCCGTGGGGTGTGCGGTTGAAGGAGATCCCGCTATTCCTCGCGCAGAGCCCGCATCGGATCGAGCCGCGAGGCGCGCGCAGCCGGCAGCCAGACTGCGCAAAGCGCTACGCCGGCCAGGATCACCGGCACGCTGGCAAAGACTGCCGGGTCCCATGTCTTCACGCCAAAGAGAAAGCTGGCGATAAGCCGCGTGAGCCCGAAGGCCGCGCCGATGCCCACGAGCACGCCCACCAGCGCCAGCCTCATGCCCTGCCACACGACGAGATTGCGAATGGCGCGGCGATCCGCGCCCAGCGCCATGCGGATGCCCATCTCCTGCGTACGCTGCTCCACGGAATACGCCATCAGCGCATAGATTCCGATGGCGGCCAGCAATAGCGCGATACCCCCGAAGATAGTCAGCAGCAGCATATTGAAGCTTTGCCGCGAGGTGGAGCGCGCCACGATCTCCTCCATCGTGCGAACCCGCGCCACCGGAAATCCCCCGCTCGCCTGGCGCAGCTGTTCAGTGATCGCGGCGGCAAACTGGTGCGGATCGCCGTGCGTGCGCACGACCCATCGCGCAGGAAGAATGCGCGCATTCAGGGCGGTCAAGCCATCCAGCACCTGCCCTGTGGGAACGATCATCATGGCTCCTGGATCGCGGCCGAGCCCGCCATCGTGAGTGTTGCCTGCAACTCCGACAATGAGCCGCGGGGGCTCGTCGAACTCCGGCCCTACTCCTTTGCCGATGACGATCTGCCGGCCGATCGGGTCCTCCTTGGGGAAAAAGCGCTTCGCCAACGCCTGGTTGACGATGACCACGGGGGTCGCACCGCCCGCATCGCGCTCATTGAATGCGCGCCCGCGCACGATGGGAATCTTGAAGACGCTGAAGTATCCGGGGGAGACGCTCATCCACCCCGCGCCAGGCGTGTCCCGCTGGTTGGTGGCAGGTTTGCCCACAATGGTGAAGGGCAGCCCGAACTCGCCCTCAATGGGCAGGCAGCAGGTCATGGCCGATCCTTCCACGCCCGGCAGCGCATTAAGCCGGTCGCCGGCGTCGCGCGCCAGCTGCGCCACTCCGGCGCTCTTCGCGTAGCGGTCTCCATTCAGCGACATCTCCAGTACCAGCACGTTGTGCGCATCAAAGCCGGGATCGACGCCGCGCAGCGCGATGAAGGTGCGAATCAGCAGCGCCGCGCCCACCAGCAGCACCAGCGCCAGCGAAACCTCGCTGACCACCAGCAGCGAACGCGCTTTACCCTGCCGGAATCCCGTGCCCGCACGGCTGCTGCTCTCCTTGAGCGAGGAGTTCAAATCGGTGCGCGAGGCGCTCAACGCCGGAAACAGCCCGAAAAGAATCCCGGTAAGCATTGAGACGCCGAGCGTGAAGCCGAGCAAGCGCCAGTCCAAGCCCACCGCGGCGCCGTTCTCGCCTACCCGGGGAAGTCCCGCCGGACTGACTGCCAGCAATGCCCGCACGCCGGCAAAACCAAGCGCCAGGCCCAGCGCGCCGCCGGTCACCGCCAGCAGAATGCTCTCGGTAAGCAACTGCCGCACAATCCGCGAGCGGCTTGCGCCCAGCGCAGAACGGATGGCAAACTCGCGCCTGCGGCCGGTGGCCCGCACCAGCAGCAGATTGGCCACATTCGCGCAGGCGATAAGCAGCACCAGGCCCACCGCGCCCAGCAGCACCAGCAGCGACGAGCGCACGTCGCGCACGATCGAGTCGCGCAGCGGCTCCACGGCAAATCCCTGCTGCGAGTTCGCCAGCGGAAAGGCGCGCAGGTATTGGGCCGCCACCAGCTTCATCTGCGCGTTGGCCTGCGCCAGCGTCACGCCGGGCCTCAACATGCCCGCTGCCTGAAAGAAGTGCCCCTGGTTGGTGCTGTTCGGCTCAAACTGGAACGGCAGCCAGATGTCGGCCTCGGGGTCGGAGAGAAAACCCCTGCCCGTCACGCCAACGATCGTGTACGCTTCATTGCCAAGTGAAAGCGTCCCGCCCACCACGCCTGGATTCCCGCCGAACTTCCGCTGCCACAGTCCGTAGCTGAGCACCGCGACCTTGCCGCCGCTCGGCGAGTCTTCCTGCCGCGTGAAGGTGCGGCCCAGCGCCATTGGTGCGCCGAAGAGCCGGAAGTATCCCTCCGTCACGTGCAGGCCGTGGACCTGTTCCGGCTGGTCGCCGGTAATGTTGAATCCCGGACCGGCGAAATCGTACGCAGCCACTTCTTTGAACACGCTTGTCTGCTGCTGCCAGATTTGAAACTTAGGAATAGAGGCAATCGCGTTTTCGCCGCCCGGCCCGGTCAGCACAAACTCGACGATGCGGTCGGCATCAGGATACGCGAGCGGCTTGAGCAGCACCGCATTCACAACCGTGAAGATCGCCGTGTTCGCTCCAATGCCCAGCGCCAGCGCGGAAACCGCGGCAATGGTAAAGCCGGGACTTTTCACGAACAGGTGCAGCGCGTGTTTGATGTCGTTCCACAACTCGGCCATAAGACTGCTTCGCTCCTGCTGCAGCAAACGGTCATCTCCCGGAGGGAAGACTCGAAGATAGCCTAGGATGGAACGGAGCGCAATCCTGGGAAAGCAATCATAGTCTTTCCCGCACCCCGAAGGGCCGCGGCCATCCCCGCTTTCGTTGCTGAAGCTCCTTGTTTCCTCAATCACAAGACGCACAACCTCGCAAAAGGCATTCCCAACCTCCGCAATCATGCTGTAAAAAGAACCGTCCCTCTTTCCTCGAAAGGAAACGCGCCCAAGTGCTGATCTTTGCCGCCATTCTCGCCATCTTTGTCTATGGAATGATTGCCGCCATGCTCGGCACCATCCTGCCTGATCTATCCAATCGCTTTGGCCTTACGCCTGCGCAGAATGGCGTCATCGCTTTCGCCCAGGCACTCGGCCTCATGCTCGCGTCCCTCGCAGTCGGCCCGCTCCTCGATACGGAGGGCGACAAGATCGGACTCATTCTCGGTTTGGCGTTGATCGCCATCGCGCTCTTGCTGCTGCCGCGCTCAAAGGGTTACGGCGGCATCGTCATTCTTCTGTTTCTGCTCGGCGCGGGCGGAGGGATCGTCGTTACCGGGGCCAATGCGCTGGTCAGCGGCGTCAGCCCCATGCATCGCGCCACGGCGCTCAACCTCGTCAATCTCTTCTTCGGCCTCGGCGGCCTGGCCACGCCGTTCATCGCAGCGAACCTCTTCAAGCGCAATTGGGTTCGCCTCTGCTACACAATCGCGGCGCTCACCGCGGTGACGCTTGTCCTGCACGCCTTTACCACCATGCCTGCGCCAGCCGCATCGGGATTCGTTCTCTCCCAAGCCGGGCCCATTCTCGGCCGCCCGCTGCTGTTCCTGCTGGGACTGTTTCTGTTCCTCTATGTCTCCTGCGAGGTGGGCGTGTGGAACTGGCTGGCGCGTCACCTCATCGCGCAGGGCATTCCTGAATCACGCGCGCTCAACATCCTCTCGCTGGGATTCGCGCTCGGCCTGCTGATTGGCCGCGTGGCCGTTTCGCCCATCCTCATCCGCGTGCCGGCTATTCAGGTCACGCTAGCCGCCTCCATCGCCATGGCCATCACCACATTTCTCATGCTCCGCACCAACCGCCCCGGCGTGGCCGCGGGGCTTGTCTTTCTGGCCGGTCTTTCCATGGCTCCGGTCTTTCCCACCGTCCTGGCCATCACCGGCGCCGCGTTTCCGCGCATGACCGGCACGGCAATCGGCTTCGTCATCACCTGTGGCTGGGCAGGCCTCGCCGTCAGCTCGCGCATCATCGGCGCCATCGCCGGCGGCGACCCGCTGCGCCTCAAAAAAGCGCTGCTGCTCATCCCCGCATGCGCGGTGCTCATGGTTGGATTGAATCTGGCGATCTGGTCGGCAGTGAAATAACGCCGCGTCCGGAGGGTCTTGCTGGCTGCGCCTTTGGAAAACTTTCCCGCAGGCACAGCCATGAGACTCATATCGTGCTATAGGTTTTCTTGCTGTATTTATTGTTTATGTGAAAAATTCCGATGCGCTTTAAGCTATGGAACCGAAGCCTTTTCCAGCTTCGAGGCGCGCCGTTCCGCCAGCGGACGGATAGCCCCGAGAAGATCCGCCTCCGTGTAGGGCCGCTCGGCTTGCAACCCCGCCGGAACCGGAGCCAGGGGATAGAGAATATCCGCGCCGCCCGCCTCGGGTTTGAGCCATAAGGCCATCAACCCGATGGCCGCGAAGCGCAACAGCCGCATTTCATAGGATCCCGCGGTTGCGGCCGGCAGGGATGCAGCCTCCGTCAATCCTCTTGCAGTCGCCTCAACGAAGGGCCCGTAGTTGATGTTGGCTACCAGCTTGGCGGTTCCGGCGTCGTCTGCCAGAACTTCGGCAGCCGCGACAGCCGTGCCGCCGGCGGTTACGAGATAGCGAAAGCCGGTCCGATGCGCGGAGGCTAATCCTTCGCCCGCGGCAACCTCGTCCGCGCGCAGATCGTAGACAGCGTGCGGAGCCGCAAGCTGAATGGTCTTGAAATCGAGCCCGCGCCCCGAAAGTGGGCTTGGACGCGACATGACCCTCTCCAGGCTGGTCCTGACCAGGGTGCTTCCATTTGCAGGTTCGGCTACAGAGTGAATCGCCATAATCTTTCTCCTGATGATCTTCTTCCGGAATCAACTTGGTCCGGCTAACTTTGTCCGGCCAATTCGGTCCGGCCTATTTCGTGAAATACGACTCGTACCATGAGGCGCCGCCGTGATAGCTGCCTGGGAACGAGTTGAAGTCCTGGGTTGACGGCCCGTAGATCGGATCCTGAATGTCGATGGTCGGAGCCGCGGAATCACGGTTGTCGTACCCATCGGTCGCAGGATTGTGGCCGCCGCCTCCCGTCCATTGGATATTGATGGAGACCGGGTGGCCGGCATCGAGCTGGTTGATCACCGTTTGCAGCACCGGCTTGCTCATCGCCGTCGAAGAGAGATGGCCGGTTGTGGTGAGCGCCTGGTCTGGAAACCCGGGCTGATTGCACGCGTTGCTGCTTCCGGTTATGCAGCAGGTCGTCTGGTTGTGATCTGTGTTCACGAGCGTGCATTGGGTCCACGTGGAGCCAGGATTGTAATAGGCTGTGATGCTGCACGTGGTGGCGGACCAGCACCATTCCGATTGCAACTGCGGCTGCTCGTTGAGTCCGAGATAGACGACCGGGGAGATGAGGATTCCGCCCAGCGAAGCCCATCCCGACCACGGACCGGCATGCGGCGCCGTCTGCCAGATGTGCCATAGCGCGTTGTCGGTGCCGCGCGCGAAGACCTCGATGCGGCCGTCGGAGTTCACCGGTCCCACAGGATCGCTGGTGATGCCGCCCGCGAGCGAGGCCCACGCCGCCCAGGGTCCGGCATGCGGATTGTCCTGCCAGGTGTGCCACAGGGCGTCGTCTGAGCCGCGCGCGAAGACCTCGATGCGGCCATCGGAGTTTACCGATGCATAGGGCTCACTGGTGATGACGCCGCCCAGCGAAGCCCACGCCGCCCAGGGTCCGGCATGCGGATTGTCCTGCCAGGTGTGCCACAGCGCATAATCGGTGCCGCGCGCAAAGACTTCCAGCCGGCCATCGGTATTCACCGCGACCGAAGGAGCCGAAGTAATCACTCCGGCCAGCGAACTCCATGCGGACCAGATTGCCGAGCCCGCCGTATTTTGCCAGATGTGCCAGAGAGCATTGTCAGTGCCGCGTGCAAACGCCTCCAGCCGTCCATCCGTGTTGAGAGCAACCACCGGATCGCTCGTAATGCTTCCGGCCAGTGAGACCCATGTCGACCACGGCGCGCCGCCCGGCACCGTTTGCCAAATGTGCCACAGAGCATTGTCGGTGCCGCGGGCGAAGACCTCAAGGCACCCATCGGCGTTCACGGCCACGAACGGGTCGCTGGTAATGGATCCCCCCAGAGAGCTCCACGTGGACCACGGCCCCGAGTGCGGCGCCGTCTGCCAGATATGCCACAGCGCGCCATCCGTGCCGCGCGCGAAGACTTCGAGCCGTCCGTCCTTGTTCACCGCGACGGATGGCTCGCTTGTAATCACTCCACCGAGCGAGCTCCACGCGGACCACGGTGCCGCATGCGGCGCGGTCTGCCAAATGTGCCACAGCGCGTTGTCTGTGCCGATTCCAAAGATCTCGAGACGCCCATCAGAATTGAGCGCAGCTGCCGCTGCACCGCTGAGGGCAATTTGGGGGGTCGATGCCATCTTTTTCTCCTTACTTGAAGTCCCTGCACGGAATACTGAATAGTCGGAATTCGCCTTCCATCGTTTCACCCAATGAGCAATTCCGATGGAATCTCTGCCGCCCGGTGATGCCGCGATTTCTCCCGACGACTGAAATTGGAGAAATGCAGCCACGGCTCTCCGGCTGCAGTGAGCGCGGAGGGCGATCCGGTGGACGGAATCCGGAGTCTCTGGAAGGCGAGGCTGATCCTCCTCGCGGAAGAGAACCCAGTCAAATGAATTCTTATGTATTTTCCTGAAGGGGCAGAGGCCCTCGTAACGCCATGGATTGGCGGACCAGCCCGGCAGGAAATTCCAGTTGTTTTCGGTGTGTTGTCGGTCTTCCGTCTAAAGCTGGAGTGCGCGCAGCCGTTCGCAGGCTTTTTCGAGCTCGGCATCCTGTTTGGCGAAGCAGAAGCGGAGCAGGTCTTCGCCGCGACCGGGCCGGAAGAAGGCTGAACCGGCCACTGCGGCCACACCGGTTTGCGCGAGCAGGTGACGGGCCTTCTGCGCGGCGGTTTTGCCGGGCAGGTTGGTGGCGCGGGCCAGAATGTAATACGCGCCCGGCGGCACGCAGGGCTCCATGCCGGCAGCTTCGAGCGCAGCCAGCAGGCGGCCGCGCTTGGCCTCGTGGTCGGCGGCAACCTGCGCATAAAAGCTGGGTGGAAGCTGCTCCAGCCCAGCCGCCGCGGCCACCTGAAAGGGCGCGGGCGAGCAGACGTAGGTGAGGTCGTGGAAGTGGGCCATCGCCGGCATCCACCGCGCATCGGCTACCGCATAGCCCACGCGCCATCCGGTAATCGAAAACGTCTTGCTAAAACCTGAGATGACGATGGTCCGCTCGCGCATGCCCGGCAGCATCGCGGGGCAGATGTGCCGCGCGCCGTCATAGACGAAGTACTCGTAAATCTCGTCGGTGATCAGGAACAGATCGTGTTCGAGGACCAGCTGGGCGACAGCCTCAAGCTCGGGCCTGGTAAAAATCTTTCCGCTCGGGTTGGCGGGTGTGTTCAACAGGATAGCCCGCGTGCGCGGCGTAACCGCGGCGCGCATCGCGTCCACATCGAGCTGCCAATCCGGCTCGGCGAGCGGGACAATCACCGGATTCACGCGCAGCGACTTGAGCGTGTTCACGTGATAGCCATAAAACGGCTCGAAGAGCAGCACCTCGTCGCCCGGATTCAAGAGCGCCATGGCTGCGGCATGATAGCCGGCCGTCGCGCCGGAAGCGACCATCACTTCGCGCTCCGGGTCGTAGCGCAGCCCGTAATCGCGGAGCTGCTTGGCCGCAATGGCCTCGCGCAGCCGGCCGATGCCGTCGCAGCGCGTGTAGATATTCTGCCCTTCGCGGATGGCCTGAATGGCCGCGGCCTCAATGAGCGCGGGCACCGGGGTGTCGCACACGCCCTGGGCCAGGTTGATGCCGCCCAGGCGGTCGCACTCGGTGGTCATGGCGCGAATCTCGGACTGGAAGGTGTCGGGGGCGAGATTGCTGAGGCTGAGACGGGAAGCGGCTGCGGTTGCGGTCGTTGATCTATCGGGCACGGCGAAGATCCTTCGCTCCTATCTTACATTCCTTCGCCTTTGCGCCCAGAATCGCCGGCCAGATTCCGGCGCGACCGCAGAAAACATATCGGCTCGATGAGAACGGGACGCCAGAGCAGCGAGGTCCGGAGCAGCGAGGTCGAGACCGGTCGGGTCCAAAAGGGGGCCAGAGTGGGACGGGGCGGGCCGGACGGGTCCGGTCAAGAAGTTGCCCGTTCTATCCCCTTCGGCGGAGAAGAGCAGGCTCTAAGCAAGCGTATTGCTGATGTTGCTGAATACGGTGTTGATCGCGCTTGTAACTTTTCGAATACCGCCCACAGCTGCCAGCGCTACCAGCGTGATGAGCAGGGCGTATTCAACCAGGTCCTGACCCTCCTCGCGGGTCATCAGATCACGAATCTTTAAATAGGTTTTCAGGAATAGTTCGTTCATCAGGTTCTCTCCGACTTCAGGGATGGCCCAGATTGCATTCCAGCTGTCTACGACTATCCAAGATTCGTGAGGCGCCGTACATTCCCTAAACGTGTAGGTGGCAGCCACTTCAGTACCCATGCCAGGGGCGGCTCGTGAAGCGCGGCTATTACACGAGAGTGTTGCTGATGTTCGTAAAGAGAGCGTCCACCGTCACCGTCACTTTGTAGACCTGGCCGGCAGCTGCGAGAGAAACCAGGGTAAGAATCAGGGCATATTCGATCAGATCGGGGGCGCCGTCACGGTCCGTCAGGTCGCGCGCTTGGAGGCAAAGTTTGCGAAACAGCTTCTTCAATGGAATGCTCCAGGGAGCTGAATGATCTTCAGCCAGACACTTCTGCCAAACATCTACAAGTGTCCATCAGGCGGCTTGATCGGTACATTACCTGAATGTGTAACCTCAGGAATCTCAATAGTTACGGGTGTTGGTCCATGGAGTGATCGGCGCACGCATGGGTCGTATCGGCGATACGCCGGAAGGCGCAGACCGGCTGGCAGCGCTATGCCCACGCCCAGCGATCTCCGGGCTACATCCCGCCCTTGCCGAGCAGGATGCCGATGCCATACGTGACGGCCCCTTCGAGGGCCCCAACCACCGTCATCTCCAGCCCCGAAGACCACCAGGACCGGACGGTAATGAGGCTCTTGGCCGCGCCCACGGCAAAATGCGCAGCAAGCGATACCGCGGCGGCCGCGATGATGGCCGGCACACCCTGCATGAAGAAGAACGGGAGGATTGGAATCATGGCGCCGACGGCGGTCGAAAGCGCGCCGGAACTGGCCGAAACGATAGGATTCGACAGGGCCTCTTCGGACGAGCCAAGCCGTTCGCTCGAGAGCGCGCGGAGCAGCTGCTCGGGATCGCTGGCGATGTGGTTCACCATGTGGATGGCGTCAGCCTCCGGCAATCCCTTCACCTGGTAATAGAGCGAGAGCAGTTCGCGGGCTTCGGGCCCGTTCATCTTGATGGCTTCGCGTTCACGGGCCACCTCGGCCAGATAGATCTCGCGTTCGCTCTTGGCGGCCAGGTACGCGCCCGAACCCATCGAGAGCGCCGAAGCAATCATGCCAGACAAACCCGCCAGCAGCACGTAACTCTGGTTGCCGGCCGTGGCGCCTGAGACGCCGGAGACGATGCCGAAGATGGCGCCTAGGCCGTCGTTTACGCCATAGATGGCGTCGCCGATCCACGCGCCCGGCTGCTTGCGCCCCCGGTTGCGCGTGGCCAGCATCTCCGCCAGCATGGCCTTGGGATCGATCTTGGGCGCGCCTGCAGGCGGCGCGTAGTGCCCGCGCAGCAGCGATCCGAGCTCGCGATAGTGCTCTTTCTCGTCTTCGATCACGTGTTCGAGAATCGCCAACGATCCTTCATCGCCCAGGGCCTTGAACTGCTCGCCGTAGCGGGCGATATCGCGGCTCTCCTCAATCTCCAGCCGGCGCAAGGCCATGCGGATGCCACCGGCGCGGTTGGCCAGCGAATTGGCCTCGCCCGTGGGGCTGCCCTTGTAGACCGGCTCCGGCCCGCCCAGTTCCTGGATCCGCTCAGCCCATAGAGAGGCGTGCTCAATTTCAGCCTGGGCCAGATGACGGAGCACCTGCGCGCGGACCGGTTCGGTGTCGCGGTCAGCCAGCGCCTTATAGGTGTGGTAGCCCTCCATCTCGGCCTGCCAGTTGCCCTCGAGCGCGGCCAGAATCTTCTGGATTTTGGCATTGCTCAGCATCGCAATGGGCATCTTCGCTCCCCCTCAGTTTCCCCATGAGCATAGCGGAAACTGTCGGCGTCCTGGTAGGGTGCGAATCACCGGCGTCTGAATCGCTTTCCAGCAGCCGGGTCCGCCATATAGTGTGTTGTGTGCAGCAAGAGGGCCGCTCTGCGCGGCTGGAAAACCGTTTGCTTAAAGCCACCTGCTCCTCAGGACTTTTCACGGTGGGCGGCTCAAAAGCGCTCGGCGCCAGATAGCATCGAAGTTGAAAGAAACGGGGAAATTATGGCCACAGAAACCAGACCGTCGGGATCGGGACCATCCGGGGCGCTTACCTCGCCCGGCTACCTCATGCCGTTCGTCACGGTGACGGCGCTGTTTTTCATCTTTGGATTCATCACCAACCTCAACATGGCCCTGGTGCCGCACCTGCGCAACATCTTCACGCTTTCCTACGGGCTGGCGATGCTGGCGGAGTCGGCGTTTTTCCTGGCCTACTTTGTCTTCTCCTCGCCCACCTCCAAGCTGATCGAGACCATCGGCTACAAGCGGACCATGGTGGTTTCGCTCTTTATCCAGGTGATCGGCTGCCTGTTGTTCGTTCCCGCAGCCAAGCTGGTCAGTTTTCCGCTGTTTCTCACCGCAGTGTTCATTGTGGGGGCGGGCGTTACCGCTTTGCAGACCTCGGCCAACCCTTACGTTTCGATTCTGGGACCCGAAGGCACAGCCTCGATTCGCCTGAATCTCTCCCAGGCCTTTAACTCCATCGGCGGCGCGATTGCTCCACTGGTCGCCGGCGCGTATATCCTCACCGATCCCGGCAAGCTGGCCACCCCGGCGAGCATCGCCAATACGGTGCGCGGACCCTACATTGCCATCGCCGGAGGACTGTTGATTCTGGGGGTCGCCGTGGCGCTTTCGCACCTGCCTCCCATCGCGCAGACCCAGGCGTTCCGTCCGGGCAAAGAGGGCGATGCGGTGCTGAGCCGCAGCATCTGGAGCTACCGGCACACGGTGCTGGGGGCGGTGGGCATCTTTTTCTATGTAGGCGTGGAGGTGGGCCTGGCCTCGATCGCGGTCAACTACTTCAGCACCCAGGGGATGAGCACTGCCAAGACCGCCTCGTTTCTGGTCTCGCTCTACTGGCTCGGCGCGCTGGTTGGGCGCCTGCTGGGCGCGGGCATCATGACCAAGGTGAGGCCGGGAAAGCTATTAAGCATCTTCGGCTTTATTGCAGCCGCGCTCATCACGACTTCGATGTTCACCACCGGCTGGGTAGCCATCGGGACGCTGGTGCTCTGCGGCTTCTTCAACTCCGTCATGTTCCCCAACATCTTTACGCTCGGCATCGCCGGCCTGGGCCCGATGACCAGCAAGGGCTCGGGGCTGATTATGACCGCGATCGTCGGTGGCGCGGTGATTCCCTATCTGATCGGCGTGCTGGCCGACAAGACAAGCATTCAGGGCTCATTCATCATCCCGATCATCTGCTATCTCTATATCGCCTATTACGGGCTGTGGGGATCGAAGCCGAAGCGCACCGTGGCGGCGTGAAGACAATCTACGGGTGCCCCAGGTTCGGCGCGTCTTTGCATTTGCGCCTAACCTGGGACAGCACGAGCCTTAGTCGCCGCATGTTCCAGGTCTTCCCGCCGCGGCGCAGAGACCTTGGGACCGCAACCCGCCCAGCTCCACCGCACCAAATCAATCGGCCCTGGACCAAGCGGCATGAAACGCAAGACGAAGCCACGCAATCAGAACGTGCTCATCCTCATTCTCGCCGCAATTGCGGTCGCGATTCTGCTTCTGCGGTTGCTCGTGTTTGTCGTGGGCCACGGGCGGCACCGGTTTCGGTGAACCGGGAGGGCGTGCTTTTCCTGGTCTCAGAGTCGAAGCCTGGGGGACCCGGCGCGCCACGCCTTCACGAACTTCCAGTGAATATAGACCGAGTGGTTCAGGTGCTGGAGCAGCCCCTCGCGCCCATCGAGAAATCCGAGCCGAAAGATGTAGTTATAGACGAAGGTCGCGGCGGGATTGAGAAGCGCATTCCATAAAAATGCCGGCAGCGAGCGGCTGGTGCGGCCGCTGGCTGCGAGCATCGCCGCGCTGGCCGAGCTATAGCGGTTCATGTGCTCGATGTACTCGTCGAGCGCGGGATAGCAATGATGGATCAACCAGCCCTTGAGCTCGCCAATCGCGCAACTCGCCTGCATAGTCTCGTGCACCGGCCGGTCTTCGAACTGCGCCATGCCGCGGCGGAAGAGCCGCAGCTTGGGATCGGGCCAGTAGCCGCCGTGCCGGAGCGGCCGGCCCAGGAAGTGATTGAGCCGGGGAATCCGATATGCGCCGAATGCAGGACCGCCCGCGAGCAGCGCCTCGATCTCGCGCGCCAGCTCCGGGCTCACCTCCTCGTCTGCGTCGAGCGAGAGCACCCAATCGCCAGTCGCATGCGCAATGGCGGAGTTCTTCTGCCGCGCGAATCCCTTCCACGGCTCCTCGAAGAGTCGCGCGCCGGCCTTCTCCGCGATCTCGACCGTTGCGTCGGTCGAGCCCGAGTCGACGATCACGATCTCCTGCGCGAAGCGCACGCTTGCCAGCGTGCGCGGCAGGTTGGCCGCCTCGTTCAGTGTCACAATGACCACGCTCAAGGTGTCGGGCATCGAGGCAAGGATAAACCGGCGGGGCGGGCAAGCAGGGACTTCAAGGCGAGGGTTCCTGAAAGAAGGAGGAGGGCACCGTCGTAATAAGATCAATCTGTCAAGAAACCGAATGGCTGGAGGCGCTTTTGAAGTCTCGTGTTGCCGGAATCGCGGCTGCGCTCCTGATTTTGACCTTGGAAAATGTGGGTCTCCACGCGGAAGTGAAGCTGCTGCGCGTCGACCCGCAGCAGACCGATCCTGCCATCGAATCGGTTCATGGGCCAAATATTGCGCTCTACGATCCGCAAGTGGCTTCCTCGCATCGGCTGTTCGTCTTCCTGGTCGGTACCAACGGCAGAGCCGAGGGCAGCCTGCCGATCGATAGTGCTTTTGCCCAATGGGGTTACCACGCCATCAGCCTGGATTACGAGGACAACGTGGTTGCCGTCAGCTGCGCGCATAGCCCCGACAGCGCCTGCTTCGACCATTATCGCGATGCAATTGTGACGGGAGCTCCGGTCAGCGAGAAGATAAGCGTGGACCCTGCCAACTCCATCCTGAACAGGCTGCAGAAACTGCTGCTCTATCTGCTGAAACATGATCCCGGCGGCGGGTGGGGCGAGTTTGTGGCCGACGGCCAACCGGCCTGGAGCCGCATTGTTCTGGCGGGTCATTCCCAGGGATCAGGTCATGCGGCGTATATAGGAAAATTGTTCGCTGTCGACCGTGTCTTGATGTTCTCAGGCCCGCAGGATTACCTGGACGATCTCCAGAGACCCGCACCCTGGCAAGCGCGCCCAAGCGCCACGTCCCCATCCCGTTTCTTCGCGTTTCTGAATTTGAGCGATCCGTATAACGTGCACCATCAGATCGCGAACTGCATGGCGCTGATGGGCCTCTCGAAGCCGGAGACTCAGATGGTCCAGCCCGGCGACGTGATTCATGGCGACTACCAGATCCTGATCAACGACATTGAGACCAAGCGCCCGCACGGATCCACTCTCTTCCCGGAGTTTGAAAATGTCTGGGAATACATGGCGACCACAGGCATTCGATGACGATGCGAGCTGGTCGCGGAACAGGGCACGGCATGCAGCCGCCGAATCGGCGCCACCTGACAATTAACTCTTTGCAGCCGCTTCAATCTCTTTCCATTCCTCCGCGCTCAGCTTGATTTGCGCGGCGGCGATGTTCTCTTCGAGATGCGTGATCTTCGATGTGCCCGGAATGGGCAGCATTACCGGCGAGCGCTGCAGCAGCCACGCCAGGGCGAGCTGCGGGATAGTCACCAGGTGCATGCCGGCAATCCGCGTGAGGATCTCCGCTCCAGGACGGTCCGGCTTGAGCAGCTTGCCACCGGCCATGGGGTACCAGGGCAGAAAGGCGATGCCGCGCCGCTCGCAGTAATTCAGCGTCTCCTCGTGCTTCCGTTCAGCCAGGCTGTACTTATTCTGGATGGTCACGATGGGCACGATCTTCTCGGCCTCTTCGATCTCCGCCGGCGTGACCTCGCTCAACCCGATGTGGCGGATCTTGCCCTGCTCCTGCATTTTCTTGAGCGCGCCGAGTGACTCTTCAAGCGGTGTGCGCGGGTCGATGCGATGCAACTGGTAGAGCTCGATGCGCTCCAGCTTCAGCCGGCGCAGGCTCATCTCCACGCATTGGATCAGGTAGCCCGCGCGGCCCACATACTCCGTCTTCGCCGGCCCCTGGCGCGTAATCCCGCCCTTTGTCGCGATCACCACGCCAGGGGAGTACGGCGCCAGCGCTTCCGCGATCAGCCGCTCGGCAATCTCAGGGCCATAGGCGTCAGCCGTATCGATCAGGGTGACGCCCAGTTCGACCGCGCGGCGCAAAACGCGCTTTGCCTCGTCTGCATCCGCCGGCTCACCCCACGCGCCCTCACCCACCAGCCGCATGGTTCCATAGCCGAGACGATGCACCGGCAGATCACTGCCGATCATGAATATGCCGCTCTGTTGCGCGTTTGAGGTTTCCATTCTGGATTTGATGCTATCTCGACTTGATGCTCTCGCGGAGAGCCGGATGTGGGACAATGCGGCAAAGCGCCGCGCGCGGGAACCGTCGGCGAGAGCCTTGCGTATCTTTTCAGGAAGCAACGGAGACAGTGATCATGAGCAGCCAGGTATACCCCAATCCGCAGTCGATCTTTTATCAGCAGTACGAGGCGGTGCGCCGCGACGAGATTGTGGGCATTCTCCTGGCCTTGTTTCTGGGCACATTCGGCGTGCATCACTTTTATCTGCGCCGCACCGGGCTCGGCATCCTCTACTGTTTTTTCTGCTGGACCGGGATTCCCGCGATTCTCGGCTTTATTGAGTGCTTCTTCATGCCGGGCCGCGTGCGCGAGTTCAATGCCATCCAGGCTGCGGGGATCGCAGCGACCCTGGGTATTCCGGTGCCGGGCTGGGGCGCTCCGCCGCCGGTGAACGTCACGGTGAATATGCCGCCCGCGGCGGTCTCGTCTCAGCCGGACACGCTGGTTGCCTGCCCGCGCTGTCAGCAGACCAATCCCCCCGGCGCGCGGTTCTGCGGATCGTGCGGCGCGGCGCTGTGACTTGGCGCCTTCACTTTTGATGAAGAATTCCCGCGAACCCAGAGAAGCGCAGCGTTTGAAACTGGACCCGCTCAAAAACCGGTTCGAGGATCGGCGATGACGGGTCTTCCCGTTACATATTTGCCTGCCCCGAGCGCATCGATTCATTGAACTGCGGCTTGGTGAAGTTCAGCGCCGCTTCCAGGGCTGCCTGATATTCCGGGGCGCGAGCCATTAGCACTGGCGTGGCGGCGGCAAACTCGCCGCTCAACGTCATCAATCCTTCTCCTGCTTCGTGGCCAGCCATGCGCAATAAATCCTGCTCCGTCGTGTTGAGGTATTGCGCGTCGCGCGGATCGGCGATCCACACCGGCTTGCCGCCGCCCAGCACGCCAGAAAGCCAGTAGACCTTCCGGAGCAGGTAGATCAGGCGCTCGTTGTCGTCGGTATCGGTAAACACAAACTTCTTTTGCCAGCGGCTGTAGAACCGCGTGGTCACCGGCACGGGCTGGCGGTTGCCGGACTTCAGAAATTCGAGCTGCCCCAGGTCCACGATCTTGCGCACCGCATTATAGACGAAGGTCTCGGCATAGGGCTGCTCCATCGCCGGCACAATCTCAGCAAAGGTCTGCGTGACGGCGGCTGCGATCTTGGCGTGCAGGTTGTGCGTGCCGCCGTCCGCCAGGCGGATTTCGCCGTGGACGATATAGCTATCGGCGCCGGAGGTCGAGCGGTGAAACGGCCATTGAAATTCGCCGAAGGCCACCGGCAGCCCGTCCAGCGTTACGTAACACTCGGGCCGCGGATTGCGCAGCCGCTTGGCCTCGCCCGCCAGGTGGGAGGTCATCTGCGGCAATAGATCCGGCTTGTTGAAATCAAAACCGTCGGTGAGCTCCAGCTTGAGCTCCCTCCTCAGGGTTTCGGTACCCGGCAGCCCCAGGAGAAAGACAGCCGTATTGCGGCCGCTAGGACTGGTTGCTTGCGCCACGGAGACCAGCACCAGGCCGGCCTGCGCGGCAGCCGTTTCAATGGAGGAAACGAGAGAGGTTTTCAGATCGGCGGCCATGCGTGGACAATCCTATGCGTGAGATCGATACACAACCATTTTACGGGAGCAGCCGTCCCAACCGCAGTCTCCGGCTCCATCTGAGCCGTTTACAATGGTCCCTGTGCCGTCTGAAGCGTCGCCGCCGATCATCCTCGCCGAAGATCTCACCAAGATCTACGTGGCTGGCCGGATCGAAGTGGCCGCGGTCCGCGGCGTTTCGATCTCCGTACAGCCCGGCGAATTCGTAGCCATCGTCGGGCCCTCGGGCTCCGGCAAGTCGACGCTCTTTTACCTGCTCGGCGGCCTTACGCACGCAACGCAGGGCCGCGTCGTCATCGATGGCGTCGATTTTGCCACGCTGAGCGACAGCGACCGCACCCGGCTGCGCAAACATCGCATCGGCTTTGTCTTCCAGAAGTTCAACCTGCTGCCGACGCTCACGGCCATGGGCAATATCGAGATCGCCTATGCGGTGAGCGGCCGCAAGGAGCCGATGGACCTCAAGTATCTCGATCATCTGAGCGATCTGCTCTCGATCCAGGGCCGGCTCAAGCACCGGCCCGCCGAGCTGAGCGGCGGCGAGCAGCAGCGCGTGGCCATTGCGCGCGCTCTCATTACGCGGCCGGCCATCGTGCTGGCCGATGAGCCCACCGGCAACCTGGACACCAAGAACTCAGACGCGGTGCTCGACATGCTGGCGCGGTCCAATCGCGAGCTCGGCCAGACCATCCTGATGATCACGCATAATCCTGAAGCGGCAGCGATCGCCGGCCGCGTCCTGACCATGCGCGATGGCCAGATCGTGCGTGAGGAAAAGGGCGCCGGCGCAATGCCTGCCGCGGTTTGACCGCCTTCCAGCCGCCCGGTATACTCGAATTGCGTTACAGCGGTTTCCAGCCGGTGCAGACCGGGAGTTTCGGCCGCGCGGTGACCCTTTTTTCGAGAGAGAAACCGGTCGCTCACCGCGGACGTTGCGGGATTCTGGAGGGCCGCTTAAAGCGGGAGTAGCTCAGTGGTAGAGCATCGCCTTGCCAAGGCGAGGGTCGCGAGTTCAAATCTCGTCTCCCGCTCCAATCCGCCCCGTCACGGCAGGTAAGAATCACGCCGGATGGAACGGTTTGGACGGACCCGCACGAAAAGGCATCCCTGCCAAGGCGCGGTACCCAAGTGGTAAGGGAGAGGTCTGCAAAACCTTTATGCGCCGGTTCGATCCCGGCCCGCGCCTCCATTCCTCTGAGCAACTTACATCGAACCGCCAGCGATGCCGATTCTGCCGCTGTGGGGACCTTTATGGAGCCTACTTGCAATTGCCGCCGTCTCTGACGCCAAACGGGGTTCTCGCAATTTGAGTTTGCTGTGCTTCGTATGACCGGGACAGCTCGGCAAACAGGTCTTTCTAGTTGGTGAGCGAGAACATCACATTGATTGTCGTCTGGATCTCCGTCGGCTGGTCGTTGAGCGTATAGGGCTTGCAGCGCCAGGTCCGCACCGCATCGACAGCAGCCTCCCGCAACATGGCCGGCCCGCTCACGACGCGCAGATTCTCGATCGTTCCGGTCTTGGAGATGGTGACTGCCAGCACCACGGTGCCGGAGATACGGGCTGTCTTGGCGATCGGCGGATAAACCGGCGGTGTCTTGTGAATCAGCAAACCAAATGCAATGCCGGCCGCAACGGCGAGTCTGGGAGATGCGGCCCGCACTCCGAGCTGCTTTGCGCTGCCGAAAGCACTTCCGATCACGTTGTTATTGGCTGATCCATCCATGTCGGCCGCGGCAAAGCCGCTCGATGGCGGAGAAGCTGGCTCTGCGGGAGCCGCTGTGATGTGAATCCGAGCCGGCGCGTTCAGCTGATCATTCATCATTTGCGCCTGTGCCTGCGAGGGGCCCGCATTCTTCCGATCTGACGGCGGCGCTGCGCCGGGGCTATGCTGCGCGTCGGTGGCGGCCGCCCCGGGCTGGGTAGGCGCCGGCACCGTCGGCGTGAGAGCGGGGTCTTCCGGCGGCCGAATCACGGTTATCGCCGACCCTGAAGCGGCAACCGGCTTCATTGACGGCGCCGTTCTATGACTCAATACCGGAATCATGGTTGCAGCAAGAACCACCACCAGAACGGCGCTCGTGGCCACAATGATGGGCCGCTTTTTCTTGGCCGGCTTTGGCTCGGCCATCTCGGCCCGGAAGGAGCGAAAAAGAATTTCATCGGCTTCGGTCATCGCCGTGGCCTGAGGATCCGGTTTGGCTGCATCCCATTCGCCGAAATCTTCAGGAAGTGTATCGGGTAATATCCCTGTTATTTTCGCTGGAGATGCCATTGGCGGTCGTCTCCCTTTTCGTATATGGCGCCTTGATAAATGCGGGTTTCGCGTTGAAGCCTTGGGGCAGGTTGATCGCCCTTTCTTGCAACCCCGGGTTCCGCTGCACCGGCCGCGGCAGACTGAGCAGTAGCGCTCGAAGCAGGCGGCGTCTGCGCAGCTGCCCTCAGTAGTGAGGCATTCGGCAGCCCCTCTACAGTGAGCATCACGGCGGCCTTCACCTTGGCGGATCTCACTTGATCTTCTGGAGTGAAGATGACCGAGAGCTTGTGCTCGCCTGGCGGCAACACGTCGCCGGCCGCCGGAGTGTAGAGAAACGATCCAGGCACCGCGGAGCTGGCGCTTAACTGCTCGTCGCCCAGAGCCGTTCCATAAGAAATCGAAGGAGGGCTCAGCCAGGTGATCACTGCGGGGATGATTTCGGTTACCGTCAGCGATACGCTCGCCTGTGCCAGTGTGTAATTCACGTTATCGGCAGTGAAGGTTACCGAAAGTGTGTGAACTCCGGGGCTGAGTGCTTCGCCCGCCGCCGGACTATAGGCAAATGTTCCGGGGACGGAAGCACAGGCGTTGAGCTGGGCCGAACTGAGCGGAGTGGCACTATTGATCGAGTCAGGCGCGATCCAGTTGATGGATGGAGCCGCTTTGGCGACGCTGAGGAGGACGGCGGCCTGTGCCGGAGCGTAATCAGACTGATTCGATGGTGTGAAGACCACAGAGGGCATGTGTTCGCCCGCGGCAAGCACCGCTCCGGGGCCGGGATTGTAGAGGAGGGTTCCAGGCACCGATGCGGTTGCGTTCAGCTGGGCGTCGTTCAATGCGGTGCCATACGTGATTCTTTCGGGGACAGGCCACACGATGACTGGTGTTCCCCGGGCCACCGTAAGCGGCACGGTCGCCAGCGCCGTCCCGTAGCTCGTTCCATCACTGGGAGTGAAGGTTACTGACAGAGCATGCGATCCGGCCGAGAGCACCTCGCCGGCCGCAGGGGAGTACTCAAACGTGCCTGGCACCGAGGCGGAGGCGTTGAGCTCCGCGGCGCCGAGAGGCGTACCGTAGGGGATTGGTTGTGGCGACGTCCAATCGATCTCCGGGACGGACTTGGCTACGGTAACCATAACGGTCGCCTGCGCCGCCCTGTAGTTGGCATTGTCCTTTGGGTTGAACGTGACCCTGAGAGGGTGCATTCCGTCTGAAAGCGCCTCGCCGGCCGGTGGAGAGTACTCAAATGTGCCCGGGACAGAGGCCGAAGCATTCAGCTGGGCGGCGCCAAGCACGACGCCAGGCGGCACATTAGAAGGCGTGGGCCACTGGATGCTGGGCGTGGCTTTCGAGACAGTGATGGAGACCTCGGCCAGCACCGGATTGTCTTCCGGCGAGCCGGCCGCATGGAAAGTCACCCAGAGCATGTGCGTTCCTGCCGGCAATACATAACCCGGCCCGGGGGTGTAGAGGAGTTTTCCCTGGACCGAAGCTGTGGCGTTGAGCTGGACGGGGCTCAGCGCAGTGCCGTATGCGATCGGCTCGGGTGTCGACCAGGAGACCTCCGGTTGAACGCCTGAGACCGGCGGAGCGGCTGGCCCTGCGGCTGCCGGTTTCTCTGCCGTCGCGTCTTTTTCTGCAATGTGTCTTCCGAAACCTCTGATAAGACTGAACACTTTCTTTCTCTTCGAAGGCGGAAGCGCAGGAACGGAGTTGCCCCTTTCCAAAATTAGCTGCGAATTGGGCCGCTCGGACTGACACGTATCCGATGCGGGTGCAAACTCGTATACCGGCTGGACCTCTGGAGGCGCATCGGATCGAGGTTCGACTGCCCAGGCAGCTGCCGCCGCCGAATCATAGCTTTGGGTCACGCGCGCGATCTCAATCGCCACATTGTCGTGGCCGCCTGCATCGAGGGCCAGATTGAGCAGTGCGCAGGAAGCCTCATCCACGCTGCGAGTTCCATCGGCCAATATCCGCTCAATCTCCTGCTCCGGAACGCAGCTCCAAAGACCGTCGGAGCAAAGGAGCAGTGTGTCGCCGACTTCGAGCGGCACCTCGCGAACCTTCACTCGCACGTTGAGCTCCAATCCCAAGTGCCGCGTCAGTAACGCTTGATCCGGGTGCGCCCCTATCTCTTGCGGTGTGATCTGATTGCTCTCGAGCAGATCCTGCACGGGGGTGCGATCGCGGGTGAGCAACGTGAGCTTCTGGTCGTGGACCAGGTACGCACGGCTGTCTCCCACGTGACCGATGATCGCCTGCACGGGTGCGTGCACACGATCGGCGTCTGTGCGCAGCAGCGCGACAACCACCGTGGTGCCCATGCGGCTATCCGGGCAGTCGGGTGCCGCTGCCGCCGCTGCGATCGCCGCATTCGCGTGACATACGGCTTCCTCAACCGCAATCTCCGGCGGGAAGAATGCCGGCATGCCCTCGACGCTGGATGAGATGGTTTCCACCGCCATCCGCGAGGCTTGGCCGCTGCCGGCGTACATGCCGATGCCTTCCGCAACAACCAGCAGATCGCCGAGCCGCGCGCTGGTGTGACAGACGGTATCCTGGTTTTCCTCGCGAATCTTTCCGCGGTCACACAGGCCTGCGATGTTGATCGCGACCACGTCCGGGACTGATACAACACTACTCATATGTGACCCATATGCGAACCTAGCGATATCTATTTATGGTTTGCTGCTATCGCTGTTCAATCGTTATTGAAGAAAGCCGTTCTCGTTCCAGCGGCCGATCCCCAAAAAGGGTTTTCCGGTCCCGGGCCCAATGTGAAGGAGACGTGAAACGATCGGCAGGATTCTCAAACTCTAGCACCGAGAAAGAGCGGAGGGTACTGTAAATAACTGAAAATATAGTAACTACTCCAATGTACTCGCATTCTTATTACTACCCCGCAGCGTGGGAAGTAACTTGGGTAATTTGATTTTGGAGAGATCGAAGGCTCAATGGAATTCCGCAAAAAGTCGCTTGACGAAGCCAAATCAGCCGCGGTGGGTGCCCCTGGCATCAGCCAGAAGACGATGACGTACGCGAATCGAATTCCTCCGGGTGCGGGCGATACGGCGATTGAGGCAACGAGCGGCGCATCGCAGAATGGACACAGACGTACAAGCCTGCTCGATGAGTCATATTTCGATGACTCATATTTCGATGATTCATATTTCGCACCAAACTACAATGTAGTGTCGCGGAGTGCGGCGAGCGTTACACGAACAGATGCCCTCGAGAGGATCGCAGCCCATCACCGCTCTCACTCGTTCCACCGGACGATCAAAGCCGCGGCGCACATCGGCGGCTTCTACGGGTAAGGTCTGCGGCGTAATTCCAAAGACTGGCTTATCTGGAAACCGCATCAATTCTCCTTCGCGACCGGGCCGACTTTTTCGCCGGCTGATCTGGGAAGCAGCTGATCTGGGAAGCAATCGATGCTCTGGTGAAACGCATCCATCGCGCACGTGTTACACGCAATTCTCAGGATTACTCCCTGTAACGGACTGGGTAGTAATCGGCCCCAGGAGCCGCGTCCGCGGTAATGTGCAGCTCGGCAACGAATTACTTAAGGCTGGTAACCGTCAGCCATCCACCGGGCAAACAGCTCAATGCGATCCTGGAGCCAGGGGCCCTCTCCTCGTGGCGGTGGCGGCGGCATCACGTCGCCGCCGATGCCACGAATGCGGTCGTAGATGGCCGCTGCATGCGCCTTGACGTCATCGTAGCTTGCCAGGTTGAACGCCTTGCTCATCGCCCGAATGTCCCGCTCAGTGAACAGTGGGCGAATGTCGGATTGATAGCTCGTTAGTTTTGCCATGGTCCTCACCTGTTGGAATGATCCTACAATGTGCCGGCCGCGTCTCCGGGTCGCTTCCCCCTTTACTTGGCCGGCGCGGCACCGGGGAACCACTCGGTATGCTGATCGCCCTGGCGGCCAAAATATGTCACCCGCTTGCCGCGCAGGAAGGCGAAGTAGCCTTGCACTCCTGCCTCCATCGCCCGACGGGTGAAGTCGCGATATGGCTGATTGTTCCGTTGGCTATCCAGAATGTTTGCCCGAAGCGCGGCAGTGTCGAACTCCGCAGCGACCGGCGGTAATTCTTCATAGTTGATCGGGGTTACCACCATATCGCCATCGGCACTGTAAAAGGTCTTTTTCAGGCCGACATAATCCACGTGATAATATTCCACGCCCGCCGTGAGCAATTGCCCAACGACCTCCGGGAACGAGATTTTGCCAGCAAGCGTTTTGCGGGCGGCTTCAATGATAAGGGTCGTATTCATATTTCTCCTTTCCTTGCATTGCAGTTCCACGTCCGCTTGAGCGTTGACGGCAACCGACGGTTCCATATTGCTTAACGATACGGATTGGCAGTCCTGGCCGTGAAAGACATTTGAGCCGGATTCAAGCATGTGGTCATACGAGACGATGCCAAGCCTTTGCAGGTCCTGTATCAACCTCGAAGAATCCGCTCCCGCTCGTGTCTTGGCATAGGTTGCTATGGAAAGTCCGCAGAACCTCAATGCGCCGGTTCGATCCAGGCCCGCGCCTCCAACTTCATGCACATAAATCGAGCGCACGAAACGCGTGGATCATTCGTGGTTCACCACTGCGGACGAACTGCGTGCCGTAGCGAGCCCACCAGGCCACCAGTTCCAATCGCCGGCAATGCGAAGAAGCGCGGGGCCAATCACAATTCGAACCAGTGTTGCGTCAATCAGGACGGCGACCGCCAGAGTAAATCCGATCATCTTCACCACCAGGAAGTCTCCGAAGGTGAATGCCGCAAAGACCACGATCATGATGGCCGCAGCGCTGGTGATCAGCCCCGCAGTGCGGGCCAGTCCCTCCGGGATTGCATCCATTTCGCTCAGTCCGCTCCTCCTGGCTTCGAGAACGCGTGCGACCAGGAACACTTCGTAGTCCATGCTGAGTCCGAAGACGATGGCAAAGGCGACGATCGGAACAAGGGGAAACACGCTCCCCGTTCCCCCGGGAACTCCGAGAAGGCCGCTTCCGTGCCCGTCCTGGAAGACCAGGACTAATGCTCCGAAAGAGGCGGCAACCGAGAGCAGGTTCAGTGCGATCGCCTTCACGGCGGCGAAGAGGGACCGAAATCCTACCAGAAGCGCCAGCAGCGTCCCCGCCACCACCAGCGCCATTGCCGGCACAAAACGGTCGGCGACAATCGTCTGATAATCGGCGTTCAGTGCCGGGATGCCCCCGACCGTTAACGTGGCGCCGGGCACTCCGGTCAGAGCTGGCGCGCCGGTCTTCCGAAGCTCCCTCACCCAGTTGACTTGTTCGCGCAGAGAAACCTGAGCTGCCGGCAACACCTCAATCAGCGCGGCGCGTCCGTCACTGCTCAGGAAGGTTCGGCGTGTCTCGCGCGAGAGGTCGCCCAGGGAAGACCGGTTTCCCTCTGCGATCGTCGTGATTGAAATTACGCGGTCACAACGCGGGTCGCTCGCGAGCCGTCGGGAGAAACGATCGACTGCGTTCCACCCCGCTTCGGTTTGCGAAATGGAATCCGCCGGCAGTTCGAGGACGATGCGTAACGATTGAACAACGCCGGCCCGATCCATTTGCTCAAGGGTGTGAAGCGCCTGCACCGATTCCGCCGCGTGCGGAAGCCAATTCCCGCGGGGCAAACTGGTATCGAGACGCGTGGCCTGCCAGGCGAGCAGAACCAAGGGGGCGCCTGCCAGAAGGAGGGCAAGCCAGGGATGGGCCACAATTACCGTTCCCCATCGCCTCCAGCGATTTCCGGTGCGTGCGGTCCAATGGGCATCCAATCTCGGGGTAAAGGGCAGCCGGCCAGCATCAATTCGCGGACCGAGCAACGCCAGCACTGCCGGAACCAGCGTGTTTGCCAGCAACAAACTCATCCCGGCTACCAGGAATCCAGCCACACCGATGGAACGAATCTCGCTGATGGGCACCGTCAAGAGAGCGAGAAATCCGATGGCTACTGTCGAGGCTGAAATCAAGAGCGTGTGCCCTGCCTGACGTGCGGCGATCACTGAGGCCGCAGGGCCGTCGTTGCCCGCGCAAAGCGCTTCCCTGAATCGGCTCACCATAAGGAGTGCGTAGTCAATCCCCAGGCCCAACCCGAGCATGGTGGCCAAATTCTGAACCAGGACGGACAAGTGGAAGCGCGAGGCCAGCAGTCCGGTAATCGCCAGAGTGGCCGCGATGGCAAGCTCGCCAACGGCCAATGGAATCAGGGCGGCGATCAAGCTTCCGAATGCCACCAGCAAAAGCACCAGGGTTGCGGGAACCGCCAGACTCTCGCTGTGCTGCACCTCGTCGGCGCTTGCTTTCCGAATGTCGAAATTCAGCGGAATTTCGCCCGTGAGTTCGAGCTTTATGGCGGGATAACGGCTCCGCAGCTGACTTTCAAGAGACTTTGCCCGCTCGTGAAGCCCGGGAACGAGCGATTCCACCGGCCCGTCTGTCGACGCGAGTCCTACGAGAACAAACGTTCCACCGCCCTTGCCCAGGAAAACCGGATCGCGCAAGTCGAGATAGGAAACGACACCGGAGACTCCCGGCTCGTCTCTCAGTCCCGCCGCAATGGTGGCTAGCGCTTGCCCGCCTTCGTCCGAATCCGCGGGTGGAAGTCCCGCAACCACGAGCACCACGCGGTTAACAAATGGCGAATGAAAACGGCTGCTCAGCTCCTGCCGGACCGTTTCCGCTTCGCTCCCTTCGACGCGGGTTGCCGTCTCCAGATGGCGCTCGGCATGAAAAGAGAATGGAAGAAGCGCGGCGACAGCGATAAGAACGACCCCGGCCAGCCAGAAACGGCGCACATGCATGAGACCCATGATGTCAGACAAGATCGCCCACCGTTAACCAAATTCCTTTTCCCTGCCGGCGCCGAAGAGCCCCAGACGCCCGAACAGGCATCCGGCGTCCAAACGGTTCCTCTATTCGTATAGTAGTAAAGATGCACCTTTGGGGCGCTTATCTACCTGCCCTTTGCGATTGGCTAAGATTTCTTGCCCTCGGCGGTTGAGGAGGACTCATTCATAAACTCGCAATGCTCGCGTTGCTTTTTGCCGTTCAAGTGCGGGCCGCTGATCCTCGTATCGGCTCCTGGACGCTCATCTCGGCGCAGTGTAACCTCGATCCCCCCAACAAGCTCTCCATCACTCTTCTGCATGACGCGGTGCGTGTCGTTATGTCTGGCGACAAGCGGTTGGATTTCACGGCGAGCGGCAACGGACACGAAACATCCGTTCCGGGCAACCCGGCATTCGACCAAGTCGAGTTGCACAGGATCGACAAAAGGCACGCCGAAGTGAAGGAGAAGAAGAACGGAGCGGACGTGGCAACGGTGCGTGAATCGCTTTCGGCCGATGAGAATGAGCTGACCATCACGACTGCGAGCATCGGCCATGAGAACCAAATCAGCGTGTGGACGCGAAGCGGAGGAGCGAAGGTCGCCCGCGATCTGTTCGCCGGCGATTGGACGCAGGATCTCAGCAAGACCCGTTTGCGGCAAGGACTGCTGCTCAAGATCGAGGGGGATGGAAACGACGGGGTTCGTTTTTCCGGTGAGTTCAGCTACACGGCGCGCTTCGACGGAAAGCAATACGACCTCAGGAACTCCCGCAACGACACCGTGTCGCTTCAGCTTGTCGATCCCCACACGGTAGATTCGTTTTACCGGCGAGACGATCAGGTGACGCAAAAGGACAGGTGGGTAGTTTCCGCCGATGGGCAGCAGATGACGCTTACCAGTTCCGGCACATTTGAAACCGGCCAGCACGTAACCGAGAAGCTGGTATTCAGGAAACAGTGACAGGTTGCGCCATCTGACTAGGCCAATCGAACGCTGTCCGCCGGCGTCGCCTCCGCCTCACGAGCCTCCACTGAAATGATCCCCTTGCGGTGCATGAATTTCAGGATGCCGTTGACGGTATCTTCGAGAGAGGGATCGGCTTTGCCCCACTCCGACGCATCCCGGGCCAGTTGATAAGAGGAACTGTCATAGCGCTTGAACTCCATCGCAGTGATGTTGTCGACAGAGCCCACCAGAAAATCCAGCAGCGGAAAGAGCAGGTCTTCCTTCCGGCATCTACGGATCAGCTCGGGAACGAAATCGGTGACGCTGAATATATCGAACTGCCGCCCGGTTGCCTTGGTAATGAGCCCGGTAATATCCAGCATGTTCGCATAATCGTCGCGCACCACATGGTAAGTCTTGTTCTCCGTTCCGGGAGTCGTGGAGATGGCGACGATGTTGTTTGCCGCAATGTCCGCGGGCACAAAACTCACCTGGTTCAGAGCGTCAACTCCAATGCCGTGATTCACCATGAACGCGACCAGGCGAACGGCGATATCGAAGTTGTTGCCGCCGCCCGTAACGGAAGGGCTCACGAGAGCGGGCCGGAAAATACGGACGGAAAGTCCCTTGCTGCGGGCGTCATCGACTACCTGTTCTGCTACCCACTTCGACTGGCTGTATCCGAAATCAAGAAGCTCCATGTCCTGGTTCTGGTCGGTCTCATACAGGACACTTTTAACGGCCCAGCCAAACACGAAGGTCGTCGAGACATAATTCAGGGTTTTGGGCCGTCCTTCGAAAGCCAGCCTCAACACCTCGTTGGTTCCCAGCACGTTCGCTTCCCGCATCCGGTCGTAGTTGAACAGATAGTTGACCGTCGCGCCGTTGTGAAACACCGTATCTGTCTGATTGGCGAGAAAATCCCAGACATCCCGTGCCAGGCCTAGCTCCGGCTGCCCAAGATCGCCGCAAATGGGAATGACGCGAGACTCAAACATCGACATCAACCCGGCACTGCAAGGCCCCATCGATTCCATCGCGGCCTTCAACCTTTGCCTGCCTTGCTCTTCGTCTGAAGCCCTGACGAGAACATAGATCTTCGCCCGTGTTTGTTCGAGCAGGCTCTTCATGAGGAATGGCCCGATGAAACCGGTGCCGCCCGTGAGCAGCACATGATTCATCACCGGTATCGCAGGCAAACGTGCAGCCGTTGGTGGCGCGAAGATGAGCTTTCTGTCGTTGTTCATCATCTGCTTTTCCTCGGCCCGCTGCTCTTCACGGAAAGCCGCCAGGGAATGACGCAGTAATAGCAATGCCTCTTCTGGAGCTCGCTCCAACTGCTCGGCTAATCGAAATAGATCGGCTACGCTCACGCGCTGAATCACGCCGATGTCTACTTGTCTGGCCAGAATGTCGGCGCCTTTCTCCTTTAAAAGCTCCTTGAGCTCATGCATGAACACGACAAGGTCGAGAGAATCCAGCCCGGCTTCCACCAGGTTGTACGATTCCAGGCCCGTCAGGTTGTACTTGGCTTTCAGTTCGTCGAAAGAGGACTGTATCTCAGAACCGGGCTCGCACGCGCCGGCGTCCTTCTCGCGTGAAAACTCTGAGAGAACGGTGAACTCACCGTCCAGCCACATGCGTTTGGCCTTGTGGCGCATGATCTTGCCCGAGCTGGTTCTCGGGATCGCGCGAGGCGCTATGAAGGAGATCAACGCCACTTCAGCATTGAGATAATTCCGCACCGCGGCCGCAATCTTGCGTGCATCCGGAAGCACCTTTGGATTTTTCACTTCAGCCACGATTGCCAGCGCCGGCTCGCTGTCTTCGTGAATCTGGAACGCGGCGACGCAACTGCCACGGACCAGCCCGGACGCCCTCTCCACAATGTTCTCGATATCCTGCGGATAATAGTTTTGCCCGCGGAGGATAATCATGTCCTTGATGCGCCCGCAAACAAACAGCTCGCCTTCGTGGAAGAAGCCCATGTCGCCGGTGCGAAGGTAGCCATCGTCATACGGACTGTCGTCTACCAGCCGCGCACGGAACTGCTTCTGCGTCATCTCCGGATTCTTCCAGTAGCCCAGGCACTTGCCGCTCCCGGCGAGCCAAATTTCGCCGACCAGGCCATCCTTGAGGGCGACATGCCGCTCCGGATCGACGATCTTGACATCGAGACCCGGCAGCGGAGTTCCGCAACTGACGATCTGGGTGGCCGCGTCGACTTCGGAGACCTCGGTGGTCATGCGAGCCTTGCCCAATGCGAGGGCACGCTTGTTGACGGAAACGATATTCCGGCCGCCGAGCGAAACCGCCAGCGTATTTTCAGCCAGCCCGTAAGCGGCATAAAAGCTCTCCGACCTGAGTCCGTAGGGCTGAAACGACTCAAGAAACCGCGTGTAAGTATCCGGCTTTACGGGCTCCGCGGCGACCATCAAGACCTGGAGCGAGCTGAGGTCGCAATCTTCCATGCTTTCTCTGGAGAGTCTTCCCGCGCGCAGGCAATAGTCGAATGCGAAGTTGGGAGCGGCCGTCGCGGTAGCCTGATAGGTCTTGATCGCGTCGAACCACAGGGCCGGCCGCTGAATGAAGTCCGCGGCAGCGAAGCCGTAGGTCGTGCCGCCTTTCAGCGCGGGATACAGGTAACACCCGATGAGCCCCATATCGTGATACTGCGGCAGCCAGGAGACGACTACCGGCGCAGGATGGTCGATCACGAGCGGGCAGGTTTCCAGGATGTTTTCGTGCGACACGATCACACCCTTGGGCTCCATGGTCGACCCGGACGTGTATTGGAGAAACAGGATCTCCGCAGCATCACGGAAAGACTCGTCCGAGACCGTATCCACAAAGTCTTCCGTGACGATCCAGCGAAGGTTTGAGATGTAGTCCACGTCTACCCCAGACGTCGAGACTCCACTTCTGGCAAGATTCGTCTTCAGAGACGCGCGGTAGTCTTTGCTGGTTAAGATCCCGGCCGCCTGGCAATCCTTGGCGATGTGGACCATCTTGTAGAGGGCGCTCTGGAATCCGCGAGACCCTGGGGGATAGACAGGCGCGGGGATCAATCCGGCGCGCACGCAGCCAAAAAACGCGCAAATCATTTCCAGGCCCGGCGGGTAGGCGAGCAAGAGCCGGTCTCCCGGCGCGAACCGATGGTTTTTCCGCAAGTGTCCGGCGATCGCCTTCGTCCTGTGGAGAAACGACGCATAGGAGTAGCATTCGATCGGATTGCCGTTCAGGTCGAGGTACGAACAGAGGAGTTTGTTTGGGTGCTCATCTGCGAGCCTATCCAGTTGGTCCAATATCGACGCCATCTTCGTTGAGCGATACCCTTCAAGGTGAAATGGGAAATCTCAGTACATAGGGGACATTTACCCTCTTGCTGCTGCGCGCTTCATAATCCGGACAAGTATGACTGAATCTTTGGTGCGCGTATGACTGAATCTTTGGGTGCGCGGCTCGTGCGTAGGCCCCGCATTGAGAACAAAGGCATTAGCCGTTCCTTGCCAATCTGCCGCTCGGTCCGGTCGAAGTCAAATCACCCTTGCGGCCGGGCTCAGGTGGCCGGGAAATCTTGCAGGTTCTGCCGGACCTCAATTGCCCATTAAGCGAAATTTCATACAATCTGTGGGTCCATGGTAGCAGAGCCAGGAAGCAATGCAACGCCTCATCGCTGCCAAAGAACACGGTACTGGCCGGCGCCGGCCTCTTCGAATTCCCTTGAATCACCCTGGACTGTCGCGCTAACATTGAAACTTCGGCACTGCCGGCGACAAATCAAGATTGCCTTTTCGCCTGGGCCGCCGATGCCGCCAGTCGAGGTGCGCTGGACCGGCTTAACAGAATTATGGAGGCGCTGGTGGCGTCCGGGACCGAAGCGGTGATCACTTTAAGTCCGGATGTGGATGATCTTGTACCCTCCGAGGCCCTGCCGTCCATCAGCGACCCGGCAAGCATCTCTTCCTTCCCGAAAGTCCTGCGCCGCCGCCTCGATCAATTCTTCACCGACCAGAAAATCTCTCCCAAAGCCGACCGTGCTATGTGGCTCAAAGTGACGGCGGGTCTCGCGGTTCTGTTGGGCAGTTGGGCTGCCCTCTACCTGCTCAAACCCAATTCATGGGGATTTGTCGCCCTTTACCTCCTGGGTGGCCTCGCCCAGACATTTCTTCTGCTGAACATCGCCCACGACAGCAACCATAATGCCATCTCCACCAAGTCCTCGGTAAACAAGCTTCTGAACTATGTTTTCGATGTTTGCGGAATCAACTCGTATATGTGGCGCATTCTCCATCATCGCGGCCACCACTCCTGCATCAATCTCCACGGTGAAGATGATGCGCTCACGGGACGCGGCATCTTTCGGTTTACGCCCCACGAGCCCCGCACGCGCCTGCACCGGTTCCAGCATATCTATGGGCTGTTCTTTTACTCGCTGTTCTCTCTCGACTATGTTTTCCTGAGGGACTTCGAATGCTTTTTCTTCCCGTCCCACGAGTATTTGAGACGCACCAAGCATCCGCCGCGAGAATACGCCATCTTGTTTGCGGGCAAAGGGCTTTACCTCACTTACATGCTCATTTTGCCGGTAGTCGTGTTGGGGAAACCGTTTCTGCTGGTCGCTCTCGCGTTTGTGCTGGTCCATTTGATCATTGGTTTGACCGTATCGCTGGTCTTCCAGACTACGCACACCGTCGACAGCACCTACTTTCCTACGGACCGCGGCGAGTTCGACAATGGCGTGTACCACATCTTCGCGACCACGGCCGATTATGCGACGGAAAACCCGCTCGTTGGCTGGCTCACCGGCGGGCTCAACCACCACATCGCCCATCATCTGTGCCCCTTTGTGTGCCACACCCACTATGCTCCGCTTACACGGATCGTGAAGCAGACCGCCGAGGAGTTTGGAGTTCCCTATCGGCAACATCGCACCATGACGCGGGCCATCCTGCATCATCTGATACTTTTGAAGCAACTGGGAAGTGAAGACTGATCGTGAGAGTTTCGCTTTACTCGATGCCTATGCTCCCGGTTCTGGTAAATCATAGAAAATTCGCTGCGATTCTTTGCAAGCCTCCACGCAGTGAGGTGTAACGTTGCCCACACCTATACCTGTTGTTTCCCGATTTCGTTCTTTTGCGGATTCGCCCGCGATGGCCCGCAATGCCGTACAGGTTTTGAGCAGGTACACCGAACTCTACGGCGACACATTCCGGTTCTATTTAGGCGGTCTTAAGGACGCCGTTGTTACCACCAATCCCGACGTCATTCAGCACGTGTTGAAGACCAACGCCGAGAACTACCGGAAATCTGATATTCAAGTAAAGCGGATGGGCCACTTTCTGGGCAAAGGCCTTCTCACTACCCATGGGGAAGCGTGGCGCACCCAGCGGCGCCTGATCCAGAAGGGCTTCGATCGAAAACAACTCGAGGCTTTGTCTTCGATCATGCAGGACTCGCTCGCCGATTCGGTGAGGGATTTCGAAAGACAAGTCCGCGCCGGCTCCGTCGATATTTACCCCCACCTGATGAAGATGACCTTCTCGATGGTCGCCCGATCGCTGTTTGGGGCGAAGTTGAAGGACGAGGACATCGACCTGGTCAGCCATACCATTTGCACCGTCCAGGAGTTTATCGTTCGGCAAACCCTTCAGCCTTACCTCAATCCCTGGTTTGCCGTCTCGGGCGATCTGCGCAAGCACGAAGAAATGCGCGCCCGGGCCGACAGCATCCTGATGGCTTACATCAAGCAACGCCGCCACCAGGAGCCCGGTCACGATCTGCTGCAGACGTTGATGGATGCCCGTTACAGCGACGGCGAAGGCATGAGCGATGAGCTGGTGCTGAGCGAGAGCATGCAGCTGCTGGTTGCCGGCCATGAAACATCGTCGAACGCGCTCTCGTGGATTCTCTATCTGTTGAGCTCGCGCCCGGATTGCCTCAAACGGTTGCGGCAGGAGTTCGATTCTGTGCTCGGCGAAGCGCCTTTGAATTACAACGACGTTTCCCGGTTTGAATTTGCCACTCAGGTCATTCAGGAAGCGCTCCGCCTCTACCCGCCGTTCTGGATGCTCGACCGCATGGCCGTCGCGGACGACCGCGCAGGAGACATCGCCATACCCCGAGGGTCGACAGTGATTGTGTTCGTGTATGGCGCGCACCATGCGCCGAAGTACTGGCAGAACGCGGAGCTTTTCGACCCCGAGCGTTTCACCAAAGCGAACGAAAAGCTGCAACCCCCTTTCACCTATCTGCCGTTCGGGGGCGGACCGAGGGGCTGTATCGGCGGTAACTACGCGATGCTGCAAATCCTCATGATTCTGAGCGTTCTGCTCAGAAAATATGATTTCCAACTGTCTCCGGACCAGGCGATCGAACCGCGCCCGATGGTCATCCTGCGGCCCAGGCATGGAATCCGCATGACCTTTACCGAGACAGTTGCGCGCGACAATCTGGCCCTCGCTCAGAAAGAGTGTTGATCGTCCTCATTGCCACCCTGCGGCTGTGCCGGCATTGGGCGCGGTTTCAGCTCACGTTTCGCCAGTCCAGGATGACCTTCCCCGTTTGCCCGGAGATCATCGCATCGAATCCCTTCTGAAAGTCGTAATAGGGGAATCGATGGGTGATAACCGGCGCGATATCCACGCCCGATTCCAGCATCACCGTCATCTGGTACCAGGTCTCGTACATCTCACGTCCGTAGATGCCTTTGATCGTGAGCATATTGAAGATCACATGCCTCAGATCGATCGGCATCTCTTTGGCGGGTATGCCGAGGACGGCAATCTTTCCACCGTGACTCATGCTGGCGATCATGTCGCGGAGCGCCTGCGCATTGCCTGACATTTCGAGTCCCACGTCGAAGCCTTCTACCATCCCAAGCTGCTTCTGCACTTCGGCCAAAGGCGTCTCATTCGGATTCACCGCCAGGGTCGCGCCCATCCTGCGCGCCAGCTCCAACCGGAAGGGGTTCATATCCGTAATGACCACGTGCCGCGCGCCGGCGTGGCGCACTACGGGAACCGCCATGATGCCGATGGGACCAGCACCCGTTATGAGCACGTCTTCTCCGAGCACGGGAAAAGACAATGCGGTATGCACGGCGTTGCCGAAGGGATCAAAGATGGCGGCCACTTCCTGGTTGATGCCGTGGCCATGCCGCCAGATATTCGTCATGGGCAGCGCGATCAACTCGGCAAAGGCTCCGGGCCGGTTGACGCCCACGCCGAGAGTGGATGCGCAGAGATGCCGTCTGCCGGCGAGGCAGTTGCGGCAGCGTCCGCAGACTACATGGCCTTCGCCGCTGACAATGTCGCCAGGGAAGAAGTCGCTCACGTTCGAGCCCACCTCCACGATCTCGCCCACAAACTCATGGCCAATCGCCATCGGAACAGGGATCGTCTTCTGCGCCCACTCGTCCCACTGGTAGATATGAACGTCGGTGCCGCAGATGCCGGTGTAGCGGACCCGCACCAGCACATCATTGATGCCAATCACCGGCTCGGCAATGTCTTCCAGCCAAAGGCCGCGCTCGGCCCTGCTTTTGACCAACGCCTTCATTGCTCCTCCCATCGAGCGGCCTCATAACCTGCTGGCGCCAAGAAGCGGTCTCCCTAGCTTCTGAGACATGGTAACCGGTATCAGGACCCCCATGGTCACGCGAATAGTCACGCGAATGGTCATACGGCTAATGGGTCGTCCACGCCCGGCGTGTACGGTGGAAGGCCCAAATAGGAACGAATCCCGAGGCCGAACGGGAAGTTGGTGTGGAGCTTAAACGTGCATTGAATGAAGGTGAGAAGCGGCCACAAGATGAAGCAAGTGCCGGTCCCGATGACGGCCTAACTCCCATTCGCAGAAAAAACAGGGGCTAATCTCTCCCGAAGCCTGTTAATTGGACTAAGTCGGCCGGTTACTGAGGGGATTTGAACGCGAATTTACGTGCCTGGTCCGTAACGGGCATGCTGCCATCTTGTAGCCTCAACTCTCGATTTATTTGCTTGACAGAGCCATTCGGAGCGGCGTAGCGTCTCAGTTCGCTATTCAAACAAATTCAAAGCGATTCGAAAGTCCCCAATTTCTCGAGGATTAATGGCCGTGCGCATCCCGTCGAAGTTGATGCTCGGATTCCGAGTCGCCACGCTCCCGCTCAGCTTCTCGCATGAATCTCCTGGCGAGGCGGTCAATGGAACGCTGCTGGGAACTGTAACCGGTGCCACCGGCGCCTCGATCGCCAAGTTGATCGCTGCTGCAACGCCGAGCGGGATGAAACACAAGTCCCTGACAAACGAGAGCGGCAATTGTACGTTTTTTAACGTGCCGCCCGTTTCGTGCAGCGTGACTTTTGGGGCCCAGGGCCATAAAAATCCGGCGACCCGCGATCTGTGAACGAGAGCGCGAGGATGAGTGTATCTACGGGCCTTTGCCGGATAACAAGGGGCTTGAACCAGGATTGTGAATCAATTAAGGAGGCTGTAAAAAATGACGCTACGCAAAATGATGAGGCCCATCATCGGGTCCATAGTCGTCCTTCTCGTGCTTGGGTTTGCCCACGCCCTTTTAGGACAGGCGGTGAACGGCACGCTGCTCGGTACGGTCACTGACGCGGTTGGAAAAGTAGTACCCAATGCCCAAGTCACGATTGTTCTCACGGGTCAGAGTACCCAATACGCAACGGTCACCAATGGGAGCGGGGACTATACCGAACCCGATCTTCCTTCCGGCACCTACTCCGTCACGGTCGTCTCACCAGGTTTCAAGAAAGAAACCCGCGAGAACATCGCCCTCGCCACGAACACCACGACACGCGTCGATGTGACACTGGCCACGGGCAGCGCAACGGAGACAATAGAAGTCACGACGGCCCCTCCCGAGCTCCAGACCGACCGCGCCGACATCTCAAGCACGATCGAGCAAGGCCAGATCGGCAGTCTTCCGCTCAGCAGCGGCAACAGCTTTCAATCGCTGCTGAATTCAGTGCCGGGCATGGCGCCCATCGTCTTCAACAACTCGCAGTTCTACAACGCCAATAACGATCTATCCACGAACTCGAATGGCCAGTCCTCTTATGTCAATCTGTACCAGATCGAGGGCATCGACGACGACCAGCGCACCGGCATCCACATCATCCTCGTTCCACCCGCAGCCGCAATTCAGAACGTGGACATTACCACCAATAACTTCGAAGCGGAATTTGGACGCGCGGTGGGGACCGTGGTCAATGTGACGCTCAAGTCAGGGACAAACTCGTTCCATGGGACGGTCTTCCAGAACATGGAAAACAACGGCGTGAATGCCCGCAACTACTTCGCGGCAGGACCCAATGGACGCCTGGTCTATAACTACACGGGCGGTTCGCTGGGTGGCCCCATTCTGAAAGACAAGCTTTTCTTCTTCGGTGATTTTCTCCGCACCTCCGATCACGAGTCCACGACGACTTTAGCGACCATTCCGTTCTATAACGTGACCAACGGCAACCTCAACCTGAGCGAGTACTCCGGCCAGGTTTACGATCCAAATACCGGAGACAAGGTAGACTGCGTGGGCAGCACCGCCAACAACGCTTGCGGAACCGGTCGCACCGCGTTTGCCGGCAACCTCATTCCGATGACAAATGCTGGAATCAGCCCGGTAGCCCTGACTGTTTTTCAAAAGCTGGACGCCCTTGCCAGAAATTCCCAAACGAATCTCTCCTCGGCAGCGTATCTCGCGGGCGCGACGACGAACAACTTTTCGTCGAACCTCCCGTTCAGCAAAGACACCATCAGCTACGACATCAAGTCGGACTACACGATTTCTTCCAAGGACCATTTGAGCGGCCGTTTCAGTCATCAGAACATCACCACGTTCCAGGCTCCGCTCTTCGGTTCGTTCCTGGGGGGGCCTGGAAGCGGAGGATTTGAAGCGACCGGAATCGCTGCGTCCTACAGCACCGGCTTCAACTACGATCACGTCTTCTCGCCCACCCTGTTTACCGAAGCGCGCGCCGGCCTCGCCCATCTGCGCAACTCGGCGCAGCAGACGGACTATGGAAAGAACGATGCGACGACGCTTGGTATCCCCGGCAACGGTCCCAATGGAACGGACAACACCCCCACGAGCAGCGGGCAAGTCGCCTTCTCGCCAAACGTCTTCTCGGGTCCGCTTATCGGTTATTCGGCATCACTGCCCTGGCTGCGCGCAGAGTCCAATATCGACTTTGCCAACAACTGGACCAAGATTCTCGGCAACCACACTCTGAAGGCAGGCGCAGACATCCGCCGCGTCCGCGACGATCTTCTGCAGGGAAATAACAACGCCGCTGCCGGGCAGTTCTACTTCGATGAAAACTCAACCTCTGCGCCGGGCGCCGCGTCAAGCGGGCAAGCCAACGACATGGCCAGTATGCTGTTCGATGTTCCCTACAAAGTCGGACAGGACACCAACAGCACCTTCCCTTGTTATCGGCAGAGCTGGCTCTTCTTTTTTGTTTCCGACAAATGGCAGGTCGGTCAAAAGCTGACTCTGGATCTCGGCCTGCGCTACGAGCTGTATCCGCCGGCCACGCCGCGCAAGGCGGGTGGCTTCGTCAACTACAATCCCACCAATGATTCACTGGTTGTCGCCGGCATAGACGGGAATCCTTCCAATCTCGGGATGAAAACCGACTACACAAACTTGGCTCCCCGGCTTGGATTGTCCTATCGCTTCACCGAGAAAACCGTTATCCGCGCCGGATTTGGGATCAGCTATGTTCCGTTTGTGGACAACAGCTACGCCTATAACTATCCGATCAAGACCAGCACCGGCTACACGAACACACCCACTTATGGACCAGCCCTTAACCCGGTGGGCGGCGTGATCAATTTTGTAACCGGCATCCCCGCAACACCCACGGTGACTTTTCCCTCGAACGGAGCTCTGGTGGAAAGCGCGGCCAACGGGACGATCGGACTGTCGAATCTTCTTATTCCTACGAACTTCAAGAACGCCTCTGTGGACTCGTGGAACTTTGCGGTCGAGCGAGCTCTGCCAGGGAACATGTCCCTGCAAATTGCCTATGTCGCGAATCACGGCACGCGGATCGACGTCGCGCAGAATATCAACCAACCCAGGATCTATGGTCAGAGTGGAACGTACGATCCGTTCAATGTTGCCTTTGGAAAAACCGCCTCGGTAACTCAATATTTCATGGGCTTCTCCAGCAACTATGAGTCGCTGCAGGCGCAGCTCACGCGCCGCTTCGCCAACGGCTTGGCATTCAACTCCGCATTTACCTGGGGCAAGGCACAGGGCTACGCGACCACGCCTCAGGACGGCAACGTGCTGTTTTGGAGCGGCAACTTGCGCCGCAACTACAATCTGCTTGATTTCGACCGGAAGAAGAACTTCGAGCAGACAGTTACCTACGAGTTGCCGGCAGGACGTGGTCACCGCTTCTTCAACTCCGGCATCGGCGCCTACACTCTGGGCGGGTGGAAGACTTCGGCGACCATAGGGATGCTTTCTGGCTTGCCGTTTACAGAAACATACACCAGCGCCACGCCGGGAACGACCCAGACGGCCAATCTAGTTTCCCCGTTCCACGTGACGCACAGCGTCACCAGAGCGGCCAATACCCCGTGGTTCAATACGGCGGCATTTGCGGTACCGGCGGCGTGCGTTGCCTGGTCACCCAGCAATCCCGTTTCCTGCGCGCTCGGGAGTACTCAACGCAACCAGTTCCGTGGCCCCGGATACTTCGCAGACAACGTATCGCTCTTCAAGATCTTTCCAATCCACGAGTCCACTTCGCTCGAAGCCCGCTTCAATGCCTTCAACATGACCAACACTCCCGCGTTCGGGCTACCCAACTCAACCTACTCCACCAGGGTCGTAAACGGCGCAGTTGTTCCGGGCGCCAGCGTCGGCGTGATTAGCTCGACCTTGGGCAGCGGCGTTGGCAATGTCAACGGCGTCGGTAGTTCCCGTGTGCTCGAAGCGTCGGTGAAGATGAGCTTCTGAGCGGAGCGCAACCGAGGTACAGCAGCCAACACCCGGCGCACCTTCGTGCCGCCGGGTGCCGGCAAGAGACGAGCGACGGCCGGCATTCTCAATTGGAGGAACGAATCCGCTGGCCGCGCTTCACGAACGGTGCCTGGCTATTGGGAAACATGCCATACCGGATTCGAAAAGGCGCCATCGCCCGCCACGTCCCAGACTGCAAACCGCGCCCAGGTCCAACCCGGTGTTTCCGCGCTCCAGACGTACTGGTGATCGTCGAAGGGCGGCGCCGATTGAAGGTCGATAATCGTGTGGTGCGTAGCCTTTCCATCTCCCCATACGATCTCAGCCATGCGGAGCGGGAAGGTGGAGGTGACTCTGGCTGAAACCTTGACGCTCTGATCGCCTTCTGCGGCCAGCGAGAAAGACGGCAGCAGAATTTCCCCGGTCGTGATAAAGCCATCCCCTTTTCGGATGGCCTGGAAGATGCGGTCGTAGTGGTCAAAGGAAGGGAGCTCGGGCAGCCGCAGATAATTGATATTCATGTGGCCGTAAAGCTCATCGGCAGTGCTGATCTGGAATACGTCGACCTCTCCGATCATCACCTTGTGCAAGCCCAGATTATTGACGTCGTCGATGGTCTTGAAGGCGCGTTCGCCCAGCCGCGGAGAAGACAGATCGGATGGCATCGCCTTCCATCCCGTGCCCATGTAACTCGGATCCCGGAAATAGCCGGTATCCAGTATTTTGTCGGGGTATCCGGTCGAGCCCTTGGTGCGGGGATGCGTCTGATAGACCAGGCCGTCTTCTTTCTTGATCATCTTCCACATCTCGCCGGCATCATGGACGCGGTAGACCGTGCCATAGGTCTTATCGGTACTTTCAAAGGGCTGATCCGGCTTGCGATCTTGAAACCAGTAAACCGGATGCGGGAAGACGAGGCCCCAGTGGCCGCCGAGGTAGATATCCGCTTCGTCCCCTGGGATCAGGAGAAAGGTTTTGTCAGACTGCGCGCGGCAGGCTTTGTAGTATTCGTCCAACTCGTGCAGGCGCACATCGGTGAGATCGGACGGGTGGCCATCGCCATGAAAATCCATGATCATGGCGGAGTCAATACCGACGGCCTTCATGGCGGGCATGAACGGCGGCTGCCAGTCGAGTCCGTGCTCCATCGCCTGCACGGTGTAGGCCAGATGCCAGTGGGGCTCGAAAGTCACGAAGCCGTCCAGGTGGACAAAGCGGTCGCTGTGCGTGAACTCCAGCACATCTTTGAGCGCTGCGCCGGCCGGCTCCGGTTCCGGGAGCAGGAAAAGGCTCATCTCCTGTTCAGTATCCGGCGGAGCGTTCATCCAGGGATCGATGGTTGTATCGTCATCGGGATACTGGTGAATTCCAAGACCTACGCGTCCGCGCCAGGAGCTGTACCAGAGATAGCCTTGATTGGTCGTGTAATCGCGGGCCATGAAGTAGCGATGCGGAGGCGGAAAGACGGCGATGCTCCCGCTGCCCATGCGCGCAGCAACCGCTCGGTAGCGGGCCGTCAAGGAGTGACGGTCCGATCCATAAGGCGGCGTAATCTCCTGCAGCTTTCCATCGGTATCGTAGTAGGAAAAATGCGACGCCATATTCCGTCCAGCAGTGAGATCTTGCATCGCGGTCATCTCAAAGCCGGCATCGTAGAAATACGCGGTGTCCGGCTCCTTGGTGCTTACGAGCGCCGTTTGCTGGATAAGCGGCGTGCCGGGATAGAACGTATAGCGCAGCGAGCCGCTGAAGATACCGATCTCCATCCCGTTGAAGGTAACCTCCAGCCGATCGCCGACGGTGAAGGCGCTCACCGTCGTGGGGTGAAATTCCGCCATGGATTGCCTGGTTCCGGCGGGATTGGCCGGGGGAAAATCGAAGAAGGCGTCCCAGCCGCCGCTGCGCTTGCCGGTGGTGCAGCGATAGTAGGGCCGCGCGGACTCAACAATGTTTTTTCCATCGGCGGAAATTGAGGCGATAAGGGGCCGGGCTGGATCGAGCGAGAAGCGCGTCTGCCATTGATGATGGGCGGCGTCTTGCCAGTCGATCACGAGAGCCTGATCTTTAACCGCAGCGACGACAGGCCCTGGGCGAACCCCGGTAAGATCCACAGAGATGGGCGCGGCGCAGATGAATTGTGCCGCAACGGCAAACAGGAAAACCGGCAACAGCCTCTTCACGAAATCCTCCGGGTGTTTCAGCGGTCTCCCCGGCGCGGTGCTACTGCAACGCTCGGAAGAGCCGGCTCTTCAGATTGTTGATGCGGTGCTAAGCGTGCGTCCTGGCTGCTCGCAGCACGACCGCGCTCATGGGTGGCACTGCGATCACTCCGTCGCGAATGCGTTCCTTACTCGCCGCGGTCCAATGTCCGTTCGCATCCACAGGCGACCCGCCGAATGTAACTCCGGACTTGCTTTCCGGCGTGGGCGCAGCCAAACGGAGCGCGATCACATCCCCCATGGCCAGATCCCGGACCGAGACGGCTGCGCTTTGCGTTCCGTCGCGATTGACGATCACGACCGAATGCGGTTTGCCCGACGCGCCTAACACGTAGGCTGTGCCGTTGATGCCTCGCATGTCCACCTCGGCTGGGAGCATCTCGCTGCAGCCCCGTCGCGCCTCAGCAAAGGCCAGCATTCCGTAGTAAGGAACGCCTGCAGAGTTGGCGCCCTTGCCGTCATCCTGAATGGGGGAATACGAACTAATAAAGCCCAACTGGTTGACGCCGGTTTCAATGTTGACTCCGGAGCAGCCATGCTGCGCCAGGAGCAGCATGTAGTCCAGTACCCACAGGGCGTCGAGGAAGGTATCGCTCACTCCGGGCAGGCCTCCTCCGGAGAACGAGTTGGTCTCGCACATGCGCCAGGGAATGCCGCTCTTTTCAGACGCCGTGCGAAGCCGCTCCAGAACCTCCTTCAGCCTCGGATCCGGAACCATCAATTCCTGTGCTGAACCGCGCGTCTGGTTGGCACGGTAGTAATGCGTGGTGAGCAACTGCACGTCACCGGCCGCATCGCCGGCCATGCTCTCGACCCACTCCACTGAACTGGCGGTATCGGGGGCGGCAAAGGGGATCTGCGGCACGGCCTTGGCGATGGTGGAATGCCATTCCTGGTACTGCTTCCGATAGGCTGCGTAGTCCCAGGAAGGTGGCCGAAAGTGTGCGCGGCCCCGGCCGTAGTTCTCGACCTCGTTGCCGATTTCGAGCGCCAGCAGATGCGGGCCCAACGCCTGTGCCACCGCTTTGGCCTCGATCACCGCATCCTCGAGGGATCCCTGGGCGAAGTTGACGCTCCAGATTGCCGTCCAATCCAGTTTTCGCAGAAATGCGGCAAACTGTCTGAGACTGGCGTCCGTGATCACCGTGTTCTGGCGATCAGCGGCGATGGATCCGCTCGGCTCGTAGCGGGTGTAATTGGCGACGATGCCGCCGACGCGCAGCACACCTCTCGCGCCCAAGCCTCGCAGCAGCGCGACATAGGCGTGATTTTTAACACTGAGCAGGCCCAGGGGAGCGACCGAAGACATCTCGTAGCCCAGCCCGGTGAAGTCCTCCGAAAGCTTGGCCGGCGTGCCCGTGCCAACCCGAAGCGTAAGCGGTGTGCCGGCTTCGGCAAGACTTCGCCGTCCGTGAAGCAATGCGAAGCCGGCGGAACTCTTCAGAATCGTTTCAAGAACTGTGCGGCGCGTGAGCAACGGCTTCTCCTGGAGATTCAGCGTGGTTGCGGATCGAGCCTGGCAAATCGGTCAATCCGCAAACGCATGACGATACATTCAAGGTTACTTTCAGCCACTTTCAGCTACTTTCTTGCTGGACCTGGCGCGTGGGGAGAGTGGCTCTATGAGCACGCCTTCCCCACAGGAAGGCCGCTAGTAGCGGAATCTGGCCGTGATCTGGAGATTGCGCGGCGTTGTGAGCGTGCTGGTGGGAACGCCGAAGAGCGTGTCACTCGGCGTCACGTCGGGTAGCGCAAATGCGTGCCGGTTAAAGGCATTCAGCAATTCCAGCTTGAGCTGGAGTCCCATGCTCTCGTGAACGGGAAAGTCTTTGATGATGCTGAAGTCCTCATTGTAATAAGGGTTGATTCGGTACACTGACTCCACTCGCGGCAAGTTTCCGAACTGGTACGCACCGCCGCCCCTTGCTGCGTTGGGATCAACGAATGCGCCGTTCACGGAGTCGCGCGTAGTAGTCAGATTGAAGATGCTGTTGATTGCGGGATTGGCGCCAGCGGTGGGCACATTGAACGGATTCACCTTATGGGCCTTGGCGGCAGCACTCTCGAGACTGCTTCCTGACAGTTGACTATAACGAATGCAGTTGTCCCAGCCTGGAATCGACGCAGCGCAACCGAACGAGATGGGTGTTCCCGACTGGTAGCGCAGGATAGCGCCCGGCTGCCAGCCGCCAACGATATAACTCAGGACGCCATGGTTCAGGAAGCGCTGATTGTGCCCGAACGGTAGCTCGTAAATAAAGCTGGTGACGAAAACACTCGGCAAGTCCTGCGTGCTGACCGACTTTTCTCCGCGTAGATTCGTGGGGTCCTGAATGGCGCTCAGCGCGGTGGTATTCAGCACGATCGTGTCTGCATCGGTAAAGTCCTTTGAATACGTATAAGACGCCTGCAGGTTCAAGCCGCTCCGGAACCGCCGTTGCAGCGAAATTAACAGGGCGTTATAAGTGGATTGCCCAATGTTTTGCAGGCAGCAGTTGCTCTGGATCTGCTTGTATTGCGGATAAGGCCTCAACGCCTGTGCTGTTTGCACATTGGTGCCGTAAAGCGCATAGAACGAGGGGAACGGCGCTGTAATGCCCGCCGTATTCGCCGCCAGTGTACTGCTGAGGTTGTTGCCCAGCGCAAAGTCGGCTTTGGGAATGTTATTAATATCCTCCAGGTTCGAGCGGAGATGCGTTCCACGCTCCCCGTCGTAACCCACCGTGAAGAGCAGATCGGGAACCAACTCATACTGGATCTGCAGCGTGTACTGTTCCGTCATCCCCGGCCGATTCATGGTCGGGCGAATGTAGTTTGAGGCCACCGTGGTGCCTTCAAAGAAGCTTGGATTGAGAACGGGAGGCGCCTGGAAAGCAGGGAATCCGCTGTTGGCATTGAACGCAGAGGTAAAGCTGTTGACGCTGGAGAAGCCAGGGCTGGAGTAGTACCCCGTCCCCATATTGACGCCGCCGTCTGCGTAGAACATGGGCGCGTATTCGATTGCGTAGCCGCCGCGCACTACCATTTTGCCCGTGGGGGAATAAGCAAAGCCCAAGCGCGGCGCGACGTCCTTGTACCAAGGGCTTATCCATTTTGTGTTGCACTTGCATGTAGTACCGAAAACCAGCGCTCCCTGCAATCCTGAAGCCGGATCCGATGCGGTCTGCGAAAAGTTAGAGGTCAGATTCTTAGCTTCCGAGCGGGGAAGATCGACAGAATAGCGGACGCCCAAGTTCAGGGTGAGGTTCTGTCGAATCTTGTAATCGTCCTCAAAGAAGACGGCCCAATAGGCCGACAGCCATCGCGGTTGGCCGGCATACACCGTCTGTGCAGCGCTCGATACCTGCCCGAGCAGCAAGCTTGCGAAGCCGTTGCCACTATTCGTAGCAACTGTTGACACGGAGTCCCCGGCGGTCTGGGCGCGAGCGTAGGTAAACGTGGGATTCACTCCGTCGAATGGAGAGAACTGCTGGTACCGGTAATCGCCGCCGACTTTAAAGCTGTGGTGGCCTCTTTCTATCGTCAGCGAATCCGCAGCGCGGATGCCGTTATCGTATTTCTCGTTGACATCACCGTCGGAAAGGTTGGGAATCTGTTCGCCGACGGAAGTGACAGGAAAATTCTTCGAGTTGACATTGCCGATTCCAAGAAGCTGCGCGTAATTGGTATGGCCCAGCCAGGCAATATTGAAGTTTCTGGCATCTGTGCGGTTGTAGCCAACCAGCAACTGGTTAACGATTGAATTGCTAAGCGTCGAGGTCAGCCCCAGGCGCAGAAAGTCGGTGGTGAAATATTGATGCCATTGGTTCGGATCGACCGGATCAGGAAATGTACGCGAGGCCTTCTGGCTGTAATTCATCCGATGACTCCACATGCCGAACAGCTTATTGGCCGGAGAAAGAGAATGGTCGATCCTGAAGGTATACACGGCATTGTTGATCGGATAGGGAGCATTGATGGTGTAGTTATTGAATGTTCCGGAGATCGTGGGTTGCGGGTAATAGTTCAAATAGTTCATGCCAACATTCGAAATATTTGTAATCTTATTGCCTGGGAAGGCAGTGCGGCAGCGGACCCCATTCACCGTAGTCTCGGTGCTGGGATCGAATATCTCGCCGACGTAGATCGTTTTGCCGTCGCAGGGATTTGTTCCCAGCGCGGTGGTGGTGAGGATTCCTGAGAAATCGCCGCCGCGCATCGCCATCGTGGGCACTGTCGAGGTCGTCGAGCTGCCCGCCGACTGGATGAACTGCTCCCAGGAGAAGAAGAAGAAGCTGCGATCGTGTCCATTATAGAGATGCGGAATGGTCAGCGGTCCGCCCATGGTAATGCCATAGTCATTCTGCTTGTCAGAGGGGCGCTGATAAAGCGAATTGCAAGAGCTAATGGCCGCGGGTGTAGTGGCCGACTGCTGGCAGAGCGAAAGATGCCCCTTGTTGAAATAGGTGTTGGCATCGAGGTCATTGTTACGGAAGATGTTGTAGAGCAATCCGTGGTAGCTGTTTGTGCCTGACTTTGTGACGAAGCTTTCAACGCCGCCCGTAGTGCGTCCAAACTCCGCCGCAGGCGTGGACGTGATGAGCTTGAACTCGTTGATCGCATCGACGGACGGAGCTTCTTCGTCGTAGAAGGAGGCGTTCTCTGACCGCTCTTGATCGAGACCGTCGAGCAGAATCTCGGTTCCCTGGTTCTGCGCTCCTCCGATCTTGATCTGCCGGATGCCGTTGCCGCCGCTGGAGGTGGTCTGCGTGCCGGGGCCGACCGTGCCGGGCTGCAGGAAGACAAATGCCTCCGGCGAGCGCAGTGCGCCGACGCCGCCAAGGGCCAACGGCAAATCGATCACTTGCTTCTTGGTCACCACGCCGCCGATATCAGAGGACTCGGTCTGCAGCGACGGCGCCGAAGCGTCGATGGTGACGGTGTCCGATGTGCCGCCCACCTGCAGGACCGCATTCAGCGTCGCCGCCGTATTCAACTCTACGAGTACCTTGGAGAATCGCGCCGTCTTGAATCCCGGCATTGAAACCGAAACGTCATAGGTGCCGAGCGGCAGCGCAGGAAACTGAAACTCGCCCACTTCGCTGGACAAGCCTTTGACGACCACGCCGGTATCGATATCGTGCACCGTGATCTCGGCCTTGGCGACAACAGCTCCGGTACCGTCAGTTACATGCCCGAGCAGACTGCCCTGGTTGAGTTGAGCGCCCGCCGGCAAGCAGCAGAGCGCGCTCCCGAGCAGAAGGAAAAACGATACCGCGCGCCGGGGATTGATCAACCGCATATTCTACCTCCAAAGTTCAACCGCATTCTGATTTCTGGTCTCTGCGCAGCACCGGCACTTCATGCCGTTCCCGAGCACACGTTACGCAATCAGCATCGTGATTCCGCGCGAAGCTGAAAGCTGATGCAGTCTTGCATGCCCCATATGGAATGGGCCGGAGCATGTGATCTTTGTCAGTAACTGCGTCTTCATCAAAGGGGGGCGTTGAAATGCAGGGGCAAGACTAGCCCCCGGCTTGGGTGCTGTCAATGGTGCCGTGAATCCAATTCGGGATAGTGCGCCAGCACTAGCTCACCGGCGGCGGACTTGGTCCGCTTGAGGTTAGCGAGTGTAGCTGGCCATCATGATTGCGCTGGCCCTTTTTGTTGTGCTATCGTTTTCACGCCCGCCAGGATTGATTGAATACTTATTTATTGTGGCTAGAGAATGCGCGCGTGAGGTAGGGAATGCTGGCGAAATGGCGAGGCATGAGCGTAACTGCCCTGGGCGGCCTGCTGTTATGCGCAGGGTGCAAACGCTTCTCCTCTTCGAACACAATCTGCGTCATTCCACGCCAGGCTTCGGAGTCGATGTGGGTCTCAGAGCATGTAGGTGCGAATGATGCTGCAAGCCAGTATCACGTGAACATCTACTGGAATGGACCCACGGAGGAGGGCGATGTCGAGCCGCAAATTGAGTTGGCGGACCGCGCGATTCGCGATCATGATCTCGGGCTCGTGCTCAGCCCGAACAATCCATTCGCTCTGAATACGGCGGTTGAGCGTTCCCTCGAGGCCGGGATACCCGTGGCGATTGTGGGCAATCCAGTTTCTCTCGCAAATGAAGAACGTCTCACCTTCGTACTGAACGATGAACGCGAAGCCGGGACTCTTTTGGCCCATCGCGTGGAGCAGGTTCTGAATCACCACGGTGAGGTGCTGATCCTTGGGATCGACCCCGTGGCTTCACGTTATCCCGATCGGGCTGCCGAATTCGAAACGACTCTCAGTCGCGAGGATCCCGATATTCACGTGGTTGAGCGGGTAAAGAGCGCATTCAACTTCGGGGCGGCCGAACTGTCTGCGGAACAAGCCATTCTTGCGCATCCTCATCTTGCCGCAATCGTGTCTCTGAATACCGAAGCCAGCCGCGGGGCGGTTGCGGCGGTCAACGCCACTCACAGGGCAACGCATATCAGCATCATCGGCTGCGACTACAGCATGGCCCTTGTGTTCCTGCTGCGGCATGGCCTGATCGATTCCCTGGTGGCCCAGAATATGCGCGCCATGGGAGAACTCGCCGTCGAATCGGTGATGAAGGAATCACGCGGCACACCGGTTCCTGCCAAAATCTATCTGAAGCCCGTGCTCATCACCAGAGACAACATTGACAGTGATCCGATTCAGTGGATGCTCTACATGGATTGGAGAGTCCGGCGATGAACCTTCGCGGCCGAAAATCACTTTGGATCGTCGGGATTGGGGCGTGCCTCATCATCATGGCCTTCGCAATCCTATTTGCTTTCCGCCATGGGGGGCAGAATCTGCCGTACCACGATTCCTTCTTGAAGAATGACGCGGGGGAATGGAGGCCTTTCGGCGGTATCTGGGAGATGAATCGCGGAGCGGTTTATAACCACTCCGACGAGCGGGGCGCCAAGCTCGTGACCGGCTCTGCCGACTGGAAAGACTATGCGCTGGATTCCGATCTAAAGCTGATCGGCCACGGGGGCGACGTAGGCCTGATCGTCCGCGTCGGAGATGAGGAACGAGGCGTCGACTCATACCGCGGATACTATATCGGGCTGCGTTCCGCGGACTCCGCGCTGGTATTGGGCAAGGCTGATCATGGCTGGATGGAAGGGCGTCCGGTGCCAATGCAGGGAGGAGTGCATGCCGAAGAGTGGTATCACCTGCATGTGGTTGCATACGGTTGCCAGATCGGCGCGGAAGCGACAAATATTCAAACGCAGCAAACCACGTGGGCGGCTCTTGAAGAGCAACCGTGTTTGGAGAGAGGCAGCATCGGCCTGCGTTCCATGGGAACCGGCGGCGAATGGCGCGGTGTGTCGGTTGAAACAGCCGACGAGCAGGCGTGGCGGAACATTCGCATCCACACCAGCTTCGTTGCCCAGCCGGAATTCCCCGCACGCGAGGCCGATTACAACCGCATGCGGGAAACTTATTTCAAGGACGTTTATGCTCCGGTTCGTAACTACCGCAACTTCCCGGCAGGAGATTCCGGCGACGGGGCTCTGGATCCCAACCTGCGGAACTTAGGCACACCGGAGGTTGTTCCCATCGATTCGTTGAACACTCTTCCCACCTCTTCCCAGACGGTGACGATCCGGGGAGTGGTGACGCTGACCTCACCGCTCTACGTGCAGGACCCCAGCGGCAGCATTCTTGTAGAAAACGGCAACGCAGCGGAGCTGAATCTCGGCGATGAAATCCAGGTCTCCGGCACTCCCGTGATGGACGAATTTATGCACAAGTTCAAGGCCACGGGCGTTCGCCTGCTTTGGGATCGGACTCTGGTGGCGCCGGTTTCCATTACCTCCAGCCAGGCTGCGAGCGGTGGGTTCGAAGGCTCGTTCGTGGAATTGCGAGGGACCCTGGCTTCTTCAACAAAGCATCCGGACCACACGATCACGCTGAAAATGTATGATTTCGCGCAGAGCTTCAACGTGGAAGTGCCGAATGGCATTTCCACCGATAAGTTCGCAAACTGGGCTCCGGGCAGCCGGCTGCTGGTCCGCGGCATCTGCACGTTGCCCGCCCACTCCGGCGGTTCCGGCACCGCGTTCACCATTCTTGCCCCAGGCATAAGCAGCGTTCAGATGCTGAACGGCCCACCGTGGTGGACAGGCAAGCAACTGGTGCGCTTGCTGATTCTAACTCTGCTCCTCGTCTGCGGCGCGGGGTATCTGTACCTGCGGCTGGAGCGCTGGAAGATGGCGGCGATCCTGGGAGAGCGGGAACGGCTGGCGCATGAAATGCATGACACGCTCGCCCAAAGCTTTGCGGGCATCGGATTTCATTTGCAGGGCCTCTATAACGGGATGCGTACCGGGCACACCGCTCCGCCGGATGCCCTGGCAATGGTCCAGTCGGCCTGCGAGATGGTTGCGCATGGCCACTGCGAAGCCAGCGCCTCCATTGCCGCGCTTCATCCCGATGCCGACGAAGGCCAGGATTTTCTGGTCGCACTGGACCATTCCACGCGCGAGGTGCTGCATAGCGGCAACAGCGGATCGATGCCCATCCGCTTCGTTCGCGAAGGAGTGGCACGGCCGCTCTCGACCCCGGTGCGCGATGCCCTCTTCCACATTGGAAGAGAGGCCATCGCGAACATGCTGCGCCATGCGAATGCACGGGAAATGGAGCTCCGGCTGCGGTATGAGTCGAAATTCGTCGTCCTTGCGATCCGCGATGATGGAGTCGGATTCCATCCACCGCAGCTCTCGGCGGGCATGGGCATTCGCGGCATGCAGCGCCGCTGCGGCAACATCGGGGCGCGATTCGAGATTCAGAGCGCGCCCGGCAACGGAACCTGCATTACGGTCCAAGCGCCTTACCGGTTGGGTCCCAAGCTCGTGGAGTGGTTAAAACCGGTCCGCAAGTCCGACGAAGACATGCTGGCTTAATCCTCGTTCAACTGCACCAAGCCGCGCTTGATGGCCACCGCGGCGGCCTCCGTTCGATCGCGCGTTCCCAACTTGTCAAGCAAGTTGATAACGTGATTGCGCACAGTGTTCCTGCTGATGCGAAGTCTATCGGCGATCTCATGGTTGCTGAATCCTTGCGCGACTAATTGCAGGATCTCGGCCTCACGCGTGCTTGGGGCTTTTCGGCTGAGGCACTGCACCAATTGCTCCGCGATGTAAGGCGGGATTGCGGTCTTGCCCGCATGAACATCGCGAATCGCGGTGATGACCTGCTGCAACGGTGCACTCTTCAGAATGTAGGCCATCGCACCGGCTTGGATGGCGCAAAAAACATCCTGATCCGAGTGGTAATTGGTCAGCACGACGCAGCGCATTCCGGGATAGAGACGGCGCACTTCACGAATGAGAGCGTCTCCTTTCATTTCCGCCATATGAAGATCCGTCAGCAACACATCAGCGTGGGTGGTCGCGAGAATCTCCAGCGCCTCCCGCGCACTGGCGGCCATCCCCGCCACGTGAATGCCTGGCACGCTTTCCAACATGGTCTTCAGCCCCATGCGCACCACCTGATGGTCGTCCACAAAGAGGACCCGGATTATTTCAATAGATTCCACTTTGCTCTCCAGCATGGCACATTGTAACCCAGTATTCAGAAGGCAACCGAAACCTGATCGTGACCAAGTTACTCAGTCGTATCAAAGCCGCGGAGAGGGAGTGGCCGGAGATCGACATTGAGTTGCTGAATTGAATAGTGCTTGAGCACTACTCGAAATTGAGCCCTGCGCACCATTGATGGCTTGCTTTGGCGGACCGTATAATCCCCGCCGGACCTCGAGACCGATCTAGAAAGGATTGAAAAGATCCTATGCGTTACCCGACTCTTCAAATCAGGCCAGCGACTATCCCGCAAATCCGTCATGATGCAGAACCCACATTAACAAGCAGGATCTTGCAGAAAGTTTTGATGTTTCTGTTGATCTTCTCAACGGCAACCTGCTACGCGCAGTTCGGCGCGAACGTCCAGGGAACTGCCCAGGACAGCAACGGGGCGCTGTTGCCGGGAATTGCAGTCATCCTCACAAATCAAGATACCAAGGTCTCGCAACAGACCGTTACCAACACACTCGGAGAGTATCGGATCAACAGCCTGGGCGCTGGAAACTACCAGGTCAGCGCCGCTGCCGCGGGCTTCACCACGACGACCGTCAGCTTCGTGCTCCAAACGAATGAACAGCGGGAGGTCAACCTGACACTTGCCGTTGGTTCGGTGGCTACAAATGTCGTCGTGAGTTCAGAAGCGCCCCTGCTCGACGTATCGGACAGCAGAACGGAGCAAACGCTCAGCGAGCGACCTCTGTCGGAGCTGCCGGTGCCAGCTCGCAATCCTGAATCTATGGTCATGTTGACACCGGGGGTGGTCGGCAAAGGAACCAGCGGTGCGACTAACTTCAACGTGGAAAACTATAACGACGCGAGCGCCAATGGACGAGGCGCGAACGGCAATCAGTACATTATTGACGGCCTCGACGCAACAAGCAATGCGAGGGCCGGCGTGCTCAACATGACGCCGAATGTAGATACATTGACGGAGGTAACCGTTCAAGTCAATCGATACGATGTAGACTTTGCGCGAACCAGCTCTATTCAGACCGTCATGACCACGAAGGGTGGATCCCAGGAATTTCATGGGTTCGGTTCCACCTACTACACATGGGAGGATCTGTATGCGAAGCCCGAATTCTCCCATCCAGCGGCCGGAGCGCCGGATTACCCACCATTTCATACTTTGAATACTTCACTTGGGATCGGCGGTCCAATTCTATCTAAGCGCAAGCTTTTCTTTTTCGGCGCCTTTGAACCTTATCGTTCGATTACGGCGAACAACGGCACGGTGTACAGTTATGAAGATCCCGCGTTCGCCGCCTTCGCCAGTGCGGCAAAGCCGAATTCCTTCGGCACAACGGTGCTAACCAAGTATCCAGTCTCTCACGTGGTTACAACGGCCGTGAGCAAAACTGCTGCCCAACTTTTTGGCGCCTCCAATCCCGCGGCAGACACCGGTTGCGCCACACCGAGCACCGACAACATTCCCTGCTCGCTCGCCGTCATTGACAACGGAACGTTTAATGCACTGAACCTCAACACTGCGAAACAATACAACATCCGCATAGACAAGAATTTCGAGAAGGACCGTCTCTACGGAAACGTGTTCCGCAATACATCGTTCAACACCACCGCTGCTCTTCGCACCGCCTTCACCACCACGCAGCCCCTCTACAGTTGGGCATATCAGGTGAATGAAACGCATCAATTCTCGGCGAAGACACTCAATGAGGCGGCGTTTGGGGAAACTCGCATCGAAGGAATAAACAACGACACCGGTACTTTTATCGTTCCGGTCATCAACATCACTGGATTCGGAACGGGTTTTGGCGATGGATCGCCCCTTCAAGACTACGTACAACATGGCTACCACTGGCGTGATGTGTTTAGTCATATCATGCAGGCACACAGCATCAAGGCGGGGTACGAGGGATTGCACGCAATCCAACAGAGCTTCTTCGCTCCCAACGGTGCGCACCCGACTCTGGCCTACACCAATCTGATTAACTTCATCAATGACAACGCGTACTCTGAGACGAGTCTTTCCTATGATTCGCTCACGGGACAACCGTCTCCATCGCAGAATTTTTATGCGGTTTCCTCCTTCGGTCTATTCGCCGAAGATACCTGGCAGGTCAATCGCCGCCTGACGTTGAATTACGGCATGCGCTACGATAACTTTGGCGATCCATATCCCATCGAGGGCACTAAATTCTCTAATTTCTATCTGGGGTCGGGCTCCAACTTGGAGCAGCAGGTCGCCAACGGCAAACTGGTTCCTCAGAGTCATTACTTTCGGCACGACATGAACTGGATATTCAGCCCCCGCGCGGGAGTTGCTCTTGATCCGTTTGGCAACGGAAAGTATGTTATTCGCGGAGGCTTCGGGCTATATCATGACTTTTTCAACATTAACAACGCTGTAGGCGGCGCAAAGACTAATCCTCCGAGCTACGTTATACCTACGTTCTATAACGATGGTTCTACAGCTCCTCCGATTTTGGCTTTCGGAACGTCCAATACTTATCCATTCGGATTTCCTTATCCCAAGTTCGTTGGGCAGACTCTGAACGCGGCTGGTGGTATTGTCGGTTCTCAGATCGGAATCGGCGGATCCTACCAGAACCTGGAGCCGGAGACAACGATGGTATATTCAGCGGCGATCGAGCGCCAGGTTGGGCCAAGAATGGTTGCCAGCGTTAACTATACCGGCTCGCACTCTTACAACCTCTGGACAGCGGGAATCAATCCGAACTCCACGTTTTACGGGCAGGATGTCAACAACTTTGCGGGAGATCTTACGCAACACCTGTCGTGCTCAGGGTCAGGCGCGACCGAGAAATGTACCGGAACGATTACCAGGGCCAACCCAAGCTTTGGTGCGATCACCTACACGCTCAACGGTGCACGCCAGAGCTATAACGCATTTATCGCTTCGGTGAAAGGGCGCTTTTCTGAGCGCGGCTTTATTGTGGCTTCGTACACGCGCTCTCGGGATATGGACAACGCGCTCACCTATCCAACTCCAGAAGTGAATCTATATTATGGGCCGTCCAGTTACGACGTTCCCAGCCGAGTTAGCGTGGGTGCGAACTATAGACTACCCGGACTGAATCACGGGAGTGGGTTGGTTGGAAGGGTCACCGATGGATATACCATCTCCAGCGTTGTAGCCCTTCAGTCAGGCCAGCCATTCACCGTTTATACGAGCGCTCCTTTTGCTGCAACTCCTATCAACCCCAGCCTGCCGGCTGCCGCGGGTAACCTTCAATACGCAGCCAGCAGCGGCGACTACAACGCGGACGGCGTCAACATGGATTACCCGAACATATCCTCCTACGCCCAGCCTCACTCCCGCTCTGCGTACATCAAGGGAATCTTTCCGCTTTGCTCAGGAGGCAATTTGAACAACTGCGGAGTATTCAGTCAGCCCCAGTTTGGTCAGGAAGGGAACGAGGGCGTCAATCTTTTCCGTAGCCCTGGGTTCGCGCAGACCGATTTTACCCTAGAGAAGATCACCAAGATTCGGGAACAGGTCGACTTCCATGTTCGGGTCGACATATTCAATGCTTTCAATCGCGTCAACCTGAATGCCGTGGACGCCAACGCAAACGACACCACCTTCGGCACGTCAACCGGTACGTCTACCCCTCGCTACCTCCTGTTGGGCGGGCGAATTACCTTCTAATGAGAAGCCAGGAGGAGGGGCGATGATAATTGCAGGAGTCGCGCGTCGACGGCGGGTTTGGTTGTCCCATACCGAAGACAGAAGCCCATCACCCAGCCCGCTGAAAGATAGCAAATGCGGACGGTCCTAATCTTGGATCAGGAATTATATGGTTTGCGCAGATTTGCCGTGATATCGCGCGGCGGATTGATCCGGCGGCTCTGCTTTAGCTGCATTGGCCGCGAATGCGGCACGCAATCAAGAATTGCCCAGACATCGAAACGACATCGAAACCTTGCCAAGGAGTTCCCGTTATGCCGTCGAAAGAATCATTTCAAATCACTCGCCGCAAACTTCTTCGTCAAACTGCAGGCATTACGGCGTATTCGGCAGCCATGGCTAATCTGCCTCGTTCTCTCGCGGAATCGCTTTCGGGTGAACTGAAGAGTGGTTCCCAGGCCGGCATCCCGATTCCCAGGCGCAAGGCTCAGATCTTTGCCCTCGACGAAGTACATCTCGAGGACGGTCCCTATCGCGAGGCGATGGAGCGCAACAGCGCTTATGTGTTGAGTCTTGACCCGAACCGGTTTCTCCATTTTTTCCATGTCACCGCTAGTTTGCCGCCCAAGGCCGACACGTATGGAGGCTGGGAAACGAAGGTTGGCCGCATGCTCGGCCATTATCTTTCGGCATGCTCCATGTACCTGCGTGCGACGGGGAGTCCGGAGTTTCAGCAGCGTCAAAATTATGTTGTAGACGAATTGGCAGCTTGCCAGCGCGCCAACGGCAACGGATATGTGGGCGGCGTGCCCGAGGCGGATCGGATCTTTCATGAGATAGCGGCCGGCAACATCTATATCACCAAGGGCGCACTCAATGGCGTGCATGCTCCCTGGTATATGCTGCACAAAATGTGCGCGGGTTTGCGGGATGCGTATGCCTACGGTGGCAACCAGCAGGCGCTCACCGTCCTGACTGGATTCGGCGACTGGACGCTGGCATTGACGGAGCACCTCAGTGATGCCGACATGCAGAAGATGCTGGAGGCTGAGCACGGAGGCATGAATGAGGTGTTCGCCGACCTGTACGCAATTACGAGGAACGAGAGATACCTCATTCTTTCGCGGCGATTCAACCACCGCGCCGTGCTCGATCCGCTGGCTCGCGGAGTGGACGACCTGGACGGCCTCCATGCGAACACACAAATCCCCACGGCTCTCGGCCTTTACACGCAGTACGAAGTGACTGGAGATCGCGAGGCGAAGCGCGGAGGGGAGTTCTTCTGGGAGACGGTCACGCAAAGTCGTTCGTATGTGATTGGCGGCGACAGCGACAAAGAACATTTTTACAAGATAGGACAGATGGGCCAGAACCTATCTCCAGCCACGGCTGAAACCTGCAACAGCTATAACATGGTCAAGCTGACGGATCGCTTGTTCGCGGATAATCCAAGGGAGGAGCTTGCGGCCTACCAGGAACGCGTGCTTTGGAATGACATACTCGCCTCGCAGGATAAGACGACCCCTGGGATGACTTACTACATGTCGCTCGCACCCGGGCACTTCAAGACGTTCAGCACTCCATTTGATTCCTTCTGGTGTTGTGTTGGTACGGGCATGGAGAACCACGCAAAGTACGGCGAAAGTCTCTACTTCAGCTCTCCACACGAACTCTGGATCAACCAGTATGTTGCCTCGAGAGTGAAATGGAAAGAGCGCGGCATCGAGTTGGTGCAGACTACGAGTTTTCCTCACGAACCTCGGAGTGAATGGAAAGTTCTGTGCGAAAAACCAGTGGATGCCGTGATCTATCTGCGCCATCCAAAGTGGGCCGGCGACGGCTTTGCGGTGACCATCAATGGGAAGAAGACTGCCGGAAGTGTTCCCGGCAGCTACCTTAAGCTCAAACGGAAATGGGAGAATGAGGACGTCATCGTCGCCTCGCTGCCAATGCAGCTCACGGTTGAGGCCATGCGCGATGATCCAAAATGGAATGCCATCCTGTACGGCCCGATCGTGCTCGCAGGTCTGCTTGGTGCAGATCAAATGCCTCCGGCGGCGCCCTATGCTACCGGAAACCAGCTGGAGTTTCGATCGGTACCAGATCCCCAGGTACCGACCCTGAGTGCCGCGATCGCGAATATCAATGAATGGCTCAAGAAAACAGGGCCGCTTGAGTTCCGCACATCTGAAACTTCAAGCCGCGCGTCTGTGCAATTCGTACCGCTCGCCAATGTGACGAAGGAACGGTATTCGGTTTACTGGAAATTGAGCTGATCATGCACAGAGACTCGATATGAGAGCTAATCCTCTTGAAGGGATATCTCGAATCGCGATGCGAGAACGAGCAGCCGACGGTACGGCGCTCACATTGCGAAGAGCGCTGTGTATGGGAGCCTCCTGGCGTTCCCGAGGAAGCGATAGACAATCGTTCGGCGACTGAAATGGGCACGCGACGAGTGAACGTAGAGAGAACTACCGCGGGGCGATGGGTCCTCAGAACCGGTTTTCAGCTTAAATGCTTTCGCAGTTAATCGGCAGAGGAGCATGCGTATAACTTTCCATGGCTATCGGGTCTTCCCGGCGTGAAGGAGGCCCTCAGCTGCGTACATCGAGCAACGACCCGTTTCCGGGAAGGCGCCGGCGAGTTCCAGAATAGATTTGACATCTCGCAGCGGGAGAAGTGCAGAAGAGTAATTGGCACACGGTTGATTACAGCGCGGTTGACGTTCTAGGAGTTCTGCTGCGTGAGCCGGCAATTGGATTGCCAACGGGCAATGAGTGTTCAGTTGCCCCAGCCGGTTGGCCAAAACTTAAGGGAAGGCGATACGAAACCTCTCCCATGTGCTTGTTGCAGTGTTCCGTTAAGTGAGTAAGAGGAGGAGATTCCGGCATGGCGGCCGCCTTGGCAAAATTCGTTCTGCGCTCTCGCAGCGCATGGTTCATCTTCACTTTCCTTTGCGTTCTGGCGCCGCGGATGCACGGCCAGCAGGCGCGCTGGACAGAGGATCGTGCTAACCAGTGGTATCAGCATCAACCCTGGCCGGTGGGCGCCAATTTTCTGCCTTCGGATGCGATCAATCAGCTGGAGATGTTTCAGAAGGCTACGTACAATCCCGAAGAGATCGATAAGGAATTCGACTGGGCTGAGTCGGCTGGAATGACCACCATGCGGATTTTTCTGCACGATCTGTTGTGGAAGCAGGATGCGCACGGTTTTGAGGAGCGCCTCGACAGCCTGCTCGGCATTGCCGCGAAGCATCACATCAAGCCGGTGCTGGTGCTTTTCGATTCATGCTGGGATCCTAATCCCGTGCTCGGACCGCAGCATCCTCCAATCCCCGGCGTACACAACTCCGGATGGGTGCAGAGCCCGGGTGTAGCCCTGGGAGATCCGTCCCAGGTACCACGGCTCAAGGAGTATGTCACAGGCATTGTCGGCAGATTCGCCAAAGACGATCGCATTCTTGCGTGGGACCTGTGGAACGAGCCGGATAATCAAGGCGGAGGGAATTACACTAACCTGCCCAACAAGGTGCAGCTTGTCGACGAGCTGCTGCCGCAGGTCTTTGCGTGGGCACGATCAGCCGGCCCGATTCAGCCACTTACCAGCGGAGTGTGGGGCCACCGCTCATGGGACGACCCGAGCGCATGGACACCGACCGAGCGGATTCAGCTTACGCAAAGTGACATCATTTCCTTCCATAACTATGGGTGGCCGGAGGACTTCGAGGCGCGCATCGTGAGCCTGGAAAAGCTTCATCGCCCGATTCTATGCACCGAGTACATGGCGCGCGGTTCGGGGTCGACGATCGATACTATTCTCCCCATCGCGGCGCGTCATCACGTCGGCGCTATCAACTGGGGGCTGGTGCAGGGGAAGATGCAAACCTGGTTGCCATGGGATAGCTGGCAGGCGCCGTATGTCAACCGAAGGCCGGCCGTCTGGTTCCATGATCTGTTCTATGCGAACGGAAGTCCCTACCGGGAACGTGAGATCGATATCATCAGGAGCCTTTCAAAAGAAATGAACAAATAGAACCGCTCTAACTAGAGCGAGCGTTCATGGCATTTTGAATGCCTTCACCACAATCGCGTTGGGGTCGCGGCCCGCCGGGAGCATCGTAAACAGCGACTCGGAAGCCGTTCGCACCACGGCTACATCGCCGGAGCGCGAGTCCACGACAAACAGCAGATGCCCGGCCGCGGAAAACGCCATGGCGGAAGGGCCGTCGCCCACGTGGACCCATCCGAGAAGCTTTCCGTCATCGATCGAATAGATATTCAGGTATTGAGAGTGCAGATTGGCCACATAGAGCAGCGCATTGTCGCGCGAGACCAGGCCGCGCACGGGATCGTCGCCTATCAAATAGGTGTCGCCGACCTCGTCGGTGGTGTTGTAGATCTCGGAGACGGAGTCGGAGAGCGAGTTGGAGACGAAGATCTCGCCGCCATCGGGTTTCAACGCCAGGTCCACGGGCGCGCGGCCCACGTCCATGAGCGCCTCCAGATGATCGGAGCTGGGACGATCGGGCTCCCAGCCCGGCGACGAAGACCTGTTTTCCGGCCGCGCGAGGGCGATCGCCATCACCTGGTGGCCGGCGGAACAGGCGACGAATGCCTTCGACGAATCCGGCAGGATGACAGGATCCTCCGCGCCGGGGCAGCCTGCAAAGACGGAGCGCAGATAGCCCCTTGCGGGATCAATCAACGTAACCGAATCGCCGCGCCGGTTCGCGACGACCAGCGTTTTGCCATCGGGCGCGAGCTCGGCTGCGACCGGCTCCTCACCAGTGCCGATGCGGGCGATCTCACTGCGGGCACGCAAATCGATCACGGAGACGGCGTTCGAGGCGGAATCGGCAACGTAGGCGAGTTTGCCCGCCGGATCGACGTCGATGGAAACGGGATGGCGGCCGACGGGAATGCTGGCTACGACCATGTTGCGTTCGGCATCGATCACCGAGACTGAACCCGATCCACCCGGCGGGCCGGAGTTGACCACATACACTTCGTTGCGCGTGGGGCTGGCGGCCACGGCCACCGGATTCTGCCCCACCGGCAGCTCGCGGTCGATGCGAACGTTCACTACATCGAGGATGGTGACGGTCGCGCTGCCCCCGTTGGGAATATAGGCATATTCGCGGTAATTCGGCGGATATTGCGGAAAATCGTGGGGCCGGCAACCGGTGAGACCGAGTGTGGCCAGGACAGCGAGCGTAGCCGGGACAGCGAGCGTAAGGGCGGGAAGAATTCGCGGCAGCCCAGGTCTCAGACGCGAGACCTGGGGCACCCAGCGGTGTTGCAATGCTCTCGCGTCCAGTTTTATGCGCGGCACAGAAACATCTTATCCGGCGGATGCTTCCACGCGGATGCCGCGCGGCACACGGCGCAGGACGATGGGAGCGATCTGCTCGATCTCACCCATCATGTCGCGAAACTGCTGGGGATAGATGGACTGCGGTCCGTCAGAGAGAGCGGCCTCAGGATGGTTGTGCACCTCGACCATCACGCCGTCAGCGCCCGCGGCCACGGCGGCCCTGGCCATGGGCAGCACGCTGTCGCGCCGGCCGGTGCCGTGGCTCGGGTCGACGAGAATCGGCAGATGGCTGGCCCGCTTGATGGCCGGCACGATGCTGAGGTCGAGCGTGTTGCGGGCGTGGTCGGCAAAGGTGCGCACGCCGCGCTCGCAGAGGATCACCTCGTAGTTGCCCTCGCTCATCACGTATTCGGCGGCCATGAGGAACTCTTCAAGCGTGGCGCTGAGGCCGCGCTTGACCAGCACGGGCTTGCGCAGCCGGCCGGCCTTTTTGAGCAGCGAGAAGTTCTGCATGTTGCGCGCGCCGATCTGGATCACGTCGGCCCACTCGGCGACAAGTTCAAGCGTCTCGCTATCGAGCGCCTCGGTAATGATGCGCAGCCCGAATTTCTCCCGGATCTCGGCCATGATCTTCAAGCCATCGAGACCGAGGCCCTGAAAGGCGTACGGAGATGTGCGCGGCTTGTAGGCGCCGCCACGGAAAAACTGCGCGCCCGCCGCGGCCACCTGCTCGGCAATGGCGAAGGCCTGCTCGCGGCTCTCGATGGAGCAGGGGCCGGCCACGACCGCCAGATCGCGGCCGCCGATGGCCGCATCACAGCCGGCGAACCGGATCACGGTGTCTTCTTGCTTTACATCGCGGCTGGCGAGTTTGTAGGCTTTCGAAACGCGGATGACTTCCGCGACGCCGGAGAGAGCTTCAAGATTGCCGCGGTCGACTTCGCCCTGGTTGCCGGTGATGCCGATGGCGGTGCGCTGCGCGCCGGGAAGAGGATGGGCGCGGAAACCCAACTGTTCAATATGCTCGCAGACGGCCTGGATCTCTTCAGGCGTAGCCTGCGCTTTCATGACCACGAGCATGGCTGGCCCTCGAAGATTCAGTCTATAGCATCTTCGCGGCGGGATTTGCGGGGCGTGCATCCGGCCAATTTGGGAGGGCGGCTGCAGCTCCGGATGGGCGACGAGGAGCTGGACAGGAGGGCTGGAAAGGCGTGTGGAAGGGAGGTGTTGGCGCGGGATGGGATCAACTAGAAGCAGAAAACGGGCAGAAGCGGAAAAGGGCCAGAAGCGGAAAACGGCGGTTCGTATCGATGCTTTAATGCCGTTTTCTCACCCGAGGAGTCGAGCGCCGATGACAACGCCAGAAATGCAGATCTGGGGAGGCGTTAATCGCGGTAAAACTATAACGTCTATTTAGGTTCGCTGGACGATCCAGCATTGGAATGGATGGCAACGATCGCCATGGAAATAGCCATTCCGACAAAAGCAAGTGCAATTAAACACGTGTGCATGGGAAAAACGCTCCTTGCCCGGTTTTTTTCCTTCGCGCCCGGTTTTCTTAGCCGGTTCACATCTGAATCATCGGCCAGATGTGGAAAAACTTAAATACCACTTGGCAAGGTTTTAGTTACAAGTCCGTGCTAGAACTCTCCACGAAAGTGGCACAGGCCGGAAATACCTACATCTATTTGCAAGTAAAAGCTTTAATTTGGGCTGAGCGGGAACGTGCTAGCGCAGACTGCGGTCCGGACGCAGGGATTCGCGCTTTTGCGCGCGCCACTTCAGGCCGAGCCAGGTCAAATAACCCAACTGAATGCACCAGGTGATGACATAGGCGGCCACCCGGAACTTGTGATCGAGAATTGCGGCTTGATCCATGTTTCTCCTCGCTTTTGCGGATCTTCTGTTTTCAAACGGCTTCAGGCGGAGTGGCCGGCCAGTGCCTGCTGGGCTTCAGCGGCGGCAATCCGCTGTTGCTGCCGTTCTATGAGATAGCGCATGGCGAGAAGCAGTATTCCCCAGGAAATCCATGCTAAGACATTCCATCCAAAGGGAATGAGCATAGACTTGTCCATGCCGGAGCCGGATGCGCCGCCGAAGACAGGCGCCGGATGCTGGGTGCGCCACCAGCGGTTCGACATGTAGACGATGGGCACATCGAGCGCACCAAAGATGCCCAGAACGGCGGCCAGTGTCTGCACCTGCGTGCCGGCGGCAAAGCGGCGCATGAGCAGGTAACTCACGTAGATGAGCCATAGAATCAGGGTGGTGGTGAGGCGCGCGTCCCAGGTCCACCAGATGCCCCAGGCGCGGCGACCCCACATCGAGCCGAGTATCAGCGCATTGGTGCAGCAGACAACGCCTATCTCAGCGCCAGCGAGCGCCCATGCGTCGGCCACCTGCGCCCAGTCAGGGTGGGTGTGACGGAAAGACAGAAAACCGACGGACCCACTGAACGAGATGGCGAAGAACAGGAAGGAGCAGATGAACAGGGGCACGTGATAGAAGATGATGCGGAAGATCTCGCCCTGCATGGCGTCAGTGGGCGCGACATAGATGGCCTGATAATAGCCCCAGATCATCAGGGCAACGGTAGCCGCTACGTAGAGGCCGATGGCGATTCGCTTCATTCCGGGAACCCGATGCATCCAGTGTACGACGATTCGACGGCCTCCATCGCCGATGCGCTCGCCAGGGCATATTCGTGGGCGACCTGAACAACTACGGAAGGTGATCCGAGTAACAAGGGGCGTTCGTCGCCTGGGCGGGTGGCTTCGGAGGCGTCATCCAGGGCGCCGTAGTGAAGTCGAAGAACTCCGTCATATCCATCTGCGCTGCGTCGCGCCCGGTGAACCGGAAGCCAAAAAGCGCGGCTCATACAAGCAAGAAGAGGGCAGCGTCCTAATTGCAGCCCGTGAGAGCATAGCTGGCATGGGACTCGTCTCAAGAGCTATAGACAAGCTCCCAGCGTGGGTGCAACTAATCCTAATGGCGTGCGGGGTAGCAGCAGGTGTATATGGCCTCGCCCACTATGGGTGGTCTTTCCTGCTAAAGGCGATCTTCAGCCCCGTTCCCTAAATTTCAAACTGACCCACTACCGAACTCTCGAAGGAACGAGGAGTTTGTCGGGTGGCAATGTGCAATTGCCAAAAACTGTCACGAAGGCGCAGCTCATTCAATGCGCAAGGCCCGCACGGGGTCAATGGAGGCTGCGCGCCGCGCCGGAATAATGCCGGCAATGGCAGCCGCAAGCACCAGCACGCCAATGGCGATGGCCATCACCGGCACATTCACGCTGGTGATCTCATAAAGCTGCGACTTGACGTAGCGCACACAGAAGATGGCTACCGGGACGCCGATAGCGAGGCCGACGACGGCCTGCAGCATGGCGCCGCGCATGACCATTCCGATCACGCGGCTGCGCGCCGCTCCCAGCGCCATGCGGATGCCGATCTCAGGCGTGCGGCGGACCACGGTGTAAGCAGTCACACCGTAAAGACCAATAGCGGCGAGCAGAAGCGCCAGCAGGCCGAAGAGGGAGGTGAGGCGCGCGATGAGCCGCTCCTCGATGAACCGGTCGTCAATCTGCTGCTGGAATGTCTGGAACTTTACGATGGTGAGGTTGGGATTGATGCTGGCCAGGGTGTCGCCGACCACCTTTTCAAATCCGGCGACGGGATAGGCAGTTTGGATGACCAGTGCGCCGGCGTACATGGATTGGTCTTTGTCGAGAGGGTTGTCAGGGTTGTTCGCGCTGCCGGCGCGTTGTGTGAGCGGCAGAAAGTACATGGCGTGGTTTTTCCAGTAGACGCTGGTGTAGGTGGTGTCTTCCACCACGCCGACAATCTCGTGCGCTCCATCCTGGGGCGTTTTGGCCGGGCCGGAAAAGCCAAAGCGATGGCCGATGGGGTTGCGGTTGCCGAAGAACTGCTTGACGAACTCCTGATTCACCACTGCGACGGGCGGCGCATTCATTGTGTCCTGCGGCGTAAAGCCGCGGCCCATCACCACGTGGGTGCCCACGGAGTCGAAATACTACGCGGTGCCTTTCACCCACGATGCGCCCTTGTTCAGATCCGGCTCGCCCAGAACCTTTACGCCCGATCCCCAGTTGTTCTCTTCCATGGGCGTGTAAGTGGCGAGGCCGACCTTGAGAACGCCGGGAATGGCGTGAAAACGGTCAACAATGGTCTGGTAGAGGGGTTCGACCTCTGTGTTCTTGTAG
>DASXDX010000038.1:0-3244 GCA_036490385.1 Occallatibacter sp.
AAAGAGCCAGGGAGAAATCGTGCGTGGCCTCGAGGTGAGACCGCGATAGACCTCGGCGCCGACAGGCGTGTATGCCGCATTCGGCAACTGGGGTAGTGTGACTGCATTCATTGGGAAAAGACTTTCCCCCGTGTCGGGATGTTTTGTGTCTGAATGGGTCGTGCCTCGGAGGATTCCTGCGATGGGTCCTGTGCCAGGCGGAAGCCCGCAAATTGCCAGCGCGCGGCGGGCGAGAAAAAATTGCGATAGGTGGATCGAATGTGGGAACGAGGTGTGACCGCGGAGCCGCCGCGCAGCACCATCTGACTGGACATGAATTTACCGTTGTATTCGCCGAGCGCACCTGCGGGCGCGCGGTAGCCGGGATAGCCAAGGTAAGCGCTGCGGGTCCACTCCCACACATCGCCGAAGACTTGATCGAGATCAGCACCGGGCGCGGCCACCGGATGCAACTGGCCGCTCTCGAGCAGGTTGGCGCTGGCGGGAACGGCGGCCAACTGCTGGGCGACCGCGGTCTCCCACTCTGCTTCCGTGGGCAGCCGTTTGCCGGCCCAGCGGGCGAAGGCATCGGCTTCGAAGTAGCTCACATGACAGACGGGTGTGGCGGCCATCTCGCTCAACGGCCGGAGTCCGCGCATGGTGTAGACCATCCACGCGCCGCCGGTCTTCTTTTCGTCGAGTCCGTTTTCGTCGAGCCCGTTTTCATCGAGCCGACGCCAGTAGAGCGGAGCGTTCCATTGCTGCGAATTCACGGTGTCCCAGCCTTCCGAGAGCCAGAGCTCGGGCCGCGTGTAGCCGCCATCTTCCATGAAGGCGAGATATTCCGAGCATGTGACCGCGCGAGAGGCGAGCGCAAAAGGCTGAAGAAACACGGTGTGCCGCGGCGATTCGTTGTCGTAGGCGAAATCTTCGCCGGTGTGACCGATCTCGGCGAGGCCGCCTGCGAAGCTGAGCCAGCGCAATGGCGGAGCATCAGATGCGAATGTGCCGCCGGATGCGTATGCGGGATGCAGGGGATTCGTCCACAGTGCGTGTTTGATGTCGTAGCAGAGCAGTTCCTGGTGCTGCTGCTCGTGATGGATGCCCAACTCGATACGCTGTGCTGCTTCGGGAGGCAGACCTTCTTTGTCGAGGGTCGCGATGGCGTCTTCCACATGCTGGCGGTAGGCGAGGATGGCCTCGATGCCGGGACGCGAGAAGGAGGCACGGAGCTTTTTCTCCGGCTGATCGGAGACGTCATTGTAATAACTGTTGAAGAGCCAGAGGAAGTCAGGATGGAAGGGCTGGTAGCCGGCAAGATATTCGCGCAGGATGAAAGTTTCAAAGAACCAGGTGGTATGGGCCAGATGCCATTTGGCGGGACTGGCCTCGGGACAGCTCTGCACCATCATGTCTTCCGGAGTGAGCGGAGTACACAGCGCGAGGCTTTGGCTGCGCGTCGCGGTGAAAGCGGTCAGAAGTCCGGGCGCGCTAAGTGTAACTGCTGCTGACATTGATCCAGTGCGTCCTTACGGTTCGGGTGTCTTGGCAATTGGAGCGCGATAACTGCCCCGCTGTTGCTCGCACAGCCTAGCATTTCGTTTGTCACAAAATTGCTAACGGCACGGTCGCACATTGTGACGCAGTAAATCACAATCGGGTACACTAACGCATTTTTTTCTGATGTTGTCAGGTAGCGGAGACCATTTCGGCGTGGCCTTTCCTTAAAGAAAGGCTACAAGCTTCTGTGGCCTGCTCTATCCGTACAGAAAAAATGCTTTACGTACCACACCTATGGATGCACAAGGGGTAGGTGACGGACTCTAAGAATTGGTAACCAGGGGAACAGCCGATTGTTCGTTACCCGACGTAGTGGTGATGGTTGCGGCAGACCCGATATCGAGTGGAAGACGGTTCAAGGGGCGCTCAGCAGGCGTGCCAGACCGAAGGCGGCAGCCGCGGCCAGCCCACCAATAATGACGGTTTGCAATCCGCTGCGTACCGCGCCCGCGCCTGTGATGCGGCCTTTGACCGCGCCGAAGAGCAGCAGGGCAAGGAGGGTGATGCCGACCGATGCGGGAAGCGCGGTATGGACGGTACCGAGCATATAGGGCAGCAGAGGAACAAGGCCGCCCAGGACATATGCACCGGCGATGGTCAACGCACTGCGCAGTGCGCGGCCGGCCTGCGGCTCTTCCAGACCGAGTTCAAAGCGCATCATGAAGTCCACCCAGGCCGACGGATTGCGCTGGAGCGCAGCCAGCACGGGCGCGGCCTCGTGGCGCTCGACGCCGTAGGCGTTAAAAACCTGATAGATCTCCTCTTCTTCATCCTGGCGGCGTTCCACCACTTCGCGTGCTTCGCGGAGGCGTTCGTTGCGGTAGTGCTCGGCATCGCCGCGCGCTGCCAGATAGCCACCCAGTCCCATGGCAATGGCCCCGGCGGCGATCTCCGCCAGTCCGGCGAGCACGATGATGTGCAAGGAACTGATGGCGCCGGAGAGACCGGCGGCGAGCGCAAAGGGCACGGTGAGGCCGTCCGCCATGCCGATGACAATGTCACGCACGGTATCCCCGGACTGGAAATGGGCTTCATGGTGGTGGTCGACTGCCGGAGAACTGGCCATGGCGGGAGTGTAGTGCAGGTTTCCCGGAGATGCGCCGCGGGAAAGCGGAAATCCGTCCCGGTTCAGCGGAGGTTCGAGCAGATCAAATGGGGCTGCGATATGGGCGAATGGCGTCCTTTGATCCCGTATTCTCGTCTAAGCAGGCGACCCCTTCGGGAGGCGACCTCTTCGATTTTCCCTATGCCGGATGCCTTACAAGTAAGTCGCTGGGGCCGGGGTCTTGCTTTGGCTGGCGCAGGTTTGCTGATGGCGGTGTTTGCCATCTCTGCCGGACGGCAGGCCAGAGCGCAGGATGCCGACGATCAGGGTTGGGCACAGTTCTCCCGCGAGAACACGCTCCGGGGCACGGTGGTTTCAGCAGCGTCTACGGGAAAGAACGATGGCAGCTTTGCAGTAAAGACCGATAGCGGCCAGCCGTGGAAGGTGCTCTACGGCGTGAATACACGGTTGATGAAGGGGCGCGACGCGATCCGCGCAAGCGAGATACAGACGGGTGACATGATCTTTGCCGCCGGCAACGTGGATGCGAAGAAAAAGACGGTTGGCGCAGCGATCCTGATCGATATCCCGTCTGAAGAGGTACGCAAGGCGCGCGAGGGCCTGGGCAAGACCTGGACGGCGGGAAAGATCACGGCAATT
>DASXDX010000045.1:0-4048 GCA_036490385.1 Occallatibacter sp.
GAAAGCAGGAGGATCGGGACATTGGGGCGAATCTCCCGAAGAGCCATCGCCACCGCACCACCGTTCATTCCCGGCATCGCGAAATCCAGCACTACGGCGTCAATCGGCTGCTGCCGGAAGATGCGGATACCTGTGGGCCCATCCGTGGCGGTGTAAACGACATAACCTTCCCTCTCCAAAACCACCTTGCGGATCTCAAGGCCGAGTACTTCGTCGTCAATACACAGGATGTTCGGCACCCGCGACACATGGGACCTCGTCGGGGCTCATAACATACGAACCCGTCATCTAGTCAGCGGAGTATAGCATTCGCCATTTGTTCTTCATCTGACACTTACGTGCCACACTTGGTCCCTCCCCGGCTCGCTAGTGATTCATCGTTCTTTCTTCCGGGATTCATGGTCCTTTCTTATTGGAGCGCCGGTGACCCATGTACTCTGAGCGGGGAAGACACTCCGCCCGGCGGCATTTCAGCAAGCGCCCGGTATGTCATTGCAAGGAAGGTTCTTGAGCCAGACCATTTTCGTTCTCGAAGACGATCCAGATATCTCGCGGCTGGTCCAGCATCAGTTGGAAGGCGCGGGATTCTCGGTACGCACCTTTTCCACCCCCGTGAATCTGATTCCAGACGCGGAACGTCAGGCCCCGGCGCTTTTTCTCCTGGACATCATGGTTCCGGGGGGCGATGGTCTGGAGGTCTGCCGGAAACTGAGAGCGCATCCCGGGCTGAGCAGCGTGCCGATCATCTTTGTGACGGCACGAGCGGGCGAAAATGATCGCGTTCTGGGGTTAGAACTGGGCGCGGACGATTACATCACCAAGCCGTTTGCCATGCGCGAGCTGGTCGCGCGCGTCAAGGCTGTACTACGACGCTTCGAACGTCCGTCTGCACCGTCCGTCATCAGCTTTGAAGAGGTCGTCATCGATGCCAGCGCCATGCAGCTCAAGGTGCGCGGCGAGCTGACCACCACCACTGCCACGGAGTTCCGTCTGCTCGACTACCTGGCGCGGCATCCCGGGCGCGTCTTCAGCCGCGACCATCTGCTGGATGCTGTTTGGGGCGATGCCCGCTTCGTGACGCCCCGCTCGGTCGATGTCTATGTGCGTCGTATCCGTGAGAAGATCGAAAGCGATCCGGAGAGCCCGCGTTACCTGAAGACAGTGCGTGGGGCGGGCTACCGCTTCGAGGTGCCTAAGGCTGGTTAGGAACAGAATGTACGACCGGCCACCGTTCTCCGCTGGAGCCTGACTGTGACCGGAAGGGTCTTCTCCAAGCTACTGCTCTCCTTCGTGCTGGTGCTCACCATTTGCACGGCAGTCCTGGACTTCTCCATTCGCAGGATCATGGACCGGACGCTGCATGAGCAGGTGGAACAGTCGCTGGCCGGCGAAGCGCGCTTCCTGGCTGCAGAGCTGAACGCAAGCTCCCCTGAAGAGGCCCGGAAGTTTCTGGCGGCCGCTTCAGCCGCATTTTCGGCTCACATCGCCGTCTTCGGCACCGACGGCTCGTTCGTTGCCAGCTCCGATCCGGCGCAGGCGCACTATCCCTTCGATGCGCTCCCCGATGTGGCCGCTCTAAAGCGGCATGGAGACATAGCTCACGAGATCCGGAACGGCACGCTTTTCCTGGCCTGCCGGCAAGGCGATCGGATCGTCCGCCTTAGCTATCCTCTGGCGGAGATCGTGAGCAAACTCCATCTGCTGCGGCGAGACATCCTCCTGGCATCGCTGTTGTCGCTTCTGCTTGCCACCATGCTGGCCGCGATCATGGCGCACCGGGTGGCGCAGCGCATGGCACGCATCGTCGCTTTCGCGCAGCGCATCGCCGCCGGCGATCTCTCGGCGCGTATCGAAGAAGAGGACCTGGACGAGCTCTCTGCTGTCGCGCGGGCCCTGGACATGACGGCAAGCCGCCTGGAATCGACATTTCACTCTCTCGAAAGCAGCCGCCGCGAGCTGACGGCGCTGCTCGACAGCATGCAGGAGGGCGTCATCGCGGTGACTGCCACCGGCCTGGTGAGTTGGTCGAATGCATCGATTGCACGGCTGACCCAGCAACCCATTCGGGAGGGCCGCGCCCTGGTTCAGACGATTCGGGACCCGGACGTGCTGGTGTGTGTTGCCAATGCATTGCGCGAGCAGACGGCTTCCCGGGCGCGCGCGACGGCCGTTTCGCCGGGGCGCGTCTTTGAGGTTCATGCCGCTGCCATGCCCGGCGGCGGAGCCGTGTGCGTGCTTTCCGACGTCACCGAGATTGAGCGCGCCGAAACCACGCGCCGCGACTTTGTGGCCAATGTTTCGCATGAGCTGCGAACCCCACTGACATCCATTTCGGGCTACGTAGAGGCCATGCTCGACATGCCCTCGATCGATCCCGTGGCCCGCGAGTTTCTTGGGATCATTCTCAAGAACGCCACGCGCATGACGAGATTGACGGAGGATCTGCTGGTCCTGGCACAGGTAGAGTCGGCGGACTTCAAGCTGGCGCTGCAACCGTTACGCGCCGACACGCTGGTGGAGGATGCTGCGAACTCTCTGATGCCGGTGGTTCAGGATGCGGGTATGTCCATGGAGATCGCGGAAACGGCAGCGGATACGATTCTGGGCGATCCCGATGCGCTGCAGCAGGTTTTCGGCAATCTGGTGGAGAACGCCTCCAAATACGGCCGCAGCGGGGGCAAACTCCGGCTGGGAGCACGGCGTCGTGCCGAGAAGGTCGAGTTCTACGTGCAGGACTTCGGCCCCGGTGTTCCGTTCGAGCATCGGCGCCGCATCTTCGAGCGTTTCTATCGTGTGGATAAGGCACGGTCGCGGGAGTCGGGCGGGACCGGCCTGGGGCTATCGATCGCACGGCATATTGTGAATGCCCACGGGGGCGATATTCGCGTGGAAAGCGAACTGGGCCGTGGGGCGACGTTCGTTTTCGCGCTTCCGGTGACGGCCTTACCTGACGAATCAGCAAGGCCCAAGGATCCGCAGCCGGACACGGTTGCTGGATAGCGCGTTTTGACCCCGATTTGGACTTTCTTGACGGAAAGACCGCAAGAACCGTCGTTGGCCCGGTCCAGGCGGGTAGCAATCCTGCGCTAACGCCTCATTCTCCGCCTTTTCACCGGCGCGTAAAGCAATATTCACAGAACCCCGAAAGAATCGCGACGGCGGTAATTTTCGAGGGGGAATCAGTGAAAAAAATCTTAGCGGCAGCAGCGGCGCTTGTTCTGTGTGCGTCGGCAAGCGTTGCCAGTGCACAGAAATTGAATGGTGCAGGCGCGACCTTCCCGTATCCGATCTACTCCAAGTGGTTCACCGAGTACAGCGCCAGCCATCCCGGCGTGGAGATCAATTATCAGGCGATCGGCTCCGGCGCCGGCATCCGCCAGGTGACATCGGGCACGGTGGACTTCGGCGCCAGCGATGGCCCCATGACGGATGCACAGTTGGCGGCCTCGAAGGTGAAGATTCAGCACATCCCAACAGTGCTGGGCGCCGTGGTGCCGATCTACAATCTGCAGGGCGTTGGCGGCGGCCTGAAGTTCTCCCCCGATGTGCTGGCTGACATCTATCTCGGCAAGATCACAAGCTGGAACGATGCCCGCATCGCCAAGGACAATCCGGGCGTGAAGCTGCCAAGTGCGGAGATCTTAGTGGTTCACCGGTCCGACGGCAGCGGGACCAGCTACATCTTCACGGATTATCTTTCCAAGGTGAGCGCTGACTGGAAGAATGGCCCGGGCACGGGTACATCGATAAGCTGGCCGCGCGGCCTTGGCGCCAAGAACAATCAAGGAGTGGCCGGCATGGTGCGGCAAACCCCCGGCGCGATCGGCTATGTGGAGCTTATCTATGCGTTGCAGAACAAGATCGAGACGGGCCTGGTCAGGAACCCCGCAGGCGTCTTTCAAAAGGCGACCATCGACTCCGTTACCGCGGCCGCGGCGAGCATGAAGCAGATGCCCGCCGACTACCGCGTCTCCATCACTAATGCGCCGGGCCGGGATGCTTACCCGATCTCCAGTTTCACCTGGCTGCTGATTTTGAACCCGGCGCC
>DASXDX010000014.1:0-1589 GCA_036490385.1 Occallatibacter sp.
GCCGCCAGCCATAACTACTTCCTGCTGGAGAAGTTCGAGGCGGGCATCGCCCTGCGCGGTACCGAGGTCAAATCCATTCGAGAAGGCCAAGCCAACCTGAAAGATGCCTACGGATTGATCAAAGACGGTGAGGCCTTTTTGTTGAATGCCCATATCGGTCCGTACTCTCACGGCAATGCCAGCAATCACGAATCCCTCCGGACGCGCAAACTACTGCTGAAGCGGGAAGAGTTGAGGAAGCTCGAGGGAAAGACGCAGATAAAAGGCCATACGCTCATCCCCACTCGGCTTTATTTCCGCAGGGGCCGGGTGAAATGCGAGCTGGCTGTCGCCAAAGGGAAACAGGACTGGGACAAGCGCGAGACGGTGAAGCGCCGCGAGGCCGACCGCGAGGCCAAGGCCGCCATCGTCCGCAGCCAGCACCGAAACGCCAAAGCATAACTACAGATTTGCAGGAGACCCATGAAGACAGAGTTGTCGTCGCTCGCGCCCGCGTCTTTCGAGACCGAGATGCTGGTTGTTTTTGCCATCAATAAGGCTGACAAGAAGGATAAGAAGGCAGATCCCCAAATCGAGTTGCTCACCCCCGACGCCGCCGTCATCTCTGCTGCATCAAAGCCGGTCGGCGGACGCGAATTCGCCGGCGGAAGCTGCGAGACGCTGCTGCTGCATCAGCCCACCGGGCTCAAAGCCGCCCGTCTGTTGATCATTGGCCTCGCCAAGCCCACGCTCGCCGAGCTGCGCAAGGCCGCCGGCGCGGCGGTCCGCTTCGCCAAGCCACGCAGCATCCGCTCCCTGGCGTTGTTGCTTCCGATCGCAACAGATTTTCCTGCCATCAACACGGCGCGTGCCGCCATCGAGGGCGCCGTCATCGCCGACTACGACTCCGACACCTACCGCTCCGACCGCAAGGACCGCCGCGTGGAGAGTGTGACCCTGCTGGCGCCGGGTGGTGCGGCGGAGTCCACATACAAATCCGGATTGAATGAGGGAGTGATTCTTGCAGAATCGCAGAACTTTGCCCGCGTGCTTATCAACGAGCCCGGCAATGTACTGACGCCGACCGAGTTCGGACGCCGCGCGGCCGCCATGGCCAAAGAGAACGGGCTCGCCTGCGAGGTTCACTCGACCGACAAGCTCAAGGAATTGAAGATGGGAGCGTTCCTCGGTGTCGCGCAGGGTTCCGCCGAGCCGCCCGCGCTCATCGTGCTGCGCTATGAACCAGCGGATGCGCCGAAGGACGGCCCGGTGCTGGGGCTGGTCGGCAAGGGCATCACCTTCGACACCGGCGGCATCTCCATCAAATCTGCGGACAACATGGAGAAGATGAAATACGACATGGCGGGAGGCGCTGCGATGGTCGGCGCCATGCGCGCGATCGCGCAGTTGAAGCCGAAGGTGCGCGTGGTCGCCGTCATCTGCTCCGCAGAAAACATGCCCAGCGGCAAAGCCTACAGGCCCGGCGATGTGTTGACCGCGATGTCCGGCAAGACCATTGAGGTCATCAACACCGACGCGGAAGGCCGCCTGGTGCTCGCCGATGGGCTGCACTACGCGCAGCAGCTTGGCGCCACGCACCTCATCAACGC
>DASXDX010000008.1:0-160621 GCA_036490385.1 Occallatibacter sp.
GCATTTTTCGTGACGAGTTGTATTTCATCGTGTGCGGCCGGCATCTGGCCTGGGGGTATGTGGATCAGCCGCCCGTCATTCCTTTGGTCGCGCGCATTTCGGAGTTGCTGTTTGGCTTGCAATCGCTGGCCCTGTTCCGGACCTTTGCCTCGCTGGCGGGCGCCGCGGAAGTTGCGATGACGGGGCTGCTGGCATGGCGGATGGGCGCTTCGCGCTGGGCGCAAGCGCTGGCGATGACGGGGATTCTGCTGGCGCCCATGGCGATGGGGACCGGTTCGAGCTTTTCGACGAGCACCTTTGAGCCGCTCTTCTGGATGACGGTGGCGCTGGCGACAATCGAGCTGGCACGGCTGGCCGGTCGCGGCATTCGCAGTGGCCGTACAGTGGCGTTGTGGTGGGTGCTGCTGGGCGTGGCGGCCGGCCTGGGCCTCGAAAACAAGTGGAACGAGGTTTTCTTTCTCACTTGTCTGCTGGCGGCGCTGCTAATGACCAGCCAGAGAAAGTTACTGGTTTCGAAATGGTTCCCGATCGGCCTTGCGCTCCTGGTCGTGCTGATTCTGCCCAATCTGCTGTGGGAGATGCACCACCACTGGGCAACGCTCGAGCTGCTGCACAACGATCAGATTAACGACAAGAACCTTCGTCTGGGCCCCCTCGCGTTTGTGCTGGACCAGATGCTGGTCTTCGGCCCTCTGATGGCGCCGTTGTGGGTGGGAGGCATTCTGTGGCTGGTCTTCAGCCGGGCGGCACGAGCGTTCCGCTTCCTGGGCGTGACCTATCTGCTGTATCTGCCCCTGATGATGATTCTGCACGCCAAGGACTATTACCTGGCGGCCATTTATCCGCTCTATTTTGCGGCGGGGGCGGCCGCCCGGGATCTTCGCTTCCGCAAGGCTTGGTTGCGGCACGGGGTTACGCCCGTTTACGTGGCGATGAACGTGCTTTTCATCGCGATTCTGTTGCCAATCATTCTCCCGGTACTGCCCCCGGCAAAAAGTCTTGCATATCAGCAGCGGCTGCATCTGCAGCCCCCGAAAACGGAGAATGGCACCACCGCACCGCTGCCGCAATACTTCGCCGACATGCTGGATTGGCGGCAGAAGGCGGACTTGCTGGCCGCTGCCTGGTACTCGCTGCCGCGGGCGGAGCGCGCACAGGCCGTGATCTACACGGAAAACTATGGCGACGCGAGCGCGGTGAACGTGTACCGGCCGGATGTGCCGGAGGCCATCAGCGGTCACCAGAACTACTTCTTCTGGGGACCGCGCACCTATACGGGCAGCGTGATGATCGTGTTTGGCGAAAGCCGTAGGACGCTCGAAACCAACTTCGACTCGGTAGTGGAATTTACACAGGATGCAAATCCGTATTTGGAGCCGTATGAGCGTGGGCCGGTTTTCATCTGCAGAGGACTCCATGAAAATCTCCAGGCGCTGTGGCCAAAGGTGAAGAACTGGGAGTGAGGCCACGGCGAAGGCTGAAAGGGGGCAACAATGTGCCGCCCCTCTTCATGGGTTGTTTACTATTCTGCTTTCTTACGGGCTATCTCAGTCGACAGCAATGATTTCGTAGCTTTTTCTTTCGCTACTTTTGCTTCACCTTATGATTTGCGCAACATCGGCTGATTCTCGTCGTATAAACCAATACTTCCGACCTGAAAATGAGTCTCAGGATTAACTCGGATTCTGGTTCAATTCGCCCCTCGTAGCCATCTCGTCAATCAGTTTCCTTTGCCAATCAGGAGTGTAAGCCGGATCTGCTTCCCGCATGAGCCGACGCGCGAAGTCGCGAAGAGACTTTTCCGAGAAAATATATTCAAGAGCTTCCTTCAGATCGTCAGGCTCTTGAAAGCCGGCCAAAAAGACAATGACTGACCACCGTGCTTCCGCAAATCGTCTGGAGGTAATTCTACGAAGTTTTTTGCGTGTCTCTCGGTCGCCGTATTGTTCTGAATTAGGCGGCACGGATCCAAAAAGGTGCCAAGCGAGCAAGCTGAGGTCATATGGAGAGAGTGAAGATCGATCCTGATCCGTCGTTTCGGTCAACTGGCTTGACGTACCAGAGGCGAAAGCATCAGCGTCGCTTTCCAGCTCACCATAGTTAATGCGCCGAATTTCAGACAGCAAGGAGACCAGCTGTGCCAGGTCAGTATTGACGCCGGAGGCGTCGGCAGCCACTATCACGCGTAGAGTTTCCTGAATCAGTTGCGCAGCCTCTACCGATATCACCAGCCCCGTGGGACTGCTGTCCACTGTTGCGCCGAGGCTCATCGTGGACGCCGCAGTGAGCACGACGGACACACTGTTAAGAGCGTTTCCGGCAAAATCCGCACTAAGACGATTGAGCTCGTTCACCAGGGCGCTTGCGCCGCTTGATGAGGATGCAAGATCCAGGAAAAGACTAGTCGGGATCGCAGTCGCTGACGAAGGTGCCCGTCCCGACGCGGAGCTATTAAGCGCATCTTGAGAGAGTGTGACGTAGTCCTTCGGAAAAGCCGACAGATTACCGCCATGGATGTCTTTCGCCAAATGATTGAGATTCGTAACCAACTGCTCCGCATTGTGCGGAGAGCCGGCCATCTCGGAATGACGGCTGCCGGTAATTTCGCTGGCGGAAATTGGGTGAACTCCTTCGTCAGGCCGTGTACCTGCCACACCGCTTTACCTCTATCGGCTGAACCGGGAAAAATTGCAGTTTTGTGGCCACCAGGTAAGCTTCACAGCCATATCAACGCCCACTGAGTGAAGGCTAAGCCGATTGAGTAGAAATATTGCGATCCGACCCGGCGCATCCGCGGTGGCGATCAGGGTTCGAGGAATTCAACGATGCGCAGTTCGTAAAATTGCTGTTCTGCAAGAGGCAGATCTTGATTGCCGGGTTTGGAGAAGACTTCCTGCATCGCAGTAATTATCGTTTATCGTCTCAGGGCGAGACGCTAGAGAACACTTTATGGGCGTTCGGTCCTTCGAAATGTGATGAAAGTCACTCCTCAGCGATTACCGTTCCGGGGCCGACTTTACACCTCCCGGTGGGTAATCCTCAGACGTAATGCGTCAGAAGGCGCATTGCGTGTGGGCTGAGTCAGGAGTCTATTAGAGTGATCTAAATTGGATTTGCGTTCCCAAACTGGGGTGGGTCGATATATGCGTTATGTAAAAACGAAACTGAGGGTTGTGGGCACCAAAGATTCGATCGCGACTAAAGATATAGAATCGCTCTTCGATCGGTTTGAGACGATGCAGGACGAGAGACTCCAGTCTCCGATCAAACTCCCTGCGACCTTCAACGAAGAGTCCCTGCATTCGGTTCATCGCCTCTTCGTTCGTATCTACTCCGTACCTACTGAAAGAGACCAACCAACGCGTTAGAACGGCATGGGCGGCCCTTCAGGACCAACTTAACCATTACCGTATTTTGGTAGCAACGTACTCTTAGGATCACTGTTTATGACCAAGCGTTCTCGCCTGATATTGACCGTCCTTGTTCTCGCCGGAATCTTCGCATTTGTGTGGTGGCAGTATCAGCGATTGGGCGAGGGGCTAAAGGTCTTCCCGGCAACGCATTAACCGCCCAGGCGACCAGGTCAGTTCGCTGGCCGCCTGGGCAACAGGATTCAACAACAATGCCGCACATCGCCCTTCAGTCTGGAGTCCCGGGAATTCGTGGCCCCATGGTCTTTCGTCCGGCGATGGCAGGCCCTTTGCGCCAACTCGCCGGGATCTTGCTTCACGCGCAGCACACACTAAGCCAAGGCGAACGCGAACCGATCAGCACTTACGTTTCCTCGCTCAATGGTTGCAACTACCGCTGCACCGTACACGGATACACCGCCGGCTCCCGTCTGGGCGGCGAGGTGGTCACACGCCCGATTGCGGATCCGGAGAGGGCGCCGATTTCAGAGAAACTGAGGGTCTTGTTGCCGATTGCCGCGCGAGTACAAGGGGGCGGCAAGTGCGTCGCGGCCGGCGATGTGGAGCGAGCCCGCCGTCTGGAAGCGACCGATCTTGAAATTCACGCTATGGTTCTGGTCGCGGCCGCTTTTTGCATGTACAACAGATACGTCGACGGTCTCGCGGCGTGGGATCCAGGCGACGAACAGATCTATCGCGATGTAGCGAACCGTGTGGTGAAAGTGGGCTACACGCGGCCGGGTTGGGAGAAACCGTTTGCGGAGGCAAAACCGTGACTCGACCTGAGTACAATTGGCTCGCACCCAGACCGAAGTTCGTTTCCGCTACCTGTATCACCGTGGCTTGTGTATGTTTGTTCGGCTCATTTCGCATCCATGCCCAAGCAGACCCGATCGAACAGCAGCAGCCAGTAAACATTGCGCCGGCAACGCAAACATTGACGCCATCGTCGGCCGTCCCTTCTCTGCCTGCTCCCCGCGCCGTTGCGCCCGTTACCGCAGTTTCCGTTGTCTCCATAAATGGTCGCCCGTACAGACGCCCCACTCGAAAGGAGCAGTTCGTCGACTACTTGAAAGACAGCTATGGCTGGTCTGCACTGGCCCGCACTTCAGCGCGGGCTCTGTATGCGCAGGGGGTCGGGAAGCCTGAAGAGTGGGGACAGGACTGGGCCGGTTTCGGCGAGCGCTTTAGAAGCGCCAGCGCGGTGACAGTCATTGACGGAAACGTCCGCTACGGCATGGAAATGCTCTTCCACGAAGACATGCGCTACATTCCATGCCACGGCTGCTCTGTAAAGCGTAAGGTCGAGAATGCGCCGCTGGCCGAATTTACTGCCCGGCACGATAGCGACGGCCGCCGATTCTTCACCCTTACGCCCACTGTCACTGACATGGCGGGCCCGATGATCGCTAATGCATTTTGGGTTCCCGGAAAGACCGCCATCGATGGTTTCGTGGGCTCACGGCTCATCTTCGCCACGCGCATCGGCGGTCATCTCTTTTCGGAGTTTATTCTCGAACGGCGTCACCACGATCCGCCACTACCTGACAATGTGCGTTAAGGAACTGGACGGGGATGGGAGTAGTCTCGCGACGATTCTCAGGTTTTTCGCTCAGAACAACGAGGGAAAAAGCGACAAACGGAAACCTTCCTTGCTGAGAAATCCCTGAGGTCGCCTGTTACTAACGTCCCTGCTTTAGAGAGGGTCAGTGACTACCGGGGAGTCTGGACACTGATCCCGTGCGACGCCGATGAGCATCACTGAATTATCGTCGGCGGAGGTTGAGGTGCAGGATTCTCTGGTCCGAGAATTGGGAATCAAGCCGCTCGACCGAACCTGCTGTGTATGGGAATCGACCCAAAATTCCTTCGGCGGCCAATTCGCACGCATCTTCGTGATCTCTTTACTTCCGAAGAAACGACCGCCGACCGGCGGGAACGCTGGGCTGAGGTCCCCTACTTCCACACCTTACCGTTGACCGCTACCCTGAGTCACCCTCCGGCGCACGGCCGTTGCGTGAGCCGCTTCGGGATACAGAGCCACACCGGGGAAAATGCCAAGGACCCTGGACAGCAATTCGCAGTCGCGGAGAGTAGTCGGGCTCGGCGGGGATGCGCGGGCGACAATTCGTTCGCTTGCGCGCGTGGGCCTCGACAAAGTTCCGATGGTGTTTACTGACTAGAAGCTGTCTCATAAATGTTTGCGGCCCTGAGGGAGACGTCCCTCAGGGCTGAAGCCCGCGAATTTTGCTGTCCTTTGCGGCACGACTAAAGTCGTGCCCTTTCAAAAATCCATTTATGAGACAAGTTCTGGTCTCGAGCTAAGAGATATAGGATGTCCGCCTCACTGGCAACTGGTGGCGCTTCGCAAAAGGGGAAAACTAGGAAGCACATCGGCATCTCTGTCGGACCTGCAACATGATTAGTGGGATATCGCCGCAAAGACCCGTGCCATCCGCCCCACGCCCTCCCGGATCTGCTTGATGTCGAACGCCGCCAGTCCGAACAGCAGCCCAGGCCGGATGGGCCGCATGGCGTAACGCGAAAGCGCCGGAATATCCAGTCCCGCTGTGTGCAGCCGCCGGCTAAGCCTTTCGTCGTTCATGTCCTCCAGCAGCATACCGGCCAGATTCATGCCGCGTCCGGTTACCGGAAATTTCAGTGGCAGCCTGCGGCGCTCGATCTGTTCCAGGAAAAACGCCTGCCTTTCCGCATAATGCCGCCGGCAGCGCCGCAGATGCGTATAAAACCCACCGCTGTCGAGAAAAGCCGCCAGCGTCGCCTGATCGACGAGGGGACTGTAGTCGTCCACCGTTGACTTGAGCGCCGCGAACGGTTCCACCAGGGACGGCGGCAGAACCACATATCCCAGGCGGAGACCCGGGCAAAGCGTCTTGCTGAAGGATCCCACATAGATCACGCGAGAATGTTCGTCGAGACTCTGCAGACTGGGCTGGGGCATGCTCGTATAGCGGAATTCCGCGTCGTAGTCATCTTCCACGATCCATGCGCCGGCCGCGCGCGCCGCCTGTAGCAACAAGAGTCTGCGCCCCAGCGACATGCACGCCCCCAGCGGAAACTGATGGGAAGGCGTCACATAAATCAACGCTGCGCTTGATTTCTCGCCCTCAGCCAGGCGGATGCCCTCTTCGTCCACGGGAGCTGGTACGATAGTTGCGCCCGCGTGGCTCCATGCGTTACGTGCGCCGGGATAGCCTGGATCTTCCATCATCACGCGAACTCCCGGGCGCAGCAGCAGATGCGCCAGCAGGAACAATCCCTGCTGCGAACCATTGGTGATGGCCACCTGGTGCCACCCGCACCGCACGCCACGGCTGTCGCGCAGATAGTCCGCCACGCTCGACCGCAACTCGTCGAGACCTACCGGAAACCGCGACTGATACTGCAGCAGGCTGGCGTCTCTCCGCAGCACGCGGGTACGATGCCGGTTCCAGATCGGAAGCGGAAAAAGGTTGACATCCGGTTGCGTGGGACGGAAGGGAACCGGCATGGCCGGCAGCGATGGCGTTCGCTCGGGGTCCCGCCGATCCCGGGCACTCAGCGGCATTGCCCGGAATGCCAGCGCCGCTTTGTTCACGGTGAAACCGCGGCGCAGCGTCGCCTCCACATAACCCTCGTCCTGCAGTATCTCGTACGCCGCCACCACGGTGTTGCGCGAGATCGCGAGCTCGTGGGCCAGTTCCCGCGTCGACGGCAGTCGCTCCCCGGCCTGCAGTTCGCCCGTCTGGATCATCCTTCTGAGGTGGCCGCCCAGCTGAGCCTGCATCGAGCGGTCGTCGCTTCGGTCAAGAATCAGATTTCCCGGCGTTTTCATCCTCTGGCACCATCACTCTCACTATTTCTGGCACTTTACGTAATCCAGCGTTTCATACTACTTTAATGGAACCGGGATTCCAGAGAAACTCCGGACCAGGTTTCACCGCGTTTTGCGGCTGGTCTCCGTGCAGGTCCCCGATACAGCATTCACTTCGGTCCCGGCAATAACATCGGTTGCGATTGGAATTCTCATGCTGAGGATTGCTTCCATCTTCTTATGTGGCGCGGCGCTGCTTCCCGTGTACGGGCAAGCGAATCTGGTCCTGCTCCACGGCAAGGTCTGGACGGAAAACCCGCAGCAGCCCGAAGCCGAGGCCTTTGCCGTCTCCGGAAGCCGCATTCTTGCGGTGGGCGCCGACCAGGAAATCGAAAAGTTGATCGGGCCGCACACCCGCACCATCGATGCCCAAGGACGCCGCGTCGTTCCCGGCTTTAACGATGCGCATGTTCATTTTTTCTGGGGCGGGCAGAGTCTCACCAGTGTGAACCTGCGCGACGCCGCCAGCCGCGAGGAATTTGTGAGCCGAATCGCCTCCTACGCGCGCACTCGACGCGCCGGCGAGTGGATCGTCGACGGCAACTGGGACGAGGAAAAATGGACTCCTGTTGAACTGCCTACCCACGAGTGGATCGACGCTGTTACTCCCAACAATCCGGTCTGGGTAAACCGATCCGACGGTCACATGATGCTGGCCAATGCCCTGGCCATGAAGATGGCGGGCATCACAAAAAACACGCCCGATGTTCCCGGCGGCGTCATCGTGCGTGACAAAGACGGCAATCCTACGGGCATATTTAAGGATGCAGCGAAGGATTTGGTGGAGCGCGTGATACCGCCTCCCTCCGATGCCCAGGTGGATGAAGCGTTACTCGCCGCGCAGAAGTACGCGCTCGACAATGGCGTCACCAGCGTGCAGGACATGGGCTTCACGGGCTCTAAAGCCGCCGATTTACAGGCGCTCGTCGTCCGCGGTTATCAGCGCCTCATTGCGGAAGGGAAATGGAAAGTGCGCGTTTCGGCACGCTTTCCGCTTGACCACTACCAGCGCCTCGCCAGCCTCGGAATCATGACTAACTTCGGCAACGACACCCTGGTCATCGGCTCACTCAAAGCATTTGCAGATGGGTCGCTGGGCTCAGGAACGGCTTGGTTTTTCGAGCCCTACACCGATGCGCCCGGCAACTACGGTCTGCCCACCGCAGACCTTGCGAACACCGAGCAGTTTTACCAGAACCTTCGTGCCGCCGACCGCGCCAACCTCCACATTGCCGTCCATGCCATCGGCGACCGTGCCAACGAAACCATCCTCGATCTCTACCAGCGTCTCGAGCTGGAGGATGGCCCGGCCGATCGCCGTCTGCGCATCGAGCACGCCCAGCACCTGCGTCCCGAGGACATCCCGCGTTTCGCCCAGCTCCACGTCATCGCTTCGGTACAGCCTTATCACTGCATCGACGACGGTCGCTGGGCTGAGCATCGTATCGGCCACAAACGCGCGGAGACTACCTACGCGTTCAAATCGCTGCTGGACGCGGGCACGACTCTGGCCTTCGGCTCCGATTGGTTTGTTGCGCCCATGGATCCCATGGCCGGAGTCTACGCCGCGGTTACCCGCCGCACACTCGACGGCAAGAATCCCAACGGCTGGATTCCTGGACAGAAGATCACCGTAAGCCAGGCCGTGCATGCCTACACCGTTGGCTCGGCCTACGCTGAGAGCCAGGATGACATCAAGGGCTCCATTGCGCCGGGCAAGCTTGCCGACTTCGATGTGCTCTCTCAGGACATCTTTCATATCGATCCAGTAGAGATTGAAAACACAAAAATTGTGCTCACTGCGGTCGGCGGGGATGTCGTGCGGCCGTAGCTTTTCTCAACTGGGCATTGTGGGTATTGTTCGTCTTCCGTTTCTTAAGTGCTTCGCAACACCGGTCGAAAAACCAAGATCGATCGCAAATCTCCTCTGAGGTGCGCCTTTCGTGTTTATTCGCCCATGCTGGCAACCCGCTTCCCCGCAGGATGCGCTTGATCTCATCGAGCGCAACCCCTGGGCGCTGCTGGTGAGCAACGGGGCGGAAGTTCCTTACGCCACCAATTTGCCGCTCCTGCTCGACCGCGCCTCGGAGAGCACCGTGCTGGTCGGTCACATTGCGCGCGGCAACGAGCACGCACGCGCGCTTGCCCACGGGACTCACGGCAAGGCAGTGCTTGCGATTTTCGAGGGGCCCTGGAGCTACGTAACCGCCAGCTGGTATCCCGATCGCGACATGCCCTCGACGTACTACTACACCTCCGTGCATTGCACCGGGACCCTGGAGATGCAGACCGAAGCGGAGCTGGACGAGTCGCTTGAGGACCTGACCCGGCGGATGGAATCGCCCTATCCGGGCGGCTGGCGCACCAGCGAAATTCCCCGCAGCGAGATCGTGCGCCGATTCTCCGCGATCGCCGGTTTCCGCGTTCGGGTCTCCCGTATCGAGGCCAAATTCAAGCTGGGGCAAGACGAGCCACTGTCCGATGCTCTTTCGGTGGCTACCGTCCTCGAGCAGCACAGCTCGCCGCAGGATCGGGAGCTCGCTGCTCTGATCCGCCGGCTCAACAGCTCGCGGCAGTAATCGACCGCGACCGACGGGCCGCGCCGCCGCCCGTCCAGTGCACCAAAGGTTCGGGTTCACCGAAACACAAACGGGTAATTCACAATCAAAACCACACTGGAGGTTCCGCATGACACGAAGCCACCGCTACTGGATTTGTCAACTGGCGTTGCTGGTTGCATTGTCGTCGATGCCGCTCGCTGCGCAGAATGAAACCGGCAGCATCACCGGCCACGTTACGGACTCGTCCGGCGCGGTCGTCACCGGTGCTACCATCACTGTCACTGACCTCGGCACCAATGTTGCGCGCTCCGCCACCACCGGGCCGAACGGCGAATACTCCTTTTCAAGCTTACGGCCCAGTCATTACAAAATCATCGTCTCAGCCAATGGATTTGAGGACAGCAAGATTTCCGATCTCGAATTGCACACGCAGGATACCCTGGCGGAGAACATCCATCTCACTGTTGGCTCCTCCAGTCAAACCGTGACCGTGGATGCCGAAGTCGGGCAGATCGACACTTCCTCGGCGGTGACAACCACGGTCGACCGTCATTTCATCGAGAATATGCCTCTCAGCGGCCGCAGCTTCCAGGCTTTGATTGCGCTTACGCCGGGCAACGTCACGGCCAAAACCTATTACACCAATGCGGGCCAGTTCAGCATCGACGGCGAGCGTACCGACGCGAATTACTTCTCCATCGACGGCGTCAGCGCCAATGTCGGCATTACCCAGGGCAGCAACGTCTATCTGGGCTCGGCGGGCGCCGGGGCGGCGCAGGCCACCAGCAACAATGGCGGCTACAACAACCTGGTGTCCATCGACGACATGCAGGAGTATAAGATCCAAACCAACTCGTTCGACGCCGAGTACGGCCGGTCGCCGGGCGCGCAACTCTCCATCATTACCCGCAGCGGAACCAATCAGTTCCATGGAACCGCTTTCGAGTATCTGCGCAACGATATCTTCGACGCCAACACCTGGTACAACAACAATGAAGGCCTGCCGCGGCTGGCAGAGAAACAGAACGACTTTGGAGGCGTTGTCGGCGGGCCCATCCTGCGCGACAAGCTCTTCTTCTTCGCTTCGTACGAGGGGCTTCGCCTGCGCGTGCCGGAGTCCAAGATCAACGTCGTTCCCACCACCTACGCGCGCAGTCAGGCGAACTCTGTCGTCCTTCCGCTCCTCGATGCTTATCCGCTTCCATCCGCGGGCCAGGACTTGCCGGGCCAGTGGACCGGCGAGTTCTTCGCCGGCTTCTCCAATCCATCCACCCTCAACGCGACTAGCCTTCGCCTCGATTACAGCGTCACTCCCAAGCTGACTCTGTTTATCCGCGGCGATGACGCCCCTTCCGATGGCGAGCAGCACGGCGCCTTCGACTTCTACGCGACCTCCAGCCTCAGCAGCACTACCGCAAATGTCAACACCATCACCGCGGGAGCCACGTACATCCTGAGTCCAACCCTGGTCGATGATTTCCGCTTCAACATCAGCCACTCAAAGGGCGCCACCACCGTAGTCCCTATTGCATTTGGCGGAGCCTCAATTCCCAGCAGTTCCTATCTGTTCCAGTCCGACCCAAACTATACCGTTCAAACTTCGGTCTTTTCCCTATTCTTCAATGACAGCACCACGGATTATTACGTGGGCAACGACGCAACCAACCATCAGCGCCAGCTCAACTATGTCGATACCCTCAGCTGGACAAAGAACAGGCACACCTTCAAATTCGGCGCGGACATTCGTCACCTGACGCCGACCAACGGCTATCGCCCCTGGGACATCGGGTACGACTTCGACAGCGTTCAGGAGCTGGTCCAAACGCAGGTACCGACCAACGGCTACGCCAACGTGGACACATACGATACTTCAGAGCTGAAGCCCGTCTTCAACGATGTGTCTTTCTTCGCTCAGGATGCCTGGCAGGTGAAGCCCCGCATCACGATCAACTACGGGCTGCGCTGGGACTACGATCCGCCGCCCTCTGAAGCCACTGGCCATCCCTTCTACACGGTGACCGGCCTCGACAATCCGGCAACCGCGACAATTGCTCCCAAGGGCACGCCGCTGTGGTCGGCGAGCAAAGCCAATTTCGCTCCCCGCCTCGGTCTTTCGTACGTCCTACGCCAGACTCCGGGCGCGGAAACCGTTCTCCGCGGGGGCGGCGGTGTCTTCTACGGCCTGGGCGACCAGCAAGGCGCACAGGGCACGCTCGGCTTCCCTTACGGCCGTTCCGAATACTTCTATGGCGCTGCCGGAGCCTATCCTCTGAGCAAAGCCACTGCGGCTCCGATTCCGTTTAGCCTCAACCCGCCGTACACCTACGTCTTCGCATTCGACCCCAACCTGAAGGATCCGCGCGTTTACATGTGGAATTTTTCGCTCGAGCAAAACCTGGGGAACACCCGCAGCCTGCAGATGACGTATGCAGGCAATCACGGCAGCGACCTGCTTCGGAATGAAATGCTGAGCCCGGCCATGGGCGCCAACGCCAACTTCAGTTATCTCGACGTTATCACCAACAACGACTACTCCAATTACGACGCGCTCCAAGTCGAATTCAAGCAGAACCCGTGGCATAGCCTGCAATATCTCGCCACTTACACATGGTCCCACGCGCTCGATAACGGCTCGAGCGTCGCGTTGCCGCTCCCCTACCATACCGTCTACAGCCCCAGCCTCGACTACGGCGACTCGGACTACGACGTGCACAGTACCGTCACTGCCGCAATCACTTACGAGCTCCCAAAAGTCGGGGCGGAAAATTCGTTCCTCAAATATGTGGCCAACGGCTGGGCCTTCGACAGCCTGTTCCGCGCCAACAGCGCATCGCCCATCAACTTCAGCACCGGCGTCTTCGCCTTCGGCCTGGAATGGAACGAGACCGCGGCCAACCAACGCCCCAATGTTGTTCCCAATCAGCCTCTGTATATGACCGGAGCCCAGTGCAAGGCTGCCAACACCGGAATGAATTGTCCAGGTGGCAAAGGCTTTAACGCCGCTCACTTTAGCACCCCGGCGAGCAGCTTCAGCCAGGGCGACCTGGGCCGCAACGTCATCCGCGGCTTCGATGTGTGGCAGGAAGACATCGCGCTGCGCCGCGATTTCCCCATCCACGATAACGTCGACCTGCTCTTCCGCGCCGAAGCCTTCAACGTCCTCAACCATCCGCTGTTTGGCGACGTGGGAGTCAATGACGGCCGTAACATTCTCACCAGCTACGGAGCCGTCAACACCTACTTCGGCATTTCGTCTGAAGACCTTGCTTCCAGCCTTGGCGGCGGGGGCGCTGACGGCGGATTCAGCAGCCTCTACCAGATTGGCGCGCCGCGTTCGCTGCAGTTCGCGCTGAAGCTGCAGTTTTAGCAGATCGTATGGCATGAGACGAAGCCGTCAGGTTTGGTCTCATGCCCGACTTTCTCTTCTCTTGCTCAGAGAGTTACAGATGGAGCACAGCCATGAGTAGACACCTGGAAATTTTTCGCGCGGCCGTTGCTATCGCCGTAATGCTCGCTCCTCCTCTACTCATTGCCCAGGCCATCCCTCCTCCACCTGCCTCCCCCGCGATTCCCTCAACTACCGTTCTCCACGGCGTGACTCTCACCGACCGCTATCAGTGGCTGGAGAATCGGAGCAGCGCGGACACGAGTTCCTGGATCGCCGCGCAGCAGCGCTACACAGCCGCCCTGCTTACCTCGCGTCCGGGAATGGACGACTTGCGCCGGCAAATCCGGGAACTTGTCGATCGTGAAGAGCCCCATCGCGTCCTCTACCGTCATGGTGATTACTTCCTCGAAAGAAAACCCGCAGGGGGCCAGTTCGCTGGCATCTATCTGCGCCATGGCGCAAGCGGCCAGGACAATCTGCTGCTCGGCGCCACCGGCGATGAGGCTGCCTCCGCCGACACCGTGGAACTCCTCAACGTCGCTGCCGACGGCAAGCTTGTCGCTTATGGTGTCCGCCACGGCGGCCGCGATCAGCTCAGCATTCACTTCCGCGACCTGGCCACCGGTCGCGATCTCGCTTCCGACACCCTTCCCGAAGCGCGCTACCTCTACTGGTCGCTGCCCATTGCCCCCGACCGCTCGGCCGTCTTCTACGTGAAATTCGACGAAAATGGCCCGCGCATTTACCGCCACCGATTCGGTCATCCCGTGACCAGCGACGATCTGCTTTTCGGCCAGGACATGGGTCCGTCGGAACTTCTTGCGGTCAGCCTCTCACCCGATGGACGATGGCTGCTGGCGACCGTCCTTCACGGGGCCTCAGGTTCCACCGATCTCTGGCTGAAAGATCTCGAATCCTCCGCGCCATTCACTGCGGTGGTAACCGGAATCCACGCGACGTTCAACGGCGCCATTGCCGGCCATACCCTATTCATCGAGACCGACTGGAAGGCCGGACGCGGCCAGGTATTTTCCGTTCCCGTGGACCATCCCGAGCAATCGCAGTGGAAGGTTTTTATTCCCGAGCGGCAGGATTTCACCATCCAAACCATGGCGCTCACCGGCAATCGACTCATCCTCAACACGATTCACGACGCGCATTCGGAACTGACCACCTACACCCTCGACGGCAAGCCTGCCGGCGTCATCCCGTTGCCGGGCGTGGGTTCGGTCGCGACCGTCGATCCCGATCCCGATTCGCCGCTACTCAGCTTCTCCTACACGTCCTTCCAGACGCCCTCCGGCTTCTACGCCTGGACGCCCGGCAATGGCGTTACACCTATCGATGTCCCGCCCGTCCCCGCCGGCCTCCGCGATATCGTCGTCGACCAGGTTTGGTACCGCTCGACCGGCGGCGTCCGCGTGCCCATGTTCCTCGCCCACCGCCGTGCCCTCGTCCCCGATGGCCATCTGCCGGTACTGCTTTATGGCTACGGCGGCTTCAACTGGGCCCAACTGCCGGCATTTTCCGCGGAAGTGGCTGCATGGCTGGATCGAGGCGGCGTCTATGCTGTGGCGAACATTCGCGGCGGCGACGAGTTTGGCGAAGCCTGGCACCGCGCCGGCGAACTCGACGAGAAGCAGAACTGCTTTGACGATTTTGCAAACGCCGCACGCTGGCTCATCTCCAACCACTACACGAGTCCCGACCGCCTGGCCATCGAGGGCCTCAGTAACGGCGGATTGCTGGTGATGACCTCGATTACGCAGCATCCCGAGCTGTTCGGCGCGGTCATCGGCCGCTATTCCCTAATCGACATGATGCGCTACGAGCGCTTCACCATCGCCCGCTGGTGGGTGAGCGAATATGGATCGGTGAGCGATCCGGTCCAGTTTCGCACCCTGCTCGCCTACTCCCCCTATGAGCACGTGGTGAAGGGCACGGCTTATCCCGCGGTCCTCCTCGTCACCGGCGACGGTGACACGCGCGTCGATCCCTCCCACTCCCGTAAGATGACAGCGATGCTGCAGAACGCCACATCGTCGGGCAAACCAGTCCTGCTCCTCTACGATTCAACTTCCGGCCACTCCGGCTCGCTTTCCGCCGACGCCGAAGTGGAACAAACCGCAAATGAACTGGAATTCCTTGACTGGCAACTTCAAATCCCGGAGTCTTTCCGATGAATGAATTCCCCGCGCTCACCGGCTCTCACCGCGGCCGGCACACTCGTCCGCGCCGCGTCTGCTCAGCAGCCACCGCCGTTCTTCCATTCTTTCTCATCGCCTCTATCATTTTGCCCCTCCGCGCGCAGAAGGCCACGATCCAGCCCTCCGACATTGCCAACCTCAAGCGCGTTGGAGCCCCGCGCATTTCGCCGGACGGCAGCCTCGTGGCTTACGCCGTCGATACGCCGGTGGCTTCCGGGAAACATCGGGACGCCCACATCTGGCTCGCTCCCACCGATGAGGCAGGCGCTGCACGTCCTTTTGCCTACAGCGCTTCCGCCGAAGACTCACCGGAGTGGTCACCCGATGGAACCCACATCGCTTTCCTCTCCGATCGCGCAAATCCTCTCGATGAAGGTTCGAGCTCGCCGTTCCACTTCTCCCTCGCTCCCGGCAGCGAGCGCAAAGACGTCGCCGCTCCGAAGAAAGACGAAGCCGCTCCGAAAGACGATGCGACCGCGGCGAAGCCCTCGATGCAGCTGTGGTGGATTGCTCTCAGCGGCGGGGAAGCGGAGCCGTTAACCAACCTGCCCGGCGGGATCCGCTCCTTCAAGTGGTCAACCGACGGAAAATCCATCGCCTTCATTCGTACTGACACCGATACGCCTGAAGAACGCGCCCGCAAAGCTGCAAAGAACGACCAGAACCTCATTGATCGCGACTACCACTACGACCGCCTGTGGATTTACGACATCGCAGCCCGCCAGGCGCGGCTGCTCACTGCGCAGGATCTGAATGTCGACGCCATCGACTGGTCGCCGGATGGCTCGCTCATCGTCGCCCGTGTTTCTCCCACGCCGCGCATCGACGATTACTGGCGCGTCTCGAAAGTTGTTCTCTTTGACACAAAGACGGGAGCAATCACTCGTACCATCGAGGAGCACTCCGGCTACGCTTCGCCGTCCTTCTCGCACGATGGATCCCGCATCGCCTTCTCCCGCTTTACCCAGCGAGGGATCACGGACGAACACTTCGTCGAGAAGCTCTCCGATGGCAGCACCATCCGCCTTGAAGACAAGCTGCCCGGCACCATCGCTCACATGCTGTGGGCCGGTCCCGGCAGCCGTCTTATCGTCGGCGAATATATCGACGCGCACACCGAGTCGGTCGAGATCGACGCCGCTTCCTTTGCGGTCAAACCGCTGCCCGGCCTTTCGGTCAACACTGAGGAGGATTTCGACGCCAGCCGCGACGGGCAATCCCTGGCCTTCCTCGGCGATACGCCGGCTATGCCATCTGAGGTCTATATCTGGAAAGGTGGCAACGCCCAGGCCGTGACCAACACTAACTCCCAGGTGGCGCAGTGGAACATAGGAACGCAGCGCGAGATTACTTGGAAGAACCCGAACGACCATCGCACCATCTACGGCGTGCTCGTCCTGCCGCCCGGTTATCAACCCGGCACGCGTTACAAGACTGTCGTACATGTGCATGGCGGGCCGGAAGAGGCTTGGACGGTCGGCTTCAACGGCAATTGGTACAACTACGCCACATTGCTCGCCTCTCATGGGTATGTAGTGCTGCTGCCCGATCCCCGCGGATCCGATGGCCAGGGTCCGGCGTTCACCGAGGCTAATTATCAGGATTGGGGCGGTGGCGACTTTGCCGACATCATGGCCGGCGTGGACTCCCTCATCCAGCAGGGTATCGCCGACCCAAACCGCATGGTGATCGGTGGCTGGAGCTATGGCGGATTCATGACCGCCTGGGCGGTCACGCACACTGACCGATTTAAGGCAGCAATGGTGGGCGCCGGCGTCACCGACCTCTTCAGCATGGCCACCACTACCGATATTTCTCCCAGCTTCCAGCAAGGCTACTTTGGACCGCTGGCCGCCGACCCGGCGGTCTACGATCTGCACTCTCCCGTGCGGTATCTCGATCATTGCCACACGCCGGTGCTCGTCCTCCATGGCGAAGCCGATGTGCGCGTGCCGATGTCGCAGGGGCGGGAGTTCTACCATGGCCTGCGATTCATGGGGAAAGAGACGGAGATGGTGACATATCCGCGCGAGCCGCACATCTTCACCGAGCGTGAGCATCAGATCGACTCGCTAACGCGCATTCTCGGTTGGTACGATACCCACACCGGCCAGTGAGCGGCGAGCCGATGACGTTCTTCCGCAATCTGGTTCACCGTCCGCGCCAGCTTTGGCTGCGCCGGGCGCTCTTCCAGATTCATCTTTGGGCCGGCATCGCGCTTTCCCTCTACGTGGTCGTGATCGCCCTTAGCGGTTCCATTCTCGTCTTTGAAAATGAGCTCACGGGAACGACATTGCCGCGCGGCCTCAGTGCCTGGGATGCCTCGCGCACCGCGCCGATCCCTGAAGTGATGCACCACTTTGTGCAGGCGTGTCCCGGCTGCACAGCGAGCCTTCTCATTACTCCCTATCCCGCCGTTCCCGCATTTCAGATTCGCGCCGTCGACGCGCAGCATCGGCCACTGGGCTTCATCGCCGACCCTATCAGCGGAGCTGTCTTTTCACAGCCGCGCACGTGGGTGGACTGGATGCACGACCTCCACCTTTACCTGCTGCTCGGCAGTGGGCATGGCGAGCAGGTGAATGGCGTCGGCGCCGCGATCCTGCTTCTCCTCTGTGTAACGGGTCTTTTTCTCTGGTGGCCCGGTATCCGGAATTGGAGCCGCGGTTTTCGAATCAGTTTGCGCAGCCACTGGCGGCGCATCAATTTCGACGCGCACAATGCCGTCGGCATATGGACGCTCTCGATCGTCGCATGGTGGTCGATCTCCGGTGTTTACTTCGCCTGGTACGTGCCTTTGGAAGCGGCCATTAATGCCGTCCTCCCCGTACGAGCGATGTTGGCTCCGCCAATGCCCCCGCTCACGGCGCACACTGGAGCGCCTGCTTCGCTTGCCGCCATCGTCTCCGCCGCGGAGCATGCCTCGCCGCAAGGACGGCTTTTCGGAATTTACAATCCCTCGCTCGCCGACCCTACCGTTTTTGTTGAGATGGATCTACGCGATCCCGGTAACTTTGCCCATCGCGATCTGATCACCATCGAAACCTCCAGCGCCCGTGTGCTGACTGTCTGGCACTACGGCAACAATGTCACGCTGGGAGACTGGATTCTCTGGTCGATGTTCACGCTGCACTTCGGCACGGTGTGGGGTCTGCCCATCAAAATTCTCTGGTCCCTGCTCGGCGTGAGCCTCGCGGCCCTGAGCATCACCGGCCTCATCATGTACTGGAACCGATACCTGCGCCATCGCCTTGGGTAGCAAACGCGTCCACAGCGGAGGTGGTTTCTGGGACTGCGGCGCCCGTGACCAGCACCGATGGCCGACCTCGCACCAGCGACACGCATCCCTCAAACCGAAAATCTGGATGAGCGCGTAATCGCCGATGCGCTTACTGACCCGGGACTCCGCTGTCCAACAATATGACACGCTTCCGCAGCATGCTTATTCTGCGCTAGACTCGTCTGCGGCCCCGCCATGCGCATTGCAACCCAGTTCGCGCTGGAAAATTTACATCCACAACCGTGCCCATTGCTGGTGGCTGGAGATCCGTTGCAATCGCGCGCCTTACGGCTGATCCGCGCCACGCAATCCTCACAGCTAGCTCCGATGCCGGTTCCATCACGATTTACTTTCCCGACTAACGAACTCGTAAATTGCTCGCGAGGGGACGAGAGTTGAGCATCAGGACCCTCAACATCACGATTTGCGCCTGGGTAGCTGCTCGAACCGACCTCGATCCCTGCATTATCGCCGAGTCGCCTTTCCAGGCCATCTGAGACCGGAAACGTGCTAACCCTTGTTCGCGTTCATTGAGAACTACTTCCGGTTTGCCGGTGACCCGCCTTATAGGCGTCGACGTCAGAATCCGCTCAACGTCACTTTGCCGATTGCTTTTCCGCTCTCAGCGAGTGCATGGGCCTTCTTCAGGTTCTCGACATTGATGGGGCTGAAGGTCTGCGTTTGCGTCGAGCGCAGTTCACCGCGATCGACAAGTTCGGACACGCTGCTCAGCAGGTGTCCCTGCTCGCCCATGTCCGGCGTTTGCCACATCGAGCGTGCAAACATGAACTCCCAATGGAGCGACGCCGCCTTCCGTTTGAGCGGCACCACATCGAGCGTCGCCGGGTCGTCGATGAGACCCAGCTTACCTTCCGGGGCCAAAATTTCTACCAGTTGTGCAAAGTTCCGCGCGGTGGCCGTCAGGCTGGCAATATATTTCACCGGAGGCAGGCGCAGTTCGTTCACCTGCTCGGCCAGCGGTTTGGTGTGATCGATCACGTAGTGAGCACCCATCTGGGTCACCCATTTCACAGTCTCCGACCGCGACGCAGTGGCCACGATGGTCAGTCCTGTGAGTCGACGCACCAGTTGTACGAGAATCGAGCCCACACCGCCGGCGGCTCCGCTGACCAGCAAGGCCGCGCCGCTTTCGCCTTCACGAATGCCAAGCCGGTCGAACAGCAGTTCCCAAGCGGTAATGCTTGTCAGCGGCAGCGCAGCGGCCTCGGCAAAACCGATTGATTTCGGCTTGCGTCCAACAAGGCGTTCATCTACTGCCTGGTATTCTGCATTCGATCCGGGACGTTCCAACGCGCCGGCGTAGTAGACCTCATCGCCCACTTCGAATCCGGTGACCGCGGCGCCTTTGTCCGCCACCACGCCTGCGGCATCCCAGCCAAGCACTCGCGGTTTGCCCGTGTTGTCCGACGCGGAGCCCTGATGTCGCGCGCCCCGCACCTTCGTATCCACTGGGTTGACCGAAACCGCCCGCACATTGACCAGCAAATCCCGCGGCCCGAATTCCGGCTGCGGCAGTTCCAACTCCACTAGAGAGTCCTCGGCTTCGATCGGTAGTGGACGGGTGAATGCGATTGCTTTCATGCTTTTCTCCAGTCTGGAAAGGCGCCCCACGCGGCCCGGAATCAAGTCTACCAGTCAGAATGTCCATCGATTTGCCCCGAATGCGTGAGTTGAGCGTGGGTTCCGCGGCCTCACCACTCTCGCTCGGCAACGGCTCAACTTGAACCGACTTGGCAAGCTCTTCCCAGCCTGCATCGCTGTTCAATGTTTGTCAGACTCTTAGACTAAAAAGGAATTTGCGCTTTCCATCGTAAATGAGGTAGATTGTCTACATCATTTTGATATAGAAGGTCTACGGCCCATGACAACCAGGAATTCTTACCAGAACCGAATTGAAATCCTGCAGGGAACTTTGGACATGTTGATACTCAAGACCCTTCAGTGGGGCGAACAGCATGGTTATGGAATCAGCCAGGCGATAAGAATGAATTCGGGCGACGTCTTGCAGGTCGAAACCGGCTCGCTCTATCCGGCTCTTCATCGATTGGAGCGTCAAGGGTGGGTCAAGGCTGAGTGGAAGAAGAGCGAGAGTAATCAACGCGCGAAGTTCTACAAGATTACAAAACTGGGCAAAGATCAACTGGCTTCCGATTATGAACGTTGGGGAAGGATGGTCGCGACAATTGAAGGAATCATGACTGCAAAGTGAGGTGGCGCATGAGACTGTTTCGATTTTTGCGGCGCAAAGCGGATCTGACGGAAGAGATCGAGAGCCATCTGAAGATGGCAATCGCCGATCGAGTGGCATGTGGACAACCTCCCGCTGATGCGAGGACGTCGGCAATGCGTGAATTTGGGAGTGTTCCGATGATTGCGGATGCGACCCGGGAGCAATGGGGATGGTTGCAGCTGGAGTTGTTAGTCCAGGATATCCGCTATAACTTCCAAAACGATAACGGCGACTTTGATCTGTTCTCCTACGATCTCTATCTTCATCTCAAACAGTCGGCTCCGGTCTTCGAACAGAACCGTGAAAGCTGGCTTTTTCTTGATGAAAAAGCCACTTGGGTGCTTTGTCCGCTCGTCTAACAAGCGCATCATCGCCGAGGCCTTCACAGAGAAGCTGTGGCTGCACGGGATCAGTGCACAGGGCGGTTTCCGGTAGATTACGGGTGATCGGGAAACCGACTCATCTACCGGGCTTCTTGGGGGCTCGAAATTACTCGTTGACGGCGGAGATTTAGTGAAGGGCCATCCAGGCTTCAGCAATTCGCAAGGACGGTGCCGAACTGCGACTGGCTCGGTGAGTGCGTTAGCCTGTGCGCAACAATTGACATCCATCAAGGGCAGGAGCTAGCTGGAGGCCGAACGATCGGCTCTGCTGCCAAGCTGCTCAGAATTGGACCTCACGAGCCAACCGGATCGAGCGCTGTTCCGTCGACATAGTAAAGAGGTTTGAAACCTCCGCTTGAACCGCCCTCCCAACGCTGCTCCGGGTGAAATTACCCAGCTGCCGATTCAGAAAAGCTAGTGTAGTGTCTCAAGCAGATCATCTTTTATTGAGCGCGGTGCGAGCGCGGGTGACCTTCTCCAGGATGTCTTTGGCTTTGGCTGTCCAGATGAAAGGCTTGGGATTCTGATTATGCCCGTCGATGTATTCGCCGATGGCCATGATCAACTGTTCAAGATCCTGGAAAACGCCGCGCCGTAAGCGGTTCTGTGTCAGGTCGCGGAAGAAGCGTTCCACCATGTTGAGCCATGAAGCCGAAGTGGGAGTGAAGCGGACGTGGAATCGCTTGTGTTTTTCCAGCCAGCGTTGCACCCGCTCATGCTTGTGCGTCGAGTAGTTGTCGCAGATCAGGTAGATTTCTTTGTCTGCCGGAACGGTTTGATCGATCATGCGCAGAAAGCGCAGCCACTCCTGATGGCGGTGCTTCTGCTGGCACAGACCGTAGACCTCGCCATTGGCGGTGTTGAGTGCGGCGAACAAGGTGGTCGTGCCGTTCCGTTTGTAGTCATGCGTCATGGTCTGGCCGCGCCCCTTTTTTAGAGGCAAGCCGGGCTGCGTGCGATCCAGCGCCTGGATCTGGCTCTTCTCATCCACACTCAACACCAGGGCGTGCTCGGGAGGGCTCAGATACAGTCCGACAATCGCCTCCAGCTTGTCCGCGAAGTGCGGATCGTTACTGACCTTGAAGCTCTCCACGCGGTGCGGCTTGAGGCCGTTTGCCCGCCAGATGCGAGATACCGTGGCCTTCGATACGCCCATCTCCCGCGCCATGGTGCGCGTGGACCAGTGCGTCTGATTCCGAGGAGTGCTCTGGGTGGTCTTCTCGATCAACAATGCCCTGGAAATCGACGGCGCGCGACCGGGCCGGGGCGCATCCTTCAAAAGGCCTTCGATGCCGCTCTCAATAAACCGGCCCCGCCAAAGCGCGGCCATGCGGGGAGCAACGTGCAGAGTCGCCGCGATCTGCTTGTTCTGAAGCCCATCGGCGGCCAGCAAGACGATGCGGCTGCGCAGCACCACGCGCGCCTGCACGCTGCGCCCGCGCGACTGCTGCTCCAGTTTCCGCCGGATATCTTCACTCAGAACAACGGGCTGCGCCACACGCATATCGAGGTCTCCTCATCATAAAGATGAGCCTCGATATATAAACGACTTTATTATTGAGACACTACACTAGATTCTCCAGTTCGGGCTCGCCTTTTAATTACTCGCAGTGCTTCGATATTAAGACAGCATTTGCGGTCAAGGCGCACATTCCCATCGCGTCGGCTGGTCGCAAGAGTTTAATGCCAAGCCTTCGCTCCAATGGAGTTCATACGCACAATGCCCTCGATGATGCAATAGAGCAGGCTCAGGTCTTTGCGAACTTGTTTGAATGGGATGGGAAACATGGGGAAGATTATTGATGGACGAAGACAGTTTTCTGATGTCAGATTCGAAGAATTACGGGCGTCTTTGAAACAAGCTCCGGGGATCTGCGTAAATAAGGCGTGCGTATACGCGACAGGATCTTTCGGCAGAAGGGAAGCCAGTCAACACAGCGATCTGGACCTATTCATTGTCTCGCTGAGCTACGAAAAAGATGGTGTCGATTGGAGCTATTTATCGAAGCTGAATGAGATTCTATTGAAAGCTGAACTAATACGCGCGGCAAAGGAATTGTCATTCCCGGAATTTTCTCAGGATGGCCGGTTCCTCCAACAGCACACGGAGGCTAAGCTTATTCGGTCGACCGGCAATCAAAATGACGACGCTGAAAACACGTTCACGGCCCGGCTTCTTCTGCTGCTCGAGAGCAGACCGCTCGCCGAAGTGGACGTTCACGCGAGGATCATCGACGATGTGATCGAGAGGTACTGGCGTGAATTTCCAGATCATTCCGACCATTTCATGCCTGCGTATCTAGCAAACGATATTCTTCGTTATTGGCAAACCCTTTGCTTGAATTACGAAGCCGCCACTTCTGAGCGATCGCCGGACAAGCAATCGCCGCGTGAGCGTGCGAAGCGTAAAATCAAGAATTATAAATTGAAGCACAGCAGGATGCTTACTTGCTACTCCGCGGTACTTTACCTTCTCTATATCTATGACAGAAACAGACAGTTACTCCCTTTGAAACGCGAGCAATGGTTTCATTAACCCCAACAGCACGCGCCGAGTACGTAGCTAGTGAGTTGGGCGGTACTGAACCGGCAGCATCTATCAATGATTTTCTGGGGAAGTACGAGCGTTTCTTGGATGTAACGAGTGTCTCGGAAGAAGATCTCATTACGCTATTCTCAGATAAAACAGAGGCAGATAAGTTACGGGACGAGCAATCGGATTTTGGGGATCTCGCTTATAGCATCTTATATTCCATCGGGAACAGGAATCATCTTTACCGACGGCTTGTCATCTAGATAGCCTACAGGCTTCCCCGAGCAGCGGTGAGAAAAGTGAATTCGCTTTTTGACCTTATAGCGATGTTTGACTACTCCCCAAATGCCTTCTATCCGCCCCTTACAGGAAACTGCTCCAGCCGAAGCGCAGCCGGCACAACCACGGCGCCCACGCGCGCAGCGGCATCCGGGTTATCTTGAGCGATCTAGTCGGGGAATGGAAGCGAGCCCGAGGATGGCGCGCCTGCTCCAGCGAAGTTTCATTGCGGCGGCGGGAACTCATGCGCACTGCCCCAACTCCGCAGCCACTCGATCACTTTTTCATGGGGGACACTCTGCCCAGCCTCAACTTCGGCGAGGCCGACCTGGATCTCTTCCGCTTGCCAGCGTTCGCAATCATCCGGCGGCTCGATCGCGGGGGCAGCCCCATGGGCATCCAGCGCGAGGGCTCCGGTCGAAGTAAGCGTCCATCCCACAGGGTCGTCGACCGAAAGATTTGCTTTCTCGAGCAAATCCTCGGGGATTTCCACGGCGACTGCGCCGTCGATGCGAGCGACCTGCGTGGCCATAGCTGCCCCCGGGTTCCACTTCTTTACTGTCAATCTTACCCCGAAACCGCTTTCGCAGGCGCAGTGGGCGCCAACGAAGCCCCTTCTTCCGAATGGAATAGCGCCAAATCGCTTACGAATCATTTGAATCGCCCATCAATCCGTCGCCATCGACTTTGGATAGAGAAGTCCCGCGGCGTCTCCACGTCTGCAAGGAGAGAATCCATGAAGATTGTCGGCACCATCGCCCGGCTCCTGCTGGGCCTTGTCTTCCTCGTCTTTGGCATGAACCTGTTCCTGCATTTCATCCCCACGGGACCGATGCCCTCTGGGCCGATGGGCCAGTTCGCCGGCGCGCTCTTCGTTACTCACTACATTCATTTCGTCGCGGTCTTCCAGGTGGTGCCGGGAATTCTGCTGCTCATCAATCGCTACGTTCCCCTGGCGATCGCGATTCTGTCCGCGGTCATTGTCAACATCGACCTTACTCACATGCTCATGGCGCCCAGCGGCCTGCCTTTGGCCGCGGTCGTTACCCTCCTCTGGATCATCGTGTTCTCGCGGGTGCATACGGCGTTCCACCCCCTGTTCCAAGCGCGTGTGGCTGACTGACACGGCTCCGCTTCGTCTTGGAGACTTACAATCGAAGCAGGACCATGATCCAGTACCTCTATCTCGGCCGCGTGGCGTATGACGAAGCGCTCCGCCTGCAGGCCGAGCTGGTCGATCTCCGCCAGCGGGACCGCATCGGCAATGTGCTGCTGCTGCTCGAGCACCCGCCGGTGCTCACCCTGGGCCGCAATGCCAACCGCTCCAACATTCTCGCGTCAGATGAGTTGCTTGCCAGCCGCGGCGTCACTCTGCACGAGATCAACCGCGGCGGCGACGTCTCCTATCACGGGCCCGGCCAGCTCATCGGCTACCCCATCTTCGACCTGCGCAGCCTGCGCAATCCCGCCACAGGCAACCGCCTCGGCCCGGTCGACTTCGTCCGCCTCATGGAAGAGGCGCTCATCCGCCTCTGCGGCGAGTTCGGCGTCCCGGCCGGCCGCGTCTGCAAACTCACCGGCGTCTGGTGCGGCCTTGCGGACGGCGGCGCTCTGGACGAGACCTGTGCGGCAACCCCCCAATCCACCGCACAGGGACGCAAGATCTGCGCCATCGGCATCCATGTCGCCCGCGGCGTCACCTCGCATGGCTTCGCCTTCAACGTAACCACCGACCTGAGCGGCTTCACCCTCATCAACCCCTGCGGCATCACTGACCGTCCGGTGACCAGCCTCGAACGCGAGATCCCGCCCGCCCAAGATTTGCCCAGCCTGGAATCTCTCGCCCACAGAGCCGCCCCCCAGTTCGGCGCCCTCCTCCGTCAGCCCGTGCTGGCGGTCGAAGGCCTTGCCGCTCTGCGCACCCAGGCCGCAGCCGCTCCGGAATTTCCGGCGCCGGATTTTCCGGGCAATGACACGCCTCTCCAGATTCCGCCCGAGATCGAACGCCTTCAGGGAAAGCCCAGCCCGCCGGTTCGAGCCTGAGTGCGGGCCCACCCGGCGCCTGGGCACATCCTGCGCGATTTATAATCCGGCTGGAAAGAGGCATCGATGCCAACCGACGTGATCATGCCCCAGATGGGCGAATCGATCTTTGAGGGCACCATCACCAAGTGGCTCAAACAGCCCGGCGACCGGGTTGAGAAAGACGAGCCGCTCTTCGAGATCTCGACCGACAAGGTCGATGCCGAGATACCCTCGCCCGCCGCCGGCATGTTGAGCGAAATCAAGGCCCTCGAAGGCTCGACCGTTCAAGTCAACGCCATTGTCGCCATAATCGCCGAGAATGGCGCTGCGGCAAAATCGGCATCCCGCCGGCCGCCAACCACGCCGGCAGCACAAGTGCATGCTGGCCCGGTCGCCAAGAATCCAACCGAAGTCATCATGCCGCAGATGGGCGAGTCGATCTTCGAGGGCACCATCACCAAATGGCTCAAAAAGCCCGGCGACCCCGTTGAAAAAGACGAGCCCTTGTTTGAGATTTCGACCGACAAGGTTGACGCCGAGATTCCGTCGCCCGTGGCCGGCATTCTCACCGAGATCAAAGCGGAAGAGGGCGCGACGGTTCAAATCAACACAGTGGTGGCCGTGATTGGCGGCTCGTCCAAATCAGCGCCAGCGCCTTTGAGCCAGACAGCCTCTGCACCGCAAGCCGCGGCCGCGGCGGCGCCTACGCAGTCTGTGTCCGGCCGCGGTCTGCGCTCCTCGCCTCTCGTCCGCCGCATTGCCAGGGAGCACAACGTCGATCTCGCGCAGATTCGCGGCACCGGCTCCGACGGCCGCATCACCAAGGAAGACATTCTCCTCCACATCAGTCAGGGACCCTCATCCCAAACGCCGGCCCCACCGCAGCAGATGCCATCGCAAGCCGGACAAGTGGTGCCCATGTCCCGCATGCGCAGCATCATCGGCCAGCGCATGATCGAGAGCCTGCAGATCAGCCCGCACGCGCACACGGTTTACAGGGTGGACATGACCCGCATCGCCCGCCTGCGCGACCGTGAACGCGCCGGCTTCGAGCAGCGCCACGGCGTCAAGCTCACTTACATGCCGTTCATCGCGGCGGCGGCTGTCCATGCGCTCAAGAAATTTCCCATTGTCAACGCCTCGCTCATCGACGGCAACATCCACTATCACGCCAACATCCATCTCGGCATCGCCGTCGCGCTCGAAGGCGGACTCATCGTGCCCGTCATCCGCGAAGCGGAACGCCGCAGCTTCGCCGATCTCGCCCGCGCCATCAACGATCTCGCGCTCCGCGCCCGCGGGAAAAAACTCAACCCCGACGAGGCCGCCGGCTCCACCTTCACCCTCACCAACTCCGGCGTCTTCGGCGGCGAATACGGCACGCCCATCATCAACCAGCCTGAGTCCGCCATCCTCGCCATCGGCGGCCTGCGCAAAGAGCCGGTCGTCCTCACCGACGCCGAAGGCAACGACACCATCGCGATCCGTTCCATGCAGTACTACTGCCTCGGCTTCGACCACCGGACGATCGATGGAGCAGATGCCGGCAGGTTCATGCAGGAATTCAAGAGCGCGCTGGAGAGCTGGAATAAGGAAATCGGCTGAGAATGTTGGCCATGGATGAGCGACGCGAAAAACATGCCGTTTCACAAACGTAGTTCTATGTGCTATAGTTCATAGTGTTAGAGTGGCCTCGTGCGGAGATTCAAGACGAAGTGGGTTGCGCGGTTTGCGCGGCGTGAAGGGATCTCTGACGAGAGTCTGCGTGAAGCGATCGACCGCGCGGAACAGGGTGTCGTGGATGCTGACCTGGGCGGTGGCCTGATCAAGCAGCGCGTTGCGCGGCAAGGGCAGGGACGTTCAGGTGGTTTCCGAACCATCATCGCCTACCAAGCCAAGCGTCGTGCGGTGTTTCTCTACGGATTCGCCAAAAGCGAACGGGACAACATCGGCTCTGGCGAATTGCTTTCGCTGAGGGAAATCGGTCAGGGTTGGCTTGCCGCCAGCGCCGCAAAGATCATTGAGGCTCTCGAGGACGGCGCTTTACAGGAGATTAACGATGACCAGGAAAAATAGCCGCTTGGCCAAGGCGCTCCTCGAGACGGCTGGCGACATGAAGCGCCTCGGGATCATGGACAAATCCGCCCACGAGAAGATAACGCTCCGCCATGTGCGCGAACTGGCGCCCGGCGCGGCTAAGCCCGTCAGTGGCAACGAAATTCGCAAAATGCGCGAAGAGGCGAATCTCAGCCAAGCCGCCTTCGCACGCTTTCTGAATCTCACAGTGGGCTATGTCTCGCAGTTGGAACGCGGAGCCAAGCAGCCCAAAGGACCTGCACTCGCCTTGCTCAATATTGTGCGCCGCAAGGGCATAGAAGTGATCCTGTAACGCTCAAATCGATACCCGTCCCCGAAATCCACAGCTTCCGCAAATCTTGGCCTTCGGCGTTCGCAGCGGCTTATTGCACCGTTTGCACGGCGGCCCGTAGAGCGAGATGCGGTGATGCATCACCGCATTCGGATCGCTCTCTTTCACGCCTGTCAGGCGCTCATAGCATTCCAGCACCGGGCGGTAGAATCCCTCGTTCAATGCGTCTTGAAGCGGGAGTCCAAAGCGTTTCCTGAACGCCTTCGTCTTCTTGAGCGCATCCGTGAACAGAGCCCATATTTCAGCGTATTCCGCCTCATCGAGCATTGCTACGTCGCGCTCACACCGCCAACACCAGAGCGTCTGCATCGCACACAATCACATCTCAAACCGCTGTCATCCTGAGCGGAGCAAAGTCGAAGGGACTGCATCCGGGCTGCTCGCTCAACGCGAAGAATCCAGTCTGACGGTCACTCCCCGCTAGCCCACCCCAACCCATCCGTGCCCTTGCCGGTCGCAATCTGCCGCGTCACCTTCCACGATCCCAGGTCAATCTCATCCACCTGGTTGCCGCCAACGCACGACACATACGCCGTCTTCCCATCAGGCCGCACCAGCACCTCCTGCGGGCTCGCGCCCACCGGCACTGACTCGACCATCTTCATCGTGCCCAGGTCGATCACGTCCACTTTGTTCGCGTCCGGAACGGCCACGAGCGCGTAATGCCCATCCGGCGTCACCGTGCTCCCATAGCCCAGCCCGTCAATCGGCACCCACGTCTTCACCGTATCGGTCGCGGTATCGATCACCGCCATCTGCGGCTTGGTCTGGTCGGCGGTAAACACCCATTTGTCATCCGGCGAAATCGAAATCCGCTGCGTATTTCCCGAGATCGGAATAATCTTCAGCACCTTGCGCGCCTTGATGTCGAGCACCGATACCGTGCCCGGCCCCACGTTCGCCGTGTACGCGCGCCGGCCGTCATGCGCGATCACAAACATGTGACTCTCCGGCTGCCCGGTCGGAATCGCCCCGACGATCTTCAGCGTCTTGGGATCAATGATGGTGATCGAGTGGTCGAGCTCCGTGCTCACATACAGCATCCCGTCCGGCCCGAAGACCGGGCAGTGCGGACGCACCCCGTGATCGAACTGAATATTGCCTACGATCTTCTGCGAGGCCAGATCGACGACAACAATATTGCGGCCATCCGTTCCCGGCTTGCCCACGCCGGAGTTCCCATAGATGGGCACAAAGGCCAGCTTGCCGTCCGGCGATCCCGCGACCTCATGCCCCGTGATCCCATTCTCAGGAACCGATGCGATCACCGTTCCCGCCGCGGCATCCACAATCGCCAGCGCCCGCTCGCCCTTCTGCGCCACCAGCAGCCGCGCATTTTGCGCAACGGCGGAAGAAAGAGCCATAGATACCATCGCCAAAGAACCAGCCAGAAAAAGCAACTTCACGGGAGACCTCGCTTCAAACCACGCAAGAACTATATCGCACGCGATGCACGAGTTGTCCGAACCCATACCATCCTGCGCCGTCCAGCACCCGCTTTCAATTACGCATGCGCCTTCCACGGGTCATACGTTCCCGCACTCCACGAATAACCCTCCGGATCCTTCACCGTGAACTCGCGGCTGCCGTAATCGGTATTCTGCAACGGCCGCACCACCTGCGCCCCCGCGGCCTGTGCCCGCGCAAACGCCGCATCGGCGTCGGCAACCACGATATAGGCGCTGCGCGTCTCTATGCCGTCCAACTCCGCCGGCGTCTTGAATCCGCGTCCGTACTCATCGTCCTTCCGTCCGTGCTCATCTTCCTTGATTGACCCGAGCATGATCATCCCGCCGCCCAGCATCAGCTCCGCATGGCCGATGGTTCCATTCGGCCCCTCGTACACGGCGTGCCGCTCAAAGCCGAAGACCTTTGTAAGCCATTCAATCGCCGCTGCGGCGTTGCGATAGCGATGGGCCGGTATCACCGTGCTGCGCGTTTCTGCCATGGAAACCCTCCGCGGGCAGAGTAGCGCGGCCCGGGGCCGCAATGCAATCGCAACCTGAGCCTGCCTGCATCCGCTATCCTTGCGCCATGCGCCTGCCCGCAGCCGACGCCGAACTCGTCCAGATCGTCGACGCTTCGCTGGCCGAAGCCGCGCGCCGCGCCGGCCCCTGGCTCGCCTGCCGCATCGGCTGCACCCAGTGCTGCTACGGCGCGTTTTCGATCAATGCGCTTGATGTCCAGCGCCTCCGCGCCGGCATAGAAGCATTGCATGCAGAAGATCCGTCCAAAGCAGATGACCTCGAAGACCGCGCTCGCGCCTGGCTGGCTGAGTTTGGTCCCGATTTCCCCGGCGACCCCGCCACCGGCAGGCTTGGCACAAGCGAAGAAGAGCAGGCGCGCTTCGAAGCCTTCGCCAACGATGCACCCTGCCCCGCCCTCGACCCCGCCACCGGCCGCTGCGGCATCTACACATGGCGCCCCATGACCTGCCGCGTCTTCGGCCCGCCCGTCCGCATGGCCGGCGCGGAGAACACCGAAGACAACACCGAGGCTCTGGGCCACTGCGAGCTCTGCTTCATCGGCGCAACGCCCGAGCAGGTCGCCGCCTGCGAGATGCCGGTCCCGCATGAGTTCGAAGCCAGGCTGCTCGACGAGCTCGGCTCGCACGCCGAAACCATCGTCGCCTTCGCGCTGCTGCTCCCTCGCAATGCCGGGCTCTGATACATTGCTCCTGTCGGGAGTCTCCCGGGCATGAGCATCAAAATCAAACGCGTCTACGCAGAGCCCGAAAGTTCCGACGGAACCCGCATCCTCGTCGACCGGCTTTGGCCGCGCGGCCTCACGAAAGAAAAAGCCAAAGTCGACCTCTGGCTTAAGGAGATCGCGCCCAGCTCTGCGCTCCGCAAATGGTTCGCCCACGATCCCCGGAAATGGCCTGAGTTCCAGTCCCGCTACATGGACGAGCTCAAATCTCATGGCGACGAACTTCAGCTTGTCAAAGAGAAGTCCGCGCATGGCCCGGTGTCGTTGCTCTTCGCTGCCAGGGACGAGCAGCACAACGAGGCTGTCCTCCTCGAAAAACTGCTTAAGTCTCGATAGGCGATGGCCTCTTCGTCCGTTACCGTACACTGATGCTTGGAAATCCCCATGCCAATGCGCCCCTGCTGGCTACGTCCTTGCTGGGTTGAGATCCGCACCCAGGCCCTCGAACAAAACTTCCGCTTCCTGCAGAGCCTCGCCGCTCCAGAAGCCGAGCTTCTGGCCATCGTCAAGGCGGATGCCTACGGCCACTCGCTCGCGCTCTCCGCGCCGGCCGTGGTCCGCGCCGGCGCGCGCTGGCTCGGCGTTACCAGCGTGGAAGAAGGCGTGGCGGCGCGGGCCGTCTGCCGGGACGCGCAGATCGATACGCAGATTCTGGTCATCGGCGGCGTCTTTCCCGGCCAGGGTGCCGCGGTGCTCGAGCACCGATTAACCCCGGTCGTCTGGGAGCCCTGGCAGCTCGACGAGCTGGCCGCAACCGCCCGCGCCGCCGGCCTGCAGCCCGGTTCGCTGCCCGTCCACCTCGAGATTGACACCGGCATGAGCCGCCAAGGCGCTGATCCCGCTGCCCTTGCGGCGCTCTTTTCGCGTTTTGCGCCCGCCTCGCCGTTGCGCCTCGAAGCCGTGATGACGCACCTCTTTGCGGCCGACGAGGCCGACGGCCGGGTCACGGCAGTCCAGCTCGCGCTTCTCGACCAGGCCCTGGGCCGCATCTCCGCCGCCGGCCTCTTCGCCGAATGGCTCAATGTGGGCAACTCCGCCGCTCTCCTCGCCGGTCAGGCGCGCCCAATTGCAGACCTCGCCGCCCGCCACGGCATGAAGGCCATGCTGCGCCCCGGCCTTGCGCTCTATGGCCTGGTGCCTCCCTTCGATCCGGCCTTCCCGGCCCAAGAGCCCGCATCTCTCAGCGCGGCGCGCGTCCAGCTCCAGCCGGTCCTCAGTTGGAAGACACAGGTGGTCAGCGTCCGCGAAGTGGATGCCGGCGCCGTCGTCGGTTACAACGGAACCTTCGTGGCCAGCGAGCCCATGCGCCTCGCGCTCATCGCCGCAGGCTACGCGGACGGCCTCGACCGCCGTCTCGGCAATCACTTCAGCCTGCTCGTCCGCGGCGAGCGTGCCCCGCTCGTCGGCCGCATCAGCATGGACCAGGTCGTCCTCGATGTGACGGAGATTGCAGGGGTTCAATCCGGAGATGAAGTTGTGATTCTGGGCGCGCAGGGTAGTGAGACCATCACCGCCTTCGACCATGCCCAGGCCGCCGGAACCATCCCCTGGGAAGTCTTCACCCGCATCGGCCCGCGCGTTCCCCGCGTAGCGGTTTGAGCAGCGCTGCCCAGCTTATCGCGCCGAGTGCTGCCCGGAATGCTCCTCTGCGGCCGCCTGTTCCGGACTGGGGCACAATCCCGCCGCGCATTGCACCGCCGCAATCATGGCCTCCGTGCCCATGCACGAGTTCAGCAGCATGTGATAAAGCCCGCGCGAGCACCACTCCTGCTGGTAGAACTTGCGGATCACGGCGGCGCGGCGCTTATCAAAGGCGGCCAGGTGTTCGTCGGCGTGGTCTGCTTCCTTGGGAAACGCGCGCGCAAACCAGTCCCGCTTGGCGCTGGCAGTGGCGTAGACGAAGATATGGAAGCATCCCGGCTGCCCGGCCAGTGCACAGGCCGCACCGCGCCCCACCAGCACGCATTGGCCCTCCTGGGCCGCGTCCATAATCTCCTGCCGAATCAGCGCCAGCATGCGCTCGGAATCGAAGACCACCTCCTCGGAATTGCTGATCGTCGAGTAGGAGGAGTCGTGCCAGAAGAGCTTGCCGTAGCGGTAATACCAGGGATCGAGCCGCTCGTCGAGCTTCGCCGCCAGCTTCGGATCCACACCGGCGATCCGCGCCGCGCCCGATACCAGCTCCGAATCCAGCAGCCGCCAGCCCAGCCGCCTCGCCAGTTCGTGCGCAAACTCCCCGCCCCGCGAGCCGTACTCCCGCTCCAAGGTGACAACTTTGGTGGGTGCGTGCGTCATGCCGCCAAAAACCCCCGCGCAATGGAGCATACAACGGAATTCGAGAAACGAACAAGAGGCCGCCTCGGCTAAATTTCGATGGACACCTTGACGGTCTACACAAGATTGTTGTAGATAATCTAGGTATGGGTAAACCAAACGATCTCGTCCAAGGCACGCTCGACCTGCTCATTCTCAAAACCGTCTCGCTCGAACCCATGCATGGATGGGCCATCGCCAAGCGCATTCAACAGGTCTCGAATGAGGTGCTGCAGGTGCAGCAGGGCTCGCTCTATCCCGCGTTGCACCGCCTCGAGCAGCAGGGATGGATCAAGGCCAAATGGGCTGAAAGCGAGACCGGCCGCCAGGCGAAGTTCTACGCGCTCACCCTCGGGGGCCGCAAACAGCTCGAGGCCGAAGCTGCCAACTGGAGCCGGCTATCGACAGCCATCAACCTCATCGTGAGCGAAGCATGAAGAAGCAGAGGCTAGAACCGGTCTCATAAATAGCTTTGTGAAAGGGCACGACTTTAGTCGTGCCGAAAATGCAGCCAAAAATGGGTCGGGCTTTAGCCCTGGGGGACGTTTTTACGATGCAGCATCATTTATGAAACCTCTTCTAAGCAATAGGGAAGCAGGGTACGGGCGATACAGGCGTGCAGATTGATTTGTCCGGCAAATTCCTCGATTGGGAAAAAGAGGCATGGCCTTTGTATCAGGCCATGGCTTCAGCCGTGCCAAAAGTCGCTGCAAACGGATGGGGACTTTAGCCCCTGTTCGTGGTAGGAGATCTCATGCGTTGGGTCAATCAACTGGCAATGAAAATCCGGATGCTCTTCAGGCGCGGCGAGGCCGGCACACAGCTCGATGACGAGCTCCGTTTCCACCTCGACCGCCAGATCGCGGAAAACCGCGCCGCCGGCATGAGCGCCGGCGAAGCACGTACCGCCGCGCTCCGCAGCTTCGGCAATCCCGCGCTCCTGCGCGACCAGGCCCGCTCCACCTGGAGCTGGAACGGAATCGAGCAATTCCTGCGCGATCTGCGCATCGGCGTCCGCACCCTGCGCCGCACGCCCGGCTTCTCGCTTGTGGCCGTCGCCGTCATGGCATTGTGCATCGGCGCTGCAACTTCGCTTTTCACCATCGTGCGTTCCGTGCTGCTCCGGCCGCTGCCCTTCCGCGATCCCGGCCGCCTGGTCATGCTCTATGAGCACTTCCGCGCACCGCAATTCAACCAGCCGACTTATAACTACAACCCGGTTGCGCCCGCCGACTACTTCGACTGGCGCGCGCAGACCCACGGTTTCGAGGACATGGCCGCGTGGCGTTACGCGCAATTCAATCTCACCGGCGTACGCGGCGAGTTGCCGGAAGTCGTCCCCGCCCGCGGCGGCACTTACAATCTCTTCCCGCTTCTCGGCGTGCAGCCCGCCTACGGCCGCGCGTTTACGCAGGACGAAGACCGCCTCGGCGCGAACGTCGCCCTCATCTCGTGGAGCCTCTTTGAGCGCCGCTTCGCCGCCGATCCCTCCATCGTCGGCCAGGCCATCCATCTTGACGGAAAACCCTTCACGGTTGTCGGTGTTCTGCCTAAGGACTTCACTTATCCCGATGCCACCGTGCAGGTCTGGGTTCCTTACACGACGGGTATGCCGCCCGAGGTGCTGCGCCATCACGATTTTCATTTCAGCCGCGTAGTGGCGCGCTTGCGGCCCGATGTGAGCCTGGCCAATGCCGTCAGCCAGGTTGCGGCTGTACAGTATCGGCTGCACCTGCAGTATCTGAACGCTCCGGTGGCGGAAGATGTCGCCACGCGCACCATTACAGACGATCTCGCAAAAGACGTGAAGAAGCCGCTCATCATCCTCCTGTGCGCCGTCGGCTGCTTGCTGCTCATCGGCTGCCTCAATGTAGCCAATCTGCTCGTCGCCCGCAGCGCCGCGCGGCAAAAGGAAGTTGCCATTCGCGGCGCATTGGGTGCGCGCCGCTTCACGCTGGTTCGCGAACAACTGGTCGAAAGCATGCTCATCTGTCTCTCGGGAGGCGCCGCCGGCGTCGGGCTCTCGCTCGCTGCCACCAATTGGCTCGCCCACTCCTGGAAGGATCTCCCCACTACCCAATCGATTCACGTCGATGGCGCGGTGCTCGCCTTTGCCTGTGCTCTGGTCTTCGCCGCTGCGCTCCTCGCCGGTCTGCTTCCCGCCATCTCGTCCACGGGAAAAGCTGTCTTCTTGAGCCTTCAGGCCACTTCGCGCGCCACGGGCGGAAGTCTGCACCGCACCGCGCTGCGCAAAACGCTGCTCAGCATCGAAATTTCGATCACCGTGGTGCTCCTCATCGCCGCTGGACTCCTCATCGAGAGCTTCGTGCGCCTGCGCGCCACAGATGTCGGCGCCACGACCGGCAACCTGCTTACCCTCACCTACAGCCTGCCTGCACAAAAATATCCCACGCAGGAAAAGCAGAACGCCTTGAACGAGGCGCTTCTTGCACGGTTGCGCGTGCTGCCCGGCGTGCGCGCTGTCGCCATGGGATCGGTGCTGCCCGGCGGCGGCTACGGCGGCGACGATGTCTTCACCGTTGTCGAGCATCCCCCGGTTCCGCCCGGCACCGTGCAACCCGATGCCATGGTCCGCCGCGCCGATCCCGGTTATTTCCAGGCCCTTCAGATTCCGCTCCTGCGCGGCCGCTTCTTTACCGCCGATGACCGCAGCGCGCTGGGCCAGAAGCTCATCATCAGCCGCGAGCTCGCCGCGCAATATTTTCCCGGCGAAGATCCCATCGGCAAGCACCTTCGCATCCCCGCCTGGGACACCGACGGCCCTCCCGCCACCTACGAAATCGTCGGCGAAGTCGCCGATACGCTCTGGCAGGTCGGCCGCCGCAAAGAGCCCATGATGTACTCGCCCCTCTTCGCCCGGAGCCACAACATCGATCAGATCGCGCTTGCCGTACGCACCGCATCCGATCCGCTTGCCTTTTCCGTTCCCGTGCAGAAGCAAATCGCCGCGCTCGATCCCGACCTTCCCGTCTCGGATGTAATGACGATGGACCAGATCATCGGCGAATCCGTCGGCAGCGCCAGCCTGAGCGCGACTCTGGTTCTCGTCTTCGCCGTGCTCTCGCTGCTGCTCGCCTCGGTCGGCCTCTATGGCGTGCTCTCTTACCTCGCTACGCAGCGGACGGCGGAGATCGGCATCCGCATCGCGCTGGGCGCGCAGCGTGAGCAGGTGCTGCGGCTCATGCTCGCCGACGGCCTGCGTCCTGCGTTCTTCGGATTGGTATTCGGGCTGGTGGGCAGCGCTGCCACCGTGCGCCTGATTCGTTCCATGCTCTACGAGACGCAACCGCTCGATCCCGCCGTCTTCGCTGCTGTCGCTGCTGCCTTGCTGCTGGTGGCCGCGCTGGCCTGTCTGGTGCCCGCCTGGCGCGCCTCGCGCCTCGACCCCATGCAGGCGCTCAGAACCGAATAGGCACGGCAGAGTCTCAAGACGGAATCGAAAGACCTACAATATTCCCAATTCCTTGATTAAATCGGATATGCTGCCAACCGTGTCAGGGCATGACTTTAGTCGTGCCGAAGCCGGCAAAAAGAATGTTGAGGGCTTTAGCCCCGTTATGTCCAGACCTTCCCGACCATCGGAACCCAGCAATGCCACAGGGCGTTCGCGGACCTTCTTTATGACGACTCGAACAGCAGGTGGGAGATCTTTGTTTCAAACCGAGCGAATGGCGACTCTCTTTATCGAGGTGCTTCGTGGCTACGTGCGATCCGGAAATTAATCGTTCACGAATTCGTTGTCATGCCCAATCACGTCCATATTCTTATGACTCTTCCCGGGGAAACCAGCCTTGAGACAGGGATGCAACTGATCAAAGGGAACTTCTCATTTCGAGCGGGCAAGGAGCTGGGATTCCGAGGCGAGGTCTGGCAGCGAGGATTTTCCGATGTGCGGGTTATCGATGAAGAAAGCTTCAAAACACATCTGGATTACATCGATAGCAACCCGGTGAAAGCTGGCCTGGCGACTTCGCTCCAGGAATACCCATACGGCTCGGCCTATCTAAAAAAACAAAAGAGCATGGGGCTAAAGCCCGACGAGATCAAGTGACGGACCTTCGGCACGACTGAAGTCATGCCCTGACACAAAACGATATAGCACCTTAGGAATTGCTAGGTTCGCGATGGATTGGGCACCCGCTTGCTCCGGATAATCAACCGATCCTTACTCCGTCACCGGTTCTGCAGGCAGCGCCTTCGAGCTCTTCAGATGCGGCGCGTTGGGCGGAGCTGGCGGCCTGGGCACAGCCGGCGCTGCCTCCGCGGTGGGAGCCGGCGGCGCAGCCGGAAACGCCGGTCCTTTCTTGATCCCCAGATCGCCATTGTCGGAGCTCAGAGAAATCCTCGGCCCGCCCGAGCCGATCTTGCCGCTCACCGTCTTGTCTTCGTCGCCGCTCACCGCCAGCCCGTAATCCGTCACGATGTCTCCGTTGCGCGTGTGGCCATCCACGGTGCCGGAAGCCTCCGGAGGCAAGGTGATCTCCACATCGCCTTTGTCGTTTCTCGCCTCGATGATGTATGAGCCGGCCGGCTCCACCGAGATGCGCCCGTCACGGTTCTGCACGTAGCTGTCTCCGTAAATCTCGCTCAGGTCTACGTCCTTCGCGTGGGTCGTCACATGCACCGCGCCCTCCGCTTCGGTCACGCGCAGATCGTCGGAGTCGAGCGTCAAGTCGCCGGGCAGTTGCGCAATCTGGACGTCGGTCACCGAGGTATGCAGCTTGATCGGCCCGCTGACGTTCTCCATGTGCACTTCACCAAAGATCTCCCCATTCGTCGTAATTCTGCCTTTCACTTCCGACAACGTCAGGTCGTTGCAGTTGCCATCGGCTGTGATGTCGCCCGCAATCTCGTGAGCCGAAAAATCGTGCCGTCCGCCTGAAAAATGCGCCTCTATCGGCCCGGTGATCGAGTTCAAATGGGTGTCGCCGTGCGGATCGCTCACCGTCACGCCGGCTCCCAGCCCGGCTGCGGTCACGTCGCCATGGCTCGCATTGACCACCACCTTCGCCATCTTGGGAACGGTGATCGTCAGGTTCACGCGTCCCCTGTCACTTCCGTCGGACTTAACCAGCACCGCGCCGCCGCTCACCGTCAGGTGCGGGGCCTCGGCGTTCCAGATATTCCGGGCATTGCTGTCGGAATCGGCAAATGCCACTTCATGCGCCTGGACCTGGATATTGGGGCCATCGCCCGCCGTCACGCTTACGTCGCCGCGGGGATTCTCGATATCGACGGTCGCATTCGCGGCAATCTGCGCGTTCAGCGCCTGCTGATCGTTGTCGTGTTCCGGCTGTCCAAACGAGTTGAAGAAGTCCTGGTTATCGCCGGTCCACTCGTTGAAGAACGGACCCATGTGATGCCAGCCGCTTGCGCCAAAGCCGAAAAAGGCTACCAGAACCAGGATGCCGACAAAGTTGCCGCTGCGCCGCACGGGCGTCTTCCGGCGCATGTCCAGCGCCCACTCGCCCAGCAGCGCCAACCCCGCGCCAATCAGCAACAGCGGCCACCAGCGCGCATACCAGTCCCAGAACTCGCTGGCTGCGATATGGCCCGTGAGCACCAGCAGAGCCACAGTGCCGATCCCGATCAGAATCAGCGGACCGACCATTGAAGGAACGCGCGGCCCATACACGCCGGGGTAATCCGCCTTCCAGGCATGGCGTTGGGCTCGCCAGGCGTCGCGCTGCGCCCGCCAGGCCGCCTTTTGCTGTTCGCGGTAAACCCGCCACTGCGTCTTCGGGTCGTAGGGAGGCATATTGGGAGGGGGAACGCTGCTCATAGCTGGCCTCCGGACGAGCCGCTCCCGAAATCATTCGGACGGGATGGCACAATTGCCGTGCCTGGCTGAGGGGTTGCGCCGGCGGCAGCATTCGGGTCCATATTCGCACCGGCGTTATTCGGACCGACATTCGGATAAGGAGCGCCCGTATACGGCGGGGGCGGATAGCCTTCTGTCGCCAGCGCCGCGCGCTCGGCCAGCAGCAGCACGCCGCCCAAAATCAGATAGAGAGGCCAGCTTTTGCCCCAGCTCAGAATATGAGCCTGGGAGAGCAGGGCCATGATTCCAACCAGAAGCAAAAATGCCGGGCCGCGCAGACGGCGAATCAGAATATAGCGGTTCATCGTGGACCTCCTTGCGAGTCCTGCATACGCCGGACGATCAGCCAGGCTCCCAATCCGATCAGCATCAGCGGCCACGCAAACTCAAAGACGCGCCCCGAAAAAAGGTCGAGCTGGCCAAGCAGAAACATCAACCCCAGCGCAATCAGGATCACGGCGCCGATCGGCTCCTTGCGTCTCCAGTAGAGCGGCGGCACCGGGGGCACAGGCGGAATGGGAGGCACAGGCGGCACACCCGGATTTGCATACGGATTGGGATATCCCGCTCCCGTCGGTCCTTGGTAAGGAGGTTGCCAGGACGGCTGCTGATAGGAACTCGCACCAGGCTCGGTTGAATAAGGACCTGCCGCGTACGGCGCCCCCGCGCCCGGATTCATCCCGCCTGGATTCACTCCGCCTGGACTCGCCGGGCCGGGCGCCGCGCCGGGTTGTCCCCCATGGGTCGGCCGCCCGCTCAGGTTCAGCCAGTTGCTGACCTCGTTCAATCCCAGCGGATCGGGCAGCGGCTGCCCGTCGCGACGCGCCGTCGCCGTGTGATAGGCCTCGAAGACCTGGTAGAGAATCCAAGCCGGGATGAACAGGCCAAAGATATGAAGATGGCCGGTCGTGCTCACCAGCACCGCAAAGATGAACACATGAATCAGGCCCTTGAGAAACTGCCCGTTGTACATCGCGCCCACGCCGGGAATGATGCCCAGCGCCGCAGCCACCGCCGGATTCGGCGCATCCAGCGGCAGGCCCGCAAAAGGCTGCTGCGCGCTGCGCCATCCCATCCAGCACGGCTCGCACAGAATCTGCCCTCCCGGCGCGTTGCGCACGCAATTGGCGCACAGCGCCTTGCCGCAGTTCTGGCAGTACGCCGTCGCCGGTACACCGCTGTGGTTTACGCAATCCATACCCTGCTCCTTTCCCGTATTGCATGAGCGGAGCCGCCGGAATGCGCGGGCTGTGCTTCAGACGTAAGGGAGGTTTCCAGAAGACCACTTGAAATCTCAGGCGCCAGCCATGTGCCGGGATCGCCCGATTGCTGCGGAGGATCTACGCGCGACCCTCCATCCTTGTGCGGAGGATTCTGTCTCGACTCCCCCGGCTGCGCGGACTTCGGCGCTGGATTCTCCTGATCCTCGCCCTGCGTAGTTCCGCGCAACTGCCGCATCTTCGATTCCACCTCGTACACGAACCGCAGGTGGTCGTAATAGCGGATGATCGGCACCGAAGCCATCGTCAACTGCCGTTCCATGAAGGAGCGGACCGCCGTGGGCCGTAAGTCGGCCATCCGCACGCCGGTCAAGTGCACGCCGGTGATATTCAAGGTCAACGCGATCGAAAAGAAGGCCATGGCCGCAGTCATCATCAGCCTGGGCTCGGCGAAACGCTGCACAAGACCCAGGAATCCCGGCCGCTGCCATCCCGCGCCCGCCATAGCCCCGGGCAGTATCGGCAGCCCGCTCCCGTCGGCTACCAGCGGCAACTCCGCCGCATGGCCGGGGCCTGTGTGCGCGAGAATCTTATCGATCAGTCCGGCGGGGACCTCCGGCTCCGGAGAAAGAAACTCCAGCCACTCGCGCCCGCGGCGCGCCTCCTCGAAGAGCGCCGTGCAGGCCGGGCAGGCAGCCATGTGCGCGGCAAAGGTGGCTTCATCCACGGGCGAAAGCAGCCCGTCCAGCGCATCCGCCAAAAGTGTCTCCCACTGCCCGCAGGCCGGAGAGCCCGGAATGTGCATGCGCTCTGCCATGGCTACATCACCTCCCGTTTATTACGTTCCAGCAGCCGCGCCAGTTCCGCGCGCCCTCTGCTGATGCGGGACTTGACCGTCCCCTCGGGGATGCCCAGCACCTGGGCGATTTCTTTGTAATCCATGTCCTGCAAATCCCGTAGAATCACTGCCTCGCGCAGCTCCACTGAAACGCGCGCCAGCGCGCCCTGCACCATCTTGGCCAGCTCTTTCTGCGCCACCAGCTCATGCTGTGAGACGCCTCCGGCCGTCAGCCGGTCGAGCGGCTTCAGATCCTCTGCCTCATCCCATCCCTCATCTAAGGAAGACGTTGCGCGCTGGTTCCGGGTGCGGCGGAAATTGTCTACCAGCAGGTTCCGGGTCATGGTCGTGATCCAGACCGTCAGGCTGCCGCGCCCGCCATCGAAGCTGGCCAGGTTCGAATAGATTTTCAGGAAGACGTCCTGGGTCAGATCCTCGGCGTCGGTGGCGTTCCCGGTAAACCGGTAGCACAGCCCATACACGCGCCTGTGATGCGTGCGCACCATCTCGGCCCACGCGCCGGAATCCCCATTCATGCAGCGGCGGACGACTTGGGACCAGTCGGTCTCCAGCTTGCTACCCTCCACGCACGTTGCCAGAACTCCGGGTGCCGCAGCCTTCTGCCCGCCGGCGATTCCTCGCTCCCCGGCCATTTCCCGGTCTGTCGTTCCCCGGTTTATTGCGCCGTCACGGCGGGCCGTACTACCCGCATAAGTGGAATCAGCGCCGCGCTGCCTCCACGGCGCCGCAAACCGCACCGCGGGCTTGCGCGCCGGCTTTGGCTCGACGGCCAGCCCCACCATGCTCCAGCTTAATGTACCCGCGCACTGCATGGGCCAATGTACGCAGGATTGGAGAGTTTGGTTCCCAGGGACGCAGGAATAATGGTATAGGAATGGGTGCCCCAGGCTCGGCGCGTCTTTGTCCTTGCGCCTAGCCTGGGATAGCACGAATCTCAAGAAGCATCGAGCTTTACAAACCGCATCGCCACCGAGTTCATGCAGTAGCGCAGCCCCGTAGGAGCCGGGCCGTCGTTGAACACATGTCCGAGGTGCGCATCGCACAGCCGGCAGGAGACCGCCGTGCGCACCTCCATCAGGCTCCCATCCACGCTATCCACCACATTCTCCTGCGCGATCGGCTGCCAGAAGCTCGGCCAGCCCGTGCCCGAATCGAACTTGGTTTCCGAACGGAACAGCGCCAGGTCGCATCCGATGCAGCGGAAGATCCCATGCCCATGCAGATTCCAGGAGTCGCCCGAGAAGGGCCGTTCCGTATCGGCGTGGCGGATGACCCAGTAGGACGCTTCGGGAAGCCTCTTCCGCCACTCGGCATCCGTTCGAATGAGGCGCGGAACGGTGACCGTTGCCTCTCTTTCGCCTGTCGCGGAAAACGTCACGATCGTCACATTGGCCGGACCCTCGTCCGGCGCCAAAGGACGCGCTGCGGCAACCGTGGTCCGCCGCAACCCCCAGAAGGCGCACGCGCTGATCACGCCGGCCGAACCGAAGATAAACGCCCGCCGGCTCAGATCCTCCATCTTCCACCTGGCATCATGGATCCGGCATCATCCATCGTTGGCCTCCGGGCATTCCACAGATGAGACGGCCCGAGGGCGGCCAAGGTTACGGAAATCCGTTTTGAGAGACCTATCCGCACCCCGTATTCATCGATAAACCCTGCGCCAGGTCACGGCTTTAACCGGCCCGGCGGATCACTTCCGCTCAATACCGGTCGCCAAACTCAGGATCGACCGGATTTTCGAACAGCGAAGCGTCGCGCGTCACAATCGTCAGCCCGGACGGCGTGACAAAATACCGCCGCTTGTCTTCGACCGGATCGTACCCGATCACCGTACCCTCCGGGATATGCACGTCGCGGTCGATGATCGCGCGCCGGATACGGCAGTGCCGGCCGATGTTCACGTGCGAGAAGATGATGCTCGAGTCCACATCCGAGTACGAATTCACGCGCACATCCTGCGACAGCACCGAGTTCGAAACCGACGCGCCGGAAATGATCACGCCCGCCGTGATAATTGAGTTGACGGCCAGGCCCGAGCGCCCCGGCTCGCCGAAGACGAACTTGGCCGGAGGATACTGCCGCACGCGTGTGCGCATCGGCCAGTTCTTGTCGTACAAATTGAAGATCGGCGACACCGAGCACAAATCCATGTTGGCGTCGTAGTAGGCGTCCAGAGTGCCCACGTCGCGCCAGTAGAGCGCCTGCTTCTTGTTCTCGTCCACGAAGCTGTAGGCCACCATCTTTTTCTTGCCCAGCATATTCGGCAGGATGTTGTGGCCGAAGTCGTGCTTCGAGTCCGGATCGTCCGCATCCGCGATCAGTGCCTTGATCAGCGCCTCGGTGTTGAAGATGTAAATCCCCATCGAGGCATCCACCGCACTCGGATTGAACGGCGAGCGGATGCTCGTCGATGCCGGCTTCTCCTGGAACCCCACCACTTCGCCGCTCGGGCTCACCTCAACCACGCCGAATCGCGAAACCTCGTCGGGCGCAATCGGCAGCGTGGCCAGCGTAACCTCGGCATTGGTATCGCGATGATGCGCCAGCATCCGGCTATAGTCCATCTTGTAAATATGGTCGCCGGAGAGAATGATCACGTGCTGCGGCTGCTCGCTGCCGATCGAATAAATATTCTGGTACACCGCATCGGCCGTGCCCATATACCAGTTCGCGCCGGTCCGCTGCATGGGCGGCATCAGCTCAAAAAACTCGCCCAGCTCCTGGGCCACAATACCCGACCAGCCTTCGCGGATATGCCGGTTCAGGCTCAGCGCCTTGTATTGCGTCAGCACATACACGCGCCGCAATCCTGAGTTGATGCAGTTCGAAAGGGTGATGTCGATGATCCGGTAATGGCCCCCGAACGGCACGGCCGGTTTGGCGCGGTCGCGCGTCAGGGGGAACAGCCGTTCTCCTGCGCCGCCAGCCAGCAACACGCCCAGCGTATCTTTCATGTCCATGGACTCCCGCCTCTATCCTTGTCTCCAAGGTCTCGCTCGTTTCGGGGGAGTGCCGCTATCCGGAACAGCAGGTTTTCTGACGGCACTTTCGCACAAGCGGATCGAACGCAGGAGAATACCACAGAACGCCCATCCCCCGCGCCCAGCCCTTATATCGATGACATTGCATCCAGAGCAGTTGGCTGCGATCGCCGCGGGCGTGTTTGCGCGCGTGAAACCCGGCCTACTTCAAAAGCGCGAGCCCGTGCCGCTTGATCTTCGTGAACTTGTACTCCAGCCCCACCGAGATGGCGAAGTTGATGTCATTCGCCGTGGTGGACGGTGGATAGTTGATGCTGTAGCGCGTCCACACCGCGTCCGGCGTTATGCGGAAGACCCAGTGTTCCGAGCGGTTCAGGTCGAAGTGCCCGCCCATGATGACCGCCGGCGCAAACTGGTTCGGGTAAAACCCCACAAACGAGGCCGGCTTGCCCAGCAGATCGTGCTGGAAATTCCCATAAACCCCGCCCGCCATCACATGCGCAATCAGCGCGCCGTGCTTGTTGTGCGGACCCAGCCACTCCGGCCCCGCGCCAAAGAAGTATTCCGCAATGAACGGTCCCTTCAGGTTCAGGTCATTCGGCGCTGTGCCGCTCGTGCCCACGTACGTCCGGTCCGTCGCTTCCACCGCCCAGTGCTTCGTCATCCACATCGAGGCTTCGAAGTCCAGCCCGCCCAGGTTCGCGCCCTGCAGCAGGTTCGGTCCCGCCTTCATGTGGTCGTAAGCCGGGCTCAGCGACAGATCCCACCGGTTGTCATACCGCACGTTGGCCAGTGGATCGATCGAGATGTACGGCGTATTCGTCGGCTCAGGCGGATTCGTCTGGCTGCTGCTGTTCGAGTTTTGGGCTGAAACACTCACGCCGCCGCACACAACCAGGGCAGCGGCGATCAAAAAGGGATAAATCCGTACTGGGAGACGCATCACCAACCAGCTTACAAGACCATCCCAAGCACCGACAACGCGCCCCACCCTTTCGACTTTTTCCCGTCGAAAGGGTGGGACGGCACAATCCCACCCCAGACCAGCCCACCCCAGACCAGCACTCCGCCCACCACCCATTACGGTTCGCATCGTTCCATTGGACGCGCCCACACCAGATACCGCACCGTCTTCAGCGTCTCGAGCAGCGCAACCGCATCCCGATTCCAGCCCGCCTCCGGCTCCAGCGGCGGCGCCGGCAGCATGCGCCAGGCAATCGGCATCCGGCTGAAGATCAGCCCGGCGCGCTCCACATGCCACGCGCTCGTCACCACCTCCGCCGACCCCCACCCGTGCGCCTTCATTAGGCGCACCGCGTAGCACGCATTCTCAATCGTGTCCCGCGCCTCCGGTTCCACCACCACCGCCGGCGCTGGAATCCCCTGCGCCTCTGCCGTGCGCGCCATCACCTGCGCCTCCACATACTGGTTCTTCACCGCCGCGCCCGTAAAGATCAGGTGCGCCGCCTCGCCGCGCTCATACGCGCGCACCGCCTCTGTCACCCGCGCCAGCTCCGTCGGCGTCGGATTCCCATCCGCATCCGCCGAATCGCCCAGCACCACGATCGCGTCAAATTGTGCTTGTGAAGTGTTCCCCCGCGGAGCAAGCCGCCGCGCCAGGTATCCCCACGCGAACAGCCCCACCCCGGCCAGCATCGTCAGCAGAACGGCCCGTGTCCGCCAGCTCATCCGCCTGCGCCGCGCCCGTCTCCCGCCGCGCTCCCGGGTGTGCTGCGCCCGCTGCGCCCCGCGCCCCGCCGACGCCCGTTTCCTCATATTCGTAGAAGTCGTGGGCCTCACCGCCAAAAGCCGCCCCTCCCACCTCCACTTTACCGTGGGCAGCAGGCAGCTACCAGTAAACTCCGTGCCCCATCCTTTCGACTTTTTCCTGTCGAAAGGGTGGGAAAGCACGAACCCTGGATTCCCCTCTGACAACTCGAAACTAAGAACTGCCAACTGAAAGCTGTCAGCTGACCGCCGTCCCCTGGGTGCCCCACCTTCGCCGCGTCCTTGTTTTTGCGGCTAAGGTGGGAGAGCACGCCCGCCCCGTTTCCCATCCGTTCGACTCATTCCTGTCGAAAGGGTGGGACGGCACGAACCCAGGATTCCCCTCTGACAACTCGAAGCTAAGAACTGTCAACTGAAAGCCGCCAGCTGTCAGCCAAGCGGAAACGGCTCCCCCCAACTCGCATACACAAGCTCATGGAGCGGTTTCCGCTGCCGCGGCTCCGTCTCCCGCTTGCGCAGCTCTTCATTCCCCAGCGTCTGCGGCTCGCCCTGGTACCCCAGCGCCATCACCGACCCGAACTCGAACCCCTCCGGAACGGCGAGCAGCTTCCGCGCCTTCTCCCGGTCAAACCCCGCCATCTGGTGCGTCGTCAGCCCCAACGCCGCCGCCTGCAGCGCCATGTACGCGGTAGCCGCGCCCAGGTCATACACCGCATATGAATTCGGCGCGTCGTTGCGGCTGAACCTGGTCTTCGCCACCCCCAGAATCAGCACCGGAGCCTTCCCCGCCCACTGCTGATTAAACCCCACCAGCGACTCATGAATCTTCTGGTGCGTCTCCATCCCCCGCGTCCCCTCTCCGCGCGTCCCAACGATATACCGCCAAGGCTGCTCGTTGAAGGACGAAGGCGCCCACCGCGCCGCCTCAAACACTCGTTTCAGGTCGTCCGCCGGCACGTCCTTATCGGCAAACGCCCGTGCGCTCCACCGCTGGTGGATAATCGGCAACACCCCCGGCGCCGGAATCGCCTGCTTGATCTTGTCCACTTCACTGGCCGTGATGCCCATAGCTCCGCCCACTCCTCAAAAAATAGGATGCGCCTCTATGGATTCCGCAGCCAACGAGAAGATTCCGGCAAACTAGCCAACCCCTACGCAAAAACAAACGTGCTGCAATGAGCCCCGCAGCGCTGTATCGCCCGCCACTGCGCCGCGGCCAGCTTCAGGACTTGGCCGCATCCGGCTTCGTCGTCGAGCGGACGATCGTATTCAGCAGGTTGAACCAGAATGGCGCGCCCATCGAGATGGCGATGGCCGTCAGCAGCCAGCCGACGCTATGGTCCTTGATCGCATCGAGCGTGGCGTGCAGCGCGCCCTTCAGCCGGCCTTCCGTCGAAACGCCGGCAGCGCGCTTCGACTGCCAGCCGATCGGCAACCCGATGCTGCCAAGCTGGGAAACCTCCTCTCGAACCTGGTCCGCGCTGGCGGCGGGCGATGGGGCGGGATCGGCGTTGAGCGCGACCGCATTGGCCGGTGGCGCCGCGGCCGGCACAGCGGCCGGCGCCTGGTTGCCAGGTTGATTGCTGGGTTGGCTGCTGGTCTGTTGATTGGCGGGCTGGCCGCCGGGCTGATTGGCGTGCGCCTGCGCCAGGGCCACCAACCCCTTGCGCAGGCTGGCGTCGTTCGAGAGCCTGCTGGCAATCAGCACGGCGTCGGCGTTGAGCGCGATCGCGATCACCAGGCCCAGCCCCACCAGGATCCACTGTGCGCGGCGCTTGTACCAGCCGGAAACGCGGTCCATGCCGCTGTTGAACCAGTCTTCCAGGCCGGCCTGCAGCTTGGCCTCGTCGCCCGCCGCCTGCGCCGCATACACCGCGTATGCCTTCTTCACGTTGTCCGGCAGCTTGATGCCCGTGGGCGGCGGGTTCTTGATCAGATCGATCACCGCCAGCGCGAAGTTGGCCGACGGAATATAAGAAGGCAGGTTGCTTTTCTTGCCCGGCGTGTAGCAGCCCTTGAAGAGCGAATTGACCAGCCCGTGGTTATAGATCTTCTCGACGAAGTCGGTCGTGTTCTGCGGGTCGCCGATCAGCTCGCGGATGCCGCGCTCCAAATCGCGGGCCCGATTCTTCGCCAGCGCTTCCAGGAACTCCTTCAACGCCGAGCACACCAGGCTGAGCAGCAGAAAAATAAACACCATCCCGATGACGATGTCCAGAATGTCGGAACCAAACATGGCGCGCGTGCCTCCGGGTACGGCGTCTTCGATTCCGCTCTTTACAGAAACACGCGATGCCGAGTGGCCTTCTCCTCAAGAGAAAGCCATCCGGCACCATCTCCAAACGTCGAGAGGTGAATCGAAAACGCTCTAGATGGGGAGGACTATACATCCCGCACGCGGCGAACACCAGAGGTTGTTTTGACGAGAGGCTGTTCTCAAAATCAGTTTTGTATCGGGGCGCGGCTTCTATCGCATTTTTTGGAATTGCTGTAGACCGAAGGCACGCACCCGAGTAGCATTTTCACCTGGAAAAGCCACCTTTCACAGCTGTCAAAAAGCCCACATGTATTCCGAAACGCTTTAGCTTGAAACTTCTTGAGTTTCGCTTTCGTTGTGGATTGGGGCCACCGCGCTCATCTGCATTTTTTCGGTGCGCAGCTCTTTGAAGGCGCGATAGACGAACCAGCCCACGTACCAGCCATCAATGTATTTATAGGGCGTTTCGCCGGTGGTGTAGTGGCCGCAGGGCAGCACGCGGGGCTCGAAGCGGACGCCGTGCTGGCGGAAGGCGTCGACGACCTGGAGCGAGTATTCGCGGGGAAACGTGAGGTCGTAGTTGGCGTAAACGAGCAGACTGTTTTTGCCGGCGGCGTGGCCGTCGGGGCCCAGGAACTGCGGGAAATAGCTGACCGGGCTGATGGCAGACCAGAGGGCGCACAGGCGCTGCTGCGTGAGGCCGGCCTGCTCGAGCGCCTGGCGGATGTGACGCGTGCTCTGGCCGGCCCAAACGACATCTCCAAACGCCGTGGACGCGTGGTTGAAGGCGTTCACGCGCAGGCGGGCATCGTGGGCGCTGGCCAGGAAGGCGTAACAGGAGCCGAGGCTGGTGCCGAGAACGCCGAAGTGCTCATAGCCCTGATCCTCAAGCCAGTCGAGACAGCAGCGGATATCGACGACGGCCTGGCGGCAGGCGGAGAGGGTGCGGCCGATGTTGGCGCTCACGGCGAAATCGGAGCGTTCGAGCTCCGCGGGGCGGCGAATGTCGTGGTAGGGCTTGGAGAGGCGTAGTGCCGAAACGCCCATGCGATTGAAGAGCGCGCAGAGCGCGTTGTGACTGAAGGCATCGGCGTTCCATTGCGGCAGCACAACGATGGCCTGCTTGGGGCGCGCGGGATCTTTGTGGGCCGGCGCAGGATACCAGCGGGCGTTGACGAGATCGTTTTCGGGATGCGGCGTGCGCTCGGGCGAGGTAAAACGAAGAAATTGCGTTTTGCTCGCCTTTCCGTCGGCGACCTGCTGGCGGAGCGCGGCATCGTGGGCCAGGGTCTCCGGGCGCACGTTGGTGGGAAAGAGCTCGGGATAGCGCTCCTCAAGGCGGAAGTCCGTGGGGCGCCGGTAGCCGAAGAACTGGTCGCTATGGCGGATGAGAAGCTGGTTGATGCGGACCATCGCCGCTTCGGCGGCGGCCTCGTCGCGAACGGCTTCGGGATTTGGGAGGATGGAGGCGAAGCCGTGGGATTCGAGAAAAGGCGCGATCCACTCAAAGCCCCACTCGAGCGGGCGCACCACGCGATTTTCGTCGCGCGTGGTCAGCCGCGTCTCCCACTCGTACATCCAGCGCGCGTATCGGGTCTTGAACATCGTCTGTTTCAAGTTTATCAACGCGGTGAAGAGAGGAATTCAGAACCTGCGCGCATTGCGCTTCAGGGCAAAGTATTCTGTCGCGAACCACACGAGACTGAGCAGCAGGATGAGGGTCACGATCGCCTGCGAGGCGGCGCAGTAGAGACACCAGACTCCGAGCCCGTACTGCTCAATCATCGAGAGCCGGAAGGCGAAGAGAAATCCGGCGGCGGCGGCGAGGAATGTGGCGAAGCGCCAGCGCGCGAAACCGAAGCCGGCCAGCAGCAGATAGCCGACGATGCCGATGGCCGCCACGGGCACATGTCCGATGACAGCAAAGGAACTGTGGTTGACGATGCCGCAGTCCCAGTGTGCATTGATGGAACACGGCTCCGTGCCGGTGTCGTAATGCACGCGGAGAGCCATGGCTGCAACGACCGCACCGGCAAGGGCGAGAACGAGAATTACATAACGCATCCCACGATTTTACCGAAGCAGGGGCAGGATGCGTGCCGAGGGCCACTTGCCCGGGACAACGATCTGGCATGAACGCTTTAGGATGAATTTATGACCCGGAAGACGCTCACAGAAGGGACCCAGGAGTCGCTCAAAGGAGCCAGTGGACGCCGGATCGCGTTCTTCGGCGGAAGTTTCGATCCGCCGCATCTGGGGCACCTGGCCGTGGCGCGCGCCGCGCAAACCGCGCTTGGCCTGGATACGGTGCTGTTTGCCCCGGTGGGCGCGCAGCCGCTCAAGGCTCAAGGCGCAACGGCCGGCTTTGAAGACCGGCTCGCAATGACGCGGCTCGCGATTGCCGGAGAACCAGGTTTCGAGATTTCGCTGGCCGACGCGCCCATGGCCTCCGGAGGGCCGAATTACACGCTGGAGACGCTGGAGCGCCTGCACCAGAAACTGGCCGGCAGCGCGCTCTTTCTCTTGATGGGCGCGGACTCGTTTTTCAGCCTGCGGCACTGGCATCGCGCGGCGGAGATTCCCTTTGCAGCGCCGTTGATTGTTGCCTCACGGCCCGGGCAGTCGTTGCAGGGTGTGAAGGCCGCGCTGCCGCGAGGATTGGAGATGGAGGCTGTGGATGGAGGAAATCCGGCGCCGGGGGGCGTGGAGGTGAGGGAATTCCTGCTCAGGAACGAAGCCGGTGAAGCCGCGAATTTTTATCTGCTGCCGGGGCTCGATATCCGGATCAGCGCCTCCGAGATTCGGGAACTGCTTCGGATTCGGGAACTGCTTCGGATTCAGGAGCTGCCTCGCCCGGCGGCCGGCGCCGCCGAGGCCCTCGCCTGGCTGCCGGACGCCGTGGCGAGGTACGTCGAGGAACACGGGCTCTACCGGTGATTTACGGCGCGCCCTCGAAGCGCTAGGATGAGGATTGGAGAGCTTTCCCGACGCATGAACCCAATATCAGCGCACGAACAGCAGCGCATCGCCCCGCAAACCCGCATTCTGGTCCAGGCCGCGGCCGCGGTTTGTGAAGACAAAAAAGGCCAGGACACACGCATCCTGGAACTTGACCCGATCGATTCCGGGCTTTCCGACTTCTTCCTGGTCACTTCGGCCACCAACGACCGGCAGGCCGTTGCCATTGCCGACGAGATCGAGCTGCGGCTCAAGCGCGAATTTGGCGCCTACGCCCACTCGGTAGAGGGCCGCCGGCAGGGCGAGTGGATTCTGCTCGACTACGTGGATTTCGTGGTGCACGTGTTTCTGGCCGAGCGGCGCGCCTTTTACGACATCGAGCGGTTGCGCAAGTCCGCGCGCCCGCTCACGCCGGCGGAGTTTGACGAGGAGCTGAAGTCCGAGCTCAAGGAAAAGACCCGCTCCGCGCGCACCAAAACTCCAATCAAGCGGCAAATCGCTCCGGCAAAGTCCGCGGCGAAGCCAGCAACAAAGACAAAGATGCCCGCAAAGCGCGCGGCAACCGCAAAGAAAGCCGCTGCGCTCCGGAAAGTTGCGGCTGCGAAGGAGGGACCCGCACGACCCTCCGCGAAAAAGACCCGCCGCTCACGCTGAACGGTCGAGCGCAGAGTTTTTCAAGCCGCCGATTATTTCAGCAGCAGGAAAAAGCAACGGGGACCCGATTCCGGGTCCCCATTGTGTTTTTGCAGCCTGTTTGAAGTTAGAACGTGATGTGAGCCCCGAGGATGATGTTTCTTGGCACCTGGTATGCGAAAGTCTTGCCGTATTGGCTATCGATCGTAATCGGGCCAGTGCGAGTGCCGTTGAGCGAGCCGGTGTTCATCTCGGCGAGGTAGTTGTACGGGCTCGTGGCTGCGGCGTAGAAGGGCAGGCCCTTTGTGATGTTAAACCCACCTGGCTCAATGAAATTATTTGCTTTATTGGTCGAGTCGATCTCCTCCCAATTCGAAACTATCCTATGCTGGTTGAGCACGTTGGTGAAGGTCGCATCGAAGGATAGGGAACTCACTTCGCCCAGCTTGTAGCTCTGTTTGAGGTTGAAGTCGGTATCGGTATACCACGGCGTGCGCTTGGTGTAAGGTGCACTGGCGGTAATCACGCCTGTGGTGGCATTCTGCGTCACGTCAATCCACTTTCCACGGTTGACAATATCAACCGGGAACACCGGCAAATCCCCATTGGGTTGGTTGTAACCTACATCGAGCTCGCTGGTGAGCGGCGTTCCGGTGTAGGCAAACTGCGTGATGCCAAAGTCGGTCACGAACTTTCTGGCCCACGGCAGATCGTAGTAAGCGAAACCCTTGAGCGCATTGGGCCGGTCGGTCGGCAACAAGCCGCTGGAGGATCCGCCGTTGGCATTGAATTGGAAATACGGCTCATCGAAGGCGCGGCTGTTGTTCGGAGCATTTCGGCCGCCTCCGCCGTCACCTAGGTCGGAGCTCGTCAATCCCGAGTAGTTGCCGCGGAAGTTGCTCCACGTGTAGGAGAACATTCCCGACCAATGCTGGCTGATGTTTTTCGTCAGGCGGAACTCAAGACCGTCGTAGCTGCGCGCCGCAGGCGACTGCTTTTGCGCCGTAGGGCAGGGTCCGGCAGTCGTGCAGGGCGCCGGCGTTCCATACAGGAAGTTGTAGTAACTGTTGAAGGTCGTGTCGACACCCTCGCCGGGATTGATGATCACGAAGGTTTCGCCCACCGCGGGGTTGTAAATGGCCGCGTCCTCAATGGCGGAATCGAGACGTCTCCGGTCCCACCTCGCTTCAAAGGCAAGATTCGGCCGGATCAGATAATCCACACCAAAGCTGGTGTTGTGCTGCGCATAAGGCTTGAGGCCCGGCGCCGTGCCTTCTTCCGTCTCGGTGCATGTGGAGCATGTGGTGGGGTTGGCGCGCTCGTTGAGGCTCTCCAGGAACGTCAAGCCCGTCGGTTGCCCGCCGCTTGCCCAGTTCACCGTTGCGCTGGTAGTGGTGCCGACGCAGTACGCGCCTGTGCTGTTAAAGGCCGGATCGATGTTTGTATAGGTGGGCTCCATCAGCGCTTCATTGCACTGCTCCCAGACCTCGCCACCGTAGGAGCCGATGGCCAGGTTCAATTTCATCTGGTCGAAATATTTGCCGTAGCCGCCAAAGAGCTTCACCTTCCCGTTCTGGAAGACGTCCCAGGCCGCACCGACACGGGGAGCGATCTTCGATCCCCAACCAAAGTCGATCGGCTTGGTGAACTTCTGCGTAGAAGGTTGGTTCTCGGCCGGCAGGTACTCACGCTCGATGCGCAGACCGGCGTTCACAGTGAGGCCCCGTCCAATCGTCCACGCGTCCTGAACGTAGAATCCATGGTTCAGGGCACTTGCGACGCCGGTGGTGCCGTAGTCGTTGACTATGACGTTGCCGTAGGTGCCATTGCAACTGGAGTAGTGGGTGATTGCCTCAACGGCGGCGCAATTCTTGATGCCGACATTGGGATCGTTGGGCGTATAGGGTTGAGTGGTGCCGGGGTAAATCTGGACGTCCGGCTCGCTGTAGCCCTGGTTGATGCTGTTGTAATTGCGATGCAATTGATAGCCGAACATCACATTGTGCGTTCCACCCCTGCCGCTGTGGAACCAGGCAATGCCTTCATCGAACTGCGTAGCCTTGCTGGCGTTGAAGTGGGTGAAGTTCTGGCTGAGAGCGCCCGAAACGAAGCCGTTGCTCTCGGCCAGCGCAGGCGCCGACGTAGCAATCGGGGTTCCGTTGGTGTCCGTTGCAGTGGTCCCGTTGGTATCGAATTCGTAGAACACACCGCCGGTCGGATAGCCGATGTCGTGGTAGTTCTCAAAGAAGTATCCAAAGCGCGTCGTCGATACGATGTTGTTGCTAATCGTGTAATCCGCGCCAAAATTCATGGTTGTGTTGGGCGCCGCGTATCCAAAAGTGTGCGAGTAAGTGGAAGGATTGATAAAGTTGCCGCCGCATGTCAAATTCGAGCCGACCCCGGAGCAATCCGTGACTGGGTTGTAATACCCCTGGACCGAGTCGGGAAGGGGGATCGACTCGCCCCACTGCTTCTGATCCTGAGCCAGCCATGAGGCGAAGAGCCGAACCCTGGAGCTGACCTCTGCATCGAGGCGGGCGTAGGCGTAGTCAGTGTGCGTGTTCTGGCTGAAGGGTATTTTGCCGCCGTAGGGGCCGTAGTTCAACGTTCTTTCGTAGGCGTTGAAGTCGGGGTTGTATCCGCCAAAGAAGAAGATGCGCTTTGCAAGACCGCCGTACGCGGAATCCGAGACCTTGAATAAGCTAGGAAGGAGGCCGATGAGTGGACCACCCGCGGTGAACCCTGGGAACAGGTCGCTGGTCTTGGGCCGAATCGGCTGGTAGGCCTGCGCGGCGGGGTCGAGTTGACCCCACGCGGTGGGCGTACCGGCGGATGTGGGATCATAGCGCAACCTGATGGCCGGTGAACCGTTCATCGCACCATCCTGAAATAGGGTGAATAGAGTGCCATGCCAATGGTCGGTGCCCTTGTCCAGGATCACGTTGACCACACCGCCCATCGCGCCGCCGTATTGGGCATCGACGCCTGATGTCTTCATCTGCACTTCCGAGATGAAGTCCATCGGAACGTTGGTATGGGAAAAGCCGCCGATGATGTCGGCCGTCTCCTGGCCTTCGACCAGGTAGGAGTTCTCGGAGTCCGAGCCGCCGCCGATGGAGAAGCCGAAGGCGCCGCCGTTCGAGCCATTGCCCGGCGAGGTCGCGCCGTTGCCATTGCCGTTGCTGTACTCGGACATGCCCATCAAGGGCTCCTGGCGGGCCGCGGGCGCAAACTGAATCACCGATTGGAAAGACGTGCCGTGTGGCAGATTCTGCAGCGCCTCTTGCGGGATATTCGTGAGCGTCGTGGTCGTGGTTTCATCGATCAGCGGCGCTTCATTCTCGTTTACTTCAACCACCGTGCTCACTTGGCCGATCTGCATGGTCAAATCGACGGTGGGCAGGTGGCCGACCTCGATCACCAGGCCCTCGCGTTTGAGCGTCTCGAACCCCTTCTCCTCAGCCTTGATTGTGTAAGTGCCGGCGGGCAGGTTTGAAAAGTGGTAGTAGCCGGCCGCGTCTGACTCTGTGACCTTGGCGCCGACCAGCGTCGGCGTTGTAGCCGTAACTGTCGCCCTGGGCACAACGGCGCCGGACGGATCCTTCACCGTACCCTGCAGGCCTCCGGTAGTTTCCTGGGCAAGAGCGGATTGCTGGACGGGAAGCACCGTACAGCAACACGCAACGGCCAGCAAAACGGCCAGGGTTGGAATGTGCAGCTTAAAAAATCGCATCGTCGTTCCTCCAGAGTGAGCGGATGGATGGTCGAGCAGGAGCTTGTTCTTGCTGATTGCGGCCGTCTTGGTGGAACGTGAGCCGATCCACGAGCCGAGATATGAACCAAGCATCAGGACAGTAGAACCTCGTCAGCCTACCCCTCGATCCCTTCACTCGCTCTACAAAGGAATTGAGCGCTTGCTCGTGCAAAGCCGGGGCTAGCTGTAGGCGTGTTGCGGTAGCACTATTGCATGAACAGTGCCATTCCCGGAACCGCTCTTTTGGACGCTTTAGTCGGCACAAATTAAACACGTTATTAACAATTGAGTGAGATTGGGGCACAAGAGAAAATATGGTTTTGTGTAGATATTGATGTCTATATTCCAAAAATGGTTTGCTCTCTGCTTCTTGGGGGATCATTTTGGGCATTCCTCCTTCTCGATCGGCGGGTTGCGTTATTCTCCTTGCCATGCAACTGACGCTCGGTTATGTCGGCGCCCGGCCTTCGGCAAAGGACCGATACGAGGCGCTGATTCAGGAGTATGTCGAGCGGTGTTCGGCGCGGCGCAGCGAGATGGCCTGCAAGACGGAGGGATTTCGCACCGAGAAGGCTCTGCTGGAGTGGCTCGACCGGCGGCGGGGACGTACGCCCGCGGTGGCTGTGCTGCTGGACTCGCGAGGCCGGCAGATGACCTCGGAGGCGCTCGCCCAATGGATCGCCGCAAGGCGCGATGAAGGGACACAGCATGTCGTCTTTGCGATTGGCCCCGCCGATGGCTGGAGCGACGAGGCGCGCTCGCGGGCGCAGTTTCTGCTTTCATTGGGGCAGATGACGCTGGCGCATGCACTGGCGCGGCTGGTCATGGCGGAACAGATCTATCGGGCTACGGCCATTCTTGCTGGGCATCCGTATCACTCAGGACACTAAGGCCCGCATCAGTGAACGGATCATTGAGCGATGAACGGATGATTGCACGATGAACGGATGATTGAACGATGCGGGAACCAAGGAGGAAACTGTGGCGGCGAGCATGCTTTTTCGCTGGAGCGAAATTCAGCCCGAATCGATGAACCCGCTGGTGACGCGGCAATATCTGACCGGAGTCCAAACGACACTGGCGCGGATTGTGCTGAAGAAGGGCGCGCATGTTCCGCTGCATCATCACGTGAACGAGCAGGTCTGCCACGTGATAGCGGGAGCGCTCGAGTTTGTGCTCGAAGAAAAACGGGTGACGGTGCAGGCGGGCGAGATCCTGTGCATCCCTCCGGACGCGCCCCACGAGGTTTTTGCGCTGGAAGACTCGATCGCGCTCGATATCTTCACCCCGCCGCGCCAGGACTGGGTCGATGGGGATGACGCGTATCTGAGAGGCGGAGCGCCACAGGCGCAGAAGGGCTGACCGGCGGCGACGGCGGCATCCATATACAATGGGGTTCGGTATGTCCTGGTTCAAGCGTGAGAACGGCGATTTCCCCGCCGCCGGCAATGAGGGTTCCGACAACGGCCCTGACGGGGGCGAGCGAAAGGTGCGCACGGAAGGGTTGTGGACCAAGTGTCCGGGATGCCGGGCGACAATCTGGAAGCGCGACCTGGAAGAGAATCTGCACGTCTGCCCGAAGTGCCAGCACCACTTCAAAATCGGCGCGCGGCAGCGGGTCGAGCTGCTGCTGGAGCCGGGCTACGAGGTGGTGGATGGCGGCCTTCGCTCGACCGACCCGCTAAACTTTACAGACGTGAAGCCCTACAAGCAGCGACTGCGCAAAGCGCAAGAGCAGACCGGGCTGAATGACGCCATCCTGAATGCCCTGGGCCGGCTCGGGCCGCACGAGGTTGTGCTGAGCGCGATGGAGTATGGGTTCATCGGCGGATCAATGGGCGCTGTCGTCGGCGAGACGATTGCGCGGGCCGTGGACCGGGCGCGCGAGTCGCGCAAGCCGCTGATCGTGGTATCCGCTTCAGGCGGCGCGCGCATGATGGAAGGCGTGGTGAGCCTGATGCAGATGGCCAAGATCTCTACCGCGCTGGGACAACTGGACGACGCCAAGGTGCCGTACATCTGCGTTCTGACGGATCCTACGACAGGCGGCGTGACGGCGAGCTTCGCGATGCTGGGCGACCTGAACATCGCCGAGCCGGGCGCGCTGATCGGCTTCGCCGGGCCGCGGGTGATCGAGCAGACCATTCGCCAGAAGCTGCCCGAGGGATTTCAACGCTCGGAGTTTCTGCTGGAGAAGGGATTTCTGGATGCCGTAGTGCACCGCAGGGATCTGAAGGCTTACCTGGTGCGCGCGCTGGAGTTCATGAAGACGCCGGCGGCGGCGTAAGCCCCAACCAAAGACAATCTGGATGCAATAGAGCCCTGCGGCGACGCAGGGCTTCATTAGTTTTGCGTGACCATCGGTGTTAGCGATGTTAGCGAAATGGTTATTTCCGAATCGGCGACCATCCGACCAGGACGCAGTATCCCGCGCGTCTCTTCATTCACTCAACGATCGCTAATTTGGAGAAGGGTGCTCCACGTGGTCGATCACCATCACGTCTACCTGCGCTTTTCCGGATTCCAGCTTCAATCCAATCTGCTCCTGAATAGCAGTGAACAGCGGCGGAGGTGCGTCCGCGGCATCGCTCGGCGGCGGAGGCCGCATCCCCATCCCGCCAAATTGCGAATCGTCGGGTGTCCACTTCAACTCAAAATCCCACTTGCCCGCGAGGCCCGTTTGATCCACGACTGGGCGGTCGAGCACGGCCGACTGCATCAGATGCACAAAGTCTCCCATGGTCGCGTTGCGCACATTCAGGTCGCCAAGCTGACGGAAGAACAATCCAGGAAGTCCGTTCGGATTTGTGTCGTCCTTGGTCATCTTCGGTGCGGTTTTCCCGGCCGTTAATACGTATGCCGGCAGCTCCCTCTTGTCGTTGTGAAACTTGAGCTGGAAGCGATCCGCAAGCAGCTTCGTCACCATAACCCGCAACTGCTCTCTACTTGGGATCCCCGGAGTATCCGGCTTGGCTTCGATATCGACTTTTTCTGAGTCCATCCAGTCCGGCCCGCCGACGACCTGCTTCTGCTGCATGTCGTAGGCAAAGCTGATAATAGACATGAGTGTTGTGTTGATCGTGATGAATCGATCGCCGCGCCATAGAAATGCACGGCCCGGACGATCGGGCTGACTCGGCTTGATCGTCGCAACTTCAAATGAGGGATTCGCATCCGCCGCCATCGGCTTCGGCGGCTCCGGAATCGGCCACGCCGTATCGGGCGTGGTCCGCTCCAGAACTAGCGCGATCGGCGTCGTGTCTTCCATCCAGGTCCCCGCAATGGACTTGCCGTCCTCGGACATCTTGCCTTCATAGCTGCGCGGGACCACCGTGACCGTGAACTTCAGCACACCATCCTGAAAGTTGACGGTGGCGATCGGTGCGGGCTGACCGCCCTGATCGATGCTGTACCACACGGCCTTGAAGGCCCCGGCGTCGGTCCTGGAAATCTTGAAAACAAGCCGCAGGTCGATCTGGGGATGTTGGTCTGTCTTGGGAATGTGCAGCGTTCCCTGCCATCCGCCGACAATGTCCGTTGAAGAAGCCGGAGTCGATGGCTGTGTCGCCGCCGCCGGTGCAGCCGTCTGTGATGCGAGCGCCGTAGCCTGCGTGTTCGCGCATGCCGCGTTCCCTGCAAGCAACAAAGCAATCGCTCCGGCGGCACAACATGTAAACCCAGGCAATGCCTTCCCCCAATCATGGAATTCGCGCCCAATCTGCCCCATCCTCATCACAGAGAACTCCTTTTCCTCGCCCCTCCTTAGGAGTGCGAAGGACGCAAGCCTGCGAGTGGAATGCGAGAAGGATACACCAGCAAGACGAGCATGCTTTTTCTTGGTTACTACGGAATAACCGGCTATTCGGACAGGATGTATAGGCGAGTTTGCGCGGTGACCGAAAGACAACCGCAGATCTTTCGACTCCGCTACGCTGCGCTCAAGATAACAACGGCATTATGGTTGTAGCGGATAGCCGCTAAAACTGGACAGAATGCTTCGGCGACTTTACGCGGCGCTCAGATCCGCATCGGCATCAGCACGTAGCGGTACTTGTACTCTGCATCCGGGTCTTCGGGGCGCATCTGGCCGGCGGACTGGGAGTCCTTGAACTCGAGACGGACCTCGCCCTCATTATTGAGGGCCTTCAGAAAATCCAAAATATACACCGAGTTGAAACCAACCATGATCGGGTCGCTGGAGTAAGGCGTATCGATGGTGTCCTCGCTCTCGCCGGATTCAGTGGAGTTGGCGCTGATCTTGAGCTCATTGCCTTCGAGGCGCAGGCGGATGGCGCCGGAGCGCTCATCGGCGAACTGGGCAACGCGCTGGATTGCCGCTGAGAGCTCGCTGGAGCGGACGACGGCGAATTTGGTGTTGTCGCGGGGCATGACGGCTTCAAAGTTCGGGAACTGGCCGGTGAGCTTGCGCGTGCTGAGCGTGCGATGACCGACGCGGAAGAAGAGCGTGTGCTCGTCATCCGCGAAGTCAATCTTGTCCGCATCGGTGTTGGCTAGAAGCTGCTGCAGCTCCTGGAGAGCCTTGCGTGGAATCAGCACGCGCTTCTCGCCGCTGATGCCTTCGAGAGTTTCGTTGGGCTTCTCGACAAACGAGAGCCGGTGGCCGTCGGTCGCGACCATGGCCAGCGATTCCGCTTTGACGACCAGCAGCGCCCCGTTCAGCGTATAGCGCGACTCCTCGTTAGAGATGGCGAAGATGGTGCGGGCGATGAGGCTCTTGAGCGCGGCGAGCGAGATGCTGGTGGCGGCGATGGCCGGGAACTCAGGGACCTGCGGGTAGTTGGCGCGGGCCATGCCGACGATCTTGGTGTTGGAGCGGCCGCTGCGAATCTGCACCCAGTGGTTCTCAAGCAGCTTGATGGAGATTTCGCCGTCCGGCAGGAGCTTGATGTAGTCGTAGAGCTTGCGCGCGGGGACGGTGCAGGAGCCGGGCTTTTTCACCTTGACGGGCGCGCTGGTGCGGATAGCCTGATCGAGATCGGTGGCCGTGATATTGAGCCGGTCCTCATCGGCCTCGAGGAGAAAGTTGGACAGGATCGGGATGGTGGTCTTGCGCTCGACGACGCTCTGCGTGGCCGTGAGTTCCCTCACCAGGTCCTGGCGGCTTACGGTTATCTCCATCGCTGCCCCCTGCGCGGCCGGCTTCTCTATCTCAGTTTCGACAATCGGCATACGCCCACCCTCGCTCCAGAAGCCTGATTTCTGCTCTGGCCCCACTCTATAACACTTTGGGGCCGCGAAAACGGCTGTCTTTTGTTCCTCTTGATTGTATTCATCTCTTTGTTTTGAGGTGCGTGGAAAAACAGGTGGTTTCTCTGGATTCCCGGGATTTCGGCAAGCTGGGGTCGAACCCTGGCCTGAGCCGCGGCCCGAAGTCGAGCCGGATTGCCGGCGTGGCCTCCTGCCGGACTCATGGGCGCAGGCGATCGCGAGGGACGGTGATTTTGTGTTTAAGAGAATAGAAAAGAGCTAGTAGTTCCCGTAGGGACACCGGAAAAGTGGAGAACCGGGGGAAGTGGCTGCAGGCGGGGGAGTTGGGATGGGGGCCGATTTTCTAAATCCGGTTTGTGGATTTGAGGAGATTTGGAAAACAGGATGATGGGAAGCGCTACTGTACCTGTATTTCCCACGGCTCCCACAGGGACGATGGAAAGCTCTGTGGAAGACAGCTGAAATATGTGAAAACTCTGCCTATATAAAAGGATATCAATAACTTAACGATGGCTGGATATCCACAATCGGCATGGCACGTATCGTTTCCTGGGCGGGCTCTCTCAGCCGGATTTGCGGACGGTCTCCGGTCGGGAAAGTTGGTGCGAAGGGCTTCCCAAACCAGCACAACATTCCATCGGAGGCTGGATTGAGCCCCAGGAAACGGCTGGCGTGCCCGTAAACTTTGGACGAAGCACGGGAGCCTGTTGGTGGCGATTGAGATTGCGAGGCTGGAAAGCGCTCTGGAGCAGATGTCGATGGAGGGCGCGCCGGGGAAAGAATTCTGCGAAGCGATTTCCGAGCTGGCGCGGACCGGACGCTTCGCGGAACTGCGCGATGTGCTGCCCGAGGTTGTGTACGACGAGTTGTTGGCGCGTTACCAGTGCGACCCCGGCGGCTTTGTCGCGGGCTGGAAGAATCTGGCGCAGGAGATGCGGCAGGGATTCATCCATCACGCGCGGCAACGGCTGACGCAACTGACGCGTCTGCAGCGCCGATCGGCTAGCGGAGAGACGCCGCTATGGCAGGAGATTCAGCGGGCTCTCGATGCGCAGCAGAACGACCTGTTGCGCGCAGCCTTCGCCATGGAACAACTGGAGCTGATTGAGCCGGCCGTGGTGCGCGCCACGCATCTGCGCGAGTGCGTGGTGGCGGCGGCTTGTTCCGAGGAGGCTGACCGCTATCTGGATGAGGCGACGCGTTGCTATTTCCTCGGACTATTCACGGCCTGTGCGGTGATGTGCCGCTCGGTGCTGGAAGAGGCCCTGAAGCAGAGGCTGCCGGAAGGCCTGGCGAAGCTGGTGCAGACGCGCTATCGGAACACGGCGACTCTCGGTAACCTGCTGCACGAAGTGAACAACAATCTCAAACTGACCGGGATCGATGCGGATTTTCCGCGCGTGGCGAACAAAGTGAATGACACCGGCAGAAAGGCCGTGCACCAGGGCTTGCTTTCGGAAGACGAAGCACGGGAGTGCCTGCAGAACGCGCGCCGGGCGCTCGAACTGCTGCTGCGGGAGTAGAGCAAACCTGTGAGAAGATGGCCGTACGTCTATGTGCCGTGCTATATGCCTTGCGAATGGCATGCGCCCTGTGGATGGGATGGGGGTGCGGTTGAACGCCATGGCTCAACGGATTGCGATTGCGGCCCTTATTCTTGCGGCTTTCCCTTTGCTCGCGCAGGCTCCGTCGAATGCTCCTGCTGATTCAAAATCGACTGTTGGGCCGGCGTTTGAAGTGGCGACGATCAAGCCGGTCGAGCCCGATGCCCAGAAGGGCCGCTACCTGATCATGCAGGGCACCAACCGGTTTGTGGGGAAGTTTTACACGCTCAAGCTGCTGATTGCCGCGGCCTACAACCTTAGCCCGAAGGTCATCTCCGGCGGCCCGGCCTGGATCGACTCCGACCACTACGACATTCTCGCGCTGACGCCGGGGGCAACCAGGCCAAGCCGGGATGAGCAGATGGCGATGCTGCGGAACCTGCTGGCCGACCGGTTCGCGCTGACCTTTCATCGGGAATCGAAGGAGTTCTCGATCTATGCCTTGGAGGCGGTGAAGGACGGCCCCAAATACGGATCGGGGTCCGGATCGGCGTCTGCTCCGGGGCTGATGCGGAGCGCGGCCGCGGCGAGCGATCCATCAGCGTTGATCAGCACCGTCTATCCCGATCACATCAAGCTGCCGGCGCGGAACGCGACCATGGGCGAGTTTGCGGAGCTGCTGCAGCGGGCGGTGCTGGACCGGCCGGTGGTGGACCGGACCGGCCTCGCGGGAAGATTCGACTTCGATCTCGAATGGGCCCCCGACGAGACGCAGTTTGGCGGCGAGGTGCCGGTGGCGCCCAGCAACGCACCGGCCGCGCCTTTCTTTACCGCGATTCAGCAGCAGCTTGGATTGAGGCTGGAGGCGACGCGCGGCCCCGTCCAGGCGCTGGTCGTCGATCAGGCAGAGCGCCCTTCGGCGAATTGAGCGGCGATACGAACATCACGCTTGGCGTGGTCCGTGCTTTCCCACCCTTGCGCCGGGAAAAAATCGCAAGGATGGGGCACGGAAAATTCAGGCACGGACGGGTTTTGCGGAATAGCGATGAGCAGGGCGCCGCTCCTGCCCTCTTCGAAGCTCCAAGGGGACTGGATCAGGATATGATCATGCTGCCCGCGTGCGGCGCGCGGCTTTTATACTGAACTATCCATGTCCTACGCGGCCGCTATCGAACAACTGAATGCCATGGCGCCGGAGCTGTATGCGCGGCCGGGGCAGCCGCGGCGCAAATTCTCGCTGAACGAGATTCGGATTCTGCTCGACGCTTTGGGCGATCCGCAGAGGCGCTTTCCTGCGGTGTTGATTGCCGGCACCAACGGCAAGGGTTCGACGGCGTCTACGCTCGCCTCGATTTTGACGGCAGCCGGAGTCCGCACCGGGCTCTACACATCGCCGCACCTGGAGCGCGCGAACGAACGCATCCGGCTTAATCGCGCCGAGATTGCCGACGATGACTTTGCGCGGACGTTTTTCCTCGTGCATGATGCGGCCCAGGCGCTGGTGCTTGGCGGCAAACTGCCGCAGCTTCCCAGCTACTTTGAGCTGCTCACCGCGCAGGCGTTCTTGTACTTTGCCGAGGCGGGCGTGGAGATTGCGGTGCTCGAGGTAGGCATGGGCGGGCGTCTGGACGCGACCAATGTGGTCGATCCGCTGCTCTCGATCATCACCGACATCTCGCTCGATCACATGGAGTGGCTGGGACAGACGATTACCGCGATTGCCGCCGAAAAGGCCGGAATCTTGCGGCCGAATGGGACGATGATCACGCTGCCGCAGCATCCTGAGGCCAACGAGGTGCTGGGCGAGGTGGCCACGGAGCTGGATGTGCGCGGCGTGAACGCGGCAGCGTATCTGCCGGCCGTGGGCGAGGCGATGGGCGCGGACAGCTGCTCCTATGCGACGGAAGCGCTCGGGGCGCAGATCGAAGTGGATTCGCCGCTCAAAGGCGCGCACCAACATCGAAACGTGGCGCTGGCAATCGCCGCGGCCGTGGAGCTGGCCCAAAAGCACGGCTTTCCCCTTACGCCGGCGGCTCTTGAAGCGGGCATACGACAGACGCGCTGGCCGGGACGGCTGGAGCGCATCGCGCGCAACGGTGTCGACTGGATTCTCGATGTGGCGCACAATCCGGCCGGGGTGTGGGCGCTGCGCGCGGGATTGCGCGGCCTGATCGGCGATGCAAAGGCGCCCGCGCTGATCTTCGGCTGCCTGCGCGACAAGCCGATCCCGGAGATGGCGCAGATTCTCTTCCCGCTGTTCGAGCAGGTGATCCTGGCGCCGATCCACACCGCGCGGGGTGCGGCCATGGCTGACCTGCTGGCCGCGGCGCGGGCCACCGGAACGCCGGCGGTTGCAGCGGCCAGCGTGCGCGAGGCCGTGCGCATGGCGGAAGAGCGCGCGGCCGGGAAAACGGCTGTGATATCAGGATCGGTTTATCTTGTGGGCGAGGCGCGCGCGCTGCTGGCGGGCGCGGATCACGAAACGGAATGAGACGCCGGCCCAATCCAGTGCCAAGGTTCTACCGGTGGCGCACGAACCTGATTCAGACGCCGGCGCTGAGCCTCGTTACCGGCATCTGCGGCTCTCTTGCGCTGCTGGTTTCGCTCTTTGACAAGAGCGGGAGGACGCAGCACCGCATTGCACAGGTTTGGGCGCGCCTGTGCGTCTGGTTATCCGGCTCGCACATCATTGTGCGCGGCGCGGAACGGCTCGGCCGGCATCCTGTGGCGGTGTATGCCGCCAATCACACCTCGTACATGGATACGCCGGTGATCTTCGCCTCGCTGCCGTTCCAGTTCCGCATCCTGGCAAAAAAAGAACTGTGGCCGGTTGCGTTCATCGGCTGGTACCTGAACCGCTCCGGACAGATTCCCATCAATGTCGAGAATCCGCGCGCGACGCTCTCGAGCTTGAACGTGGGCGCGAAGGCGCTTCGCGCGGGCATGCCGCTGTTTGTCTTTCCCGAGGGCGGCCGCACGCTGGATGGCGCGCTGCAGCCCTTTCTCTCGGGAGCCGCTTACCTGGCCATTCGCGCGCAGGCGCCGCTGGTGCCCATCGCGCTCCAGGGTGTCTACGATCTGCTGCCGATTCACACGCATCATTTCTATCCGGGCGAGCTGACGCTGAGCGTAGGCGAGCCGATCGAGACCAGGGGCATGACGGTGCGCCAGGCCGAGGAGCTGACCGCGCGGTTGCGCGCGGCCATTGTCGAGATGCTGGATCCCGGAACCGCCGTCCGTGCTGGAGCCGGCGAGGAGCCCGCGCTGCGCGCCGATATTTGAAGGCCGATCCAGATTTTGATTCGCGGGCGAAAGTGCTACCCCTGAGTTGCGCCGCGTCTTTACACTGTTGCTATGCCCGTGCGTATTGCCATTCCCGAACCGACCAGCGGCGACATTGAATACAATGGCCGCTCGCTGCCGGCCTATATGGCGGCCGTCCAAGCCGCCGGGGCGGAGTCGATTGTCATCCCGCTCGATGAGCCGCAGGATCGGGTGGCGAAACTGCTGACCGGCGTGCAAGGAATTCTGCTGCCTGGGAGCCGCTACGATGTCGATCCCGAACGGTATGGCGAGAGGCCCACTCCCGAATGCGGGGAAGCGGATTCCGCGCGCACAGCAGTGGACGAGCTGTTGCTGCAGGATGCTTTCAACCTGAAGAAGCCGATTCTGGCTATCTGCCATGGAACCCAGACGCTCAACGTGTGGCGGAACGGCTCGCTGGTTCAAGATCTGAAGACGCAGGTAAACCACCAGCCCGGGCGCGGCGTGGCGGAAGCGCATCCGGTGCAGGTCGCGCGCGGGTCGAGGCTTGCGGGGCTGTTGCCGCATCCGGAAGAGACGCAGGTGCAGGTGAATTCGAGCCATCACCAGGCGATTCGCGTCCCGGGAGACAAGCTGCTGGTGAGTGCGGTTTCGCCAGGCGACGGCGTGATCGAAGCCATCGAACTGGATGCGCCGGACCACTTTGTGCTGGCCGTGCAATGGCATCCGGAGCGCACTTATGCGCAGAGCGCGCTCTCCCGGGCGATCTTTGCCTCGTTCATCGAGTCGGCTGGAAAGTGGCAGCCACCCAGCGTCAAGGAATCGGTGGCCGACGCGGGCAGTAAGGCATGAGCGAGGCCGGCACGCCGGGCGAGCGGCTGAATGGATTGCTGCGGGGGGCCGGGCTGGAACCGCTGGACGGCGCGGCAGCGACTCGGTTCGATCTCTATCTTTCGCTTCTTCTTCGCTGGGGTAGCCGGATCAATCTTACCGCATTGCGGGACGAGGACTCGATCCTCGCCCGCCATTTCCTTGAATCCATTGCATGTGCCCGGGCGCTGCCCTCCGGGTTAGGCACCCTGCTCGATTTTGGATCCGGGGCAGGACTGCCGGGGATTCCCATCGCTCTCTGCCGGCCGGAGACGCTCGTCACTCTTGCCGAGTCACAGAACAAGAAAGCAGCTTTCCTGCAGGAGGCGGTTCGTTCGCTTGGACTTTCGGCGCATGTCTTCGCGGGGCGGGCGGAGACGCTGACGCTGCAGTTCGACTGCGTGACGATGCGGGCAGTGGATCGGATGCCGGAAGCCGTGGGGGCGGCCGTGTCGTTGATACGGGCGGGAGGGTCGCTGGCACTGATGACTAGCGACGGCGAGTTGGAGGGCCTGAAGGTCGCCGCCGGTGCGGGATTCTCCTGGGATGAGCCGGTGCGGCTGCCCGGCGGCGATCGACGGCTTCTCGCGATCGGCGTCAAGGCGGAATCCGGGGAATCTGAATCTAGCTGACCGGGAACATAGCGGATGAGCCGCGAACGCTGGTGTGGCGTACAGGTGGACTAGAGCGAGAGCGAGCCATCGACGCCCGCGTCGACGGGGGTGGGTCGTTACGCCTGAGTTGCGCTGCGATTCGTCGTGCCGGATATTGTGGTGACCGGTTCCCGCCCATACCCAAGCAGCGTTCCACGTGGAACAGCGGCCTCGAAACGAACCATCTCCAGCGATGTTTCACGTGGAACAACGATGCTGCTCCGACATCGCTGTGGCTGCGGTTTGAGACCGCCGATTATCCCAAGTTTTCCACCGCAGCTGTCTTGAAGGCGGTGCGTTTCGGTCATCGGATCTCGCACCTCGAACTCATTGCTATGCAGTAGCTTGCCCGAGAGTTGCAGGGAGCCCGCCGAGAAGCTTTCCACAGCATCGTCCAGTTCTCCACAACGCAATCTCCTACCTCGGAGAGTGGCCTTCCCTTTACTCTTGAATGCCATGGGCAAGATACTCGGCGTCGTCAATCAGAAGGGCGGGGTGGGCAAGACGACCACGGCGATCAACCTGGCAGCCTGCCTAGCGCTGGAGGGCCTGAAGGTTCTCTTGGCGGACTGTGATCCCCAGGCCAATGCCTCTTCGGGTCTGGGTTTTCAACGGGACGACAATCGTCATTCCATTTATGACGTCCTGGTGGGCAACAGCGCGGCGGAACAGGTGATCCTCCCCACGGAGATCGAGCTCCTAAAGCTGTTGCCGGGCTCGAAGAACCTTACCGGCGCCAATATCGAGCTTGCCGGCGCCGAAGATCGGGCGTTGCGGTTGCGGCAGGCGCTGGAGCCGGTCAAGGGTGAGTATGACCTGGTCATCCTCGACTGCCCCCCGGCGCTCGATCTGCTCACGCTGAATGTGCTGAGCGCTGCGGAGATGCTGATGGTTCCCATGCAGGCCGAGTACTTTGCCCTGGAGGGGGTCTCGGAGCTCATTTCGACGCTGGAGCGAGTCCGCGCGGCCTTCAATCCTGACTTGACGATCGAGGGCGTGCTGCTCACCATGTACGATGACCGGACCAATCTGGCGCAACAGGTGACTGAGACATTGCGTGAATATTTCAAAGAGCGGCTCTACAGCGCGGTCATTCCCCGCAACGTGCGTTTGGCGGAGGCGCCGAGCCACGGCAAGCCCGTGGCGCTCTATGACGCCCGCTCTCGCGGCGCGGAGGCGTACTTCGAGCTGGCCACCGAGTTTCTGACGCGGAATGGGATGGAGAGCCCGCGCAGCAAGGAACGCAAGCTGGCTGCCGCCGGCAGGCCGGCTCCGAAGGTGCGCTTCTGGCCCTACGCGTGAGAGCCTTCCAGCCGCCACCGCTTGTATGATTCCGGAATTGAAATACCCCGAAGGAAAAGAGCCAATGAATACCCCTCCCCCAGACGCGAAACGACGAGCCCTCGGAAAAGGACTGGACTCGCTACTGCCGCGAGCGACAACTCCCGCTGCTCCTGCCGCCGCGGAACCCGAGGGTGGGCGGCCGCGCGAGATTGCACTCGACCAGATTGACCGCAACCCTTTCCAAACTCGCTCGCACGTCAATGAGGAGCAACTGGCGGAGCTTGCCAGTTCGATTTCCGCCAATGGGGTGGTGCAGCCGGTCCTGGTGCGGCCGCTGGCCAATGGACGGTTCCAGCTGATCGCCGGCGAGCGGCGTTGGCGGGCGTCACAAATCGCTGGCAAAAAGACAGTCCCGGCGATTTTGCGCCAGGTCTCCGACGAGCAGGCGATGGAGATCACGATCGTCGAAAACCTGCAGCGGGCTGACCTGAACCCCATGGAGCAGGCGCGTGCCTTCGAGCGGCTCTCCCGCGAGTTCCACATGACCCAGGAGCAGATGGCGCAGCGCACAGGCAAGGACCGGGCGTCGGTGGCGAACTTCCTGCGCCTGCTGAAGTTGCCAAGTACGGTTCAGGCGCGCGTCGAGGCGGGGGTGCTGAGCTTCGGACACGCGCGAGCTCTGTTGGCGTTCGAACATGCCGAGGAGATGGAGAAGGCCGCGCAACGGATCGTCTCACTTTCGCTTTCTGTTCGCCAAACGGAGAGTTACGTGCAGGGGCTGCTGCACCCGGAACGCAAGGAGAAGAAAGAGCCGAAGGCCGAGCCGCCCTTGGACGCGAATGTGCGGGAGGCGCAGGAGCAGTTGCAGCGGACCCTCGGGTTGAAGGTGACGATCGAGGATCGCGGCGGGCGCGGCAAGGTGATCATCGAGTATGCGCGGCTCGAGGACTTCGACACGCTTCTGGAGCAGCTCGGAGGGGGCAGCAAATGAATAGTCCCGGACAGCATCGATCAGATTGTCTGATAATCTGATTTTATGCGGACCGTTTCTATGAGCGTAACCGAAGCCTCGCGGAACTTTGCCGATTGCATCAACCGGGTGCGCTACCAGGGAGTGACGTTTATCCTGCACAGGAACGGCGTCCCGGTGGCGCGAATCGTGCCGGAAGAGAAAACGACCAAGCGCGCCCCGGAAGCAGGCGCGCAGCCGGCGAAGCCGCCGCCTCAAGAAAAACCGGCCGGCAAGAGCAGAAAAACGAATCCGGCACGCGAGGCACCGGCTCCTGAGATCTGGTAGCGTCCAGATCTTGACCCTCTAGATTGTTGGCTTTACGCGGCGCGTTCGAGCCTCCGCAGCCGATTCTGGATTTCCGCAAATGGCTTAACGGCGAAGAACTTTTTTGAAGCGCAGGACCTTCCTGGCCCCAGCCACATCAGCCTGAATGGCTTTCCACTCCGCCTGCACGGCAGTCGTGGCGCTGGCCTGCCATGCAGATGCGCCTTGCAGGGCGGATTCGGCGGAGGCTGTATCCTCGGCGGCGAGAGCCTGCCGGGCCGACTCGATGCACCGGGTGAGCTGCCGGTCGGCAATCTGCCGGACGCGCGCACCAAGTTTCTGCTCGATGGCGGAGACGCTGGACGGAAGGTGAGAAGCCGCGCGCTCGGTTGTGAGGCGTTCAAAGAGAATGGCAGATTCCGGCTCGTCGAGGCTGGCGTAGACGGCTCCGATCGAGGCGAGCCGCGCGGCTTCGGCTTCGAGGGCCGCGCCGCACGGCTCCGTGACTGCCTGCACCCGCCTGGATCGTCTCACGCCCGCAGGCTCCGCGCGCAGGAGACCGATGGCGGCTTCGAAGAGCTCCATCTCGCGGAGACGGCCCACATCCGCGATGACCTGATCGAGGCGCCTTTCGAGCACCTGCTGTTTTTGTGCGGCCTCATCCAACTGGCGGCGCAGGGCGGGTTCTTCCACGCGCTGCAGGACGGGCGGCAAAAGCTTCAAGACGGCGTCGTAGTCTTCTTCTTCGAGCAGCCGCTTGGCCTCAAGAAAACTGCGTTCGACGAGGTCCTGCGAGATGCGCTCGGCAGCGGCGGAGCGGGCGAGATTCATCAGCTCCGTCATCTCCGGCGAAGAGAAGCCTTCCTTTTCGCAGAGCTCGAGCACCTTCACGGTCTCGAGATAGAGATGGTCTTCAAGAAGTGCGCGAGCCCTGGACATGTATTCGGCCAGCATCTGCTCACGCTGCTCGCGCGTGAGGCGCTGCGTGATGGCCGATTCGAGCTTGAGCAAGTCGGCGTTGCCGGGCAGCCGCGCGAGCGCCTCGCGAATCCGCGCGAGCGCCTCCACGGGAGCCAGACGCCGGCAGGCTTCGCTGACCTCAGCCACCAGCCGCTTGCGCTCGTGCTCACGCAACCGCGGCTCGAGCTGAATCTTCAACCGCAGCAGCGTGGGCTCCGACGGAAATTTGTGGAGAGCCGCGGCAATCTCCGTTGTGACCTCTTGCAGCTGCTCGAGGGTGAGCGCGCCGGCAGCCTGCTCCTCGAGCCTATGCGCCTGCCGTTTACGCTCCTCCTGGCGGGTCGCGTCGTCCAGCTCATCTTTGAGGCGCAGCAGTTCGGGGTCTGCGGGTGCGATCTCCTCCGCCTTGGCGAGCGCGGAAGAAGCTTCCACCAGGCGCAGCGCGGTGAGGCTCTCCTGCGCCTGATCCAGCAGCTTGCGCAGTTGCGCGGTTTGGCGCGCCTCCTCGGCCTCCTGATCAAGCACTTTGCAGATTGCCAGGATGCGCGTGTCGGCGGGATCGAGTTCGGAGGCTTTGCCGGCGAAGCTGCGCGCCGATTCGTAGTTGCCGGAGTGACGCGCGGCCTCAGCCTCGCGCATGAACTGCTGAATCTGCCCGGTGGTTTGCTTGCCGGCGTTCGCTCTGGCGAGAAGAGCGGCAACTTCAGAATTTCCGGCCTCATTTCCCGGGTTCACGTGCAGCGCCTCGGTGCAGATCGCGATCGCCTGATCCCAGTGACGCGCCGTAACGGCCTCGCTCGCCGTTTTCTTCAACTGTTCGACGCGTTCGCGCAGTTTCTGGCGATTGAAGTATTGGTCCACGCCGGCCATCAACTGTTTGGCCTCGGCATGCTGGCTGTTCAGGCGCAGGAGCTGGCTGAGAAGCTGCCTGGCCTGCGCGTGGTCCTCAGCGGACACGGCGGCGCGCGCTTCGCTCAAAAGCTGCTCGATGCGCTCGATCTTCACCTGCGCGCCGACCGCATTCAGATCCGCGGCCATGTCGCTGGCGTGGGCGTAGCGCGCAAAGGGATCCTTGGCCAGCGCGCGCGCAATGACCTGGTCGAGAAGCGGCGGATAGGAAGAGAGAGAGTTTGAGAGCGGCGCGGGATCCTGCTGCAAGATCTGGTGAAGGATGGCGGGATACTCGGCGTCGAAGGGCAGCACGCCGGTGAGGACCTGATAGAGCATAACGCCCGTCGAAAAGATATCGGAGCGGCCGTCGAACTGCTCGCCGCGCAATCGCTCAGGCGCCATGTAGGCGGGAGTTCCCACCAGGGTTCCGGTCCGCGTCATGCCGCGGTCCACCTGCGGCTGGCCCTGTTGCTGACCGGTGCGGGCGATGCCGAAGTCGAGCAGCTTGACGAGGCCATCGCGCTGCACGATGACGTTCGCGGGCTTCACATCGCGATGGATCATGCCTTGCAGGTGCGCATAGGCGAGCGCCGCGCAGACCTGCTCGATGATGTCGAGCCTGACGCTCAGATGAAGCTGGTTCTGGTTGCGGATGAGCTTGTCGAGCGGCTCGCCGTCGAGAAACTCCATCACAATGTACGGCAGGCCGTCTTCGTCGCCGAAGTCGTAGACGGTCACGATGTTCGGATGGCGCAAATTGCCGGTGTGTCCCGCTTCCTGATAGAAGCGCTTGAGCATGTCGGACTCGCCGGAGAAACCTTCGGTGAGGGTCTTGATGGCCACGTCGCGGCCGATGCGGGGATCGCGCGCGCGGTAGACGACGCCCATGCCCCCTTGCCCAAGCACGCCGACAACTTCGTACTTTCCGATGCGCTCCGGCGCCGGCCTTCCCTGCCCGTTCACTCGTTCTCCTGACTCCCGGAATCGATACAAGGCGCTTCAGCTTGTTTCATCCATATCTTCATCGCGAGGACGATCATCCCCCTGGGATGCAAGCCCAGCGATTTTTGGCCCTTTTTCGGCGCGACTGAAAAACCACCTCAACAAGCAACGATCGCTTGTCGGAGACCCCGGTGAAGTCGCGCTCTTTTACGAAACATCTGGATCAAACACACTCTGCGGGATCATTCAGAGGGCGCCTGCCGGCCAATATCCCTGAAGTTAAACTGATCGGCCAGGAACTTGCGCGCCTTCAGCCGCTCCGCAGTGTCGGCAACCGGCGTGGAGTTGAGATAGAGAATGTATAGCTCCGCGGCTCCGTCATTGTCTCCATCGGTGGCCTTGCGATCTGCCCGGCTGAGCACAATAACGGGCAGGTCGGCCACCTTCTCTTTCGCGTTGGCGATCAGTTCGTCTCGCGCCTTGTATTCATCCGCTTCAAGAAAATCATTTTCGTTGGGAATCACTTCCTCGTTGCGAACACCCTTTGTATCCTCCGGTTTCACGTTCTGAAGCGTGGAGTACTCTTTCATCTCGTCGCTCTGAAGCGGAATCCGCTGCACCACCTCGTCGCCGGAGCTATCGAGGATGCGGAACTGCAGATCCACGGCGATCTTCAAGTGATAGGTAATCTGCGAATAGGTGTAGGGCCGCTCGACATCCTGCATCTTGACCTTGGGGATGGTGTCGAGTTTGGCGTGCAGATCTTCGACTTTCTTCTCGTCGTCCTGCACCGTTTCGGTCGCGGCCTTGATCTCGTTCTTCTTGCCGCGCGCCTGTGCTCCCTGCAGCACGCTGCGCGCCGACTCGAGGTCGTTGTTGGCGTGCTCGTATTCGCGGTTAGCCTCGTTCCAGACCTCGTTCGGGATCTCTTCCTGGCCGAAGCGGTACATCGATTCCCTGGGCGCGACCGACTCCGATTTGCCCATCTCGTGCTGGAGGACGTCGCCGATCATCTGGAAGTTCGGCTGCACCGGGGTGGTCTCCTGGGGACGGATCACTTTGACGTCGAGGCCGGAGGATTCGAGGCCCGTGGCCAGCGCGTCAGTGAGCTGGGTGGCAAAGTCGACCGCGTCGCGGCGCGAGGTCTGATCGCGAAAATCGACCTTGACGGAGAGCCGTGATTTGAGCAGGTGTGCGGTCCGCGCCGTGGTCATCTCGTCGTGAATGGCGCCTGAGTCGGTTGCCGATTTGTACTGCAAGGCCTCCGCGAGATAAACCCAGCCGACATTGACGCCGGTGCCGTCGGGTTTTTCCGCGTAGCGCTTGCCCTGCAGCAGATCGTAGGTGCTGAGGTCTTCGCCCAGAATCGCGATGCGATCCTGCAGCGCCGGATCATTGGTGATCCGATAGCAACGCTGGAGATAGATATACGCGGCACGAATGCCGGATTCATCGCCGATGCCGTTGAGGGGCTCATGAGCTTTCTGGAGGCCGGTCGCGGCCTGCTCTGCCGCCAGCACATACTTGTCCTTGAGCGTGTCGAGGCGCGCGGTGACGAGAGCTCGCTGATCGGCGGGCAGATCGTCGAGCACCTCATACGCAGTGATGACGTCGCCGTTGCCTTCCGCGGTCTCGCTCTTCTGGGTTGCGGCATCCGCGGCTGCCTTGTTGGCGGCAATCAGCGCCTGCTCGCGGGCAGTCATGAGAAGAGCCTCGGTATCAGGGTCAGGAAGAACGGCTTCCGCTTTTTCGAGTTCGCTCACGACGCCGGGCCAGTCGGGGCCGTCTTCGAGCTTTTTCGCGCCGGCAATGTACAAGGCCGCGATGGCTTTCAGGTCGGCGGCTATATGCGGATCTTCGGGCACGAACGCGCGCAGCGGAGCGACGGTCTGCGCTGCGTCGTCTGCATGCTGCGCGGCGATCTGCGCGTCGCAGTTGTGCAGGATAAGGTCATACGCGGCGCGGGCCTGCCTGGTTCCGGACTCCGCGGCCAAGGCCTCCGGCGTGGCCGGCTCGGTGCCGAATGCGCCGTCCGCCAGTTTTTCAGAGGCCATCAGATTTGCGTAGCCTGCGCTCTGTTGCTTCAAGGCCTGCTGATAAAGGCCGAGCGACTCCTGGGCGCCGGCGCTGAGCGCGAGCACCTCCGCGTGAATCTTCTGGCCCAGGCCGGCGATGGCCGCATCGTCGGGAACGAGCGTGTGCGCCTGGTCCGCGGCATGACGTGCGTCCTTCAGCTTGCCGTAATCGGGAGCGTTTCCGCCCTTCGAGCCGCTATAGGCCTGCAGATCGGCGGTTCCCACGGCGAGAAACAGCGCCGCCAGTGATTTTCTTGCAATGACCGCGTGGGCTCCGGCCGGATATTTCGCAAAGTAAGCCTGCCAGCCGGGAATATTCCCGGCGCGGTCGGCGCGCAGATATTCGGCGAGCTCCTGATCCGGCGCAGCCACAAAGACGATCTTGGCTCCGGGTTTGATGAGCACAATCTGCGTTGTGGAGGGGTCGGAGCCGGAGACGACGCGGCCCTCGATCTCGGCTTTATCGGCAAGCTCAGAGGACGTGAACGAGCCGCCTTTGTCGAACTTGAGATTCCCCGGAACCACGCAGGCCGGAGCCGCTGCCGCCGCCTGGGTGAGCATCAGCACACCTTCGCTGGTGCGCTCGATCGACATGCCGGTGGCCAGCGTTGCTTTGCCCAGCTTGTGATAGGCGTTCTTGTCGATCGCGGCGGTTCCGGCGCACAGGTTGACCTCGTTCTTGCCGTTCAGAACGAAGTCGGCAATCTGCTGGTAATCCTGGCCATCATGGCCCGGATAGATTTCGATTGCGATAAGCCCGGCGGTTTTCGCGTGCGCTGAATTCGGAAACAAAGGCAGCAGAATCGAGGTAAACAAAAATAACCGGCTTAGCCGCCCAATGAGCTTAGCCAAGAAAGGCGACATGATCTTACCCTCTGAATTTTTCCCGTCGGGCCACCCCGGAGGAGGAGGATGGTTCCAACGCCCCATGGTATAATTCGCTCCACTGTACCAAGTCCCCGGTCCGGCGTGCAATAAGAATCCATGTTGCGCCGTTCTTTGCCAAGGCCTCATGGAACCACAATCGTCCAGCACGCTTTCAGGCCTTTCCACTGCGCCGCTCCCTGTTAAACCCTCGCTGGCCCGCGTCGAAATGGTCTTCCGTTTGTGGGATCCGAACCCCAAGGGCGCGGAGCTTTCCAGCGGGCATGCTGCGGGGAACCATCCCGGCGTAGTGGCTCTCATTGAAGACGTCGTGAGTTCCAAACGGGGCGTGCTGGTTGCCACTCACGATCAGCTCCATGTCTCCGGCCTGAAGCTGCCCGCCGATGCGCTGGTGGTTTCGCGGCAGGTTCAGCTGGGCGTGCAGGGTTTTCGCGGGCGGCAGGGAAGCGCGCCAATCGCTGTTTCGATAGCCATCGATGCGAATATCGACGCGAATTTCGATGCGAATATCGGCGCGAATATCGACGCGAGCAGCGGAGCGGCCTCGGGCGCTGAACCGGCCGTCGCACCGGAGCTCAAAAAAACAAATTCGGCCGGCGGGAGCGATCCCTCGCCTTCCAGAGCGTCCACGAACAGCGATGCCGAACCTCCTCACGAATTGATTACGCTGCTGAAGCTTTCCAAACCGGCACAGATTCTGCTTACCCACGACCTGTGCCAGCAAATGGCGGGCATCAAAGGCGTACCGCTCAAATCATTCGCCGGACGGTTCGGGGTATACGAATATCTGTGGACGGCCGAGGAGAAGCTCGATCTTCTCCAGTCTGAGCCGCAGCTTACGCTGGCCGCGCTGCCGGTGGCGTCTCCGGTCACGGGCTCTTACCCGGCAACGAATCAAAAGCCCGACGCGACGGCAGCGAGCGGCGCGACGAAGGCCTTCGAGCTCGCGAATATTCCGGCCGCAAAGAGTCCCGATGGAATGGTGCAGCGGGTGGTATCTGCGTTTCAGCAGCCCCGCATGCTGATGTTTGCGGCGTTGGGACTGCTGGCGCTGGCCGCAGCCATCGCGGTGGGGATTCACCTGGCGCACCCGCCTGCTGCCGCGCCCGCGCCGGTTAGCGCGCCCGCCGCTTATCCGCAGACCCTGCCGGCCATGGCGAGCCCGGCCGTTGTGGCGCAGCCTGTCGAAGCCAAGCCGGCTCCAACCCCGGTTGCGAAGCCGCATGCGGGCGCGAAGACACGGCAGGTTGCAGGCAAATCGCCCGCAGAAGCGAGTGAGAACCCGGTTCCGGCTCAGGCTGCGATTCCCGCACCCGTCCCTGGATGCACGCTGGGAATGGATGCGGGCCGGCTGGTGAGTCTCGGCGAGCAGTCTCGGGGCCGGGGCGATTATGCCAACGCGGTGCGGATCTTCCGCGAAGTTCTGGCCTGCGATCCGAACAATACGGCCGCGCGGGAGGGGTTGGATAAAGCCACCCAGGCGCAGAGGCAACGTTAGAGATTCATCCGAGCGAGGAATCCTGACGAAGCGCGTTCTCAGCAGAGCTGGGTCCAGGCGTGGTTGCGCGTAGCGTTGAGGCTCAACCGGGCCTGGGCAGGCCGCGCGGGTCAGGCGGCGAATTTCTTCGCGACGGAGCGGCGCAGCTCGAGTCCATTGCCGGGCCGGGAAAGGTCGGGCTGCAATCGGCCATCGACGAGCTCCGGCAGGCCATCGAAGAACATCTGCTCGATGCGGACGTGGTCGTGGAAGTACTCCACCTCGGTAAACGGGATGGCTGCGCAGACGGCATGGGCGTGCAGGGCGGGCGCGGTATGCGAGGAGAGCGGCGTATGGAATGCTTCGCAGAGCGAGGCGGCTTGCAGGAAAGCGGTGAGCCCGCCGCAACGCGTGATGTCGGCCTGCAGCACGTCGACTGCTCCGGCGGCGAGCATGGAGCGGAAGTAAAAGAGATCGTAGCCGTATTCGCCGGCCGCGATCTGCATTGCGGAGGGCGCGTGCTTACGCACAAAGCGCAGTCCATCGAGATCGTCGGAGGAGACCGGTTCTTCAAACCAGCGCACGTCATATCGAGCGAATGCCTCCGCTGCGGCGAGCGCTTGCCTGGGCGAGTAGGCGCCATTTGCGTCCACGTACAACCTTGTCTCCGGTCCGATAGCCTCGCGCGCTACGCGCACCCGTTCGGGATCGTGGGCGGGGTCGCGGCCGAGCTTCATCTTGACGGCGGCGATGCCCTCACGGGCCCATTCTGAGAACTGGTCGGCGAGCTGGCGGTCGGAATAGGAGGTAAAGCCGCCGCTGCCATAAACAGGCGCGCTCTCGCGCACCTGGCCCAGCAAGGTGACGAGCGGTTTGGCGAGCAGCCGCGCCTTCAGGTCCCACAGCGCGCAATCCACGGCGGAGATGGCGGTAGAACAGACGCCGGGACGGCCTAGATTGCGAATGCGGCGCCACATGGCCATGTAGGCGGCCTGCGGAGCCATGGGGTCCATCCCCTTTACAACGTCAGCCAGCAGTTCGCGAATCAACTGCGCGGTCGCGGTGCTCGCATAGGTGTAGCCCAGGCCATGCTCGCCGCCGGCGCGCGCCGTCACGATGACAAGGGTGGTCTGATTCCACGCGAGCGTGCCGTCGGATTCGGGAAGATCGGTGGGAATTTTGTAGCTCGCCACGTCGAGGCGATCGACTGCGGCGGAATGGGCGCGGCGCACCATGAGCATTGAAGAGCAAGGGCGTCAAGCGTTCTTCACTCGGCGGCCCTGTGGGTTGTGATGTGGGGCGGCTGAATGCGGTTGCATTCGCGCAGCCTGCCCTTGGGGACGGGCCCGCATCCAAAGCAGAGAAAGCGGGAGCAGGAGAAAGCGGGAAGGCGGCGAGGAAAGGCGGCGAGGAGTAAAACGTGCAGAATGCTGAAACAGTAGTCATCACGGGAGCTTCGGCGGGAGTGGGGCGGGCCACGGTGCGCGAGTTCGCACGTCATGGCGCGTCCATTGGGTTGATCGCGCGCGGCGAGGATGGCCTCGAAGGTGCGCGCCGCGATGTGGAGGCTCTCGGCGGCAAAGCCCTGGTCCTTCCCGTCGATGTGGCCAACGCGGCGCAGGTTGAAGAGGCGGCGGAGCGGGTTGAGCGCGAGCTGGGCCCGATCGACATCTGGGTCAATAATGCGATGACCTCGGTCTTCTCGCCGATCAAAGAAATGACCGCTGACGAATTTCGCCGCGTGACCGAGGTGACGTACCTGGGATACGTGTATGGCTCGCTCGCGGCGATGAAACACATGTTGCCGCGGGACCGGGGCACGATCGTCCAGGTGGGCTCGGCGCTTGCGTATCGAAGCATTCCATTGCAGGCGGCCTACTGCGCTTCAAAACATGCGGTACTGGGATTCTTTGCCTCGCTCCGCACCGAGCTGCTGCACGATCACAGTCTTGTGCAAACCACCATGGTGCAGATGCCGGCGCTGAACACACCGCAGTTCGGCTGGGTGCGCAGCAAATTGCCGCGCAAGGCGCAGCCGGTGCCGCCGATCTTTCAACCGGAAGTGGCCGCGCGCGTCATCTACTTCGCGGCCCATCATCCGCACCGCCGCGAATACTTTGTGGGAGCATCGACCGTGAAGGCGATCTTCGGCAACAAGATCGCGCCGTCGCTGGCCGACAATTTTCTGGCGCGAACCGGCTATGAATCGCAGCAATACGATGGAAGCGAAGATCCGAACCGGCCCGACAATCTTTACCATCCCGTACCAGGCGATCACGGAGCGCATGGCGCATTTGGAGACCGCGCGCGTACGCAAAGCTGGGAGTTCGAAGCAGAGGCGCACGCGAAGTGGCTTGCTGCCGCGCTCGGCATTGGCTTGGCCGGGCTCGTCATTTTCCTATGCAGAAGGTGGAAAAGATGAGGTTGAGGATGTCGTCGGGCGTCGTCTGGCCGGTGAGAGAATCAAGAGCCCAAAGGGCACGATAGAGATCGAGCAGGATCATCTCGTGCGGAATGGATGTGGCGTTGGCGTGGGCTGCGTCAGCGAGTGCGCCCAGCGCGGCCGAGACGGCGCGGTGCTGGCGCAGATTCGTCAACGTGCCGGTTTCCGGCGCAGCGCCGCCGGTGGCCAGAGCGAGAATGCGTGCGCGCAGTTCGGGAATGCCTTCGCCGGTAAGGGCGGAGGTGGGAAGCGCCGGAATGGCAGCAAATTCAGGCGCGCTGGATCGAGTCGCGACGAGATCGCATTTGTTGAGGGCAATGAGAGCGGGACGGCCGTCGACGGCGGCGAAGAGACGGCGCTCTTCGTCATTGAGCGTGTGCGAGGCGTCGAGAACGATCAGGACCAGCGCAGCGTCGGCGAGAGCTTCGCGGCTGCGGGCGACGCCGAGCTGCTCGGCCTCTTCGTGCGCCTCGCGCAGGCCGGCGGTATCGACGAGCTCGAGCGGGATGCCGTCGAGCGCGATGCGCTCTGTGACCAGGTCGCGCGTGGTGCCGGGCGTCGCGGTGACGATGGCGCGGTCGCGCTCCACGAGTCGATTGAAGAGCGAGCTCTTGCCGGCGTTGGGACGGCCGACGATGGCGAGGGTGAGGCCGTCGTGCACGATGCGGCCGCGGGCGAAAGAGGCTTCAAGAGCCGAAAGCGGCGCCGCGATCTCTTCGATTTGGCGCGCTATCTCGGATTGCGGCGTGACGTCGACGTCGTCTTCGGCGAAGTCGATGCCGGCTTCAAGAAGGGCAATGAGCTCGACGAGCGATTGCTTGTGCGGAGCGACGCGGCGGCTGAGCGCGCCGCCCATCTGGCTGGCGGCCTGGCGGGCTTGCGTGAGGGTCTGCGCGTCGATGAGGTCGCGGACGGCTTCGGCCTGGGTGAGATCGAGCCGGCCGGAGAGAAAGGCGCGCTGCGTGAACTCGCCGGGCTCGGCGAGACGCGCGCCGAGCGTGAGGGCACGGCGCAGCAGCAGGCCGAGCACCACGGGTGACCCATGCGCTGCGATTTCAACCAGGTCTTCAGCCGTATAGGAGTTGGGAGCGGCGAAAAAAGTGACGAGCGCCTCATCGATGCGGACGGAATCCGTTTCATCCACATTCGATTTTTCGAGGACATCGGCGAGACGCGCGCGGGCGTGTTCAAGCGGCTGGCGCAGGCGCACGAGCTGTGCGGCGATGGACGCCGACGCCGGTCCGCTCAGGCGCACGATGCCGATGCCGCCGCGCCCCGGCGGCGTGGAGATGGCGGCGATGGTGTCCTGATTCGCTGAGACCGGACTGGCTTCGGATAGATCCATACGTCTCCAAACGTCACATCCCCGAACGTCTCCAACCATTCTATGGAATCGCGTCGAAGGTATAATCCAATGCAACGCGGCCAGCCCCGATCTCCTATCGCTCCAATTTCATTCCGGGTCGTGTATTTCGCTCTCAAAGGCCTTCTTTCATTTGCTCGCTCGCTTGATCCACGAGTTTTTCCGCAAGATTCGTAACTCCACGACAGCGTGCTGTGGAAGCAATTTCCGCAGGCCTGTGCTGTTCGCTCTTCTGATCGTTGCGGCTGTGCTACGAGCTCAGGAGCCTTCGCCGATTGCATGGCGCGGCGTGGTGCGCAACCCCGGTGGCGCGCCGGTGGTGGCGGCGAAGGTGCGCCTGGAGGGCAAGGGCAAGCGGGCCGAAGCGGTGAGCGGCGCCGATGGTGTCTTTCGGCTGGCGGTCTTGCCTGCCGGCGAGTACCGGCTGACGATCCAATGGAACGGACGCAAAGTAGAGGCGGCGCAGCCGATTGAGCTTGCGCCGGCGATGCCTCCGGCTGCGTTGACGCTCTCCGATCGCGGCGAGCTGACGGTGGGCGTGCTCGCCGGCCAGGTGGCGACGGGCGGCGAAGAGCTTTCGAGCGCATCCGTTAGCGAGCTGCCGCTGAACAAGCGCGATTTCAGCACGCTGCTGCTGCTGGCGGCCGGCACCATGACCGATGCGAACGGCGCCACCAACTTCACCGCGCAGTTTGCCATCAATGGGCAGCGCGGCGTGGAAGCGACATTTGCCATGGATGGCGCGGACATCAGCGATCCGGAGATGGGCGGCGCGACCATCTCGAACTTCAATGTGGACGCGGTGGAAGAGATTCAGTCGAGCTCGGGATGGATGCCGGCGGAGATCGGCCGCGGGGCGTCGGGATTTACCAATATCGTCACGCGGTCGGGAGCAATCGGATTCCACGGATCGTTCTTCGAGTTCGTGCGCAACTCCATGTTCGATGCGCGCAATTATTTTGATTATGCGACGCCGGCGTATCCGGGCAGGATTCCGCCCTTCCGCCGCAATGAGTTTGGCTTCACGAACGGCGGGCCGGTGTTGCTGCCCCATGTGTATGACGGGCGCGGCCGCACATTTTATTTCACGCAGTATCAGGGCTTCCGGCAGGTGCTGGGCACGACGCAGGTGATGCCGGTGCCGACGGCTCTGGAGCGCACAGGCGTCGACATGGTGACGTATCCAGATGGCTCGACGGATACGCTGACGGTGCCGGTGAATGCGGGCATCGCCGCGGTGCTCGCGCGCTATCCGCTGCCGAACGATACGGCGGGATCGTTTGGCGCGCACACTTACGCGACCGCGTCCAAAGTCGTGACGAACGCGAACCAGTTTTCGCTGCGCATCGATCACAAGATCTCATCGAAGGACCAGTTTTTCGCCCGGTTCGTGATGGACAACCTGACCGGACCAACAACGAATCCGGACCAGACGGCGATCGATCCCACGTTCGGCATTCAATACATCGACCGGCAGAGGAATGTGGTGGGCACGTACACGCACACCGCATCGCCGCGGCTCATCTTCGAATCGTCCTTGAGTATCGAGCGGTCGACACCGGGGTTTCCCACGCCGAACCACATTGACCCGGCGGTGAAGTTCAACGACGGATTGTTTGAAGCATTCGACTCCGCGGCTGGAACGGTGATGCAGGCTTATGGAAACCTGTTTCAGGCGCGCGAGAATGTCTCGTTTACCGCAGGACGGCATGCATTCAAGTTTGGCGCGGAGGTGCGCGCCAACCGCGATACCACATACTTCGGCGTGAGCCCCAACGGCGAATACGATTTTGGCGGTGGCACGGCGTATGCAAATGAGACCATTCGGTCGCAAAGCGGAAAGCACGATGTACAACCCGGCGATCCGCTGCCGGATACGCTGTCGAGCTTTCTTGCAGGCACCCCGTTTGCGTATACCGTCTCGGTTGCGCCGCCCTATTTCTCGAGCGGCGAGCACATTGGGCCCGCGGCGATCAGCCGCAACAATGTGAATGCATATTTTGAGGATGCATGGAAGGTTACGAACCGTCTTACGCTGAACTACGGCGTGCGCTGGGAGCTCTATACGCCCATCACAGAGCGGGCGCGGCGCACGGCGGGCTTTTTGCGGGCGAATGGAACGCAAGAATATGTGGTGAATCCGCAACCGGGCTACAGGACGGAGTGGAAGGGATGGGGACCGCGCGTGCAGGCTGCATGGCAGGTGACGGATAAGCTGCAGGCGCATGCGGGCGGAGGGATCACCGTGATTCCTCCCAACATCTGGCAGGATAACTTCCTTACCGGTTCGACGCCGTTTGCCGTGATGCCGCGGCTGCTGTCGGCGACGAACGCGCCGATCCCGTACGGATTCCAGATTGCCCCCTCGCAACTGCCGCAGGCGGAAACGCCCGCGGGCGCAAATATTTTTCCGAGCGGGCGCACGAATACGGTAGCGCCCAACACGGTGATGGACGTGAACCGGTATGAGCAGAATGTTGCCGCACTGACGGCCGGCCACGTCGTGAGCGATCTGTCACTGAGCGGTATCGACCGGGCTTTTGGAAATGCGACGCTGTTCACGTGGACGGCTGGCCTCGAGCGCAAATTCGGCAACCTGGTTGCGGACGCGAGCTACGTGGGCACGGCCAGCGAGCGTCTGCCGCGGATCAGTTTTCCGAATGCGTATCCGGGCGCTACTGCGGCGTTTGCGCCGCTCACGACATTTGACAACGCGGGCAATGTGACTGGAGGCTTCGGCTTCGAGAATGAAATTACGGCAACGGCGCACTCGACGTATCACGCATTGCAGACGTCGCTCGCCGGCACAGTGGGCCGCGGCGGACCGGGCCTGCAGGCGAGTTACACGTGGAGCAAGTCGATCGACGATACCAGCGGCGTGATCGGCGGGACAGGCTCAACCGGAGCCGTGGTGTCTGGTTTTCCGCAGAACCCTTACGATACGCATCCGGAAAAGGGGCCGTCGGCCTTTGACGTGACGCACTCGTTCGGCTCGAGCGCGGCGCAGGATCTGCATCTCGACAGCGTGGGCTTTCTGCGGCCGGTGAGCCGCAAGGTCACCAATGGGTGGGAGCTGCTGAGTATCTCGAGCATCACATCAGGTTCGCCGTTTACGGTCTTCTCCGGCATTCAGCAGACGGGCGCGGGTTCGAATGGGACAGACCGGCCGGACCAGATTGCGGTTCCGCATCTCTCTACGGCGCGTAAGGTGCGCGAAGATTATTTTGGTAACGGCGCGAACAACGCGAGCGCGTTCTTTTCGATTCCGATTCACGTGGCCGGAGGCACGGGGCCGAATCTGGGGCGGTTCGGGACGCTGGGCCGCGACACCTTTCGTGGGCCGGCTTATTATGATTTCGATTTTGCGCTCATCAAGGACACGCCTTTGGGCAGGCGCGCCAGCGGCGCCGAGCGCGTGGATCTGCAGTTCCGCGGAGAATTCTTCAATTTGTTCAACATTGTGAATATGGGATTGCCGGCGAATACTCTCACTGGCTCGGGATTTGGCGAGATCAGCAGGACGGCGGGCACCTCGCGCCAGATTCAGCTCTCGCTGAAGATGATTTATTGATTTCCCGTCCAAGAATTGGCTCAACACAAATCCATTTGTTATAAAGGTCCCGAATTTCCATCGCGCCTTTGAGGCGCTGCGAGGACTCAGATGACATTTGAACCAAGCAGTGCGATGCGCCGGCTGTCGGTGGCTTGCGCCGTATCTCTGCTGGGAGTGCAGCTCTCTATTGCGCAAGATGGTCAGGCACCGGGGCGGCACACGGTGGATATGACGCCTGTGAAGCCGGAGGCCGTGGGCTTTTCTGCGGAGCGGCTGGAGCGGCTGCACACGCTGATGCAGGAGACGGTCGACAAGAAAGAGCTAGCCGGCGCGGTGACCATCCTGGCGCGGCACGGGAAGATCGTTGATTACAGCGTGTACGGCCAGCGCGACCTAGCCAGCGGCGCGCCCATGACGAAGGACACGATCTTCCGCGATTATTCGATGACCAAGCCGGTGACCGGTGTGGCGATGATGATTCTCTATGAGGAAGGCAAGTGGCTGCCATCGGACCCGATCTCGAAGTTCATTCCGGAGTTCGGGCACCTGAAGGTATTCAAAGGCTTCGATGGGGCCGGCAAGATGGTCCTTGTCGATCCCGATCACGCGCCTACAATGCGCGAGCTGATGACACACACAGCCGGATTCACTTACGGCAACGGCGATACGCCCGCAGACAAGATGTATGGCGAGCTGAGGGTGCGGCAATCGGCGAATCTGCAGGAGATGATCGACAGGCTGGCGCAGATTCCGCTGGCGTATCAGCCGGGCACGAAGTGGATCTACAGCATGTCGATGGATATTGAGGGCTATATCGTCGAGAAGCTATCGGGCCAGTCGTTGCCGGACTTCATGCGCGACCAGATCTTCAAGCCGTTGGGTATGACGGACGCGGGATTCTATGTGCCGGCGGAGAAGCGCGCGCGGTTTGCGGCGCTCTACCAGAACAACGGGCACGGCAGCATCGAGCCGGACACGACGAACGGGAGTGGCATGGGCGACTACTCGGCGCAGCCCACGATGCCCTCGGGTGGCGGTGGACTGGTTTCGACGGCGGAGGATTATTACCGTTTTGCGCAGATGCTCGGCGATGACGGCGAATTGAACGGGGCGCGGATACTTGCGCCCTCGACCGTGCGGCTGATGAGCGCGAACCACATGCCGCCGAGTATGCTCACGGGCGAGTTCGGGATCGGGCTGATGCAGCTTCGGCCGGGCTTCGGGTACGGCTATAACTGTGCGGTGCTCTATGACCCGCTGACGGCAAACCTGCCCGACGGCAAGGGCACGTTCTTCTGGGATGGCGCAGCGGGCACGTGGTTCTGGGTCGATCCAACCAACGATATCGTGTTTGTGGGCATGATCCAGCGGCTGCATGGAGGCGCGCCCAATGTGGAGTACCTGAGCCGCAATGTGGTGTACCAGGCGCTCGTGGACCTGTCGAAGTGAGACCAAAGGCGGCGCCGATCGGATTGCGACGAGTGGAAGCGCCGGCTACGCGGCCTCCTCGGTTGCGGGCCTGCCTGCAGGACGCGCCAGATCCGTGCGCCCGAGAGCGGCCGGAGGAATAGCGGGCAGATAGATGGTGAAGGCGGTGCCGCTCGGCGCCGCTGTGCGAGAGCGGTACCGCAACCAGCCGCAGTTGCGGATTACGATGTCGCGGGTAAGCCAGAGACCCAGCCCCGTTCCGCGGCTGCCCTTGGTGGTGAAGAACTGGTTGAAGAGGTTGGGGCGAATCTCCGCGCGGATCCCGGTGCCGGTGTCCGCGATGGTCAGGCGTGCGCAAAGCGTTCCATTGCGCGTGGCGGCGGAGACGCGCAGGTAGAGCCTTCCCCCCTCGGGCATCGCGTCAAGAGCATTGCCGATGAGATTCACCACCGCCTGGCGAACCTCGCCGGCCGAGCAGAAGGCGAACGTCGGCTCAGCGCTGACGCACTCGATGATCTTGCGCTCGCGGAGCTTTCCGCGAAAGAGCGTGAGCGCCGAGGTGGCGAGTTCGGCAACGTCGGTGATTGCGGGCTTGGCAGGGGCGCGATGAAAGCGCAGCGTCTGGTTGACGATGTCGCTGATACGCTCCAGCTCCTGGGCCGCCATGTGGCTGAAAGAGCGCGCATCGTCAATCGTGGAGCTTTGCTCGATCAGGAAGAGAAGATTGCCCAATGCCTCGAGCGGATTATTGACCTCATGCGCCATGGTGGCCACAAGCCTGCCGGCGGTCGCCAGCTTTTCGGCGTTGCGCAGGGTCTCTTCGCTCTGGTATTGCCGCATGGCCGCATCGCGCACCTCGAGCTGCTTGAGCCGCGAGTTGTAGGCAACCTGCACGGCGCTCAGCAGCAGCTCCTTGCGCGCCGGGCGATCGAGCAGAAAGACACTGCGAAACTGCATCCGCACCTGGCTGGCGGTAATGGCTTGACGAGGCTCCCTGGGACCGCTGGTGAGCAGAATCACAGGAAGATCGGACCACTCCGGCTGCGCGTCGATGAGCTTGCGCAGGGCTTCCAAGCCATCCTTCACCAGCGCTTCATTGGTAAGAATGAGGCCGAGCAGGAGCGAGTTCCCGGCCTGCTCCACGCCGGCAATCGATTCCATGCGGTCGGAAGCGTATCCCGAGGAATTCAGGAGGGTCGCGATCAGCTCCGCGTCGCGCCCGACCGGAGCCACCACCAGAAAGCGAAGTGTGGTCGGCATCACAGCAGCTGCTGCCCTCCCTTGTACTCGGGTGTGCCGGTGAGCACGCCCGCGAAATTTTTCAGCGGATCGCCGATGATGAGCTTGCCGTTGCTGATGGACATCTCGCGAATCGACCGCTCGTGCGGACCGGAGCGGCGCTTCATTACCGAGAGCGCCTGCCGCACCTCGCCCGCGGCTTCAAAGTAGCGAAGCAGGAGGACGTTGTCGGCGAGGTAACTGACGTCGGTCGGCGAGGACAATCCGGGGCCGAGCAGACCATACTGCGTCAGGACCAGGAAGGAAGCGACACCCACCTGGCTGAGATAGGAGAGGACTTCATGAAGCTGAACGATGAGCGCCTGTTCCTCGCTCATGGAGTTCATGAGCCCGTTCAGGCTGTCGATCACAACCAGCTTCCATTGCTTCTCTTCCACACCCCGGCGGATGCGGTCGACAAACTCGCCCGGCGAAAGCTCCGCCGGGTCGACCTGCTCCAGGTGGAGGGTCCGGTCGAGATAGGAGTCCACGTTCATTCCCAATCCGCGGCTGCGTTCTCGGAACGAATCGAGCGTCTCGTCGAAGGTGAAGAACGCGCTCCTCTCGCCGCGCTGGGCCGCGGAGACGACAAATTGGGTGCACAGCGTAGATTTTCCGCAGCCAGTAGGGCCGGTGATCAAGGTGCTCGTCCCGCGCTGCACGCCGCCATTGAATAACGCGTCGAGCTCCGCAATGCCGCTGGGCAGAATTTCCAGGGCGTTGCCGTCCTTGTGATGCTCACCCGAAATCAGGCGCGGAAAGACGCGCACGCCGCCTTTGACGATGATGTAGTCGTGAAAGCCTTCTCGAAAGCTGGATGCGCGGACCTTCAGCACTTCGAGCCGGCGCCGGGTGATGCCGTAGTTTCGCGCCAGCACCTCAAGGCAGATCACGCCATGAGCGATGGTCTGCACCTGATTCTCCGGGTTGTCGCGAAACCGCTCGTCGAGCAGGAGAGTGGTGCAATCCCGCCCCTCGAAGAACTGTTTGAGGCTCAGAATCTGGCGGCGATAGCGGATCGAGTCGCGCGCCAGCATGCGCAGCTCCGACATGGAATCGATAACCACCCGGGACGGGCAAAGCTCGCGCACCTTGCCGAGGATTGTTTCCAGCACATCGGCCAGTTCCACCTCCGCGGGCTGAAAGACGGTATATTGCTGGCCCGGAGCGCCGGCGATTTCAGGAGGCGAGATCTTGGCGATGGTCACGTTGCCCAGGGAAAACCCATGGGAAGCCGCCACGTGCCGAAGCTCGGCCTCACTCTCGGCGAGAGAGATATAGAGGCCGGTTTCCCCGTTTCTTGCGCCCTCAATGAGAAACTGCAGGGCCAGGGTCGTCTTGCCCGCGCCGGGGTTCCCTTCAACCAGGTAGAGAAAGCCCCTCGCCAAGCCGCCGTGAAGAATGTTGTCGAGTCCCGGAATGCCGGTGGACAGACGTGCCTGGTTTTGGTCCATGCGTTCTTTACGTCTCCTCTATATTCGTCGGCCTCTATCAGGTGCGCCGGAAAAGCGGGCGCTCTCGCAATTCTCAAATTACGGGATATTCCTAGTACGACCCGATACGGAAAGCAGCGAATCGTGAGATGCATTTACGGGGAATGGGGTAGGCTGGCGGCCGAGCAAAAGGCCGGTGCAGAGGTAGATAGGCGCCGAAATCCGGCCCCGGCTTAGGGGCGCATGCTCATTCCGAGGCGGCAATCGCCTCGGCGATCCGGTCGACCGCCTGCGCCTCGGCGCTGCCGCCGGGCCGGCGCCCATTGACCAGGATCGAGAACGCCAGCGTCCTGCCGCTGGCCGCGGCCAGATAGCCGGAAAGCGCGTTCACCTCGTTCAGCGTTCCGGTCTTGGCCCACATCTTTCCCTGGAGCGGGGAGTTCTTGAAGCGGCCCTGGAGCGTTCCATCGACGCCGGCGATGGGCAGCGTATTGCGCCACGCCTGCCCCCAGGGTTGCCGCGCCGCGTAAGTGAGCAGGCGCGTGAAAGCGCGCGGAGCAACGCGATCGTCGGGACTCATGCCCGAGCCGTCATAGAGAAAAAAGTCCCGGTCGTCCACGCCGGCATCGGTCATAAACTGCCGAACCACCCGCGCGCCTTCTTCAAAGCTTCCCTCGGAGCCCTCTACCTTGCCCAAAAGCCGCAACAGCAACTCGGCGTGCAGGTTCTGGCTCGTCTTGTTGGTAATCATGATGTCCTGGGCCACCGGTACCGAGATGCGGGCGGCCAGGACCCGATGCCCTTCCACCGGGGCTGAGATCGTGGTCAGCGTAGAGGGTTCAAGCTTGAGCGGCTGCTCCCGCTGGCCGGCAAAATCGCCCGTTCCGGCCGCGTACTTGTGCCGAACCTCCGCCGCGCCGGAGACGAGAATCCCCCGGGCCTGCAGGGCCTGCTTGAAGGCTTGCGCGGTGTACTGCGCGGGTTCCTCGATGGCCACGCTCACATGCAATCCGCCGGGCGGCGAAGTGCCCCAGGCTCGCACCATCATTGCTCCCGGCCGGCGCTCCAGCCCTGGATGAGCGGGCTCGCCGGTAGGCGCGGGCGTCATGGTGTTGTCGAGCGTGTAATAGTCCACGCCGGGCGTCCAGCCGGCCGCGGTGGCTCCGGGAGCGGCGGCATCCGGCCCGATCGCCAACCCGATCTCGTTGTCGTCAAAGGTGAGCGCGGAGACGGGCGCGCCATAACCCCACTGCAGATCGTCCCAGCCCCAGGCCTCGCCATACGGTTCATTGAGGAAAAACGTATCGTCGCCGACGACGTCTCCGGCAATGGCGCGCACCCCCGATTGCTCGACCTGCTGGGCAAGCAGACTCAGCGGCATCATCGCCTCGACGCCAGGATCCACGGCGGCGGGCGGGGGGCCGGAAGAAGGCTGGCCAGGCTCCTGGTATGGATAGTGCCGGCCGCTCAAGGTTGGATCGCCCACGCCCATCAGGACGAGATTCCCGTGTAGGGTGCCGCTGCTGTCCACGTCGCCGTCGCCCACCACGAAGGTCGTCCACGTAAGCGTCTCTACGGGTAGCAGAGCAAACGCGGCCGCGGTCGTGGTCAGCTTTACGTTGGAGGCGGGGGTGAACAGCTGGTCGTCGTCGACTCCGTAGAGCGATTGACCGTCGAGCGTGGCCACGCTGATGCCGACCTGCGCGTGGATCAGCGCCGGTTCGGCGAGAATGGCCTGGATGCGTTCCTCGATGTTGCCCCTGGTTTGGGTGCGCTGCGCCGGCCGGCTATTGTGTCGGGCCTGCGCGCCCGCCGCGGGACCTAAGACCAAGAATGCCACCAAGAAGCCAGCCATAAAGCGCTGCATGAAGATCATGCCCGGAGTGTAGCAGGATGCCTTTCCGCGGGAGGGTACCATCGAAGAGGTGAGTCTCATGCGAAGCACGGCAACCTGGCGCCTGTGCAGGCGGAAGCTGGAACTCGGGCCGCGCACGCTGGTGATGGGGGTGGTCAACATTACACCGGATTCGTTCAGCGACGGAGGATCGTTTCTCGATCCTGCAGCCGCGGTGGCTCACGCGATCCGGATGCTGGACGAGGGGGCAGACCTTCTGGACCTGGGCGCTGAGAGCACGCGGCCCGGCTCGCGCGCCGGAGGCGATGCGCCCGCCGTGAGCGCCCAAGAGGAACAGGCTCGCCTGTTGCCTGTCCTGGAGGGGATTCTGCGCGTGCGTCCGGATGCGATTCTCTCGGTGGACACATACAAAGCTGGGACGGCCAAAGCGGCACTCGCGGCAGGGGCCGAGATCGTTAATGATGTAAGCGGCTTCACCTGGGATCCTGCGCTGGCAGCGGTCTGCGCGGAATTCAAGGCCGGCGTGGTGCTGACGCATACCCGCGGGCGGCCCGAGGAGTGGCGCACCCAGCCGCAGCTTCCGGCCGACGCGCTCCTCGCCTCCGTGCGCGAGGGTTTGGCCGCGAGCCTGGCTGCGGCAGAAGCCTCAGGAATTGTGCCGGACTCGGTGGTTCTGGACCCCGGTTATGGATTCGGCAAGCGTTTCGGTGAAAATTACGCCCTGCTTGCCCGCCAGGGCGAATTGCTCGCGCTGGGGCGGCCGCTGCTCGCCGGGGTGAGCCGTAAGTCGTTCCTTGGGCATACGCTGGCGCCGCTCTTTGGCGGCAGCCCCGCGCCTGCGGGCCAGCGCGAGACAGCCAGCGTGGCGGCCATGACGGCGGCGATCCTCCACGGCGCGTCCATCGTCCGGGTGCACGAGGTGCGTCCCGCCCTGGAGGCTGCCCGCATCGCCGACGCGATTCAGAATGCGGTCCTGGAATGCGAATCGTTGCCGCGCTCTGAAGGCCGCCAACCCGTAGAATGAAGGTCAGGGCCTTCCGGTATTTATTCCGCGTGCCCAATTTTTCCGATGAAGACTCGCTTCGCCTTCGGCAAACAGGGCATCGACGTGGCCCTCCCCGGCAGCTTCGCTTGCCACGTGGCGCACACGCGCTCCGCGCCGGCGCTGGACGATGTGGACGCGGCGCTTGCTGGCGCGCTGGACCGGCCGATTGGCTCCGAGCCGCTTGTGAAGCTTGCCGCGGGCAAGCGCAGTGCGGCAATCTCGGTCTGTGACATTACGCGTCCGGCGCCCAACGCCGTCACGCTGCCGCCGCTGCTCAAGCGGCTGCACGCTGCGGGTATTCCGATAGAAGGCGTCACGATTCTCATTGCCACCGGCCTGCATCGCGCGGGCACGCCGGAAGAGCTCGACATCATCGTCGGGCCTGAGATTGCGCGCAAGTACCGCATCGTCAGCCACGATGCCCGCGACCTGGGCACGCATCGTCCGCTTGGCACGTCAAGCCGCGGGACGCCGGTATTCATCGACGAGCGCTTCATGGCCGCCGATCTGCACATCACGCTGGGCTTTGTGGAGCAGCACCTGATGCTCGGCTTCTCCGGCGGGCGCAAGCTGGTGGTTCCGGGACTGGCGGCGCAGGAGACCATCAAGGTGATTCACTCGCCGCGCTTCATGCGCGAGCCGATGGCGATCGAGGGCTCGATCGACGGCAATCCGCTGCACGCCGAGCTGGTGGAGATTGCCGCCATGGCGCGGCATGACTTTATCCTCGACGTGACGCTTACGCGGGAGCGGAAGATCTCTGGCGTCTTCGCCGGCAATCCGGTGAAAGCGCACGCGGCGGCTGTTCATTTTCTTGAGACCACTTCGACGGCGTCCGTGCCCGCGCTGGCGGATGCGGTGATTACCTCAGCGGCGGGCTACCCGCTCGACCTCACTTTTTATCAGAGCGTGAAAGGGCTCACCGCGGCGCAGCACATCGTCAAGCCGGGCGGGCGCATTCTGGTTCTGGGCGAGTGCGCGGAAGGCATGGGCTCGCCGGAGTTCGCGCACATGATCCAGAATTATCCGGGGCACGCGGCATTTCTCGAGCAGATCCGGGACGCGCGCGTGGAAGTGGACCAATGGCAGCTGGAGCGGCTGGCGCTGTTGGGTGAGAAGCACGAGTTGTTCTTCTATACTCCGGGAATCTCGCCCGCGGAGCTGGGCAGCCTTGCTCCGCAGGCCTTCAGCACTCTCGATCAGGCCATTGCGGCGCTGATCAAAGACCTTCCCCCGGACGCGCTGGTGGTGCTGATTCCCGAAGGGCCGTACACGTTTGCGCGGCCGGCGATGGTGCTCGCGTAGAGCTCTCGAGAACTGCGGAGCAAAATTCCTCCGCAGTGTGGGGGCGCCGGTCTCCAGACCGCTGTCGTGTGGGTCTGCTGACCCGCGCTTGGCCGGCCGCCTCGATGCCCGGCGGCGTGGACCCCGCCGGAACAGCCGGTCTGGAGACCGGCGTTCCGAGCCGCCCTCTTGCAAAACTGAAGCACGCCCTCCAGCAAAATCGTTAAATGCTGATGCCGACCTTGTAGCGCGGCCAGAGCGGACGCTCGGCGGCGTGGTCGACGACAGGCTCGCCGTCGCATTCGACCTCGATGACGGTGGCCGGCGTGTCGGGCGCCGCCATCGGCAGCCCGGTGAGGCGGAAGCTGAACTCATCCTGCGTGAACTCGACCTTCTGGCCGGTCTTCGACACCTTGGCCGAAAGCACCTTCGGCTTGAGTCCGCCAATCGCCACCACGACTTCAGGCTTGTAGAAATCGAGCCATTCGGCCGCCGGCGTGTGGCCGGGCCAGCCGTACACGTGGACAAAGAGCGTATTGCCGCGGCGCGTGTAATTGCAGCTTGCGTTGGCCGTCAACTGGCCGCGCTCGGTGCCGTAGATCGCGTGGCCATTGGTGTCGAGCCACTCGCCCACTTTATCCAGCACCGCCGTGGTCTCAGGCGGAATCGATCCATCCGGCATGGGGCCGATGTTCAGCAAATAATTGCCGCCGCCGCGGGCGCAGGTGATGAGGTTGTCGACGATCGTCTTTGGCGTCTTCCAGGCGTCGTCGGCGCGGTTGAAGCCCCAGCTGTCGTTCAGCGTCATGCAGGACTCCCACGCGCGGCCTACGGCGGAGGCCTCGATGTGCTGCTCGGGCGTGGAGAAATCGCCCTGCAGGCCATTGCGGTTGTTCACAATGATCTCCGGCTGCAGCTCGAAGACCATCGCGTTCATCTTCTCGGACTCCCATTCGTCGGGCGTGAGCGGCCAGGAAACGTCGTACCAGAGGACGTCGATCTTGCCGTAGTTGGTGAGCAGCTCGCGGATGAGGCCGTGGGTGTATTCGACAAACCGTTTGCGCGCGTCTTCATCGGTCTTGCACCTGGCGCCATCGGGATGGTGCCAGTCCATGAGCGAATAGTAGAAGCCGACGCGCAGGCCTTCGGCGCGTGCGGCCTCGACGTATTCGCGAACCAGGTCGCGGCCGGGCCCCTGCTGCATCGCATTGTAGTCAGTAAGCTTGCTGTCAAAGTTGCAGAAGCCCTCGTGGTGCTTGGTGGTCATCACCATGTATTTCTGGCCGGCGCGCTTCGCCAGCCGCGCCCAGTCGCGAGCGGCGTTGGGCTTGGGCTTGAAGTGCTTGGCGAGAATCTCGTACTGCGGAATCGGAACGCCCTCCTGTTCCTTCGCCCATTCGTGCTGGCCGATCACGCTGTAGAGGCCCCAGTGGATGAACATGCCGAATTTGGCCTCGTGCCACCACTGCATCCGTTGCTCGCGCGTGGCGGCCTGCTTTTCATCGGCGGGGGAGTTTTCCGCGGCCGGCGCGGGAGCCTGTGAGCCCGGCAATCCCAACCCGTCGGCATTGGCAGCCGCGAGCGCCATCGCTCCCGCCGCGCCAAACTGCTTCAAGAACGACCGTCTCGAGCTCTCGTTCCACTCCATAGCCTTCTCCTTTGCCTCCATGTCGAGCGAGCGTCGGCCACCTTTCCGTTAGCGTTTACGAAATGGGCCGAAATTGCGACCGAGCCACTATAGCAGATGAGGGCAAGTCAACGGCGAAACCGGCTTCTGCCCGCCGGCGGTCGTTCCTGCGGCGAACATCCCGCAAAGGATCCGGAGAAAAATTTGATGGCAATTCTTCATTGCGATCCCTCGCTTGCATGCTTTTCAGCAGATAAAACGGGATGCGAGGGGAATCGGTTAGCAGTTGTTTGGCTTGTGCTGTATCTCTGTCCCCCACCTCAGGATGACAAGTTGTGGCGAGAGAGGTGCGAGAATTGCCATCGAACACCGGTCCCACCCCTGGGTTATCATCGTAGAGGTCGCGGGCCGGCAAGCCCGCAATCAGACTCTGGCCCGTGCTCTGCCGGCTCAACGGCCCACAGCGCCGGGCTATTTTGCGGAATGGAAAGAGATGCGAGCAAAGACGGCGGTAGTGCTGGGCGCCCAATGGGGCGACGAAGGCAAGGGCAAGATTGTGGACGTACTCAGCGAACGGTTCTCCGCCGTAGCGCGCTACGCGGGCGGCCATAACGCCGGGCATACCGTCATCATCGGCGGCCAGAAGTTTGTTCTGCAATTGATTCCCTGCGGCGTGCTGCGCAAGGGATGCAAGGGCGTGATCGGCAATGGCGTGGTCCTCGACCCGCTGGCCTTCCTGAAAGAGGTTGCGCGGCTGCGCGAGCTGGGCGTCGATGTGGACGGGCAGCTCTTCGTCTCCAACCGCGCGCAGGTAATTCTGCCCTACCATCGCATGATCGAGCTGGCCGCGGAGAGCGCGCCGGGACGCAAGAAGATCGGCACCACCAGCCGCGGCATCGGCCCGGCGTACGAAGACAAGATGGCGCGCAGCGGCTTGCGCGTGGTGGACCTGCTGCATCCCGCGCTGCTCAAGACGCACATTGAAGCAGCCTGCGCGGAAAAGAACGCGATTGCGCATGCGCTCTTCGGCACCGACCCACTCGATCCCGCCGCCATGTATGAGGAGTACGCCGCCGCCGCCGAGCAGGTGCGGCCTTTCGTGGCCGATACCGGGCGCATTCTCAACGACATTCTGGCCCAGGGTGGGAGCGTGATGTTCGAGGGCGCGCAGGGCACGATGCTGGATATCGATCACGGCACCTATCCTTTCGTCACGTCCTCGTCGGCCACGGCCGGCGGCGCGTCCACCGGAACGGGCGTAGGCCCCACGGCGATCGGCACCGTGATCTCGGTCACCAAGGCATATGTGACCCGCGTCGGCGAAGGACCGTTCCCCACCGAGATTCACGATGCATCCGGCGAAACTCTGCGCGCGCGCGGCAATGAATATGGAGCCGTGACGGGGCGTCCGCGCCGCTGCGGATGGCTCGATATCCCGCTGCTGCGCTACTCGAACCAGGTGAACGGCGCCGAGTGGCTGGTGGTAACAAAGCTGGACGTGCTCGATGAGCTCGATGAGATTCCCGTCTGCATCGGCTATGAGATCGGCGGCAAGGTGACCGACGAGATCCCCGCCGATGTCCATGGTATTGAGCTCATCAAACCGCGTTACACCACGCTGAAAGGCTGGCGGCAATCGACGGAGGGCATCACGGAGTTCGACAAGCTGCCCGCCGCAGCGCGTGAATATCTTCGCTTCCAGGAGCGCGAGAGCGGCGCGCGCATCGGCATGGTCTCCACCGGCCCGGACCGCGAGCAAACCATGCTGCTGCCGGAGTTTGCCCATGAGCTCGACAGCATCCACGCGTAAGCAAGCCTTGCAGGTACACTGGAGAAACCCCCGCAGCCCGGTCCTTCGGGCGAAAAGGAACACACATTTATGGTCAGCTTTGTCGTCTGGTTCAAATTCGTACCGGAGGATCGCGCGGAAATCGCGGAAATCCTCCGCCACCTTGCTGACGCTTCGCGCCAGGAGCCAGGCTGCATCACCTATATTCCTCACCATCTGCAGGACGATCCCGACACGGTAATGATCTACGAGCAATATCGCGACGATGCCGCTCTCACGGCGCATCGCGAGTCAGCCCATTTCAAAAAGTGGGGCGTGGGCGGGCTCCTGCAGAAGATGCGCGAACGCAATCTCCAAAACCTGGTTGCTCTCGTTTAACGGTTTCCCGGCGTCCAAGGGCTGGAGGTTTCCGTGCAGTGCGGACCGGTGTTCAAAACCGGAGCGGATCATTCAGGGATGCGTTTTTGCTTGAAATTGATTGACCAGCGGCCCGATTCAGGTCTACGATGCGTTACGCCTATGATGGGTTTTGCACGACACCCATGGAACTCTATCCGCCGGCCGCGGGCTAGCTGGGCGAGCATCGCAGCGCTGATCCTCACGATGAGCGCTAGCACGGTGTTTGCGGGATTGCCGCGGGCGCAAAGACACGAGCGGCGGCACGAGATCGATCACCTTGAAAATGCCTGGCGCAATGCCCTTCTCCAGGACGATACGGCGGCCATGAGCTCCCTGCTCTCCGACGATTACATGGCCATCACGCCGTATGGAACCCTGCAGACCAAGGAAGAGGCGCTGGCCAATCTCCGCGCCCACCGCATCCACTTCACCACGCTCGAGATCTCGGACCGCAAGGTCAGGTTTTACGGAACAACCGCGCTGGTGACCTCGGTGGCGGACGTTCAGGCCACGACGCCCGAGGGCGACCTATCGGGAAGCTTTCGCTACACCCGGGTGTATGTAGAAGGGCCGCCCGGCGTGTGGAAGATCGTCAGCTTTGAGGCCAACAAGGTTATCGCGCCCGGCGATCACAAGTGATGCCGCCCTTGGCATTCCCGATAAAAATTCCAGATAAAATAGGGCGATATAAAATAGACTCATGCCCGAGCTCCCCGAGGTGGAAACCATCGCCCGTGGTGTCCACGAGCGGCTGCGCGGCGATCGCATTGTCGATACCTGGTTCAGCCGGTTCCCCGAGCCCTTCAAAACTTCTCCAGCGCGCCAGGCGAAAGGACTCAGAGGTCGAAACATTCTCGCCGTCCACCGCACCGGCAAGCACATTGTCTGCGAATTGGGCCCCTCGGACCAGAGCGCGCGTTCAGCCGGAGGCCGAACCTCCAAATCGCAAGAGCCCGAATTGCAAGAACCCGAAGCCCAATGGATCGTGCATCTCGGCATGAGCGGACGGCTGCTCGTGACCGTGCCCGAGGCTCCGGTGGCGCCGCACACGCATGCGCGGCTGAGCCTGGCGAGCGGCCGTGAGTTGCGGTTTGTGGATCCCCGCCGGTTTGGGCGGCTGGAGTTTCGAGATCTTCGCAAGGGTCCCTCATTTGGGCCACCGGGCGCGGAGCCGCTTGCCATCGGCGCGGATGAGTTTGCCAGGCTCTTCCGCGGCCGCCGCCTGGCGATCAAAGCCGCCCTGCTCAACCAGACCCTCCTTGCCGGGGTGGGGAATATCTATGCCGACGAGAGTCTTTTCCATGCCGGCATCCGGCCGCGCCGCGCTGCCGGACGGCTGACCCGCGCCGAGCTCGACCGGCTGCGGGATGCGCTGCGCCAGGTCCTGGCCCATGCCATCCGACTGGGCGGGTCGTCGGTTTCGGACTACGTGGACGCCGACGGGGTCCGCGGCTTTTTCCAGCTCGAGCACTGCGTTTATCTGCGCACCGGCGAGCCCTGCCGCCGCTGCCAGACCCCTATCCGGCGCATCCTTCTCGCCGGCCGGGGGACACATTTCTGCCCAAATTGCCAGCGGTGAACCCTGCCCGCACCGACCCTCAAACGGCCTCCTATGGTTTTTTGAAGTTTTCGCCTTTTTGGGCTTCCATATTTGAGACTTTCTCAAGTGAAGTGAGCAGCTAAGTGTATGAAAAATATACAATGTTGGAACGGCATGTCGATTGCTATAAGTAAGGCGCCAGTGATGTTGACGGCCGCCAGCTTCCAGGGCAGCTTGAAGCACAGCGGGTATCCGGCAAGAGCAACCGCCCACGAGCGGCCCTTCCAAGGGAAAGCCGACCGGAAAGCCTGCAGTCGGCGCGGTGGAAAAACCATCGCCCACCACCTGTCACGGGAGGCCAGTGACCAGCGCAGGACCGCGAAACGCCGCTCTTCAGAGTGGCGTTTCGTGCGTTAGGCGCCTCCAGATTGAGCGCTTGCAGGTTGCCGGCAGTTGCAGATTGCTGCAACGTGACCATTGTGATGCCTCTTCTCGAACAGAGGCCCTTGCCAGCCGGCGGCCTTCGCGGTACTATCAAAGTTGCCTATCAAGCGGCTGACGCGGGCCACCCAAGTGGGGTAGAGCAAGCTCGCCGCCGGGCCGGCAATTCCCGCTGAACAGTTCATTCCATATCCGGCTGCGCGGGGCAAAGGCTCACATAGGAAGGGCATCAGCTGCGAAAAGCACCGGCCGCCACACACCGATTAGGACCATCGGATGAAGTTAGACAATGGCTCCTGCGTAGAGTTGCGCGGCACAGGGATTTTCCAGAGATTTTGAAGCGGGGTTCGGAAGCTGCGCCGGTTTGCCCAGGCAAAGGAAGGTTGCGGCACGAGCACGTGGCAGGCTTGGTTGAGTCAGGCCGCGGCCTGTTGTGGCCTATTTGGGGATGGATGCACCGGGCCAGCGCCCTTACGCACGATGCGCTGTGCCGATCCGAGGATTTCCCTCTGGGCCGGAGGGCGGCGTGTCCAGGCTGTGGGTTTCAATGCCCGCGCAAGCGCTTGTCATGGACATGACTTGTCTTGGACACGAATTGATTCAGGTATGACTTGATTCGCGTATGAGTTGATTCCGGAAAGACTGTCTGGCTCGTTCTGTGCTCGCCGGGCAGGGGAAAGCTAGGCCGGCCACGTCGCATCGCGGCGTGACCGGGTTCGAGTTCGACGTACTCTATTGCAAAGCACCAGGAAGTAAACGCATGACGACAGAATCGACGCAGCCTCAGCCAGAGCTGGGGCTTGCACCTGACAACGGTCAGGGGCAGTCGCAAGGACATCGGCGCCGCAGGCGCCGCCGCAAGAATAAATCCAGCCAACCAGGTGCGCCCCAGAACCAACAGGGGCCGCAGGCTCAGGCTCAGCCGCAGTTGCAAGCTCCACCGCCTGCGCATCCAAAGCCTGCGCATCAGAACCAGAGCCGGAAGAAGAAGAAATTCTTCCCGAAGAGTGGCGGTTTGCAGCAGTCGCCCGGCAACAGCATCTCCGGGCCGCAGCAGGGCAAGCGCAGGGGCAAGCAAAGGGGTCCGCGTGAGTTCGTTGGTCCAATGGACCACAGCTACCGCGCCGCGAACGGCAACGTAGCCGACGGTCCGCCCTCGACGATCCAGCTCGGCAGCAATCATGCGGGGTATTATGCTGACGCGTACCCGCAGCAATCTGCCGCGCCGGTGCGCGAAGGCGCGCCCACGCGCATCTTCTGCTTCATTGAGGATCTCTTCTTCCTCGCCAAGATTCAGGAGACCTCGCGCAAATTGGGCGTGAAGGTGGAGTTCGTGAAGGGCGATAAGGAAGTGGTGACGCGCATTCTCGAAACGCCTGAAGGCGAGCGGCCGACGCTGCTGGTTTTCGACCTGAACAATCTGAACGCCAAGCCCATGACGCTCATTCCGAAATTCAAGTCGAAGTTCAAAAAGGCCGTCTCGATTATCGGCTTCCTGAGCCACGTGCAGGGCGACCTGAAGATGAAGGGCGTGGAAGCAGGCTGCGACGTAGTCATGCCGCGGTCCGCCTTCTCGCAGAGCCTTCCCAATCTGCTGCGCCGTTATGGCCTGGAAGAGGAAGAAGAGTTCGCGTCACAGCCGTTTTAGTTAACAGCGAACAGAAGCCGCGCTGCTGTGCTGGGATTTCTGTTCACCATGGAGTCGTGCGCTCTACTTGGTCTCTCTCATCCCGGCGGCCAGGTCATGGGCCGCCCTCCCATCAGGTGCATGTGCAGATGGGCGACCGTCTGTCCGCCTTCTTCGCCAGCGTTCACGACCACTCGATAGCCTTTCGTGAGGCCTTTGCGGCGCGCGATCTCCGATGCGGCCCACATCAGTCGGCCCAAAAGGTCGCAGTGCTTTTCGGTTGCTTCGCTCAACGAGGCGATGTGCTCGCGCGGCACAATCAACACGTGCACCGGCGCCTTCGGAGTGATGTCCGCAAAGGCGTAGGCGAACTCGTCCTGGTAGACGGGCGTCGAGGGAATCTCGCCGGCGATAATTTTGCAGAAAATACAGCTCATAGCGGAACCCTCATAGCGGAATCAGTGTACACGCGGGTCCCTGATGGGGAAAATGGACGAAGGGGAATCGACCAGAGAACTTGCCCGCCGGCTCAAGAGAATGCATTCAGCTCGTGTGGTCCAGCACAATCTTCCATCCCTGCGGGCTTTTGCGCCATACCAGCGAAAAGATTCCGTCATCCTTTGTCGCGGTGCCCCTCTCGGTGCGATCCAGGTGAAAATTTCCGGTCATCACGGCATATTCCACGGCTCCGCACGTGGATGGCAGCAACCGCACCGCAACATTGGAAAAGCTCAAAGCGCCCATCTGCGCGGCGTTCGCGTAGTTCTCCTGGTAGCGCTTGAGAATCGGCTGATAGCCTTTGCGCACGGAAGAGCCCATAAAGGTGGTCTCCGGTGAGTCTTCGTAGGCCCGCATAAACGTGGTGACGTCGCCGCGGTTCCACGCGGCTGCCTGCGCAGCCAGTACCACGCGGATGGCGGCTTCGTCGCCGTTCTGCGCGCCTTGCGCTGACATCGCGGATTCGCCGTGAATCCAAGTCAAAACCAGGAAGAGCAGCAACAATCGACGCATCGCTTACCTCCGGGTTCAGCTTACAATGTCATCATGGAACCCTTCCGCATCGTGCATACCGTCTGCTCGCATGATTGCCCGGATTCCTGCGCGGTTCTGGTGACGGTGAATGAGGAAGGGCGCGCCGTGAAACTGCAGGGCGATCCCGCGCAGCCCGTCACGCAGGGGTTTCTGTGCGCCAAGGTGGCCAAATATCTCGATCGTGTGTACTCGCCCGAGCGCATTCTCTATCCGCTGCGCCGCAAGCCGGGCGTGGCGAAGGGGCCGCTGCCGCGCGGGCGCGAGCAGGAGAGCTTTGAGCGCGTCCCGTGGGACGAGGCCCTTGATGCGATTTCCGTGCGGCTTCAGCAGATCAGCGATCAGCATGGGCCCGAATCGATTTTGCCGTACAGCTACGCGGGCACCATTGGCGTGCTCGGCTACGGGTCGATGGACCGGCGTTTCTTTTATCGCCTGGGCGCGAGCCGGCTTGACCGGACGATCTGTTCGGAGGCCGGCGGACAGGCATGGAACCTCGTCTACGGGAAAAAGTTCGGCACGCCCACCGAAGACTTCCGCCTTGCGAAGCTGGTGCTTGCGTGGGGCGCGAATATCCACGGCAACAACGTTCATCTCTGGCCGATGGTCGAGCAGGCGCGGCGCAATGGCGCGCGGCTCATCGTGATCGATCCCTACCGCACGCGCACAGCCGCGCTGGCTGATTGGCACATTGCCATACGGCCCGGCACGGACGCTGCGCTGGCCCTCGGCCTGATGCATGTGATTCTCAATGAGGGCTTGGAAGACCGCGCGTATATCGACGAGTTCACGCACGGCATCGATGGCCTGAGGGAGCGCGCGCGAGAGTACACGCCTGGGCGCGTCTCGGACTACACCGGCATGACGCCCGGCGAAATTGAGCAGCTGGCGCGCGAATACGCGACGACGCGGCCCGCGGCGCTGCGCATGAATTACGGAGTGCAGCGATCTGAAAACGGCGGAGCTGCGGCGCGCGCCATCGCCATGCTGCCCGCACTGACCGGCGCGTGGAAGCATCGAGGCGGCGGAGGCCAGCTTTCGACTTCCGGCGCGTTTGCGTGGAACAAGCAAGCCGTCGAGCGGCCTGATCTCGCGCAGGCTTCGCCGCTCGGCCGCGAGGCACGGATCGTGAATATGTGCACGCTGGGCCATGCACTGACTGAATTAGGGACTAGGGAGTTGAACAAGCAAGAGCAGGGGAGCGATGGGCCTCCGGTTCACGCGCTGTTGGTGTATAACTCGAATCCGGGCGCCGTTGCGCCGAATCAGAATGCGGTGCGGCGCGGCCTGGCGCGCGCCGACCTATTCACCGTGGTGCACGACCTCTTCTTTAACGACACGACGGACTACGCGGACTTAATTTTGCCGGCGACTACGTTTCTCGAACACACCGATATTCAGGGCGCGTATGGCCATTACTTCGTCCAGCTTTCGAAGCAGGCCATCGAGCCGCCCGGTGCAGCGCGTTCAAACGTGTGGCTCTTCGGTCAGCTCGCGCAGCGCATGGGCTTCCCGGAAGACTGCTTCCGCGACACGCCGGAGGAGATCATCCGGCAGGCGCTCGCGCTTGGCGCGGATGGCCACTCGACCAATGCGAATATGGAGCACATCACCTTCGAGGATCTGGAAGAGCAGGGACACATTCCGCTCGCTTTCCATCGCGATCCTGAAGCGCATCCGTTTCAACCCTACACGCGTGGGCCGTTTGCCACGCCCAGCGGCAAGATCGAGTTCTATTCAGAGAGCCTGGCTGCGGCCGGCAACGATCCGCTTCCGGCATTCGTCCCTCCGGTTGAGTCGCGATGGGGTGAAGGAGCAAAGAACTATCCGCTGGAGTTGCTTGGCCGCAAGAACGACAACTACATGAACTCGACCTTCGCGAACCTAGAAGGCCACCGCAAGATGGAAGCCAGGACCAGCCAGCGCCTTGAGATGCATCCCGCCGATGCGCAAGCGCGCACGATTGCGGAGGGCGATGCGGTGCGCGTCTTCAACGATCGCGGTTCCTTGAACCTGACCGTGCTGCTCAATCCCAATTTGCCCGCAGGCGTAGTCGCCGCGCGGCTCGACTGGGCGAAGTTCAGCCTCGACCAGGTAAATGTGAACGTGCTCACCAGCGAACGGCTCACAGATATCGGCGCCGGAGCGACGTTTTACTCCACGCTCGTGGAAGTGGCGAAGACGTAAGCGCGGCGCGCTCCCGGCAAGCAATGCAGTATCACTGAACCGGCTCCGAAACTACTTCAACCTCCTCATGCCCCGTGTTGCCCGGTAGCGCGAGCGATCCGAGAACGACCGGCTTGCCCTGCTGCAGATCGGAGGTCGCTTCAAGAACCGTCTGATGAATGACAGGGTCAGCCACAGCACTGCCCGAACGTCCATCGGCAACGCTCGATCGGTCGACTTTTGTGCGCAACCGCACGCCGTCCGCATATCCCTCGAGGGAAGCCTCGATGTTCAAGCCGATATCTTCGTACTGCACCTGGGTATCTGGAGCCGACGCGCCTTTGTTCTCGGTTCCAACAACAATGGGTATTTTGTTGCCTTGCTTGAGAATCGTCTTTCCCTCCGAAACAATCGCGATGAGTGCGAAGCTCTGAGCGCCAACGCGTTTTCCGTCTTCTATATTCGCGATGGTATAGGTCAGGCGATAGGCCCTTCGCGGCTTATCAATTTCGGACAGCAGCTTCTGCGCGAGTTGGAAGTCTTCGGGTGTGCCGCGCATCGAGATCACATTTTCCGATTCGACATAATAAATCTTGGCTCTGGGCAGCATGTTTCTGAGATCTGTCACAATGTCGTACCCTTCTTTCGATTCAGTTACATTGGCCAGACTGAGTGTCTGGTAACTTCCTAAGTCAGGTTTCTCGGCTGGTTCGTTCTCTGCTTGTTGGGTCTGCGCCCCAGCGCTTCGCACATGAAAGGTCAGCATCAGCACAGTCGCAATCAACATCCAGGCATAGGTCAGCGTCCGTCTGCCCGTGTGGACAGGATTCAATTTCATGTCTCGCCTCTCTGAAGTGAAGTAAGAAGAGAGCCAGGCTCGACCGCATTCTTTGCTGGCTTCCTCTATCGAAACAGACGCCCGCGCCGAGCTACCGCTCGATTATTTTTCGATAAGTTGAGGAGTTAGACGTAACTTAGGAGATTTCGCACACTAAGGCGCACTTAGTGATGCGGCTTGCGGTTCGATCTCGATGTAATCCAAGGCTGCGGGATCGCTGCCATCCGGCGTGCCCTCCACGCGCAGCACATCGCCCGGCTTCAGGGAAACGCCGCGCGCGGTGTAGCGAATGGAGTTGTCGCCGTCAGGACGGCGTGAGGGAAATGTGGCATCGGCAGCCCAGGAGGCGATCGTGTTCCCGTTCACACTGAGTTTGAAGTGCGCCACTCCTCCTTGCAGATCGAAGTACTGCACGGCAATGTCGAAGCGTCCCGCTTTGCCGGCGTAGGTCCACTCCCCGGCACAGGATTGTTCCGCACAGGTCACAGCCTTGCCGCCGGAAGCATCTTCCCACGGCCGCACATCGAAAACCGTGTAGCCGGTGAGCCGCGCGTCTTCAGCCTCCATGCGGCCGGGGTAGTGGCCGGCTCGTCCCTGCGCATCGGGAATGCCGCTCTCTTTGAAGAAATATTGCACAATGGCATCGCGCCATACGATGGCATGGCCGGCCTGGTACTCGAGCCGCGCGCGCTCCTCTTCAAAGAGCTGCGGATCGATTTTGCCTTTCAGCGTGGCCCATTCAACTCCCAGTTGTGCCGCCTCTTCCGCGCCCTTGTAGTGGCTGTCGTAGACGTACTGGATCACCGTTTTGCCCGAATGCAGCTTGTAGGTCCACGGCACGTGATGAAAGAAGAGCAGCAGATTATCCGGGCAGGTTGCGAGCGAGTCGTACATCCTGGCAACTGCGGGAGGGTATTGTCCGATGAAGCCGGTGCCGGTGGCCATGGTTCGGTCCATGCCGATGCCCTGAGCATCATCACGATGCCATTGGCCCCAGCCGTTGCGCTCGCTGGACTCGATATTCGGCCCGTAATGGCTGCCGGTAATGTCGGTGAGCGTCTGCGTGCCGAGAAATCCGGTGTAGTCGACGTAGGCCGGCCAGGATTGCATCAGCATCTTGTCGACTGTGGCAACCACTTGCGGATTGGTGCCGATCGTCTGCCGCGTCCACTCGGCGGCAATCGTCTCCGGCGCCAGATCGGGATTCCACGCGAGCCGGCCGAAGGCGTAGAGATTCGCCATGGCCAGCGGCGCTCCGAGCCAGCCGTCGCGGCCCACATCGGCTACGCCGATCATGCCGCCCAGCGGACGATGGAAGCTCTTGCCTTCGAGAATCTCTTTCACAGGTGTTGAATGATCTTCCGCCCCACGGACTAAGCTCCGTCCGCGGGAGCCCCCTCCACCAGCGCGCAGATCGAAATCGAGCACCCGCTTCCACATTGGCGCGATGTAGACCAGATGCCGCTGCTGGCCGAGATACTCCTGCGTGATCTGCACTTCCATCGCCGCGTTGGTCTGGCGAAGGCCCGCGAACGTTGGTGAAACCGGCTCCTGCGCCTGGAAGTCGATCGGGCCCTCTTTGATCTGCACGATTACGTTGGGCGCGAATTGGCCGTCGAGTGGGTGAAAGATGTCGTAGGCCGCGCGGGCGCGATCAGCTTTCAGATCGTTATAGTCAAGATGATTGTTGTAGACGAAGGCGCGGTAGAGCACTACGCCGCCATGCGGAGCGAGCGCATGCGCGAGAAGATTGGCTGCGTCGGCGGGACTGCGGCCATAACTCGCCGGGCCGGCCTGGCCCTCCGAATCGGCCTTTACCGTGAACCCGGCAAAATCTGGAATCAGCGCGTAGATCGCATCGACCTTCTGTGCCCACCATGCCTTTACCTCCGGATCGAGCGGGTCGAATGTCTTGAGTCCGCCGATCTTCTGCGGGCTGGCGATATCGACGCTCATCGCCAGGCGCACGCCCCACGGCCGCATCGCGTTGGCCACGCGGGCAAGGCCCTCCAGCATCTGCGGCTCAAGAAAAGGCGCGGCGCCATTCACATTGTTTACATTGCAGCCGTTGATGCCGACGGAGGCGAGCAGGCGCGCGTACTCGCTTGCCTGCGTCAGATCGTCGCGCACGTGGCCGTCCTCAAAAAAAATCGACCGGCCGGCGTAGCCGCGCTCTACTGTGCCGTTCGCGTTGTCCCACTCGTCGACCCAGCGAATCTTCATGGCGGGCCGGCTGTGCAGGGGATTGGGATAGGCTTGGCCGCCGTAAGCAGTTCCAGTTGCCGGAGCGCGAAGCAATGCGAATACACCGTAGAGAGTTCCGCGCTCGTCGCCACCTGCGACTACAAGCAGTTTGTGGTCTCCGGAGCCGCTCGAATAAATCCAATAGCCTTCGGGCTCGAGATCGGCGGGTAAGGGTACAGCGGGGTAGGCTTTATGTACCTCCGCCGCGGTGCCAACAATGGTTTCGCCGCCGAGAGCCTCGCGTGCGCGCGCCGAGAGCGATGAAGCATCAGTGGTACCCATGCTGGCGAGGCTGCGTTTGAGTTCTTCGACAGCGGATTGCTCGATTGGGCTCGAACCCAGCGAACGAATATCGCGGGGAATGACAACGTGTACCGTATGGCCCGAATAGCTCAACCAAGTTTGACCATCGCCTTGTGCGCGCGCCCCAACACCCGTAACGGCAATGAGCGCCAGAATACAGGGAAAAGCGATTTTCTCGCGCACAGCGCCCGTTCTCATTTTCATGCCCTCAACTCCCGATAACGTTTTACCACCTCGGGCATGTTGCCCGTGAGGAGGGCAAGGAAATTTTCGATGCCTGGGCGATGGTGCGACTAAATTGCGGCTAAATGTCGCCCCATTCGATCTGAACCCGGCGCAGGCCGCGGACCGCGTTACACAGATAGACCGTATCGGCATTCCGCAGATCGTCTTCGCGCACGACGCGCTCTTCGATTTCGGGGCGCGTTTCCAGCAGAGAACGGCGGTAAACGCCGGCCAGCAGGCCGCATTCAACGGGCGGCGTAAGCCAGCGGCCGTTTTTTTCGAGAAACACATTGCTGATGGCGCCTTCAGTTAATTCGCCGCGAAGATTGAAGAAGAGAACGTCGTCAAAGCCATCGCGCACGGCTTCGTTGAAGGCCTCTGCGTACACGCCCCGATGCTCTCCGCCTGGTTGCCTGCTGCGAGCACTTCATCCGTTATGGCCAGCCCGCCTTCACGGTTCAGGAGCAATCGCACCTTGCGGGCGGCATCGCCGGCAAACCCGCGCGCATGTTGGACAAGCGTTGCGCGCGCCTCATCCCGCTCGCAAGGGAAATCAAAATACGCCGCGGAGTCTCTGAGCCGGTCGAGATGCAGCTCAAGCAGCGGGAATCCATCACTCCAGAGCATCGTCTCGATCAGAGAAAATTCGGCCCGCATTTTGGTCAGGAACTCGGCCTTCAGCAAACACTCGCGATACTCCCCCGCCGCATCGGAATCGATCACGATCCCGCTCCCCGTTCCCATCGTTCCCGTTTCGCGGTCGAGCTCCAGAGTGCGGATGGCGACGTTAAAGACCGTCTCGTGCGGTGAGAAAAATCCGATGGCTCCCGTGTACACGCCGCGCGGACCGTCTTCGAACTCGCTGATCAACTGCATCGCGCGGACTTTGGGCGCTCCGGTGATCGAGCCGCAGGGAAAGAGCGCACGAAAGATCGATTCGAAGCCGACTTCCTCGCGGAGCTCGGCGGTTACGGTCGAAGTCATCTGCCACAGCGTCGGATAGCGCTCGACCGCGAAGAGTTCTTCCGTGCGCACGGTGCCGAAGTTCGCAATCCGGCCCAGGTCGTTGCGCAGCAGGTCTACAATCATCACGTTTTCGCTGCGATTCTTGGCGTCCCCGCGCAACCACTCCGCGCGCTCGCGGTCTTCGCGCGTGGTGCGCCCGCGCGGCGCAGTGCCCTTCATAGGCCGGGTGACGATGCGCCGCACGCCGTGTTCCCGCTCGATGCGGAAGAACAGCTCCGGCGAAAACGAAAGAATTTTGCGGCCCTCGGGCCCGTGCAGAAAGGCTCCATACTGGACCGGCTGCCGCGCCCGCAACCGCGCATAGAGAGCCGCCGCGCTGCCGTGGATCTTCACCTGCCAGGGCGCGGTGAAGTTGAGCTGATACACGTCACCGGCGCGAATCCACTCGTGGATCGCCTCGATCCGCCGGGCGTACTCTTCCTGCGAGATGCCAAACGTAGAGGCAATTCCGATGGCGGGCTCTGCATCCGGCTGCGCGGTGTCTCGATCTTCGCTTGTGCGCAGTTCCGCCAGGCCCGGCGGCTCGCCATCCACAAAGCGGCCGGCGCGATGATCGAAGCGATAGCTGCGCTCGTAGATGCCGAACCACGCCAGAGCGCCGCCCCGGCTCTTGCGCATGTGCGCCTTGGCTTCAAAGGATTCACCGCACTCGTAGGAGAAAAATCCCGCGGCGCTGAGCCCCGCGCGCACGGCACCCTCAATACCGGCAAAAAGCGCCGGTATCTCCTCCGGCGCGTATGCGGCGCATACACGCAAGGGAGCCGTGAACAGGCGCGTCCACGGCTCATCCGTTCTTTGGTTCTCATCGGCTCTTTGGTTTTGGTTGGAAGCGGACGTGCCGTCTTCAAGCAGCACGGTGGCCGGCGTCGCGTCCACCAGCGCGTAGATCTCGGCGGGAAGCGAATGCCGGCTTTTCATGCGAGCTTCCCTGCAGCTACTGCACCGTGAGCACCATGGTGGTGGAGTTCGTAATGGCGGTGACGCCGTTGCTCGATTGCGCCGTGACCGTGACGTTGTAGGTGCCTGTCGGCGTTGCCGGAGTGCTACCGGGGCCGTGCTGGTAATAGCGATACAGCGGGCTGCACGCCGTGGCGCCCATGGTGGCGACCAGTCCCAGCAGCACCACCAGAGTCATCCGTTTGAGCCATAGGCGGCGCCGTGCGCCCCATGCCAGCCCACCCAAGCCGAGCACGCCGGGAAGCAGGAACGCCCAGGCAACGGGATTTCCCTTTTTTTGAGGGACGGCCGCACCCACGTTGCTTGCGTTTTGGGTTTGGACCAGCATGGAACTGATGGGCGGGCAGCTCGCAACGGGCGAGCCCGCCGGGCAGCTCGCAGGCGTGGTGGGAAGAATCTCCACCGTCTCCGGCGAAAACGTGCAGGATGCCTCGTTCGGCAGGCCCGAGCAGGAGAGGGTGACGAACATAGGAGTCGTCAGCGTCGCATTGTTCTCCGGAGTGACGGTCACTTCGGCTGTTCCGGAGGCGCCGTCGGTCAGCACCATGGGAAAGGTCGCCGGCGAGATCGGCGTAAGGGTCAGCTGAAAATTCGGAGTGGCGCTGGCTGTCCCCTGCGCCTCGCTTACCGGCGAAGCGGATTCTGTGTGGGTCGCGTCGCCGGAGTAGACGGCGCGGAGCGCGTGCGCTCCTTCAGGCAGTTCCACCGTCGTGGTAGCCTGGCCAGCGGGAGTGAGCGCCACCTCGGCCAGCATGCGGTCCCCGTCGTCGATGTCCACGGCCCCGGTAGCCGGCAGGCCGTACTCGTCCGCCACGTTCACCGTTACGGCGGCAAAGGTATGGCCGCCCCGATCGCTCGTGCCCACATTCAGGGTGGTCTCTGTCGCGACGCTCTGCGCCGCACGGGCCTCAGGCAGCACGCCCAATCCCAGGGCTATGCCCAATCCCGCAACCCAGTAAAGCCGCACACTGCGGCGCCTCATACCTCTCACGTGCACCTGCTCCAAATCTCAAGAAAAATCGCGTATAGCCGTGCGTCAGCGTAGATATCCATTGTATCCGCCGGGACCGCATCGCGGCCAACCCGCTGGCCCACGCCGGCTGATTTCGATACCCATTGGACGCCGTTCCCTGTAAATGGAGAGGCCGGGCCCGGCCGCATACGGGCGGATGGCTCTCCGCCGGCATCCAACCCCGAATGTCCGGTTGCTTCTACTATCCGTTGTCACTAGTTGAAAAGCCCGGTCCGCCGGTGACGATTCCGCCCGCCGTGCCTCCGGTTTCTCCGCCGAGGCCCAATCCGGCGCCCGGCCCTGAGGCGCAGCCACCGCTGCCGGACCCATCGCCTGATCCTGCGCCTCCTCCGCTGCCCGATCCGGTTCCAGCCTGACCCGTTCTTTCTGACCGGTTCCCGCTTGAATGGACGCGCGCCGTTTATCCCGCCGGCTCCTCCAACTTGGCGGCGCGCCGGCGGCGGCCACTGAGCAGGTAGACGGCTGCCCGCAGCTCCAACAGGGGATCAGCAGAGGGCTCGATGCCCTCCACGCGCGGGATCGGATCAAAGATGATGTGCTGCTGTTCCGCCGAATTGTTTGGCACTGTTTCGGTGAGTTCCACCGTGCCCAGCTCGATGAGCGGACGGCTCTCCGGCCAGTGTACGGTGGCATCGTTGGTGACATCTCCGGGCGCGGCCACCTGCACGAGAATCTTGAACCGGATGGGGCCCTTGCCGACGCGCTCGTGAATCTCATTGAAGTGGTAGTCCGGGGCAAGATCCGCCACCTGGGCGTCGGTGAGATAGTCGGCTCCGGCTTCGGGAACGATGCGATAGCGGCCGAACTTCGTCTCGCCCGCGGCATTCGTAAAGGCAAATGCCGTGACCGCGAAGTAGTTTTGGCGCGCCAGGCTCGACGGAAACGGCTTGGGCGCCTGCACAAAGGCGAGAGCCGCCGGATGCGACCCCACAAAGACCTCCACCGGCTTGGGAGAAGGCACATCCGGGCCGCTCGTCGCCACGGCCTTCAAAAACTCCAGAAACTCCGCGCCGTCATGGGTTGGAAACCCATTCGTCGAATGGCTCACGATGTCCGTGTGCGTGTGCTCGGCAAGATTGAAACGGATCGCCATCCCGCGTGGATTGGCATCCGGCGAAAAGTCCGGAATTTGCGGCAGGCCGGTCGAGTTTGAGAAGCGCACCGTCACCGGCGTGCGTTCTCGCGTTACGTGCGGTGCGCGGGTGAGCGCCTGCGCGCCGGGCGAGGGCGTAAAGCTCCCGCTGAGTATGGTTCCCTTGGCGTGCGCCGGGCGAAAACCCGGATGCAGGCCAAAAAGCAGATCGAATTGCTTCAAAAGGCTATCGGCAAGCGCTACGACCCGTTCGTCCTGCGGTAAGGGCATAACTTACCTCCACGGTGGTTGCAGTGTACTTCAGCGCGGTGGGCGCCTTGTGAAACTCCGGAATTTGGCGGCATGCCATGCATTTTGTCCCTAATTCTTCTTCCCTGTCTTCACGGCTTTCTCCCGCGCTATGCTTCTTCTTTGAGGTGATCTCATGACCCAGGTCACGCATCGTCCCCAACTCGCGCATTTGACTGCGGTCCTTAACGAGCTCCGCGCCAAAGGCACGCATTTCAAGCTGCGCGTCCTTGACGATCAGCAAGCGCCGGTCTGCCGTTACGACGGCAAGCAGGTGATCAACCTGGCCAGCAACAATTACCTGGGGCTCGCCAACGATCCGCGGCTCATCGAGGCCGCCGTTGCGGCCACGTTGGCCTTCGGCGTGGGCTCGGGCGCGGTGCGCACCATCGCCGGAACCATGCGCCTCCACATGGAACTCGAAGAGAAGATTGCGCGGTTCAAAAATGTCGAGGCCTGCGTAGTCTTCCAGAGCGGCTTCGCGGCCAACGCCGGCACCGTCAGCGCCATCCTGGGCAAAGAGGATTTCATTCTTTCCGATGAGCTGAACCACGCCAGCATCATTGACGGCGCGCGGCTCTCGCGGGCCACAATCAAGGTCTTCCGCCACAAAGATGTGAGCCATTGCGAGGAGCTGCTCCAAGGACTGGAAAACACGCCGGGCCACAAGCTGGTCATCACCGATGGCGTCTTCTCGATGGACGGCGACATCGGTCCCGTCGACAAGCTCGCCGCGCTAGCCGAGAAATATGGCGCCATCATGATGGTGGATGATGCGCATGCCTCCGGCGTGCTGGGCCGCAACGGGCGCGGGACGGTAGACCATTTCAAGATGCATGGCAAGGTCGACGTGCAGGTGGGCACGCTCTCAAAGGCTATCGGCGCGCTGGGCGGCTACGTCTGCGGCTCACGGGATTTGATTGACTATCTTTATCATCGGGCGCGGCCGTTTCTCTTTTCCACTTCGCATCCGCCATCGGTGGCGGCCACGTGCATCGAGGCCTTCAACATTCTGCAGCAGGAGCCGGAACGTATCGAGCGGCTCTGGAGCAACACCCGGTATTTTCAGGGAGAGCTCCGGCGAGCAGGCTTCAACATTGGCGGCGTCACCACGCCGGCCACCGAAACGCCGATTACGCCGATCATCGTGGGTGAGGGCCGCGCGGCCATGGAGTTTTCCCGCGCTCTCTTCGAGGAAGGCGTAATGGCGACGGGGATTGGCTTTCCCACGGTGCCCGAAGGCAAAGCGAGAATCCGCGCGATTCTGTCGAGCGAACACACGCAGGCGCAGCTCGACCAAGCGCTGGAGACGATGGAGCGCGTGGCGAAACGGATGGGGATTCTACAATAAGGTCCAATGATCGCTCACCTGCGCGGCAAACTCATTCACAAGGAACCCGGACGGGCCATCGTTGACGCTGCGGGCGTCGGCTATGACGTGGCCATCTCCGTGCCGACATTTACGGCGCTGCCTTCGCTGGGCGCGGAGACTGCCTTACATATTCATACGCAGGTCAGCGAGGACCAGATCGCGCTCTTCGGCTTTCTCGATCGGGAAGAGAAGCGGCTCTTCGAACGGCTGATTACAGTGAGCGGCGTGGGCCCGAAGCTGGCCATCAAGATGCTGAGCGGGTTGTCGAGCGAGCGCACCGTGCAGGCCATCCGCGGGCAAGATCACGCACAGCTTACGCGCATTCCCGGGGTAGGCAAAAAACTCGCCGAGCGGCTCGTGGTCGAGCTCAAAGACAAGCTCGATGATTTTGCCGTCGCGCCTGTGCAGACCGCTGTTCAAGGGCCTGCTGTGGATGACGTGCTCTCCGCGCTCGTGAATCTCGGCTACCAGCGTCCGGCGGCGGAGAAGGCCATCGAGCAGGCCATCGCGAAAGACAAATCCCTCGCCGCCGATTTCGATGGACTCTTCCGCGGCGCGCTCAAGGTGATCCGGTAGCGACGAAAATGTTCTCTGCCGCATCTCTCACAGAGAGGGACATGGAATGCCTGTCGTCCGAAACTGCCTGTCTTGCGGAAAACCGAATCGAATCCCAGCCAAGCACCTTGCCGACACCGGCAAGTGCGGCGCCTGCAAGTCTCCGTTGCCTCCTATGGCTGAACCCATGGCCGTTGGCCCCACGGAATTCGACGAGATCGTCCGCGACAGCAAGGTTCCCGTGCTGGTGGATTTCTGGGCTGCCTGGTGCGGTCCGTGCCGCGTGGCCGCGCCTCATGTTGCGGGCGTGGCCCGTGAGCTGGCTGGTCGCGCCCTTGTGCTCAAGGTGGATACAGACAAGTTCCCTGAGCTTGCGGCGCGCTTTAAGGTGCAGGGCATTCCAAACTTCGCGGTCTTTGCTCGCGGAGAATTGAAATTCCAACAGGCCGGCCTGGTCGATGCAAGCACGATGAAGAGCTGGCTGGCGCGCGCCGCGTAGCTTCGCTTCCAGACCCATCCGCGATACACTTTTCTCTGTCATGGCCCTCAAGCAAAAGCCCGCGCCAGCCGCGGCTCAACCCTACTTTCGTCCCGAAGCGCTCAAATTTCTGCGCAGCCTCGCCAAGCACAATGACCGCGAATGGTTCCAGCCGCGCAAGGCGCAGTTCGAGGCGGAGTTGAAAGAGCCGATGCTGGCCGCGGTGCGCAAAGTGACCGACGCGATGATTGACTTCGCGCCCAACTTTGTGCGGCCTGCGGAAAAATCCCTCTTCCGCATCTATCGTGACACGCGTTTCAGCAATGACAAGCGGCCTTATAAAACCCATGTCGCCGCATGGTGGTCGCATCAAGGACTCGCGAAGACATCCGGCGCGGGCTACTACTTTCACGTGAGCGCGAAGGAAGTCGTGATCGCGGCCGGTGCCTACATGCCGGAGAAGGATCAGCTGGCGCAGATTCGCCATTGGCTGCTCGAGCACCACGCCGAGTTTCGCAAGCTCTTGCAGGGTTCCAAAGTGCGGAAGACATTTGAGGAGTTCGAAGGCAACGCCCTCACGCGTCCGCCGAAGGGCTTCCCGTGCGATCATCCGGGCCTCGACCTGATCCGCTGCCGGCAATGGGGACTCGCTGCGACGCTGCCCGCGGAGACTGCGCTCAAACCCGATCTGGCTGCGATCGTAATTCGCCACTTCAAAATCGCGACGCCCATTGTGAACGCGCTCAACACGCCGATCGCCGCAGCCCAGGCGCCAAAGAAAAAAGTGCTCTTCGGGCTGCATTGACGCGCGTTTTCTGCCGTTTCTCGCAATCGGTCAAACGAGAGCGGAAATCCGCAGATTTCGGGATATTCGGGCATTCAAACCAGAAAAAGCCCGTAAATATGGCTAATTTGGGGCATAACCCGAAGAAAACCTGTGGAAATCGGGGTTTTAGCCTTGACTTTCCGCGTCCCGAAGCTGCATGGTTACCTTCGGCAGGGTTCTTCGAAAGCCGCATGAACACAGGTGTTTCGCACTGGGGCAGTCCCGATCGTACTCCCTCCCATGCGGTGCGCATCTTGCGACGGAAGCCCGTCACCCGGCAGCCCCGAGGGCTCGCCCAGAAGGAGAACATCACATGGCAACTGGACTGACCAAGACCGCCCTGACACGGCAACTGGCAGAGAAGCTCGAACTTACCAACAAGCAATCGGCGGCCTTCCTCGACCTGCTCGCGGAGACCGCGATCAAGGAAACGAAGAAGAACGGCGTCTTCGTGATCCCCGGCATCGGCCGCCTGGTGAAGGCGGAGCGCAAGGCCCGCATTGGCCGCAATCCCCAGACCGGCCAGGCGATCAAGATCAAGGCCAAGACCGTGGTGAAGTTCCGCGTGGCCAAGGCCGCCAAAGACGTTATCGCCCCACCGAAGAAGTAGCAATCCGGACGGCGGACCGCCGGGCAAGAAGAGGGGAGGAGCCTTCGCGCTTCTTCCCTTTACTCTTTTGCGCGAGCGCCGGCATTTTTGAGCGCCCGGCAATTTTTTGCATTGGGCCCGGCGTCCGATGCATCGGATAAGTCATGGCAACCGCATCCGCAGTGCAGGAATCCTCCCACGTTGCGCCGGCGCGCCCGTCTTCAGTGGTTCGGCTGCTGCGGCTCGAAGGGCTGGCTGTGGCCGTGCTGACAGCTCTGCTGTATGCGCGCACGGGAACGAGCTGGTGGCTCTTCGCGGCGCTGTGGCTTGTGCCCGATCTCTCCATGCTTGGCTATCTGGCTTCGCCTTGCCGGGGCGCGCGCGTCTATAACGCAATTCATACATATCTGCTGCCGGCGTTGCTCGGCCTCTCTGCGCTGCTGCTGCACGCACATAACCTGCTGCTGCCGATTGCGCTCATCTGGGCCAATCACATCGCCGTCGACCGCGCGCTGGGCTATGGATTGAAATACGCAGAGGGCTTCGGATGGACGCATCTGGGGCGCCGGGGTAAAGCAAACTGAGCATAGCTCACACGAGGTCAGAATTGGCGCCGGCCTGTGCAGCCGCGGGCCGCGGCACCAGGGCACCCACCACCAGCGACAGGCCAAAGCTGACCAGGATCGCTTTGAGCATCAGCTCGTTGTCATACCACCACGACAGCACGGCGAGCGTGACGAAGACGCCGATGGGGTTGAGCTCCGTGACAATGGCCGTTAGCCAGTGCGGTCTGTGTCCTGCCACGGGCAGGCTGCCGCGCAGGCGAGGAATCAGCCGTGGCACCGCGCGCATGTACTCGCGATAGGGTTCGCCGAGCTGCCGCAACAGAAACGCCTCTTCGGCCAGAATCAAGCGCAGCAGGAAGATCGTGAGCAGAGTCATGGCGAACAGCGCGCCGGTCGGCGGCATGATGAAGGCCATCGCCGCCAGCATGCACCATCCGCCGAGGTAGAGCGGATTGCGCATGTAGCGATAAGGCCCGTCGGCCATGATGGCGCCGGCCTGCATCTCGCGATGCTGCACGATGCCGTAGCCCAGGTAAGCCGCGCCCCAAACGCGCAACACCATGCCCGCGGCGGCAAAGAGCGCACCCAGCACAATCACCGCGGGCGTGGCATAGGTAAAGCGCAGCAGCCCGGCCCGGCTTGCTTCAAGCGCCAGCCATTCAAGCAGCGAAATGCGTTGCCCCAAGTCCATCGTCTCGATCCACGGCGACCAAAAGCCCACGACCACGATGATGGTCATGATCAACATCCGCAGACGAAATTCGATCGCGCTTGCCCGCATGCACACTCTCCGTTTGGCTGCCTGCTTGCCGGAGTTTACCATCCGGCCCGGTGTGAAGACGCGATCGAGGCAGCGCAGGCTCACACGCACCAGGAATCCGCTTGGCTACTCCGCACGGAGCGCGCGCATCGGATCGACGGAAGCTGCGCGGCGCGCCGGCACAATCGCTGCGATCAATCCGCACACCGCCAGCAGCAAGCAAACGATCAACAGCGTCATGGGATCGTGAGCGCCTACTTCAAAGAGAAATGCCTTGATGGTTCGCTCGGTAAACCACGCGCATCCAAGACCGGCTGCCAATCCAAGCCCCATCAGTCCGGCGGCGCTCCTGATCACGAGCAGCATCACATCGGCCCTTTGCGCGCCCAGCGCCATGCGGATGCCTACTTCGCGCTCGCGGCGGCTCACCGAATAGGACATCAATCCGTAGATCCCGGCCAGCGCAAGCAGCAGAGCAGCTCCGGCAAACAAGGCGAGCAGCGTGGTTTGAAACCTGCGCCGCGCGCTGGCCTCCGATTCCAGCTCGCCCATGGTGTGAACATCGGCAACGGCCAGATTGGGATCGATTGTCTTCAGGGTTGCGCGAATGGCCGCAGCCACTGGCTGGGGCGGGAGCGTCGAGCTGGCGACGATGGATGCGCCCCGTGCATCGCCCTCGGTAAAGGGCAGATAAACTTGCGGCTGGGGAACTGCTTCAAGGCTGGAATGGCGTACGTCGCCCACGACTCCCACCACGGTTCGCCGCGAGTGCTGGCTGTAGCCTATCTGTCCGCCGATCGGGTTGCGATCCGCGAAGTATTTTAGCGCGAAGCTCTGATTGACCATGGCGACAGGCGAATTACCCGGCCGGTCATCGTTCGTAAAGAAGCGCCCGCCAACAAGGGGAATCTTCATCGCAGAGAAATACTCAGGTGTGGCAAAACGCCACTCGGCCATCTGATCCCTTTCGTTCGGGTAGCCATCGACCCAGAACATTGTGAGCGCCTCAGTGTTGCTCAGGGGCAGCTTGCTGACGGCTCCCACAGCGCGGATACCTGGAAGCGCAGCCACCTTGCCGATGAGGTTGCTGAAGAATGCCTGCCGCAGTGGAAGCTGGCGGTAGTGCGAATCGAGCGCGATGTTCATACTGACGGTGGATTGCGAAAAGCCGGTATCGACCGACTCCACGTTGATGTAACTGCGAATCAAGAGACCCGCACCAGACAACAGCACAACTACCAGCGCCGTCTCCGCAACAATCAGCGCGCCCTGCACGCGGCTGTGCGATCCCGCTGTTCCACGGCCATGGCCTGCGGCAAGGAAGTTGGTCAGGTTGACGCGCGACACCGCGAGCGCGGGAAGGATTCCGGCGAGCATGCTCGTAAGCACTGAAACGATCACGGTAAAGAGCAGAACCCGCAGGTCGAGAGAGGCCTCGTTCAGCCGCGGAATGTTCCCGGGATCGAGGCGAGGAAGGAGGCGCAGAAACACAAAAGCAAGGCCCACGCCAATCACTCCTCCGGTAAGGCCGATCAGCAGGGACTCGGTGAGGAGCTGGCGAATGATACGGCTTCGTCCTGCCCCGAGCGCAACCCGCATTCCCAACTCCCGCATGCGGCTCGCAGCCCGCGCCAGCAACAGATTTGCCGCGTTGCCGCAGGCAATCAACAGAACAAGCCCCACAGCGGACAGCAGCATCCACAGCAGCGGGCGCACCGGGCCCATCGTATTATCCATGAAGCTGTCGACCTGCGCGCCCCAGCCGCGCATTTCGGCATTATGCAGCAGGTTGAGATGCGCCATGATCGCGGACATCTCTGCCTGCGCCTGCACCGGGGAAACTCCGGGCCGCAGGCGGGCGATCGCGTTGCCATTCAGGTTGTCATGGTCTGCTTTCCGTTGTGGAGTGAGCGCGAGCGGCAGCCAGATTTGTGTTGCCTTGATCTCGGGTTGTCCGTATGGCAAATCGGAGAAATGCGGGTATTCAAACTCCGCCGGCATCACGCCGATAATCTGGTAGCGATTCTCGTCCAGCAGCAGAGACCGATGCAGAACATCCGCGCTCGCCGCGAACATCGATTGCCAGAGCGAATAGCCGATGACGACAACTCTGTCGCGGCCCGGTTGATCGTCGTCAGGACCAATTGCACGGCCGAGCACCGGAGAAGCCTGGAGCGTTTGAAAGAAGTCTCCATCCACAGTCGCCGCGCCAACGCGCTCGACCGCTCCCTGCGAAGCCAGGTTGAAGGTCTTCTGATCGAAGGCGGTCATACTTTGAAACGAGTGGCTCTGCTTCTTCAGATCGTAGAAGTCGCCATAACTGGGGCCGAAAATCTCGGCGGGCGCTTTGAAGCGCGGGTTGGGCGTGAACAGATAGACCAGCCGCCGCGGATCGCCGTAGGGCAGCGGGCGCAGCAGCACGGCATTGACCAAGCTGAAGACCGCAGTGCACGCCCCGATGCCCAGCGCCAGTGTTCCGACAGCCACAATCGCAAACCCGGGACTCCTGCGCAGCGTGCGCACTCCATAGCGCACATCCTGCAGCTGGCCCTCCACCCACGGCAGCGTGCTCCGCTCGCGATAGGCCTGCCGCGCCTGTTCCACGCCGCCCAGCTTGATCAACGCCTGCCGCCGCGCCTCTTCTGCGCTCAGCCCCGCACGCATGCCATCTTCCACGTGCATCGCCAGGTGGCTTGCCAGTTCCGCCGAAAAATCGTCGCCGCTGCTCTGCGCGCGCGCCGGGGCGTAGATCAGGCCGCGCAACCGAAACAAAAATGCTCTCAACCGGCGCATGACTTCTCCTACTCTGTCCGCAGCGCGCGCATGGGATCGACCAGCGCCGCGCGGCGTGCGGGAATCCAGCAGGCGACGAGCGCAATCGCGACCAGAAAGAGCGGAACACAGAGGAAGGTCACCGCGTCATGCGGCTGCACGCCATAAAGAAGGCTGGCTGCAATCTTCGTCAGCATCCAGGCCGCGGGCCAGCCCAGCGCGAGCGCAATGAGCGTCAATGCGATTCCCTGCCGCACAAAAAGCCCTTCCACCGTGCCTGGCCTCGCACCCAATGCAATGCGGATGCCGATCTCACGGGTGCGCCGGCTCACGGAGTAACTGACGACGCCGTAGAGGCCGGTGGCCGCAAGTATTACGCCCATACCGCCGAAGATGCCGAACAGCGTAGCCGCAAGGTTCGGGAGCACATACGCGGTGCGCACATGCTCTTCCATCGTCTCCTCGTTGTAAATCGCCATCGCCGGATCGAGCGCATAGACCTGCCTGCGCACCGTCTCGCTCAGCGCCGCAGGATCGCCTGCCGTTTTCATAATCAGCGTGTAGCCCATCAGCGAGGGATCGCCTTCCACGCTCTGTGCCAGCGAGCGATACAGAATTGGACGCGTCTGCTCGCCCAGCGTCCGCGACTTCATGTTACCCACCACGCCAACGATCTCGTAATTCCCTGTAGGACCGTTAATGTGCCGGCCAACAGCATCAGTCTCACCAAAGAGTCTCTCCGCAAACGCCTCGTTCACCACAGCAATCTTCGGTCCGCCGGCCGTCTCACTGCCAAAGTCGCGCCCCGCCAGGCGACGGATTCCAAGCGCTTCAAAGTAGCCAGGAGTCACCATATAAAGCTCCGCGCTCGGTAGCTGCTTGCCGGATTGATCGGCTGCGGAAAAACCATCGCTGCGATTCCCTCCCGAGAGCGGCGCAACATCAGTGCACACTGCCGCCGCAACACCGGGCAGCGCGCGCAACCGCTCCCGCAGTTGATCGAGAAACGCAACTGTCTTGGTCGCGGTGTATCCATGCACCCGCGGATCGACAGAAAAGATCAGCATCCCCCGCGGATTGAAGCCGATGTTGATGCCGGCCGCTTCCTGCAAACTTCGCAAAAACAAGACTGTCGCCGAAAGCAGCACCACCGACATCGCCGTCTGCGCCACCATGAGCAGATTGCGCAGACTCAGTTTGCGTCCCGGCCGCGCCAGCGCTTCTTCGCCCTTCAACGCGTTGGGAACCAGGGGCCGCGCAGCAGCCCACGCCGGACCAATGCCCAGCAGCACACCGCTCAAGACGCTCAGCAGAAAGCAGAATAGAAGCACGCGCCAATCGAGACCAACATGAAGATCGAGCGGCACCGGCGCAGGCAGCCGCAGCGCTGAAAGCCCGCGCGTCGAGCCTAGCGAAAGCAGCACACCCATAATGCCGCCGCATATCGCCATCAGCGTGCTCTCGATCAGCATCTGCCGCCGCAGCCGTCCGCGCGTGGCGCCGAGCGCGAGCCGCACCGCCATGTCGCGCTGCCGGCTTGCGGCCTGCGCAAACAATAGATTCGCCACGTTGGCCGCCGCAATGGCCAGCAACAACAGCGCGACCAGCAGCAGCGCGCCCAAAAAGATCAGCACCGAGCTTCGATCCCGCATCGGAAGCGCACCGGCCTGCTCCATCGCAAATCGTTCGCCTTTGTCTGTCGCGGGAAAACTTTGAGCGAAGCGCGCGGCAAGCGTGTCCATTTCCGCTTGAACCTGCAATCGCGTTACCCCTGGCCGCATCCGCGCGACGACGTCAAGCCAATGGTAGTCTCGAGGAGCCTTCGAAGGCAGATTGGGCACAAGTTGTGCCGCTATGCCGAGCGGCACCCAGAACTCCGTGTGCAGGATCTGGTCGACGCTGTGAAACGCTGCCGGAGCAATGCCCACGACTGTGAAGCTGCGGCCGGAGAGCAGAATCGTCTTGCCCACAATCGCACTGTCGCCGTTGAAGCGGCGTTTCCAGAGGTTCTGGCCCAGCACAATAACTGGCTGAAGCTCGTCATTGCTGCTAAAGCCGCGGCCAAGCACCATGGGAAGCTCGAGTGTGTCAAAGAAATTGTTGGTTGTGGCCTGGCCCCACACACGCTCCGGCTCGCCGTAGCCGCCGATTGAAGCGGGCACTAGATCGTAGTAGGCTGCCACATTGGCAAAAGAGCGGGCATCTTCACGCAGATCCTGGTAAAGCGGCCAGGAAAAGTTGTTGCAGCAGCTCTCCCTGTCGGCAATGATCTGGAGCGACAAGAGCGTGGAGGGATCGCCCACCGGCGCGGGCCGGAGCACGAAACGGCTCACCATCGAAAAGATCGTCGCGTTCGCACCGATGCCAAGACCGATGGAAATCACCGCGACCGCACTCACCGCGCGCTGGCGCACCAGCGTGCGCGGCGCATAGCGCACATCGCGCACAAGATTCTCCAGCCACGGCATCGTGGCGCGCTCGCGATAGGCCTGCCGCGTCTGTTCCACTCCACCCAGTTTGATGAGAGCCTGCTGCCGTGCCTCCTGGGCGCTCAACCCGGCGCGGATGCCGTCTTCGGTATGCATCGCCAGGTGGCTTTCGAGCTCTGCCTCAAAGTCGTCCTGGTGACCACGCGGATGAAGTAGGAGGCCGCACAGACGCATCCACAACGCTCGCAGTTTTTGCATCAGGCTTCTCCCGCCGCGCCCAGGAATCGCGCCAGAATCTCCGTGGTTTGCTGCCACTCCGCTGCTGCCTTGCGCACCTGACGCTGTCCGGCTCGTGTGAGCTCGTAGAATTTGGCGCGGCGGTTGTTCTCCGATACGCCCCAGCGCGAACGGATCGTTCCCTCTTGCTCCAGTTTCAACAGAGCCGGGTACAGTGTGCCGTAGTTCAACTGCAGCTTGTCGCCGCTGATCTGCTCAATGCGCCGCGCCAGCCCGTAGCCATGCTGCGGCCCCATCGTCTCCAGGGTTTTAAGCACCATGAGCGCCAGTGTTCCCTGCCAGACGTCTGCTCGTTCGCCCATCGTTTCTCCTATGGCCTTCCCATAGCGCGCAGCATACGCCGCTTTTCTATGGGAAGGCAATAGGAACGTGGAAACACTCGTACCTCGGGGCCGGCGCAACGGGCGGCGTTGCCCTTGTATCATCGAATCGAGATGCCGGTTCGAGTTCCCTTCATGTCGTCTGTCTGCGCGGCTTTGCTTGCTGTCGCCCTTGCCGGGTGCAAGCCGCTGCCGCCGTCGAAGCCGGCCTCGGAGTGGACCCCGCAGGAGGCGCGCGGCGCGGCCGTCTTTCAGCAGCAGTGCGCCCGCTGCCACACTCCCACCACGACGCATGGATTGAGGGGCCCTGGCCTGCAGGCGCTCACCAAACTGAGAGCCATGCCCTCGGGCGCGCCGCCCACAGACGAAAGACTCACCGAGGTGATTCTGCACGGCAGGCAGATGATGCCGGCCACTCCGCTCGATGACCAGCGGCTGCAGGACCTGCTGGCCTACTTACACACGCTATGACGGGGGAAAAGAAAATCGACGCGAACAAGTTGCGCGAGATCAAGCCGCAAGAGAGTGGGTCGCAAGAGACAGGGCCGCAAGAGACTGGGCCGGACAGGACCAGGCCCGAGGGCGAGCCCAGCGGCGAAGATCGCGTGCCCACGCTAGGAAGCTTGCTGCCGCTGCCCGGGCTTGCGGCCATCGCGCTCTATCTGCTGTTGCTGGCGGCGACCATCGTGATCGGCGTTGTGGCCGGGCATCATTATCCGGCAGTGTTCCTGGTTTTTTCCGTGCTGTTCATCACTTCGAGCGGCGGATTGCTGATGCGCTTCCGATGGGCCTGGGCGCTGGCGCTCGCCGCGGTGGCGCTGCTCTCCGGCTATAATCTATGGATCTTTTCGAGCCGGCACATGCCTTCCGCGCTGATCCAGGGATTGCTGAACCTGGTGTTCTTTCTTTACCTGGTGCGGGCGGAGGTCCGCGAGAAGCTGCGCTGAAGGCGCTTGCCTTCAGCGCGCGGTTCGAAGGGACGGCTAAATGTGGCTTCTGGAGGAAGGCCGCGACCAGAAGTGCTTCCGCTCCTCCTCAGAGGTATCGGCATAGGCGGTTCCCTCGGCGGCAGGCACCACGGAATACCGTTCGATGACCCGATCCCTGGGCCGATCGCTCCCGGCGAACATATCTACGATGGCCGCGAGGAAGGCCCAGATCAGCAACAGGGCCCCGATGGCCGTGCAGGTGATGCCGCCCAGCACCGCTGGACCTGTGGTGGTGAGTTCAATGTGCAGCCGGGAACCGGCAAGGGGATAGGCGGCGCTCAGGCCGGTGGTTCCGTTGCAGTAGGCCAGAATGAGGCCAAGCCCGACGCCCAGAAAGATGACGGCGCCTATCAGGGGACGATCCGCTCTCATGGGGATCTCCTTTCCAAGAAAACCGTTTCGCGAGTTCGGGCGCGCAGAAGCCGGTAGCGCCGGCAAGCGCGGCTGAGAGCAGAGATGCCTAAACCGCGGGAAAGGTTTTGGCGGGCGCTGCGAAACTGCGGGTACGGGGATGCCCCGCCGCTACAATGAAGGCGTGGAAGGTGTGATGGATCTGGTGCAGATTGAGCCGATGCGGCGCTTTCCGGCGCCCAAGCCGGAGTGGCTGAAGACGCGCGCCCCCATGGGCGAGAACTACCATGCGCTCAAGACGCTGGCGCGCAGCCTGGGCCTGCATACCGTGTGCGAGAGCGCGCATTGCCCCAATATCGGCGAGTGCTGGCACCACAAGACCGCAACCTTCATGATGCTCGGCAATTTGTGCACGCGCCGCTGCGGCTTTTGCGCCGTGCCCAAGGGTCGTCCGGAGCCGATCGACTTCGACGAGCCACGCCGCGTGGCCGAGGCCGTGGCCGCACTCGGTCTGCAGCACGCCGTGATTACCAGCGTGAATCGCGATGACGATCTCGTGGGCGGCGCGCGGGCCTTTGCGATGGTGATTGAGGAGATTCGCAAGCAGGCGCCCGGCTGCCGCGTGGAGGTGCTGATTCCCGACTTCCAGGGCAATGAAGAAGCGATCCGCATCGTGGTGGAAGCGAAGCCCGAAGTGCTGAACCACAACACGGAGTCTGTTCCGCGGCTCTATCGCGTGGTCCGCTCCGGCGCGCGCTATGAGCGGACGCTGGAGCTGCTGCGCTCCGCGAAGCAACTGCGGCCTGAAGGGATCACCAAATCGGGCGTGATGGTGGGGTTGGGCGAGGAGACGCGCGAGCTGCTCGAAGTCTTCCGCGACCTGGCCGCGGTGGGTTGCGACATTCTTACCATCGGCCAGTATCTGCGCCCCTCGCGCGACCACCTGCCCATGACGCGTCTATATACGCCTCAGGAGTTTCAGGAGTTAAAGAGCGGAGCTCTCAAGATGGGTTTTCGCCACGTCGAGTCAGGCCCGCTGGTGCGGTCAAGCTATCACGCGCACGAGCAGGCTGCTTCCGTTGCCGCGCCTGTAGCATAACGCGCGCTGCCTGCGAGTTGTAGAATAGCCCTTGGCATTTTTCGATCACTGAGGACGAAAAACTGATGGGATTTATGGACGGTAATCCGGCTCTCAAAGGGCTTTCGAGCGATCTCAAGCGGCGCATGGATCAGTCGGTGAGCGATTTCCAGGCCAACCTGGCTTCCACGCGCACCGGCCGCGCCAGCGTGCACATGCTCGACCAGATCAAGGTGGACTACTACGGCACGTACACGCCCATCAACCAGATGGCGCAGGTCTCGACGCCCGAGGCGCAGAGCATCCTCATCTCGCCGTGGGACCCGACGATTCTGAAGGAGATTGAAAAGGCCATCCAGGCCTCCGATCTCGGCTTCAACCCGATCTCGGACGGCAAGGTGATCCGCGTGCCCGTTCCGCCGATGACGGAGGAGCGCCGCCGCGACGTGGTGAAGCATCTGAACAAGGTGCTCGAAGAACACCGGACAGCAGTAAGAAATGTCCGCCGCGACGGCAACGATGCGCTCAAGAAGCTCGCCAAGGACAAGAAGATCAGCGAAGACGAAGAGAAGCGCGCCCTCGAAGAGATCCAGAAGATGACCGACGAAGAGATCCGCCGCATGGAAGAGCTTTCGCGCAAGAAAGAAGCGGACGTGATGCAGGTGTGAAGGACGCTTCTGCAAGTTAACCGGATGCTCATCGGCACTTACCAGATTTCATATTCAGCCAAAGCCTGGGGTATTCGGCCCACCTCCAAGGTCCCACGGTTTCTGCGAGACATTGAAACCATGAGATTGTCTGGAGTAAGTGGCTGACTTATTTAGCTTCTCGTCCGCTTCACAGTTTCACAGTCCCGTTTTTGTCTGGCGGATTTGGCGGGGCTGTGCGCCGATGGTTCGGAGCGGGCGCTGCTCCTCTGTTTCCATTGTGCGTGGGAGCGGGGTTATTTTGTGCAAATGGGCTTGTGGGGAGTGATGGGTGGAACGGTCGGGCTCGCGCGGGTGATGCTGGTCGGGGCTTGTGCTCTCCCACCCTTTCGCCAGAGAACGGCGAAAGGATGGGGCACCCGGCGCGCTGCAGGCCCTGAAGCTTTCGGTAACCGTTCGACAGCCCAAGCGCCCATTCTGGCAGGCGCGTTATTACGACTTCAACGTGTTCACATCCGAGAAGACGACAGAAAAGCTCCGCTACATGCACCGGAATCCTGTCGTTCGCGGATTGGTCAAGAGGCCGGAAGATTGGAAGTGGTCAAGCTTTCGGCATTACGCAACCGGGATGGAAGGTCTCGCAGAGATTGAATCGGTGTGGACAGGCTGGAGACGGCAGCACGGCTCATTGCCGCCTCAGCCCCGAGTTGTGAGTGAAGAAACGGATGGTTAAGGTTCGTGCTATCCCAGGTCTGAAAATCCAGACCTGGGGCACCCGGCTTTCCAAGTTTTCCTTTTTTCCTCGGCGCCGTCGCAGATCCTTTGAGGCACGCCTTCGAGATTTTGTGCGATCTAACTGTCATGCCGTATTCGATAGTCGACCATACTGGGCGCCCCAGGTCTGGATTTTCAGACCTGGGAAAGCACAGACTCCAATCCGCCTACTTGCCTTGCGAACGCCCTAGGCGTGGACCACGCCTTTTGCCAGCATCTGCTTGATGCCTCTTAGGGCTTGTCTTGTGCGCTCTTCGTTCTCGATGAGGGCGAATCTTACGTGGCCGTCGCCGTAGTCGCCGAAGCCGATGCCGGGGCTTACGGCTACCTTGGCTTCAGTAAGCAGGAGCTTCGAAAATTCCAAAGACCGGAGCTCGCGGTAGGGCTCCGGAATGCGCGCCCAGACGAACATGGTGGCCTTGGGGCTTGGCACCTGCCAGCCGGCCTTGTTGAGGCCTTCGACGAGCACGTCGCGGCGCTTGCGGTAGGTTTCGCAGATCTCGCGGACGCACTCCTGCGGGCCTTCGAGCGCGGCAATCGACGCGACCTGGATGGGCGTGAAGGTGCCGTAGTCGAAGTAGCTCTTGAGGCGCGCCAGCGCGCTGACCAGCACCGGATTGCCGACCATGAAGCCGACGCGCCAGCCGGGCATGTTGTAGCTCTTCGACAAGGTGAAGAACTCGACCGCGACCTCTTTGGCGCCGGGGACTTCAAGCACGCTGGGCGGCTTGTAGCCGTCGAAGGCGATATCGGCGTAAGCAATGTCGTGGATGAGATGGAAGCCGTACTCGCGGGCCAGCTCGACGAGGCGGGCGAGGAAAGGCAGCTCGACGCATGCGGTGGTGGGGTTTGACGGGAAGTTGACGATGAGCGCCTTGGGCCGCGGTGTCAGGCGCGGGATGAGCTCTTCGAGCTCGGCCAGAAACTGGTCTTGATCGTGCACGGGCACGCTGACGACGTGCGCGCCGGCGATGACCGGGCCGTAAATGTGGATGGGATAGCTGGGGTTCGGCACCACCACGGTGTCGCGCGAGTCGAGAATGGCGAGGCAGAGGTGCGCGATGCCCTCCTTTGAGCCGATGGTGACGATGGCCTCGGACTCGGGATCGAGATCGACGTTGTAGCGCGTCTTGTACCAGTTGCAGACGGCCTTGCGCAGCCGCGGCAATCCCTTGGAGACGGAATAGCGGTGCGTCACCGGCTTCTGCGCCGCCTCAATCATCTTGTCGACGATGTGCCTGGGCGTGGCGCCATCAGGATTGCCCATGCCGAAGTCGATGATGTCTTCGCCGCGCCGCCGGGCGGAAACCTTCATCTCGCCGGTGATGTTGAAGACATACGGGGGCAGGCGTTGAATGCGAGAGAACTCTTCCATGATGACTCCAGTGTAAAGGCGTTGCAGGTGCAAAAACGCAGGTTTGGGGCGCGAAGACCCTGAACCGGAAACAGTGAGCTGGGATTTGGGAATGAGGTGAAGACGTATCTAGGCGGCCGCAGCCGCAGCAGCACCCGCGGCGTGTGCGCGGAGAGAGGATGCGGCGGAAAAAACCCGGGGGTGGGCAGACTTTTGCACTCGAGTGATTATAACGTGCTGCCGGAAAAGCCGGCGGCCTGCCTGGCGCTTGACTTCCGATGTATTTCGATATATCTTTGATAGATCGGAGAAGGAAATATGTTTCAACATTGGAAAGAAATGCGAGAGGAATTCAGCAGGCACCATGGCTGCCGGCACCGCCATGGCGGATTTGGCGGGCATTGGGGCGGATTTGAGCGCGGATTCGGTGGCGGACGCGACCGGATGTTCGACAACGGCCATCTGCGGCTGGTGATTCTGCAGCACATCGCGGAGAAGCCGAGCTACGGGTACGAGATCATGAAGGCGATCGAGGAGAAGCTGGCCGGAGCCTATTCGCCCAGCCCCGGGGTGATTTATCCCACGCTGACGCTGCTTGAAGAGGAGGGGCTGGCAACGGTCTCTTCGACGGAGGGCAATCGCAAGCTCTACGCGGCCACTGAGCAGGGCAAGGAGTATCTGAATGCCAATCGGGTGCAACTGAAGGCGATCTTCTCGCGCATCGAAGAGACGGGCAAGGCCTTTGGGCGCGGGCGGTCACCACAGGTGAACCGGGCGATCATGAACCTGAAATTCGCGCTGAAGATGCGCCTGAGCCGCGGCGACCTGACTTCGGAGCAGGTGAGCAAGATTGCCGAAGCCATTGACGCCGCCGCGCGGACGATCGACGAGGTTTGAGAAGATGGCCACGCTCGAACCCGTCTCGAAAGAAGCAGGGCCGGCGCGGGAAGAAATTCTCGCGTTCAAGGAACGGGAGCAGCGCCTGCAGCTGCTGATCGGCGAGCTACTGCAGACCAACGAAGAGCTGCGGCTGAAGATGGCGCGGCTCGAGGCTCAGAGTTATGGCGCGCAGGCTGAAGGCGCGCGCGGAATCATCTGACGTTACTTGCCCGTGGTGAGGACGACGCGAAACCGCGCTTTGCCGCTCATCATGCGGTCAAAGGCCTCGGCGGCTTTTTCAAGGGGGTATTGCTCCACAATGGGCTTGATGCCGGTGAGCGCGCTGAAGTTGAGCGTGTCTTCCGAGTCCATGCCGGTGCCGGAGGGCCATCCGACGATGGAGCGCCGGCCCAGGATGAGCGGAATGGTGTTGACGTTGAGAGGTTTTTCCGGCACGCCGTTGATGATGAGTTTGCCGGCGGGGGCGAGACCGCCCACGGCTCCGGCGAGAGCATCCGCGTCGGTCACCGTGGAGAGAATCACCACCGCGCCGCCCAGCTTTTGCAATTCGGCTCCCGGGTCCTGCGTGGTGCTGTCAATGTAAACATGCGCGCCGAGCTGCTTGGCCAGCGGAGCCTTGTCCTGGCCGCGGGCAACGGCTACGGTGCGGTATCCGCTCTTGGCGGCGTATTGCACGGCCAGGTGGCCCAGGCCGCCAATGCCCAGGATGGCGACCGTATCGCCGGGGCGCGCGCCGCTGTTGCGCAGGCTGTTGTAGGTGGTGATGCCGGCGCAGAGCAGGGGCGCTGCATCCACATCATTCAACTCGCTGGGAATGAAGGCCAGGGCGTTGGCCGGCGCGGTCACGTAGTCGGCATAGCCGCCGTCATAGCTGATGCCGGAGATCTGGCCGTTTTCGCAGAGGATAAAATCGCCGCGGCGGCAGGGGATGCAGTAGTTGCAATGGCCGCCGTGCCAGCCGAGTCCCACGCGCTGGCCGGGCTTGAAGAGCGGCACGTCCGGTCCGACGGCGTCCACGACGCCGGCAATCTCATGACCGGGCACGCGCGGGTACTGGATGCCGGGAAATAAAGCAAACTTGGTAACCGCATCGCTATGGCAGACGCCGCAGGCCTGCACGCGTATGCGGACGTAGCCGGGGCCGGGTTCGGGAAACTCTTTCTGGATAAGCTCGAAATCTTTGCCGGGAGCGGGGACTTGCACGGAACGGCCGGTTACGGTGGGCATAAACCTATCTCCTGAATGCGTGTGTGATGTGGGCTGCACGGCTTGCGATGCAAACAGATGAGCTGAATTCCTGTGAATTGTTCGCTGCCCCGTGCCAGGCGGGGGGCGATGCGGGGCGCCAGACGGGAAGCCGGGCGGGGAGCGAACTTTATGGTTGTCACTATACTTATCTCTGACATGCCCGAATTTTTGCCAGTAGACGAACAGATGGATTTGCTCGAGAAGGGCGCGGCGGAGATCATCCGCGTGAGCGACCTGCGCGAGCGGCTGGAAGAGAGCCGCAAGACCGGCCGGCCACTGCGCGTGAAGGCCGGCTTCGACCCGACCGCTCCCGACCTGCACCTGGGCCACACCGTCCTGATGCGCAAGCTGCGCCACTTCCAGCAGCTGGGGCACACGGTGATCTTCCTGGTGGGGGATTTTACTTCGCTGATCGGCGACCCGACGGGACGCAATGTGACGCGCAAGCCGCTTACGCGCGAGCAGATCGATAAGAACGCCGAGACTTACAAGCAGCAGGTCTTCCGGATTTTGGACGCGGAGAAGACCGAGGTGCGCTACAACTCCGAGTGGCTGGGCAAGCTGGGCTACGAGGGGACGATCCGGCTGACGGCGCACTTCACGGTTTCTCAAATGCTGGAGCGCGACGAGTTCAGCAAGCGCTTCCAGGCTGAGCAGCCGATCAGCCTGCACGAGCTGCTCTATCCGGTGATGCAGGGCTACGACTCGGTGGCCCTCGAGTGCGATGTGGAGCTGGGCGGCACGGACCAGAAATTCAATCTGCTGTGCGGGCGCGAGCTGCAGCGGCACTACGGCCAGAAGCCGCAGATCGTGCTGATGACGCCGATTCTCGAAGGCTTGGACGGCGTGCAGAAGATGTCGAAATCGCTCGGCAACGCCATCGGCATCAACGAGCCGCCGGGGGAGATGTACGGCAAGCTGATGAGCATCAATGATGAATTGATGTGGAAGTACTGGGTGTTTCTGACCGATCTTCGCCTCTCCGAGGTCGAATCGCTCAAGGCCGATGTTCTTGCGGGGAAATCGCATCCCATGGAGGTGAAGAAGCGGCTGGCGCGCATCATCACCGCCGGGTTTCACGGCGAGGCGGCGGCAGAGAGCGCGGAAGAAAACTGGGTGCGGATGTTTCAGCAGAAAGAGACGGCGGAGAATTTGGAGGAGGTCGCCGTTTCATTCGCCGAGGTCACGGACTCGCTGGGCTACTTAATGGTTCCCAAGCTATTGGTGCGAGGGGGATTGGCGGCTAGTGGTACCGAAGCCAATCGCAAGATCGCAGAGAAGGCCGTCAAGCTGGATGGGGACGTATTTGGCGGTTTGAGGATTAAGCTACCCGCGCTGCCCGCGCGCATCGTCGTCCGTCTTGGCAAACGGGCGAAGGTTGCCGTGATCTCGTAGTCGGCGGGCCTTCGTGGGAACACGGTGGGCGTCCGAGCAGTGGTTCACCGCGTCCCTACGGGACGCGAGGTGTTTTCGGAACGCTTTCCCAGGGTTGCGCTCGACCCCATAGAGGGGACTTGTTCTTGGGGCGCCCGGCTCGCTTCACCCTGGGCTATTTTCTCTTCCTCTCTCCGGGAGGACCGCGCATTACCGGCGCGGCCGGGCAAGCGGACGGTGCTTTCGCAGGAGAAGCAATTCGGATCTGAGGTCCAAATCAGTAGCACCTGTCGAGGGTTGTGCTATCCCAGGTCTCAAGATCGAGACCTGGGGCACCGACAATGGGAGAGATTGAAGGCACGTAAGTTACAGATTCTACAATCTCCCAGACCTCCAAGAACCCCACAAGGCCCATGGTAGTAGCACAAATAAGCACAAAACCCTCGGACCGCGTCTTTGGCGTTTTCTTTCAATTTGCAGGCCTCTCGGCCCGTTCATTTCGTATCAATCCACTTGAGGAGGTGCGGGGTGCTATCCAGCCCTAATGTCCAAATAGGCGGTCATTAGACCAAAACCGACTCGGGGGGTACGCCGGTAGTCTTATTCCGATGTGTCTCGGTTTACCGACGAAGAGAAGGTAGGCCAGCGAAACACTGTGGGCCAGTGCAACACCGATGTGAGAATTGCAAATGCACCCAACGCAACATAGGGCCACGTAAGACTGAAACTGCCAATTATCTGTTTTGAATCAATTGGTGGCTGTGGAAAATGCCGAACGTTTATCATGAAGGCCCGCTGAACGAATTCCGAATAGATGTAGTAGCAGGGCACGAAAAGCATCATGCAACCGGCAACTAACCGAAAGCGCAAAGCGAGAATACAGGTGGGGAACAGCGATAGGAAAACTAATGATATGCCCCAGACCTCTTGTGAACTGTCGTTTGGGCCGACCGTGAAAACGGCCATGGGATAGATCGCGCAGCCAGCGAGACCGACTAGAATGCCCAGAAAGAACAGTGCAACGCTGACGTTCTTTTTTAACTTATCGCTTTCCATATAGCCTCGAAACTGCCGACTCGGCAGAACCCATAAAAACACGACAATGGTACAAGATTTCTACTGTAGGCCTTCCACACGGAAAATCTCAGGTGGTCTCTGGTGGATTCGCCTCCTCGGCAATACTTCGCGTTAAACGGTGTTGTTGCTGCTGATGGGATAGCACAAAACTAGCACAAAACCTAAGGCGTATTTCTCAAGGCATTCATTTCAAATAACTTGGAGACCACTCTTAGGGTGGGGCACCCATCGTTGAGCGAAGTATGCACTTGGCTCGTTAGATTTGGCCAAATGGCGTATAGTAGATCTGGAGGTGTGCGATGGCAGCCCATTCTGTTCCCGATCTTCTGGGCGGCGAGCCGGTTCTTGGCCGGCCAATGAGCCAGGGGGGTGCGCTGGCGGAGCTGGTGCGCGAAGGGCTTCCGGTGCAATCCCTTTTCCTGCTGGCCAAGCGCCTGGATCTGCATCAGGCCGAGATCTCCCAAAAAATCGGCATTCCCCAGCGCACGCTGACGCGAAGGCTCCAGCGCCATAGCCGTCTTACCGCAGCCGAGAGCGACCGCACGGTACGCCTGGCGCAGGTGTATAACACGGCGGTTGAAGCGCTCGGCGGCGAGGAAAAGGCTGCGCAGTGGCTCAAGGCGCCGAACCGCGTGCTGCGGGGCGGCCGTCCGCTCGACCAGCTGGATACCGATCCCGGCGTCCGCGAGGTGGAAGACGTTCTTGGCCGTATTGCCTACGGCGTTTATAGCTGATGCTGGTCTGGCGGCTCTGCCGTGCCATCCATGCGGCCGGGGCCTTCTCGGGTGAAGGCGCGCGCCGTTTCGGCGGGCGGTGGAACTCGCGCGGCGTTCCAATGGTTTACTGCTCGTCGTCGCTCGCTCTCGCGGTCATCGAGCTGTTTGTCCATCTCGACCCGTCACAGGCTCCGTCAGACATGGTCTCGATCTCGGCGATGTTGCCCGACGGTGAGCCGGCGCGCACTATCAGGCCCGAGGAGCTTCCATCTGAATGGTGGACCGATCTGCCCGCGACGCGCGCGTTGGGCGATGCGTGGGTGCGCGGCGGCTCTTCGCTGGCTCTCAAGGTTCCGTCGGTGCCGATCCACTCCGAGTGGAATGTGCTGGTGAATCCACTGCATCCGCGCTTGGCGCAGCCGCGCGTCGATCCTCCGCAACCCTTCGTCTTCGACGCGCGCATGTTCGAGCGGACGGGCACGTAATCCGGACAGATCAGTTTGATATCCATTTCTGATATCCACGTCCGGTTCGGGCTTTGCGCGGTCTATGGCGCGACGCGGAGCGGGATGGTTGAGCGATCGTCCTTCCAGTTGACTACGCGGTCATCCCGAAAGTAGACGATTGAGCCGCCGTAGCCGAACTGATTCTCGGAGAGAAAAGTCGGCGTGCCCTGGACGACGACGACGGCGCTTTTCGACGAGCCCAGATGAAAGAAGGCGAGATCAGGATTGACGGGCGAATCCGGCCACAGCTTGACCCGGATGGGCGCCGAGGCGGGGTCGATCCTCCAACCGCTCAGCTTGCCGCCGGTGAAGTAAAGCTCCGAGCCGCCGTAGGCCAGCTTTTCGCCGGACGACGAAGTGGGCGCGCCCTGGATCGCCTTCACCTCGTCCTCTGTGAGGCCGATGGTGATGTAGGGCATAAGCCGGGCGGGTTCGGCGCGCGCGGCCCCGAGCTCACGCCGGTGCAGATTCTGGGTGGGGTTGAGGTGGCCGAAGTGCGCAGCGGTTTCCGGCTTTTCCGCGTCGGCCGATGATGAAGCCAATGCAGGAAGCGCCAGGACCTTGGGCGGAAGAAGGCTGCGCAATCTCATGCCTGTCTGGCTCAAGATGCTGCCTGCACCTTGCCGGAACCTGGCTTCAAGATCATCGCGCAACTCGGAGTAGATTCTGCCGGTTACGGGCTGGGCAGCGAGATAGGAATCAGCAGCTTTGAGAAAAAGCACGCCGAGGACAAGCCCGCAGGTGAGCACGGCCCATTTGAGCAGAGTGACCGGCGAGGGAAGCAGGCGGGCGAGGAAGCGGCGCTTTGCCGGTCTGCGAGGGGGAGTGGGAGCTGGGACCGGCTGAAAGCCGGAGCTGGGCTGCGGCGGACGGGAAGGGCGTCTGAAAGGATTAGAGGCGAGAAAGACGTACGCGGCGTTGATGGCCTTCAGCTTCTCGTCCGCCGCTCGCTTGAGCATTGGGTCGCCCTGGAACCGGTCCGGGTGCCAGACCTTGACCAGAAGACGGTGAGCGCCTTTGATCTGCTCGTCGGTGGCAGTGGGGTGCAGTTCGAGAGCTTGAAGGGCAGAGCAGCGCACGCACCGATCGCGCCCGTCCTCGGCCAAATCTCCGCAAGAGCAGGTTCGCATGGAAAAAGCTGTCCCGTTAATGCGGTGATTATAAGGGGAAGAGTTGTGTTTGCGCCCTGACTCGAAGGTGCTATGTTGTTCAATTCTCCGTAGAATGGGAAGAATGGCTTTTACGGAACAATATGACGTCGCCGTGGTGGGCGCCGGGCACGCAGGTTGCGAGGCGGCCATGGCCGCGGCGCGCATGGGCCTGAAGACCGCGCTGATCACGATGAACCTGGATCTGATCGCGCAGATGAGCTGCAATCCGGCCGTGGGTGGCGTGGCCAAGGGGCACCTGGTGCGGGAGGTTGACGCCCTCGGCGGCATCATGGGCGAAGTTGCGGATGCGGTCGGCATTCAGTTCCGGCTGCTGAACTCTTCGCGCGGGCCGGCGGTGTGGAGTCCGCGGGCGCAGTGCGACAAGCAGCTTTACCGCGTGAAGATGCGCGAAGTGCTGGAAAGCCAGCCGGGGCTGCATATTCGGCAGGCTGAAGTGGTCAATCTGGTGATCGAGGAGCGTGGTTCTACAGAATCGCTATCCCAGGTCTCAGAATCGAGACCTGGGGCACCCAGTTCTTTGGATGGACGGAGTTCGCGACGGAGGGTGCTGGGGCTGAAGCTGCGCGATGGCCGCAATCTGCTGGCCGGCGCCACGATCATTACGACAGGCACATTTCTCAACGGGCTGATTCACTGCGGAGAAGAGCAGTACCCGGCGGGGCGCAGCGGTGAGCCGGCCAGCGTTCTGCTCGGCGAAGCGCTCCGCGCGCTGGGCCTTCGGACTTGCCGATTGAAGACGGGAACGCCGCCGCGGCTCGATGGCCGCACCATCCACTGGGAGCGCTTCGAGGAGCAGCCGGGCGATGCGCAGCCGACGCCGTTCAGCTTCCGGACAAAGAAGATCATTCAGCCGCAGGTGAGCTGCCACATCGCGTTCACCACGCCGGAGACGCTGCGGCTGATTCGCGAGAACGTGCACCGGTCGGCGATGTATTCGGGGCGGATCGAGGGGATCGGGCCGCGCTATTGCCCGTCGATCGAAGACAAGATCGTCAAGTTTCCCGACAAGACGCAGCACCAGTTTTTCCTGGAGCCCGAGGGCCTGAACACGCACGAAGTGTACGTGAACGGCATGTCGACCTCGCTGCCGATGGAGGTGCAGTGGCAGATTGTGCACTCGATTCCGGGCCTCGAAGACGCGGAGATGCTGCGGCCCGGCTATGCCATCGAGTACGACAGCGTGGACGCAACGGAGCTCGACCGCACGCTGCGTGTGAAATCGATGGAGGGGCTGTATCTGGCGGGACAGATCAATGGAACGAGCGGTTATGAAGAGGCCGCGTGCCAGGGCATCATGGCCGGCATCAATGCGGCATTGTGGCTGAAGGGTCAGCCGCCGTTCACGATGGACCGCAGCGAAGGCTACACCGGCATCCTGATCGACGACCTGATTTCGAAGGGAACCAACGAGCCGTATCGGATGTTTACTTCGCGGGCGGAGTTCCGCCTGCATCTGCGGATCGACAATGCCGACCGGCGGCTGACGCCGCATGGGCGCAGACTTGGCCTGATTGGCGACGCGGCCTGGGCGGAATACGAGCAGAAGCAGGCGCGCATGGCGGCGCTGGAGCGAGTGCTGGTGACCGGCAAGGCGCGTCCGGAAAAGCTACGCGCGGCGGGGCTGGGCGATTTGACGGCGACGGCCGGGCAGACATGGGCGCAACTGCTCAAGCGGCCTGAGGTGACGATTGAGCCGGTGCTCGCGGTGTTGCGCGATGAGCTGGAACTGGAGCCGCTGCTGGTTGAGTTTGCGCGGGTGGTTGGGGATCGTGCTTTCCCACCCTTGGCGCAAAGACAAGAACGCGCCAAGGATGGGGCACCCTCAGTCAGTGCTGAGTCGAGCAGTGCTGAGTCGAGCTCGCCGGATGCGGATTCTTTGGTGATGCGCAGCGCTGCACGCAACGAGGCGCGGGCAGTCGAGACCGAGATCAAGTTTGCCGGCTATCTCGAGCAGCAGAAGAAGGCGATCGAGAAACTGAAGGCGGCGGAGGCGGTCGCGATTCCCGATTGGATCGAGTACGGCGCCATCAGCGGACTTTCGCGCGAGATGCGCGAGACGCTGGAGCGGGTGCGTCCGCTGACCATCGGCCAGGCGAGCCGCATCCCCGGCGTCACGCCGGCGGCGCTTTCCCTGGTGCATGTGTCGATCAAACTCCAGGGAGCTAGAGCCAAGATCCAGGGAGCGAGAGTCGAGATCCAGGGAGCTAGAGTCGAGGGTGCCCGCACGGTGCAGGGCGCGAACCGGCTCGTCAGCTAGCTTTCTCCAGCTTGGGCAGCAATCCAGTTAGCAGGCCGATGGCCGGCAGCCACGCGCACAGGCGATAGACAAACACGATGCTGGTGAGGTCCGCAATGTGCCCCAGCACCGCTGCTCCAATGCCGCCCATGCCGAAGGCCAGTCCGAAGAAGATGCCGGAAACCAACCCGACGCGCCCCGGCATCAGTTCCTGCGCGTATACCAGGATGGCGGAAAATGCGGACGCCAGCACAACGCCGATGATGGCGGAGAGAATGCCCGTCCAGAAAAGGCTGGCGTAGGGCAGCATCAGCGTGAACGGCAAGACGCCGAGAATCGAGACCCAGATCACATAGCGGGGACCGATGCGGTCGCCGATCGGTCCACCGAGAAGCGTGCCCGCCGCCACAGCGCCCAGGAAGACAAACAGATGCAGTTGCGAACTGCGCACGGAAACATGAAACCGGGTGATGAGGTAGAAGGTGAAGTACCCTACCATGCTGGCCAGATAAAAATACTTTGAAAAAACCAGCGCAGCCAGGATCGCAATCGCGCCCGCTACCGAGCGGCGCGGCAGAGCGGGGCCGTGCTGGATGTGGGCGTGGCTTTGCGTTGCGCGCGTCAGGTGATGCGAGCGCCAGCGGCCTACTCCGATCAGCACCAGGATGCCCGCCACGGCGGCGATGGAGAACCACGCCACGCCGCGCTGGCCCAGAGGCAGCACGATCAGCGCGGCCAGCAAAGGACCAATGGCGGAGCCGGTATTGCCGCCCACCTGAAAAAAAGACTGCGCGAAACCATGCTGGCCTCCCGAGGCAAGGCGCGCAATCCGCGAGGATTCCGGATGGAAGATGGCCGAACCGGTGCCCACCACCGCCGCGGCCACCAGCAACAGATTGAAGGTGGACGCCGCGGCCAGCAGCAGAGTCCCCGCCAGGGTGCAGCACATTCCCACCGCCAGCGCGTAGGGCATCGGGCGGCGATCGGTATAGAGCCCGATGAACGGTTGCAGCAGGCTGGCGACGATCTGATAGACGAGCGTGATCATGCCGATCTGCCCAAAGTTCAAGTGGAAGGAGATTTTGAGGATCGGATAGATCGAAGGCAGCAACGACTGGATCATGTCGTTGAGCAGATGGCAGAGGCTGACCGCTGCCAGAATATTGATCGCTGCCTTGGCCGCGGCAGGCGCGGAAGACTCGACGGCCTCCGGGATGAGGGCGGCTGCGGTGGGCTTGGGCATGGGCTTCGGCTTCAACCCATTATAAAACTTGTCACTACAAAACTGGGCCGATCGGAAACCGCCGCGACCCGGGCCGCGCAAGCCTCAAGCCTATTGATCGTTGCTCTTGTCACTCTTCGAGAAGAATGGAATGTGGAAGGGCTCGGCGGCGGTGGCGGAAGACTGCTTCTTCTGCTTCGCGTTCGAGTCCTGGCGCAGGAGCGTGCGTTGGGAGTTGATGCACACCCAGCCGCCGCGCACGCGCTCGAAGACGTGCGTGAAGATGCCCTTATCGAGGAGCTGCGCCGAGTTCACCCTGTGATTCAGCGTGTAGGTGCCGTTGGCGACAGCGATATCGCCCAGCATGCGCACGGTGACGATCTTCTGCGTGAGGTAAAGAGTTTTGTCGTCGCCGGTAATTGCCTGCGCCACCTGCTGGTTGCGCGTGGTGACATCGCCGGTGGCGGAGACATCGACAAACAGCGGAGAGAGCACCAGCTCCAGGCCATATTGATCGCGGCGATTCACTGAGTCGGCCCAGGAGTCTTCAATCTTCTGGAACTGCGCCATCTCGGTGGGCTGAGTTGATGTGACGTTGGGCGCAGCGATAGCCGGGGCGGGGGCGGCGACCGGCGCCGGGGCCGGATCGAAGTTCTGGGCGACTGCGGCGCAGCATGCGAGGAGGACAGCAGAAAAGCAGCAAAAAAAGCGGTTCATACGTGATGTGGGCTCCCACCTGAAGAGGCTGGCTCTTAAGTAAATCATAGCTCTTGGACTCAAGAAACGGGCGGCTGGGGAGCGGGAAAAGGGAAGCTCTGCATAGAGAAGCACTTGCAGGCGGCCCGGCAGGAGGAGAGTGCGAGGCGGCGATGAACAGGTATGAAAACCGCAGAGAAGGAGACCTGTTTGGCTGTGACGGGATCTTCGCGCGCCGGGGGAGTAAGTGCCCTAACTCATTTTGGGAAAAGCAATTCAAAGCGGGATTGCGACTTTCCTTACTGTGATGGGCGTCACCGCTTATCTATCCTTCGATCCGTAATCATGGCGTTGTAGCGATGCTCCGCACCCCGCGCAGCGTCCGCAGCAAGTGATCCAGTGATCCAGATGCCCGTTGAGGGCGCGCCGCCGGGGATGGTGACTTCTTTGGGCGGGAAAACTGGTGCAGTTGTTCTCGGAAGTCTGCGAGGAGAGCAATGAAGGCGGTTTTCATGGATAGACTTTGGCCGCGAACGCAAATGCCGCAAATGCCGATGGTTGCGGCTCTGGGAATCTGGCCGGCGGTGCGAGCTTCCTGCATCCTGATGCTGGGCGCAGGCCTTCTATGCGCGACGGCACTGGCCGCTCCGGCGCCGAAAGATAAGCCGGCGGCCGCTACGGTAAAGCAGCCGGCAGCGGAAGACTTTGTCGGCGCCGACGTTTGTGCTTCCTGTCACGAAGCGGAGTCGAAAGGGTTTGGCTCGAATCCGCATAGCAAGCTGGCGCTCGAGCATGGAGGCGCCGGCGTGACTTGCGAGAGCTGCCACGGGCCGGGCAAGGCGCACGTCGAGGGCGGCGGCGATATCACGAAGATCTTCAATCCAGCCAAGGCGTCCGCAAAAGCAGTGGACGCAACCTGCCTGAGCTGCCACGGCGGGGCGCACGCCAACTTTGCGCGCTCAGCGCACGGCGAGGCCGGGGTAAGCTGCGTGAGCTGCCACAGCGTGCACGCGGGCGTGGAGAAGGAGCACCTGCTCAAGGCATCGGAGCCGACGCTTTGCTTCCAATGCCACAGCGATCAGAAGGCACAGTTCTCGATGCCCTTCCACCACAAGGTGAATGAAGGGCTGATGCGCTGCTCCGACTGCCACGATCCGCATGGAACCTTTGACGGCAAAGCGCTGCGCACCACGGCCGAGCAGAATGCGGTCTGCGTGAAGTGCCACACCGAGACGGCGGGGCCCTTCGTCTACGAGCACCCGGTGGTAAAGACCGAGGGCTGCATCAGCTGCCACTCGCCGCATGGCTCGCCCAATGCGCGGCTGCTGAACGTGGCCAACATGAACACGCTCTGCCTGCAGTGCCACTCAGCCACCAACGCCGCCGCGTTTCCGCATGCGGTATCGCCTCTAGGCCCGGTGCACAGCCAGGTGGCCACCGAGGTGGCGTGCACCAACTGCCACACGCAAATTCACGGCTCGAATGCCAGCGACGTTTACTTCAAGTGACGGAAAGAGAGATCGAGATGAAAAACGTCCGCTTTTTTCAGGCTTTCGTTGATTTCGTCGCTCGCGCTTCCGTCCTCTTCGCGGGAAGCTTCGGCATGGCCGCGCTGCTCGCAGCAGGCGGCTCGTCAGCCCAGGACGTCACTGCGCAAAAAGACAACAACGCCCCTGCCAAGAGCTATGACGTGCATGAGTCGTATGACGTGGGTGGCCATATCGCCAATATCAACGGCAGCGGCGCGATGTACGACACGCTGGTCAATCTCAGGTCGGGCCCGCGCGTTCTCAACTCCACGTTCGAGGCGCACGCCGTGCCCGGCGTCAAGCACACGGCCTTCGACACGCTGTTTGAAGGCAGCAGCGGCTACGGCGGCGACCCGAACGACGTGACGACGCTGCGCATGTCGAAGGGCAAGGTCTATGACTTCTCCGGCATGTTCCGGCGCGACCGGCAGTACTTCGACTACGACCCCTTCGGCAATCCGCTGGTGCCTGCGGGCCTGGTGTCGAACGGCTACACATTTCCGCAGGTAGAGGACGCGCCGCATCTGTTCAACACCGTGCGGCGGATGCTCGACCTGAACCTGACGATGCTGCCGCTCTCGAAGGTGGGCGTCCGCGCGGGTTACTCGAAGAACACCAACGAGGGGCCCTCGTATAGCTCGATCCACGTGGGAGCCGATGCGCTGCTCAATCAGTACTGGCGCAACGCCACCGAGACCTGGCTGGCCGCGGTGGATTGGAGGCCGGTCCGCGGCACGACGTTCACGTATGAAGAGCACATCAACCACTACAAGGGCGACACAACCTGGTCGCTTGCCGGGGCGAACCTCGTGCTTCCCACCGGGCAGCCGGTGAGTCTTGGCTTCGATAACCTCACGGTCGTCGGCGCCGTCTCGGCGACAACCGGCTGTAATGCTGCCGCGGGCAAGCCGGCGATTCTGGGCGCTGAGCCGGGAGGCATCATCGCCAACCCCTGTGTGAACGGCTATGTGAAGTACACGCGCTCTGCGCCAACACGCACGCTCTTTCCGACCGAGGAGTTTCGCTTCCAGAGTTCGACGCTGAAGAACATCCAGATGACCGGCCGGGCTCTCTACACCGGCGCGAGCATGAAGATGCCGGGTTATAACGAATACTTCAATGGACTCGAAAGCCGTGTAACGACAACGGTGGTCAAGGCGCCTCCGGGTCCTGCGCCGAGCGCGTGGTGCGCCAAGGCGACGGCCGGCGGCGTGACCACCTACAGCGACTGCGCCAACATCATCATCATCACGGGTTCGGGCAAGGCGCAGCGGATCAACGTGGCCGCGGACTACGGAGTCGTATGGCAGATCGCGCGGGTGTTTAGCCTCTCCGATCAGTTCGACTTCGAAGACTTCCGGCAACCGGCAATCCTGACCTCGCCAGAGATCGACCAGTACTCCTCCGGCATGGGCGCTGCGCCGGCAGTTACGGTGCCGGTGACGCCGACGCTGGCTCCGGCGAATTTTCTCGGGCAAAAGATGGAGTCGAACCGGATTACCGGCGAATGGGAGGCGGCGGCGTGGATTCAGGTCTCGCTGGGATACGGTTATCGCACGCGAACGCTCACGGTGGCCCGAAGCCTGCCGACCGAGGCGGTAACGGCGGCGAACCTGCTCAACTACGCGCAGCAGATCAACGAAAACAGCGGCCTGTTCGGCCTGGTGATGCGGCCCACGCGCACATGGAGGATCAACGCAACGGTCGAGAACACGTGGGCCGATGCCGCCTATGTGCAGACCGACCCGCGGCAGTCGCAGCACTACCAGGTGCGCACCACCTATAAGGCAAAGGGGTGGGCAACCTTCACGGGCGCGTTCAACGATTTCGAGCGGCGCGATAACGTGACGCTGGTGAACTATCTGGCGCACAGCCGCGCGGCATCGGGCGGTGCAACGCTGAATGCAGGCGAGCACGTCGACGTGGATTTGAGCTATGGATATATCGACGTCTTCTCGCGGTCGACGAACTGCTTCTTCGATCCCGTGGGCTCGCAGCCTGCGGACGCGGTGCCGATGCCGGGCGGAGCGACGGCCCCCGCCTGCGGCAACGTGAACGTGTACTCGGCGACGACGGGGACGGTGAGCAGCCCCGGCTTCTATGGCACCAGCTACTTCGATGCGCCGACACACTACGGCTCGGCGAGTATCGTGCTGATGCCGATCAAGCCAATCGAGGCTGTGGCCGGCTACCGCGTGACCGCGACCGGCGGCCGCACCGAGCAGTTGAATCCGGCGGAGGTGCCGGGAACTCTGCAGTCGAAATACCAGATGCCCTATGGCAGCCTGTCGTGGAAGGTGATGCGCGCATGGGCCTTCAAAGGGGATTGGAACTACTACGGATATGGCGAAACTTCGGGCCTGGTGGGACCGATGGCGCCGCGCAACTTTCACGGGAATATCTGCACGCTCGGCGTGCACTACGAATACTGAAGCGTGCCGCTGTTCTGTGTAACGTCTAGCGCCAGAACTTTGATGGCGCGGGTTGGAAAAAGCTGGAAGGAGTTTCGCAATGAAGAGAATGACCAAAACCCTGGGTTCGACACTGGTGCCGGCCGCGATGGTTTCGCTGGCCTGCATCATGACCTTTTCTCAGTCGGCCTTCGCCCAGTCCTCTGGGGAAGCGACGTATAAGGCGAAATGCCAAAGCTGCCACGGCGCCACCGGCACGCCCAATCCCGGAATCGCCAAACTGATGGGCGTCAAGCCGGCTTCCGATCCAGCGATGAGGGCGCTGACGCTGGATCAGATAGAAGCCGTGGTGAAGAACGGCAAAGGCAAGATGAAGCCGATGGCCGGCCTGACCGATGCGCAAGTGAAGGACGTCGCGGCCTACTTCAAGACGCTGAAGTAGCCGGCGGGATCGATTCGAATTTGCAACGCAGCCCGCTGATCTCTGGCGGGCCATCTTCCTGCGGAGGTTAGGACGGGTGTCTTCTTTCGAAAAATTCCGTGAGAACTGGGTACGGCCGGCGCTCTTCTTTGGCAATAACCCGGTGAGCCTGGCGGGCGGAGCCATCACCAGCGCCTCCGGCGTCACGATGGTCGGTTATTGGTTGAAGGAACTCTTTGGCCGGCCGAATGAAAATCCCTACCTGGGCATCATCTTCTTCCTCATTCTGCCGGCTCTCTTCGTTCTGGGGCTGGCGTTGATTCCGGCCGGCATCTTCCTGCGCCGCAGGACCCTCCGGAAGGCCGGCCAGATTCCAGCGGAGTTTCCCAAAGTCGATTTGAACGACCGCATCTTCCGCCATGGGCTCGACATCGTGCTGGTGGCCACGATCGTGAACCTGCTGGTGGTGGCCACGGCCAGCTATCGCGGCGCTGCGTATATGGATTCGCCGCAGTTCTGCGGGCAATCGTGCCATGTGATGCACCCGGAGTACACGGCTTACAAGATCTCAACCCACTCGCATGTGGCCTGCGCGGAATGCCACATCGGCTCTGGCGCGTCCTCGTATTTCCGGGCGAAGGTGAACGGGACCAAGCAGCTCATCGAGGTAGGTTTTCATCCCGCTGCGCATCTGGCTCCGAAGATCATTCCCGACTATCCCACGCCCATTCCATCGCCGGTGACGAGTTTGCGCTCGGCGCGCGACATCTGCGAGGCCTGCCACACGCCGGCCAAATTTGTGGGCGAAAAGCTGCTGGTCAAGCCGAGCTTTGCCGATGACGAAGCGAACACGGAGACGCAGACCGTGATGGTGCTGCACCTGGGAGGCGTGGATGGCGTGGCGCACCTCAGCGGCATTCACGGCGCACACCTCGGCCACATCGAATACATTGCCACGGACCCGGCGCGCACCACGATTCCGTGGGTGCAGAGAACGAATCCCGATGGCTCGAAGAGCACCTATGCCGCGTCCGCGCTGAAGGGCGCCATACCGCAGGGCGAACGGCGGGTGATGGATTGCATCGACTGCCACAACCGCGCGGCGCACACCTTCGTGACCGCGGAGGAAGCGATGAACCAGGCCATGGCCCAAGGCGCCATCAATCCCGATCTGCCCTGGGTTCACAAAGAGGGGCTGGCGCTGCTGACAGCTGACTATGCAAGCCAGGCCGAAGCCAGCCAGAAGATTCCCGCCGCACTCGACGCGTTCTATCGCACTGGCAATCCAGCCGTGCTCGCCGCAAAGGCGGCGCAGGTGAAGGCGGCGGGCGCGGAACTGATTGCGCTCTATAGCCAGAATGTCTTCCCGGAGATGAAGGTGACGTGGGGAACGCATCCCAACAACATCGGGCACATGAGCTATCCGGGCTGCTTCCGCTGCCACGATGGCGACCACGTGGCCAAGGATGGCACGAGCATTACGCAGGATTGCGCCGCGTGCCACAATCTGCTGGCGGTGGAAGAAGCCAAGCCGAAGGTGCTGGCAGATTTGGGAATTCAATAGCGCGCAACTTGAGCAGGCAAACTGGAGCGGGCAAACTGGAGCGGGCAAACTGGAGCGAGCAGTCTGGCCTGCGATAGTCCGCATCGGCCAATATCGGAACGGAATCGCGACCCTCAGGGTGATAGGCTGGCATTTCGCCTTGAGGAGCAAAATTCCCGTGCATTCCAGCCCGTCTGGCCATTCCGCTCCCTTCAACCTGGTTGCCGCGGCGCACGCGGCGATGATCGAGCACGGATTTCAGCCCGATTTTCCGGCGGGAGCCGACAAAGAACTCGCCGCAATTGCCGCCGAAACCAGCCTGCCCTCGGGCGTGCAAGACCTGCGCGGGCTGCTCTGGTCCTCCATCGATAACGACAGTTCGAAAGATCTCGACCAGATCGAATGGGCCGAGCAGTTGGCCGATGGCCGCATCCGCGTGCTGATCGGCGTGGCCGACGTGGACATCCGCGTGCACAAGGGCTCGGTGCTCGACAGCCATGCGCAGAGCGAAACGACTTCGGTTTACACGGGCGTCAAGGTCTTTCCGATGCTGCCTGCGCAGGTTTCCGAGGGCGCAACCTCGCTGAATGAGAACGAGGACCGCGCGGCCGACGTCATCGAATTTTCAGTGGATGCAGCGGGCGCGGCGAGCGACGGCAAAGTCTACCGGGCGCTGGTGCGGAACCGGGCACAGCTCGCGTACAACGGCGTGGGCGCATGGCTCGAGGGCAAGCACCCGGCGCCGGCCAAGGTGGCCGCGAATGCCGATCTTTCGGCGCAGCTCAAGCTGCAGGATGCGGCTGCGCAGCGGATGCGAGGCGGCCGCTTTCAGCATGGAGCGCTCGATCTCGAAACGATTGAGACCCGGCCGGTGATGCTGCAGGACCAGGCAGTCGAGATTGCGCAGCTTGAAAAGAACCGGGCCACCTCACTCATTGAGGAGTTTATGGTGGCGGCGAACGGGGTGGTTGCGCGAACCCTCGAGGAGGCGGGTGTGGCCTCTATCCGGCGCATTGTGCGAACGCCCAAGCGCTGGGACCGGATTGTGGAGCTGGCCGCCGGGCTGGGCACGACTCTGCCCGCCAATCCCGACTCGAGGGCGCTTAATGATTTCCTGCTTGCGCAGCGGCAGAAAGACCCCGATCACTTTGCCGATTTGTCATTGACCGTGGTCAAGCTGATGGGGCCGGGAGAGTATGTGCTGGTGAAACCGAAGGAACCCTCGCCGGGGCATTTCGGGCTCGCGGTGCAGGATTATACCCATTCCACCGCGCCCAACCGGCGGTTTGCCGATGTGGTGACACAGAGGCTGGTCAAGGCCTGGCTTGCGGGCCAGCCGCAGCCCTATTCCGAAGGGGCGCTCAACGCGATTGCCGTGCGGTGCACGGAACGAGAGGACGCGGCCCGCAAGGTGGAGCGCGACATGCAGAAACGGATTGCGGCCGTGGTGCTGCGTCCGCACATCGGGCAAAGCTATCCCGCAATTGTCACCGGCGTAAATCAGCACGGGACCTTCGTGCGCGTATTCGATCCGCCCGTAGAGGGTATGCTTGTGCATGGTGGCAAAGGATTGGACGTGGGCGATAAAACGAGGGTGAAACTGGTCTCCACCGACCCACAGCGCGGGTTTATTGACTTTGCGGTCTGATCCTGAAGAACCGAAAAAAAACCGGTAAAAGCCCGGAAAGGCCTGCGTTCTCCCGCTAGCATGGACCAAGTATGGCAAAGTCTACGTGTCCAGAATCATGGTTCCGCGCAGCCTCAAGTTGCGTCTAACTTGATAGGAAAATCCGTTTACGCGCAAGTAGCTTCTTTCCAAGGGGCGAGCCCAGCGCTGAAAGCTCCGCAGGGATGATTGATTCGAGCTGCAGACCCCGATTCGATTTGCTTTTTAGACGGATTGCGCAGGCGGTCACCGGCTTGAAGATTGGTGAATGGATGCGGTCAGGTTCGTGTTCTGTCGTTGTTTTGCTTTTTTCAGGAATGGCTGTTCTGGGGCTGCCCTCATCTCTTCATTCCCAACAGGTCAACCCTGCTCTCGCGGCTGTCCCGTCTGGGACCGCATCCGGGCCGGAGACGATCCCAGAAGCGCTCCCGGACGTTCCCACGCCGCAGATCGAAGCGACCCAGGCCGATGAGCCGCAAAGCAACCAGCAGAAGCAACCCGCCGCCAGCCCCGCGCCGGCGCAGGGCAGCTCCAGTTCCAGTTCTTCGCAAAATTCGAGCACGCCGCAGGCCGCGGCCCCGCCGCCCGGCGACCAGCAGAGCCAGCATGACAAAGCCGAGCAACAACTGAAAGAACAGGAGCACCAGCGGGTACTGGGCGTGATGGCCAGTTTCAACACAACCAGCAATCAAAATGCGCTTCCGCTCTCTTCCGGACAGAAATTCCGGCTCTTCTTCAAGAGCGCCACCGATCCCTGGCCCTTTGGCCTGGCGGCAGTGGTTGCCGGTATTGGCCAGGCCGACAACAGCTATCCGGCCTGGGGACAGGGCACCGGAGGCTACGCGTCCCGGTTTGGTGCGGCATACTCCGATTACTTCATAGGCAACTTCTTTGGAAATGCGTTGTTGCCATCCCTTTGGCATGAAGACCCGCGCTACTACCAGAAAGGCACGGGCTCCTCCATGAGCCGCTTTCTATGGGCGGCGGGGAGTACGGTATGGTGCAAGCGCGACAATGGCCACTGGGGGCCGAACTATGCCAACTTTGCGGGCAACCTGATTGGGGCCGCCATTGCCAGGGCGTATTACCCTCCTTCAGAACGCACTGTCGCCGACGTCATCACGGATGGATTGACCGTCTCTGCGGAGGGAATCGTCGGCGCGGAAGTCATCGAGTTCTGGCCGGACATGGTTCGCCACCACAAACGCAAGCAAGCCGAGAAGCTGGCCAGGCAGGCCGCCGGGAAAGATGGGCAAGGCGCCGTCCAGGCCGCGCCGAAAGACACGCCGGCGAAGCAGCCCCAGCAAGACCAGAACCCGAAGTAAAGCCGGAGCGGCTCGAGCCGCTGACAGGCTACTTTGCTTTTTCCCGCTCGCTACAGGTGCATCCAAGCAGAGGCCGCGCCTTTTGCATTCGGCTGGCCGTGCATTGCGGATCATTCGCAATCGGGGGAATATTCATCGGTGCAGCGTTCTCTCGATCCGCCGGGAAAGTTAATAACAGGGCTCTAGGCCGCTCATCTTTCGATTATTTACACTCCTTTGAGGGAGAACTCGAACTCAACCATGCCTCATCCTCAGATCAAGTTCGGCACCGACGGCTGGCGCGGGGTGATCGCCGACGATTTTACGTTCGCCAATGTGCGCACCGCCGCCGCGGCCATCGCCGCGTATGTGCACGCGCGGGAAGATCCGGCAAAAGGCTTGTGCATCGGTTACGACACGCGGTTCGGGTCGAAGGCCTTTGCGCGCGCCTGCGCTGAGGTTGTGGCCGAGTCCGGAATTCCCGTGATGCTGGCGCATGCGGTCACGCCCACGCCGGCGCTGAGCTACGGCGTGCGCGAGCGGGGCGCGGCCGGCGGCATCATGATCACGTCTTCGCACAATCCGGCGCAGTGGAATGGCGTGAAGTACAAGGCATGGTACGGGGGCTCGGGCAGGCCTTCGATTATTGCCGCGATCGAGTCGTACCTGGACAAGCCGGCCCCGCCGGCAGCACAGCCCGCGGCGATTACCGAAGTAGATTTTCTGCCCTCGTATCTGAAGGCCATCGAGAGCTTCGCGGATCTCGACTTGATTGCGAAGTCGGGAATGAAGTTCTGCATCGACTCGATGTATGGCGCGGGCGGAACGATTCTGGGCGATATCTTCAAGCGCATCGGCGTCGAGTTTGTGCAGATTCGCGCCAATCCTGACCCGCTGTTTCCGGGAATCAATCCCGAGCCGATCGAACCGCATATCCGCGCGCTGGGCGAGGCCGCCAAGGCCAACGGATGCGATGCGGGCCTGTGCACGGATGGCGATGCGGACCGCATCGGCGCGACGGACGAGCATGGAAATTTCGTCGACCCGCACAAGATTTATTCGGTGCTGTTGAGCTGGGTGCTGCGGCGGAAAGGATGGCCCGGCGCAGTGACGCGCGCGTTCAACACAACCAAGATGCTGGATCGCATCGCGAAGAAATACGGGCGCGAGCTGATCGAGCACGGCATCGGCTTCAAGTTTGTGTGCGATTACATGCTGGAGCGCGAGATCCTGATGGGCGGCGAGGAATCAGGCGGCATCGGCTTCCAGCGCCATCTGCCGGAGCGCGACGGGCTGCTGAACGCGCTGCTGCTGGCCAACGTGATGGCGGAAGAAGGCAAGACGCTGGGACAGCTGGTGGCCGATCTGCAGGCCGAATATGGCGAGCACCAGTACGGGCGCATCGACTTGCATATTTCGGACGAGATCAAGAATGGGGCGATTGCGCGGGCGCGCGCGCTTCAAACCGGTGACCCGGCCTTCGCCGGAATGCCTATCCTGCGGCAGGAAAATCTCGACGGCGTGAAGTTCTATCTCGACAATCCGGAAGCCGCCACGAAGCCGAACGCCGCCGAGACGTGGCTGCTGCTGCGCGCGAGTGGAACCGAACCGCTGATGCGCATCTATACCGAATCATGCTCGAAGGAATCCGTGGCGCGATTGCTTGAATCAGCGCGCGCGTTTGCGCTGGGCGGGTGAGGGTTGTTTGTGCAGCCATTGCCACCGGCGTGAAGATCTTCCACGCAGTGCCAACGAATTTCGAATGAGTTCGCTTTATGTCAGGGCATGATTTTGCCGCTTGCGGAAAGAGGCTGGATGTTTGGCGAATTTCTTGAAAAGCATCCCCCAGGGGCTAAAGCCCGGCCTTTCATTTCAGCCGTTTTCGGCGCGACTGAAGTCGTGCCCTGATACAAAACACCATCCACGAAGAAAACCAAGAGAGCAGGAAGCATGTTCATTCACATCTTCGGATTTCGCTGGAAGCCACAGGCGACGGAGGCGGACAAGGGTCGCGCCGCGAAGGAGATTCTGGCCTTTCGCAACGTGATTCCCGGATTGATCGAGGCGCACGTTGGTGAGAACCTCTCACCGCGCGGGCAGGGATTTGCCTTTGCGGGAATGATGAAGTTCACGAACAAGGCCGCCGCCGATGCCTACTCGATTCATCCGGCGCATCTTGTTCTGCTCGAATGGCTGGTGCCGCTCATCGATCCGGTCGAGTTGGATTTCGAAGCGTGAATTGCGCGCGCCTGCGGCGTTTGGCTCGTGCGAAGCTCGAATTTTGCGCTCAGGCTGCGCGCAGCTCCAGGATGATGGCCGCGCCCTGCGGCTCAAGGTTCACGGCCAGCGCGCGGCCGTTGTTATCGCGCAGAATCGTCGCGCACAGGCTTAATCCCAGGCTGGTGCTCTCGGCATCAGCCTGCATAGCGGCGAAGGGATCGAAGGCACGCTCGGGATTCGGAAACGCCCGCCCTGAATGGCCCACCAGAATCTGCACCAGATTGCCTTCGCTGGCCGCTTCCACGCGAACCGTCTTCGGCTCTTCCATCGCGGGCGCAGGATTGTCGACTGCGTTCATCGCAAATTGCAGGCAGTGCCGCACGGCCTGCCGCAGTTGCTGCGCGCTGCACAGAACCCGCGGCAGCGAGGGTGAGATGCTGAGGCGGAACTCAATGGAGCGGCTGAGGAACTCCGACCGATGGAGCTCGCCCATATCCGAGAGCAGCTCGGCCACCGAGACCGCGGCCGGCTGGTCGCCGAAGGGCCGCGCGACGCGCGCGAGGCTTTCGAGGGTCTTGCGCATGTGCCGCGCTTCGACAAGGATCGAATCCACCGCCCGGCGGTCCTGCGCGCCGAGATGGGAGTTCTCTTCGAGGAGCGTGGCATAACCGAGGACCACGGTCAGCGGATTATTCAACTGCTGGGTTACATTGGCCGCCAACTGGCCCAGGTGCGAGAACTTTTCTGAATCGATCAGCCGCTCAAACATCATGGTCTGGCTGCGCGTGGCCTGCATGCGCGCCACCAGCAGCTCAATCGGCAACAGGTCATCGGTCCGCAGCGGCTCCGGCGCGCGGCTGGCGGGATTGAGGCGCGAAGGCCACATTCTGGCCAGCAACAGCGCCCCTTCGGTGGCTCCGCGATGGATCATGGGCACGGCCAGGACCGAGGTAAAGCGGAGGCGCTTCAGATCGTCCCCGGGTGAGAGCCAGGGCGTCAGATCGAGGCTCACGGTCTGGCTCTGTTCCACCGCCGGCGGCACGGAGCCGGGGGTGAGAAAGCCGGTTGCCGGAATTCTGGCGGCCAATTCGCCGAGCGCCTGGCTGGTGGCTGCGTCCAGCCCCGCTGAACCGGCCAGACGGTATCTTCCGGCGCTATGCAGCAGCAGAGCCGCCTGAGCGAACCGGCTGTGCGCCACCACCAGGTCACAGATATCGCTTGCCTGGTGATCAAAATCTTCCACGCGGCGCCGGGCGAGCATCAGCTTGGTGTAGGCTTCCAGCTCGCGGCGGGCGCGGTGTTCGCGTTCCTGGGCCACATTATTTTTGGCCAGTTCGTCTTCGAGGACCAGCAGGATCATGCCCATGGCCGCTACCACCTTGCCGATCACAAAGACGCGATTCAGATAGAGCAGTATGTGCGCGTCGTGGGCGATGGGAGGGTAAAACTGAAGAATGAAAAGAGACCATGCCAGGAAACCGGCAACAGTAAGAACCACTCCGGGCGAGAATCGCCGGAAGGCAAAGACCACCAGCAGCGCGGTCATGATCAGGTTCGCGCACTCGACCGCGCCCAACGCCCTTGCTGCCCCGAGGGTGAAGAAGACCCAGAAGGCCGCTCCCCCCAGCAGTGCGGCGGCCGAGACTCCCAGCCACACCGGCATCACATTCTTCTGGGCGCCCCAGAACAGCGCCGAGCAGAGGCTGATCAGGCCGAGAGCCGGAAATATGCTATCCAGCGGACCTTTGGGCTCTATGCCGCCGAACGCTCCATAGAGCAGGGTGGCATAAATGACCATCGGGAGAATGTAAGGAACGACATACAGAATCTGGAACTTGCCCAGGCGAAAGCGAAGCGGCGACAGGGAGGCGAGAAACAGCGCCGAACTCACCTGGATCGCGATTTCTGAGGCGGCAGCAAGCCAGGGATGGGCGATGCCTGAAAAATCCCACCAGCCCACCTTGTAGAAGTGCAGCATCGCGAACAGGGCAAAAAGAAAGCCTAAAAACCACAGCAGGGTGCGGGCATCGCGGTAGCGATGATAGAGGTACCCGAAGGCGGGGAGCAGCAGAGCGGTGAGTACCAGCGCCGGTGCGTGGTAGAAATCGGGCATGAAAGTAGTGATTCTCCTTCTGTGTTGCCATGCAGAAAATAATTCAAACGATTTTTCGCTTCTTGCATGTTCCGAAGCGGGCCCGATATGCCCATGCGATGAAACAACTTGCAGTCCCACCCACGCGCGGTTAACCGATCGTCCCTGAGCGGACGACCCGTCTTACGATTCTGAAATGTCCCAAGGCGGGTGTATATGCGTCTAAAGTGGCAGATAGATGTTGACGGCCCGGGGGCCAGACCTCCGCCGCGGACCGCGCCAGGCGCGGAAGGAGATCAGGACAGTGTTGAATTGCCGTTGGACAGCCAGAATCGCTTTGTGCTGTGCAGTTTCCGGCTGGGCCCTCGCCGCGCCGGCGCAAAGCCACGACAGCTTTACGCCCATGCCGCTCGACTCCGGCTTTGGGCGCATGGACCTCTCGGAGCCCACGATTCCGGCCGACCAGATCATCAAGCAGTTCGCCGCCAAGGAGACCGAATTTCAGGAGGCGCTGAACCACTACACGTACCGCCGGGTCGCCAGGGTGCAGACCATCGATGACGACACGAACAAGGTGGATGGGGAGTGGTATGAGGTGGATGACGTCATCTTCGACCCCACCGGAGCCCGCACGGAAAAGGTGGTCTTCGCGCCGGCCAATACTCTGACCAGGGTGATGATGTCACCCTCCGATCTCCAGGACATTCAGCACGGCTACCCGTTTGTGCTCACCACTGCCGAGCTGCCCGAGTACGACATCAAGTATGTGGGCCGGCAAAAGGTAGACGATCTGGATTGCTACGTCTTTGACGTGAGCCCAAAGGTGATCGAAAAGCACAAGCGCTATCTCGATGGCCGCATCTGGGTGGACTCGACCGACCTGCAGATTGTGGTGACCAACGGCCGCATGGTTCCCGACGAGACGAAGAGAGGTAATGAGGACCTGCATCCGCCCTTCATGACCTGGCGCCAGCAGGTCGACGGCCACTATTGGTTCCCGGTGTATACCAAGGGCGAAGGGGTTCTGCATTTCTCCGGCGGCTACGGCTACATGTCGCAGGACGTTCACATCCGCGACACCGTGAAATACACCGACTACAAGCGCTTCGGCTCGACGACCAAGATTATTTATGACGGCCAGGATATTACCAACAACAGCCAGCAGCCCGGTGCGCAGCCGAGTACGCCGGCCGGAACCGCGGCGAACGGCCAACCCAAACAGAAGTGAGGCCGAGGGTTATTCGGACCTGATCTGCCTCAAATAAAATGCAATGCGCAGCAATCGAAGCTGCGCGCGCGTGCCCCGTTCTCTGCGTATTTCGGCCCCCAATAAAGACCACCGGAAAGACAACGGCTCACTGCGGCCCGGCATCAGTGTGACCAGCAAGTTTGTTGGTAAAGGAGGCTCGCCCCCATGAAACTCCGCTATGTGCTGGCAACTCTCGCCTGTGCCGCGCTCGTGCTCTCTTCCGCCGTGGCTCATGCCGATGATGTGAAGACCGACTACGACCATCAGACCAATTTTTCCAACTATCACACCTACTCCTGGGGAACAGTGCAGATGGCCGACCCGCTCGCAGCGCAGCGGGTGCGGCGCGCCGTGGACAATGCGCTGCAACAAAAGGGATGGCAGGAGGTTCCATCGGGCGGCCAGGTGGCCATTATGATCAAGGGCCAGATCCGCAACCAGCAGGAACTGCAGACGTACTATGACGGCCTCGGCGGCGGCTGGGGACGCGGCTGGCGCTGGGGCGGCTGGGGATGGGGCTCCGGCGGCGGATTTGGCGAAACAACGACGACGGTGAACAATGTGCCCGAAGGCCACCTGGTGGTGGACCTCTTTGACAGCCAGAGCAAAGAGCTGATCTGGCGCGGGATCTCCAGCGCGGAGCTCTCGAACAACCCCGACAAGAACCGCAAGAAGCTCGATAACGATGTCCAGAAGATGTTCAAGAAGTTCCCGCCCAACTCGAAGGGATAACCGCGATCCGGGCAGAGGACGGCGCTCCGACGCCGTCTTTTGCCCGAGGCCGCTTCTTTGCGGAGCACGCATGATGTGAATCCCTCACATTTACGCAGCAATTTTCGTGACAGCGAATCCCTCCCTGATCCAGAATTCGAGCAACAATTGACGCGAATGCCTTGCGGATATCCCAGAGTGGAGCGGGGCTATGGTTGGATTGAGGAAATTTGCCTTCGGCTTCACCTTGGCGTCTGTCGCCGTTGACGCCAACCGGGCTCAGTTGGCGATCTTCAACACCTGAAAACTTCCCTTCACGGGCGTCTGCACCAGAGTGCCGATTCCGCCGGGATGATCGAGGTTGACTCCCAGGTAATCCGTCACCAGATAGACCGCGTCGCTTGCCGGATCGACGGCCAGGGTGCTGGCCCGCTGCCGTGTCGGCAGAGTCTGGATGACGGCGTAGGAATCGGTCACATCCTGGCGAATGATGGTGAGGCTCCCTTCCGCGCCGCCATTGGCCGTGAAGATGAGGCCGTGGTCGGGATCGTATCCCACTGCGTCCACGCCCGGCCCAATGGGCAGGGACGCGAGTTTGTCGCCGGTATCGGCATTGAGCACCAACAGCCTGCGGTTATTGCAGGCGGCGAAGAGGCGCAGGTGCGCGTTGTCGATGGCCAGGCTTCGCGGCTCCGCGCACTCCGGGCTCAGGTTGAAAATGCGCAGATGGCCCTCGGCGGGATTCCCGGCGTGCGCGCCGCCGGTCCAGTCGATGGCGATACCGGGTGTTGCCGCTTTGGCCGGTGTGGGGGCTGGGCCTTCAGGCGGCGTTGGACCGTTTCCGCTCTCGGGCGGCGTTGCACCGTTCCCACCTTCGGGCTGCAGGCGCATCAGCGCCGCCACCGCCTGCGCGTCAAAGCGGAAAACCGCGTTGCGATCGGTGGAGGCAATGAAGACCTGGCTGTTTTCGTCCTCGACGGCAAAGCCCAGCAGCCCCGGAAGGGTGATTTCGCCAATCGCGGTCTCGGATTGCGTATCGATCACCGTCACTTTGGATTGCGTAGTCACTTCGACGGGCGGACCTTCGCGGCCGGGCGGGCGGCGGCGACTCGCGGGCTCGCCTGGCCCTTCGGCCGGAGGATTGGCGCGGACGACAAACAGCAGCCTGGTGAGCGGATCGAATATCAGCGAACGGGGATTGCCGCCGGTGTCGATCTCAGCGGTCCGCTTGAGCGTCTGGCGATCGAAGATCACCACCTTCCCCAACCCGCCGTCGCTCACATAGCCGAACTGGCCGGTATCGTCCAGTGCAACCTGGCGGGCCTCATAGAAGCCGGTAATCTCGCCCACAAGGTTGCCGGAGCTGACATCCACCACCTGCACCACCGTGCCATGCGCAATGTAGAGCCGGCCGGCCTGCGAATCCATGGTCAGATAGTCCCAGTTGCCCGCCGCGCCGATGTACCACGTTGCGCGGATGAAGAAGGGATGGCTGGGCAGGCCCGTGGCGACAGGGACCGTCTGGGCCGGCAGCGCGGCGCAGATCAGCGCGAAAGCAAGCACGGTTTTCTTCATGCGCGGTCTTCCTTAACCTATGGACGCGCGAGGCTTTGTATCTGTTTACCGCCGGGCCACGGCACCGAGCCTGGACGCAATCGCGAACCGCGGTCCGGCGCCGCCGGGCACTCTTTAAATTCTCACCAGCTCCCGTTGGATTTCGCCTGTCACCCAGGCCTTGCCCGGCGCGGTAAGCATGTTCACCTCGCTGCGCACGCCAAACTCCGGCAGATAAATTCCTGGTTCGACCGAGAAACACGTGTGGGGCAGGATGCGGCGATCGTCGTGCGTCTCCAGGTTATCGAGATGCGCGCCGTTGCCGTGAATCTCCTGCGCGATGTTGTGCCCGGTGCGGTGGGTGAAGAACCCGCCGAATCCGGCGGCGCGGATCACGGCCCGGGCGGCGTCATCGGCCTCGAAGCCGCGGATCGGCCGGCCCGCGGCAAACGCGCCTTCGACCGCGGCAATCGCCGCATCGCGTGCGTTGCGTACGGTCTCGAAGATGAGCTGCTCTCGCTCCGAGGGCTCGCGGCCTACAACGCCGGTCCAGGTGATGTCGTAGAAGACGGTGCCGGATGAGTCGGGCCGTCCCCAAATATCGATCAGCACAAAATCGCCCTCGTGGATGGGCGAGGATTTTTCGGCGGTCGGTTCGTAGTGCGAGTCGGAGCTGTTGGCGTTGACGCTCACATTTGGGCCGTTCTCCCAGACAAGGCCCTCGCGCCGCATGGCTTCGCTGAGCCACGCGACCATGTCGAATTCGGTGAGCGCCCCGTTGCCGCCGCCGCCGGGGCGAAGACGCCGGCCGATCTCTTTCCATCCCTCCGCAAGAATTGCATCGATGGCCCGTTGGGCCACGCTGTGGCTGGCGATCTGCTCCTCACTCAAAACGGCTTCAAACCGGCTTACGAGGTCGGCCGAGCTGACGATCTGTTTGCCCAGGCCGCGCAGAAATTCGACCGTACCTGCATCGACCATCGAGACATACATGATGTCGTTGTTGGGCGAGTACTGCATCGCCAGGCGGCGCGCGCCGGCGAGCATCGCTTTGAGGCCGCCGTGCAGCTCCTGCCAGCTTGAGTAGAGTCCCTTGCTGCCGGGCAGCATATCCAGCCGGCCCTGTTCGATGCGGTGCACCAGCTTCCGCGGCTCGCCGCTGGCGGGCACAAAGTAGTACCAGCGGCGCGTGATGTGCGCCTTCTCATCGAGGCCCAGGATGCGCGCCGCGATCGGGTCGCGGTGGTGATGATCGTAGAAGAGCCAGCCATCGAGCTTGGCCTCGCGCAGGGCAGCCTGGATTGCGTCAAGTTGCATAGGGGGATTTTACGCGCCAGACCGCCGAGTCACCGTTTAGCCGGAAATCTCGGACAACGGTTGACGGTCTGCCGACAGGAAGGGATACTTGTCGTCGAAAAGGCCGCGCATGTTGCGCCTCTCTCGAAGCCATGCCTTAGCGGAGAGCGCTGCCGTCGAGTTTCCTTGTTACGCGATTTCGACGCTCACAGCGCCGCGATGGCAGCGTTCTGGTCAGGAAAGAGCTGGGCGTACTTAGTAATGCCCACCATGGTGAAGACCTTGGTGAAGTGCGCGGACAGGCCGAAGGCATATACCTTTTGCGCCGCGTTCGCAGCTTCGATGAGCAGCTGGATCACCAGCGCGATGCCGCTTGAGTTGATGTAATCCACGCGCGTGAAATCAAGCAGGATGAGCTTGCTCGTCTCCTTCGGCAGGGAGTGGTAGGCGCCTAACACCGCATCTTTCGAGGTGCTGGCGATATCGCCCTCAAAGCGCAGGACGGTAACCGGATGGCCGGCGGGGGAAGTTAGCTGTTCAACGCGCGACTTGGTTTCGCTCTGCACTGGTCGATTGCCTCCGGATTTCTTGCTGCGTCTGCTCGTGTTCCTGAGGGGCTGAAGCCCCGTTCATTACTACGCGTCCTTATCAAGACTATGCGTCCTTGTCCAGCCGGATCACGAGGCGGACGTAGCTGCTTCTGCCATCCGAGCCGGCGACCCACTCCGCTTCATCGACCAGCGCCTGGATGAGAAACATGCCCATGCCGCGCGGATCTTCCTGGCCGTGCATCTTGCGGTCGATGTCCGGCCTGACGGGCAGTTTCCTCATGCCCTTGCCGTCGTCGATCACCTTCACTTCGAGCGAGTCCTCGCCGGCGGAAAGCACGACGCCTACCGATAGTTTCTCATTCAGCCGGTTGCCGTGCTCGATGGCGTTGATGCAGGCTTCGGCGACGGCGGTCTTCAGGTCTTCAATGCGATCTTCACGGAAGCCCATCAGCTTGGCGACAGCGGAGGCCGTGCTCATGGCCACTTTCTCGAAACCGAGGCGCGAAGGCAGCCGGACCTCCACCGTGGTGGTCTTCGACGCGGTCATGCCGGCGTCTCCCAACAGCCCGTGCCGCAGCTCGCCGTGGCGAGCGCCAGTGCGGTCATGTCGTCCCCCTGCGGGCCGCCCTGTGAAAACTCTTTAATGGCTGTCCACAATGCATCGAGAATACCATCGGCATTCTCGGCCGGGCACATGGAAAATTCCTGCAAAAGCCGTTCCGGACCAAACTCTTCATCGCCTTTGAAGGCTTCCGTCAGCCCGTCGGTATAGAAGAGCAGGCGCGCGCCGGGGGGCAGCTTGCATCGCTCGCCGGCGTACTGCATCCCCGGCAAAAGACCCAACGGCGTGCCCACTGCGTCAAACTGCCGGGGCGCGGCTCCCGGAGCGAGCAGGAATCCGGGGTTGTGGCCGGCGTTCACCACTTCAATCTCGGCAGTCTCAGGATGCAGGCGCAGGAAGATGGCGGTCACATAGCGCCGGCGCGCCTCTTCGCCCTCCGCCCAGTGGTGCTGGTTCATGCGCGTGGCGAGCTCGTCCAGTGGGATTCCCGTGGTCGCGATGCCTCGAAAAGCCGCGCGGAAGCTCGAGGACATGAGGGCGGAGGCGAGTCCTTTGCCGGCCACGTCGGCCACGGCCATGAGCAGGCTGCCGTCGGGCTGCTCGACGATGTCGAGGTAATCGCCGCCTACCTCGTAGCAGGCTTCGGAGCGGAAGCAGATGGAGTAACCCGGAATGGCGGGCAGCTTTTGCGGCAGAAGCGAGCGCTGAATCTGGCGGGCAGCATCCAAATCCTGCTGCAGCCGGGCAAACTCCAGATTGCGCTTGTGATTGCGGGCATTTTCGAGAGCCACCGCCGCTTGCAGGGCCAGACCCTCAAGAAAGTCCGCTTCATAGATCGTGAGCGCGCGCCCCTCGGGCGTGGCCACCACCAGCTCCGTCATGCGGCGGCCGTTCCGGTCATCGAGCGGATACGAGGGCGGCGCCGTGCCGTCAGGACCAGCGCCGGGAATCGCGCCGATGCTCAAGCCCGTGCCCGGAAACACGGCTCCGGCCATCTCCAACTCGCGCACTACAATGCGCAGCACCTGCTCCAGCACGTCCTTTTCCTGCGTGGTCGCGTGCACCTGCCGCGAGGCTTCAAGCAGCGCCTGCAAACGCGCCACCTGCTGCTGCAGGTCAATGATCTCGCCGTCACCCGTGAGCTGTGGCCCAACCGCCATTCCGCCTCCCGTGGAATCCCACTCTACCATGGCGAAGGCGAAACCGGGCCCGCGGCTCAGTGCTGACTGGGAGGGCAACCGGGTTTTTGACCGAGCCCGCCAATTTCCTGCTAAATGAGACCGGCCCCAGCCGGCGAGCCTTGAGGACGCAGTGCAGGCTCAGCATCAACCCTCGGCAGGAAGAGCACAAACACAGTGCCCGATAAGTCTGCCGCCTGAAAGGACCGGACGGCGAGAACGCCCCGGTTGCGGTCAACGATCTCGCGGCTGATCCGAAGCCGCAGCCCATTTCCTCTGTCGCCCTTGGTGGTGAAGAATGGCGCAAAGAGCTTGGACTGCGATTCTGGACTGCGATCCTGGACTGCGTATAGCGAGACATGCCGATGCCGGTGTCCGTCACCGCGATCACAATGCCTTTCCGTGCCGTCTTCCAATCTGTGCCGTCACGGCGATGGGTCATTTTTGCTGAGGGCTTTCAAGTCCAAACAGCCGCCAGCGCGATCCCGTAGGTGGCGGTCACGTAGATCCATAGGGCGGAAAACGCCGTGTGAATGAACGTGCGAAATCGGTCGCCTTTCCAGATGCGGGTGTCGTAAGCGAAGAACTGGGCCAGGAGCCGGCATAACCAAAACACCGTCATCCCAGCCAATAGCGTCCTGCTCAATAAGCCCGGGCGCAGCAATGCATCGGCACAAAGGAACGACCCTGCACCGCCCAATACCACTCCCAATCCTATGAAAAAGCTATGCACGAAGAATATTTGGCGTGTCAGAAGCGATACGCCTGCCAGCTCCCGCTCCCATCCGAAATATCGATTGAAGAAGGAGTGGCTCAGGCCGAGTAGTACCAGCAGGATGCCAACGATCCGCAGATGCATGGAGAGAGTCATAGGTTCTTCCTCAAAACGTACACATGCACAAATGGCGTCATGGCAAGCTCCGTTCGCACCATGAGGCCGGCTTCTGAAGCGGCGTTTCGCCACTCTTTGTGAGAGAAGAAGTGCAGAAAGCCGGGGCCGAAGGCCAGAAAATTTTTCCAGTCACGCGCATGTTCCATCAGCACCAACTCTCCACCGGGAATCAGAACCCGCACGATCTATCGAAATAGATCCACGCGTTGCTCATGACGGCGCAGTTCGTGCGCGGTAAAAATCGCGAAAGCGGTGTCGAACACGTCTGCGTCAAAGGGCAGCCGGTCATAACGCCCCGATATCGCAGGGACCGCCTTCTGATTGACCTATGCGCGCCGGTGCAAAAGTAGACCATCGCCGGAACTTGGTTTCGTGAGCATTTGCGTTGCAGGCATGGTTCATGGAACACCGGAGGGATGTTCGAGGTGGAGATCTATGGACGTGCGCGGCGAGCGGTTCGTGTGGAGGGCCGGAGTCAGCGGGCGGTAGCCAGGGAGTTTGGGCTGTCGCGAGAGACGGTACGGAAGATGCTGCAGTACGCGGTGCCACCGGGCTACCAGCGACAGCAGCCGATCAAGCGTCCGAAGCTGGGACCTTGGTTGGGC
>DASXDX010000015.1:0-2519 GCA_036490385.1 Occallatibacter sp.
GTATGCCCAAAGGCACGTATTCCCATTGATACTCGGACTCACGTCAGTTAATAAGGAGCGCGAGATGGAGAACGGATCCAGTATCTTCAACCAGGCACGGCAGCTTGTCCAGGAAGCAGATCGCAAGCTTGAGGACTTGGAGCACCGCTTCAACGAAGCTTTTGAATTCTCGCGTGAAGAGCGCGACGAGCTGGGGCCGCGAGCCTCTGACGAATATGCCAACTGGACCATCGAACTGGCGCCCAAAAGCCTTCGCGCAATCTTCCTGCTGACGCCGAAGACTGGCCGTGAATGGTCGCTCGAAGTGATGGATCCCGAACATGGAATGCGCAGCCTCGGCCTCTTCCGCGGTGGCGACAATGGCGTCGGTGGATCGCGCCGTTTGCGCGCCGCCCGTGTGGTCAGTGCAATCGGTAGCTGGGTAGAAAAGGCCCAAGTTCCGATGCCGCCGCAACAGGCGGTTCCTACCTCGCGCAAGGAAGCCGCCCACATGCGCGCAGAGGCGAAGCCGATTGAGGTGAAGGCGGATCTGCCGCCGCGCGAATCGATGCCGATGCCCGCTGCGCCGCGCTGGCTGGACATGCTCCCCGATGCACAGGGCGCGCCCTTGCCGGATGCCGCGGTGGCGAAGAAGAACAACGCGCAGGTCGGCTTCGGCCTGGGCCGTATCTTCGGTGGCCGTGACGGAGTGGCCGAACAGGCATAACAAATCGAACGACGTTGTGCAGAGGGTGGGCGCCGCCAGGCTCCCACCCTTTCTGCGTTTGCAGCGCCCTTTGACGGTCTCTACCCGGCAGGTTCATGGTTAAGGGTTGGCATCGATCTCCGGGAGAGCCTGCCCATGGACGCCAGAATCACTTTCACTCTGAATGGAAGATCGCGGACCGTCACCTCCGATCCCGATCGCCCGTTGCTCGAAGTGCTTCGAGAGGATTTGCATCTGACCGGGACGAAGTACGGGTGCGGCGAAGGGGAATGCCGCGCCTGCACGGTGCTGGTCAATGGCGAAAGCACCCCCTCCTGTCTCACTTCCATTGGCAGCGTCGATAAGCAGACCGTCTTGACCATCGAAGGGCTGGCCGACGGTGACTTGCTTCATCCGGTGCAGGAGGCGTTTCTCGCAGAGGGTGCATTCCAGTGCGGCTATTGCACTTCGGGCATGATCCTTGGCGTCGCCAGCGTGATGAAGAAGAATTCAGGCGCCGGAGAAGCGGAGTATCGCGAGGAACTGCAGAAGCACATCTGCCGCTGCGGCGGTTATCCCAGATATCTCAGTGTTGTTCGCCGGTTGATGAGTGCACCGCGATCCGAAAAGGCGCTCGTATGAGGACCTCATCGCCGCAAGAGATGACTCCGCTCGACGCCGCCGATGAGAGCGAACCAGTCGCCGGCGTGGGCTACGATTTCGGCCTGAGCCGCCGTGCCTTCGTAAAGTCCCTGGGTGCCGGACTGTGCATAGCGGTCGCTTTCCCCACAATGGCTCAGGAAAGCGGGCAACGCAGCCGCAATACCTTCCTCGGCAGCGGCGCGCGCAATCTTGCGGCGCGCATTCATCTCGGCAGCGATGGCAGCATCACCGTGCTGGCCGGCAAAGTGGAAGGCGGCCAGGGCGCGCGAGCGGAGCTGTCGCAAGCGGCGGCCGAGGAGCTCGGAGTGCCCGTCAGCCGCGTGCAGATGATCCTGGCCGATACCAGCGTGGTGCCGGACGACGGCATGACGGCCGGCAGTGGCTCCACGCCGCGCACGGTTCCGGCAGTGCGGCGAGGCGCCGCGACCGCGCGAAAGCTGCTGATCAACTTTGCCTGTACTGCATGGAAGGTCGAACCGGCCGCCGTCGAAATGCGGGACGGCAGAGTCGTCCATACCGCAACCCAGCGCTCGTTTCGCTATGCCGATCTCGCCAAAAGCGCTGAAGTCGCAAAGCTGTTTGAGCAGGCTATTCCGCCGGACGTCGAACTCACCCCGGTGAAGGAGTGGGAGGTCATGGGTACGCCAGTGGCGCGACCCAACGCGCATGAGATCGTCGCTGGCGTGCACCAGTATCCGTCAGACATTGCCCGCCCCGGCATGCTCTATGGGAAGATCCTGCGGCCGCCCGCCTACGATGCGAAGCTGGTTTCGATCGACCTCGCTCCGGCAAAAGCGATGGCGGATGTGATCGCGGTCCGCGACGAACATGACGACCAGTTCGTGGGGGTCGCAGCTCCGAACAGCTCTCGTGCGCGACAGGCAGTCGCAGCGATCGCCCCCACCGCGAAATGGGAGCCGCAGCCATCCAGCCGCCAGCCATCGAGTAAAGGCCTCTTCGACTACCTGCGGCAGAATGCGGAGGGCGGAGTGCCGCAGAACCCATTCGCAAACCAGATCGCCGCAACAAAAACTCTACGCCGGAGCTACCACGTTCCCTACATCCAGCACGCTCCATTGGAGCCGCGGGCCGCGGTCGCGGAGTGGAGCGGTGACCGCCTGACGGTCTGGACCGGCTCGCAAAATCCATTTGGAGTGCGCAGCGAGCTGGC
>DASXDX010000046.1:0-91738 GCA_036490385.1 Occallatibacter sp.
ATCGTTGGTGCCGTCCCCGCACATGGCCACCAGCCGACCCTGCTGCTGTTGCTCGCGGATCAGCTTGAGCTTGGCTTCGGGCGTGGCCTCTGCGAGGAAGTCATCGACACCGGCCTCGGCCGCGATCGCGGCGGCCGTGAGGCGGTTGTCGCCGGTGATCATGATGGTGCGGATGCCCATTGCGCGCAGCCGCGCAAGGCGCTCCTTCAATCCGCCCTTGACGATGTCCTTGAGATAAATCACGCCCAGCGCGGAGGAGTTTTCCGCCACAACCAATGGCGTTCCGCCGGAGCGGGCAATCTCTTCCACGCTCTCGCGAACTTTCTGCGGCAGCCCCGAGCCCTGTTCCTCGAGAAAGCGGGCGATGGCGTCGACGGAACCCTTGCGGATGCGCGTGCCGGGCAGGTTCACGCCGCTCATGCGGGTCTGCGCGGTAAAGGGTACGAAATCGGCATGAATGCCGCCCAGATCGCGCCCGCGCAGGTTATGTCTCTCCTTCGCCAGAACCACGATGGAGCGGCCTTCCGGCGTTTCGTCGGAGAGCGATGCCAATTGCGCGGCGTTAGCCAGGCGCTCGTGGCTTACGTCGGGCGCGGGGATGAACTCCGTCGCCTGCCGGTTGCCGAGCGTGATGGTTCCGGTCTTGTCGAGCAGCAACGTGTTCACGTCGCCTGCTGCTTCCACCGCGCGGCCGCTCATCGCCAGCACGTTATATTGCACCAGCCGGTCCATGCCGGCGATGCCGATAGCGGAGAGCAACCCGCCGATCGTGGTGGGAATGAGGCAAACCAGCAGCGAGACCAGTACGAAGACGGACTGCGGCGCCTTCGAATACATCGCGAAGGGCTGCAGCGTGACCACGGCAAGGAGAAAGATGATGGTGAGGCCGGAGAGCAGGATGCTCAACGCGATCTCATTCGGTGTCTTCTGGCGGGTTGCGCCCTCGACCAGCGCAATCATGCGGTCGAGGAAGGTTTCGCCGGGGTTGGAGGTGATGCGCACCTTGATCCAATCGGACAGCACCTTGGTACCGCCGGTGACGGCCGAACGGTCGCCGCCGGCTTCGCGGATGACGGGCGCCGACTCGCCGGTGATCGCCGATTCATCCACGGAGGCAACGCCCTCAATCACCTCACCGTCACCGGCGATGTATTTGCCGGCCTCGACGTAGATCACGTCGCCGGCGCGGAGCAGGCCGCTGGCGACCTCTTCAAAGCCGCCGCTCGCGGTGTAGCGCTGCGCAACGGTTTCGCCCTTGGCTTTGCGCAGCGTGTCCGCCTGCGCCTTGCCACGGCCTTCGGCCATGGCTTCAGCAAAGTTGGCGAACAACACTGTGAACCAGAGCCAGAGCGTGATCTGCAGGTTGAAACCAAAACCCGCAGTGTGATGAATCGTGTTTTGGATGAGCAGCGCCGTGGTGAGTACGCTGCCCACTTCCACCACAAACATCACCGGGTTCTTGATCATCCATCGCGGATCGAGCTTGCGCACCGAATCGATCAGCGCCTGACCCATGATCTCGGTATTCCAAAGACTCTTTTTTTCAGCCATGACAGTCCGTCTCGTCTCTTCCTGATACGTAATCCGTTAGAAAAGCTGACCAGCCTTGAGAAGCAGGTGCTCCAGAATGGGGCCCAGGCTCAGCGCCGGGAAGAACGTGAGCGCGCCCAGGATGAGAACCGTACCCACCAGCAGCACGGCGAAGAGTGAGGTATTCACAGGGAATGTTCCCGGTGAAGGCGGCACGCTCTTCTTCTGCGCCAGGTTGCCGGCCAGGGCGATGACCGGGATCATCATGAGCAACCGGCCCACCAGCATGTCCCAGCCCAGCGCCACGTTGTACCACCAGGTGTTGGCGTTCAGGCCGGCAAAGGCCGAGCCGTTATTGCCGGCGCCGGAGGTGAAGGCGTAGAGAATCTCCGTAAGCCCGTGCGGCCCAGGATTGTTGAGGCTGGAGAGCCCGACATTCGGCAGCAGCACGAAGGCCCCGGTAAGGCTGAGAATGATGAGCGGGAAGATGAGCGCGTAGAGCATCGACATCTTCACGTCGTAGGCCTCGATCTTCTTGCCCAGATATTCCGGCGTGCGGCCTACCATGAGTCCAGCGATAAAGACTGCGAGCACGACGAAGATCAACATGCCGTACAGCCCGGAGCCAACGCCGCCGAAGACCACTTCACCCAACATGATGTTGGCCAGCGGAACCATGCCGCCGAGGGGCGTAAAGCTGTCGTGCATGCCGTTGACCGCGCCGCAGCTTGCGTCGGTGGTGATGGTGGCGAAGAGCGATGTGTCGGCAACGCCGAAGCGGACTTCTTTGCCTTCCATATTCCCGGCCGGCGCGGTGGCGCTGCCGGTTTGCGCGGCGCCATGAATTGCGTTGTAGGGATGCGACTCCGCCCAGTACGCGACCGTGAAGCCGGCGGCAAAAAGGACGTACATTGCAGCCAGAACGGCCCATCCATGGCCCTGCGAGCCGGTCATGCGGCCCAGCACGTACGTAAGGCCGGCGGGGATGATGAAGATCGAGAGCATCTGCAGGAAATTCGAGAACGGCGTGGGATTCTCGTAAGGGTGCGAGCTGTTGGCGTTGAAGAATCCGCCTCCGTTGGTGCCCAGCATCTTGATAGCTTCCTGTGAGGCTACCGGGCCTTGCCCGATGGTCTGCATCTGGCTCGGTTGCTCCAAGGGATGGGCCACCGTATACGCGTGCAGATTCTGCGGCACGCCTTGCGCCACCAGCAGCAGCGCATAGACGATGCAGGCCGGCGCCAGAATGTAGAGCATGGTGCGGGTCGCATCCACCCAGAAGTTGCCGATGGTGGCAGAGTTGGTGCGCTTGATGCCGCGAATGAGCGCGACGGCTACAACGATACCAACCGCTGCAGAAAAGAAGTTGTGCGTCGCCAGGCCGGCCATCTCAGTGAGATAGCTCATCGTGCTTTCCGGCGTATACGCCTGCCAGTTGGTATTGGTGGTGAAGCTGGCCGCGGTGTTCCAGGCCAGATCGGCTCCGACATTGGCGAGGTGTTGAGGATTGAACGGCAGGACGGCCTGCAATCGCTCGATTGCGTAGGTGAGCAGCAGGCTGACCGCCGAGAAGCCGAGAATGGCAAAGGCGTACTCGCGCCAGTTCATCTCCTGCTCGGCATTGACGCCAGCGAGCCTGTAGATAAGCCGCTCGAATGGCCGCAACAGAGGATTGAGCCAGGTGCGCTCGCCTTCAAAGACGCGGGTCATGTAAATGCCTACCGGGCGAACGGTGGCGAGCAGAACAAGGCTGTAGATGGCAAATTGCAACCAGCCATTGGCGGTCATTTCAGAATTTCTCCGGGAAGAGCAGGCTGACGGTGAGATAGCCCAACAGCAAAACGGAAATCAGGAGCGCTATCGATGTGACGGCATCAAAATGCACGGCGATCTACCTCAATTTCTGACAGGCCTTGACGTACAGAAACGCCAGGACAAAGAATGCGGCGGTGAACAGCAACATGACGACATCTTGCATTGCGAATCTCCGAAACCGGCCTGGCACAGAAAGCAGATGCATCGCCCGACCTAGAACTAATTCTGGCTTGCAACAGGTTTGAGTATCGAAAAGATTTTCTAAATAAAGCGTAAAGACGCAGATGCCCGCGCGCCATGCGGGGGGTGCCTAGCCTTGGGTTAGAGATTGGTTGGCGCGATTTATACGGCGGCAGGCCAGATTACTCCTGGTTGCCGCTCCAGCCTTCCGGGACGAATCGATAGCCGACCCATGGTTCGGTCTGGATATATTGCATGCCGGTCTCGCTTTCAAGCTTTTTGCGCAACTGGCCCACGAAGACGCGCAGATACTCCGGCTGATGGGCCGATTGCGCGCCCCACACCGCGGTCAGAAGGGCGCGATGGGTAATCACTTTGCCGGCGTGCCGCGTCAGATGAAGCAGCAGATCAAACTCTTTGGGCGTGAGATGAACCGGCTTTCCCTGCAGCGTGACGCTATGCGCATTCGAGTCGACCACAAATTCGCCCACCTTGATCGCAGCGGTTTCGCGCTCCGGAGCGCGGCGGAGATGCGCGCGCACGCGGGCCAGCAGTTCCTGAATGCCGAAGGGCTTGGTGACGTAGTCGTCGGCTCCGGCGTCGAGCGCCTCCACTTTGGAGCGTTCGTGGTCGCGCACCGAGAGAACAAGGATGGGCGTGGCTGCGTGGGCGCGGATGGCGCGACAGACCTCCACGCCGCTCATTTCGGGCATCATCAGATCGGTAATGACCAGATCGGGCGGCCAGTCACGAAAGACCTGCAGGCCCTCTGCGGGATCGTTGGCGGTGCGCACGTCATAGCCCTGTGCGGAAAGAGCGGCACGCAGCACCCGCGTGATCTGCGATTCATCGTCAATGACAAGAATTCGACCCGGCATCGCTTTCTTCTTCCACGGGAAGATTACATCATCGGGCCCGGTGAGTATGATTTCGCATGAGAGGCAATGAGCGAGAAGCGGAGAGACAAGATCGAGAGCCGGAGAGACAAAATCGAGGAACAGCCCTTTGCGCGCACAGCGTTCCGCTGGAGCGGCGTGACGGCGTTGCCGATCGCCACAGCCCTATCGCTCACGTTGCTGGGCGCCAGCTCCACGACCGCGGGAATGGTGCTTCTGGCGCTGGTGGTATGGTCGGCGACCCGGGCCGGCATGCGCCTCTCTCTCTATATTGCGGCGCTCTGCGCGGTTTCTTTCGATTATTTTTTCCTGCCGCCGTATCACACCTTCCGGCTGGCCGGTGCCGAGCAGTGGATCGACATGCTTTCTTTTGTCGCCAGCAGCATCGTGGTGGGCCGCGTGGCGGAACAGGCGAAGCGGCAAACGCGCCAGGCGGAGCAGCGGCAGGCGGATGTAGAACGCCTCTACGCGTTGAGCCAGGAGATGATGCTCTACGAAGATGCGGGCCGGCTGATTCGTGAGCTGCCGCAACTCATCGATCGCATCTTCTCTCTGAAATGCGTGGTGCTTTACATCAGCGATCAGGAGGAGTTCTACGCTTCGCGGGCCGAGATGCCGATGGGTTTGCATGCGAACATGCAGGCCGTGGCGCGGGACCTGAATCCAACCATCACGTCGTTCGCCGGTTTCCATACCACGGCGCTGATGCTGGGTCTCAGGCCGGTGGGAGCGCTGGCCTGGCAGCCGGAGGAGCTTTCACGCGAGGTGGCCGCCGCCGTCGGCGCGCAGGTCTCGATCGCCGTGGCGCGGTCGATCGCGATCGAAAACTCGGCGCGCGTGGAGGCCGCCCGCGAGGCGGAACGGCTGCGCACCGCGCTGATCGACTCGCTGACGCACGAACTGCGCACGCCGCTTACTTCGATTCGCGCCGCCGCGACGACGCTTCTGGAAGCGGGCGAGATGGATGAAGCAGGGCAGCACGACCTGGTGTCGATCATCGACGAGGAATCCGCCCGGCTCGACGTGCTCATCGGCGAAGCCGTCGAGATGGCGGAGATCGACGCCCAAGTCGTCCAGGTGCATCCGTCGCCGAACCATCCCCGTGCGCTGCTGGAGGGGGCCTTGGAAGAGTCGCGGAAGACCCTGGCTGCGCACAAGGTGAGCATTCAAATGGAAGAGCAAGGCCCGGACGGCTCAAACGAGGACAAGCCAGTCTGGTTCGATGCTCACCTGCTCGGCCGCGTCCTGCGCCACCTGCTCGAAAATGCGGCTCTCTATACGCCGCCGGGAAGCCGCGTGGTGCTGAGCAGCCGGCGCGCGGGCGCCCGGCTGGAGTTCAGCGTGGAAGACAATGGCCCCGGCATCGACCCGGCAGATCTGCCGCTGATATTCGAGAAGTTCTATCGAGGCAAGCGCAGCGAGCGCCTCCGCAAAGGATCGGGGATGGGCCTGGCCATTGTCCGCGCCATTCTGGCCGTGCATGGGGGCGGGATTGAGGCGACCAGCGTTCCGGGCAGCGGCGCCTGCTTCCGGTTCTGGGTGCCGCTGGTGGAGAAAGAACCGGAGGATCGGGGAGGGGTGGGTTCTCTTTCCTGAGGACTAAGGCTGCCGCGACCTGTCCGGTTCGCCGCTCCAGTCGCAGGCGATCTCTCTGCGCTGCTCGGAGCTTTCGGCTGCCCACTCCAGCAATCGCGCCACGCGCCAGGCGTCGAGTGCCGCAACCGGCGCCGGTGCCTTACCCAGCAAAGCGTCGCGGATTCCGGCGTAGTAAAGCCGGTAATCGCCGGGAATGGTTTCGATCGGCCGGCTCACCGAACCTCCATCGATTCCCACGTGTAGCGTTCCCCAGGAGGCTGCCGGTTCGCGGCCCCAGTTAGGATCATCGATGCGGCTTACCTTATTGAGCGCGGCCTCCTGCGGGTCGACTTCATATTTCCAGTAGTTCCCGTTTGTGCCGCGGAGATGGAAACGCGGCGCTGCCGGCAGGGACAGGCTGTTTGCCCCCAGGGTGACAAGGAACCCGAGATACCGGAGCCGCACTGTAAAGGAATCGTTCGCACCCTGGCCGTCGCGCTCGCGGCGGACGTCGGCGCTTACCGCCTCAGGCATGCCGAAGAGCACGAGAGCCTGGTCGGCCAGATGGGTGCCCAGATCCAGCAGAAGCCCTCCGCCGAGAGCCAGGTCATTCTTCCAGACGCGATCCGTTGGCACCACCGGACGCCACCGGTCCATGCGGGATTCGAGCGAGACGAGCCGGCTCAGCGACCCCTCACGCAGCACTTTCTGAATTGTCTGGAAGTCCCCGTCCCAACGCCGGTTATGAAACGGCGCCAGCAGAAGACTTCGTTCCGCCGCCAGGGCCAGCAGCTCCCCGATCTCAACCGATGTGACAGCCATCGGCTTATCGACGACCACGCTTTTGCCGGCGCGGAGAATCCGGCGCGCCAGATCGAAGTGGGTTCCGTTGGGCGTGGTGACGACGATCAGATCGAGCGAGGAGTCGGCCAGCAGCTCTTCGAGCGAGCGGTAGGTGACGATGCCGGGATAGCGCTCGGCGGCCCTGTTGGAAGTGCGCTCGAAGACCGCGGCCAGTTTCAGTCCTTCGACTGAAGAGATCAGCGGCGCATGAAAGACGCGCCCACCCAGGCCGAAGCCGATCAATCCAACTCGAATCATGAAAGCTCCCAAACCACTGGACCGATTTCCGGTCACCGTCAACCTTCGAGTTTAAACCGGGTCTCGGCCAGCCGGTACAGCCTTCGCCACACCAGCCGGTTCATCGTCACGACCATCAGCGAGATCAGGATGGTCGCCATCAGCAACATCGGGAAACGGCCGCTGTCAGTGGCGGCGTCAATCTGCGCGCCCAGGCCGATGGTCGCGAGCGTGTGTCCTTTGAGATGCGCGTATTCGGCAAAGACCGAGGCGTTCCAGGCGCCGCCGGAGGCAGTGACCATGCCGGTGATGAGATAGGGAAAGATGCCGGGAAGGATGAGCCGCGTCCATCGCTGCCAGCGCGTGAAACGGTAGAGTGATGCCACCTCGCGCAGGTCGGAGGGGATGGACATGGCGCCGGCGATCACGTTGAAGAGGATGTACCACTGCGTGCCCAGCAGCATGAGCGCGATGGAGCCGATGCCGAGCCCGCCGCCGATCTTCACCAGCCCGATCAACAGCACCGGGAAAAAGGCAGTTGCCGGAACCGAGGCCATGATCTGCGCAAAGGGCTGGACGACGCGGGAGACCCGGGGATTGAGGCCGATGGCCACGCCGACGGGAATTGTCCAGGCCGCTGAAATCAGCAGCGCGGCGTTCACGCGCAAGAATGTGGCCGCGGCGCCTTCCAGCAGCAATCGAAGATCGGGCCAGGTGATGGAGCTGAGCATGAAGATGCCCTGCGCCGCCGCCCAGCAGACCGCCGCAGCCGCAGCTACGGCCAGCGCCCAGTAGCCAGGAGTCTTTTTCCCGGCCGGGCCCTGGTCCAGCGGACGGACCACGCGGCACTCCTTGGTGCGCGCCAGATGGCGGTAGATGGGTTCCTCCACACGGGTCAGAATGCGGTTCGGTGCGGAACTGAAGAGCGACGACCTGCGCAGCAGTTCCAGGATGGGCGACTTGACTCGATCTGCGGACTCGACCTGCTCGAATTTGAACTTGTCGCTCCACGCGATCAGCGGGCGCCAGAGGAGCTGATCGGTGGCGGCGACGATGAGGATGATGACCGCGAATCCGGCCAACATGGCGCGGATGTTTCCGGACTCGGAGGCGGTCTCAAGATAGGAGCCGAGGCCGGGAAGCTGAAAGCTGCGGTCACCCATGGTGAACATCTCGCAGGCGATCAGCGCGAACCATCCGCCGGCCACCGAGACGATCGAGTTCCATACCAGGCCGATGGTGGAGAAAGGCACCTCGAGCTGCCAGAACCGTTGCCAGGCGGAGAACCGGTAGATGCGCGAGGCCTCAATCATCTCCCGCGGTATCGATTTGAGCGAGGAATAGAAGCTGAAGGCCAGATTCCAGACCTGGCCGGTAAAGATGAGCAGAATCACGCCCAGCTCGATGCCCAGTTGATGGCCGGGGATGAGCGCGACCATGGCCAGCACAACCGGCGGCAAAAAGCTGAGAACGGGGATGGATTGCAGGATGTCGAGAGCGGCGACCATCCACGGCTCCAGCCGCGGATTGTAGGCGGCAATGTAGCCGTAGCTGATGGCAAAGGTCAGGCTCAACATGTAGGCGATGGCCATGCGCGTGACGGAGTAAAAGGCGTAGAGCGGCAGCGCGCTGATCGAATTCGAAATGGGCACTACCGGAACCGGCTTGCCCAGCCAGTACATCCCGGTGCTGACAACGCCGAAGAAGATGGCGAGGCCGCACGCGGCGACGCCCGCATCGATGAAGAAGGGCCAGGTTCGGACGGTCACCAGCGAACGGGCAAAAGGATGCTGGATCTTCACTCAGCGTCCTCGTTCGCGGCAATCTCTTCCTCGTGCGTGTCGGGCAGCACAAAGCGGCGCCGGCCGGCATCAAAGTCAAACAATTCGGCGTAGCGGCCCCAGGCGATGGCTGTTTCCATCTGGCGCTGGGTTTCTTCCTCGCTGAACTGCTCATCGAGCATGTCGAGAAAGAACTCGTCGGGCACGGTGTGATCGCTCTTGGTCTCCAGTGCGCGGCGAATCTGGCGCAGCAGGAGCACGTTCTGCACCGCAGCATCCCGGAAGAGCTCCTTCTGGCGCAGGATCTCGGAGTCTGCAAACTCCGTGCCGCTGGCGGTCATGACGGTATCGCCTTCCTCAATGGTGAGAAAGCCGAGCAACTGCGCGGCATCCACGGTTGGCAGCAGGTCGTCGATCTCAAAGGCGAGGTCGTCGGCCAGGCGGTAGATGTCATCGCGGCCGCCTTTATCGAGCAGCAGTTCGAGCAGTCCGGCGATGCCGCCGGGCCGGGCATGCGGCAGCATCTGGTAGCGCATCTGGCGCTGGTCGCGGACGCGCGGTGCGCCGGATTGACTGGGCACTTCCTCCGGAGCCACATCCGGCCGGGTGAGCACCTTGTAGATGTAATCCACGAGCTGCGTGAACCCCTCCGCCTTGCGGTCCCGCGGCTGCGGCAGAGGCACGCGAAAGTCGGTGCGGATGTGGCCGGGATTGCGGCCCAGCACGATGATGCGATCGGCCAGCAGCACCGCCTCCTCGATGTTGTGGGTCACGAGGAAAACCGCCTTGGTGGGCATGGTCTTGTTCGACCAGAGCTCCAGAAGCTCGCTGCGCAGGTTTTCGGCCGTGAGCACGTCCAGCGCGGAAAAGGGCTCGTCCATGAAGAGCACCTCCGGCTCGACGACCAGGGCGCGGGCAAAGCCGACGCGCTGCCGCATGCCGCCGGACAGCTCTTTGGGATACGCACCTTCGAAGCCGTCGAGTCCCACGGTGTCCAGCATCTTCAGGCTGCGCGCGCGCCGCTCTTCCGGAGGCACGCCGCGCGCTTGCAGCGGCGCCTCTACGTTTTCAAGCACCGTCAACCAGGGAAAGAGCGCAAAGCTCTGAAAAACGATGGATACGTTGATCTCCGTCTCGGTAATGGGCTTCTCATGCCAGTAGACCTGGCCAGCCGAGGGCGTTGAAAGCCCGGTGAGCATGCGCAGCATGGTGGACTTGCCGGAGCCCGAGGGCCCGAGGAGGGCCAGAATCTCGCCAGGGACAATGCTCAGATCAGTCGCCGAGATCACCTGGATGCGGTTTTCGCTGGGTTGTGAGTAATACTTCTCGATCCGTTCGGCACGGATGATGGCCTCGGCAGCCGGAGCCGCGGTCACAGGCTGGTTCGAGATCGCTGCTTCCTGCATGAGTCGCTCTCCGGTTCGGCTCCTACGCGCGCCCGGCCGGTCCAAGGGCATGTTCCTGAAAAGAAAGCTGCAACGGGCTGGAAACTGCCCGTACGAATCTCACAATGATCCGCTCGGCTTTCACCGGCGAAATCTCATTCGGTCGTCCATGCAACTTGTTCGGTCATCGGAGCGTCTTTGCGATCATACGGTTCGCGCATTGCTGTCCGATGAATCGGCCGGGCCCGGTTCTCCACGGGTCCGATTGCGGGAAATTTCTCTGTTCGGGCTGCTGGATAGGAGAAATTCCTTTTGGCGAGGGTATCATTGGAAGCAGGCGATTAGCCACAGAAGTGCGTCCGCAGATTGTGACTGAAGGGATCAGGGTTAAGCACCCAATCATTCCCCTTAAGCATCCAGGAGAGTATGCCCGATACGACATCTAAACCCAAGGTGCTGGTCGCCGATGACGAGCGTGTCATTGCCGACACACTTGCCATGATTTTGAATCAGAGCGGCTTTGATGCACGCGCGGTCTATTCTGGAGAACGAGCTCTCGAGCTGGCTCCGACGTTTGCGCCAGATATGCTCATCTCCGACGTGATCATGGCCGATTTGAATGGAATTGATGCGGCGATCCGCATCCGTTCTTTGTTGCCGACGATCAAGATTCTGCTCTTTTCCGGCCAGGCTGCCACGGCCGACCTGCTCGAAAAGGCACGCGCCCAAGGCTACGAATTCGAGATTCTTGCCAAGCCGGTCCATCCCCAGGATCTGCTGAACCGCCTCCGCCAGTCCTGAAGACCGCCGGATCGCCGGGTGGCCGGCGTCCGCGCGTTTGCGTGCCAATCCGCCGAGAGGCAGCCCTTGCTGAGCGGGGACTCTAATTCCGGCCTGCGCTGGGCTCTCTCCACGAGCCTTGCGGCCTCTGAAACCCCTCCATTGCAAGAGTCTCCAATCTGCTGGCTTGCCCTTCCCCTCCCCAAGCGACGAAAGTAGACAAGATATGGCACTCGCCTTCCGCTCGCGCCGTGTGCTGACGCCGGCCGGCCGCAACGCTGCGATCCTGAGGCCCGCGGCCCTGCTTGTGGAGCAGGAACAGATCGCCCGCGTCTGCGATTGGGAAGAGGTTCCGGCGGGAGCAGAATTGCGCGACTTTGGCGACCTGATCCTGCTGCCCGGCCTGGTGGACACGCATGTCCACATCAACGAGCCGGGGCGGACGGAGTGGGAAGGCTTTGAGACCGCGACGCAAGCCGCTGCCGCGGGCGGCGTGACCACCCTGGTCGATATGCCGCTGAACTGCATGCCGGAAACGATTGATGCGGAAGCCCTGGAGGCCAAGCGGCGCGCGGCCCAGGGTAAGACGTGGGTTGATTGGGCCGCTTGGGGAGGGGTGGTCCGGGGCAACGCCGATTCCCTGCCCGGGTTGGTCCGCGCCGGCGTGCCCGGTTTCAAATGCTTCCTGATCCACTCCGGGATTGACGGCTTTGCCTGGGTCGACGAGGCCGACCTGCGGCTGGCCCTCGAGCGCCTGCGCGGAACGGGGTTGCCTTTGCTGGCACACGCGGAAGTAGCAGGACCGGTGGAGGAGGCCACGAAGGCGCTGAATACTCAGGGCGCAGACTGGCAGGGCGCAGACTGGCAGGGCGCAGACTGGCAAAAATACGCTACCTATCTCGCCTCGCGCCCGGATGCCGCGGAGATTGAAGCCATTGCCCTCTTGATCCGGCTAGCTGAGGAGTACCGCGTGCCCGTCCACGTGGTGCACCTGGCCAGCGCGGCGGCATTGCCGCTCTTGGAAGAAGCGCGCGGCCGCGGCCTGCCTATCACGGTGGAAACATGCGTGCAGTATCTCCGGTTCGCCGCCGAAGAGATTCCCGATGGCGCGACCGAATACAAATGTGCCCCGCCCATTCGAGAGGCTGAAAATCGCGAAGCGCTCTGGCAGGGACTTGAAAGCGGGCTCATCGACATGATCACCACCGACCACTCCCCTTGCCCGCCGGCGATGAAACGCCGTGAGGAGGGCCGGTTCGACCAGGCTTGGGGCGGAATCGCCTCACTCGGCCTGGCTCTGCCCGTCGTCTGGACGGAGATGCGCCAGCGTGGGCTTGGTATCGAGCGCATCGGCGAGTGGATGGCGGCTGCGCCGGCGCGGCTGGCCGGGCTTGCAGAACGCAAAGGAGCGTTGGCCCCAGGCGCGGACGCCGATTTTGTCGTCTTCGATCCTGACGCCGCATGGACCGTGACTTCCGATGAATTGCATTTTCGCCACAAGCTCTCGCCTTATCTCGGCGCGAAGCTCCGCGGACGCGTGCGCGAAACCTGGCTGCGCGGCGGGCGGATTTTTGCTGAAAGCCAATTCATCGGCGAACCACGCGGCAGAGAGCTGGTTCGCTCATGAGAACGCGCGCGCTGCGAGCTATCGACGAATGCCGCCGGATCGCCACCCTCAGCGAAGAGCCCGGCCGGATCACACGGAGGTTTCTTACCCCGCCGGTGCACGATGTGCACGCACTGCTGAGCGCGCGCATGAAGGCGCTGGGCATGACGACCCGCGTGGACGCGGCCGGCAACCTGCGTGGACTGTGGCAGCCCCCGCGCGGCGGTAAAAAGCGTCTCATCCTCGCATCGCATATTGATACCGTGCCCGACGCGGGCGCATTCGACGGCGTGCTCGGCGTAACCCTCGCGCTCGAATGGGTTGAACTGGCGCAGGAGCTGACCCTTCCGCTTCCGATTGAGGTGATTGCATTCTCTGAGGAAGAAGGCGTGCGCTTCGGCGTGCCGTTTATCGGCAGCCGCGCTGTGGCCGGCCGCTTCGATCCCGCGCTGCTGGCGCTCAAGGATGCCGACGGCGTAACAGTTGAGGCGGCAATTCGCGCCTTCGGTCTCGATCCTGGGAATATCGAAGAGGCGGTGGCGGATGCGGATGCCCTGGGCATGGTCGAAATGCATATCGAGCAAGGTCCGGTGCTCGAAGCGGAGGATTTGAGTGTCGCTGCGGTTACGGCAATCGTTGGGCAGAGCCGTCTGAGCCTGAAATTCACCGGTCATGCCAATCATGCGGGCACTACGCCGATGAGCCTGCGCCGCGATGCACTGGCCGGCGCCGCGGAGTGGATCGCCGTGGTGGAAGCGCTGGCGCTGCATGCGGAGGGTCTGGTGGCCACGGTGGGCAAAATCGAAGCGGCACCGAATGCAGGCAATGTGATCGCCGGCGCTGTGAGCGTGAGCCTGGATGTGCGCCACGCCAACGACGGCGCGCGGAACACTGCTCTCGCTGCACTTCTCGAACAGGCAAATTCCATTGCCGGCCGCCGCAGTCTCACTCTTGATTGCAAACGCCAGATGGATCAGGCCGCCGTACCAATGGACGAGCGGCTGACCGCATTCATGGCGGAGGCGATTGAAGCCGCAGGCTTGCCTTTGAAGCGAATGGAGAGCGGCGCCGGCCACGATGCCATGGTGATGGCCGGGCGCATGCCCACGGCAATGCTGTTTCTGCGCAGCCCCAGCGGCATCAGCCACCATCCCGATGAGACCGTGCGGGAGGAAGATGTAGAGGCGGCGCTGCGGGTGGGCCGCAAATTTCTGGAACGGCTGACCGCGGACCTCAGTTAGAATTGACCAACGCATTTCAAGAGATTTCCTCCGATCGAGGCCGCATTTGCATCACCTGGGAGCAACACGGAGCAGCCTGAAGCCGGATCACCTGCTGCAGACGCCGGACACGTTTATCCGCACACCTCTTCCCGGCGCGGAGAAGGTCGACTTCATCATCCACGCGGCGCCGCAGCTCGGTGCAGGCTTTATGCAGATGACCGCGGAGTTCGCGGCTGGAGGCGCGCTCGCCTCCACGCAAGCCCAGCGGTTTGTCTACGTGCTCGAAGGCGAATTGGAGATCGAAGCGAACGGCAAGCAGACAACGCTCGCGCCCGGCGGGTTCGCCTACCTGCCGCACCCCGCACCGCATTCGGTGCACGCTGCAGGCGCTGCCCGCGCTGCCGTGATTGAAAAGCCATATCAACGGCAGTCAGGCGCGGCGCGTCCTGAAATCGTGATCGGCGACGAATCGAAGATCACAGGCACACCGCTCATGGGGGATGAAGGCTTGCGCGTTCGCGCGCTCATGCCGGACGGACCTCCGTACGATTTCGCCGTCAACACCATGACCTACGATCCCGGCGCAGCGTTGAGCATGGTGGAGATCCATGTGATGGAGCACGGACTGCTGATGCTCGAAGGCGGCGGCATCTACCGGCTCGGCGATTCGTGGTATCCGGTCGAGGCCGGCGACTTTATCTGGATGGGTCCCTATTGCCCGCAGTGGTTCGGCGCATTGGGCAAAAAGCCGGCGAAATATCTCATCTACAAAGACTGGCGCAGGCATCCTTTATAGCGTTTCTCCTTCCCATAACGCGCTCGTCAGTGCGTGCAGAGCGAATCGGCTTCGAAAGGCATCAGAAGGAGAATGCGCAGGGAGCGTGATCCAATGACCACTACTCGTCCCGCACTTTCGATCGACAGGCTTATCGGCGAGTTGCAAACGCTGGCGCAAATCTCGGAGGCCGAACCGCCCGTGGTGACGCGCGTAGTCTTTGGCGAGGCGGACCTGCGCGCCCGCGCCTACGTGAAAGGCTTGTGCCTGGAGGCGGGACTCACGGTGGAGACAGACGCAATCGGCAACACGTTTGCGCGCTGGCAAGGGAGTGATCCCACGCTTGCGCCCATCGGCACCGGCTCGCATATTGACGCCATTCCAAACGCCGGTTTGTATGACGGCTGCGTGGGCGTGCTCGGCGGATTGGAGTCCGTTCGCGTGCTCCAACAACTTGGCTTCAAGCCGCGCCGTTCCATCGAGTTGGTGATTTTCACTGCCGAGGAGCCAACCCGCTTCGGCATCGGGTGCCTCGGCAGCCGCATGATGGCCGGCGTGCTCGCTCCAGAGAAGGCGATGACTCTGCGCGACAAAGAGGGCCGCGGCCTGGAGCAGTTGCGTGCGGAGGCCGGCTTCACGGGGCCGCTCGAATCCGTGGCGCGGGCTGCGGGACGCTGGCACCGGTTTGTCGAGCTGCATATTGAGCAAGGCCCGGAACTGGAAGCTGAAGGCCTCGATGCCGGCCTGGTCACGCACATCGCCGCACCGGCCAGCCAGCGCATCGTGATCGAAGGCGAAGGCGGCCATGCAGGCGGCAAACTGATGCCAGGGCGCAAAGACGCATTGACAGCGGCGGCAGAGCTGATCCTGGCGCTTGAAGCGGCGGCTCAATCTTCCGGCGCGACCGATACGGTTGCGACCGTCGGCGTCTGCGAGGTGTTCCCGGGCGCGGTCAACAGCATTCCTTCGCGGGTGCTGATTACTACGGATGTGCGCGACATCGACAAGGCGCGCCGCGATCGGGTGCTCGACGCGCTCACCAAGGCAATCGCCGAGGTCAGCGCCCGGCGCGGCGTGGCCATCACAACCGAAGTGATCAATGTCGATCCTCCCACGGTCTGCGATCTGGCCATTCTCGCTGCGCTTGAAGCCTCGGCGCAGGCAGCCGGCAAGACTTACAAACGAATGGTGGCGCGCGCATATCACGATTCATCTTTCGTGGCGTGTATTGCGCCGGTGGCCATGCTGTTCATTCCCTGCCGCGGGGGCGTAAGCCATCGGCCGGACGAGTACGCCTCGCCGGAGTGGATCGGCAGCGGCGTGCACGTGCTGGCTCGCACGCTGGCCGAACTGGCAAGTTAGCAAGCTGCGCTTATTTATAGATAGGTGGCCGGCAGCGTCTCCGTTTGGAACTTTCAGATAGAATATTGGGAGGCGATTCTCTTCCTTCGTGATGTGACGGGCAAATCCATCTGGAAGGAGAGACTCAAATGAACGGTCGATTTTTTCTACGAATCCAGCAGCAAGAGACGCAAGGGGTTCCCATCGGAGACTAACGTGAAGCGCGGCAATCGAGTCGTGCACGGTGACAAAGAGCTCAGTGAGAAACTTGGCAGGAATGACCTCTGCCCGTGCGGTTCTGGACGGAGGTTTCAAGAAATGTTGCATGTTAACGGGCAAGTATGACGGAGCCATGCGACAGGACTATAGCCGATAGATTAGTTGGGGGCAAATTCCATGCCCCCATTTTTCTTAGCTGGAAGTCATCTTTTTACATCGAAAATCGCAAGATCGCCTCCGAGCCTAAGTATCCACACGCGCAGGGCGGTGCGTGCCTGCAGTTCCCGTCGCGCTGCACTGTGTTGTATGCTATGCCTCAACCCGTGCGGAATTTCCGGCATACTCGATCATGAGCACGACTGCGACAACCCGCATCGTAGGCGCCCCCGTTCCTCGAAAGGAGGGGCTGGATAAGCTTGTGGGCCGTACACAATATGTGGATGACATCAAACGCGCTGGCATGTGGTATGGCGCCACTGTGCGCAGCACGATTCCGCGCGGCATCATCCAGTCCATTACTTTCGACCCTCGCATCGACTGGGCCGAATTCACGATCGCTACCGCGGCCGACGTTCCCGGCAAGAATCACATTCAGCTCATCGTCGCAGATCAGCCCTGCCTCGCTGATGGGCGCGTGAACCATTGCGATGAAGCCATTCTCCTTCTCGCCCATCCTGACCGGCACAAGCTGCTTGAGGCCGTGGACGCGGTGCGCGTCGAATACGAGCCTCTCCCTGCCCTGCTGACGATTGAAGAAAGCGAAAAGCAGAACGACATTATTTTGGGCGAAGACAACATCATCAAGAGTTTTCTTCTTGAAAAGGGTGATGTGGATGCCGCGTCGGCGAACGCGGCGCACATCGTCGAAGGAGAGTACCGCACCGGCGCGCAGGAGCACCTTTACATCGAAAACAACGGGATGATCGCCGAGTGGAGCGCTGAAGACGGCATCACCGTGTGGGGCTCGCTGCAATGTCCTTACTACGTGCACAAAACGCTGCGCGCGGTCTTCGATCTGCCCGACGAAAAAGTGCGCGTGATCCAGACGGAGACCGGCGGCGCCTTCGGCGGCAAGGAAGATTTTCCTTCGACGCTCGGGGCGCATGCAGGGCTGCTGGCGATGAAGAGCGGCCATCCGGTGAAGATGGTCTATGACCGCATGGAAGATCTTGCCGCCACGACGAAGCGCCATCCCTCGCGCGTACGGCACCGCACCGCGGTCGATAAGGATGGCAAGCTGCTGGCGATGGAGATCGATCTCGCCATCGATGGCGGCGCCTACTCCACGCTGTCGTCAACGGTGCTGTCGCGCGCGACGCTGCACGCCTGCGGCCCGTATGTGTGCCCCAACATCCGCCTGAACGCGCGCGCGTGGGCCACCAACACGGTTCCTTACGGCGCGTTTCGCGGCTTCGGCGCGCCACAGGCCATCTTCGCGATGGAGCGGCACATGGATGAGATCGCGGCCGCGATCGGCGTCGATCCCATCGAGTTGCGGCGCAGGAATTTTCTCCACGAAGGCGACAAGAACGCGACCGAGCAGCTGATGCGGGAGCCGGTCATTCTGGATCAACTGCTCGATTGCGCGCTCAAGGAAAGCGGCTATCATGCGAAACGCGCGCGCTATGCTCGTGAAAATTCCAAGAGCGCGGTAAAGCGCGGAATGGGCGTCGCCGCGTTCTATCATGGCTCCGGCTTTACCGGCTCGGGCGAGCTTTATTTGAACTCTCTGGCGGGTGTGGATGTCACGCCTGATTCAAAAGTGCGCGTGCTGGTTTCGAATACAGAATTTGGCCAGGGCACGAATACAATTCTTACGCAGATTGCGGCCGAAGCGCTGGGCATCGACTTCTGCGACGTTGTCATGGCCCCGGCCGACACGGCTCACATTCCCAACAGCGGCCCTACGGTTGCGTCGCGCACCTCGATGGTGGTGGGCCGGCTTATCGAGCGCGCCAGCCTGCAGTTGCTTGCGATGCTGCGCGAGCATGCCGGGCTGACCGACCACTTTTCGCGCGAGGAATTCTTTGCCGCGTGCGCGCACTATCGCGAGGCTCACGGCAAGGTGGAATCGCTATGCCGCTACGAAGCGCCACCGGGGATTTACTGGGATGACAAAAAATATCACGGCGAAGCCTATCCCGCGTATGCATGGGCTATTTACGTAGCGCAGGTGGCCGTTGACACCGTTACTTACTCCGCCGAAGTGGAAGAGTTCTGGGCCGTGCAGGAGGTGGGCCGCGTGCTGCATCCCGTGCTTGCTAAAGGGCAGATCGAGGGTGGCGTGGCGCAGGGCATCGGGTACGCGCTCTATGAGAAGGTAGTTCTCAAGAACGGGCACATGGCGAATAATCAGATGACCAATTACATCATTCCCACGGCCGAAGACGTTCCGCCGATCCATGTGCATTTCGAAGAGATTCCCTTCCGCTATGGTGGATTTGGCGCCAAAGGCATTGGCGAATTGCCCCACGACGGACCCGCGCCGGCGATCTTGAATGCGATTCGGGATGCGACCGGCATCGCGTGCAATGCCATTCCCTTATTGCCCGAAGATCTATTCGCAACGCTCACCGCGCGCGAACGCGTCGAGGAGCCCGTCGCCCTATGAGCGCGCGTTGGCCCACTATCCAGCTGACGGTGAACGGCAGGCCATGCAGCGTTGAAGCGCCGCCGATGAAGCGCCTGCTCGATGTGCTGCGCGAAGATCTTCGGCTGACCGGAACCAAAGAAGGATGCGGCGAGGGAGAATGCGGCTCCTGCTCCGTGCGCATGGACGGCGAGCTGGTGAACAGCTGCCTGATTCCTGTGTTGCAGGCCGAAGGTGCAACTATTCAAACGGTGGAGGGGTTAGCCCCCAATCTCGAGTCGGGCGGCGCGCTGCATCCACTGCAAGAGGCGTTTCTGCAGTGCGGCGGCGCGCAGTGCGGCATCTGCACGCCGGGCATGCTGATGGCCGCGGCGCAGCTTATCGAGAACCATCCGCACCCCACGATGGCGGAGATTCGCGAGGGGCTGGCCGGCAATCTATGCCGCTGCACCGGCTTCATGCGGATCTTTGAGTCTGTTCTCGCCGCGGCTACACAGGCTTCCGATCGGAACCTGGAGCAGGCGCCGCATGCGCGGTAATGCGGAGGCGCACGAGCTCATCGCGCCCGGCAGCCTGGCTGCGGTGCTCGACCTCATAGCCGCCGAACCTGGCGTTTGGACTCCGATTGCCGGCGGAACGGAGCTGATGGTGGCGCACGCCGCGGGCCGGCTGAACTCGCCGAAACTGGTGAGCCTGTGGGGCATTCCCGAACTGCGGCTGGTGCGTGCGGCGGAAGCGGAGATCAGCCTTGGCGCGGGCACAACGTTTCTTGATCTGCGCAGAAGCGCATTGATCGCAAAAGAATTGCCGCTGCTCGCAAAGGCCGCAAGCTGGATCGGGTCGATCGCCAACCAGAGCCGGGCCACGCTCGGCGGAAATCTCGTCAATGGCTCACCGGCCGCGGACTCCTCGCCTGCGCTGCTGGCGTATGACGCTGAGGTTGAAATCATCTCTGCGCGCGCCAGCCGCCGCATTCCATACAGCAAGTTTCACATCGGCTACAAGAGCAATGCGCTTGCGGCGGACGAGCTGCTCTATGCGATTCATCTTCCTCGCAGGTTTGCGCAGCATCGCCACTACCTGCGCAAGGTGGGCACGCGGCGCGCAATGGCGATTTCGAAGGTTGCGCTGGCGGCCACGGCTCTTGTTGAATCCGGCTCTCTTCGCGAAGTTCGCCTCGCGGCGGCCAGCCTCGCGGCCTTTCCCACGCGTCTCTACCGCGTTGAAGATGCCTTGTCGGGGCGGCCGATCGCGAAGGAACTCATTCGAGCGGGACGAAGCGCGATTCTTGCCGAAGCCTTGCCCATTGACGATATTCGCTCGACGGCCGAATACAGGCGGCGCGTGGCGGCTAATCTGCTCGAGGAATTTTTGCTTGAGTTGCTCGGTAATGAGGAGCGCTCGTGAACGCCACCTTCGCCGCCTGGAATGAAGCCGATGAGGCTACGGCTTTGGAGACAATGCTTGCCTGCTGCGGATCGCGGCGCTGGGCCAAGGCGATGGTCGCCTTGCGCCCATTGGCAAGCGTAGAAGCGCTGAGCGAGGCGGCAGACCGGGTGTGGAGCACAATGGAAGAGCCGGACTGGATGGAGGCTTTCGCCTGCCATCCCCGCATCGGCGAGCGCAACGCCGGCCACGCCGCTCCGAAATCCGCAGCTTGGTCAAAGCAGGAACAGTCCTCTACGGAAACCGCCGCGGAGCGTGTGCTGGCTGAGTTGGCCGCCGGAAATGCGCTCTATGAAGAGCGCTACGGCTTTACTTACATCGTGTGCGCCACCGGCAGGAGCGCCGAAGAGATGCTGGCTATCTTGAAGCGCCGCCTGACGAGCGACCGGGACACAGAGCTGCGCGAGGCGGCCGAGCAGCAGCGCCAGATCACGCAAATCCGTTTAGGAAAGTGGTTGATTGAATGAGTAGAATCACGACACATGTTCTCGACACAGTAATCGGCAAGCCGGCCGCAGGCATCGCGGTGCGGCTCGAACGGCATGAGCTGGACCGTCGTCACGCCGGGCGCTGGGCGCCGGTATCGGCTGGAGAAACCAACGCCGAGGGGCGTTGCGGCGATCTGGCCCAGAACCCACCGGCAGGCACGTACCGGCTTACCTTTGCAACCGGCGCATACTTCGAACGCAACGGCCGCGCCAGCATCTATCCGGAGATTTCGATTGTGTTTATCTGCAGCGGCAACGAACATTTTCACCTGCCTCTGCTGCTGAGCGACAACAGCTACACAACCTATCGAGGAAGCTAGAGAGATGGCCAGACTGGGCGAGAATCACTATGGAAAATCGCGCGTACGTATCTCGCGGATCACGCGTGTCAAAGATTCGATAGACGGGGATTCGAAAGAGAACGACCGTCACGAGTTCAACGAGTGGACGGTGCAGGTGCTGCTGCATGGGGACTTCGAGTCGAGCTTTACCGCGGCGGACAACAGCAAGATTCTGCCCACGGACACGATGAAGAATACTGTCTACTCGATTGCCCGGGGTTCGCAAGCCACGACCATCGAGGAGTTCGCCATGGAGCTGGGAGACTATCTGCTCGACAACAATCCGCAAGTCTCCGAGGTGAGCGTGGACATTGAAGAAAAGGCCTGGGAACGGATGCTCGTCGACGGTGAACCTGACGCCGCAACCTTCCAGCTCGGCAGCCCCGAAGTGCAGACCGTGGAAGCTGTGCGCGAACGGGGCGGCGCGTGGAGAATTGCCTCCGGCATCGACGGGCTGACGATTCTCAAGACCACCAAATCCGCATTCACCGGGTACATCAAGGACAAGCTGACCACACTCAAGCCGGCCACTGACCGCATCTTGGGCACGCGAGCGACCGTGACGTGGGACTATGACTCGCCCACTCAAAATTTCGCTGCCGTGCGTACCCGCATCCTCGCCGCGCTGCTCAAGGAGTTCGCCGGACACGACAGCATGAGCGTACAGCACACTTTATTCGACATGGGAAAAGCCGCGCTCGAAGCGGCGCCGGAGATCGTGCGGATTCACCTCGCCATGCCCAACCTGCACCATCTGCTTGCTGACCTGAGTTCCTTCGGGCAAGATAATCCAAACCATATTTTCGTGCCCATCGACGAGCCGCATGGCTCCATCGAGGCCACGATCGAACGGTAACGGCAATCGAGAGGCAAACGGAAGGCGGACTCGTGAGCAGTCAGACGAGCACGAAGGCCGAAGTGTCTGCCAGCGCGGGCGCAGCCGAGAAATTCGGACTGCATGCCGGTGTGCTCGGGCCCATCGAAACGCTTGCGCAATCCATCTCGGCGATCGCGCCTTCGACGACTCCATCGCTCACCATTCCTCTGGTCTTCGCATTGGCGGGCAGCGCTACATGGTTTGTTTATCTGCTGGCCACGGGCGCGATCCTGCTGGTGGGCTTTTGCGTGAGCCGTTTCGCGCAGCTCTCAGCTTCTCCTGGGTCGCTGTACACCTATACCGCCGAGACGCTGCCGCCTGCCTTCGGCGTCACGTCTGCCTGGGCGCTGTTGCTGGCGTATGTGGCTACCGGCGGCTCCGTTGCCGGCGGGGCGCTCTACTATGCCGGAGTGCTCGGCCAACAGCTCCTGCACTGGTCGCCGCCGGCAGTTCTCACGCTGGCCGTGGTCTGTGCGGCCGCTGGAGCAATCGCCTATCGCGACGTGAAGCTTTCTGCCGAGATGATGCTCTGGATCGAGGCGGTTTCTGTGAGCCTGATTGTGATTGTGCTGGTGGCGCTGCCCATCCGGCTCGGCTTCCACTTCGATCCCGACCAGTTCCGGCTCAAGGGCGTCTCCTTCTCAGGTCTCGGCCCCGCGCTGGTGCTCTCGATCTTCAGTTTCGTGGGTTTCGAGAGCGCTACTACGCTCGGCGCCGAGGCCCGCGATCCGCTGCGCACCATTCCGCGCGCCGTGCTTCAGGGAGGTCTACTCTCAGGCGCGTTTTTTATGCTGTGCGCCTACTCTGAGGTGCTGGGCTTTCGCGGCAATCCGAATCAGTTGAGCGGCTCCTCGAGCCCGCTGCACCTGCTGGCGACAAAGGCCGGCATCGCGCCGCTCGGCCTAGCCATCGATCTTGGCGCGGCAGTGAGCATGTTCGCTTGCGTGCTGGCCTGCACCACGGCCGCGGCGCGCGTGCTGATGCGCATGGCGCGCGGCGGGCTGCTGCCGGCGGCATTCGAGCGGACGAGCCACAGGCATGGAACGCCGGGGGCCGCGATCGCGCTCTCGGCTTTGTTGATGTTCGCGGCTACAGCCGTATTGTGGACGCGCGGTGTAACGGGCTCCGAGATGTATGACCTGCTCGGCTCGCTCTCGGTTTTCGGCTTTCTCACTGCCTACGCGCTTGTCGCTCTCGCCTTGCCGTTCGCCCGCCGCGCACTGGGGCGGCATTCGCATATGATCGCCATCATAAGCATTCTCGCGGTGATCGCCGTGCTCCTCATCGGGATCTTCGATCTTCGCTCCACATCCGATCCCGTTCATGCGCGCATTCCCTATATCTTTCTGGGTTATCTTCTTCTCGGGCTGGCCTGGTACGCGCTACGGCGCAAGAAGGCTGCACCGGTAACAGCCTGATGCGTCACAGCTCGCGCTCGTTTTCCGGCTGAGACACAATCAGCAGCACCAGGCCTGCGACGACGAAGTTCCGGGCCGCTGCATCCTGCCCGTTCCACGCACGCGACTGCCACATCAGGAACCACTCTCCGCCCACCGCGAGAAATGCGACCAGCCACATGAGGAGTGAAAGCGTGAGCCCGGACGCGGACAAGCGCGTGGAAGCGCGAAAATCGTTTGCCGGAGAACGCCAGGCGCGCAGCATTCGCGCGGCTCCCCACCAGAGCAGGATTGCGGTGAGGGATTCCCACGCGATGATGCCGAGATAAAACGCAACGTGCACTGCGGGCGCGTCAATGGCGCGCCACATGCCGCGATTGCCGGGAAAGGTCGAATCCATCATGAGAACATGGCGAACGAACTGGTAGTTCGAATCGAAATCCGTCAGGTTATTGAAGACGACGAGCGAGTCAAAGAAAGCGACGCCAGCAACCAGGGCGATCTTCGCGATGCGTGGAATCATGGTTGAGTCCTCAGTTGGGCGCGAGAGCCGGAAAAACTTCGAAAGTATGCGGCGAGCGGGAACACGGCTCACACAAAAAGGCCGGCGCGACGAGCGTCAGCACCACGAGCGATGCTCTCAGCATGGCCCATGCTAGCCTGCCCACGCCGGTGCGCCCAAGAAAAATCTCGCGCCGCGTGCTACAGTCGAATGCAAATGGCAGAAGACCAATCTCCAGAAGAAATACTCTCATCCCTTGGCCTCACGCTTCCGCAAGCGCCCTCGCCAGGCGGCAATTATGTTGCCGCGAAGCGAGCGGGCCCGGTTCTCTATCTCTCCGGCGTAATCTCAATCGGGACCGAAGGCGTGATCACGGGCACCGCCGGGGCAGGCCGCTCCATCGAAGATGGCTATGCAGCGGCGCGTGCCTGTGCGTTGGTTCAGCTTGCAGCCGCGAAGCGGGAACTCGGCTCGCTCGATCGCGTGGCCGAGGTGCTTACGGTGAACGGCTACGTGAACGCCGCGCCGGGGTTCGGCGATTCGCCTGCAATTATCAATGGAGCGTCGGACCTGCTGGTTGAGGTCTTCGGCGAATCCGGCCGCCACGTGCGCGCCGCGGTGGGCGTCAGCGCTTTGCCGCGCAACGCGCTGGTGGAGATCCAGATGAGCGTACGGGTGAAGGAGCCGTGAGAGCGCACACGCTTTCCGCCGCGCCGACGCACTCTGTGTGGGACCGATCGCTGGAGCCTCGTCTTCGCATTGATCCCGGAGACGAGGTGCAGATTGAATGCGTCGACGCCAGCGGCGGCCAGGTGCGGCCGGGGATGACGCTCGAAGAGTACCTGACGATCGACCGGACGCGCATTCACGCGCTTACCGGGCCGATCTGGATAGAAGGCGCGGAGCCAGGCGATGTGCTTGAAGTAGAGGTGCTGGCGACCCGGCACTGTGGATGGGGCTGGTCCAGCGTGGTGGAAGGCCTGGGCTTCCTCAAGGAGCGTTTTCGCCAGCCGTACCTCTTTCACTGGCAGCTCGAAGGCGAATTCACGAGCTCGCTTTTTCCAGCAGTGGTGCCGCTGCGGCCCTTTCTCGGCGTTATGGGTGTTGCGCGGGCGGAAGACGGCAGTTTCCGGACGCGGCCCCCCGGGCCTTTCGGTGGTAATCTCGATGTCCGCGAACTTTGCGCGGGCTCGCGGCTGTATCTGCCGGTTTTCAATCGCGGCGCTCTGTTCAGTTGCGGCGACGGTCACGCAGCGCAGGGCGATGGCGAAGTGTGCATCAACGGGATCGAATGCCCGCTTGATGCGACCCTGCGCTTCCAATTGCATAAGAGCCGGCCGCTGGCAAGCCCGCTCGTTGAATCGAGCGAAGCTACAGCGCCGGACTGCCGCTCGGACGCCTGGATTGTAATCGAGACCGGAACCGACCTGGCTGAAGCGGCGCGCGGCGCCACCGGCCGCATGGTCGATCTGCTGGTGAGCCGGTGGGGTTTCAGCGATGTGCACGCGTACATCCTGTGCAGCGTCGCGATGCGGTTGCGGCTGAGCCAGGTGGTGAATGAACCGGTGCATACCGTCAGCGCCGCGCTTCCCAAGCAGATTCTTCCCGGACGCCAGCTTTTTGCCCGCCCATGAGATTCCACGATGACGATTAACGACCCTGACGTGATTGCGGAGCTTCGCGCGCTCTATCCGCGCTATGAGGAAGCTCTCGTGATGAACGATGTGGAAAAGCTGATGGAGATGTTCTGGGCCGGCCCTCAGGTGATGCGTTTTGGAGCTACGGAAAATCTCTATGGGCCGGAAGATCTGGCTGCGTTTCGCAAAACCCGCCCCGCGGTGAACCTGGCGCGCACAATTACGCGGCTCGACATTGTGAGTTTCGGCCGCGATTTCGCCAGCATCACGCTGGAATTCGAACGCCTTACCGACTCAGAGCCGCCGCGGCGCGTACAGGGCCGGCAGAGCCAGGTGTGGATTCGTTTTTCTGAGGGCTGGCGCATTGTTCAGGCGCATGTTTCGGTGTTGCCGTCTGCTTGATTCCGGCCAATGCGACAGAAGCCAAAAGTGAAAAATCTTATATGAACTTTATGGGCCGCAAGGTATTCTGGCGGTACCCCGTAGTGCGAAAAGGATCAGACTCAAAGACACGCCAGAATCGGTGGCGAACTCTTTTCCTCATTGAGCTTGAGCCACACTGAACCACACTGAATCGCGGACTTCTCATTTTCCACTCTTTTGGACGTCACAAACCTATGGGGATATCTCTATTCCGAGGTCGTTCCTTTGAGGCATTCCATGCGCAATCCCCAGTTTCTTTTCCTCCAGATCCTCGTGCTGCTGGCAGGTGTTGCATTCTGCGGTAAGCCACTGTTGGCGCAACAGACGCTGGGTGCGGTCACCGGGGCCATTACAGACGCCTCGGGGGGCGTGATTCCCAATGTGGCGGTAACCGTCAAGGATGAGCAGACCGCTCTCACCCGCACGACCAAGTCGAGTGGAGACGGCACATACGCTTTCGTGAACCTGCCCATCGGGAGCTATACCCTCACCTTTTCAGCCGATGGTTACGAGGTGCAGAGGACTCCGCACATCACCGTCCAGGCGGACCGCACGGCCACGGTGAACGCGGCCCTCAAAGTGGGCCAGACCAGCACCACCGTGGAAGTGGAAGCCGCGCCCCTGATGAATGCCGTGGATACGACGAATGGCTACGTGATGGAGGCGACCCAAATCGCCGCCACGCCATTGCCCACCGGCAGCTTCACGGGCCTGGCAATTCTTTCCACCGGAGTCGACGCCGAGCTGCCCAGCGGCACCGGCGCCAACGCCGGTCTCGGCAACGCGCCGATCTGGGCGAATGGCCAGCGCGACACTTCGAACAGCTTCTTGCTCAATGGCGTGGACGCCACCAACCTTTTTAACGGAAAGAGCACCAGCGAAGTGCCTTCCGCTCGCGTGATCAACTCGACTGGCGTCTCTTCAAGCACCGGCGCGGGAGGCGTGATTCCGTCGGTGGCTTCGATCTATCTTTCCATTGGGAATGCACTGCCTACTCCAGCGCCTGAGACGCTTCAGGAAGTGCGGGTCAACGCTTCGATGTACGACGCCGACCAGGGTTCCACCTCCGGCGCCCACATTGACATGAGCACGAAGTCCGGCACCAACGTATTTCACGGTTCGCTCTACGGCCATCGAGGCACCAACTGGATCAACGCCGCCCCGTTTTTCTTCAATCAGGACGAAGACATTCCGGCCAACGACAAGGTGCCGCAGTTGCACCGCTACATTCTCGGAGGCGACCTCGGGGGGAGAATCGTCAAGGACAAGCTCTTCGGGTTTGTCGCCTATCAGCATCTGCACGTTTCAGACCAGGAGATCGGCGATTCGCTTCTCGATGTTCCAGTGGGCCTCAGTGATTCCAATCGCAATGCCACAGGCCTGGCGACTCTCAGCAACAACTCTTTCTGCAATCCGACGGAATTTCCAGCCCAAGCCGATTGCGCAGCACTTACCGGAGCTAATGTCGATCCGCTGGCAATGATTCTCTTCAACTCGCCTTCGCTGCCAGGAGAGCCGGGCAAGTGGCTTATTCCGAATGACACGCGCTCGCCAAATCCCATTACTCCAGCGCATCTCGATAACGCTTTTATTCCCGGCACCGGCCGCTTCACGGCCGATCTGGCTGTCGCTAATCTCGATTACAACGCCACCAGCAAAGATACTCTCGCGCTGAAATACTACTACCAGCATGATCCCACGCTCGCACCCTTTTCCTACTCGAGCGTCCCGGGCTTCACCGAGCATCTCGACTCCGGCGCGCAGGAGTTTTCCATCAACAATACTCTCATTCTCAAGTCAAACTTGAGCACGACGCAGACCATCGGCTTTCTGCGCGAGAAAGACTGGGGTGACAATCAGCAGCCCTTCAGCCCCACTTCGATTCCCGGCGGCTCGGCCGGCACCGGCTCCATCAACATGTTCGGCTCGAATTATTTCCCCGGCATCTCGGTTTATAACGTCCTGGGTGGAAATCAGCCGTCCGGCACCTCGCAGGCCATTCTGAACATCGGTCCGAACGCCGAAGGGCAGTCATCCAATACCGGCATGTTCCAGAATCGCCTCTCGCCCTCCGGCAACGCCATCTGGATTCTCGGAAAAAACACGGTCTCCTTCGGCGCCAGCTACAGTTACACGCAGCTCAATACGATCGACAAGCGCACCGGCACCGGCACCGTCGCAACCGACGACTTCAGCCAGATGGTTCAGGGCTTTGTGACCCCCGGCAGTTCGGCTACGGGCTTCTACGTAAGCTCTTTCCTGCAGGGCAATGCGAGCCGCTACTACCGCGCCAACCAACTCGGCATGTACGTGCAGGATAAGTTCCAGATCACGCCATCCCTTTCACTCACTGCCGGCTTGCGGTACGACTGGGATGGCGGCCTTTCAGAGAAGTACGGCCGTCTGTTCAACTTCGATCCGAAACTCTATAACTACGATGTTGCCTCCGATACCATTACCAATCCCGGCTTCATCATCGCCGGCAACAATGCGAACGGCACAAAAGGCGTGAGCAACACTACGCTGACCGGACGCCAGTGGGGCATCGGCCCTCGCGTGGGCGCTGCATGGCAACCTGGATTTCTCCATAGCAAAGTGGTGGTTCGCACCGGCGCGGGCATCTACTATGATCGCGGCGAGCTCTTCAGCTACTTCTCACCCGGTTATGCCATTGGCACTGTCACCGGCGGTCCGTTCGGCGTCAATCAGCAGCTTCCTTTCGTCAATGCGTCGAGCTGCCCCACGGCCACGCAGTCTCTCTACGAATATTACATTCCCACTTGCGGTGGAAATGGCGGCTTCGGGCCTCCCACCGGGCCTCCCACGGCGGCCACCGGCAATCTGGAGAACCCTTACGGCACTTCGCTTCAATATACCGCGCCCACGAATCCGAAAGCTTCTGACCTCGCCAACTTCCTTCCCAACGCCTGCAGCATCGTCAACACCGGCTCGAGCGGCGTTGCCAACACGTGCCCGAACACGCCGAACGGCGGCGAAATTGTGAACAATGGCCAGCCGATTTCACTGGGCGTCTATGACCGCGCCAACAAGCTGCCCTATACCATGAACTACACATTGGATCTTCAATGGCAGCCGCGGAACGATCTAGCCATCGATCTCGGCTATGTGGGGAATGTGGGCCGACACCAGGTAATCCCCGTGCCTTTCAATCAGCCCACCATTGCTTCGCCGTCCAATCCGCTCCTCTCCAGTGGCCCTTACAAACAGAATTACAGCTACGGCTACAACGTAGGATTCAATCCATTGCCGGACGGCAGCTATTACCTGGCCAACTACGAAGGCGGCAACGTCGACCTCCGCGTTCCTTACGTCGGCTATGCGGCCGAGTCCATCACGTACAAAGCCGCCGGCATCGACGACTACAACGCGCTCCAGGCCCATATTGAAAAGAGAATGAGCCACGACTTCCAGGTCGGAGCTTCCTATACCTGGTCGCACGCTCTCGACGAGCAGAGCGGCCTCGGCCTCTTCTACAACGGCAACAACCCGCTCAATCTGCGCAGCGCCTACGGCTCGGCTGATTTCGATCGAACCCATGTCATCAACTTCGACTACACCTTCGACCTGCCCAAGTTTGCGCCTTCGACCAGTCTCGCCGGTAAGTTCATCGATGGATGGTCCTTGGTGGGATTGACCGTTCTGCAGAGCGGACAGCCTTACAGCATCATCGATTTCTCGGGCGCGGTCGGCAGCATCTACTACTCGACCGCCGACGGCATCACCAACCCTATCGTTCCGCTGGCCAAAGGGTATACGGCAAAAACGGCAGTCACGCACGCCTCCGGCGCCTGGACTCCGTCCGGTGGCCTGCCCGCTTTGGATCCGGCAGCCTTCACGCTGCCGCTGCTGCCGGAGGGCGGATTGAACGGAGCCATCCCGCCCGACGATCCCTATGAAACCGGCTTTGCTACGGGCCAGCGCAATATCTTCCGCCAGGCGTTTCAGAAGCGGGCTGATGCGTCGCTCGTGAAGATGACCAGTTTCCATAACGAGCAATACAGCCTGAAATACACTTTCGACGTCTATAACCTGACCAACACCACCAGCTTCGATGTTCCGGGCAACGAGGTATCGCAAAACGCGGGTTACAATGCTTTCCCGACTCCCGGTACGCCAGTATCGCCGGGCACCTGCAATGCGGCAGGAACTGGGACTGTAAGCGGCAGCTTCTACAGCTGTCCAAGTGGCCTGGGCATTGTGACACATACGATCGGCGCGCCGCGCCAGATCCAGATGTCGCTGCATCTTGATTTCTGATGCGTAGATGCGAACAACGAGGGCATCCGCTGCGACGGATGCCCTTCTGTTTTCCGGCTCTCAGTTTCCACTATTGACCCCGGCGGGTATTTACTTCACCAGCGTGACCGTCAACGTCTTCTCCTGGGCCAGCAGATATGCCTCCTCCAACTGGCCCGAGGTGGCAAAAAACTTGCGCCCCACGTGACGGGCTGGAAGAAAGAACCGCAATTCCTTTTCGGTAAACGGCCACGGCGACAAACGGAAATGGCGCTCCCCAAGGGGGAACACCCGCACTTCCTTTGCTGATCCATCGTTCATCGCGAGCGGATGCAGCAGATGCGACGGCGAGGAAAACGCCACCGAAGCGAGCAGAGAAAGATTGTCGCAGGCTTGCAGCAGCCGGAAGTTTTCGACAATCCGATCACCGGATTTTTCTTCGGGCGTAAGCGACCGATCGGTTGCCACCCTCCCATCCAATTCACTTTGATACGCGCGCTGGTGATCGAGAAACGCATCCAGCAGGCGCAGATTTTCACGAGTGATTGTGGAGCGGTCTGCGTGTTCAGTCAGCAGATTGTAGGTGTGCATGGAGATGAGCAGCCCCGCGTAGGGGTCTTCGTCAGCGATGACACGCACAGCCTGCGCGCGCACCGCGAGATAATCGTTCAGATCGATCTCTTCAAAGGCCGCGTATTTGCCGACCAGTTCCGTCGAGAATGCCGACGGCTTGCCCTCACGCGTGATGGAAGGGCGCGCATCCCGCGCCACCCAGCCGTCATCATGGGTCGCGATGCCGTGCAGCACCCGTTCTCGCGGCTCCGGCCTGCGGAACTGCGCATTGCCCCACTCAGCCGCAAAATCGCCGGCCAGGCGCGCGTGGTCGCGATGCGTAATCAGCCACCACCCTGACTCCGATTCCATCCGTAACATTGATCCAGCTCCTCACTCAGCTACCGGGGCCCGTTTCGACTCATGCCAGTTGTGCAGCGCCAGCCATTCCAGAAACATCACCACGAAGAAGAACGAGAAACCGAGCACGGCAGCAGCCAATACGAGCGCGAAGAGGTAGCTCGTTTCCATTTGGCTGTTGGCATAAATCATTGCATATCCGAGACCGCCTTCGCCTACCCGCGTCGATCCGGCGAAAAGTTCCCCGGTAATGCCGCCGATCACGCTGATGCCCGCAGAGATGCGGATGCCGGTGAAAAGATTCGGCAAAGCATTTGGCAGCCGCAGCTTAAAAAGAATCTGCGCCCGCGAAGCCCGGTTCATGATGAACAGGTGAATCAGGTTCTCATCCACGCTGATCAGCCCCTGCGTCGTATTCGCAATGATCGGCGCAAGACAAATGATGAAGGTCACGACCGTCACCGCGAAGATTCCCGCCCCGGCCCAGTTGATGATCAGCGGCGCGATGGCCACGATCGGCACGGTCTGCAAGAGGATCGTGTATGGATACAGCGTCTGGCGCAGCCGGCGCCACTGCGCAAAGATCATGGCCACTGCGACACCGGTGGCGGTGCTGGCTACCAGGCCGCCCGCCGCTTCTTCGGTCGTGATCCACAGCGAGCGCAACAGCGAGGGATAGCGCTCGCCGAGCACTCTTGCAACGGCAAGCGGCCCGGGAAGGACATAGGCCGGCAGACTGTTCAGCCAGATCACGGCCTGCCACACGCCGAGCAGGCATGCAAGCACAAGCAAGCTGTTGAGCGCCATCATGGCTCGCTGCTTCATGCGTGAAACACTCCTCGCAGCAGCCGCGAAGCGCGCGTGACCGCTTCCTCGAAGGCCGGCGACTGACGGGTTTCCTCCGTGCGCGGCCAAGGCAACACAACCTGCATCTCATGCGCCACGCGGCCTGGGTGCGCGGCCAGAATTATGATGCGCGTAGACAGAAACACGGCTTCGGCCACCGAGTGGGTGACAAAGAGCACCGTCCACTTCTGCTCCGCGTAAAGCCGCAGCAGTTCTTCATTGAGCCGGTCGCGGGTGATCTCGTCGAGCGCGGCAAAGGGTTCGTCCATCAGCAGAATGCGCGGCCTGCTGGCCAGCGCGCGGGCGATGGAAACGCGCATCTTCATACCGCCGGAGAGCTGGCGAGGATATCGTTTGGCTACATGGCTCAGGCTGACGAGCTCCAGCATGCGGCTCACCCGCTCTGCGCGCAGCGCGCGCGCGGCATGCTCCAGCTCCAAGCCCAGACCCACATTTTGCTCGACGGTCCGCCACGGCAGCAAGGTCGCATCCTGAAAGATAAAGCCCATCAGCTCGCGGGCGTTCTCGGGCGTCATGCCGTTCACGCGCACTTCTCCTTCGCTTACAGGGCTGAGCCCGGAGACCAGCTTCAGCAGCGTCGATTTTCCGCATCCCGATGGGCCCAGAAATGTGACGAACTCGCCGCGTTCGATGCGAAGCGAGACTTCCTCCAGCGCAATCGCCGCATTGCGGTAACGCTTGCCTACGCCGTCGAACACAATCTCCGGAATCGACCCACCGTCACTCATCTCGGATCCCCGCTATGGGCAGGAAGAGGGCGGAGGGATGCGCAGACGTGTGTACTACCTGTTGCGTGGAGCGAGTCCAGTTCCAATTGTCCGCGAGCTGAGGCGGAGTATCGGTCGACGGATTGCGATCGTACAGCGGAAACGCCGAGCTCGCGATCTCCAGGCGCAGGCATTCGCCGGGCGCAAGAACGAACGAGATCGGCTCCAGGGTAAACTCCCAGCGATGGATCGCATCCGCTTTGTAAACGGCATCGCGAAAGAGCCAGGAACTGCGCGCGATGCCGATCGACAAAAACTCAGCGCGCCCGCTCGCGGTGACCCGGACGATCCTCGCGGTGAGATCCGCGTGACGCGACGAGGTTACAGCCCACAGCACTACGCGCGGCTGGCCCAGGATTGCGGTCTCGAGCGCGACGGGATCCGATGTGTAAACCAGCAGATTGTTTCCCAGCTCCAGCGCCGCTTGATCGAAGGAGCCGCTCAACGCCCGCGGACCGCCCGGAGCCGGCACCGGAACTTCAGGATCGTAAACAAAAGTGTCGCGCGGCTCATCGCCTTCCGGTGGGCTCGCTGAAAGCCAGCCATCGCCCTTACGCGAATTCGCATTCCCCTTGCTGCGGAGATAGAGCGGAAGCGCTGCCTCGCTCGGCCATTCCACTGCATTCCGCCAGCTATTCGGCCCCAGCGCAAAGTGCCGGATGCGCGGCTCGCCTTCGAAATCCCCCGAGTCTTTGAGCCAATGATTGAACCAACGGAGCAGAATCGCGTCTGTGTCCACGTTCGCTGCCTCGCCGAGATCTATATCGCCAACGCGATCGCCCCAGGGTATATGAATCCATGGGCCGGCGATCAGGTATTGATGCTCCCGCGCAAATTCGCTCCCGGCGCCGGCGCGCAACGCACAATATCCGGCAATCGATCCCTCGAGATACGTATCGAACCAGCCCGCGATATGCAGGGCGGGCACCTGGATCCGATCGAGTCGCGTACTGATATCCTGCGCGCTCCAATACTCTCCGGGCTCTCGATGCGAAAACCAGTCGCGGAGATACTCGGGCAGCGCGGGATCAGCGATGGCCGGATGGGCGGCATAGGGAGCGTGAGCAGCCTGAGCGCGCACGTTGGCCCACGCTGCCTCGAGCCTGTCGCTCGCGGCACGCAGGCCTTTGCGGCGCGCATCTTCCCGCAGCATCTGTATGCCCCAGCCCAGCGCCGAGCTCAACCGCAGCGCGCCCTGATGGTAGAACCAGCCGTGATAGAGGTCGGTAGCCGTCATGTGCGGCGCAATGCACACCAGGCCCTGAGGCTGCTCTGCGGCGGCCAGCAGCTGCGTGGCGCCCTGATAGGAGAAACCATACATCCCGATGCGCCCGTTGCAGGCCGCGTGGTTGCGCAACCACGCGATAGTTTCCGCACCATCACGGCTTTCCTGCCTGAACGGATAGAACTCGCCCTCTGATCCACCGCGCCCGCGCACATCCTGGATGGCAACGTGGTATCCCTGGCGCGCGAACCAGGCCGGATGCGCATAGACGACCGTCGACGCGATATCGCGTCCATACGGCTGGCGCATGAGGAGCGTGGGCCAGGGCCCTTCGCCGGCGGGATAGTAGTGATCGGAGATGAGTGTGATGCCGTCACTGAGCCGGCACTTCACGCCCCGCTCCAGGCGAATGCCGTCTCCGCAATCGGTCACATTCGTGCCGGGCGCCATTCTCAGGCTCCGTGCTTCGGTTCGAAGTTGTACATGGCCACAAGAATTTCGCCAATCCGCGCGGCCGCTTCGTTCGACCATCGCTCACCGTTCTCCGCCGTTGCTGCCGAAGGGTCGCCGAGCACGCCGCTGGGCGCAATGTCTCTCGTGAGCCAGGCAAAGTTTGCAGCGGAACCTTCGGGCCTGAGCAGTTCAGGCTGCTCCACACGCGCGATGTAGTTGCTGGTGTACTCTTCGCGGCGCACCAGCGCTGGCGTCGCGTGCAAGAGGTATGCGGTCTCGATCTCGCCGGCGTGGAAGCCGTATGTCCGCTCCTGCTGGCTCACGCCCTCAAACACGGCGCCCGGCGAGCCGAAGAGCGAAAAAGTACGCAGCCCGAACTCCGCGCGCAGATCCCGCGCCAGCACGTCGACCAACGACGTATTTCCCCCATGTGTGTTGTAGAGGACAAGTTTTTTGAAGCCGGCTGCTGCGATGCTGCCGCCAAGGTCGTGAAGCACAGCCATAAATGTCTGTGCGCTCACGGAAAGCGTGCCGGGAAAACCGATGTGCTCGTTGCTCTTGCCATAACACACCGGCGGCAGCGCAAAGATGGGCAGCTCCGCAGGCAGTTTTGCCAACGCCTTGCCCAACAGCAGGTTGTTGATCAGCGTGTCCGTCGCCAGGGGAAGATGATGACCGTGTTGTTCAATCGCGGCTGTGGGCAGCACCAGCAGCGTGGCTTCGCGGGGCAGAGCGTCCACCTGCTTCCAAGTCAGATAAGCAAAGTTACGCTCATCGGGAATCCACGTCTTCACGGCGCCACCTTCTGCTTTTGAAAGCTGATCATCTTCCCGGGATTCAGCAATCCGCGGGGATCGTACTTCTGCTTCGCAAGCAGTTGAATATTATCCGCTCGGAACCTGCCGCCATCTTCGAGATAATTCACATGAGGATTTGCGACAAATACGCCGATTGAGCGGCAATATGCGATCATCTCGTTCAATCTCTCCTCGGTGGTAAAGCGCACCACGGGGATCGCGCCAGGAATGACAACGCCCTCGCCGTTTTTCATGAACTCGATGTGAAAGAGAATCTCGTCGCCGTAGCGCTCACGCAAAAGCCGGAATTGCTCCCGCGATTCCATGGGCGAAAAGCCGCATTGCAGATAGGTGTAAGCCGGATCGGCCTTCATGGCCCACAAGGTAGTGTGGTTCCAGGTGTAATCGCTCAGCAGCGGCTGGGTACGCGGGCCCTGGTACGCGCCGCAGAAGGTCACCGCGCCACCGGCCGTTTGCGCAGCAGTTTGCAGGGCATCCACTTGTGCGTTTGCGATCATGAGCAGCGCCAGCGCCTTGCCTTCGCGCACCAAGCTCTTTACCGGCGTGAAGAACGATGGAATGGGCCACTCGAACACGGTGGCCAGCCGTTTTGTCCATTCAGCGCTCACCGCAATCGATTCCGTAAAGTCGAATGCCTGCGCGAACGTATCGAAGGCCACTGTGATCTGCGTCCACTCGACAGCCGGCGCGAGAGCAAACCAGATACGCGTGAGAATTCCATTCGTGCCCCAGGCGTGAAGAATCTCGTGCACGGCAGAGCCCTCGTGCAGCATCACGCGCGGCTCTTCCTCCATCGTGACCACCTCAAAGGCGCGCACCGTGTCGAAGTCGCGCAGACCGCCGTGCGTCACCGAACCGATTCCGCCGGAGCCTCCGGCAAGAAATCCGCCCACAGAAGCCTTCACCAGCGTGGAGGGATACATGCGCAGCTCCCATCCGCGTTTGCGCGCCTCGGTTTCGAGTGCGCCGAGCCGCAAACCCGGCTGGCAGACGGCCACGCCTTCCGGCGTGATCTCTTCCAGCTTGTCCATCAACGAAAGATCGAGCACGATGCCGCCTTCAAGCGGCACGCATTGCCCGTAGTTGCCTGTGCCGGCGCCGCGCACCGTTACTGGAATCCCGTGCTCGCCCGCAAATCGCAAAACGCCCATCAGTTCTTCCACACTCAGCGGCTGCACGGCCACATCGGCGCATTTGCTCTGGAGCCGTGGGCGCAGGATGGGCGAATACCAGTAGAAGTCGTGCGAGAGCCGGTCGAGTACGACCGGCGCAGTGAGCACCCGCGCCTGGTCCCCGAGCACCCTTGATAATCCTGCTGCGAGCCCTTCCGTCACGTCGAAGACCTCTCCTATGGATGCGATCAAGCCTGCCGGACTTTTTTCCGCGTGGACCAAAGGCGAAATGCCTTGAGCATGCGCGGGTGCGTAAACAGTGCGTAACACTCGTCGCGCAGCAGCGGCCCCTCCACAATGCAGGTCATATCGCTGCGCGCGGCCACTTCCGTCGCCGGAATTCGAATCTGGTTGCAGTGCCGGTTTGCATCTTCAATGGCTGCGCCGTAGACGACGCGATCGAGTCCGGCCCAAAGCGCCGCGCTCATGCACATCGGGCAAGGCTCACAGGTGGAGTAAAGCGTGTAGCCCGCCAGCGAGATCTGTTTCACGCGCTTGGCGGCAAGGCGGATGGCACGCACCTCCGCATGGGCGCTGGGATCGAGCTCCTGCCGCACGGCGTTGAGCGCCCGCAGCAGCGTTTTACCTGTTTCGGTGTGAACGATCGACGCGCCGAAGGGCCGCGGGGACCGTGTGCGCATCGACCGGGCCGTGAAGGCGGCGAGCGCGCTCATGCGCTTGAGATCGAGAGCAGAATCCGCGGCTGAGGGACACGGGCCGTCACGCTTCCCGGACCGTCGGGCGGCTGCGGCTGAAATGACTCCCATACTTGAAATTAGCATGGAGCGCGGCGGCAGCGCTTCAGAAAAGTTCCCGTTCTTCCGCTCCATGATTCGCCGCTTACAATCGAATATGGCCAATTTTCCGTGGACGCTCGGTCCCCTTCGGCAGGCGCTGGCCAGCGGCGCCGCGCGCCCGACCGATCTTGTTGAAGAGGCGCTGGCGCATTCGAACCGAAACCCGAGCGGCAACACTTATCTGTGGCAGGACGCAACCTGGACGCGGGCCGAAGCTGCGCGGGCCGAGAGCATCGGGCCTACTCACGGCGGCCCCATTGGCGATGGCCGTTCGGCCCTGTGGGGTTTGCCGATCTCGGTCAAAGATTGCTTCGACCTGGCCGGGGCGCCGACCAGCTGCGGTGTCCAACTTTATCGCGATCTGCATGGAATTATCCCGCGCGACTCCTGGCTCGTGGAGCAGCTTCGCGCGGCGGGCGCCGTGATCGTGGGCAAGACGCACCTGCACGCGCTCGCGTATGGCATCACCGGCGAAAATCCTGAATTCGGCGATTGCCTGCAACCCGGCAATCCATCGGCACTGACTGGCGGCTCATCGAGCGGCGCCGCAGCCAGCGTGCTAGAGGGCTCGGCTGTGGTCGCTATCGGGACAGACACAGGCGGTTCCATACGCGTGCCCGCCGCGCTCTGCGGACTTGCCGGGTACCGCGCCTCTTTGGGCCGAGGCGACTGGCGCGGAGGCGCGCATCTTGCGGAATCCTTTGACACCATGGGCTGGCTCTTTCGCGATCTCCAGGATGCGCCGCTTCTCGCCGCGCCCTTCGCAATTGGTGAGCCCGCGCGCATCCGCACTTTCACGCGTTTCGCTTTTCTTGGCGACAATTTTCTCGATGACTGCGAACCGGCCATTCTCGACAGTTTTCGCCAGAGCATCCGCGAATTCGAAGCACTTGGTCTCGAAGCGCACCCCATCGATCCGGAATGGTGGCGCGACTCGGGCGATATCTTCGCGCCCATCCAGGCGGCGGAGGCCGCGCGCCTTCACGCCGGCCATTTCGATCGCATTGAGCCGGCCATCCGCGAGCGGCTGGAGTGGGGTGCAGCTCTCGCTCCGGAGGAAGTAGCTAGCCTGCGCCAGCGCCATGCCGAGTTTCGCGCGCGCATGGACGAGTTGTTCGCAGCGCACGAGTTGATTCTGCTGCCTTGTGCGCCGGTTGCGCGGCTTGAGGCCGGGGCCGATCACAGCCGCACCCGCGGCCGGCTGCTGCGCTATACCACTCCGTTCAGCCTGGCGGGCGCTCCGGCGGTCGCTCTGCCATATGCCGCTGGAGGAATGCAGCTCGGGGCCGCACGCGGCTCTGACGAATCGCTACTTGCATTGGCGGCAAAGCTCGGTGAGCGCCAAAAGTTAATGGGTTCCTTATCGCCGGCGTGATAGCGTTCCAGAAAAAGGTGGCTTCCGCCACTCCGGCGAGGTTGGATTGAGGCCAGGCAGGTTCTTCCGTTGTTTCGCGTTTCTGCTTATCTCGATACTGGCGTATTCGCTCGCGGGCTGCCGCATCCGGCAAACGTCTTCTGGAAACGGCCTCTATCCGGTTCGCCTTCAACTCGACTGGTATCCACAGCCTGAGCATGGAGGCTTCTACACCGCGCAGATGCTCGGCTACTACAAAGCCGAGGGGCTCGATGTCACACTGCTTCCCTTGCCACAATATGGCGGCGCGGCCCAGCTCGTCTCTACGGGAAAAGCTGACATCGGCCTCGGATCAAGCGACCAGATTCTCGAGTGGGACTCGAATGGACTGCCGCTTATGGCCATTGCGGCGACCATGCAACACGATCCGCAGGCGATCATGCTTCATAAAGACTCGCCCATCCATGACTTCAAAGATCTCGACGGCCACGCCATCTCCGCGCAAACGGGCGCAACCTGGCTGAAATATGTGATCAGCCGGTATAACCTGCGCAACGTCCGCCAGATTCCCTCCACGCTGTCGATCGCGAATTTCCTAACCGATCCCAACTACGTCCAGCAAATCTTCATCACCAGCGAGCCGTTCTTCGCCCAACAAGCTGGAGCCCAGGTCAGGACGCTGCTCATCAGCTCTTCCGGCTACGACCCATACCGGGTGCAGTTCACCACGCGCGATTTTGCCGCCCAGCATCCAGAGATCGTCGCGAAGTTCGTGCGCGCCAGCATTCGCGGATGGCAGGAATACCTGCGCAATCCAGAGCCGGCCGACGCGTTGCTGCTCAAGCTGAATCCGGCATTGAATCCCGCGCAGGAAGCCTACACCGCACAGGCGCTCCGCGATGGTGGATTCATCACGGGCGACGCGAACGGGGTAACCGGGGACCAGACGGGCCAGATGACGGCCGCACGCTGGCAGGCGAGCTACGACCAGCTCAAATCTCTCGGGATCCTCGCAGGCCCGTTCGACCCAGGCACTGCATACTCGCTCAAGTTTTTAGCGGAAGCGAGCCGGTGAGACTTCGTTCTCGATCTTCCTGCTCCGCTCACTCTTCGCCAATATCTTCATTCCACACTTCCGGGTGCGCCGCGATGAATTTCTCCAGCAACTCGCGGCACTCCTGGTTGTCGAGATCGATGACCTCGACGCCGTTCGCGCGGAGCCACTCAAGGCCGCCGCTGAAGGTGCGGCTCTCGCCCACGACCAGCGCGCCGATGTGAAACTGCCGCACCAGCCCACTGCAGTACCAGCAAGGAGCCAGCGTGGTGACCATGACCAGGTTGCGATAACTGCGCTGGCGGCCTGCGCGGCGAAAGGCATCCGTCTCGCCATGAATGCTGGGGTCGCCCAGCTGCACACGACGGTTGCGCCCGCGGCTTACCAGTTCCCCAGCGCGCGTGAAAAGCGCAGCGCCGATCGGAATGCCGCCTTCCGCAAATCCTACCCGCGCCTCTTCGAGCGCCACAGCCAACATCCGCCGATACTGCTCAAGTTGATCCACAGGATTATTTAACCAGATCGGCGGTAAACCCGATCCGATCCGCCCGTGAGCCGCTCGTCTGCAAGCGGGTTAGGCTCGACGACTCGCTGAAGCGCGCTCATGCCACATACTCTTTGCCTGCGGCTTCCGGTAGGCCGCTGACCGGCACTGAGGGCTCTTCCGATGGCTTCGACGGCATCGCTTTCTGCTCTTGGTATTCCTGTTCGGCGTTAATCTCCCACAGGTTTTGCTTGTCGGTGATTCCGGCGAGGATGTTCTCCACCGCGACCATGGCCGTCAGCATGGAATGATCCTGGTTGTTGTATTTGTGCATGCCGTTCCGGCCGACAAGAAAGAGATTTTCAAAGCGATCCATATAGCGGACGATCTGATCGAACCGGTCATACGTCCCGAAGTAAGCTGGATAAGCCTTAGGAACGCGAACTACACAGGAGTCGCGGACCTCGTTTGCATTCAGAATTCCGATCTTCGCAACCTCCTCGATTGCGAATTGCTTGATCTCCGAGTCGGACTTAATCCATAAGGGGTCCGTGTCGTAGCAGAAGTATTCGAGCCCGATCCACATCTTCGACGGATCCGAAACGAGATAAGGGCTCCAGTTATTGAAGATCTGCATTCTACCTACCAGCACATCCGGTTCCTGGACATAGATCCAGGTGTCTTTCAGCGGCGATCCATCGGGTTCGGTGATCGATAACCGGTCGACCAGGAGGCCAACCGTGATGAAATCCCGGTAAACCAAACCGTCTGAGATAACCCGGAGTTCATCCGGTATGGGCGCATCCATCGCCCGCAGCAGCTCGCGTATCGGCATGGTGGAGAAGAAGTAGTCGCCAGGAATCGTAACCAGCTCCCCTTCGGGCGTAAGCGCCTGAACCGAGACCACGCGATCGACGCCATCAAGGCCAGTTTCAATGTGGAGGTTTGTAACTCGCCAGCCAAGCCGTATCTCCCCGCCTTGCTGCTCAACAAGCTTGGCGACCGTCTCCCATAACTGGCCGGGGCCGTATTTGGGGTAGAGAAATCGCTCGATGAGAGAGGTTTCCGCATTCTTTTGCCGGAGCTCGGAGGTGGTCACCTCTCTGCGCGAGAACAGTTTCTTCACGAAATGGGCGACCGCGGTTCGTAGGGAAAGGCCTTTGATGCGTTGCGCTCCCCATGCCGCAGAAATTTCCCCGCAGGGCACGCCCCACACCTTTTCTGTGTAACTCTTGAAGAAAGTAAGATACAGCTCCTTCCCAAACCGATTGTTCAGGAAGTCTTCCAGCGTTTTCTCCGGCTTCCGCTGTGCGAATTGCGCTTTCAGGTAGCTGAACAGGATGCGAGCCGCTCTCTTGAGTCCCAGGCGACGCAGCGTGTCCCAGGAAAGCGAGAGCGGGTAATCGAAGAAAGAGCGCATGAAGTAGATACGGCTCCTCCTCGGCCTGACCAGCATGACGCAATCTGGATCGCGCACCGGAACGGGCCCCAGCGCCGCATTCGATTTCACGTTGCGTGAATTGCGGATCAGATGCCGGCGGTTCTGGTATTGGAGGGCAAGCTCGTCGTCCTCCTCTGAGCCCGCGATCGGCATAATCTCCGTCCACCAATCCATCACCCGGTCCGATTTGGAGAAGAACCGGTGACCTCCGATATCCATCCGATTGCCGTTGTGGCAGACCGTGCAGGAGATGCCGCCGATACGATGGCCGGCTTCGAGCACAATCGGACGAATAGAAGAGCGGCGGCAAAATTCCAGTGCCGCGGTCAATCCCGCCGGTCCGGCGCCAATGATAACTGCCGTCTGCTGTTGTCGCACCATGATCCCCACGCGGAATGCCGCTCACTCGAATTGGAGTTTATGATTCGGATCAGTCAACACAAGTTGGCCCATTTGAGGGGAGTTCCGATCTCCGGTCGAGCATCAGCGGTAGGTTATCCTACGCGCCCGTGCCGGCAGACCACTTCAAGGCGCCGCACCCGGCGATCCTCTTTGATGCAGATGGCAACGTGTTGATGACCTGCGGAAGTTACCGGAGCAAAATCAAACAACGTCAGCTGGCTCTGGCGATGGGTATGGCGATGGGTATATTGATTGGCCGGTCGTCGGAGACCAGGCGCAAGCTTCGGTGCTCCCAATGCCCCCGTGGAGATTCCGTTCGGGTGGGGCCGGACTAACGGCAACTCCTGTGGGTTCACGGGGTAGAGAGGCCTCAGCGCAAAGTCAGGTTTCCCTCTGAAAGTCGGGAAAACGAAACATTAATAAACTTTAGTAATGTGCCAACCCGATTATCAAAGTTTCAATTTTGACTCACGATTGCACCAAATCAGTTATTATCAGGCATTCCAGCAGAGATGTATTAGTAACACTAGTTCAGGTATCTCTCCTGTTTTCAGCGAATCTACCGCGGGTGGCTCCGCAGTGGTTTCGCCTTTTTGACTCCTTTTGATTCTGCGTACCTGATTCATCCCTTTTTTGCTCGATGAGGGTGAAAGAAATCTATCGAGTCCGGCCTGTAAATGGCCGATAAGTAGAATGCCAGCGGAGGAGGGGTAATGCCCGTGAATTCAGGCATATCACAGAACGTCGATACACGATATCCCGATTCCATTGGGGCTGAAACCCTGTCTGTTGCGCTGATTGGCCCGGATGAAGAGCGGCGGCGGGCCCTGGCCAATGCCCTTGCCGAGTGCCGCGGCGCGAATGTCCGCGAGTTTTCAACCTATCCCACCGCCCTCGATGACGTTCCCAGGCTGCTGGAGCTCTATTTTGACGTCATTCTTATCGATCTGGACAGCGATGTCGAGTTTGCGCTGGACCTGGTAGAGAACATCTGCGCCAAGGATGCGGCCACGGTGATGGTTTATTCGAGCGTGGCCGATCAGGACCTGGTGGTTCGCTGCATGCGCGCCGGGGCACGCGAGTACCTGATTCCGCCATTCGACCAGAACACGGTGGCTGAAGCGCTGGTGCGGGCCTCAGCCATCGCCCGTCCGAAACCTCGCTCCGGGAAGAGGGCGATTGGCCGGTCGCTTGTCTTCCTCGGCGCCAAAGGCGGTTCCGGCGTCACGACGATCGCCTGCAACTTCGCGATTGCCCTCGCTCAGGAATCCGGCCAGAGTACGCTGCTGATCGATCTTGCTCTGCCAATGGGAGACGCAGCGCTCAACCTCGGCATCGCCGCCGAGTATTCGACCGACCATGCGCTTCAGGATCCAGAGCGGCTGGACGCGAGCTTTCTGCACAAGATTCTCGCCAAGCACCAGTCGGGTGTATCGGTGCTCGCGGCTCCCAGCAAAGTTCCAGAGGTCGAAGCCTCGAAAGAAGCCATTGACAAGCTGATGTTCGTAGCGCGGCAGGAGTTCGACAACGTCGTTATCGATGTGGGATCGAGGATCGATCTCATGAGCACGACTTTGTTCCGCGAGGCCTCCACGATCTATCTGGTAACGCAGGCCGGGATCTCCGAACTGCGCAACTCAAATCGGCTGATCTCCCGGTTCTTCGATGAGAGCGGTCCAAAACTCGAAATCGTGATCAATCGTTTCGAGGCCGGCTTCCTGGGAGTCACCGAAGAAGTGATCACCAAGGCCATCAGCAGGCCGGTGCGGTGGAAGATTCCCGACGATTATGACGCCACGCGCCAGATGCAGAATGCCTCAAACGGGCTCTCGCTCACTGATTCGCCGATCGCAAAGCTGATTCTAGAGATGGCCAGCTCCGTTACGGGTCTTCCCGTACAGCAAGAGAAGAAGAAGGGATTCACCTTCAAGGGCTTCGGCAAAGGCGGGACGGAGAAGGCCTCTGCACCCGAAAAACCTGCTGAAAAGCCGGTCGAGAAGCCGACCGCCATTCTCAGCGTGACGCCCTCCACTCCAGGCGTGCCGCCGACCGTGGAATGGGATGCGCCCGAGCCGATTGTCTATGGCGTGCGTCTTAGCGCTGCTCAACTGAACGCCGCAGCATCGGCTCCGGGAAAGTTCGTCTACACGCCGGGGCCCGGTTATACGCTGCCCGCAGGAACCCACACACTCTGGGTGACGTTCACTCCGTCGGATTCTGCGGATGACAATCCAGTTCAGGCTGCAGTTTCAATCACGGTCTCCAAAGCGGCCCCCTCGATTACCTGGGCGACGCCGGATGAGATGGCTTGCGGTGCTGAGCTCGGCGCCACCGAGCTCAGCGCCTCAGCGTCCGTGGCAGGAAGCTTCGAGTATTCGCCTGCCGCCGGCGAGGTGCTCTCAGCAGGAGAGCACACGCTTTCGGTCACGTTCACTCCCAAGGATCAGACGAACTACACGCCCACGCAGGCCACCGTATCCGTTACCGTGGCCAAGAGCGCGCCCACGATCGACTGGCGGGCGCCTGAACCCATTACCTGCGGCACCCCGCTCAATGCCGATCAACTCAACGCCGAGGCATCGGTCGAGGGAAGCTTCGAGTATTCGCCGGCTGAGGGCGAAGTGCTCGCGGCGGGCACGCATACAATTTCGGTCACCTTCCATCCGGCCAACACCACAACCTACACTGAAGCGCACGCCACCGTCTCGCTCACTGTAACCAAGGCGACGCCGGTCATCGCATGGTCGGCTCCAGAGAAGATTACCTACGGCACTCCGCTGGGCACGCTGCAACTCAGCGCCACAGCCTCGGTTCCGGGAACATTCGTCTACAATCCCAGCCTGGGTGCGGTGCTTGCAGCCGGAGAGCATACACCTTCAGTTATTTTCACGCCCGCGAATCCGTCGGACTACACTTCAACGCAAGCCGCGGTCATGCTCACCATAGCCAAGGCGATGCCGGCGATCTCGTGGCCCGCGCCGGATTCGATCTTTCACGGCACGCCTCTGAGCGCGACGCAGCTTAACGCCTCGGCGTCGGTTCCAGGAACCCTCATTTACACTCCGGCCACGGGCGAGATACTTCCCCCAGGCGCTCACACGCTCACGGTCTCCTTTACGCCGATGGATAGCGTAAATTACACGACAGCGCAGGCCACGGTATCGCTCAACGTTACGGAGATGGAGCAGACCGCGATCACCTGGCCGGTTCCCTCCCCTATCTCTTATGGCACGCCGCTGGGCGAGGCGCAATTGAACGCCGCCGCATCCGTGCCGGGATCGTTTCTCTATGCTCCGGTGGTGGGTGATGTGCTCGCGCCTGGAAAGCATAAGCTCTCCGCAACCTTCACCCCAGAAGACAGCGAGCGATACGCCAAGGCACAGGCGACCGTCTCGCTGCTGGTGGAAGGATTGCCGAATATCGCTTCCATGCTGAAAGCGGCGGCCGGGCATACGCCGTTCGCTCCCGCCACGGAGGCGGAACGGAAGCCGGCAGCGAGCAGCGGCCTGCGGGCTGCCCCCAAGGTTCAACGTGAAACACGCACTTATAAGGGTGCCACTTACGAGAAGGGAGAAGATGGGCAATGGCATCTCCAGCAAAAATAGCGGAGGTTTTACCCGATACACTACCTGAGGATTTCGGTGAATGGGACAACGGGCAACCGCCCGCGGCTCCAGGCAAAACGGAGACAGGCCCTGGTTCGGCAAATGGTCCCAAGCCGGCCGCAAGACCCGCCGAGACGCAGACGACGTTAAAGCCGGCGGCGGATCTTTTGCACGGCGCACCGCTGCCCTCTCCGGCCAAAGAGTATGGAGATGATGGAGCTTTTCTTCATCGCGTAAAGTCTCTCCGGCCTGCGGTCGAAAGACCAGCCGACCTTGCCCCGCGCAAGCCGGCAGCGGCCACGGCGGTGGAAGACGCTCCTGCCCCGGCACCAGTCCGGCCGAACCATGCTGCGGCGAGTGCGCCGCGCAAAGCGCCCGCAGTCCAGGCAGCAGCGATGAGCGAGGTCGATGAAGTTCTCTTTCAATCGTTCCGCCCCAACCCTGCCGAAGCTAAGGTGCAGAAACCCTCAAAGAAAAAGTGGACCATGATCGCCGTGGCCGGCGGCGTGCCTGCTCTGCTTCTTCTGCTCCTCACAATCCCGATGTTCAAGCATGGAAAAACAGCGGTCGTGGAGCCGGTCGCTGTGCCGCAGCAGCCAGTGGTCACAACCGAGGATCAGCCGGATAATACTTCTCTCAAGCCCTCCCCTTCTTCCGCCATGACGCCTTCGGCCCAAGATAAGCGCGCAGCCGGGAGCGACAATCAGGATGCGGCGGACTCCAATCCGGCGGCAACGGATCAGGACAACGCCGGCGCGTCTCCGGCCCAATCGCAAATGATGAACGACCAGCTGAATGCACCGGCCCGCATTCAACACGCGAAGACCGATGTCGCGGCTGACGCACCGCCCCCGGCGGGCTTTGGCATTTCCGGAATGGATGGCAACGCCGCTGTCGGCAACGTCTTCGGCGGCCAAAAGCCCAAGGTGCAGGTCGCGGCTCCGAGCATCGTGCGGGTTTCAGCCGGTGTCGCAGTGGGACTGCTGGTGCAGAAGACAACACCGGTGTATCCCCTGATCGCGAAGACGGCCCGGGTCTCCGGCGCAGTCGTGCTGTCGGCTAGCATCACCAAGACGGGATCCATCGAGAACCTGCGCGTCGTGAGCGGACCCGTCATGCTGCGTCAGGCTGCATTGGACGCAGTCCGGACCTGGCGCTATAAGCCATACGAGCTCAATAACGAACCGACGGAGATTGAAACGACCATCAATGTGATCTTCTCTCTGGTCAACTGAGTGTTCGTTGCGGTTCAAGCCGATCTCGGCTACAACCTCGACCTGGTCATCGGAGAAGTGGTGCGTAGCTTCTCGACTCACTCGCAACAACGCGTTCTCGAAACAAGCTGCATATCCTGCAGCAAACAACCGTTCGGGATTCGTTGCACCTCGGCTCCCACGTAGAGCCTTGGGCTGCGCCAGGCTGAGATCGAGAAGTCCATCTTCACTGCGGACTGATCCATGACGACCTCCTTTTGCGAAGACTTCGTGGATTACAGTGGCGGCATACCTTAGGTCTCCTTTGAATTTCTGCACCGAAACAGCGTCATTGCGCGGCGTCGAGCGTGAGGCTAGTAGACGGCTTGACGATGATTTGATACGAAGAGAGCGATTGCTGCCGCGGTGATCCTTGTCAGTTCTGGAAGGCCGCTTGATCCTTCGAATCGTTCTTCAAAGACTCGCAGCCAGCAGTCTGCCGCAGCATGGGCTGCATCGTCGCCGTAGCTTGTCCGCATACACCGGTAGAGAGCTGCGAGCCAGCGTTCCGCGTCCAATGTGAAGTTCTCCAGAGAGCAGCGGCTCTTTGAATTGGAACTGGCGGGAACAAGATGCCCGTCCATGACAACCTCCAGACGTCATGCCGACTCCGTCTTACGCTGCAGCTTGTCTCAACACATCTTCGACTTTTGCGTCCAAGTCGCGGGCCACGCGCAGCGCATCGCGATTTCCATAAGGGGCCAGGAGGCTGGCCATCCTGTCATACGAAATATGCACGCCATCAGCGCGCTCATCCACAAGGACGGTAACGGGGGCATACGAACCGGCATCCGGAACATGCTTCGCCATTTCTTTCATGATGAGAGGATTTCCAATGACCAGACGAATGATTCTGGATGCGTGGTGCTCGGTCCCCTTGCGAATAATCATCCCGTGATCGAACTCGACAAATTGCATCAGGCCGCTCTTGCCCAGGGCGGGCTGTATGGCGGCCTCTAGTTCGGCGGCCGTTGTCGCTCGCTGCGTTGCTTGCCAGAGCTCTGCCATATTTGGGTGACCAATCGATGCCTTGATGGCTGCAACGACCACGTCGAATGGCTTCGAAGAGGTCACTGTAAAACGTTCGAGCTCCACTTTTCTGATCATTCTGGCTCCTTAGCTCTCGTTTGTGATGCTGAGCAACGGCGCGGGTAGTTTCCCTAAGAGCATCTGGCACTCATCGCAATTGGCGATTCAGGAATTCACTCGTTCGACCGTTGGCAAGGTGAGCCGCGGCAGCATTATAGTGCGCTCCGTTGTGCCGAGAGAAGGCATGATTCTGACCTGGATAGCTGTACACCGTCGCATTTGGCTTCGTAGCAAGTGCTGCTTTAATCTCCGCTTGTGCAGCCTTGGAAATGAACTCATCCTCCTCGGCCAGATGCATAAGAATGGGCGCATGAAGCCCATCGACCTCTCCCAGATATTTGTCAGTGTCGGCGCCGTGATACCAGACTGCGGCGTCGATGCCGTCGTTGCGCACGGCTGTCATGAAGACCATCAGCGCGCCGAGGCAATAGCCGAGCAAGGCAACTTTGCATTTGCATTCCGGGAGATTGCGTACTGCATCGATGGTGTCTTTGATGTCCATTACGCCGGCATCTCTGTCATAAGCCTGATAGAGGCGAAGGCCGTGGTCCCAGTCGGCTTGGGAGGTGACGTTCAGGTCTACGCCCCGGCTCCTGCCGCCAGTACAGATCTGGAGCGCCCGCGAGGTAGCCTTGTTCCGCCAGTTCATCGCAGTGCTTGCGAATGTCGGCGTTCACACCAAACAGTTCCTGCAGAACGACAACAGCCGAAGCCGGCGAGGTCTTCGGTCTCGCGATATGGGCGAGGAATGTGCCGCCCTGCGCTTTCACATTGATGTGGTCCATCATTTCGCCCTCCTGAGGCGGCTATATCCATACGGAATCTCCGCCGACCGGGATCGGATTGGCGGAGATCTTTTTGTCCGAAAGCATGTGGCTACTCACTCACGCTGGTGGCAGCCTCTTCGATGAGCTTGGCTGCTTCCTTCGGGAAAGCCATATAGGCCACATGGCTCGACTTCACTTCGACCGTTTTGGCGTTGGCGCGCTTTGCCATCATGCGCTCCTGATCCGGGTTAATCGATCGGTCTTCAGTTGCCACCATGTAAAAAGTGGGCTTGTGCTTCCATGCGGGATTCTTAACCGGATGGGTGAACGAGTCGGTCGAGATCGGCACCTGCGCTATAGCCATGAACTCCGCCTCATCCCGTGGAATGTCCGCGGCGAAGTCAGCCACGAAATGCGGCTCGTCTATCCACCAGAGCCCGTTGCTGTCCGACTTGAACGCCTTGGAGGCTTGCGGCACGGCCGTTTCGATCGAGGCACAGCTCTCACCTTCATCGAGGGCGAAAGCGGCAATATAAACAAGTGCGGCAACGTTTGGATGATTGCCGGCCTCAGTGATGATGGAACCACCGTAGCTGTGGCCGACCAGAACCACTGGGCCGCCCATGGCGTCGATCGCGGCCTTTGTGTACTTTTGGTCGTCGGCGTAGGAAGTCTCGGGAGGCTGCGCCACCGACACCTTGTAGCCATCATTCTTGAGGATGTCGGCGACCCTCTTCCAGCCGGAGCCATCGGCGAAAGCTCCATGCACCAGAACTACATTCTTAACATGCTGTTTCACGATCATTCTCCTTTGCGTTAAAGATCCATTTGGATCAGTTGATTTTCAACGTCGAACGCCTTCGCGCTAAATCGCCCTTCTTTCGTGTAGAACTTACCGGGCTGTAATGCTGTCGAGCCCCGCACTTGCGACCACCATAGTCAGGAACGAGCTCAGTACTATTGAAAACATGAACCACTTTTGTCGAATCCTGCTCAAATGCGGAGTGAAGGCGGGCGACAAGACCACTTCGGGCTCGAGTTCAAGGCGAGAACTCTAGCCGGATCTCAGATCCGCGACGATATTGCGTCCAGCGACGATTCCGGGCAACACCGCCCCGGACTGCTGAACTTTTGGATAGGATTTATTCGTGTGGTTGAGGAAATTGGGATTTGGGTACTTCGACAAAGCTCCGGCGACTTGAGTGTTCACGCCTCCACTTTGCCGGAGTCGCCCCGAGCACATTTGCAAACGCCCGAGTAAACGCGGCTTGATCGGAAAATCCAGTCTGCGCCGCAACGTCCACCAGCGAGTAATTCGTTTCCGACAATAGGGCCTTCGCGATCTCGACGCGCTTCAGAATCAAGTAGCGATGTGCGGAGGTCCCAAACGATCTCCTGAATGATCGCGCAAAATGACTGACGGAAATTCCACATTCATCGGCAAGTGTTTCCAGTTTTAACTCGCCGTCCAAGTGCTCATGGAACAATTCCACAACGCGGCGTCTTTGCCACGGTGCCAGACCGCCCTTGAACTGCCGGAAGGCTTCGTGAGTCTGAGCGTACCGCCCGACAAGGTGCGAACAAATCATCAAGGTGAAGGAATCCATGAACAACTGTGAGAACATCTCCGGCTTATTTAGGCACGGCAAAATGGATTGCGTTAGGTGATGGAGTGTCGGGTCGGAAGTTCCATAAACGCAGTAGAGACGTTTAGCTCGAGGCACTCCAGCATCGTCCGAGAGGGAATCCAAGGTTGTACGCGGAACATGGTAATGGATCCAATCTATGGGGCCTGGATTTCGAATGCTCGAATTTGACTCCAGGTCGCACATTGCGACTCCGCCCACTGGCCATGCCCCCGTCTTTGTGTGCTTGCCATCGGTCCAAAGTTCCCATTCCCCGGAGTTCGCATGATTGAGGTGAAGCGAGACAACGTAGGCCTTTTCAGACGGGATGGACGCAGTTCGTTCCGGGATGCCACTCCGTGCAATCAGCCGGGTAATCGCCAGTTGCCGCCGGACGACGGAAACCGCGGAATCGATGGCGACATGGGGCGGTTGGTTCATGGTGAAATACTTCGCCATCTGCGCGCCATAGGCGTTTGCCGGGTTCGATGATGTCGTCATGGATAGCTCTTGTCGAATTACAGGGAACTATGCGGACGTCGGATTGCGCCGGAGTGTAGCGTAGCGCCAAAAAGAACGGTCATTCTTGTACAAAATGACCGCGGTTGGATGAGATGGCTTCCAGAAATGCTGGTGCTGAGCTGATTTAGGGTCCTTTCACTGATGAATGCGCTTCGTTTGGACTCGAAAACTGAGTCCGAATCGACAAATAGGACGGATATCGGCAATCCTGCAAGATGGTGTGCCGCGTACCATACCTCTCGGAGTCGCCTGGCGGCGTAGCTTACCTCGCCGGGAATGAGAAGAGCGTTTGTAGCGGACAAGTAGAGGACGATCAGTGTCTGGTCAAGTAACAAGAACCCGCATCCTTCGGGTGGGGCTTGATTTGGCAAGCGCAGAGGGGCTCTGCAGGATCACCTTTGGTTCGGTTGCCGGACGCGCGAGCCTGTCAAAGGGTGGCGTTGTCGCGCATTTTCCACATTTGGACGACCTGAAGCGGTCCATTCTTGATGTTGCATTGGACCTTTGGAGCCGTACCTGCCTCGGAGTCGACACTGGCGTTGGAAACGGGTTGCCGTCGCTGATTCGTTACCTAAATGTATGGATTAGATGGACGAGGAGGGCGGGACTGCCGGGCAGTTGTCCGATCGCTCAAGCCATTGTTGAGTTGAGTTTCTTGCCGGGACCTGTTCGTGAGGCTGCCGCTGCGGCGGAATCTGTCTGGCGGCAGACCCTCATTATGTTGATCCGTGATGCGATCGACAAGCGACACTTATTGCAGGAAACTGACGTCGCCCAGCTGGCGTGGGACTTGCTCGGGATCTATTTGAGCCACCATGTCTCCACCCATTCTCTTCGGGACCCGGACGCGGACAGAAAAGCGCAGTTCTCGGTGAAGCGGATTGTGGCTTCTTTAGAAGTGATCAACGAGGGCGCAGCTCACCCGAGACAAGGTGGCCAGTAGCAACCGCGACACGACCGTTCAGCTTGCGCCAGCGAAACGGCGTTGTCCCTTCAAGCGTAGTAAACGCGCGTGTGAAGGCGGCCTGATCGCAGAATCCCGACCTAAATCCCACCTCAGCCAGACTCAGTTCGGGTTCGCGAAGCAGATTCTTCGCCGTGTCGATTCGAAGCTTGATAAGCCATTGATGAACCGAAGTGCCGAAGCTCTGGCGAAAGCAACGAGAGAAGTGACTCGGGGAGAGCTGACAGGCGGTTGCAAGGTCCGCAATTCTGATCTCGCCTTCAAGGTGCGCACGCAACATCTCCTCGGTGCGAATCTTTTGCCAGATCTCCAGGCTCGGCTGTGCCCGGAGAACTCCCTTACCGTTTCCATAGTGTTGCAGTAGATGTGTGCTCACAAGAAGTGAGACATCTTCTAATGCAAGCATGTTGAGCGGCTCACGGTTGCGCACCTGACTGAGGATGGTCTTGGTCAATTGAGCAACGACGAGGTCCCTTTCAAAGAAGACCATCCGAAACGAATCAACTAATGCAATCCTGTTTTCTGCAGCAACTTTGTCCAGCAGATCGCGCGACACATAATAATGCAGATAGTCGAACGGACCTGCCGCCCACATCTCCATCGGCTTCATAAGATCGATTACCGTTGTTGCGAATGCGATCGAATGAGAGACGCTGACTTCTTGTCCGGCAATTCGTGCGCGCCACCGGTCAACCGGCGTTGGGGCTAAAGCCACGCAGATAAGCATGGCGCGGTCCTCAGGATAGGCTGGCGCCCGCTGCATCTCCATCGGTCCACCCTTGAGCCTGGTGAGGGCGAAGTCGGGCACGCCAGACACATTCTTGAGGGAGCAATCATAGAGCGGCGTCCGGAAGACCTCGGCAAGGTTGGCGCCGTAGAACTTCCGGTCGTGATCCGGACGCGTCGACAACGGTTCCTTCGGAAGACTTTGCTTGCGAGCCATGCCCACCTCCGTTCGAGCAACAGCCTCAATATAAAGCACCTAGGAAAGGCGCGTCCACATTCCATCCAAAGTAGAGTAGTTCAACTCCGAGGGGCGCTCTCAACGAGTGCCTCATCTCCAAGGCGCGCGCCAAAGCCAATTACTGCCCAAAACCGGCCCCGGGGCAGTTGAGGGCATGTTCGGACTTTCGCGGATCGACTTTTGATGCCCTGGACTCTAATGTGTATTTATGGCTCGCACAAAGGAATTCGATCCGGACAAGGCGCTTGAGATCGCGGTTAATGTCTTCTGGCGCCACGGATATGAACATACTTCCTTGGAAACGCTCATGAGAGAGATAGGTATCTCCAAGCAAAGTCTCTACGACACATTTGGAGACAAGCGGTCGATCTACTTTCGGGCAATGAGCCGCTATCGCGACGATACAAATGCGTCTTTACGGAAGCTTTTCGCAACAGAGAAGTCGGTGAAGAAAGGGTTCGCAAAGCTTTTTCAAGGCATGATACGCGAAAACAAAGCTCAGCATGAGCGGGGCTGCCTGTTGATGAACACGAATCTGAGCCGTGCAGTCGACGACGTAGAGATCAAAGCATTCCTGTGCGACAACCACGCTTTTCGCGATGAGCGGATTGATTCACTCCCTTCGTAAACTGCGTTGATCTCGATTCCAGCCGACGATGACCCGATGTTTTGAGAAATCTGGATGCAAGGGGTTCCGCAGGTTAGTTGAATTCACACGAAACAATGACACTTCGCACCCGCAGAATGGCCGATCTGGCGGATTCAGGCCAGTCACCACCCAGCATCTGCAATCGATTTCGCCCTGGCTCGGCTCATCGAAGCCGCCGGACGAAGTGGAGATCGAGGCCGGACAAAGGAGCGCCGACCTCGTGCATTGCACCCCCTGCTGCGAGTGATCCGAGATCAATCGCAACCAATCCGGCGCTGTTGATCAGCTCGATCACCAGCTGTTTGGCTTCAGTGTCGTCGCCGGATGTGAAGATTACGGTACGTGGTTTGTTCGGCGAGAAGTCCTGTATCCATGCCATCGGCATGTTGCTGATCGATTTTACGAGCCGTGCGCCAACTGCCATCTCAGCGACCATCTCGCTCGATGTGTGCCCCTTCAGCGCCGCCCGCGATCGGGTGACTCCCGCCAGACTAATATCGGGCTTAGGGTCCATATGCGCATTCGTTGCATCGATCAGAACTCGGCCACGCCAATCGATACCCTTCAACGCTTCACGCACGTTCACCCAATGTACAGCGAGAATAGCGACGTCGCACTCGGCCGCCTGCTGCCTGGTCCCCGCGATGGCGCCTGGACCGAGGTCGGCAATAAACTTAGCCAGCGTCTCTGGACCTCTAGAATTGGATACAACAACGGTATGACCAGCGGTTATCAAATGGCGGCCGAACGTACCTGTCACGTTCCCGGCGCCTATAAACCCTACTTTCATGATTAATCTCCTTTCTTCGGTTGGGCTTGCAAAAGACGCTTATGACATGTGTGGATTTGATGAGTAGGTAATTGCGGCTATCCTTCAACCAGCGGTTCCATTAACCAAGACCCAAGTCTCGCCCGCTCCTTTTGATCGTCCTTAGTTGGTGCTATTAAGGAACACTTGTTACAGATGTAACACGACGAGCATCGGATTCACGTTTGGGCACTCTAATATGAAAGTGACAGGCAATCCTATGAAAACAGCGAACGGAAAGACGGGACGACCGATCAGCTTCGATAAAGACGCGGCCTTGGAAGCTGCGATGCTGATCTTTTGGGAACGCGGCTTTGAAGGCACTTCGATGGCCGATCTTACTCAGGCGATGGGCCTCAATCCCTCAAGCATCTATGCGGCGTTCGGTGACAAGCACGCGTTGTTTCAACTAGCGGTAAAGCGCTATATGGGATTGCGAGCGCAATACGCAGTTAAGGCACTGGAGGAATCGACTCTCGAAAGGTTCATTCGTGCGCTCTTCAACAACACAGTTGCGTTCCTCACCACGCCCAACCATCCGCCGACCTGCATGACGCTGGCGGGGGCGGTGGGTTGCAGCGTAGACGCGAAACCGGCAAGAGATCTCATGACGGAGATACGGAAGCAGAATCAAGTCGCCTTAAGGGAGCGCCTTCTCAAAGCACGAAAGAGCGGAGAGTTGCCGAAAGAGATCAACGTGGATGACTACACAAGGTATCTGTCGACGATCATCGCTGGTCTTTCCATTCAGGCGGCGAACGGTTCGACGAAGGCCGAACTCAAGCGGACCGCGCAGATGGCTCTTCGCCATCTGGGTTACTGAGTCGCGTGGTGGCTGCTCCGGCTGGTTTTCCGCACCTCCGGGCCGTTCTTGCATTTAGACGTTCAGAGCGGAATGCCCGGTGGTTGTAATGTCTCGGTTTACGAAATACGGTCTATTTGACCGGGCGTGATCCTGCGATGAGGATGTCTACCAGTCTCCTTGCGCTTTGCTGCCACTCAGGACCGGATCCCACATGGGAGACACCGATCACCGCACGAAGCAGATCGGAGGCGTCAATGTCTCTTCGCACGTCGCCGCTCTTTTTCGCACGCTTCACCAGCTCATCGATCGCTCCCTGGATCAGGCCGCGAGAACCTTCATAGAGCCTGGAAGCTCCTCCGACGACGCTGTTGAGAGCCGGCGCAATAATGTGCTTTGCCGCGATGTAATCGACAAACAGCAGCATCCAGGCTCGCAGGGCTTCGATCGGGGGCATCGCTGCGGCGAACTTGCTCCCTGCCGCGGCCAGCTTTTCCACTTCGCTCCGGTAGACTGCTTCGATCAGCGCGTCTCGCGTGGGGAAATGGCGATATAAGGTACCGGCTCCGACACCCGCCTGCTTCGCAATCTCGTCCAGACTGGCATCCGCGCCGTGGCGGGTAAAGGCTCCCTTCGCCACTTCGAGAATACGCTCGCGGTTTCGCAGCGCGTCCGTTCGCGGTTTTCGCTGGGTAGCTTGGGAGCGCATTTTCCTCATCGCGCAAAAATTCTTGCAACCGGAGACAGCCTCCGATTATCTATTCATTCGGAGGTTATCTCCGTTTTATTTCAAGCGATATAGGTTCGTCAATTCAACGCAATTGCGAACAATCGAAAAATCCAGGATCAGGAGTTTCGATATGCGTGTTTTCGTCACAGGGGCTGAATCGATTCCAGCCAAGGTCCTGCAAGAAAGCATTTGCATAGGACTCAGGGCGCCGGAAGCAGAACCAATACACCGCGCCTAAGCGAACTCAACACCGTCAACCGAAGGAGAATCGAAATGAAGAAGACATGGTTTATCACGGGAGCCTCTCGCGGTTTCGGCCGCATCTGGGCTGAAGCCGCGCTCACGCGGGGCGATCAGGTCACAGCGACCGCCCGCAAACTGGAAGACGTCGCCGATCTCGCGGAACGCTTCGGCGATTCGGTGCTGCCCCTCGCACTCGACGTCACCGATCCCGAACAGGTGGGGCAGGTCGTTCCGCAGGCGTTCGCGCACTTCGGCAGGCTGGACGTTCTTGTCAACAATGCCGGTTTCAGCCTGCTCGCCGCCGTGGAGGAAGCAAGCGACGAGCAGATCCGCGACCTGTTCGACGCGAACTATCTCGGCATGGTCAGGGTCCTCCGTGCTGCTCTGCCCCTGCTGCGGCAACAGGGCAGCGGACACATTCTCGGTGTCTCCAGCGGCCTCGGAATTGGGACCTTGCCGCTCGTCGGCTTCTACGCCGCCACAAAATGGGCAGTCGAAGCGCTCCACGAATCGCTGGCGCAGGAGGTCAGGCCTTTCGGCCTCAGCGTGACGATCGTCGAGCCAGGCGCCTACGCCACCGACTTCGGTAAATCCGCAAAGCTCGCCGATGTGCTGGAACCGTATGCGGACTTCCGAAAGCAGTTCATTGCGAGATTGACCAGCCTGGAACGCGGCGATCCCGAAGCAACCGCAGAAGCCATCCTGAAGCTTGTCGACGCGAATGATCCGCCGTTGCGGCTGGTGCTCGGTTCCACAGTTCTGCCGGGGGCTCGCGCCCTATACGCGGATCGCATCACCACCTGGGAGGCGTGGGAAGACGTCTCGAACACCGCGCAGGGCCAGCCGATAAGAGCTTCAATTGCATCGTAATTGCTCAGGTAGCCGAGTAACGTGGCCGTACCAGGCACGAAGCTGCAAATTCACACACAAAGGATCTGGAATTGTGACCGATAAAATCGCCATCATCACGGGCGGAAGCCGCGGCCTCGGCCGCAACACCGCCACCAATCTCGCGCGTCGCGGCGTCGACATCGTTTTCACCTATCGCGCAAATGAGAAGGAGGCCGAGAGCCTCATCCGCGAAGTCGAGGCAATGGGCCGCAAAGCCGTGGCATTCCGCCTCGACACCGGCGACACGCGCGCCTTTGACGCGTTCGTTGCCGAAGTGCGCAAAACGCTCGAAAGCTGGGGACGCGACCGCTTCGATTACCTCGTGAACAACGCCGGCAACTCGCAGCACATAAACTTTGACACGGTAACCGAGGCGGACTTCGATGCGGTGGTCAATGTTCACTTCAAAGGCGTCTTCTTCCTGACGCAAAAGCTGTTGCCGTTGATCAACGATGGCGGCCGCATCGTGAACATCTCCTCGGGCCTCGCGCGTGTCTCCTTGCCAGGCAGCTCCGTTTACGGCGCCGCCAAAGGAGCGGTCGAAGTGCTCACCCGCTACCTGGCTAAGGAACTTGGCCCGCGCGGCATCACCGCGAACGTCGTCGCTCCGGGAGCGATTCAAACGGACTTTAGCGGCGGCATGGTGCGCGACGACCCCGAAGTGAACAAGACGGTAGCGAATATGACCGCGCTGGGGCGGGCCGGCGTGCCGGACGACATAGGCCCCATGATTGCGGCGCTTCTCTCAGACGAAAATCGCTGGGTGAATGGTCAAAGGATTGAAGTGTCGGGCGGAATGGCGCTCTAAAGATCAGTATTCACAATTAGAGGAGTTCAAATTGTATGGCCAATGAGAAGAAAATTGCGCTCGTGACCGGCGGGAAGAACTCGAAATAGTCTTTCTCGTCAAACCAGGCGCACTTCAATACCTTTACGGGCAGTCCGGTGCGGGATGCAAATGCCAACGCATAAACGACCAGTTGGTTCACTGGATCGATGTGGCTAGCCACGGGCTTGTAATCCAGTAGATGAATGAAGCCGTTCCCAGCCTGGACCACATCGATGTGGCCAGTGATTGGCCGATCCGACTCCCGCAATGCCACGAAGAATCCCTTTGACTTGTAATAGACGATGCCCTCCGCAGTCAGATATCACGAGGTGGCCTCTCGTGCGACTGAAGAGCAACGCTAAGAAAATGCCGAAAGCAGCAACCGTGAGGAGGAACGCTATGGGGGCGTCTGCTGTTGCGGCATACCCTGGCAACCGCAAAAGCCGCTTCAGCCGCACGCGAATGGTCCGCCGCCGCAACGGCTTCGTTCAAGCCAGCTTCTTGTTACCGATTGTCCATGCGTTACAAAAGCACTTCTCGTTACTTATTCAGTTGAGTTCAAATCAACCGCATTGATATCAATTTTCCGGAGATCCGTCACCGAACATAGAGGCTTTACTCTTCGATTGCACCTCTGGGGCCACATCGTGAATACATCCCAGTGCTCCAAACGAAGTCCGTCCTGAACGCGCAAGCAGTCCAAGTGTCGCGTACCCGGACTGAGGCACATCGATGGTCCCGACAATTCCGAGTCAACCTCTATAGCTGCTGAATGCTGCCCCACGGCGCTCAGGTCCAACCGCAGTGCCGACAATCGCTAGGATGAGCACAATCACCGCAGTATCCGCCATTGCCCAGGGATAACTTATGCGGGTTGCCAAAGTGGCCTCAATGTAGACCACGGCACTGGACAGGAGCACTCCGCACTGATAGCCAAACCCGACCAGAAAACCCCGTACTGAGTTGGGAGCCAGTTCGGAGAGATGGGCGGGTACGATCCCCATTGCACCCTGAATGAGAAATTGCATGGCGATGGCTCCCCCCGTGAGACCCAGCGCTGATGGAGCAAATGCCCACAGCGGAATGGCGAGCAGCGCGCCCATCATGGCGGCGATGATCATTCGACGACGTCCCCACCGGTCCGAAAAGGTACCGAAGAGTATTCCACCCACGATCGCGCCGATCATCGATAAGGCTGAGATCCATGCACGGTCGGTCGGATCGAAATGCCCGTAGCGCTCAAGGAACGTTGGGTACATGTCCTGGGTGCCGTGCGTCGTCAACTGCAACCCGGCCATGAAAAGAGCAATGTAGATGAAGAGCTTCCAGTGTAACACCACCACCTGGATGAAATCTTTGAAGTTGACCTGCGCGGTTTGTTTCCACACATCCGATTCCTTAACGTGGAAGCGAACGAATAACGCCAGCAATGCCGGCAAGCCACCGAGGAAGAATAGCGGCCGCCATCCAAAGCGGGGGAAGATGAAGGCGTAGCAAACTGCGGCCAATAGATATCCGGCTGCATAGCCCTGCTGAAGCACGCCGGACAGGAAGCCACGCTTCTTCGTGGGTGCAGCCTCCATGGCAAGAGAGGCGCCGACTCCCCACTCGCCCCCCATGCCGATGCCGAACAGAGCACGGAGAATAAGAAAGGTTAGATAGTTGGGCGCAAGCCCGGAGAAGATCTCGATTACCGAGTAGAAGACCAGTGCGAGCATAAGCGGCCCGCGGCGCCCAAACCGGTCTGCCAGTGCGCCGAAGATGAAAGCTCCGACCGGCCGGAAGGCGAGGGTGAGCGTGATGGAAAGAGCAATCGACTGATCTGAACGGTGAAAGTCGTGCGCTATAGCTGTAAGACAAAAGACAACAAGGAAAAAATCGAATGCATCGAGCATCCAGCCCAAAAAACCAGCCAATAATGCGGTACGATGCTCCGTGGCGCTCTTACTCACCTTGCGGCCGACGTCAATCGCGGCTAGAGTTCTCGTCATTCTCTTCCCCTTCCGAACGCCCCTTTGAACGGATGTCCTCAAAGATGAGGAGACAGAGGCGTTTCTTTGAGGCGCGCAATGCAATCGATCTCGATCTTTCTGCCGCTGCGTAGAATGGCCTGCGTCGTAGTCCGTACGGGAGGTTCGGCAGAAAAGAATTCCTGGTAAACCTGGTTCATTTCGTCAAAGTCCTCGAGGTTGGCGAGATGGATGCTGACCTTCACAACGCTGGCCAGATTGCTTCCGGCAGCTTCGAGAATCGTGCCGAGATTGGTGAGTTCAAGTCGCGCTTCCGAGGCAATGCCACCAAGTTCGAACTCCTGGGTCGCGGGATTGATGGGGGCCTGTCCCGCAACGAAGACAAACCCACCGGCAACAACGGCGTGGGAATATGGCCCTAAAACTCTGGGGAAACTGGGCGAAGTGATTACTTTTCGATCAACGGCTGCGGATTGGTTCAGCAACGGACTACCCGAGGTGGAAGCCATTGATTCGGTCGCTTCATGCGGGGAGTCATGCCGGGAGTTCGTCCTGTTTGAATTCATGCTCATGAGGCTTGTTTTCCTTAAGTAGTTCTCCAGGACTATCCAGGAGAAGACTTGCAGCCCAAGACGACTTGGACTCATTGCAAATCTAACGGGGCAACGAACGTGAAGGTAGGTTTGTAACAGATCGGAACCGCTATCCCTTTTGCTTGCAATGTTGTTATTTCGAGGTTACGAACGTACAGGATGGCTGAGTTTGCGATTTATCTGCGTCGCGATGAGAAAGTGAGGTGACTCCGGTTTGCAGCATGAGCTGTCCACAGTCGAACGCAAGAGCTTCCGCTCTCCCGGCCGCTTCAAGCGGTGGTCGAACGGTCGATTCTCTAACGGATCGAGTTTCCGGCGGATCGCATATTATGCGACGGCACATGCGGCGCGATCACGATAGCGCGATTCGTAAGATCTGAAAGCCAAAAACTCATTGACGCAAGTGATTTCGTCTGCGCACGCGCATCTTGTTCATCCCAAGCAAGCGTCTCAATCCTCAATAAAGACGCATACTCTTCGCTTGGCGTCGACATCCGCGACGTGGTATTTTTTAATATGGGTGCAAAGACGCTTGAGGTTTCGGCCGAAGCAGCAAAGCGGCTACTGATTGAAGCGGAGCTGGAACGCATTCTGACAAGTTCCGGATTCCGGACTTCAAAAAGATCGCAAGAGTTCCTCCGCTACATTGTCATGACTGCGCTGGACGGTCGCGTGGACGACCTGAAGGAGCGCGTCATTGGCTACCAGGTCTTTGAGCGCTGCCCCGACTACGACACCGGGGAATACTCGATTGTTCGCGTCAAGGCGAACGAACTAAGGAAGCGCCTCGCTCAGTTCTACAGCGAATCAAGCGACCCTTCCTCCGTGCAAATTCATTTACCGAGAGGATCGTATACTCCTGAATTTCGCTGGCCAGAAGTCGCTGGGCCGGAGGTCCACATCGCAGATGTACCCAAGGCGGCGCCTTCGGTCCGCCTGAAGTTGCGCCTGGTGGTGACGGGCGTCTCGCTTGCACTGCTAATCTTTACCGGTTGGTATTTCTTTCCAGGCCGCCAGGTGAATCGGGCCGAAGAACTGTTCTGGCAGCCGATACTGCGCGATCCAATCCAGCCGTTGATATGCGTTGCCGACCCTGAGGTGCTGAAGTTCGACGCCCGGTATGACGCCCTTGCTTTCAATGGCGCTTTGCCCGCCTATGTGCCGGCATCCGCACTGCTTAAAGATTCCGATCATTACGTAGGCTGGGGAGACGCGCTTGCGCTGACACAGATATCAACCTTCCTTGCCCTGCATCACAGGGAGCCGGGCATTCAAACTGGAAACGATGTGTCGTTCGCAGAACTAAGCCGTGCTCCCGTCATACTCATTGGCGCGCGATCCAATCCCTGGACGATGCAATTGGCGAATGACCTTCGTTTTGTGTTTGAACGCACTGAGACGGGAAGCTATATTCGCGATAAGAATGACCCAAGCAAGAGATGGGCCTTTGAACTCGGATCTCCCGAAGTGGACCACATCGTAATTACTCGTATCTTTGAATCTAAGACGGGAAGAATGCTGGTTCTGGCCGCTGGATTGTCACATATTGGAACCCAGGTGGCAGGACAGATTCTGACCAACCCCACTTATCTAAGCAAAGCGCTGCAAGACGCTCCGCACGATTGGTACAGGCGAAACATGCAGTTGGTCTTTCGAGTGGAGGTTTATGGAAACTCGGCCGGAACTCCTACTCTTGAAGCCAGTAACTACTGGTGAGTTATTCCCGCAAGATGACTAGGCCACCGTAATCCACTGTTATAACTGCCCGTCTTGCAACTGCTCGACTCTGTGCAATCAGCTATGCTTTTGCGTAACCTGCCGGAACAGGCGCAGCAGATTGCCACCCCAGAACTTATCGATTCTCTCTTCTGTATAGCCCCTGCGCACCATCGCTTCTGTAATCAAAGGCAGATCACGCGTGTCTCGTATACCGCGCGGGAGATTGGGCCCGCCGTCGAGGTCGGTGCCGATGGATACGTGATCTTCGCCCACCAGTTGAATCACCTTATCCACGATTCCCACCCATTCATCGGGCGTCATGCGGACGGAATCAGGCACGTCGAGGCCAACCCTGGGAAATTCGGGCGCAACCAGTTTGTCGACCTCGTAGATGGTCAGCCCTTGAACCTCGGTGCGGACGGCGGAGGTATCCCAGAATGCATGTTTGGCGTGCTCGGTCTGATACGCATACTCTGTCGGGCTGTGAAACTCGTTGCCGATCTGCAGGCCAAAGACTCCCCCTTTGGCCGCCATTTTCTTGACCAGCCAGTCGGGCATATTCCTGGGAATATTGTTGACGCTGCGAAGACCATGATGTGTGGCGACAATGGGATCGGAACTGGCATCGATGGCCTGCGAGATGGTGTCGTCGGAGGCGTGGGAGACGTTGATGACCACGCCAAGCCGGTTCATCTCGTGGACCACTTCGCGGCCGTGATCGGTGAGGCCGTGCGTCTCCGGCGGCGAGCAGCAGGCGTCGGCGTAATGCTGGCTCCAGTTGTGCGCCGAAAGTTGCGCGGAACGAAGGCCTAGCCGATAAAGATCGTGCAGCACGCCGAGGTCACCATCAAGGTCGTAGCTGCCCTCAATATCCATTACGGCAGCCATTTTCCCCTTGGCGCGAATCCTTAATATGTCATCGGCATTCAATGCTAGCTCTACAGCGTCGCGATTCAATTCGAGCTGTTCGAGAGCATGATCGATCCGCCGAAGTGCCTGCTTTGTCTCAAAGCGTCCCGGATAATATTCCTCCGGAATGTACAGCGACATGAAGAACGCACCGACGCCGCCTTCGCGAGCGCGCGGCAGATCCCAATAGCCGTTGGGCTTGCGCGTACCCATGCTTCCACCCTGATAGAACTCGCGGTCGAGAGCGTGAACGTGGCCGTCGAAGACGAGCGCGCGCTTGTGAATCGCGAGGGCCTTGGCCGAAATGTGTGGCGCTGGATCGGTGAGCTCGGTAGCTGCTCCAAGCAGCGGGTGGCACGCCATCATGGCAGGCGCCATCGCAGAGTAACCGAGAAAGCGGCGTCGCGTCAGCATCAGTTTCTCCTGAAGGTTGAATCGCCAGGTTGATAACGAATGGCGAGTTGCGGTGTTGGCACGCGTCGCTGCCCCTGGAACAAGCTGTCGATCCCAACGCAGAGCAGTCCAGTAGTCAGCAACGTTCGTTCCACCGGATACGGTTCTTTGCGGGTCAACATCATTTGCTCGATGTAGTGCACCAAGGGGTTGAAGTAGTTCTCGAGAGTTGCGCCCTCGGCCAGGCGGGACGCATACATCTGCGTGGAGAGCGGGCGCGGTTGGCCCTCAATCGCTGCCGCGAAGTTGAAATCTGCCACCAGGCCATTCATCACCATCATGGTGCAGCGCAGTCCGTCGAGGTGCCGATAGTGATAGGCAACCGGATCCTTCACCAGCGCCTTCATCTCATCGAGTGTTGGATAAACATCGGTGAAAGATTGCCGCGCCGATCTCAACATGTGACTGCGGCATAGCGCGGCCTTGAACAACTTCGGCAACCACACCTGCCGTTCATGCGCCCTCCAGAAACCCTCGCCGCGATATGCCTCCATCCACGCGACTCCGGTCTCGCCACCCTTGCGCCGCTCCACCATGCACTGGATCGTCTCCAGCGCATGGATGTCATAGCTGTCGAGGCCGCCGAAGGCCACGCACAGGGCCTCGGTAACCGGAGCTTCAGACGGCATTTCGATGGACGGGATACGCCATCGCACCGGCGCGCTCGAGCCGGCCATGAGTGGAAAGCCCATCGCGCGGGAAGCGTCGTACATGGCCTTCGCCCAATCCCAGTTCCAGGAAAGATGTTTGTCGACATAAACGGGAACCGAACGCCCGCTGGAACGGAAGACGTCAATGACTTCTTCGAAAAACCGGTAACGCGGATACTCGGTCTGCCCTTTCTCATTCAGCGGGTAGATTCCCTGCTCGCCGACGTAGACCACGCCATCGACGGCTAGTTTCCCGGTCCCACAGGTCAGGGCCTGTGTAGCGGTGGAGTAGACCTTCATTGCCGGATGCCGTTGTGCGCGTTCCGGAACCAGATCGTCTTCTCCACGCTCCTCGACGAAGAGAGAAACTACATCCAGTCGAGGATGGTAAAAGACCCCATCCCAGCCATATCCATCGAGAATGCGATCTACGATATGCTGCGTGTGCAGGCGCGCCTTGTAGATGTTCGCCAGCACTGCGATCTTTGGCCTTGCCGATCCAGTAGAAGTCTGCGTCATAGGCATGCTTTCGCGATGGGCACCGTGTTATGTCCGCGCATATTGCGACTCGGCAGGAGGATCATACTTCACCGCGGCAAGATGCGGAGTTTCAATTTTGTCATTGAGGCGGCGGCGCGAGAGCAGTCCGGCCTCGAGGAGGCCGCTGGTGAGCATGGTGCGGCGCACCGGGTAAGGCGCGGCACGCGCGGTGAACATGTGCTCGATCTTTGCGGCGAGGCAGGCCGAAAACGTGTTGTTGGGCGCGGGTGAGCGGAAAAACTGTGTGGAGATCGATTCCGCGCCTGCTAGGCGTGCCGCAAAGGTAAAGTCGCCGCTGGCGCCGGTGAGCATAAGAAGCGTGGCGCGGGTTCCGTCGTTGTACTCGATGCAATACGCGGCAGGGTCCTTGACCAGTTGCGGCAGAACGCCGGCGGCGACCAGATCCTGTGGTCGTCCATCCAGCATGGTAAGGCCAAAGATGGCGTCGCTCCGTGACAGCGCCGAACTGAGCAGCTCTTTTGACCAGCGGCCGGAGTCTCCTGCAGCCCACACGTCGTCGCCCTCGAGCAATTGCACGGCCTTCACGCCTGTCTCGCCGCCCTTGCGGCGCTCAAGCATGCATTGCATTGCTTCGAGCGCGTCGAAATCTTTTCCGTCCAGCGGACCCATGCCGACCATCACTGCCTCTTCGATGTGCGCGTCGAGAGGGATATCGACGTCGGGCATGCGCCAGGTTACAGGCAGCGATGAGCCGGCAAGCAGCGGAAATTTGAGACGCTCCGAGGTTGCGACCATGCTCTGTGCTTCGTTGAAGCTGAACGAGAGGCTCTCGTGATTGAAGTAGGGAACTGCGCGGCCCTCATCTTCAAAGACCTCCACGCACTGTTGGAAGAAATCGTAGCGAGGATAGAGGATTTGGCCGCGATCGTTGCGTGGATAGCCGACTTGCTCGACAATTGCAAGCACGGCATCGACAGCCAGATGGTCGCCCCCGCAGCGCAGCGCTTCAGGAATATTGGCGCAGAGACGGAAGCCGAATTCGCTGGATCGCGCGGCGCTCAGATCGGCCATCGGCCCGGATTCTTCGCTCGCCGGTGCAGCAGCATGAACTTCCGCTGGTGGGGGCGGCTGCACGTTTTGTGCAACTTTCGGATGCCAGTCTTCCTGGCTGTCGGAAGCGAGGTGAGTGCGGTGCGGCGGTGCCGGCGCGGCAAACTCCGGGTCCCGTTGCTGCGATTCAACGTACATGGAGACGATCTGGACATTCGGGATGTGCCAGTCTCCTTCATGCGGATAGCCAACCAGGAATCGGTCGGCGATGGTTTGCATATCCGATCCCAGATGGTAGGTGCTGCCGATGACCGCCAGACGCAGAGGCGGCTCAGTAGATTCACTTCGTTCCTGCGCTGCGCCGGCCCTCAGGAGCGGATGACAGGCAAGCATGGCCGGCGTGAGTGCTGTGTATCCAAGGAAGCGGCGACGGGTCAGCATTAGGTCCTCCGAAGAATCGATGCACCGGGTTGATAGTGGATGTCGAGCTGAGGTGTTGCCAACCGCTGCTGGCCCTGGAACAGGCTATCGATGCCAGCACAGAGCAGGCCGGTTGTAAGCAGCGTTCGCTCGACGGGATAGGGTTCTTTGCCGGTAAGCATCATCTGCTCGATGTAGTGCGCGAGCGGATCGAAGTAGCTTTCCAGCGTTTCGCCGGCGGTTCGGCGCGACAGGTACATCAGGGTGGAGAGCGGTTTCGGCTGGCCCTCGATGGAGGCGGAAAAAAGGAAGTCCACGACCAGGTTGTTCATCAGGATCATGGTGCAGCGCATGCCGTCGGTGTGCTGATAGTGATAGGCAACAGGATCGCGGACGATTGCCTTGAGTTCCTGAAGCGTTGGATAAACATCGGTGAAGTTATCCCGGCCGGGAGTGAGGGTGTGGCTGCGGCAGAGGCAGGCCTTGAAGAGCGCTTGCGACCATACTCCCTGTTCATGAGCCTTCCAGAAGTTCTCGCCGCGATACGCCTGCAGCCATGCGACTCCTGTCTCGCCGCCCTTGCGCCGCTCTACCATGCACTGGATGGTTTCAAGCGCATGGATGTCGTAGCTGTCGAGACCGCCGTATGCGAGGCCCATGGCTTCGCGGACAGGAGCGTCGAGCGGCATATCGATCGACGGAATGCGCCAAGTCACCGGCAGACTTGATCCGGCCATGAGCGGAAAGCCCATCTGGCGCGCAGTATCGTACATCTCTTTCGCCCAAGGCCAGTTCCAGGAAAGATGTTTATCTAGGTAGACCGGAACCGAGCGTCCACTGGCACGAAAGACGTCAACGATCTCTTCAAAGAAGCGGTAGCGCGGATATTCGGTCTGTCCTTTTTCGTTCTGCGGATAAGTGCCTTGTTCGCCGATGTAGATCACGCCATCGACGGCAAGTTTCCCGGTGCCGCGTGTAAGCGCCTGCCCGATGGTGGGATAGACCTTCATGTTCGGATGGCGCTCGACGCGCTCGGGAACGAGATCACCTTCGCCTCGCTGCTCTACAAAGATCGAGACGACATCCAACTCCGGATGATGAAAGACGCCGCCGAAATTGTAGCCATCGAGAATGCGGTCGATAATATGCTGCGTGTGAAGATGCTTCTTATAGATGTTGGCCACGACCGCGATCTGAGGCCGCTTTGACGCCGTTGCACTTTGACCCATCGTAAAGATTCCTTTCAACGACTGGCCGGCGAGTTTTCTCGCCGGCCACGCGAGAGTCTTGCGGTTAGAAGGTCAATCTTCCTTCAAATTCGAAGATTCTCATTGGACTGGCGGTCGTTATGTTGCCGAATGTGGGCGACGTCCAGACCCCATTGGGCGGACCCCAATCGACGTGGTTGAAAGTGTTATACGCGTCGGCACGGAATTGGAAGTCCAGGCGCTCGTGGATAGGAAAGGTCTTCGCAAGCGCGGAGTTCAGATTGACCGTATGTGGGCCGTAGAAGGGATTGCGGGCGGAGTCGCCGTAAGTGTATTGCGTCGGAAGCGCGAAGGCATCGCTGTTGACGCAGGCAGCAAGCACCGCGCCGCAACTTCCAGCGTGGATGGGACCGATGCGATTCGGCCTCTGGCTGGCCTGACCGGTGTTGGCCTCGTCGGGGCTGATGGTCACATTAACCGGGTTGCCGGTCTGGACAGTCTCGATACCGCTGAACGACCACCCGCCCAGCGCACCGCGAACCAACATGTTCGACGCGTGGCGCAGGTACGGTATATCCCAGACAAAGCTCCCTACAAAACGGTGGCGAATATCGTCGTTGGAATTTCCGTAATCGGCCTGCGGGTCATAGGGATTGACAATTGCCCCACCGCCGTTGGCATACAGGCCCATATCCAGGCTGTGCGACCAGGTATAGTTCAACTGCGTACTGACGTTTCTATGCATCCGCTGTGTGAAGGTGATGGTCATACCCTCGAAGTTGGAGTGCTCTAGGTTGCGAATGTCCTGGATGTTGCCGAAGTTCTGATTGGGACGCCGCGTCTGGATTGTCCCCGGCCCGGGCAACGGCGCATTGAGCTGAAGCGTGGTATCGAGGTGATCGGTATGATTGCCCATGAACTGCACGTCGAGGCCGGCATCGGGCCAGAGGGCGCGCTCCACGTCGAGGCTCCACTGCTCCATCATGGCCGATGGATAGTGGCGATCGATGGTGCGAATGTCAGGCTTGGCGCTGGTCCCCAAGGCGGCTTCCGGATTGGGATTGCTGAATGTGATCACCGGATTGGACTTGGTTGTGTTGTAGGTGAAGTTCTCCGCAAAGGGCGGGTTGAGCGAAAGAATGGTGATCGGATTCAGAGTGTCGGGGCTGTAATAGATTCCGCCGCCCGCGCGGACCACCCACTTGGGAGTCAGCCGGTACGCAGCGCCGATGCGAGGCGCCCATTCGGAGTGATTGGGGTTCGTGAACTGGTAATAAGGTGTGGGCGGATTGGGAGTGAGCGCTGTTCCGGCCGCATTCAACGCATTCGCGATGCCGCTGGGACTGGTTGGCACCGTCGGCAGCTCATAACGCAGGCCGAGGTTGAGGCTAAGCTTGCGCGTAGCGCTCCATTTATCCAGCACAAAGAAATCGTTGAGCCATTGCAGGCCGGCCGACTGCGGCTGCGGCACGGGAGTGGTGTCGCTGATAATCAGGCCGCGCATGAAGTCCGCCGCTGCGTCGCCGGTCATGGTGCCGTTCAGACTGAAGCTGCCGCGAGGACTGTTCTCGGCGTAGCGCGTAGTGTGGACGCGCGCGAGGTCGAGACCGGCAATGACATTGTGCTTGCCGTGATTCCAGCTGATTGTGTCGTTGCCGCTCCAGTATTCGTCGGTCTGCGCTGAGTTGCGGGCGCCGCTTCCAGTGCCGTTGTAGTTGCTGATGGTGACGCTGGGGTCTCCCGGATCTCCAGTCGGATTGGCATACCCGGGAATCGTGAGGACACTGAGTTGGCTATCGAGCGATGGATTCTGGAAGTAGCCATTCGTGCTACGAATGGAAACCTGGTTACGGCCGATGAGAAACTGGTTGACGAGGTTGGGTGTAATCACCTGTGTGTAACCGAGGACAAAATTGGCCTGCTTGCTGGGCGTATAGGACGAGTCAGGGAAGAACAGGACGCCCGCGTAAGGATCTGCTTTCATATAGGCGTAGCGGAAGAAGAGCCGGGAGTTGTCGTTGACGACTTCGTCGAGACGGCCGATGTACTGGTTCCACGGATCCGCGTTGCTCACGGAATAGTTAAGGTTCTGCGTCGTTCCCGGCAGATTCGGCCCTGGGCCCATGAAGTTCAATAATTCGAACGAGTGGGGGTCGATGCATCGCGGCTGAATCACGTTCGCCACGATGCAGGTTGGGTCGACGGGATCGGTGAGTGTCACGGGCTTGGGTGCCGAGAGCAGCGCGCTGAAGTCGCCAGTGCGCTCGGGCTCCGTCATGACGGTATAAATGGTTGCAATCTTGTTGATCTCGCGGCGTCCCTGGTAGTCGAATGTGAAGAATGTCCGCTTTTTACCGTTGTAAAGCCAGGGCACAATCACGGGTCCATCTAGTTCGCCGCCAAACTGATTCTGGTTCAGAGGATTCTTGCGAGTGCCAGGCAGATCGAAACGGCTGTGTGCGGCGAAATAGCCATTCTGGTCGTATTCCTTGAGCACGCCGTGAAAGTCGTTACCACCGGTCTTGGTAACCGCGTTTACGTGGATTCCCAGGTGGCCGCCGTATTGTGCTGAATAAGTTCCGGTTTGGACGCTGAGCTCTTGAAGGGCGTCTGGCGATGGAGGGAAGTCAACGGTCACGTGAATGGAGTTCATCAGCGTCACGCCATCGAGCGAGACGTCCTGTTGTTCACCGCGGAAACCGGGCCCGGCAAACTGCTCGCCCGGTGGGTCGCCCACTGTCACGTTGCTCGAAAGCTGGACTCCGGCGGTGGTGAGAGCAAGCTGGTACGCGTCATGACCAACGACAGGCAGCGAGGAAATGGCGGTGTTCCCAAGCGTCTGCACCAGCGCTGCATCGTCTGTAGCAATGGCGGGTGGTGCTTCCGTCACGGTCACTTCGTTGGTCACATTGCCTGGATCGAGGACGAAATCGGTGCGCACCGTGTGATTGACTTCAACCAGCACGTTCGTGTGCGTAACCTTCTGGAACCCGACGGCCTCGATCGTGATGGCGTATGTGCCAACCGCAACGTAGGGCAGAGTGTAGTCGCCCGTTCCGCCGGTGACGCCCTTGAAGGCCACTTTTGTGGCGTCCTGGACGGCAACCACGCTGGCGCCCGGTATGACGGCGCCTGAGCTGTCGGTTACAGTCCCCACCAACGTGGTTGACGACGCAACTTGCGCCGCGAGCGGCCGGATCAGCGCGATACACAGATAAAGAATGCAGAAGATTAACTTGCCCTTCATTGGAAATCCTCCTTCAATGTGTTTCACTCTTCGAAGCTGGAGAACCTTGGGGCCAGCCTTTACATCGAATCCAGAGCCAGGACGGGAATATTGCTGTGCCCTGGAAGAATCAGGCTGAGTCATGGAAATCTCCCGAGTGAATGCGGGATTTTTCGCAGTCTGGCGGTGTCAGATTTTGATAGCGAGGGAAGAGTGCGCCGTCTTGGCTCAAAACGAGTCTGGATCAGACCCGGAGCCTGCCGCTACGTTCCGTACAGATCGTAACGGAGGCTATGGGATGCTCGTAACCTGACGTTACGCGTACGCAGGTCCCGTATTCGTTGAGCGGTAAGTCTAAGAACTTACGATGCTTTGGTGCAGACGATTCGCTATTTGGCGCGATTGGCCTCCGCACGCTCAATTCCAAATACGACGAACTCCGAAAGGCCGATGACCCGATCAAATCATCGGGCTGTTCGTGTGGAATCAGCCCGAGTTCTTGTACGCTCTAACTCCTAAGCCCATCGGACTCGGTTTCAGGGAAAAAAGATGAAGGATGCTTCTCAACGGTGACTCTCGTTTTGGGCTACGAGAAGAGAATTTGCATTTTTTTTTGAAGGCGGCGGGAATCGAACCGGATACTCGCCTTGAAAACACGCAAGTTATTGAATCTGGGAATGCCTGGATTGGCATGATTGCCATGATTTCCAAATCGACTGTACGGTTGGTGTACGGTCATCTCCCAGATTCCCCATAACACCCAAACTCCACCCTCAGACGACGCCGGCTCCAGCAAAGAGCATTCTGAAGTGCTCTTGTGGTATCTCACGGATTTACGGCAGTTCCGGAGTTGCTGTGAAGTTTTGAATTTGAGGAAAATGATCGCTTCGCTTCGCGGATGGCGACTTCGGAAACGGCCCCAATCGTCCATGTCCCCTCCCGAGTCAATGCGCTCCAGCTCCGGCCGGCGGGCGCCCCTTCTGCACGCGTTTGAAGAGCCAGACAATTCCAGCCCCCGACAGGCAGAGCAGGGCCAACCAGCGGAACACGTCGACAAAAGCCCAATCGGTGGCCTGATACAACAGTTGACGGTACAGCTGCAATTCGGCGGGATACTGGGCATGCGCCGGGCCGAAATGGGTGCCCAGGGCGCCCATCTCAGTCTGCAGGGCCGATTGGAATTGCGCACCGCTGCGGGCCATGTAGTTCGTCATCTCGCTCTGATGGGCACTGCTGCGCCGGGCCAGCAGTGTGGTGGCGAGCGAGATTCCGATCGAGCCGCCAATGTTACGCATCAGGTTGTAAAGCCCGCTAGCCGCGCCAATTTGCTCCCGGGGCAAGGTGCCGTACGCCTGCGTGCTGATGGGCACGAAGATGAATCCTACGCCAAATCCGGTAATCAGGATTGGGATCAGCAGCGTCCAAGGGCTGATCTCAGTGGTCACGCTGCCCATGTACAACGTGGTTACCGCGAAAAGAATGAAGCCGAAGGTGAGCAGATAGCGCGCGTCGATCCGTTCGGAGAGATGGGCGATCACCGGCATGGCCACAATGCTACCCAGGCCCCGCGGAGCGACGACGATTCCGGCAGTGAACGCAGTGTAACCCAAAAGTTCCTGGTAGAACAGGGGGAGCACTGTAACGGTCGAATAGATCGATATGCCGAAGATGAGAATCAGTACGCAGCCAATTGCGAAGTTCCAGTTCTTGAGGACACGCAGATTGACGAGCGGATGTTCGGCGCGCCAACTGTGCCACACAAACCATCCGAAGCTGACTACGAGCAGCAGCGCGGCCCAGCGGATCCAGATAGCTCCGAACCAGTCGTCTTCCTGACCTTTGTCGAGGATAATCTGCAGACAGCCGGTCCAGACGATCAACGTGCCCAGGCCGATACTGTCGAAACCGAACGACTTCGATCCACGCATGTGCGGCGGGTCGTGGACAAATCGGCTGATCATAAAGATGGCCAGGATGCCGACCGGAATGTTGATATAGAACGCGTAGCGCCAGCTATAGGCGTCGGTTAGCCAGCCCCCCAGCGTGGGTCCGAGGACAGGGGCGCACACCACGCCGAATCCAAACACTGACATGGCAACGCCGCGCTTCTCCGGCGGAAAGCTCTCCAAAAGGATAGACTGCGACAGCGGTTGCAAAGCTCCGCCGCCGGCCCCCTGGAGTACCCGCGCCACCAGGATGAAGCCAAGCGTTGGCGCAGCCCCGCACGCGAACGACGATGCCGTAAAAATGGCGACGCAAAGGATGAAGAAGCGTTTGCGCCCGATTCGCATTGAAAACCAGTTCGAGGCGGGCAGCACGATCGCGTTGGCGACTAGGTAGCTGGTCAGCACCCACGTCGCTTCTTCAGTGGAGGCTGACAGCGAGCCCGCGATGTACGGAAGGGCGACGGAGGCAATTGCGGTGTCCAGAACCTCCATGAACGTCGCCAGCATGACGGCGATGGCTATGATCCACGGACTCTCGACTTTGGAGGCGACCGCGGGGGACTGAATCGCGGCTGACGCCCGGTCTGCGCTCGGTCCTCCCGCTAGTGCTGCGTCCTGATTCGCCATCCCTCGCTACCTCCTGCGCTTTTCATGTAAGGATTGATGCGACTCGCAATGCCGCTGAGGAAAAGAGTTTCGACAAGGAATCATCGATCAACGAATTCTTCCGGAGAGACAGCGACGCTCGGACCGCGACGACTGCCGTGAAAGTTCAAAGGCCTGCACCGGACCAGAATTCGTCGGGCAGATTCACAACAATGGGTTCGGAAGTGCTGCGCACAACAACCCATTGAAAGGGCACTTCGTTTGAAGGATTAATCTCCTGGTGCGGAAGCCAAGCAGGGACATAAAGGAAATCCCCCGCCTGCGCAGTCGCGTTAAACTCCCCTCGCTCGCCCCAGCGAATGTAGGAAGAACCGCTGAGAACATAAACGATCGTGTTCTGTTCTCCATGGTGATGGATTCCGGTGCGGGCTCCAGGTTCGACTCGGAACAGGCCTCCCCACATGGGCGATTCGATGCCGGCTCCTGCATGGATCGCAGCGAAGCGCTGCGATCCAGGCGTTTGAGCCGTCGCGGAGTCTAACTGTTCTGGACGGACTATGCGAATAGATTGGTATTCCACAAGGTCTCCCTGGGTGTCGGCTTCGTTATCCGCGAAGGCTTGCCGGTGGATGGCTCACGGCGGAAAGACCGTCGTAAGCTTTCTGCGGCAACGCCAACCCCGCCGCTGCGACATTTTCTTCCAGATGCGCAACCGAGGATGTTCCAGGGATGGGCAGAATGACCTTGGATCTCTTGAGCAGCCACGCCAATGCAACTTGCAGAGGAGTCGTCTTGAGTTCTCTGGCGACTTTCTCTATCGCGTCATCGGCCTTTCTTCCCTGACCAAGCGGAGCCCATGGCAGGAAGGCGATGCCGTTCTCTTCGCAATAGTCGACGATGAAATCCGACTCGCGGTCTGCAAAACTGTAGCGGTTCTGTACCGAGACAATGGGCACGATCTTGCGAGCGCGCACAATATGCTCGCGCGTGACATTGGAGAGCGCAACGTGACGGATCTTTCCCTGCTCGCGCAGCGTAGCCAGCGCTTCAATGGATGCCTCGAAGGAGACTGCATTGTCAGGGGCGTGGAGTTGGTAAATATCGATTCGATCGAGGCGCAAACGCTTGAGGCTGCCCTCCAGCGCTTCCGTCAGATGTTTGGGGCTGGCGTTGTGTGTCCATTGATTGGGGCCGGGCCGCTCCCATCCGCCTTTTGTCGCGATGACCAGGCCGGCAGGGTAAGGAAAGAGCGCCTTGGCGATCAACTCTTCCGAGGTGCCCGGACCGTAGGAGTCTGCGGTGTCAATGAGGTTAACGTCGAGTTCAATGGCTCGCCGCAAAGTCGCGAGAGACGCTGCGTTGTTCACGGGAGGTCCCCAGATGCCTGGGCCCGTAATGCGCATGGCTCCGAAGCCGAGCCGGTTGACGGTGAGGTCGCCACCAAGAGTGATCGTGCCTGAAGCGGCAGCAGTAATAACCTGGGTTTCGCTCATAACAATTTCTCCACAAATGCAAGGTTGGCTGTTGAGGTTAATCCTTCAAACAATTTGCACCGGTTGTGATTCACGCGATGCATCCATTCACGGTCGCTGCGGAAGCTGAGATGCATTCCAACCGCCGCCGAGAGCCTTGACCAGCAATACGCTGGCTTCGAAGCGCCGCTGCGTTATTTCGATGTCGTTGCGCTGGTTTTGAAGCAGCGCCGTTTGCCAGGTAATTACCTGGAGATAGGTATCGACGCCCCCCTCGTAACGCGTATTGAAGAGATCGAGCGATTGTTGCGCCGAGAAGGTAGCGTTGTGCTGCTGGCGCGCCTCGATCTCGAGGTTGTGCAGCGCGTTCAGGTTGTCCTCAACTTGTTCGAATGCGGTGAGCGTGGTCTGGCGGTAGGCAGCAACGGTGACGTCGTACTGCGCACGGGCGATGTCGGAAGTGGCGTGCCGGCGGCCGTGATCGAAGAGGGTCTCGGAAAACGCGGGGCCGACAGCGAAGAAACGACTCGGCCACGAAAACCAGTTGAGCGCAGAGGTGCCTGCGAAGCCTGCCACTGCCGAGAGTGACAGCGTGGGATAGTAAGCCGCCTGAGCGATGCCGATCTCCTCATTGGCCGCAGCCATGCTGCGCTCGGCTGAGGCGATATCGGGGCGGCGCTCCAATAATTGCGACGGAAGCAATCCGGGGATCGCGGGAATCGTGGGCGCCTCGACGGTGATTGGGTCAGGCGGCAGAGTAAACACCGCCGGCGGCCTGCCGATGAGGACGGCGATTGCGTGCTCGTACATGGCTCGCTGAATGTCCACATCGGTAGCCTGCACCTGCGCAGCCTGGAGCTGCGTGCGCGCCTGGCTCACGTCGGAAAGCGGCGAGGCACCACCGTTGTAGCGGTCCTCGGTAAGCTGCAGTGCGCTTTGAAAGGCTTTCACCGTGTCGTCGAGGAGTTTGCTTTGGGCATCGGCCGAACGCAGATCGAAGTAGTCGACCGCCAATTCGGCACGGAGCGACAACCGTGACGTTTCAAGGTCTGCAGCCGAGGCTTGCGCCTCTTCGCGCGCTTGCGCGACAGTGCGGCGGATGCGCCCCCACAGGTCAATCTCGTAGTTCAGGTCGAACGGAAGAGTGAAGTCGCCTTCGCCGTTGCTGGCCCCGGAGATGTTCACGTATGGCTGATTGTTGGATTCTCGGACGGCGCCAACGCCAGGCGCAGCTCCGATCGTCGGCGCCTCAGACGCGCGGCTGAAGCGGACGGCCGCGCGCGCAGCGCGAAAGTTTGCCTCCGCCTCTTGCAGCGTTTGGTTAGCGGGATCGATCTGCGCTTCGAGTGCGTTCAACTGAGGGTCGCCGAACAGCGTCCACCAGTCGCCTTTTAATTCCGCGTCGCTCGGCTGTGCGGGCTTCCATCCGTCTTCAGACTTGAAGTTCTCAGGCCGCGCTTCTTTGAACGCCGGCGCAGTTGGGGCTGCGGGGCGCACGTAGTCAGGCCCGACGCGGCAACCCTGGATCGCAAGTCCCAGCACCACCCCTAGCAGAAAGACGGCTGCACGCCTGGTGCGAACCTCGATCATGAACGGCCTCCCGCGGTCGCGGTCTCCGGATGCACCTGAACGCCGTTGGCCAACGAATCGGACGGATCGAGAATAACTTCGTCGGTGGCAGTAAGTCCGGAGGTGATCTCCACTGAACTGCCAAAATCGTGGCCAACCGTGACCGGCACAAGCTGGACGCGATCGCCGCGGACAACACCGACGCGAAGGCCTTCGGCGCGAAACAGCAATGCGTTCGAAGGAATTGTTACCGTGTTGCCGCTCGCTGGCAAATGGAAGTGAACGAAGACATAGGCCCCGGGACGGAGCACATCTTTCGAGTTGTCGACATCCACCTCGACATTGAGGGTGCGGGTCGAGTGGTCGATTGCGTTCGCGTTGCGCACAATCGTTCCGGGAATCTCCCGGTCGGGATCGGAGTCCTGCGTCAGCATCGCCCTGTCGCCGTCGTGAATGGAGTCGGAGTCGACTTCTGGGACCGCGACGTAGACGCGCAGTTTGTCGATTGCGTCCAGATGAAAGAGTTCGCGTGGATTGCTGGACCCAGAGCCGGCATCGATCAGATCGCCAATATCGGTGTTGCGCGCGGTCACGATGCCGTCGAACGGCGCAATAATGCGCTCGTAGCTCTGGAGCTGTTCGAGCCGTCGCACGTTGGCCTCGCTTGCATCGACAGCGGCCTGCGCAGCGATATAGTTGGCGCGGGTTTGATCGGCTTCCTGCTGCGAGACAGCATGCTTGGCGAGCAGGGCCTGCCAACGATTGCTGGTTACTCCGGCCAGCTGCGCATTGGCTTGCATGCGTTCCAATTCGGCGCGTGACTGATCGAGTTGCTGATCGATTTCCGGTGTTTCAATCTCTGCCAGAAGATCTCCCTTGCGCACGTGTGCGCCGATGTCGAAGTACCACTTTTTCAGGTAACCGTTGGTCCGCGAGTAGATAGGTGTATCGGTAAATGCCTCTACGTTGCCGGGAAGCACTAGATCGTCCGCCTTCGATCCGGTCGTCGGATGCACCACTTTGACCGACTGAATGGCATCCACTTCCGTCGCTATAGCCAGGCGCTTCTCGCTCGTGGACCGTAAATGAAGTCCATATCCGATAGCAGCCAGCAGTGCAACCGCCACGATGACGCCGGCCGTGCGCATACCGCCAGGGTTTTCAGCGGGAACATCAGCGTGAACCGCCACCGTAGGCGCGGGGGCCACATCCGCGCCGACCGTCCGCTCTTCCGGTTTCTGCGTCTTGTCGTCAAGAGTGCCGGTGCTCATGCGTATTCCTCCGCCAGATGTTTCTTTTGCCGCGCCTTCTCGCCCTTTTCCGATCCGTGAATCAGCGCAAAGACGCTGGGGACGAAGATCAGCGTGGCAACGGTGGCGCAAAGCAGTCCGCCAATGACCGCGCGGCCCAGCGGTGCGTTCTGTTCCCCTCCATCACCGAGGCCAAGCGCCATGGGCACCATGCCGATGATCATGGCCAGCGCGGTCATGATCACTGGCCGGAATCGGGTTGTGCCCGCTTCAATCGCCGCCCGGATGGCATTGCCATGCTCTTCGAGACGAGCTTTGGCAAACGCTACAACGAGAATGCTATTCGCCGTCGCGACGCCCATGCACATGATGGCGCCCATCAGCGCTGGCACAGACAGCCTTGTCTGCGTGAGAAAGAGAAACAGCACAATGCCCGCAAGCGCGGCGGGCAGTGCCGTAATGATGATGAATGGATCGATCCAGCTCTGGAAATTGACGACGATCAGCAGATAGACCAGCACGATGGAAAAGACCAGGCCCCCGATCAGTCCGGCATACGAGCTATTCATCGTCTCGACCTGGCCTCGCAGTGAAACAAATGTGCCTCGCGGCAGCGACTTGGCGTCGGTATTGATAATTTTTGTCACCTGGCGGGACACGGCCCCCAGATCGCGGTCCTGAACATTGGCATAAATATCCACCACAGGACGGATGTTGTACTGGTTCACAACCTCCATCTCATGCCCTCGGCTGATGCTCGCCAGGTCGTTCAGGATCTCGGGGTTTGCCGGAGCAGTGGACAGACCCGTGCTGCGATTGGCGGGGTTGATGGGAATATTCTCGAGGTCCTGGATCGAGTCCATCTTGTACTGCGGCGTCTGCGCGACAATGTCGTAGGCCACCATGTTGTTCCAATTCAAAAAGAACATGGGTGTCACCTGAAAGCTGCCGCTCAGTGTGTTGAGCACGCTCGTCGAAACATCCTGCTCTGTGTAACCGCCCTGCGAGGCCTTGGTCCGCTCCACATTTACCTGAAGCGTGGGGTAGTCGAACGGCTGCTGGATACGAAGGTCGACTATGCCTGGAATCTCTCGCAACTGGCCAAGCATTTTGTCGGCCTGCGCCATACTCGCGGATGCATCGTTGCCTTCAAACTGCACGTCGATAGGCGCCGGCTCTCCAAAGTTGAGAATCTGGGTGGTGATGTCGGCGGGCAGCATATAGAACGTATCTTCGGGGAAGATGCGTGGCAGGTTCTTGCGCAGCGCGCGCACATAGTCCGCGGTCGGCCGATGCTTCGGCTTGAGTGTTACCAGAATGTCCCCGTCTCCTGCACCAAGCGTCCCGTCGGTCAGGTGCTGTGTATTCATGCCGCTATAAGGCAGACCGATGTTGTCGAGAATGTTGTCGATCTGCGACGGCGAAATCTCCTTGCGAATCTCACTCTCGACCAGATCGAAGAGGCGGGCGGTTTCTTCAATGCGCATGCCTGACGGGCCGCGGACATGGAGAATGAACTGCCCACTGTCCGTCTGAGGAAAGAAGTCTTCACCAAGAAACGGCACGAGGACGAAAGCTGCAAGACAAAGGCCCAGGAATGAGGGAATAAATATGTGGCGGCGAGATACGAGCCCCTGCAACAGCGAGTGGTAGCGCTGCCGCACGCGCTCAAAACCCTGCTCAAAGCCCCTCTGAAAGCGGGCGAACACGCCCTTCGCCGTGACGCCGTGTCCTTTTGCGCGCAGCAGATACATGGCCAGCGTAGGCACCAGAGTCCTGCTCAGCAAATAACTGGCCAACATGGCGAAGACCACCGCCTCCGCGAGCGGCACAAAGAGGAAGCGCGCCACGCCGCCGAGGAAAAACATGGGCAGAAAAACAATACAGATGCAGAGTGTCGACACTAGAGCCGGCACTGAGATCTGCGAAGCGCCCTCGAGAATGGCCTCGCGAAGCGCGTAGCCTTCCTCAAGAAAGCGCTCCATATTTTCTATAGTGACAGTGGCGTCGTCGACTAATATGCCTACGGCCAGGGCCAGGCCCCCGAGTGTCATGGTGTTGATCGTTTCGCCAATCAGCCCAAGCACGATGATGGAAGAGAGGATCGACAGCGGGATGGACACCGCGATGATCAACGTGGAGCGCCAGCTTCCCAGAAAGATGAGAATCATCACCGCCGTTAGCCCGGCTGCGATAATCGCCTCACGTATTACGCCCTGCACGGCAGCGCGGACAAACATACTCTGATCGGCGAGCGGCGTCATCTTCAGCTGCGGCGGAACTGTGCTCGCCACGCGCGGCAGGATCGCCCTGATTCCCTTCACGACATCCAAAGTCGAAGCGTTCCCGCTCTTCAGAATCGAGATCAGCACGCCGCGGCGGCCATCCAGGCGCACCACGTTGGTTTGCACCTGAAACCCGTCGCTGATGCTGGCAACGTCGCGAAGATAAATGGTAGTGCCGTTGACTTGCCTAAGCGGGATATTCGCGAGATCCGCAACGGTGCGTGGCGCGCCATTTGTCCTCACGTCGTATTCCGATTGGCCGATCTTGATTGTGCCCGAGGGCATGACCACACTCTGCTGTGCCAACGCGTTGAGCACGTCACTCGGAGCGATGCCTTTGGATTGCATTGCGGCCTGATTCATGCTGACGGTGATCTGCCGTTGCTTGCCGCCATAGGGCGACGGCACCACTGCGCCCGGCACAGTGATGAGCTGGGTGCGGATGTAGTTCGTCGCATAATCGTTCAATTGTGTCTCGGAAAGCCCGTCGCCGGAGACTCCCAGTTGCAGAACAGGCACGCTCGACGCTGAAAAGTTGATGATCTCCGGAGGCAGCGTGCCCGGCGGAAGCTGGCGCAGCATGAACTGCGACGCGGCGGTCACCTGTGCGTTGGCGGTGGAAAGCGACGCTCCTGGCTGGAGAAATACTTTGACGACGGCCGTTCCGTTATAGGTAGTCGATTCAATGTGCTGGATGTTGTCGACCAGGCTGGTGAGGGCCTTTTCATACGGCGTAGTAAGACGCCCTGTGAGTTCCTCGGCATTCATGCCGGTATAAGTCCATCCGACGGAGACGACAGGAATGTTGATGTTGGGAAAGATGTCGGTCGGTGTGCGCAGGATGACGACCGGTGCGGCGATGAGAATCAGCAGCGCGAGAACAATGAATGTATAAGGACGGTTGAGGGCAACTTTTACAATCCACATACTGTTCTTTGCGCTCCCTTCTGCCGCGACGCGGTGTCGCTGCGCGTCATCGGTATTGCCGCACAATCGGCTTGGCCTGCGCAGTTGTTAATGCACGATTCATGCCATTCGTCGTCTCTTTAGAATCACCAGTTATACGGAACAGACCGGTCCGTCTTTGAGAACGGCTGTCAGATGCCCGACAGTGTCTGACGAGTCGGGGCCAGCGCCGGGTACCCGCCGCGCGGATCTTGCTTGAGGCGGTTGCTTAGAAGGGATCGGGCGGATTGGGCTCTATAACCGATTGAATTCAGAGCCTCACATGCATCTACGAAGGAACTGAGGGCGTCAGACTGATATGGAGCCTGAAAGAGCAGTATCACGATTTTCCGCCGCTGTTTTGGCCGGAGGACGTTCTACGCGCATGGGCACAGATAAGGCTTTTCTGCTCATAGGAAACAGCGTGCTCATCGAGCGGCAGTTGGATTGCCTTCGTGAGTCCGGAGTCGCGGAATTGCTGATCTCGGGACGCCCGGAAGTCGACTACTCCCGCTTTGCGGTGAAAGTTGTCTACGACGACCAACCGGATGCCGGACCGCTCGCCGGCGTGGCCGCAGTTCGTCATTTCACATTATTAGGGATGTAGGATAGGAACGGGACGACTCGAGCCCGCTACCTTTCCCGCGACAGGTTTGGGCGGCGAGACCAGTATGGGCAGAAGCATCGATACGGCCACGATGCCTGCGATCACGTGGAGACCGCTTGTATATGACCCGCTACTTTGTCGCATGTGTGCGATGAGCAACGGCCCGAATGCACTCGCGAAGCCCCACGCTGTGAGCATGAGCCCATAAATCGGCCCCACATTCTTCGATCCGAAATAGTCAGCGGTAAAGGCCGCCATAGTGCCGAAGCCTCCTCCATAGCACATGAGGATGGTGAACGCCAAAACTGTAAGAATGGCGGCCGAAGAGGTTACGGGGAATATCCAAAAGAGGCCAATCTGAAGCGGAAACATCGTTACAAAAGTCCATCGCCTGGTGATCGAATCCGAGATCCAGGCCCAGAAACATTCTGCCTACCGCGTTGCCAATACTGGCAATACCAACCATGCCCGCGGCTACCACGGCCCTGACCTTGGCAATCTCCTGAAACATCGGCGACTCTTGCGAAATAATCGAGATGCCTGCCGAGGTGTTCAGGAATAAAAGCGCCCATAGTGGCCACCACTGCCATGTTTTCAGGGCACCGCCAAGAGTGTAGTCCATCGCCGCACGCTGCGCCGTCTGCGTAACGCTGGGCGCCCAGCCTGCCGGCTTCCAGCCATCCGGCGGGTTCTGCATGAAGTAGCCGGTGGCCATTGCAACCACGAGATAGGCAATACCGAGATAGGCGAACGTATGTAAGACGCCCTCAATCTGAATGAGGCGAGTTGCTACCGACGCGGTTACCAATGCACCTGCGCCAAAGCCTCCCACGGCGATACCCGTGATCAGCCCTCTTCGATCCGGGAACCACTTCACCAACACCGCAATTGGAGCGATATCTTGCAAGGAATGGCGGTGGCAGTCGGCGAAACACTGGGATGCTATGAAAGGCCAATTGTTGAGCCACCAGGGCTCGTCTCGCTGCTCAGCCAGTTTCGCCATAAGGAATTACGGCGGAGCACGGCATTACTGAACAAGTTTCTGAAAAGCTTCGGCAATCAAATCAAGTTGCGCGGCAGCTGTCACTGAAGGCTGGGCAAATGCATGAAACAGCCCTGGAGGAATTGTATCTCGAGCATGAATCGCTGGCGGCTCGCAGCAGCGGGCTTCCTGATGCAGATGGCCCTTGGCGCAGTTTACGCGTGGAGTGTTTTCCGGATTCCCCTCGCAAAGCAATTCCATTGGTCTATTGAGGAAGTAACTCTTACGTTTACGGTCTCCATTTTTGTCTTGGGAGTTGCCTGCTTCTTCGGCGGTCTGTGGCTGAATCGGAAAGGGCCGCGCGTTGTCGCGCTCACCGGCGGCTTCCTCTACGGTCTCGGCGCGAGCTCCGGCGATACTTCTACAAAGGTGCACGGGGTCTTTTCGCGAATGCCCTTTGTGCGATACGTCATGTTGCCTTCATGGAAGTGTTCCAGAAGACGTCCGTTGTTCAAGTGGAGATCGTACTCCGCATTCGGCTGATCGGTTGGCTCCGACCAGGGGACGGGGTAAAACGTCGCCTTACCGTCTGGAAAATTAAATTCCTTGGTATACAGCAAAGGCTGATCGCTGCCGTCCTCGGCCACGGGCCATTGCAGCGTCCTGTACCCCTCGAGCCGTTCGTAAGTGACGCCGGCCATCAATGGCGTAAGTGCGGCGATCTCGTCGTAAATCTGAGAAGGATGCTCGTACTTCCACCCTGCGCCCAGTTGATTGGCGACATCCTGGATGATGATCCAGTCTGGACGGCTCTCTCCGAGCGGCTCAAGAACCTGATGGAGACGCTGGATGCGCCGCTCGGTGCTGGTGAATGTTCCTTCCTTTTCCAGACTCGGGCTGGCGGGCAGAATCACGTCCGCAAATTGACAAGTCTCGCTGAAGAAGATTTCCTGCACGACAAAGAAATCAAGCTTCGACAGAGCATCGCTCACAAAGTTAGCGTTGGAATCGACCCGGCTCATCTCTTCGCCGAAAAGGTACATTGCTTTGAGTTTGCCTTCGTGGATGGCGTCGATCATCATGTGGTTATCGAGTCTTGGCTTCGGCGGTAAAGTAACCTTCCACGCTTTTTCGAACTTCGCCCGAATCTCCGGATTGGCCACTTGCTGGTAGCCGGGAAAATAATTCGGCATCGCGCCATGATCGCTGGCTCCCTGCACATTGTTGTGCCCGCGCAATGGATAGGCGCCTGCTCCCGGACGCATATAGTTACCGGTCGCCAGCAGCAGATTGGAGATTGCCGTCGAGGTATCTGAACCCATGGAATGTTGCGTGACGCCCATGGCCCAGAGAACACACACACCGTCCGCCTCCACGATCATACGGGCAACCTTGGGTGAGTGTTTCTATGGGGAGTCCGCACCTCTCGCTTGCCATTTCAAGCGTGAAGGACTCCAGACTCTTCTTGAACTCCGCAGCGCGATTGACCCACTGATCGATGAACTTCTGGTTGGCGAGTCCGTTGTCGAGAATGTACTCGGTTACTGCTGAGAGCCAGATCAGATCGGTGCCTGGCCGCGGCCGGAAGAACACGACCGCGCGCGCGGCCATCTCATGTTCGCGCAGGTCGGCGACGATCAGCTTCTGGCCGTGCATCTTGTGTGCCCGCTTGACGCGCGTGACCAGGACCGGATGGCTTTCGGCCGTATTGCTGCCAATAATCAATACCGGCCCCGCCTGTCCAATATCGGTGATCGATCCGGCATCACCGCCGTATCCAACGGTCCGGAATAGTCCCATGGTCGCGGGCGCCTGGCAGTAACGCGAGCAGTTATCCATGTTATTGGTGCCTATGACCGCTCGAGCCAGCTTTTGCATCAAGTAGCTCTCTTCATTGGTGCATTTTGAAGAGGAGATAAAGGCCAGAGAGTCCGGACCTGTCGTCGCCTTGATTTCAGTGAATCTCCGCGCGACAAGGGTAAGCGCCTCGTCCCAGGACGCCTCACGGAAAACATGCCCTTCGCGGATTAGCGGCTTGATAAGCCAAACTTGACTGTTGATGTGCCCCCAGCCGAACCTGCCCTTGATGCAGGTCGAAACGCCATTGGCCGCGCCTTCGGCTGGCTCCACTTTCAGAATATGGCGGTCTTTGGTCCAGACGTCGAAGCTGCAGCCAACGCCGCAATATGTACAAACGGTCTTTGTATTCCTGATGCGCGACTCGCGCATGTGCGATTCCACCTCGGAAACTTGGAGAATGGCGCCATAGCCCGTTTCCGGCTCAACGCCTTTGACTACATCGATCATGCCACTGAGCGCGGGTTTGGACAGAGACGTCATGTAGCCAGCCTCTCCAAGCATCGATCATTCCATGAGTGCGTTGCATGGGCAGACAGCGATGCAGCGTCCGCAGGAAACACAGCTCGATTCGCCAATCGGCGCGCCACCGTCCCACAACACGCGCGGGTACTCATCTTCCCATCGGATGCTCAGCGTTTCATTGATCTGGAGAGTTTGACAAGCCTGAACAGAGCGCCCGCAGAGGATACATTGGTCCGGATCGTAGCGGTAGAAGGGATTGGACATATCCGCTTCGTAGGGCTTCGGCTTATAAGGGATTTTCTGGTGCTCAACCGCGAGCAACTTGGTCGTGTTATGAACTGTGCAGTTGCCGTTGTTGTTGTCGCAAACCGTGCAATAGAGCAGTGGTTGCCGAGGATTCGGTCAAAGGCTTCGCGTTGCGCTGCGTCCGCGCGCGGCGAAGATGTGGCGACGTTCATGCCTTCCGCGGCGATGGTGCCGCAAGCTTTCACCAGTTTGCCGTCAACCTCCACCATACAGGTGTCGCAGGACTGGATCGGACCAAGTTGCGGATGGTAGCAAACATGTGGAACTTCGATTCCAGAGCGGTTGATCAGATCGATCAACCATTCTCCAGGTTGAATTTCCTGCCGCCCGCCCTTAACAGTGATTGTCATTTGCTGTTCAACCTCCGCGGTTGATTCTGAATGGTACTCCGTGACCGGATAGGAATAAAGGCCTCTTGCGGCGTGCTTCGCATCGGTTCCGACGTTGAGAACGGCAGTTAGAGGACCACTTGATTTGAAAGCTTAAGCAACATCTGGAAGGCCATTTTCATCACCGTCGCACCGGGTCGCGTCGACCATCCGACATCGAATGTCTATGTCTTGACGGTCGCCGGACCATCTTACGAGCGATGCACCTTAACTGGCTGATTCTGAATCGATCCAACTTCATCTGGTATGGCAGGGTACCTGCAACGTATAGCCGTGGATTGATCGCCGAAAGTGGCGAAACGAATTCCAGACGACTAGGAGAAAACGTCTTCAATATGGCAGTAACAAAACTCAGCAAACGCAGGACCCAGATTGGTTTCATCGGCCTTGGACTGATGGGAAGCCGGCTCGCACGGCGCTTGCATGCCGGCGGCTGGAATATTCGAGCATGGAATCGCACTCCGCGGCCCGAGATCAAGACAGACGGGATAGCCGTTGCGACGTCCCTTGGAAGTCTCGCTGCCCATTCGGATGTCGTCCTTTCTTCCCTGGCAAATGATGCAGCGGTTAACTCCGTCTACTTCGAAGAAGGCGGAGTATTCTCAACAGCAGAGCCGGGAACCGTGATCCTCGAAATGAGCACCATCTCGCCAAGGCTATCGCGCCAGATGCATCAGGAAGCCCGTAGAACCGGCGTGAACCTGCTCGATGTGGCAATTTCCGGATCAACCCCAGCAGTCGATGCCGGAACCGTCACGCTGCTGGCTGGCGGTGACGAGAAGACCTTCGAGCAATGTATTCCTATCTACGAATCCATAGCCAAGCAATGGTTCCTGACCGGGCCTGGCTCATCCGGCGTTCAGATGAAGTTGGTCGTCAATCTCCTCCTGGGCCTTGACATGCAGGCAATCGCGGAAGCCGTTTCGCTCGGGGAACATCTTCAGATCGACCGGAATATCCTGCTCGATGTCCTTTCCAAAACGGCCGTAATTGCTCCGGCAATGGTAGGAAAAATCCGAAAGATCAAGGACGGTGATTACTCCCCAGAGTTCCCGTTGCGGCTGATGAGCAAAGACATGGACTTGGTTATGGAGGCCGCGAAGGCAGCCGGTGCTGATTTGCCGGCGGCCTCTGTCGCTCAATCCATACTTGCATCCAATGTCCCCACGAGTGGCGACCTGGACCTGGCTGTCATAGCCCCGTATATCATCGGTCAAGGAGTGAAGGCCGAAGTTTAGCTTGTATGTCCGATCCGCTTGAGACGGCTCGTGAATCAAACGTCGGCTTTTTTCTGGAGAATACTATGGACCTGAAACTGACTGATAAGGTTGTTCTGGTGACTGGATCGACGGCGGGGATCGGATTCGCGATTGCCCGTGCGCTTGCTGCAGAAGGCGCGCATGTGTATGTCAACGGACGCACTCAGGAGCGCGTCGATGCTGCCGTGACGGCGATCAGGTCGCAGCAGCAGCGATCAATGTTGATGGCATCGTAGCGGATTTTTCCAGTTCAGCCGGAGCTGAGGCCGTGATCGCGCAACTGCCTGCAGTGGATGTGCTGGTGAACAATGTGGGAATCTTCGAGCCGAAGCCATTTGCCGAGATTCCCGACGTCGACTCGTACCGCTTCTTCGAGATCAACGTGATGAGCGGCGTGCGGCTCGCGCGGCATTACCTTGCGGGTATGCTGAAGAAGAACCTGGGGGCGCATTCTTTTCATTTCGAGCGAGTCGGCGGTACAAATTCCGCCTGAGATGGTGCACTACGGGATGACCAAGACCGCGCAAGTGGCTGTTGCGCGTGGCATCGCGGAGTCTGTGCTGGAACCGGCGTGACGGTCAATAGTATCCTTCCCGGTCCGACCGAATCGGAGGGTGTAAGCGGCTTTGTTGAGGCCATGGCAAAGCAGCAGAACAAGTCAAGGCAAGTGATTGAGAAAGAGTTTTTCGAGCATGTGCGGCCCTCGTCCCTGCTCAAGCGCTTTGCCACAGTGGATGAAGTTGCGGCAATGGCGACTTACGTGGCCAGTGAGCTTTCTTCGGCCACCCACGGAGCCGCACTACGGGTAGACGGCGGTGTGGTCAAGGCAATTCTCTGAAATAAGAGATAGACGAAACTGATTTTCGAAACTCCGGATCAGTAAAGGTCTGCACCGCGTCCGCATTGTGATGGTCAGATCACAAAGGCGTCAGGCCTCTGTTTCGCCGGCAGCTGATCAGCTCCATCTGGACTATTGACGCGAGTGCTCCGGAGCTCCACCCGCTCTTCTATTTACCGATGTAGGTTACGTGCCAGACTGAGCGCGATCCGTCGTCAGTGACAAACATGCTTCCGTCTTTGGCGATGGCGACACCTACAGGACGGCCCCACACCTGGCCATCTTTGGTGACGAAGCCGGTGAGAAAGTCTTCATAGCTGCCATCAGCGTGGCCATCGTGCATGGGGATGCGGATGACTTCATAGCCAGCGCGGTTCAAACGGTTCCACGATCCGTGCTCGGCGGCGAAGGCGTCGCCGTCATAGTCAGTGGGAAAGTTTTTCTTCGCGTCCGGATAAAACACCATCTCAAGCGAAGCCATGTGCGGTTGAACAAGGACATCGGGAGTGATCACTGTGGAGGCAAGATCGACACGCTTGCAATTATTGGCCTGCTCCGGAGTAAGCGCGGGAGCCTGTGGATTGGGGCCTGTGCCGTTGGCGCATGGCTCGGGGAGACGCGGGTCCTGGTGGCCGCCCATGTAGTACCATGGCCATCCGTAGAAACCACCTTCCTTGATGGAAGTGACATAGTCGGGAACAAGATGATTGCCCAGGTTGTCACGCTCGTTGGTGGAGCACCAAAGCTGGCCGGTGGTTGGATTGATCGCCTCGCCTACGCAATTGCGGATGCCGTGAGCTTAGACTTCGATGAACCTACCGTCGGGCGTAAATTCCAGGACGTCGGCGCGGTGGAACTCCCTCGGGTGGGTGTCCGGATCATCCACGTTCGAGCCGGAGCCCACGGAGACTAGCATGTGCTGGCCGTCTTTTGTGGCGACAACGTCGCGGGTCCAGTGGCCTCCGCCGGTCAGCTGGGCGTAACCTGGAATGTCGCGAACGACAGTCTCGACCGGCCCGGCGGCGTGGAGATCGCCCGAGTGGTACGGTATGCGCTGTATGGTCGTGGCGTTGGCGACGTAAACGTACTTCGGGTGATTAGCGGGATAAAATGCGATGCCGAAGGGATGGTCCGGCCCGGTAGCAATCTTTTCGATATGCGCAGCTTTGCCGTCGGGGCCTACACCACGAAGGACGAAGATCGTTCCAGCGCCTGAGTCGGCGAGGAAAAGATCTCCATTGGGCGCGGTGCGGATAAGACGCGGCATAGTGAAAGTCCCGCCGCTGAGTTTCATGAACTGCTTGTTGTCCGCACGCTGCATCGGGACAGCGTCGCCGCCTGCATACAGAGTTACTTTGAACCCGGCAGGCGGGACCGGCCATGCGTCGGCAGGACGTGCGATGACATGAGGAGTGTTGTTGACCGCCTCCTCGAGTTTGGGCTGCGGCAGATCAGCGAGAGTGATCTTGCGGCGAACACCGGGTTGTTGCAGGCTCCAATCGGCGAATGCGGCCGGACCGGTGATGGTCTGCTGCGCCGATAGCGCCGCAGGAAGAATCATGGTCGCTGCAACAAGGCCGACGATTGAAGTGGATCGCATACTTTAAACACCTCAGATTTGAAAGTAGTAGTTCCTTGACTACGTGGCTCCGCCATAGGCTGTAACGTTATCGCAAGAAGTCGTGGTCGAGCATTCCGCCGCCTTGCCAGGTCGTCTCCACTATGCTGCCTCTTCCCTCGCGTCTTTCCAGAGATCGATCGATCCATCTTGCGCGTAGCGATCTATCTCGGCCAACTCAGCATCCGTGAATTGGAGCTGCTTCAGGGCGTCGAGTGAGTTATCAAGTTGTTCCACGTTACGTGCTCCGATCAACGCCGATGTTACCCTCCTGTCGCGGAGCACCCACGCAATCGCCATCTGGGCCAGTGATTGCCCGCGTTCCTTTGCAATTTCGTTAAGGGCGCGCACCCGCTTAAGATTCTTCTCGCTCAAGAACTCCTCGGGAAACCAAAGTCCGCCTTTTACTCGTGAATTCTCCGGCACACCGCTCAAATATTTATTTGTGAGCAACCCCTGGGCAAGCGGAGAAAATGCGATGCAGCCGACGCCAAGTTCCTCCAGCGTGTCGAGAAGTTCCCTCTCCACCCAGCGGTTCAGCATCGAGTACGACGGCTGATGGATCAGTAACGGGACTCCTTCACTCTTGAGAATCTGCGCCGCTTCGCGCGTCCGTTCCGGGCTATAGGATGAAATACCCACATACAAAGCCTTGCCTTGCCGGACTGCCTGAGCCAGCGCACCCATGGTCTCTTCCAGTGGAGCATCAGTACTCGGTCGGTGGGAGTAGAAGATGTCGACATACTCGAGTCCCATACGCGCCAGGCTCTCGTCCAAAGAAGCAAGAAGATATTTGCGCGAGCCGCCAATGCCATAGGGTCCCGGCCACATATCCCACCCCGCCTTTGTCGAAATCAACAGTTCATTCCGATGGCTGCGAAGATCTTTGTGCAGAATCTCTCCAAAGTTCTCCTCCGCAGACCCGTAAGGCGGCCCATAGTTATTCGCCAGATCGAAGTGCGTCACACCCCGATCGAATGCGCGCCGGATCACTGCCCGGCCTGTTTCAAAGATGTTTACGCCTCCGAAGTTCTGCCACAGTCCAAGCGATATCGCGGGCAGGACGATGCCCGATCGCCCACACTGTTTGAATGGACTTCCAACGTACCGTTTCACATCTGGAACATAACTCATTTGAAGAATCCTCTCCTTCTTACTCCTCACACATACGCTGCTTCAATTTCGCGCGTCCCCGTGAGACCTGCGCTTTCACGGTCCCCTGAGCCACACCCAGAATTTCCGCTGCTTCCATCGTTTTCAGTCCGCCCAGATCACACAACTGAATCGCCTTGCGCAACGAGGGCGAGAGCTCCATTACCGACCGCATGAGGTGGTCATGCAATTCCGACTGGATGTACACGCGCTCGGGGGTCGGTCTCATGTCCATCACTCTGTCGGCGACACAATCGCTCTGCTCTGCAGCGACTGGTTCATCCAACGATACGTGAGGTCGACGCACCCTTCTTCGCAACTGGGTCAGAGCGCTATTCGTCACGATAGAGGTTAGCCACGTCGTCATCTTCGCTGTCCCCTTGAACTGATCAAGGTGCTTGTAAGCGGACAAAAGCGCATCCTGCACCGCATCTTCGGCGTCATGTGGGTTTCCAACGTAGCGATATGCCGTTTTGTAAAAAATGGCCAGGTTGCGCGAAACAGTATCTTGAAGCTCCCCGATCACTTGTACGCGAATCTGGACTGTGGGGTCGTGCTCATCTTGAATGTGCGACGGTCGCGCTTCCATGCTGTCTATGCCTCCGCTACTGCCGTTCTTGAATGCATGCAGCGTGCCAATGGTCCGGGTGCGGGGCCGCTATGTCGTTTCAGCCACATACTTCGATCACGGTAAAGCGTCCATCTCGCGGAGTCCGCCTCACGAGTCAGGCATTTGACTTGGCGTCCGCCATCCGACAGGCCTCGGCGGTGCCCTATATTCCGCGTCAAACTGGCGGTTTCTGATTTGCGGCGCGTTGTTTTTTTCAATCGTGGCGCTAGAGTCCGCTCTCCGCATCAGCTCTCATTCCGGGCGCGTGGGGGAGGGCTGCTTTCTCGCGCCTTCTTGGAAGCAGATCGATTGTCGCCGCTTGCACTTTCTCGTTCGGGTCCGGCAACGGAGGGCATTCTAATGCGCTAGCTTGAAGCGATAAGTGAATCCAAGATAGGCATAAGTCAGCGGAGCGCCGTGATTTTCGCTCGTCATCAATTCGCCTGGAAAAAAGTGACCAACACCAAGATTGGTGACGAACGACTTGTGGTAAATGTATTTCGACGAGGCGTCGAACTCGCTGCCGATATCGTCACTCTTGAACCCGCCTGCAGGCGCCGCAATCAAGCTTGCGCCAGCACCAGAATAGACGCCGTCGTGGACCGTTGCCGCATGCAGCGATCCGCCCTGGAACAGCACCAGGAAGTTGCTGCGCGGCGTCAACTGCAAATTCATGCGATCCTGCTTGATGTTCTGGAAGCCGAATAAGTCGACCAGACCGAACGCGTTGTGGTTGCTGGGATATTGCTGATCGTAAGTGCCGATACGCTCGGGATTTGCATGCGGATTGCCGGTGGCGTAGTCATACTCCGCCTCGAGGTGCGGCTGCCAGGGCAGGTGCTTCGCCCCATAGCCGCCGCGCACGATCGCCGCGCCTGCATGAATTGAATCGTTGCTGTAGCTGCCGCGCTGCAGATCTCCGGTGCCCGACGAATCAAACCCCAACGGCAGTTTGGTCGTGTAGTACGAGCCAAACGTCACCTCGGTCTGGCTGCCAACTTCGCTCTGTTGGCTGGTCACGCGGGGCAACGCATGAACCAGCACGAACGGCTCAATCGTGGTATTGGGTACGTATGTTGCCAGCTTCGCATCCACGCCATGAAAGGTCAGTCCCGCGCCGTGCGTGTCCAGGCTGGTGGGATGAATCGTAACCACCGATGTACTAAAGAGATTCAGCTGGTTGACGTTCCCGATACGCATATAAACGCCGTCCCAGGTACGGCTGTTGTTGGTCCAGTCGCTGATACCAACC
>DASXDX010000003.1:0-12863 GCA_036490385.1 Occallatibacter sp.
TGATTCTATACATTCTTCAACTGCAATATAACGATTGCAGACTCGATGCAACCCATCGAAAAGGGAGAATAGGCAAATGGCAACTAAGAAAGCAGCCAAGAAGGCAGCGAAAAAGGCACCCGCTAAGAAGGCCGCGAAGAAAGCGTCCAAGAAAAAGTAGCGGATCGACCAACCAAAAAAGGCAACACTCGAGGGGGACGCATAAAGCGTTCCCCTCGGTGTTTATGCGGGTATTTATACTTTCGGAGAGGCTGCAGTGAGCTATCGGGATGCGGCTTTCAATCATCCGCGACACTTCCTGAGCGCCAGGCGCCTTCAGCCAACGAGGAACACAGCCGGGAGCATCGAGGCAATTCGGAGGGTTCTTCCGCGGACCACTTCGGGACGGTGCAGTGGAAAGGAATGAGATGACGAGACGGCGTTGGATAGCCGAGCATTGGGACGAAGCGACTGCCACTTTGGTGGGATCGCAGGCCGAGCACCTGGCTCGCGTTCTGCGTGCCCGCGAGGGGATGGAAGCCGATGTTGTAGCCGGCGGCCGCCTCTTTCGCGCCGAGGTCGCCGCCGTCACGCTTGCCGGAGAGCAGAGCGAGGTCCGGTTCAATCTGCTTGCCGAACAACAGGCCGATCCCGCATTGCCGGTCACACTCGCTCTCGCGATTTATAAGTTCGATCACATGGAATGGGCGATTGAGAAGGCCACGGAGCTGGGCGTAACCGCGATCGCGCCCATGATCGCCCAACGCACCGAAAAACATCTGGCCCAGGCCGCGGATAAGCGCGTGGAGCGCTGGCGGCGCATTGCGCATGAGGCGGCAAAGCAGGCTCGCCGCTCGGATGTGCCCACCATTGCGGATCCGGTTCCGCTTGCGGAGCGGGTACGCGTGGAGTCTGCGGCCACCCGTATCGTGATGGCTGAGCAGGAGCGCACCACCACCTTGCGACACGCGCTGGATGAGACGCAGGCCTCCGCGCAAGCAGAGATGCCCACCATCGAAATCGCCATCGGCCCTGAAGGCGGATGGGCGCCCTCCGAAGAAGCGCTTTTTGATGCCAACGGCTGGCGCGCGGTTTCTCTGGGTCCGCGCATTTTGCGCGCGGAGACTGCCGCGATCGCGGCACTGGCCGTGGTGGCTTCATATTTGGAGTAGCTTGAATGGCGCAATGTTGGAACAGAACCAATTCGATTTCAGCGCGCCCGAGGCGATGGGGTGCCCCACCTTCGGCGCGTTTTTGTTTTTGCGCCTAAGGTGGGCTAGCACGCAACGCTCTAGCTCACAGCGACACGCCGCGTTTCCATGGAATGAAATCGATCTGCCCGCGCTCCTCTGCTTTGGTCAGGCGATTCCCGCTCGCCACTTCAATCGAAAGATCGAGCAGCCTCTCCGCGCAGGCCGCGACGCTGGTCTCGCCCGTGACAATGCCCCCGGCATCGAAGTCGATGATGTCGCCCATCCGCGCCGCCAGATCCGAGTTTGTAGAGATCTTGACCACCGGCGAAATCGGATTCCCAGTCGGCGTTCCGAGCCCCGTGGTAAACAGCACCAGCGTAGAGCCCGCACCCACCTGAGCCGTCACACTCTCCACGTCGTTGCCCGGCGTGCATTGCAACGTGAGGCCGGGCCTGGTCGCGTACTCGGGATAGTCGATCACGTCGCTCACCGGCGATAACCCACCCTTGCGCGCTGCTCCCGCCGATTTAATCGCATCCGTAATCAGGCCGTCGCGAATGTTTCCTGGGGATGGATTGAAAGCGAAGTCGGACTGGACCGCCTTGGCCCGCGCCGCATAGGCCTGCATCAGATCCGAGAACCGCTGCGCCAGCTCATCCGTAGCGCAACGGTTGATCAGCTCCTGCTCCACGCCGTGCAGCTCGGGAAATTCGGAAAGCATCGTCTTGCCGCCCGCGCCCACCACCAGATCTGAAACATGACCGACCGCCGGATTCGCCGAGATGCCGCTGAAGCCGTCAGAGCCCCCGCATTGCAAGCCGATGGTCAGCGCGGAGAGTGGCGCCGGCTCGCGTTGCGCCCGGTTCGCCTCGCCCAGCGCGGCTATCGTCTGGTCGAGCGCCTGCTCCATCAGCGTGGCCTCATGCCCGGACTTCTGCTGTTCGAAGATCAACACCGGTTTACGCAGCTCGGGATCGCGCCCGCGCAGCTCTTCCATCAGGAGGCTCGCCTGCGCATTCTGGCAGCCCAGGCTCAGCACCGTGGCTCCAGCCACGTTGGGGTGATGAATGTAGCCGGCCAACAGTCCGCACAGGGCGCGCGCATCCTGGCGCGTGCCTCCGCAGCCGAGTTGGTGCGTAAGGAATCGAATCCCGTCGAGATTCGGAAAGGCTCGCTCCATGCGCGCCTCTGGGTGCCCCATTCTTGCAACGTTCTCTGTCGCAAGGGTGGAATGCGAAGCCCCGCCCTCTTTCTGCCTTTCGAGCAGATCCCGCACGCGCCGGCGATAGGTATTGTTGGCGCGCCCATAGCCAAGCTCCTCTTCGAGTGCCTCGCGCATCTGTTCCACGTTGCGGTTCTCGCAAAACACCAGTGGCACGACAATCCAGTAGTTCCGCGTGCCCACCTGGCCATCGGCACGGCGATAGCCCATGAAGGTGCGCGGCGTCCAGGCAGAGGCATCGGGCGGCGCGATCGCCGCCGGGCGCCGCACCGCTGAATAGTCGCCGGCACGGTGCCGGACATTACTGGTCGTCAGCAAGCCGCCGCGCGGAATCGCCTGCGTGGCCTCGCCCACCACCATGCCATACATGAAAATCAGGTCGCCGGGCTTCAGGTCGGCCAGCGCCATCTTCTGCTTGGGAGGAATGCGCTCGATGACGCGGCAGAGTCCAGCGCCGCAGCGCACTTCATCTCCAGCATCGAGCGCTGTGAGCGCAACCAGAACATTATCGCGGGAATCGAGTTGCAAAATGGATTCAGTCATGGACCGGGCCTCGTCTTCAAACCGAGGATACAACTTTGCGGTTGCCCAGCGTCTTCAGGCTGAATCCCGCCAGCACGAGCGCAGTCACTGCATGAAAAGTGTGGGACAGCACGACCCGCGTCCCTCTGAAATTTCAGAATCGCACAAAGTGCAGCAGCAATCCCGCCAGCGCGCCGCCGCACAGGTCGCCAATCAGCGGGATCGGCGCGTACTTCCAATTGGATCCGCCCTTACCGGGGATCGGCAGCAGCGTGTGCGCCAGCCGCGGCCCCAAATCGCGCGCGGGATTGATTGCGTACCCCGTGGTGCCGCCGAGCGAGAGCCCGATACCCCACACCAGGCTGGCCACCAGCCATTGCCCCACGCCGCCTGCCGGACCAGTGAGCGACACGCCGTGCGAAAAAATCGAAGCCGCCACCACAACCAGCACCATCGTGCCGATCACTTCGCTTGCGATATTGGCCAGCGGACTGCGCACCGCAGCATTCGTGCAGAAGACGCCCAGCTTGGCCGCCGGATCGTCCGTCAGCCGCCAGTGCGGCGTATAGTGGAGAGCCATCAGCGAGGCGCCCACAACCGCGCCAAGCATCTGGGCCGACCAATACGGAAGCACCATCGAAAAATCCCCACTGGCCACGGCCGCAGCCAGCGTGATGGCCGGATTGAGATTGGCCCCAGGGCTACCGAATGCCTGCGCTACCACAACCCCGCAGAGCACGCCGAGCGCCCAGCCGGTGGCAATCACCATCCAGCCTGAATCGGCCGCGTACGATTTGCGCAACGTCACGCCGGCATTGACGCCCGTGCCCAGCAGCACCAGAACCAGCGTGCCCATAAATTCACCCAACCAAACCGAATGCATTGAGAGTCCTTGCCTCTGGCGGGCAATCGTTCACCGTCTCCGTTTGCCGTCTTCGAGGACCAGCTCGGGAACCAGCAGAAAGCCAACCTGAACCTGATTTGCGGAACTGAAGCATTTTCCTCTGTCAGGCCGTCTCTCGCCAAGCGGTTCCTCAAACCATTCCCGGAATGGTGCTTCTCGATCGGTGATGGCGAGGAGAAAGCTTTCGAATTTTTTACCGTAAAGTCGCGCCCATTGGAAAAATCCACGTTGGATTAATTTTTGACCGAGCGGCAGCCCAGCGGCTCACAGCCCTCATCGATTCAAAGGGTAGGGATGAACATATTCGAATTCATTGCATCGATATGGCAGCGGCTGGGTTGGGTAACCTCGTCTTTCATCGCCGCATCGGAGCGAGGATGTAGGCCGGCAGCGGAAGTAAAGTACTGCAATTGACGGCCGGGCCTGAAGAGGAGAAGTATCCGATGAAAAAGCAATCTGATCTGCACGCTCCATCGCGCGTTCGCGAAAGCGAAACACAAATCAACAACTTGCCAGCTCCGGCATTTACTGAGAGCCGGCCGAAGGGAGTGCAAGACCGCTCTCACCCAGGGCATCTCACCCGCGGCGCAGCGGAGTCGGGAACCAATCCGGTTCACGATGCGCGCGAGGGAACTGGCTCCATGCCTTCAGGCAGCAGAAAAGAACACCGAGAGTAGAGCTTTCGGCGTCCGTTTGCGCAGCCGCAGGGAAGCGTTGCGCACGGACGCCGGCACAAAACCCAGGCTGGTTCGTGAAGCCTTCCAACATGGAGAGAGATACCTGGAGAAAGATACTTCATGCCATCGCGAAACAGAATTCCATCTGCAAGTGAAGATACGCATTTTATCCATACCGACGCCGATCCGGAGCGAAAGGACCGCGTTGCGGCCGCGGGAAGAGATGAACGAGTGGATATGAACAGCTCTCAAGAGGGAGGCACCCGTTCTTCGAGGCAGGTCCGCTCCTCCGGCCATCCTCACAAGGTTGTACCGGCCGCTGCCGCCTATGAAGGTTCGGTGACCAGCCGCGTCTTCGACGATCCAACCAAGCAGGGAATCTCTTCTAAATCGAGCCAGGCCGAGCTTCCCGGACAACAGAAGGTGGTGAATGCGCGGCCCGATGCGCAGGCCGGCTTGAATCACAGCAGCAGGAACAAGGAGGGACATGACTAAGAAATCGAAAGTTAAAACAACGAAGGAAAGCAATCAGCCCTCCAACGCAGGCGCGGTGCGGGATACGATCATTCCCGCAATTCGTCATGTGGGCCCCACGCTCGAAGCTGAGCCGGACTATGTTGAGCCTCCTTCCACGGGATACTCGACGCCCGAGGCACAGATCGCGGCGGAGGGCATCGGGGCCGCATCGGAGATTCGCGGCATATCCGACGAGCCGCTCACCGGCATCGAACCCGAATCGCTGAAGACGCGGCTTCCCGGTGACACCAGCTCCGATCCCCACACCGATGTCGGCGCCGATAACGCCACTGCCCTGCAACACCGCGGCGAGAAGCGGAATCCATCCCATCGCGCCGCTTGAGCAGCACCGCGGCCGGCGCTCCCGCGCTCGAGATTACGGCGCCGGCCGCTCCAGACGGACAGTCTGCGCGTAGTCCGTCCAGTGCGTCAGCAGTTCATTCACCACCGCGTGGCCCACTTGATAGGCGCTTTCGAGTGCCGGCAGATACGCGGCATAGGCGCCGATCCTCTGCTTGGCCAGGCTCTCCGCCGCCGTAAGGCCCTGCGGCTGCCGGTCGTAGTTGCTCACCGCGCGCAGTACCAGGATGCGATTCGCATCAACGCGTCCAGCGCGCGCCAGATATTCAAGCGATTGCAACGTGCCGGTATCTTCCATCGCCGTGGTCGCAAATTCGCCTTTGCCGTTGGTGAAGTACGGCACCCACTGCGCCGCCCACGCGTCGAGCAACTTCCCATGCCAGTAAGTCGAAGACGAAATCTCGTCACCGATGGTCACAAACGGCGCGCGCTGCGCAGCGGCACCGTCGAAATGGCTGCGAATCTCTTTCAACTTATCGGAATCTTCAAGCTGCATGCTGCGCGTCCGGTTGAAGGCCCAATCGGTTAGGCCGGGATTGAGAGCATACACCTGTCCTTCGAGTGGCTCCGCCGGCTGCTCGAAGGGCTGTTTCTTGCGCAAAGGGAGATACCCTGTCTCCCAGTCCGGCGGAATCTCGCGCGCATCGATCTCGTAACCCAGATCGCCGTCCACAACCCAGCGCGCCCACGCCACCGAGCCCAATGAGACTCGATCCGGGCACCCGCCCGCAATTCCGGCAACAATCCAATAGGCATGGCTGAAATCAAAGCGCGGATCCAGGCCCACGGCCATGATGGTCGCCGCTGCATGTGCTGTGCCCTGACCGGTGAGCACCGCCATCTCGCCGTCTCCGTTCATGCGCACGCCGTGGTAACCCGCCGGCAGCGGGTAAACGCGATCCAGATGATCGCGCTCCACCCAATACTGCAACTCCCCCGGCACATCGCCGGTATCGGCGCCTACTTCGAACATGGCCACAACCACTACCTTGACCGGAATAGGCCGCGGCTTAGCCGCAGCGACCGCCGAAGGCACGGCAAGCGCGAGAAGCAAAGAAAAAATCCGGAAGCGGATCATCATTGATTGCGATGGTAATTGAAAAGAAGGGATCAGGCTTCCACGATCGCCTTGCGCGCTGGATATAGCATGTTAAGCAGGAGAACGGCTTAGATAGACTGGATGGCCTGGCCACATGGTCCTGTCCAAATGGTCCTGGACAAATGATCCTGGAAAAATGGTCCTGGACAAATGATTCTGGCCACTGGTCTGGTCATCCGGCAAACTTGCATGGCTCGGCACAGGGCCGTTCGAAGGAGAAAGACCCATGTTAGGACTGCTGCTTCAATGGTTGCTGAGTGCGCTCGCCCTGCTGATCGTCTCGCGGATCGTGCCCGGCTTTTACGTGCATGGTTTGTGGCCGGCGCTGATCGCTTCGCTCGTCATCGGCCTGCTCAACGCCACCATCGGCCTGTTCCTGAAGATCGTCACCTTCCCGTTGAGCATTCTCACCCTGGGGATTTTTCTGCTGGTGATCAACGGTCTCATGATCCTGGTGGCATCGAGCGTCGTCCGCGGATTCCGAGTGCAGGGCTTCGGTGCGGCATTCTGGGGTGCGGTGGTACTGGCGCTGTTGGGAATTCTGATTCGAGCGCTCACCAGGAAGGCCTGAGGTTTGCCCAATAGTCCCCGAGCCCCCATGTCCCCCCGATGTCCCCCGATGTTTTGGAGTTAAGAAGGCTCGACGCTACCGCGCAGGAGAGGCCTGCTGCGCCTTGCCGGCGGCTCCGGACGGCCGGTGCACATGCACGGCTGGCTTCTTCGCTGTTTTGCTGTTGGCGGCAGGCGTCTTTACAGGATGAGTCAGCACCGGGCCGTTAAGCATTTGCGGCGTGCGCATGGCCCCCGCGCTCGAAAAGCTTCCCGAGCTCGGAACATGAAGCGGCATGATCACCCCGTGCGCGGGCTGCCCTGGCTGCACCCGCGAGTAAACGCTCCATCCGCCGCCGGCCACCACGAACGCAATCGCTGCCGCTGCCGCGCCGCGCATCCAGCCGCTGGCCGCAACCGGGGAAGGCCACGCCAGCAAAGTGCTGCGGCGGGGAGCCGATCGCAACACCGCGTGAATCCGATCCTCCAATCCCCCGGGAACAGGCAGATTGGCGATCAGGCGCAGCGTCTCTTCCGCATCGCACTTTGCTGCATGGGAGGCGCCGCTCGCGGCAGTCGGGTTTTGAGAGTTGGAATTCATCGCAGACTCCTCGAGTGATTGAGCAGGCCTGCCATCAGGTTGCGGGCGCGAAAAAGTCTTGAGCGGACGCTCGACTCCGTAATGCCAAGCACCGCGGCAATCTCCACGCTGGTTAATTCTTCAAAAGCCGAAAGCTGCAGCACCTCGCGCTCCTTGGGCGGAAGCTGCTCCACGCAGCCCAGCACCTGCGCATGATGCTGCGCGGCGGCGGCTCTCTCTTCGGCGGAAAGCCCGTTGGCGGGCAATATGCGCGCCAGCTCGGCCACGTCGTCGGTCTCGGGGCGGGTCTTCGCGCGGCGCTTCCGGTCCAGCACAATGTTCCAGACGATCCGGATCAGCCACACGCGGTGATCGCGCACCTCGTCCAGCGTGTCGCGATGGCGCAACACGCGCAGGAATGCCTCCTGCACTGCGTCTTCCGCATCGGCCGGATTCCGGAGCACGGAAAAGGCCACCCGGTACAGCGCGCCGGCGTATTGGTCTACCAGGGCCGCAAGGGCCGCTTCTTCCGCCCTGCCGTGGGCGTCATCCAGTGCGGCGCTGTTTGGGATCTCCATCCAACCTGCGAAAATAGCCTGGCTGGTGCTCATACACATCAGACGCAGGTAAATTGGAAAACGCTCACACACGCGCTACCCGCTCCCAGCGGGAGTTACCCCGTGGGAAACAGATGCCGGCAGCCGGTCGGGCCTACTGCTTGGCGGTGAGCTTTTCAGCGGCGATGGAGCCGGCCGCCCCGTCCTTGTCCGCGTCTTTGATCTTCGCCCAGAGCATGCGCGCCTGTTCCTGCTTGCCTTCCGCAGCATACAGGTCTGCAAGATCAAGCTGGGCCACGCTGGACGAGACCGTCTCGGAAGGCTTGGCGGCAAGCTCGTTATAGAGATCGATGGCTTGGGCATCGCGGCCAGTCTGTTGATACAACCCGGCAAGCGCCAGCTTGGCCAGATTCGCGAGATTGCGGTTCGATGAGCCGGCGGCAGTCTTCAGCTCGTTCTCGGCTTCGGCGCTCTGGCCCAGGTCCTCATCGGTTACGCCGGCAAAGTAGTGCGCCTTGGCCGCGGCGGGCAGCAAGCTATAGTCATGAGCCACGGCGACAAACTCGCGATTGGCTTCCTTGGCGCGCGCGGCGGCCGTGGTGTACACACCCGGCTCCGATGGCTCGCCCGGCTGGGCCAGCGGCCCGTTGTAGACATCCATCGCCGCACCCAGCGCCAGGTCGGCGGCCGCGGTGCGCGCGTTCCAGTAAACAAGCGCGGCGACACCGACAACAAGAACGACTGCGGCGCCAATCACCCAGCGCAAAACGCTGGAACGGTGACCACTGACCCAACTGGCGCTGGTCGCGGCGGCCTGGGCAAACTTGTCTTTCTTGAGGGCGTGACGGGTTTGAGTATCCACGGGGTTCTTCTTGTCCTTCGCTGATTGACTTGCAGGCGGGGCCGAACGGCTGAATCACGGATGGGGCACGGCAACTGCAACCCTATTAGTCTACCAGCGTGCCGCCACCTTGATCCAGCGGGGGCCCTGGAGCGCGGCATCTGCAGTGTCAGCCGCTAGCGGGGCGACCTTATCCGGCCGATTCCACTCCGTGCCCCATCTTTGCGATTTGTTTCTATCGCAAAGGTGGGAAAGCACGGCTCTCAACCAGCCGCCGCCCGGGGGCCTTATGTTCGAGATGTTTTTGGCCCGGTGCCCCATCCTTAGCACATCTTAGTTTTCGTGCCGAAGCTGAGAATCGCACGGCCCCCACCCAACCTTTCGCCCTCATCCCTTGCCCCGCGCAAGCCGGAGCGATAGGCTAGAGCTATGTACGAAGACTTCCACGTAACTGACCGCTGGACTGCGGAAGACCTTCACGTCACCTGGAAGGCCAACATCATCGCCATCGCCACGCGCCACGCCGATGCCATCGACATCCGCTTCGACATGAACGGCCAGCCGATGTGGATCGCCCTGCCCTGCCTGGCCTGGGTGGAACAGAAGAAGCGCAGCGGCAAGGTCATCACCGACCAACTCGCCGCCCAGATCGCCGGCCGCTATCTCAAGCAGCTTATCGAAGAAGGCTACGACGCCCAGCGCGAGATGTACACCATGACCGTGGAGGAAGTGCTGGCGCACCTGGATGCGGTCGTCGCGGAAGCCAAACAGCAGGGAAGCATTCCCACGCTGCCCGTCGGCACCTGATCGCTGACCGGATACACTATCCGCAACGCATGAGTGCACCCTCCGCTCCGACTCTGTTGATTCTGGCCGCAGGCATGGGCAGCCGCTACGGCGGACTTAAGCAGATGGACCCCGTGGGCCCCTCCGGCGAAACCATCCTCGACTATTCGGTCTATGATGCAATCCGCGCCGGATTCGGCAAGCTCGTCTTCGTGCTTCGCAAAGAGATCGAGCAGCCGTTCCGAGAGGCCGTCGGCAGGCGGTTCGAGAAACGCATCGCCACCGAGTATGTGTTTCAAGCCCTGGACAAGATACCCGCCGGATTCACCGTGCCCGCCGGGCGCACCAAGCCCTGGGGCACCACGCCGGCCATTCTGATGGCCGCCGATACAATACGCGAGCCCTTCGCGTCCATCAACGCCGACGATTTCTACGGGGCCGAGAGTTATCGCCTGCTCGCGCAGCATCTGCAATCGGGCCCCGGGCACAAGGCCCCTGGTTGCTACGCGATGGTCGGATTCGTTTTGGAGCAAACCCTCTCTGAGTTCGGAGCCGTCGCGCGCGGAGTATGCCGGATTAACGGCAGCGGCTATCTTGAGAACGTGGTCGAGATGACGGGCATTGCCCGCGATGCTGCAAAGATAACGAATACCGACGCCGAGGGCCGCGTGACCCCGCTCGCGGGCGATGAGCTGGTCTCCATGAACATCTGGGGCTTTACGCCGCAAATCTTCGCGCAACTGCGTGAGCGTTTTGAGGCCTTTCTGCAGCAGAACGGCCGAGAGCTGAAGCGTGAGTGTTATCTTCCCAACACCGTAAATGAACTGGTTGCAGCCGGCGAGGCGAAGGTAAGGGTTCTGCGCACCGGCGATGCCTGGTTTGGCGTAACCTACCGCGAAGACGGTCCGCGCGTTGCCGCAAGCATCCGGCATCTCGTCCGCGAGGGCGCGTATCCCGAGAGACTCTGGTCATGAACCGCGCGCCCGGCCTCAGCCGCATCGCGCGCCAATTCCAGATTGAAGGCGAATTCCGGCGCGCCGTTCCCTACGGGAGCGGTCACATCAACGACACCTATTGCGCGTTCTTCGATCGGCCGGACGCAGCTTCCCGCTCAAATCCGTCCCGCTGTATTCTGCAGCGGATCAATCAGAACGTCTTCCGCGACCCCGCCGCCGTGATGGAAAATATCGAGCGGGTCACGGCGCACGTGGCCGCGCAGATCGCCGCAGAGCCCGACCGCGCTCGCCGCGTACTGACGCTGATTCCCAGCCGTGACGGCCATGCCTGGCACGTAGACGAAGACGGCGGCTACTGGCGCGCGTACCGCATGATTGAAGACGCGCACACCTGCGACGAGATTCATTCACCGGAGCAGGCCTTTGAAGCTGCGCGCGCCTTCGGCCGCTTCCAGAGGCAACTCGCCGGCCTGCCTCCGCCGCGCTTGCAGGATACGATTCCCGATTTCCATCACACGCCGAAGCGCTTCGCGGTCTTAGAGGAGATGATCGAGCAGGATCCCGCAGGCCGAGTGGCCGGCGCCGAACCGGAGATCGCCTTTGCCCTCAAGCGGAAGCCGATGACGGCCGCGCTGCTCGGCGCAGGCCTGCCGGAACGCGTCACGCACAACGACACCAAGTTCAATAACGTGCTGCTCGATGACCGAACCGGCGAAGCGATCTGCGTCATCGATCTCGACACCGTGATGCCGGGCCTCGCCCCTTACGACTTTGGCGACCTGGTGCGCACCGCCGCGAGTCCCGCGAAAGAAGATGAACAGGATCTCTCGCGGGTGGGCCTGCAATTTCCCTTCTTCGAAGCGATTGCGCGCGGATACCTGAGCACAGCCGGCGAATTCCTGACCCGCGCAGAGAAGGAACTTCTCGCATTTGCAGGAAAACTGATCACCTTCGAGCAGGGCGTGCGCTTTCTCGCCGATTATCTCGCGGGCGATACCTATTACAAGGTCCTCCGCGCAGGCCAGAACCTCGACCGCTGCCGCGCACAATTCAAGTTAGTCGCGTCGATCGAAGCGCAGGAAGACGCAATGGAACGGCTGGTGCGGTCGATCGGTTAATGCTTCCCCACCCTTGACGCGATACAACTGCTTCGACGATGGGACACCTTCAGTCGTGGAAGAACGGACAAAAAAGCTGAGGCGGGCCACCCTTACCCCATTTCCAGCCCCGATCAACCAAATGTGGGTGCCCCACCTTCGGCGCGTTCTTGTCTTTGCGCCTAAGGTGGGAAACCTCGAACCTCAACCAGACACTCTCGACTCAGCACGAAAATGGTGCCCCATCCTTCGAGCGTTTTGTGCTCGAAGGATGGGATCGCACAATTTCGCAACTCCAAGAGCGCGCTCTGTGCTTCAAATCGAGTAATTGAGAAGTCGGAATTCTATCTACCAAACGCACAAAAGCCATCCCTGTCGGGATGGCTTTTGTCTGAACTAATGCCGGCGATCACCTAATCTCCCACACAGTCGCCCGTGCAGTACCATCGGCCCAGCGAGGCTTAACTTCCGTGTTCGGGATGGGAACGGGTGATCCCTCGCAGTATGGTCACCGGCAAAGTCGAGGCGTCTTCAGGGCGTCCGAGCCCTGAGCCGAGATCCTGAGCGTTCTTCGCGAAGGATCCCTTGGCTCGCCCCTAATTCTGGATGGCGCTTGGCGGATGGTTGTCCGCAGCCTGCCGCGGCTTCGACTCGTGTTCCGGATAGTTTCGCCCGGAAGACTCGAGGAGCGCGGTCTGCAATCTGGCGCCAAAGAAATTGCCGGAGCGCGCTCAAAAACGCGCTCCAGAAACGAAATTGATTGAGTTGGTACAAGGCTTGTAAGAATCGTATCTTCGCGCTTTCTAACTGCGCGGAGTTAATTCTATGGACAAGCCGAACGGGCGATTAGTACTGGTAAGCTTCACGTGTTGCCACGCTTTCACATCCAGCCTATCAACCAGGTCGTCTTCCTGGGCCCTTCAGGGAGATCTCATCTTGGGGCGTGCTTCCCGCTTATATGCATTCAGCGGTTATCACAACCGAACTTCGCTACCCAGCCGTGCCCTTGGCAGGACAACTGGAAC
>DASXDX010000010.1:0-1562 GCA_036490385.1 Occallatibacter sp.
GGTGGTGCCGGTGGTCCCTGTCGTTCCTGTGGTTCCGGTCGTCGATGTCGTGGTCGTGCCCTGCAGAGAAGCCGAAATCTGCTGCGGCAGGATGATGCCGAGGTTGCGCTCATGATTCTTGTTGACCTCGAGCACGGCAACATCGACCACCACTTCGGGCCGCGCCTTGTCCAGATCGTCGATCAGTTTGCGCGCCAGCAGCAGCTCATCCGGCGTCGCGCGCATCACGATCGCATCCTGGCTGGGCACCGCATAGAGCTTCGCGTTGGTCAGCACGTTGCGCAGCGCGGTCTGGATGTCGTTCAGGTCGTTGGTCTGCGACATGTTCGACAGATAAAAAGTCTGCACCGCCTGCGCATCCAGCTCCGTCCGCTTCGCGCGGGTGTTCTGCGCCACGAAGATGGTGTTGTCGGTAACCGGCCGCCAGAAGGTGTTGGTGAGCACGCCCAGTATGTGCAACGCATCCATCAGCGAGACGTTCTGCAGATCGACCTGGACCCGCTTGCCGGTGTAGTCGGGATCGAACAACACGTTGATGCCCGCGATCTTGCCCACCGTCTGGTAGACGACCTTCGAGTCTTGAAAGGCATGGATGGTGATGGGCTCGTTCGATGTCGGCTTCAGCTGCGCGGGGGAGGCAATGTCGGCCAGCGGAGCCTCGCTCTCCGGCGTTTCAGCAGGCTCATTGATGGGGGCGGCAGAGAGCTTCTGCTTGGTCAGGCGGATATCCTGCTCCGCCAGTTCATTGGCCGGATCGATCTCGAGGGCGCGCACGAACTCCGTCATCGCACCGCTCATGTCTCCCTGGTCGCGCAGCTTCTCGCCCTGGTGCGTATGCACCGCGGCGGCAGTGAATTTCAGCCGCTCATAGGAAGTCTTGTAGTAGAGGTTCTTCGGCTCTTTCTGATAGGCCGCCGCGTACGCTGCATACGCCCCGAGGTAGTCGTCCTTCGCCTCGGCCGTCTGACCGTCCTTGTAGAGCGTCTTTGCCGACTTGCCCTTGGCATGCACAACCGGCGCGAATGCCGGCATCGTGAGCAGAAGAAGAATGGGGAGGGTCCAGCGTAGGGTGCGTCGGTTCATGAAACTCCACAGGGTGAAAAGGCAAGCATGCGCACAATTTCCGGACCACCGCATACGAACTCGAGCCTCGCTGCTTACAGCACCGTGCAGAGACGCTCCCACGTACTGGCGCCTCACTTTCACGAGAGCTGGCTCGCTGATGCGGGATTATAACAAAGCGCCGCAGTGCCGCAGTGAACGCGGCCGGCCCCGCGAATGTGAATGTTAGGATAAGACTTAAGCCTATGTCCCGGCAGACCAGCCACACCCTGCAGACTAGCCCGGAAAAGACTGCCCCGCAAAAAGCCAAGGAACGCGATCCGGTCGCCTCCGGTGCGCGGGACGCGTCCGTGAACCGCGCCGCCAGCCATAACTACTTCCTGCTGGAGAAGTTCGAGGCGGGCATCGCCCTGCGCGGTACCGAGGTCAAATCCATTCGAGAAGGCCAAGCCAACCTGAAAGATGCCTACGGATTGATCAAAGACGGTGAGGCCTTTTTG
>DASXDX010000009.1:0-121550 GCA_036490385.1 Occallatibacter sp.
AAGACACGCTGGGCCTGCCGGTCGTTTACGGACAAGCCGTGGCGGCGGCGCAGGGAGTGTACGCGAAAGCGCAGCGGAGCTAGCGGCGAAAAGCGGAGCTAGCGTTGTTAGCGGAGCTAGCTGAGTTAGCGGAGTTAGTAGGGATGCACAGGCTGATGAAGCTTTCCCTAACTCCGCTAACACGCGCGCAGCGCGGCTAACTCCGCTAACCCCGCTAACAGCCACACCCAGAGAGGACCCCCATGCCAGACCTATCCTTCGGAGAAAAGCTGCTCATCGCACGCAAGCAGCTCGACCTCTACCAATACCAGATGGCGGAGAAGCTGGGCGTACATCCCAACTCCATCACCAACTACGAGCGCGGCGAGGGCAAGCCTCACGCCGCCGTGGTGCGCATCTTTGACATGCTGTGCGAGCAGCAGGGCATCCGCTTTGACGCCTACGCGCCGAGCGACACCAGCAAGGGAGACAAGATGAAGATCGTACTGGCGGAGAAGGTTTCTCCGGCAACGCTGGCCGTGTTTGCGGCCGAGCCGGGATGGGATGTGAAGACGCATGACCAGTTGCCGGAGGGGCTGGCCGCCGCGCTCGCCGAGGCCGACGCGCTCGTAGTGCGTTCGGCGGTCCAGGTCGACGACGCGCTGCTCGAGCACGCGCCCAAGCTGCGCGTGATTGGCCGCGCCGGCGTGGGCGTGGACAACATCGACGCAGAAGCCGCCACGCGCCGCGGCATCGTGGTGATGAATACGCCGGGAGCCAATGCCGTTGCCGTCGCCGAGCTCACCATCGGCCTCATGCTCGCGCTCGCGCGCAAGCTGCCTGCGGCGAACGCCACCATGCACGCCGGCAAATGGGAAAAGAAATCGCTGCAAGGCGCCGAGCTGCGCGGCAAGACTCTCGGCATTCTCGGCCTCGGCCGCGTGGGTCTTGAAGTGGCAAAGCGCGCGCGCGGTTTCGGCCTGGAAATCGTGGGCAGCGATCCCTTCGTCTCCGCAGCCGTGGCCCGCGAAAGCGGAATCTCCCTGGTCTCGCTCGACGAGCTCTTTGCGAAATCCGACTATCTCACCCTGCACGTGGGCCTCACGCCGCAGACCGCCGGCGTGATCAACGCCAAGACGCTTGCAACCATGAAGAAGGGCGTGCGCATAATCAACTGCGCGCGCGGCGAGCTGGTGGATGATGCGGCGCTCGTCGAGTCGCTTAAATCCGGCCACGTTGCGGGAGCGGCTCTGGACGTCTTTGCGCAGGAACCGCCTAAGGATTCGCCCTACTTCGGCCTCGACAACGTCATCCTCACCCCGCACATCGCCGGCTCTACGGCCGAAGCGCAGGAAGCCGTCGGCATGCAGATCGCCATGCAGGTGCGCGAGTATCTCAAGCTCGGCGTGGTGCAGAATGCGGTGAACCTGCCGTCGTTGAGCCACGAAGAATACGTGCAGCTTGCGCCTTATATCGATCTCGCCGGCCGGCTGGGCGCGTTTCTCGCGCAGGCGGGCCAAAGCGGTCTTGATGCGATTCATCTCATCTACGGCGGCACGCTCACTGAAGTAAAGACCGAATTGATCCGCAACGCCGCCATCGCCGGGTTGCTGCAAGGCTCAGAGAATGTGAACCGCATTAACGCGGCCGCGATTGCGCAGGAACGCGGCATCCGCGTGCACGAAGAAAAGCAGGAGAGCCATCGCGGCGGCTCAGCCAGCGTGCTGACCATCGCGCTGCACGGCTCGGCGGGGTCAGGCTCGACAGGCTCAAGCCGCGCCAGCGGCACCGTGATTCATGGCGAGCAGCCGCGTCTGCTTGAGTTCGACGGCATCGACATCGAGACGCCGCTCGAAGGCAATCTGCTCGTCTGCCGCAACTATGACGTGCCCGGCGTGATCGGCAAGATCGGAACCATCCTCGGCCAGCAGGGCGTCAACATCGCCAACTTCGCGCTGGGACGCGAGCGCGCCGGCACCAAGCCTGTAAAGGCGCTGGCCGTGGTGCAGGTGGATGAACCGGTTTCAGCAACCGTGCTTGAAGCGCTCAAGCCCATTGAGGCGCTGCTCGAAGCCACGCCTGTCACGCTGCCCGACGGCGCAAACTGAGCTTGCTCCCGGGCTGATCAAAACCGGTCAGCCCATCAACCCCTTGTGCCCCAGCCAGCAGCGCAGATACGAGATTTGTCCCCCATGATAGGTCTCATGAATCGCCAGGAAATTCACGATACCGCTGATTTTGCCGTCCGCGCTGCGCGGGCCTTGGGTGACCGGCTTGGCGAGCACATCTTCGCTGACGTTTTCGAGGGCAGCACTGAGGACGCTCGTCGACTCGCGCCAAGCGTCCAGGAGTGACTCCGGCGACGGGTAAACCGAGTCATCCTGCAGCTTGGCGCCGCGTCGGAAAAGATCGAGTGCGGGCTGTGGCCATTCCACGTCGATGAAATGGAGGAGTCGGCTGCGGGTCCAGGCCATGTGGCCCACGATCCAGGCGATGTGATTCATGTTCGCGGCGGGGCGGCGCAGCCATTCCTCGGGCGAGAGATCCTTCACCGAGTTTTCAAGGAACTGCGAGTTAAGGCGGTAGTTTTCAGCAGCGGTTGCGATGACTGCGGGAACGGGCATCAGCGATCTCCTTCTTGAGATGGACCATCGAGTACCGGACGCGCGGCAGTGGTCAAGCGGAAGCAGATGAATTACGCGCGCTAAGAAAAGAGGCGCCGCGACCGGCGCCCTCTCTTTTTCCGATCCAGATGACTTCGGATCCAGATCACTTCCGATCCAGATCACTTCCGATCCGGGCTGCCTACGCGCGGCTCATATACGCGCCCTCGCTCGTGTCCACGCGGATTTTTTCCCCTTCATTGATGAACGGAGGCACCTGTACGATGAGACCGGTTTCAAGCTTGGCCGGCTTGGTCACGCTTGAAGCCGTCGCCGACTTCAGCCCCGGCTCTGTCTCCACCACCTGCAGCTCGACAAAGGACGGCAGCTCGATGCCCACCGGGTGGCCGTCATGGTAGCTCACCTTGATCTGCAGGTTGGCCGTCAGATACTCCACCGCATCCCCCAGCGTCGTTCCCTTGAGGACGGTCTGCTCGTAGTCCACCGGGTTCATGAAGTAATAATCGTCGCCGTCGGCGTAGAGAAACTCCATGTCTATCTCGTCCACCACAACCTTTTCGATCGCGTCGGCAGAGCGGAAACGATGCTCGAACATGGCGCCCGTCCGGAGATTGCGCAGTTTGGCCTGGATGAAGGCGCGCAGGTTGCCGGGGGTGCGGTGCTCGACCTTGAAGACCAGGTGAAGCTGGTCGTTATGCTTGATGATCATGCCCGGACGCATTTGGGTGGCGGGAATCGCCATAGACGGGATGCTCCTTGATTTGCTTGCGTGGATACCGCAAAAATATTGGCCTTAGCCCATCTACCATTGTAGCTTAGCGCTGGGTTCGGGAGCGGCGGTCGCGCTCCTCTTGCGCCTTATCGCTGGCTGAGTTCTCCCGCAGCTACGTCGCGATTGAAATCCGCCGATTTGTTTTTCGGCACGCTGAGCGATTGCGATTGCCATTGCCCGCTGGCGTAGCGCCTGCCCTCGCATTTTCCGTGGTCGGCTGCGCCGGTGCTCCGCATGCCCGCGCAGGCCAGGGTAAACGCCCAGATCAGGGCAAGCCCACTGAAGTGATTTCAATCACATCCAACCGGGAGCCATTCGAAGCATACTGCTAACACTAAAGGGGTTCCCATGAGCGTCAATATCTTGCTTGAGAAATTAATTGAGATTGAACGATCCATTGGCGTAGAAACTGACACTACACTCCGCAAGCAGGTACTCGAGGCACAGGATTACGTCCTCGAGATCCAAAAGGAGATTGTCGAAAAGCTTCGCCGAGAGCCCCGGCGGATCCCCATGGAGCCGTTTCCCTCCTCCCGTTACGCAGCCTGAACCCACGAGCGGACCCAAATGAAGGACCTGACGCAGAAGACCATACTCCTCTTGAAGAAAGCCTCTGATTTTGCTGCCGTCGCCTATGACAATGATCTGACCGAGGTCGAGATCGACGGGGCAAAGATGAGTACGATTTCACTCGAATTACAACTGAGAACTCTCGCCGCAAAGCTTGAGCGCGCAGCCCGGCTCAATGAGGCGCAGAAGCTCGCCGACGCCTAGCTTCGCAAAGGCTGTTTGAAGCCGAGCTTCCACGCTGCGGCCGTTAACACTTTAGTAACGCCTCCATCTGGCCCTAATTCCTTCCCCTGCAGGGATATCCATACTGCCCGCAAGGCCTCAGGGCTTATACTGAATTCAACAGCCAGTTCACTTCCCCTAATCCATCAATCTCCCCTCCCTTCCTTTTGGCATTTCTTCCCGCACGTCCATACGTCTGCAAAAAGCTGGCAAGAGGAGCCGGGCGGAATCCCGGCTCCTGCATATCAGGGAAGAAAACGCAGAAAAGGGTCGTCCGTGGTATACCTGACCGACAAAGTATCTTGAGAGTCCGGTCTGAAGTTCACGACGTGCCCGCCACCCATCCCCACTGTGATCGGTCACAGATCAGAGGAAGAAAGTGCCGGTTCAGGCAATCAAGATTGGACCAGCTTCAGTCATTACTCGAATCCAGACTCGAATCCAGCCGCGCCTCCGCCTCAGAAACGTGTACCGGAACAGAGGAAGCGCGATAGCACCAGCGCGGCCGTGTTTTTACTTCGGCGCAGCCCGCGATCCCTTTCCAGCCGCAGTGGCTGCCGCTGGAATCGGCGCCAGCTCGGCGACCGCCGCGATGGGCACATCCAGAGCGCCCACACGATCTGAATTGTCATCGTGCAGACCGACGCGGAGATGATACTCCCCTTTCACCGGAACGCTGATCTGCTGGCGATAGACTAGCGGGCTTTTGAGAAAAGAAGCGTAATGCGCAGGCATAAAGTTCGCCTTGATGCCGTCGGTCTGCGCATTGACCAACGCGCCATCGGCGTCATAGACAAAGGTCAGAAACTCCACCGCGCAGTGATGCTCGCCGTCCGGGGTCTCAGCGCAATTGAGATCCTTGGGATTTGTGATGAAGGTGACTGTGTAGCGGCGATAAGGACCGGAGGTCTTTGCCGCGACCTGGTTCCCGGCGGCCGGCGCCGGCTCTTTATCTCCGCCGCTCGGCCGCACATTGGCAATGAAAACAATCTCCGCAGGGTCCGGTGCACCGTAGAGCATGGCCGTATGCATGGCGCTGTAAGGCGCCGGACCGGTGTTGGAGTTCTTCGCTTGATTTTCATGCCCGTCCCCGGTGCCCCCGTCGGCATAATAGCCGCGGCGATAGGCCAGCTTCGTTCCCTCGCGCTTGAGCTTGACCTCGATTTTCCGGTAATCGCCGTTCGAATTCTGGTCTGTCGGTGTGTACGCGATCGTATAGTAATTGGAGCCGGCTTCAATAGCTTTGCTGATGGCCGCTTTCAGGTCGTTGGTATTCACAAAGGCCTCGCCGCCCGTCGCCGCGGCCATTTGTTTCATCGTGCTCTGTTCGGCAGTTGTCTGCCGGAAGAAACTCCCTTCGTCTTTGCCTAAGGCGGCAGGATCTCTCACGTAACGGCTGTCGGAGTTTGCGGCGCTCAGCATCGGCGCCGTCATCAGCCCTCTCGCGTCGATGGGATAGACCGCGACCTGGCTGCGGACAAGCAGATCGACCGTCTCCCTGTACTCCTCCTCAGCCGAAGCGACAACGGAAAAAGGATTCTGAAGGTCTCCATCGGGGAGGACGCTGAGGGGAAATGAGCCGGAAAACCAGATGAGGTTCTTGCGGCCCGGCAGACTGCTCAGGTAACGGGCCATCTGGTTGAGCGCGTCCAGCGTGTAACGGGCGCGAAGCATGAACTGGAATGACTGTTGCTGAGCCTCGAACTGCTGAAGGTTCGCCATCACCGTCGCGGCGTCGGGAGTATTGCCGAGAGCATCGCTCGCAGTATCCATCATCGCGTCGTCGGCGCCGGGTTCGTCTCCGGATACAGAATTAGTCATCAGAGGGGAACTCCCCGGAAGTCCCTTCTTGCCCTCTACAAGCGCGCGAAGCACCGCTGGGTCCGATGTGAACCCCTGCAACAACCTGAGTTGCGTGCCGAGCGCGAAGATGGCTATCCGCGTACCCGCCGGGGCGCCTTTCAGATACTTCAGCACCTGGTCCCTGACCACGCCCTGTGCATCCATCGGCGTATTCAACTTGTCGAGCAGAAGTATGTTAAGCGCGCCATTGACGGGCACGGCTGAGTAGTTAGTGAAGTTGCCGGGCGCGAGTTTGGGCACAGGCGGCAGCAACTCCGGCGAGCCTGACGCATGCTCCTCAAACGCCTGGATTGTCTGGGGATGGCCATCTTCCAGAATCGTGAAATCGGATGCAGTCAGGTGTTGTATGGGTTTTTGCTGCGCGTCGGTCGCCACTACATCCACGACCACGAGGTTGGTTGTAGTGCGAATGGTGGGAGTAAAACCCGCTGAAGCCGATTGCGCCGCGGCACACCCCGGAATGGAAATCAAAACAGCGACCAAGCAGCAACTGATCCCGCGCGGAATAGCCAATCTCCTTTTCCTACCCAGCCAGATTCACCCCTCCCTCTCGTGCCCGTCCTTGCGGCGTTCTCTCTTGCCGCATGGGTGGAAAACACAAACCACTCTTGCCTGCAGATTCTCTTCGCAGGCAAGAATTTTGGAGGCGGAAAATGGATACGTTCCGAAACGGTCTTATCTTACGCTCTGCGAGCCGCGTTGCTGCCAAGAATCCGCTTCGATTTCTGGATTTTTGACTCGAGCCTCCCGCAGCGCCGGTGATGAAGACGGTGTTGGTTCTTCGTCGCTCTGACGGAATGCGTTTGCTTCCCAGCCTCGGGGAGCGGCTGCACAGATGGCCTGGGCCGGGACCGGTCTCTCAAACAGCTCGGCTGGGGTCAGATTCGGAAGCCGGCCATGGAATGCCGGGAGGACACGAAGCGAGGTGCGAAAAAATTCAGCTGCCTACGCAGGACTCGGGCTGCCGGAGGCGGAAAGCGATGACTTGGGGGTTGTCATAGCCGCCGGGCATCGATGTGACTTGGATCAGCGCCTCAAAGGGCGTCACGCTCGTGCCCGGCTTATGTCCAATGGCGTGGAGCAAGGCGGTCAGCCGCTGCGGGTTCGTGATCATATCTCCGACGGCTTGTGTGGCTTGCGTGTTCAATCCCTCGGCGAGCACCGTGAGGCCCCGGCTGCCGCAGCCTTTCAGCAGAGCGATCACGCCGTAACTCGTATAGACTTTTTCCTCGGTTCTTTGGGTGTCGAACATCGCCGGAATTGCATAGATTGAAGCTTCGCGCGCGCGAGGAGAAAGATTTCGGATTACGGGCGCGCCCGAATGTGGGTCTTGCCCTACCTGAAAGTTGAGACTCGGCTCGTAAACCTCTACCCAAGGGTTGGAGCGGTGGCTTCCAAGCAGTACGACATTGCCATCATGCAGGAATTCCGCGTCTATATCCCGGGCGAACTGGAGAGCCACGTACCCGCCGAATTCCGAGGTCAGAGTCGCTAATTGCACGCCGGCAGAGATGTCGGCCGGGCTGGTAACCCGCCGCGCCGCTTCGTTGAAGAGATTATTGTCCGGAACGTTGAGATAGCGATAATTGATATAGTCGCCCAGACCAAGAGTCTTGTTATTCAGGTCCTGCCACAGGGCAAAACTGGTATCCGAATAGATGATCTTCAACTCTTCGTTGGGCCGAACGAAGAACTGCGCCCAAAAATCGTGCATGGCTCCGTCCGGCTCAACCTCGCTGGTGTGGATGCCCCGGCGCACTGTATATCGGGTCGCAACGGCCGAAACGGCAGCGGTAAGCAGGAGGATCGATGCCTGAAAAAGCCACTTCCGCAGACGCCGCTGCGCCTCATTCTTGGTTGCCGCCGGCGCCGTCTCCATGGGATGCGGGGCTGTGGGGCCGGATACGGTTATCTCCACCGCAGAAAGCGGGGTCAGAGGAGCTTCAACCGGGACCACCTTCCGTGGCGCGAACTCCGGCATGTACGAACCCTTGGGGATGGTGATTACAACTGGCTCCGCGAGGCCTTCGGATGCGAAGTATTTCTCCAGCCGCCCCCTCAGCTCGTGGGCACGGACTCTCACGATGTTGTCGTCCGCCGGATCATAGTCCGGCTTTCGACCCAGCACATGAGTGCCGATCGTCTGCTCTTTCAGTTTTTCAGCCTTCCCGGAGATAGCCTGATCCGTAATGTAAAGCAGGAAGGCGCGCATCGCCGACGACCGGCCAAATGCCTTGCTATCGGCCACACGCCGAACCAACTCGCGTTTCTGCTCTGCCGGCAAGCTCATAGATGCGCTGTCGTGACTTTGTGCGGCCGAATATGAGGTTGCTTCTGACACGTCGAGTAAGTTTACTGTAAATTTTTTACGCTTGCAATGGTCGCTGGATCATCGGACGGAGCCCGAAAGCTTGAACAAATATCTCTTCGGTTCCCTCGCCCGCGTTGCCGTACACCGATGCCGCTTATCGTCTCGCCTTGAAGCCCGTGGTCCTCACAACTCCTGGGAGCCGTTGCCTTCCGACCGCCGGTGGCAAGAGCGAATCGGCCAGAAAATCGCGGGGATTACGCTGCAAACGCAACTTGACCGCCGCTCACGACGCCCGGGGATGGTCCGGCGTTTTGCACACGTACCAAAATATGGTGAGAGAACGGTCTCCCGATCACGTTCTTATACTGTGAAGCGAGCCAAAAAACGATTCCAATCTACAATCGATTTTTTACCCGTTAATTCACTTCACAAAACTCCAGTGCGGGGATGAGTATGGGCGGCGGATCAAAGACGGTCGCCCCCATCGTTGTTGTTGTCACCGCTTGGCGGATGCATCGTCTCCTGTAACTCTCCTGCAACCAGGGGAGGCTCACTGCAAAGGCGCAAAAATCTTTGGAAGCACATGCGGCTCGACCGCCAGTCTCTTCGCCATCGAAAGCCCCCGCAGCCGTCGCGGAGCAAAGCCGCTACCGGACGCAGATTGTTCGGGGGCGCCTGGTTTTGAGACCAAACAGAAACGCGATCTACGAACCATTTTCTAGGAGGACGGGATGAACCACGACCAGCCAGATATTCAAAAACCAAACCACGGCTCCCTTGTTCACGCACAATCGATCCGGACCGCGGAGGCTTTGTCCGTCGAACTCGCCAAAGGCGAAGGGGCGCGCAAACCCAACATGAGAACCGCGCTGGCCATCCTTTGCGCTATCCTCACGATCTTCTCCTGCAGCCGGCTCCATGCCCAGGCGGGCATTGACCAGGGCAGCGTCACCGGCACCATCAAGGACCCGACCGGAGCGCTGGTGGCGGGCGCAAGATGCACACTTACCAATACAGCCACCGGCGTATCGCAGGAGGCCGTATCGACATCCGCCGGAGCCTATACCTTCCCCCTGGTTTCCCTGGGAATCTATACGCTCAAGGTCGAGGCGAAGGGGTTCGAAGATTACGTGGTGACCGGCATCTCAATTCACATTGGAGCCACCGATACGGATGACGTGACCCTCAGAGTGGGCGCGGCGAGTTCCTCGGTCACCGTTACTTCATCTGCGCCGCTTCTGCAGGCGCAAAATGCCTCGCTGGGCATGAGCGTTGATAGCAAGATGGCGAACGATCTTCCCATCTTCGGCGGCAGCGGTGGACGGAGTTTCATGGAGTTGGCCACCCTGGCGGCGGGCGTCCAGTTCACAGGCAGCCCCAATAACACCGGCACGTTTCTTGTGCACGGCACAGAAAGCGGGCAAGTCGATGTCCGCCTCAATGGCGCCGACGACAACGCGGAGGTCTTCGGGGGCATCACGATTCCACCCATCCCCGACGCCATCCAGGAGTTTTCAATTCAGACCGGCGATAACGGCGCTTCTCTCGGCCACAGTTATGGCGCGGTCGTGAACGTGACCACCAAGACGGGGACCAACAAGTTCCAGGGCTCGGTTTGGGAGTACGACGAAAACGACATGTTCAACGCCAACGACTACTTCACTAAACTGCACGAACTGGTGACAGGAAGCCCACTCCTGCCGAACCGGCCGGGCAGATACAAAGAGAACTCGTTTGGCGGCATCTTCGGCGGGCCGGTATTACTGCCGCATTATAACGGCCACAATAAGACCTTCTTCACCGTCGATTATCAGCACACCCTTTATACCAACACGTCGAACTTTACCGGCACAGTCCCGACAACCTTGATGCAGAGCAGCGACTTCTCGAACATGTCAGACACGCTCACGCTGAGCAACCAGGCCGCAACTGCCAGCCCCCAGGTCTCGGAGAAGCAAGACGCGCTCGGCCGATGGTTCCAAATAGGCATGATGCTCGATCCGGCCACCACGCGCGCGGTTCCCTGCGGCTCGGTGGATTCGGTCACCGGCCTCGCGACCAACTGCAAAGTGGGCTACGCGCCAACTATCAACGGTAAGCAGTACGCCATCGTCCGCGATCCCTTCATCTCCGGCGCGGGCTGTCCGAGTCTGGCTGGGACCGTGTACTTCAATTCCACGTATAACAAGGCCAACGGCAGCCAGCCCACTTACGCGCCCAGTTGCTTCAATCAGCTTCCTGCCGGCCGGCTCGATGCCAATGCTGTCGCGCTGCTCAAACTATTTCCAGGGGCCAACCAGCCGGCCCATTACTACGGGAGCAACTACTTCGCCATCCTGCCCCAGACCATCGACACGCAACAGTACGACGTGAGAATCGACCACACCATCAGCGCTACCGATTCACTCTTCGGAACCTTCAGCCATTACAACTCGATCAATCATCCCTCGCCCCCGTTCCCCGGCGTCATTGAGGGAGGCAGCAACGTCAGTTTCTGGACGACCAACCCGACTTACATGGTCGTCCTCACTGAGACCCACGTCTTCAATCCCAATCTCATCAACCAGTTCAGAGCGTCTGAGGAGCACAACTGGAACACGCGCACGGACCCAGGCAGCATCGACACCACGTATGGAACCCCCGCGCAATACGGGATCCAAGGCATCCCGCAAACCACCGACAATGGCGGCCTGCCCACGTTTACCGTGGACAGCGGTATATCGAGCTTTGGTTCTCGCGCGAATGTCACTTGGCAGAAGGTTGGTTCGTGGCAATTCTCCGATGACCTGACCAAGATCGCCGGCCGGCACGAGTTGAAATTCGGAGCTGAACTCAATCTCACCTACGGCGACATCGTTCAAATATCGTCCGGTAAAGGCAGCTTCACCTACAACGGCCAGTACTCCGATACACCCAACTCCGGCGACACCGACACCGGCTTGGCGGATTTTCTGTTGGCGCCAGGTTCCAACGTGGCCAGTTCCAGCTATGCGGCCGCCGGCGGGCTCAGCACGGCAACCAATCTCATTGGTGGAGCGTCCGCCTTTATCGGCAACAACTGGACAAAGTCTACCTACCATGCGCCGTATGTTGCCCTTTACGCCGTCGATACCTGGAAACTCAGGCCCAATCTGACGGCTAACCTTGGGCTGCGCTACGAACACTTTGCGCCTTATTCCTCCAACGGCGGCCAGGAAGCCAACTTCTGGATGGGCGGCGCTGACGGGAATCAACCCGGGGGCAGCGGCTATTTCATCGCGCATGGCGGCTGCAATACACCCATGTCCTCCTTCTTCACAGGCCTCCTGGCTTACAACAACATCCCCATCGTTTGCGAGCCAAACAACACCGCCAACGATATGCCGATAGCCAATTGGGCCCCGCGCCTGGGCATCGCCTACCGCATCCGGCCGAACCTTGTGGCGCGAGTGGGAGGCGGCATTGCCTACGGCGCCTTCGGGTCGGTTGGATATGGCGGCACCCTGGGCACCAACTATCCTTTCACGTTCAATGTTAAGAGCGGTTCCGCCTCCAATGCATACACGCCGCAGTTGATCGGCACCGGCAACAACGTCTCGGCGACGATGGAGAACACCTTTGGCACTATCGATTTAGATAACCCGCTCGCCGCATCTCTGCCCCTGGGTTCATTTACCCTTTACGGCAAGCAATATCACTACAAAGTGCCGAACGTCATGACCCTCGACTTCGCACTGGAGTGGCAGTTTACGAACAACGACGCGGTGACGGGCCGGTATGTAGGAAATCTCGGCAAGCATCTGGATACACTCGGTCCTTACCATAATTCACCCCGTGAACTGCTGACCACCAACACCAGTGCCGTGTCGGCGTGTACTTCCGCGCAGCTCGCGTCCAACCCCTATTGTGAAAACACGCCAGCCATGGCGAACGGTGACGGCAACGTCGTGCCTTTCCCAAACCTGGCGCTTAATACCCTCATGGACCCCACCAACCAGATAAGCAACTACCAGTCGGGCGAGGCGGAGTATCAACATCGCTTTGCGGAAGACTTTAATATGGACGCCAACTACACCTACGCCCGTTGCTGGTCCGACGCGCAGGGCGGCGAGAATAATTCGGGTGGACCAGGCAACGGCCGGGCGCCGATGGTGATTGGCTTCGGCGGCTACCGTTCCGACTACGACCGCTGCACCAACCTCGCCACCCACATATTCCGTCTGTGGGGCGAATATGACGTGCCTCTCGGACAGGGTGCCCGCTGGCTCGCCCACTCCAATGGATGGGAGGACGCGATCGTAGGCGGGTGGAAATTCGACCCCATCTGGATTGCCTCGACCGGCACGTTGAACAACATCACTTGTCAGGGCACCAACGGTTACGGCGCTAACCCGACCTTCACCGGCCCATGGTTTCAAGCCAACTCCACGAACTTCAACTGCTACGCACCGACGGTGCCCGGCGAACATCTCTACGGACCGGGTCCGAAGGACAAGCCTCGCACCAAGGTCAACGGCTACTGGAACTCCTCGGCGTTCACCGCGCCAGAGGAAGCGGTGCAATCGAACGGTCAGTTGGATTTCTCTCCTCTGGGCGTGAGAGGGAATCAGATTTATGGCCCTGGGTTTTACAACGTGAGCGCTGCCGTCCACAAATCCTTCAAGACAACCGAAAGCACGCGGCTCGAGATCGAGGGAGAAGCTATAAACGCCTTTAACCACATGCAGCCGTCGAATCCGAGCGTAACCAACTACACTACCCCCACCAGTGAGTCGCTGACCGGAGGCTGGGGCACCGTCACCAGCACCAGATCAAACAACGGAGCGGGCCGCATCTGGCAGTTCGCCGGGAAGTTTTACTTCTAGAGCGGTCCCCAAATCACGTGCATTGTCCGGTGGCGTGCAAAGTGGCTTTTTCTTGAAGAAAAAGCCACTCGGAATCGCGCCTTCGGTGTACAGCAATTGGAGAACCGCTATAACTCCGTCACGCGGTGCGGCGCAATTCAGGCGAAGGTCAATGTGGCCTTCGCCTCCGCTGTTTGCAGGAGCTGCCGGAAAGCGTACAAGAAATGGTCGGATCGAGGTACGCGATGCTCAAGAAAGGAGGGGACTCCAAAAAGGGAGTCGCGCGTTTGCGGCCAAATGCTGCCAAGGCCACCAGGAAACAGGCTATAAATTGTTGATTCCATGGTGGGCGCTGCAGGATTCGAACCTGCGACTTCCACCGTGTGAAGGTGGCACTCTACCGCTGAGTTAAGCGCCCGAAAAGGGGGACAGAAAAGACCGCGCCAGCGGGTCATCCCGTAGGGTAGAGTAACACCAGCAGGGCGTTAGGGCCAACCCGCGAACCGTGGGGAAGGGCGCTGGCCGTGTGCGAACCCCGGCATGTTCTGGAGCTTGAAATCAAACCGAAAGACTGGCGCGTCCGCCGCTGTGTGGAGGGCGGCCTTGCGACCTTTTTTTCGGCCTGCGGACGATGTTAGCTGGCCTGGATTTGCCTGGGGCAGCTCCGGTGCGCTCGAGCCCGCCGGCCCGGGGATGGTCGTCGGCGCTCAGGGGGAAATCACCTGTCCGTACCCCCGTTTTCCATCTTCTTCGGCCCGCTCGGCGCGGCCTGGAGGCGGCTCGAACCGTCCTCTAAGTGGTGGCCCTGAAGAAGGAAATTCCACCCCGGAAACGGCTGAAGAGGCGCAACCTTTGCCCAGGGATGGGGTTCCAGAGGATATGGCGACCATGGTCCTGGACAATCCGGCCCTGGTGGCGGGCTCGGCCCTGGGGGCGAGTCCCCGCGTGAATCCGGGCTCGAATCCGGCGGAAGCCGGTTTGGGCGTGCGCGGAGACGTGGATCCAGCCAGCGATGCAGCCGTGATGCTGCGTGTGGCGGCGGGGGACGAAGCGAGCTTCAACTACCTGGTGGGCAGGTATCACCGGCCGATGGTTCACTTCCTCTACCGGATGGTCCATAACGAGGCAGTCGCCGAGGAGTTGGCGCAGGAGGTATTTCTGCGCGTCTATAGAGCCAGGGACAGCTACCGCGCCGAGGCCAGGTTTACGACATGGCTCTACCGGATTGCGACCAACCTGGCCGTGAATCACGCACGCGACACCCGGCATGAGCGGGCGGCGCAGACCATTTATCTGGATGCTCCGGACGAGGAGACCGGCACGACGCCCGACCTGGCCGACGATGTGCCCACGGTGGAGCAGCGGCTGTTGCGGGATGAACGCATGGCCGCCATTCGCAGCCATGTGATGGCGCTGCCTGAGCGGCAGCGGATGGCGGTGCTGATGCACAAGTATCAGGGAATGGATTACCGGCAGATCGGTGAGGTGCTCAAGCTGAGCGAGTCGGCGACCAAGTCGCTGCTCTTTCGCGCCTACCAGACGCTGCGGGACAAATTGAAGGATTTCGTTTAAGTGGAAAGAAGCCGGACAACAAGCGGAATCGACCGGCGGAGAGCGGGGTGGCAATCATGAATCAGATGAAGTCGAATTGCAACGGAATGGAATCGAAGCTGGCTGACCTGCTGCTCGATCCACAATCCGTGCCTGCCAAGGTTCAAGTGCACGTTGCGGAGTGTGACGGCTGCCGGGCCCAGCTCGATGAGCTGAAGGCCACCATGGCGCTGCTGGATACCTGGCAGGCTCCTGAGCCGAACCCCTACTTTCTCACCCGGTTTGAGGCGCGGATGCGCGAAGAGCGCGAGGCCGCGCCGGCCGGTTGGCTGGCCCGCCGGTTCGCGCGTCTGCGCGCCGGATTTGCCTATGGGCCCGGAATCCATGTGCGCCCGCTTGCGGCGATGGCGCTGACGGTCATGCTCCTCATCGGCGGTGGAACGTATCTGGATCTCACCGACTGGAACAAGCCAGTCCAGCCGGCGAGTCAGGCGGCGGTGGTCCACGATTTGCAGATCCTGGATAACAACGCCCAGCTGCTGGACCAGATGGAAGCTCTTTCCACGAACAATAACGGAGACTAGGGAAAACGGAGACTAGGAACCGATCAGGAACTGCATCGATGATTTTGCGGCCAAAAGGCCGGGGGAAAGACTGTGAACAGGAATGCGAGCGCGGAGAGGATGCGTCCGGTGGTCTGGGGCGCGGCGATCCTGTTCCTGTGTCTGTCTGCGGCTTCGGCGCGCGGCCAGCGCAGGGAAGCGCCGCGCGCTGCGCCTCCGCGTTTTTCCGCGTCCCGTTCCCGTCCCGCTCAACCCCATGCGCAGCGGCGGATGGGCCAACAGCAGGGAAGATTCCAGCCAAACCAGGCGGCGCGTCCTGAATCCGGTTATCGGCCCGCCGCGCCCGGTCAATATCCCAACGCCAATTTCAATGGCGGTTACGCCCGGCCTGCTTACCCCGGCGCAGGACGCGCGAACGGCTATGGCGGCTATGCGCCTCCGGGACATCTGCAGTCGTGGCTCAACCAGCATCAGGGACTTCCGGTGCAAGATCAGGAGCGGCTGCTGCGCAACGATCCCAGCTTCAACCGCCTGCCTCCCGGCCAGCAGCAGCGGCTGGTGCAACAGCTGCATCAGGTTGACCAGATGCCTGAGCAGCAGCGGGAGCGCCGCCTGGCGCGCAATGAGCTGCTGGAGCGCCTGTCACCGCAGGAACGCATGGGTCTCAACACGGCCAGCCGCCAATTTGCGACGCTGCCTCCAGACCGCCAGCAGATCATGAAGGGGGCCTTCCGGGACCTGCGTTCCGTGCCCCCGGATCAGCGGCAGACAGTACTCAACTCCGCGCGGTTCCAGGGCCAGTTTTCGCCCGAGGAGCGCGACATCCTCACTAACTTTCTCCGCGTAGAGCCATACGAGCCGCCCCGCTGAGGCCGCCCGGCCCGGTGCTTTCAAAAACCGCCGCGCCGATTTCGCAGCGCGCCGATTTCGAAAGCTGATTCGAAAGCGGTCAGCCGGCGGCCGCCGCAACGGCTTCAGCCGATCTGTTCCAATGGGCCGCGTTCAGTTGCGCTTCAATCCACGGATAGGTCTTTGCCAACCCCGCGAAGAGGCTCTGCGTGGGCTCCCAATCGAGTTGCTCGCACAGCAGCTTGTTGTCGGAGTTCCTGCCGCGCACGCCGGTCGGGCCGGGGACATGCCTGATCCTGATCCTCTTGCCTGCGATCTTCATGATCATCGCGGCCATCTCGTTGATACTGACCCTCTCTTCCGAGCCGATGTTCACCGGGCCCGCGAACGAGCTCTCCATCAGCCTGCGCACCGCTTCGATACACTCATCGATATAGAGAAACGAGCGCGTCTGCCTGCCATCGCCCCACATCTCAATCGTGCCGCCGTCTTCTTGTTCGGCAATCTTGCGGATGAGCGCGGCTGGCGCCTTCTCCTTGCCGCCGCGCCACGTGCCCTCGGGGCCGAAGATGTTGTGAAAGCGCGCCACCCGGACATCGAGGCCGAAGTTGCGCGCGAAGGCAAGGTAGAGCCGCTCGCTGAAGAGTTTTTCCCAGCCATACTCGCTGTCCGGCGCCGCGGGGTACGCTGTCTCTTCGGCGCATTTCGGATGATCGGGGTCCTCCTGGTTATACGCCGGATAGATGCAGGCCGAAGAGGAGTAGAAGATCTTCTTCACCCGGCGCTGCACCGCAAATTCGGCGGCGTGCAGATTGATCAGGGCCGAGTTGTGCATCACGTGAGCATCGTTCTCGCCGGTGAAGATATAACCCGCGCCGCCCATATCGGCCGCGAACTGGTACACCTCGTCCGTTTCCTCGTCGAGAAGCGCATCCCAGCTGGCGCGAAGGCGAAGATCGGCGACAACGAACTCGTGCGCGGCGGAGGGACTGAACTCAGGCTCTTTGAGATCCACTCCGCGCACCCGATAACCCTCAGCCCGCAGGCGCCTCACCATGTGGCTGCCGATGAAACCGCCCGCCCCGCACACCAATGCCCGTCTTGCTGTCATGATGCCTTACTCCCTGGCACCCGATCCTAGTAGGATTGCGCAGCAAGATTGTTTGCAAATTGTCACTACGATGCATTTGTTCTGCTTCGACAAAAGCAGCGGAACCGCAGAAATCCTTGCCGCCGTATGCTTCGCTCCTCAATGCGCATTGCATGCGTTCTCGAAATCCCAGTTGATATAAACAGGATTGCCGAGCAGCCACAGCTTCCCATCCGCGCCGGTGGCTTCCGCGCGCAACCAGTGGCGCCGGCCATCGCTGGTCCAGGTCAGCGGAAATGTCTCATTCGCTGAAGAGATCTCCGCGCTGCCGGCCGAAGCTATCTCCTGGCCGTCTTCGATCCACCGGATCTTTCCACCGGCCGCATTTGTCACGTGCAGCTGGAAGTCGACCGTTGCGCCGCGCGCCGCGGTCATCGCATCGCCGGCATGCACTTGTTGTGCTCCCGTCTGCGCCGTCAGTTCGAGCAGCCGGTCCCTCGTGCCTTGTGTATCGATGAAGACGTGGCCCGCGCGAATGCCGGCGAGAATCGCGGGCACTGAAAGCTCGGTGGCATAGATGACCGTCGTCGGGCTTCCCACCGAGCTGGGCTGATCCGGCGGAGTCAGCGGGCGGTGATTGTCGCTGCCGCCGATCCCGGTGAGCCGGCACCCATCATTGAGTTGTTTGTTCCAGAAGGGAACATCCGAGAGGCCATGCAGTTCACTGCCTCCGTTAACCGCCTCCACAGCAGTGAGCAGATGCATATTCACCTTTGTGGCCGGAGTCCATCCGCATCCAAGGCAAATCTCGCCGCTTGGCGCTGAGGGGTGGTTGATGGACGTGATCCCTCCAGCCTGATCGGCATTCCGCAGCAGCGTATTCATGTCGGGGACCTCGCCGCTGCCGAGCCGGAAATCGACAAAGTCCGTGGTGCCGAGAAAGTTGATGTGGCCCTGAAATGTTGTGATCTCGCGGCCCGGAATCAGCAGCACCTTGTCGAAGTAGGGTTGCAGCTCGCGCATCGCATCGTATTGCGAGGTGGCATTGTGGTCGGTGATGGCGATGAAGTCGAGGCCGCGCCGCGCCGCGGCATTCACGGTGACGAATACCGGGCAGGGAACCATCTTGCCCGTCTGGCTGGGGCATTGCCCGTCGCTGTGCGCCGTGTGCATGTGCAGATCGCCGCGGAACCAACCTGCGGCTCCCGTGGACTCGCTTTCGTCCGCGGAGTTGGAGTCAGTCCCCGCGCGAAGCGGCTCGCGCAAAAGCTCCGGCTGCTGCGCCACTGTACCGGTCTTCGAGAGATATACGTGAATGGTGTAGTGCGATTCCACGTGCGGGCGAATATTGGGCACGCCGATGAGCACATTCCATGTGCCCGCGGGAATGGCGCCCGGCAGGCAGGAGGGCGTCGCATCGGAGAGCCCCACCGTCAGCATCGACTTGTTGCCGCCGCTCCAGCAGCGCAGCCCCGCAGGATCGAGCATTCCCAGGTCGAGGTTCGTGTGCTGCTCTTTGGCGGTGTAAGTGAAAGTGATGGTCACGCGCCCGGTGCCTGTGGGCACGGCAAACGGCACTCTTACGTAGCTCTGATTTTGCGAGCCGCGCACCACGCCTTCGAGAACATGCTCGGTGAAGGAGGGCTGCTGCGCGATTCCGCAGATGGCTGCGATGAAGACCAGATAGAGAGGCGCGCGCAAGGCGCGAAGCATCGGCACGGAGATATTCTTCTTTCTCGTCATAAACGGTGCTCAGAAAGTATCGCTCAGTTGAACGGCGATCGGAAAAAAAGCGAGCCCGCATCCAATGTTTGGATGCGGGCCCTGGAAAACGCCGGTCGTTGACTGGCGTCTTAGTAGAACAGCTTCAGCGCAAGCTGCAGCGTGCGCGCTCCGTTGTTCCCGTTGCTGTTCTTCGTGGCTGTGATGCTGCTGAAGCCGCCGGCCTGGAAATTCAAACTGCCCGGCTGCACGAAGGGCGGCGTGTTGGTGGTGTTGAAGACTTCGGCGCGGAACTGCAGGTACGCCGCTTCGGTGAATTGGAAATTCTTGAGGAGCGAAGAATCCAGGTTGTTGAAGTGCGGTCCGCGTACCTGCTGGATGCCGCTCGTGCCGAGCGGCGAGTAATCGACCTGTCCAACCTGGGTAGCCGTAGGCGGCTGAGCGAACGCGCTGGAGTTGAGCCATTGCGTGTAGTTATGCGGTCCGGCATAGAGGTTCTGGCCGGCCACCACATTGGCGGAGCAACCGAAGTCGGCCGACGTGGCGACGGGGCAAGTGACCGTGAGCGGCTGCCCGCTTTGGTAGGTGTAGAGGCCATTGATCTCCCACCCGCCCACGATGAGATCCGCGGCCCTGTTCATGGTGGAGCCGAACAGCTTGCCACGGCCGAAGGGCAGGCCGTAGGTGGCGGCGGTGTGCCAGAGGTCCGCGGCGTCGGCGTCGCAGAGGCCGTAGTCGCCTTTGATACCGAACCCCGGGAGCCACTGGGCGCGGTAACCTGAGTTGAACTCCGAGTTCTGCGGCGCGTGCTGGTCGCCCGTGCACCGGGACCAGGTGTAGTTGGCCAGCACCAATAGCCCAAAGCTCATCTGGTGCTGATAGGTGATCTGCATGGAGTTGTAGCTGGTGTTGGCGTTGGTGGTTTCGTAGGTGCCGTTCCGCGCCATGTACGGGTACGGAATATACAACTGGGTGTTGGCGCCGGGAGGCAAGATCACAGAGTTGCTGTTCGAGGTCCCCAGAATATCCAGGTGACGGCCCTGGGTACCGACGAAGCCAATCTGGATCGCATCGTGGTTCGTGAACTGATCCTCGACCGTCAGGTTCTCAGTCTGTATCAGCGGCGTCTCGTATTTGTACTGGCGGCCATTAAGAGTCGCGCCAAGATAGTCGCTACCGATGTATTGGCCTCCCACGCAAGTGCTGAGGGGCAGGGCGGAGCAAGAGACCGGTGTGGTTGTGTACGGGGTCGGGCTTTGCAGCACGGTCGGATTGTTGAAGTTGAAGTTATTGAAGGTATTTTCCAGCGTCGCCGGCGCGTTCGAAGAACCCGCGAGCAGTGGGTGGTTGGAGTCGGGAGAGGGGATGGTCTGCGTGTAGCCAAAGGGATAGTTCAATCCCAGCGTGCCGCCGTAGCCGAGATTGCCCAGCGCTCCGTACGCCGTGCCGAAGCCTCCGCGTAACACCAGCGTAGGCCGCAGCTTGTAGGCGAACCCCACACGCGGCGCGAAGTTGGTCTTTTGATCGTCGCCGAGCGCGGCGTTTGCAGAGCACACGATGTTGATATTGTTGAGGGCAGCCACGGTGTTAAAGATCGTGGCCCGCGCGGTCTGGCATCCCTGGTTGGGGATGTAGAAGGTTGCGGTGGCTCCATTGCCGCCCACAGGAACGAAGTTGGACTGGTAGCCCCGGGTTTCGTCGTAGGGCGTGAACAGATCCCAGCGCAGGCCGAGATTCAGCGTCAACTTGGGATTCACCTTCCAGTCGTCCTGGAAGTAGGCGCCGATGTACCAGCGATGATCGTCGGTGACCGGAATGTTGGAGGCGGAAATGGTGTTCTGGCCGCCGACCAGGTTCACGCCACTTCCCGTTGTCCCGTACAGGTAGTTGATGGGCGTCACCAATAGGTCACTGATGCCGTTCAACCCCGAGCTTTTGTTGGAAATGTCGGTGTACTGGCCGTTGAAGCTCATGTCGCCACGGCCCTGTGGCGGCTGCGAGATGTTGCCTTCCAGGTCGTCCACCTGGATGCCCGTCTTGAAGGCGTGATTGCGCCAGACCTTGGTGACCCCGTCAACGCCCTCCAGGCTCCATACATATTGCAGCGTGGGCGAGTAGTTGCCGACGCCAAGTGCCCTCAGCTGTGAGCCAATGGAGATCACAGGCAAGCCTCCGTTGCCGGCCACCTGCGGAACGCCCTGGATGCCGAACTCGAGGGGGATATTACAGGTACCCGGACCCGGCTTCACCGTTCCCGAACAGGCTGCGCTTCCGAAGTCGTCGCCCCAGACGGATACCTGCTGCTTGTCGCTGTGGACCATGCCTACGTGCATGTCGTTGGTGAGCGTGGGAGTGAGGATGCGCGTGTAGCCGACCGCCCAGGCCCAGGCCGGCAGGCTGTCGACGCGTCCGCCGCTATCGCCCGCGCCAACCCCTGGGAAATACGAGGGCACATCGGCGGTCAGGTAGCTCCGGTCATAGACGCCGAACAGGATGTCCTTGGAGCTGATGTTGGCATCGATGCGAATGTCGTAGGTGTTGGTGTTTTTGTCCTCGATGGGAACGTAGCCTTGGAAATCATTGACGAGGCCGGAGGATGTCGCCGCCGGATACAGGCCCAGCAGCTTCACCGCGTTCGGATCCTGGCGGCTGGTGGGGATGACGTTGAGGGTGGAGAGGAGGACGCCGCCGGCGTCCTGTGTGAAGTCGGTTCTGGTCTGGCCAACGAAGCTGGGGCAGCCGCCGGCCGCGGAGCAGTTATAGAACGGGTCGCGCACGTAGCCATTGGGCGTGCCGGTGAGTCCGGTTACGGCGTCGTATCCGGTGGCGGAAAGCTGCCGCGTTGAAGCCGGATCCATGATGGTGCCGTTCGAGAAGGAGCGGCCCAAGGCGTCGGTGTGGCAGCCGGTGGTGACGGTGGCGCCGCAGGTGCTCGAGGAGTTGTAGGTGATGTTGTCCTGCAGGTTGGTGAAATTGCTGCTGACCATGCCCTTGCTGGGCACAGTTAAATTGCCGTCCGGCTCCGGCAGGACGTAGCGGCCTCCCTGGTAGTCGGCAAACCAAAAGAGCCGGTTCTTGCCATGGACGACGCCGGGGATGACAACAGGGCCCCCGGCCGTGAAGCCGAAGAGGTTCTGGTGATAGGAAGGAATGGGATTGGCCACACAGCTTGAGCCGCTGCAGGTGCGATTGAAGAAATAATTCGCGTTCAGATCGTTGTTGCGCACGTACTCCCACAGGTCGCCGTGCACCCCATTGGTGCCGGATTTGAGCGACGCGTTGATGACGCCGCCGGTGGAGTGGCCGAATTCAGCGTTGAAGTCGCCGCTCTGCAGCGTGAATTCCTGGATGGCATCAGGCGGCGGGACAATGGCCGCGTTGGTCCCGGTATAGTTGCCGCCATAGAACTCGATGTTGTCGTTAATGCCGTTGAGGCGAAAATCGTTTTGCCATTCGTCGACGCCATCCACCCTGAAATAAGCAGACGAAGAGCTGCCTGAGTCGGCGGTGCCGTTCCCGCCAGAACTGGTTCCGGTCGCATCGGTATTGACGCCCGCGGAAAGTTGCGCCAGCGAGCCCCAGTCGCGGGTGACAAGCGGCAAGTCGTTTACGGATTGATTGGTGATGGACTGGCCGACCTGGGCATTTTCCGCTTCGAGCAGCGGGGCCGCCGCGGTGACGGTGATACTCTGCTCCACATTGCCGGTGGCAAGGTGAATGTCAACGCTTAAAACCTGCTGCACCTGAACGATGACTCCGTGCTCAACAAACTTCTGGAATCCGCCGGCTTCCGCCTCGACCGTATATTTGCCGGGAAGCACATCGTCGAACACATAGGTGCCGGTGTTGGTCGACTCGGTGGCAATCTTCCCCCCTGTCGCATCGTTGGTTAATAGGATTCTTGCACCGTGCACTACCGCGCCGCTAGGGTCTTCCACCGTTCCGGTGATCTCTCCCCGATCCAGTTGGGCTGCTACTCTGCACGGCAGGCACAGGGCCATTAGCATTGCCAACGCCGCGGACCACAGGCAGATGCCTCTGAAATTTTTTCCAGTTTTCATAAATTCTCTTACGACCTCCAAATTAAAGATTTCCATGTGGGTGCTTGCCCGAGCACGATTCGGCGGGCAGCGCAACAGTAGTGCACTCAAACGGCCTGCGGGAGTGTTTACCCTACGTGGAGAGCGGGGTATACACTTGTGATGAGCTGGGGCAGGGCTATGAAAAGAAAAAAGTTGGCCCCACCTTGAATTGTTCGTGAACTGTGGAAATGGCAATCTTTGAATCCTCCCTCCGGCTCGTCCCTGCGAATTCATCTCAGAAGGTAGCTCGGTGCGATTCCCCTGGATTAAAATTGTTTCGCGGGCTTTTGAAGGCAAGAACGGCTGTAAGCGCTTCAGCGGCTCTTGATAATGGGCCAGTCGACACCGGATCGTGGAGAAGACAAAGCTTTGTCTTTCAGGACCTTGTCTCCAGGGCCTTTTCTTCAGGGCCTTGCCTCCAGGATCTTCCACATTGTGAACAGAAGGTTAACGAGAGATAGAGCGACACCGTGGGCCACTGCAATTTTCATAAGGGCAGTTGCTTCCGTGAGCGGAAGACTGCCTGGAGATTACTGTCATGGATCGCTTGACCACCCTCCAGCACAAGCAAAGGGCATCGGTTCTTCCGGAGACTCGTTCGTCTCTGCTCCAGGACGATCCCCATTGGGAACTCGCGCAACGCGTCGTAGCCGGTCCCCACTTCGCGCGTTCGCCGCTGCTCTCGAAGTTTCTGTTGTTCGTGGTTGCGGAGACGCTCGAGGGCCGCGCCGACGAAATTACCGAGCACCAGATCGGCGTTCAGGTATTTGACCGCTCCCCGGATTACCGGACCCTCGAAGACAACATCGTCCGCAACTACGCCCGCCAGTTGCGTAAGCGCCTCGCCGAGCACTTCGCCGATGTGGGCAGCGCCGAGCCGGCGCGCATCGATATCCCCCTGGGCGGCTACGTGCCGGTTTTTGTGCGATCTGCGGAAGAGCGCGCCGCCGAGCCGGAGCATGAGGGACCGATCTCTGTAACCGGTCTCGTCCCTGCGGCTCCGGAAGATCTGGCTGCCCCCGCACGCTCCACCTGGAAGAGCAGATCATGGATCGCACTCGCCGCTGCGGCTTATAGCGCCGTGCTCATCGGGCTCACCTGGTATGCGGCCACGCGCGGCCGGGTGCCGCAACCGCCCGCCGAGCCGGCGCAGGCGCTATGGGCGGCTCTCTTCACCGGGCCGGGCAACAGCTACATTGTCCCTTCCGACGCCGGATTCAACCTGCTCGAAGACATCGCCCGCCAGCCGGTGCCGCTCGCCGAATACATTGAAGGCAGCTACCAGGAGATGCGGCTCGGCGGCGTCAGCTCGCACAGCGCCTCCGATCTGCGCTCGCAGCAGCTCGTTCCCTTCATCGACCTTCAGATCGCCGCCGCTCTCGCCCGTCTTAAGGAAGACAACCCGCAGCGCGTCTTCATCCGGTTTCCGCGCGACCTGCGCCTCGACGATCTCAAGAGCGCCAATGCGGTGATCATCGGCTCGGTGGGCAGCAATCCCTGGGCTGCGATTGCTGAGACCAACGCCAACTTCCGCATCATCGACCGTCCCGGCATGGAAGGCGCAGCCATCATCAACGTCAAGCCGCAGCCGGGAGAAGCTACCTCGTACGCGAGCCACTGGAACGAGCCGGCGCACGAGACCTTCGCGCTGATCGCCTTCCTTCCCAACCTGAGCGGCAACGGGCATCTTCTGGTTCTTGAGGGCCTGGATGTGGCCGGGACCCAGGCCGCCGCCGAGATGCTGCTCCATCCCTCCGCCATTGCGCCTATCCTGAAGCGCGCCACGCGCCCTGACGGCTCGCTGCGCTATTTTGAAGTCCTGCTGCGCTCGACGAGCATCGAGTCCAACGCCACCGGCACCCAGGTGATCGCCAGCAGGATTTATTGACGGCCCTGCCCATGGGGCTGCGGCAGCCGGATAGTCCCATGCCCGATGATCTATATTGACCAAGGGAGCGCCGGACCGGCCCAGGGAAGCTTCTAGCGGTTCTCCGCGCCGGCAAAGATTCGGTGCAGTCCGACGGCGTCGCCGGATGAAGAGGATACCTGTGAAACGATTGGCTGGGTTTGCTGCAGCAACATTTGCTATCGCAATGGCGCTCACTGCCGTTGCGCAAGGAGAGGTGAAGATGTCGATATGGGGTCATACCGCGGATGGAACGCCCATTCCGATCTACACGCTCAAGAGCGGGCAGATCGAGGTTCGGGTAATGGCATACGGCGCCAAGATTGTGAGCATCAGGACCCCCGATCGTAACGGCAAGATGGAGGATGTCGTGCTCGGGTACGATTCGTTGCAGGATTACCTCAACGACACCAAGACGCATTTTGGCTCCGTCGTTGGCCGCTACGGCAATCGCATCGCGCTGGGCAAGTTCACGCTCGACGGAAAAACCTATCAGATCCCGATCAACAACGGTCCCAACGCGCTGCACGGCGGCACCGTCGGCTTCGATCTCCACGTCTGGCAATCGCGTGAAGTGCCGGATGGGGTCGAGTTCACCCTCGTCAGCCCCGACGGCGATATGGGATTTCCCGGCAAGCTGACCGCGCATGTGAAGTACACGCTCGCGGGCAACACGCTGCGCCTCGATTACTCGGCCACCACCGACAAAGACACCGTGCTGAATCTGACGAACCACTCCTATTTCAATCTGCACGGCAATGACAAGGGCAACATTCTCGATCAAAAGATCCAAATCGACGCCGAGAAGTACACGCCAGTCGATTCAGGCCTGATTCCCACCGGCGAGCTCGCGCCCGTGGCCGGCACGCCGCTCGACTTCCGCAAGCCCGAAGCCATCGGTGCGCGGATCAGCGATAACAACGAGCAGCTCAAGCTCGCCGGCGGATACGACTTCAATTATGTAGTCGATGGAAAAATGGGAACCCTGCGGCCCGCGGCGACAGTCGTCGATCCCGAGAGCGGACGGAAGCTGACGGTGGAAACCACCGAGCCGGGAATCCAGTTTTACTCCGGCAATTTTCTCGACGGAACCTTCACCGGCCGTCACGGCGTGAAGTATGAGCGGAACACCGGCTTCTGCCTGGAGACGCAGCATTTTCCCGATTCGCCGAACCATCCCAGCTTCCCCAGCACGGAGCTGCACCCCGGCCAGACCTTCCACTCCACCACGGCCTTCACCTTCAGCACTGCGAAATAGAGCGCGGAATCAAAACCGGATTGCCCCAATAAAGTCCGTGCCCCATCCTTGCGATTTTGTTCTATCGCAAGGGTGGGAGAGCACCAATCGCGGCCAACATTTTTATGAAGCTCAGCCGCCGTCGGACCGCCGCTTCTTATAGCGGTTCTCCAATTGCTGTACACCGAAGGCACGATGTCGAGTGGCTTTTTCCTCAAGAAAGTGCCACCTTCCACACCACCGGACAGTGAACGTGAGTGGGGAACCCCTCTAAACCAGCCCAACCCTTCGGATGTGCCCGCGCTCGGTATACATCATGGTCAGGTTGACGGCAAAACGAGGCATGAATCGCTCCGTCTCTGTTCAGCGAATTTGTATCTGGCGCTGTTGCCGGCAGCTACGCGCGCACGATCAAGAAGAAGATCATTTGACGCGCGAGTTCAATTCGTTGAGCACACGTTTCAGATCGTCGAGCTTCTGGCCGGCGTCCGCGAGCTTGCCCTCCGAGGTCAGCCGCTGGTAGTCGGCAAAATCGCGGCCTGCCTGCGCGACCAGCGCGGGAAGATTGGCGGCAGCCTGCGCTGCGCCGGTGAGTGTGGGCGATGGCGCCGAGGGAGCGGTTTCGGTGACCGTTAAAGACGAGGCTCCGGAGCCAAAAAGTGAGGCCAGCGCTGTCTCGAAGTTCGGTCCATACGCGAGCCGGTCCTGCAGCGCAAGCACCACAAGACGCAGTTCCGGCATAGGGCTGCGCTCTGCCTGCAGGTAAATGGGCTCCGCATAGAGCAGCGCCTGCCCGCACGGAATCACCAGCAGGCTGCCGCGCCGCACATGCGAGCCCTGCTGGTTCCAGAGCGTGAGCTGGCCGGAGAGCTGTGCGTTCTGGTCGATGCGCGCCTCAATCTGCTGCGGTCCATCCACCAGCCGCGTCTTCGGAAAGTCGTAGACCACCGCGGTGCCATAGTGCTCGCCGTCGCTCCGCGCCGCGATCCAGCCGATCATGTTGTTGCGGTTGATGGGCGTGAAGGGAAGAATCTCCACAAACTCCAGAGCGCTTTCACCGGAAAGTTTCATCAACACGAAGTTCGGCACCATGGGCCGCGCGGTCTGGTCGCCCTGGTCGCTCAGTCCGGTCTGGGTGGCTACCGTCCATTGGTCCTCCCGGTTATAGAAAACCTCGGGATCGGTCATGTGGTAGAGGCCGTAAACCTCCGCTTGCAGGCTAAGCAGCAATTCGGGATAGCGGACATGCTTGCGCAGCCACGCGGGCATCTCCGCAGCGTCATGGAAGAGGCCCGGATAAATGCCGCGCCAGGCCGCCAGTATCGGGTCCGCGGGATCAAACACGTAGAACGTAACGCCGCCGTTGTAGGCATCCACCACCGCCTTCACGCTGTTGCGCATGTAGTTCAACGACGCGCCGTCGACACTGGTATGCGTGGAGTACGGGTAGGTGTCGGAGGAGGTGAAGGCGTCGAGCATCCAATAGAGCCGGCCATTCTCGCCGACCACAAGATAGGGGTCCTGGTCGAACGTCAGGAACGGCGCCAGCGCGGCCACGCGGTCCCGCACGTTGCGCCGCATCAGCAGGCGGCTCTCCGGCGTGATGTCGTCGCTGAACGGGACCTTGGCAATGTCGCCCCGATCGAACGCGATCAACGCGCGGCGCAGAAAACCACCCAGCACAATGCCGCCTGTGCCTTCGTACGAGTTCAAATTGTTCGACTGGCCTTCGGGATAGTTGAACTCCTGCTGGTGCGTCTTCACATACACGTCGTTGCTGGTCAGCTCGCCGAAATATATCTCGGGCCGCGTCACTGTGAGTCCGGATACGGAGCTCTGCACCGGCATATTGCTCAGGTAGAAGGTCGGCAGTCCTTCCGGCGTAAACCCATTCACGGGATTCATGGTGACGCCATAGCCGTGCGTATAAATCAGCCGGTCGTTGATCCAGTTGCGGCTGCTCTCGGGCAGCTTGTCCACATTGAACTCACGGGCGGCGAGCATCACCTCGTGCGGACTCCCGTCGATCGCATATCGATCGATATCGATATCGGGAAAATCATAGTAGGTGCGAATCTCCTGCACCTGGCGCAGCGTGTCCTGCAGGGCCTGCACGTCCCACAGGCGAATGTTGGCGAGTGTGGCCTGGTTGTTCGCCGGGTCCGCCGCGCCGGGCGTGGTCTCGGCGGGGAACTCGCTTTGCGAGAAGCGGTCAAGCCCGTATGCCTGACGCGTGAAGGCGATGTTGTTGGTGATGTAGGGCCGCTCCCGGTCAAGCTGGTTCGGCTTCACCAGAAATGTGGTCACGTACCAGCCGCAGACTCCGGTCACCGCGTAGCACACGATTGCCGGAGCCATGGCCGCAAGCAGCCAACGCCCGCGCGGGCGCACGATGCCGCCGGCGATCGCGATCCCCGCTCCGCACAACAAGGCCGCGCTGATGAACAGCATGCCCACAAGGCTCACGTGAGCGTCGGTATAGGTGATTCCATCAAAGATGGTGTGGTGTTCAAACAGCAGCTCGTATCGGCCGATATATTGACGCAGCGAGAGCGTCAGCAGCAGAAAGCCGAAGACCATCGACGCGCCGCGCCACGGCAATAACGTCGTTCGGCTCGACGCATCGAATGCCCGCGAACCGCCGGAGAGAAGCAGGAAGATCGCGGCGGCAACGCAGAGCAGAATTGCCAGCGTCATGAGCCAGCCGGCTATGAGCTGCCAGGCGGGCAAAGTGAACAGGTAAAAATTCAGCGGCTTGCCGAAGATCGGGTCCGCGATGCTTCCGGTTGAGCTGGGCGCGTGCCAGTAAAGAGCGAGCGACGGCCACTCTATCCCCATCGCCGCGCCGGTCGCAATTGCGATGATCAGGGAGATGCCAACGCCGGCCAGGTGCAGCCCCTGGCCTACGGGAAGGTTGATCGGACGGCCGCCAAAGAAGATCGTGTAGGTCTCCGGCAGGTCGGCGGCGTGCGAATGCTTGAGAGCGGCAATCCCTCCATAAAGCAGGATGAAGGTAAGCGCCCCGAAGAGCGCAATGGTCCCCCACTCCAGGCCCCAGGTTCTCCAGAAGACTGCTTCATACGCGAGCGAGCGGTACCACTGCAGGTCGACCCACCAGGAGATTGCAGCGCGGCCGCCGAAGACAACCAGGGCTACAAGCACCGCCAGAACCAGGAAAAAACGGCGCAGGCCACGCGGTTTCGCGCGCGGCGGCCACTCGATCGTCTCGGGCATTTCCCACCCCGCTCAGGCAAAGCGAAGAGCCTGAGCTACGCAAGAATTGTACAGCGCATGGGCCGGAGGCTCTTGTTGCGCAGTTCTAGCGATGGTAGGATTGGGCGAAGGCAATGTCAGGTAGCGAGATTATCTTCGAAGTGCGTGACGACGAGGTCGATGGCGGTTACACTGCCAACGCCTTGGGTTATGGCATTCACACGCAGGGAGACACGCTGGAAGAGTTGCGCGCCATGGTCAAAGATGCCGTTGCCTGCTACTTCGATGACACAATGCAGTCTCCGAAGATCATCCGTCTGCATTTTGTGCGGGATGAAGTCCTGATTCAGTGAGATTGCCGCGCGATACTTCCGGACCTCAGTTGGTGAAAGCATTAGCCGTTTTGGAGTATGAGGTCACGCGTCAAAAAGGTTCCCACATCCGCATAACCACCCAGCATAATGGTGAAAACCACGAAGTAATTCCGCATCACCATCCCATCAAACAGGCACGCTTTCGAGCATTCTCAAGCGCATCGCAACGCATCACGGAATGACTGTCGAAAATCTGGTGGAAATGCTCAAGCTATAAATGCGCCAGCGGGTTGCCGCTTACAGCGGTCCAGAATTACTGTACCCAGGAACCGGGATGCAGGGTGGCGTTCTCCTCGAGAAAACGCTTACCTTTCGCAGGTCTACGTAGAACACGCGAATGCTGCATTCGCTCAAATCTCTCAGATCAGCTCGTTCCGTCCGGTGAGCCCGAGCTCTTTCACGATCTTGCCTACATCCTGCGAGTGGTCGCGGTGCGCGATCAGCAGCGCATCTTCGGTGTCGACGACCACGAGATTCTCCACGCCGACAAGAGCCACGAACTTCTTCGGGCTGAAGATGTAATTGTCATTGGCCTCGATGGCCAGGTGTCCGCCGGCATCGGCCACGTTGCCCTCCGCATCGCCGCGCAGCCGCGTATCGAGCTGGTACTCGTAGAGCGACGCCCAGGAGCCGAGATCGTTCCAGCCGAACTCCGCCGGCAGGCAGTAGAGATGCGAAAGATGTTCGCCCTTGGCCGAGCGCGGCTCAAGCACGGCGTAATCCACTGAGATGTTCTCGCAGCGCGGATAAAGAGTGCGAAAGGTCTCTTCGAACTGCGGCGTGCCCCATGTTGCGGCAATGCTCTCAAGCAGTGGAGCCGTCTCCGGAAGGTGCTCGCGCACCGCATTGGCAAGCGTACGTGCCGACCACAGAAACATGCCTGAGTTCCAATAGTAGTTGCCCGCGGAAACAAACTCCTCCGCCCGGTTCTGATTCGGTTTTTCCGTGAACCGGCGCACATGCAGGGCAGAGTCGTCATGGGTGTAGTCGCCGGTTTCGATGTAACCGTAGCCGGTTTCAGGGCGCACCGGCTCAATGCCGAGCACCACAATGGTGTCCCCCGTCGCAGCCAGCGCGATGCCTTTTTGCAGCGCTTTGAGAAAACGCGGCTCATCGCCAATTACGTGGTCTGAGGGAAACACGCCCAGCACCGCATCCGGATGCTCCCGTTCGATCAGGAAAGCCGCCAGCCCGCAGGCCGGTGCGGTATTCCGCGCCACCGGCTCCTGGACGATGTGGGTCGCGGGCAATCCCGGCAACTGATCGGCGATCTCCTGGGCCAGGAACTCGTTGGTGACGATCCAGGTTTTGTCTAATCCTGCCAGCGGCTTGAGCCGTTCCACAGTCTGCTGAATCATGGAGCGCTCGCCATCGAGCGCCAGCACCTGCTTGGCGCGGGCGCGGCGCGAACGGGGCCAGAAGCGGGTGCCGCTGCCACCGGCAAGAATCACAGGACGAAAATCGATAGCGTTCAACATTGAAGGAATATCCTACCCGACTCGCGCCGTCTTTGCACAGGGACCAAAGGTCCACCCCGTCGGCAAGTCCGCTTTCGCCATCCTAGACCTGAGCCATCGCCTGGAGCATCGCCGAGCTGAACCGTCCTCGATCTGAATGAGATAAGCTATCCTCAAATGCCCGGTTTTCGCCAAGGTTCCATCCATCTCTTCCGTCTTGCAGGAATCGATGTGTTTTTACACTGGTCCTGGTTCCTGGTGGCGGTCTTCGAGATCGAGAGCGGAATCGGCAAATATAGTTCCGCGGTCTGGAACATCCTGGAATATCTGGCGCTGTTCCTTATTGTTTTGTTGCATGAATTTGGCCACGCGCTGGCCTGCCGCCAGGTCGGCGGAACGGCCAACCGGATCATGCTCTGGCCCTTGGGCGGCGTGGCGTTCGTGAATCCGCCGCAAAGGCCCGGCGCCATGCTGTGGAGCATCGCTGCCGGGCCGCTGGTGAATGTGGCGCTCCTGCCGGTTTTGGCCGGAGCCTACTTCGCGGCTCGTTCGATGGGCTGGGCGCAGACAATGCATGACCCCTACCGCCTGATCTTTGCGGTGTTGTGGATTGACGGCGTCCTGCTGCTCTTCAACATTCTGCCGGTCTATCCATTGGATGGCGGCCAGATTCTCCGCTCGCTGTTGTGGTTTGTCCTGGGCCGCGGCCGCAGCCTGGCTGCCGCAACCGTCATCGGCTTTATCGGCATCGCCGGGTTTATTTGCCTGGCCGCATGGATGCGCTCTCCCTGGTTCTTCATCATGGCAGGCTATCTGCTGTTGAACTGCTGGAGCGGTCTGCAGGCCGCGCGCGTCCTCATTCGCAATGAGAAATTGCCGCGCCGCGAGGGGTTCGCCTGCCCCCGCTGCCATACGGCGCCGCCGCTCGGCGACCATTGGCGGTGCGAACGGTGCACCGAGCCATTCGACGCATTTCAAACCGGAGCCGTGTGTCCGCACTGCGGCGCACGCTTTGACTCAACCACATGCGGATATTGCCTGGAGCGGTCGCCGATGGCTCAATGGACGGCTGGCCAGAACGCGAGCCCCGCAATAGCGAGCCCCGCAATAACGAATCCGAGCCCAGCGAATTCCAGCCCAGCCAGCCCGGAAATGCCCGCGAAGTAGCCGGATCTTTCTGTCGCGCTCGAATCCGGCCGGGCTGCTCCCCTGGAGCAAAGCCACCCCGCCTCTAATCCGCCCGCGTCATTCCGGCGCATATTTTACGCCAGGCTGGTCAAAAATTCCTTCATCCGCCGCGTGCCCTCGTCGATGTTCTGCTTGGTCACCGGGTAGGAGATCCGCACATGCTGGCTGGTGCCGAAGGCCTCGCCCGGCACCGTCACCACGTGCGCCTCGTGCAGCAGCCGCGTGGCCAGCTCGGTGGCCGTGCGAATGCCGCCCTTGCCGATAAATGCGGAGATGTTCGGATAGACGTAGAACGCGCCCTCCGGCTTCGTGCACGTCACGCCCGGAATCTCGGCGAGCCGCGCGAGCATGTAGTCGCGCAGGCCGATGAACTCCGCGCGGAACTCCGTGACGCACTGCTGCGAGCCCGCAACGGCCGCAATCGCCGCCTTCTGCACGATACTGGTTGCGTTCGAGGTCTGCTGCGACTGCAGCTTGCTCAGATTCGCAATTACCGGCTTCGAAGCCAGCGCATAGCCGGCGCGCCATCCCGTCATCGCATACGTCTTCGAAAGCGAGCCAAGAACGACGATGTGCTCCTTGGCCCATTTGAATGAGCCACCCGAGACCGGCTTGCCGGCATAGTTGAGGTACACGTAGCACTCGTCCAGGAGCAGGAAAATTCCCCGCTCATGAGCCAGGTGAACAATCCGTTCCAGGTCCTCGGCCGAGACCACCGAGCCGGCCGGATTGGACGGCGAATTGAGAATGATCGCCTTGGTCCGCGGCGTAATCGCCGCCTCGATCGCCGCCGCCGTGATGCGGAAGTTCTCCGCCTCGCTGGTTTCGAGGTACACCACCTTGCCGCCCGCGTACTGGATGATGTCTTTGAAGCTCACCCAGTAGGGAACCGGCAGAATCACCTCGTCGCCATGGTCGACAAGGATCTGAATGGCATTGAAGAGCGCATGCTTGCCGCCGGTGGTGAAGATCGCTTCGTCCACCGAGTAGTCTGAGCCGAAGTCGCACGCGTGCCGCTCGACAATGGCCTTGCGCACGTCGGGAATGCCCGGCACCACTGTATAGCGGGTGAAGTTCGCGTCAATGGCCGCGATGGCCGCGTCCTTGATGTGCCGCGGGGTAGGGAAGTGAGGCTCGCCCGCCCCGAAATCCACCAGGTTGGCGCCCTGGGCGCGCAGTTTGGCCGCCTCGGCGGCCACAGCCATGGTTGCAGAAACCTCAATCCGGCCGATACGTTCGGCAAAGACTTGCGAAGGCGTGGAAACTGTCATAACACTTCTATCTTGACAGATTTCGAGGCTGCCGCAAAGCGTTGCTGCTCCGAACGACGCGGGGTTCCGATTTTGACCCGTCCTGGCCCAGATCTGGCCCGCTCCATCGAAAGATGGATTTCCCTATCAGCCCCTGGAGGGTTGCCAGTTGTCTAATCTTTCCTTGATCCTGTGAGTCTCTGAATAAGCGGTCCGTCGCGGATGCTCTCCCCGGCATCGTTGCAGGGCAATCGGGAGCGCGGCCAACTATGGAAGCATATCTGTAAGGAGATAGGACCTGTGGCGCAAAAGGCATCGCTGTTCTCCAGTCGCGGTCACTTCCTCGCTTTCTGGGGCGGCTGCGTCGCCGTCACCATTGGGGTCCTGCTTCACATTCCCATGTTCCTCATGGGCCGTTATACCCACTACAAGTTGGCGGGCATGCCCATGGGCAACGGCATGCTCTTCGGCATGTTTCTTATCGTAGCTGGATTTCTGGCCACCGCCTACGGCCTGCTGCCGCGAAGGAGGCACGCCTTTGTCTATGAAGAGATCACTCCGCCTGAAAACGCGCCGCTGACCAAAGCCCACTGGATACAGATCACGATTCTCGCCGCCGCGCTGATTATCGATGTGATGAAGGCCGCGACTCTGGGCTTTGTTACTCCGGGCGTGCGGGTGGAGTATGGCCTCACCTTTGCTGAAGCAGCGTGGCTGCCGTTCTCCGGACTGCTTGGCACCACCGTCGGCTCGTTTCTCTGGGGTGCGCTCGCCGATCTCTATGGCCGTCGTGCCTCCATCCTCCTCGCCGCGGTCATTTTCATGGGAACGGCTATCTGCGGCGCCATGCCCTCTTTTGCCTGGAACATCTTCATGTGCTTCCTTATGGGCCTCGGCGCGGGCGGCATGCTGCCCGTCGTCTATGCCCTGCTGGCTGAGATTATGCCCACGCGCCATCGCGGCTGGTGCCTGGTACTTGTCGGCGGTATCGGCAGCATCGGAGGCTATTTCGCCACCAGCGTACTCTCCGCGGTTCTTCAGCCCTACTTCGGATGGCGCATCATGTGGCTCATCAACATGCCCATCGCGCTGATCCTCATCTTCGTCAGCCCTGTGCTTCAGGAGTCGGCGCGCTTCCTTCAGAGCATGGGACGTGTCGACGAAGCGCGCCAAACCCTGGCCCGTTTTGGCATCTCCATCGACACCACCAGGAGGGCGCGTGTCGAACCGCAAAATCTTCCCGCTCCTTCTCCTCTCAAGGTTCGCGGTCTGCTTGGAGTCACCGCCACGTTGACCCTCACCGCCCTGTCCGTCGGCCTTGTTAATTTCGGTGTGCTGCTGTGGCTGCCGGGCAGCCTTGTGCGCGAAGGCCGGAGCATGGGCGCCGCCAGCAGCATCCTTGCCCAGTCCACGCTCATCGCCGCACCCACCGTCGCTCTTGCAGCCTGGCTCTACAGCGCGTGGAGCACCAAGCGCACACTGATGCTCGCGGTCGGCACCACCACTCTGGGACTGGTCGCCCTTCTGCTCCGGGACGCGGGCGTTCTGCACCTGCTTTCCAGCCCCATTCTTCCCGTAACGCTGCTCATTGTCGGAAACAGCGGGATCATCTCCATCCTGCTGCCCTACGCTGCGGAAAGCTACCCGCTCCGCGTGCGAGGCCGCGCCACCGGATGGGTCGCCGGATTCAGCAAGAGCGGAGGCGTGCTTGCGCAGTTGCTGGGCGCGCTTGCGCTCGTCCCAGCCCTGGATATCGCAGCCGGTGCTGCAGCCGTTCCCTGCGTGCTGTCGCTGCTGCTGATCGCCTTGACCGGCCGCGAGACACAAAGACGGGACCTTCGCGAGTTGGAAGCGGCGCAGACAGCCGTGAATGCTCCGGTATTTAGCGCGGATTGAAACGCCCGCTCTGGGCTATGCACCGCGCAGCGATCTCTAATCTCGCCGACCCTCTTTTCATCTGCTCGCAATTCCCGTTTATCCAGTTGCTTGCAACAAGCACCTTAAGGCAACTCTTGGCCCCTCGCGGCGCTCTTACCCGCCAGTTAGTGTCAGGCCATCTGCCGTAAATCGGCCAATTCTGAGGATTCCCCATGCAGTCAATGAAGTACTCCTATTTGCTTGCGCCCGTGGTGTGTGTTTTGCTGGCGCCCACCGTTTCAGTTGCCCAAAACTCAACCAGCTTCAACATCGTCACCAGCAACGCCGAAGCCGATAACCCCGGCAACATATACGCCGTCGACGTGAACAACGACGGCCTCACCGACATCGTCGAGGACAGCGGCTATTCAAACAACAGCTCTTTTTACGTGAGCATCAACAAGGGCAATGGGACCTTCGCGGCGCCCGTCGAGTATACGCTGCCGGTGAACGACTACGAGGCCATGTGCATCGCCCCGGCCGATTACAACAACGACGGCAAAGTCGATCTCGCCGTGCCCCTGGCGGGTACGAACCAGATCGCGGTTTATCTCGGCAGCGGTGATGGCACGTTCCAATCGCCCACGATTTCTACCGTCAATTTCCCTAACAGCGGCTACACGTTCGATGGCCAGAGCGGCTGCGCGGCGGGCGACTTCAACGCCGACGGCGCTATTGACTTCGCGGCCTGGACCAATGGCGGGCTCTACGTCACGCAAGGCGAAGGGAACGGCAGCTTCGCCGCCACACCGTACCTCGCGCTCGCTAATGCCTTTCCCTCCCTCTCAGGCGTATATGTGGGAGACTACAACGGCGACGGAAAGGCGGACCTCGGCGTCCCTACGCAGAACGACAACAACGGCACCACGATTGACGTGCTTTACGGAAACAACGACTTCACCTTCAATGTCACCACGCCTTATACCTACAACGGCCTTCTGTGGGTCGGCAGCGGCGACCTGAACGGCGACGGGATCACCGACCTGTACGCGATAACGAACTATAGCCCCACGCCGCAGCAACTCGGCGTCTTTTACGGGACTGCCGAGGGCACCTTCAACAGCTACTGGATCGACACTCCCGCCGGTTACTCGATTGGCGCGGGTTCTGCCGCTCCGCCCTGGACGTCGCAACTCATCATGGCGGACTTCAATGGCGACGGCCGCATGGATCTGGCCGCCGCGGCTTCCAACTCGAGCGGAGAGGATATTGAATTCTTCCTGGCCGGCGCCAATCCCGGCGAGTTCACCGCCCAGGCGGTTGCCTTCCCCGCGGAATCCCCCTGGTTAACTGCTCCCGTCGCCGGACTGTTGAGCGGCGGCTATCTCAAACCCGACGTGACCTTGAACCAGAGCAATCAAGGCAGTGACGACACCACGCCCACCACCCTGCCCGCCCTGCTCAACACCACCAAGGGCCTTTTCGGTATCTGCCCCTATCCGAAGAGCGGCAAAGGATTCAACGTCTGCGCGCCGGGACTCGCCTACGGAGACACCGCGCTCTTCAGCGTGGCGGCCGACTCTTTCGGCAAACTGCGCAAGATCGAGTTGTGGGTGGATGGAGCCAAGGTCCAGGAGCAGGACAACGCCTGGGACACCCACGCCTACTTCGACTGGGCGGGAAGGTTCTCGAACGGCACGCACAAGGCCGCGTTCTACGCCTATGACGTCGACACTACCGTGCAGCGCTATAACTTCACCTTCAACGTCGGCGGCCGTCATTAACCCAGCGCCGGGATCCGCGGTCCGGGGGGAGGACACGGTCTAGGTAACGTCCCCAATCGCACGGCCTAAATAGGAGAGCGGCATGGACGCCCAACCAGCGCGTCCATGCCGCTCATCCCTCCACGCTCACCGGCCCTGCAGATGGCGCCGGCGGCGATTTTCAGTTCTTGCTGATCCGCCCGCGCAGCCGCTTCAGCACATTCGCAGGCACAAGCCCCGAGACATCGCCGCCGAAGCTCACCACCTCTTTGACCATCCGCGAGCTTACAAACGAGTAGCGTCCGGCCGGCTGCAGAAACACAGTCTCGATCTCCGGCGCCAGCCGCCGGTTCATCAGCGCCGTCTGGAACTCGTGCTCGTAATCGGAGATGGCGCGGATGCCGCGCAGCACGGCCGATGCGCCCACATGCTTGGCAAAGTCGACCATGAGGCCATCGAAGGTGGCAATCGACACGTTATCCAGTGAGCGCGTCGCCTCCTTGAGCATCACCACGCGCTCCTCCACCGTAAACAGCGGATTCTTCACCGGATTGATGAGGATGGCCACGGTGAGGTGGTCAAAGATCTTCGCGCCGCGCTGGATCAGGTCCACGTGGCCGTTGGTCGGCGGATCGAAGGTGCCGGGATAGAGTGCTTTGACGGGCATGGGTCTGAGCTCAGATCGGATTGTACGGCATGCCTGTGCTCAGGCATGCCTGCTCGGCCCGCCGTACCGCTCGCTCAGTCACGCGCGCGCGCCAGCTCCTCGCTGCTTCGCCGTGCGCTCTTTGAAGCGATATACAAAGACACGACTGTAATGTCGTCCGTCTGCCCAAAATGCTTGGCGGTTTGGGCAATATAGTGCGCCGACTCATGACTCACCTGCTGCGTCCGCTCAAAGCCAAACAGCTCTCCCTCGGCATTGGTAGCTTCCACCACTCCATCGGAGACGAACACCAGCCGGTCGCGATGGTCGAGTTGAAAGGTCGTCTGCTCGTAGGTGCTTTCGGCAATCACGCCCAGCGGCAGCCCCGGCGGCAACGGCAGCTCCCGTCCCTCGCGGTAAGGGCTCAGGTGCCCCGCGTTGGCAATCGTCAGGGTCGCATCGGGGTAGATCCTTGCGCAAAGGCAGGTGGCAAAACACGGCGCGGAATCGAGGCCCGGCACGGCGCCGGGCGTCGCCACCGCGCCCAGCAGCACCCGGTTCAGGTGCTCCAGCACCGTGGCCGGATCATGCGAAATCTCATTGCGCAGCGCGCCCACCAGCGTGCTCGAGTTCATCGCCGCCTGTAAGCCTTTGCCGCTTACATCGCCCACCACAAGCAGCAGCGAATCGTCCTTGAGCGGCAGCACCTGGAAGAAATCTCCGCCCACGCCGTTCACGGGCAGGTAGGCGCTCTCCAGCACAAAATTGCGATTTTTCGGCAGTTGCGTGGGAATCAGCAAAGCCTGCACGCTGCGCGCCGCGGAGATCTCCGCATTGGCCCGCTGTTCATCCTGGCTCACGCGGATGAACCGGTAGAGAATGACCGCGATCAGGCTGCCCAGGAAGATCAGGTCAGTCACGTTGCCGACGCTGTAGGCGATCGGGCCGAGATGAAAGGTATCCGAGGCAAACTGTTGCGGCAGCCAGTGCACGCTGACGGCGAAGCCGAGGACCGTGTTGATCCAGTCGGATGTCGCGGCCAGGAAAAAGGGCACGAGCATCACGCCGGCATCTCCTCGGCCGCGCCGCCAGGCCTTGAAGAGCAGTACCGTGATCACAGCGCAGAATGCGGCTTCCGCAGAAACCGAGACCACCTGCTCCAGCAGATCGATGCCGGTGAAATGCACAAAGGGCGCGATCAGCACTGCTATCTGCACCGCCCTGACGGTGCGCCGCAAACCGCTGCCGGTGAACCGGTAGACGAATTCGAGCGTGACGGCCACAAAGATGTAGGCCGTGAACTCACTCAGGGTCCAGTAGACCGGCAACGACATCACCGCGAGTCCGTAAGCTACGCGCTCGACGCGGGCCAGCGCCGCGACCGCGCAGAGAATCGCCAGCCACAGATACTCCGCGTGCTCCCTCTGCGCCAGGTAGAGCGCCGCTCCCAGGCCGGCCACGCAGAGAAACAGAAACGCGAGCACCATGGGCGCGATGGCGCGCTCGTCCCACTGGCGCGCGCTCGCCATCGCCAGCCTCTCGGTAATGGCGTCGCGTGAGCCGAGCTCAACCGCGTCCACAACCCCATGCTCGATGGTCGTTGTTGGTCCAGCCCAGCTCCGAATGGCCAGCACCACGGGGCCGTCAGGCTTGATGTGCGCCAGTGGAATCGCAATCGGCGGAGACTGATATTCGACCAGGCGGTCGGTCATGCCGGTCGTCCAGCCGGCCTCAACGCCGTTCACATACACCGCAGCCTGCCCAGCCGCGTCGCTCTCCACAAACAGGAAAAGCGGCGCGTCCGCCGTCGGCTCCGCAAACCGCTGCAGATCCTTCGGCTCCAGGCGCAGCCGATACCATCCAAAGCCCGAGTAGGATTCGATCCCTTGGTTCGTCAGTGGCTGGCTCAGCACCACCGTCGTCCAGTTCGAGTCGTCAAACGCCGGATCAGCCCATTTCGGATCGTCCCCCGCCTGGAACTTCCACGGCCCATCCAGCTTCAGGCTTCGCTGAAAATTCGCCGGTGCGGCTGCGGGGGATGGCTGCTCCGGCGCCTCTGAAAAGGCCGCCTGGGCACACGCGCAGCTCAGAGCGAGCCAGCAGCACGCGAGCCGCAGCGGGAGCAGCGCCGCCATTCGCCCCAGGATGCTCTTCAGTTCTTTTGTATCGGCGAGGCCGTAATAGAAGGCTTTCACGGGCATCGGAACTCTACGGGGATTCTACGGCATTTCTTTCGAGTCGCCGCCGGCGCGCACAAACCAAGAGCGGCTCCACGAAGAGCCGCTAAATGGGGAACGCAGGGAAACGCAAGGACCGGGCCGCGAATCAACCGCGCCGCGCGCGCACCGCTTCCTTCGCCTCCGCCGGTCCGGCAGCCGGAACCTCCGGCACTTCGGCCTTCGAGAGGCCCACGTTCAGCTTCTTGCGCAGCTCGGCGTCCATCTTGGCGAAGATGTCCTTGTTCTCCTTGAGAAAGCCGCGGGTGTTTTCCCGGCCCTGCCCAATGCGCTCACCGGCATAGCTGTACCACGCGCCGGACTTCTCCACGATATTGTGGGTGACCGCGAGATCCAGCACATCGCCCTCGCGGCTGATGCCTTCGCCGTAGAGAATGTCGAATTCGGCTTCGCGGAAGGGCGCGGCTACCTTGTTCTTGACGATCTTGACCTTGGTCCGCGAGCCCACCACGACGTCGCCTTCCTTGACGGCGGCGATGCGCCGGATATCGACGCGCACCGAGGAGTAGAACTTGAGTGCGCGGCCGCCGGTGGTGGTCTCGGGATTGCCGAACATCACGCCGATCTTTTCGCGAATCTGGTTGATGAAAATCAGCGCCGTCCGCGACTTCGAAACCGTGCCCGTAAGCTTGCGCAGCGCCTGCGACATCAGCCGGGCCTGCAGCCCCATGTGGGATTCGCCCATCTCGCCGTCGAGCTCGGCCTTGGGAACCAGCGCGGCGACCGAGTCGACCACCAGCACGTCAATCGCGCCGGAACGCACCAGCGCCTCAGTGATCTCGAGCGCCTGTTCACCGCTATCCGGCTGAGAAACCAGCAGGTTATCTACATCCACGCCGAGTTTTTTGGCGTAGCTCGGGTCGAGCGCGTGCTCGGCGTCGACAAACGCCGCCAGCCCGCCATTGCGCTGCGCTTCGGCGATTACCTGCAGGGTGATGGTCGTCTTGCCGGAGGATTCCGGCCCGAAGACCTCCGTCACCCGCCCCCGGGGAAGACCGCCCACCCCCAGCGCCGCGTCGAAGCTGATCGATCCAGTGGAGATCACCGCGATCGGCATCAAGGCTTCCCGCGACCCGAGCCGCACGATCGATCCCTTTCCAAACTGCTTTTCGATCTGCGCGAGGGCAAGTTCTACGGCTTTGGCGCGGTCGTCGACGATGGCCATGAAGACTCCTTGGGGATCCGTTCAACCTCGCCCTCGTGCGTTCGTCGCACGAATCGGCGAGCAGCTTGAACTGGATTCGAAGGGATTGTAGCAGGGCTAGAACCGCAATAACAGTGGAAAAGAGCGAAGAAATGGAGAAATAAATCGCATCAGATGCGCAAATGAAGACATCAGAAGCTAGATTGCATCATATATATAATTGATGCATGATATGACTATGAGAACCAGTGTGACGCTTGATGACGATATCTACGAGATTGCATCGATATACGCCAACGCGCGAGATATAACTTTAGGCGCCGCATTGGGCGAACTTATTCGCAAAGCTCGCGACACCGGATCCAGGCAGTCCGATCAATTCGGCATCGAGATCGCCGAAGATGGCTTTCCCGTGTTTCGCTCCCGTGGTAAATTGCTGACTTCTGAAATGGTAAAGGAAGCTCAGGAGGATGACGTTGAATAATGCGGGACACCTTCTCGACGTCGACGTTCTGGTCGCCTTTACAGATGAAGATCACGAGCACCATAAGATTGTCAGGAACTGGTTTATCAGAGAGAGCAAAAACGCCTGGGGCCTGTGCGCCTTTACAGAAGCGGGTTTTCTGCGGGTTACAACGAGGCCGAAGACAGGCGGACGAACGTTCGAACAGGCAAGCGCGATGCTGGCCCAACTTGTTATTCGGCCTGGTTACCGATACTGGCCAATCACATCAGAATGGTCTGTTTTAGCCGCGCCATTCAGGAATCGATTGTTTGGCCATCAACAGATCACAGATGCCTATCTGCTTGGGCTGGCAGTGAAGGAAAACGGAGTCCTGGTGACATTGGATCGCGCGATGAGCCATTTGGCCGGAGCGCAATATAGTCGCAACCTGGTTATTCTTGAATAGCTCAGGCTCTAGACCGTATACGCCCCCACGCGCGTCTCCCGGCTGGTGAGCGAATCGCAACTGCGGTCCAGATCCTCGTATTCCTTATCGTGGCTCTTGCGGAAGGCGCGAAATTCCTCTTCGCTCTTCCACCGGTCGATGGTGACATAGCTGCCCGGGACATACGCGTCGCGCAGGAGCTCAGTGCCTAGATAATTCGGCGAATTGCGGAAAAGCTGGGCCCAGGAACCCTCCGGGCCATAGGCGGATTCAAAACCGGCAATCTTGTCTTCAGCAATCTCGAACTGCCACACCACCACGAACATGCGTATCCCATTTCCCTTCTCCTCATGGTAGCGCAGGGGGCGAAGGGCGCTCGCGAGCAGGGCTGCGGAAACGCCACTCCCGTTAAGCTTGCTTCGTTCTAAGACGGCGCCATCGGGTACCGCTGATCGAAGGGGAAGATCAACTCAGCCTCAGTGGCAACGGGACTGCCATTGAGCATGGCGGGATGAAAACGCCAGGTCTTCACCGTGTCCATGACGATCTGGTCCAGCCCATTGCCGATTCCTTTTACCAAGGTGGCTTCGAGCACATCGCCGGCGGCGCTCACCTTCACGTCCACCACCACCTGCTGCTGCTCACTGGGAAGGAGCGACCGGTCGGCCACCGGCGGATGCGGCGAGAAGACAGGGAACGCTGGGTCGGCGCTCTCCGCGTCTGATCCGTTGCCAGGCACCGGCTCATGCATCGCGGCGACAGGCTGGCCGGCAGCCGGCGCGGGCTTTGCACTTAGCGCAAGATCCGAGGTCCTCTTCCGGTTATCGGCAACAGGATGCCGCTTGCGGCCGGGCGGCTGCGGTGCCCACTTTGCACGCGTTCCTCCGGGAAAGTAGAGAGCCGCCGGGTAGTATTTGGTTTCGGCCTGCACCGTTGAAACCTTCGGCCGCGCCGACGGTAGAAAGGAAAGCGTAGACAGCAGCAGATGGAATGCGAGCGACAGCGCAAGAAATTTCAGGCTGCTGTCTCGGATTGAAGTGGGATTCCGCATCGTCCCTTCGCCTCCCTTGGTTCCCCATAATTCGGAGTCGGATGGCCCGTGCGTCCCCAGTATAGCCCCAACCAATTCTCAGCATGCTGAATCGTGTCAGGTGCAGCAGTAGGTCTCTAATCCGCTTTTGCTATGCCCGGTCTCCCCCATCGTTCCTGTGGTGCGGGTTGGCTGTTAATAATGTGAGACGCGGATTATAGAATATATCGATTTGTAAGACCACCTCGGTGCGGAGACAAAATTCCAGCGTCGTGTTACTCTTCCGAGATTGAACCGACCATGGAACGGGGTGCATCTTGGTGAAGTTTGGGAAGTACCCGAACCTCGTAGGTCTGTGCGCCGCAGCCGTTCTGCTGCTCGTGCCTTCGACCCTGCTTGCGCAGCTTTCCGATCTTCCCATCAAAGCCGGCCTTTGGGAAACGCATGTAAGCGTAAACCATGGATCGCCTATTGCGGGGCAGTCTTGCTTCTCCGCCGGGACCACGCTTAGCGATTATTTGACCGCTACCAACAAGGCGGTCCCGGGTACACAATGCGGCGTCGCCAACAAAGTCCAGACTGCTCACGGCATCGCCTATGACACCGCATGTAACGGCCAGAGTCTGTCCTCCAAGGGACACATCGACTTCCAATTGCCCGATGCGGCTCACATAAGCGGCACAAGCCACGCGGCGGTGACGGGTACCGTTCGAGGGACGCCGGTGAACATGGCGATCGATAAGACGTTCACCGCGCAGTTTGTCAGTTCGGACTGCGGCAGCGTCAAGCCAGTGGTAGTTCCCTCTTCGCCGGCGAATTGAGCGCCTGTCAGGATCAGCCAATCGCCAGCGCGGTCGTGTTCTCCGCTTCTTCTGTTGAGCGGGTCCGATTCTAAATCAAACTGGAGTGGGCGGCTTGGTCGTTGTGGGTGGACGGCTCATAATCGGCGTGCGGCCCATGTCTGGAATCAACTTGGCAGACGGGGAACAGAACGTCATGAGCAACGAATGGTTCGCGAGGCCCGTTCTGTTTGTAGCGGACATTGTCAGCTCCGTCGATTTTTACGTGGAGCAGCTCGGGTTCACGCAATCGTGGCGATATGAGGAGGAGGGAAAAGCATCGGTCGCGCAAGTCGACCGGCAGGGTTGCGCGCTCATTCTCTCTTCTCAGTGGCCCGATAAAGTGGGCAAGGGCCTGATGTTCATCTCTCTCGATCCCGGCGTGCTGGATGCCTTGCGCGCGGAGCTCGAAGCGCGCGGCGTCGATGTGAAGGACGGGCAGTGGGGCTACCGGCTCATGGTCGTCGCGGACCCTGACGGCAACCAGCTCTACTTCCCCTATCCGGCGTCGCTCGCCACTGGCTCTCTCATCGCGTCGGACCCGGGAGATTGAGCCGCAAGGCGGGGTTCTGGGAGCATTGAGCCGCAAGGCGGGGTTCTGACCGGGTCGGCGGCCACCCTGTCAACAACCCATCTCCAGATACCCCGGCGCGTATCAGTGGCGATCCTGAGAGCAAGGCGCAACGCAGTTTAAAGAACTGTTTTGGGCTTTCACTGCGCTTACTTCATGGGCATGCAGAAGCACAGATTGTTCCCATCTGAATCAGTCACGGCGAATTCCCGCAGCCCCCAGGTCTGATCAACGGGCGCGGTGTGAATTGGAGAATCAGGCCGCTGCGTAGTGTCCAGACCCCGCCTGCGGAAGGTCACAAAACGCTCGTCAACATCGTCTACAAACACGCGGTTGACCGAACCGAAAACGCCATCTCCCGAATGACGGGAAAGCTGCAGTTCAGCCCCGTCTCGAACCAGGTCAATGACTCCGTTGGCCATCTCACGATCTACATATCCGGGCCACTTGTGCTCGAAGTCGAGAACTTCTGTGTAGAAATGTAAGGATCTTTCCAGATCACCCGACCTGATCACAGGAACAATCTTCATCCCATTCTCTCCAGCCGCAGGGCATTAGGACCGCAGGGCAATAGGATAGTCCTCGCCCCCCAAGTCGCTACAGGGGGGGGCTGCCCGATCCGTCTCGTTAAGCCTGCATGGATCAAGATCTCCGCCCATCCGGCACCTGATCCCTACACCCACCCCGCGTCCACCACATAGCTCTGGTTGGTGATTGCGCTCGAATCGTCGGCGGCGAGAAACAGTACCAGCCGCGCCACATCCGCGGCCTCGAGCTGGTGCTTGAGGGCCTGGTTGTCGAGAATGCGCTTTACGCCCTCCGGCGTATACCAGAGCCGCTGCTGCCGCTCCGTCGCAATCGCTCCCGGCAGCACGGCGTTCACCCGGATGCCCGCGGGGCCCAGCTCGTGGGCCAGCGTCCGCGTGAGTCCCACGATCGCCGCTTTAGCCGTCACATAGACCGGCAGCCCGGTAGTGGGGATGATCCAGGAGATCGAGCTCAAATTGATAATCGACCCGCGCCCGGCGGCGCGCATCGCCGGCAGCACGGCCTGCGTAGTGAAGAAGTGCGGCCGCAGGTTGATAGCCATCGAGTGGTCCCAGGAATCGGGGGTGACCTCTTCGATGGTGTGGCGCTGGTCGTTGGCGGCATTGTTCACCAGCACATCGACGGTGCCGAGCGATCCAACGGCGCGCTCAACCGTGGATGCGAGGGTCGAGAGATGGGTGAGATCGCAGTGGAGGTAAAGAGGGGCGGGGCAGCCCTCGGCCGTGAGTTCGCTAACCAGCGCCCGGGCCGGCTCATCCTGAATGTCGAGGAAGGCGACCCGCGAGCCCTGCCGGGCAAAATGGCTCACCAGCGACGCGCCGATCCCGGTGGCGCCGCCGGTGATGAGAACGGCGCGGTCTTGAAGGCTGGGATAGTGCGCGTATTGAGAGGTTTGCGGTTGCATGCAAGCAGATCCAGTTGACCTCAATCAGGCCGGGAACGCCAGTCCCCGAGTGTATTCCCACGCGTCTGGATCGGCGGCCCGTTTATCCCACTTTTCGAGACAGCGTCTCCCCTGCGAGGGTGCATACTTATAGATAGGTCGTGCTGGCAGGATACGCCTTCCTCGCCTGTATCCCTAGTGGCCTTAGGGCGGCCGCGAAGTTCGCAGACAGAACCCGGTAAGCACGCTTATCGGCAATCGCTGCAACTAGATGCAGCTTTACGAGTGAATGGAGGCAGCGCAGCGCGGAGGTCGATTGAAATCCGCAGGATCGGATAGGATCGGATTGCGCGTGCTGCTTGCCGGCGAAGAGATTGCAAATATAGGGCTCGACTGAGAGGGATTGAATGAAAGCTGCTGCTCGTTATCCAGGGATCCGGGTTACCGCCAACGGAAACCAGCTTGTCTCGTATCACACCGAAACGCGGATCGCCGACGCCGGTGTGTTCTATCCGATTACGCCCTCGACCGAAGGCGGCGAGCTCTTCCAGCAGGCTTATGCCGAAGGACACCTGAACGTCTTCGGCGGAAATACGATCGCGATCGAGACTGAAGGCGAGCACGCGGCCCAGGGCGGAGCCATCGCGCACTCGGTCTGCGGCAAGCGCGTGGTGAACTTCACCTCCGGACAGGGTGTGGTCTACGGCGTGGAGCAGTACTATCACGCGCCGGGCAAGGGATCGACGATGGTGCTCGAGGTGGGCGCACGCGCCCTGACCAAGCACGCCTTGAATGTCCATTGCGGCCATGACGATATATATGGCGCCCTCGATACCGGCTGGATCATGATCTTCGGCAAAGACGCGCAGCAGGCCGCCGACCAGGCGCTCATCCTGCGCCGCGTCACCGAGCTCTCGCTCACGCCGGGCATGAACATCATGGACGGCTTTCTGACTACGCACCTTGAGCGGACTTTCTATAAACACGAATCAGAGCTGATTCGTGAGTATCTGGGCGCGCCTGACGACGTCATCGACTGCCCCACCGAGGCGCAGCGCGTGCTCTTCGGACCCACCCGCCGCCGCGTGCCCAAGATGATGGACCTCGCCAACCCGATCCTCCTCGGGCCGGTGCAAAATCAAGAGCACTACATGCAGGGTGTAGTGGCGCGGCGCAACAACTTCGCCGAGCCGATTCTCCAATTTTTGGAAGAGGCTTACCAGGACTTCGGCCAGCTCACCGGCCGCCAATACGGCTTGATTACCGAGTACAAGACGCAAGATGCGGAGACGGTCTTCGTCTCGCTCGGTTCGGCCGCCGAAAACATTGAAGCCGCGGTCGACTATCTGCGCGCCACGCACAACGCGAGCGTAGGCTCGATCCACATCAATGTCATTCGCCCCTTCCCCGAGGCGGCCGTGATCGCGGCGCTCAAGGGCAAAAAGAACGTCATCATCCTCGAGCGGACCGACGAAGCGCTGGCCGGCGACAACCCGCTGGGCCGCGACATCCGCACCGCGCTCTCGAAGGCCATTCGCACTGAAGGCCGTCCCGCGGCCGATGGGCTGCCCTCGCTCGAACTGAGCGAGGTGCCGAAGATCTTCGGCGGCAGCTATGGACTGGGCTCGCGCGACTTCCGCCCCGAGCACGTCATCGCCGCCTTTGAATATGTCACCGCGGGCCGGGCGCGGACTGACGGCAAAACCGCTGCCGACGGCGTGTACTTCTTCGTGCTGGGCATCGACCATCCCTACGCGGTGATCACCGACGAAACACCGTCGCTGCTGCCGGAAGGCGCGGTAGCCGTGCGCTTCCACTCCATCGGCGGCTGGGGCGCCATCACCACCGGCAAAAATCTCGGCGCGATCCTCGGCGACCTGAACGATCTGCTCTACGAGCGCGACGGCCTCAAAGACGAGCTCGGCAATCCCAAGGAAGTGATCCACGTCAGCGCCAACCCCAAATACGGCTCGGAGAAGAAGGGCGCGCCCACCAGCTACTTCATGGTCGCCGCCAAGGATCGCATTCGCGTGAACTGCGATCTTCGCCATGTAACCGTGGTGCTGTGCTGCGATCCCAAGGCCTTTACGCACACCAACCCGCTCGACGGCATTCAGGAGGGCGGCAGCCTGGTGTGGGAGTCGGATGAGGAAGGCGAGCGCGCCTGGCAGAACCTGCCCACCTGGGCGCGCAAGCAAATTATCGACAAGAAGATTCGCGTCTTCACGTTGCCCGGCTTCGATATCGCCCGCAAGGCCACCGACCGCGCCGATCTGCAGCTCCGTATGCAGGGCAACGCCTTCCTGGGCGCGTTCTTCGCCGTCAGCCCCATGCTGCAGGAGTTCGGGATCACGCAGGAACAGTATCGCGACGTGGTCTACAAGCAGTACGTGAAGAAGTTCGGCAAAATGGGCGAAGCCGTCGTGCAGTCGAACATGGAAGTCATGCTGCAGGGCTTCGAGCGCGTGAAGGAGATCGCCATCGGCGCGCTGGAAGCGGCTGACCGCTCCAGCCTGCGCGGCGATGCGCTGCTGCCCATCCTTGAAGTTGAGCCTGAGTTTGCCGCCGTGGGCGCTGAGAGCGGCTGCCGCACTGGCGGATGCCGTTCGATTCCCACGCCTGAAGGCCAGGGGCCGCGCACGCCGGTCTCGAGCGTTGCCACCTTCGACGCGGAGTTCCGCTCGCACTACGGCTACAACCAGCCGGCCACGCCGCTCTCCGCCATGGGCGTGATTGCCGCCGCCACCGGCGACACCGCATCGAAGTACGTTGCCCGCCGCGAGACGCCGCTCTACATTCCCGAGAACTGCACGCAATGCATGGAGTGCATCTCGGTGTGCCCGGATACCGCGCTCCCGAACACTTCGCAGGATCTCACTACCCTGCTCGGCACCGCCGTGACGCGCTACGTCTCCGACCAGGGCGAGCGCCGCAAGATGCTTGAGAAGCTGCCGGAGATCGAGAGCCTCACCCGCAAGCGCATGGTTGCCGAGATGAAGCAGGGCACGCCGCTGCCGGCGATTCTGCGCGAAGTCACGGAATCCGTGGACGGCTTCTCCGCAGAGGCCAAGAAGCAGTTCTTCTCCATCATTGACAAGGTGCCGATGGCCTATCAGAAGGTGAACGCCATCTTTTCCTCGCCGGAGCGCAAGACGCCCGGTTCAGGCGGCATCTTCTCCATCTTCGTGAGCGACTTGTGCAAAGGCTGCGCGGCCTGCGTCACGGCCTGCGGCGATCACCAGGCTCTCAAGATGGTGCAGGAGACCGAAGAGGTAAACGCCGAGCACGAGACCGGCACCGCCTTCCTCAACCTGCTGCCCGATACCTCGCAGAAATATCTCGGCCTTTACAACGGCGCCAATCCCGCCGACTCGAAGACCGCAACGCTGCGCAACATGCTGATGGTCCGCACCAACTACGACGCGCTCGTTTCCGGTGACGGCGCCTGCGCGGGCTGCGGCGAAAAATCGGTGCTGCGCTCCATCGCCGCGGTCACCGAGGCTTATATGCGCCCCGTGTACCACGCCAAGAGCGACCGCTTTGTCGCTAAGGCCGGTGAGCTCGAAAAGTCCGGCGCCACAAGGCTGGCCGCTCTCAAGGAGAGCAACCCGGCGGAGTACGCGCTGCTGCGCCAGTCCATCCAGCACCTGATCATGAGCCTGGGCGGCGAAGACGCGAAGGACACCAAGGCGCGCATCGCAGCCTACGAAGCGGAGCACGGCCCGATCACCGACGCGCAGCTTGTGGAAGCCGTCGCCGCGGTGCTGCTGACCGAGGCCTTCAACCACAAGAACCTGCAGCCCATCGACGGACGCCTGGCCAACGGCATGAGCGTGATGGCCATGGCCGCGCACACCGGCTGCAACACGGTCTACGGATCGACCGCGCCCAACAACCCGCATCCTTATCCGTGGATGAACTCGCTCTTCCAGGACGGCATCACCGTGGGCTGGCTCATGGGCGAGAGCTTCATCGTCGACCACGCGCGCCGCTCCGTTATCCCCGAGCGCCTCGCCGACATCGTGCTCACCCGCGAAGGCAAGGGCGTTACTGAAGAGGAGTACTACCACTTCACGCACTTCACTGATGCGCTGATGACCGACCGGGAGATCGTCGAGCTGCCCAAGGTCTGGGTGGTCGGCGGCGACGGCGGCATGGGCGACATCGGCTACCAGAACATGTCGAAGGTGGTTCTGCAGAATCGCCCCAACGTGAAGGCGCTGATGCTCGACACGCAGGTCTACTCGAATACTGGCGGACAAAATTCCGATTCGACCCCGATGCTCGGCGGCAACGATATGAACGTCTTCGGCACCGCTACGCAGGGCAAAAACACTGAGAAGAAAACGGTGGCGGAGACCTTCCTCGCCGGCCACGGCTCGCCCTTCGTCGCGCAGGTCTCGATGGCCAACGCGCCCAAGCTCTATCGCGCGATTCTCGACGGCCTCGAATATCGCGGAACGATGTTCCTGCAGGCCTTTACCACCTGCCAGCCGGAGCACGGCGTGGCCGACGACATGGCTCTCCACCAGGCGCAGCGCGTGCGCGATTCGCGCGGCGCGCCCGAGTTTGTCTTCGATCCGCGCAAGGGCGAGAGCTACCAGGAAGCGCTCGATGTGAAGGGCAATCCGTCGCCCGATCTCGACTGGTATGAGGCCAAGGCGAAGGATGGCACGGTGACTCGTTATACCGTTGCCCACTGGTGCACCACCGAAGCCCGCTTCCGCAATCACCTCAAGAAGCTCAAACCCGAGCAGGCGGCCAAGCTCACTTCGCTCGAAAACATGCTGGTGCGCATCACGCAGCAGGATGTGGTCTACCGCTACTACCTGAACCCGCAGCATCGCTCCTTCATTCCTGACTTCGGCGTCTACATCCAGTGGGAAGAGAACGGCAAGGTCGAGTACCGCGCCCTCTCGCGCCAGCTGGTGATGTTCTGCGTCGAGCGCCGCAAGGCATGGCGTATGCTGCAGTCCAAGGCCGGCATCAAGAACCGTGAGTACGAAGCGCAGAAGGCGATTCTCGCCGACGTAGCCGCCGGCAAGGTCTCGCAGGATGAGCTCTTCGCCCGCGGCTACGAGTTAGTGCAGGAGCGGCTCGGCAACCTTGTGGCCGCCAAGGCGTAAGAGTAACGGGTGCCCCAGGTCTCGATTCTGAGACCTGGGAAAGCACGACCCATGGCTGACGAGTTTTCACCGCAGAACGCACGACTACCGGCTAAAGCTCACATACTTCCGCCCCGCATACAGCCGGAACCCTCCCGCCGGGTCGGCGATCACCTGCAGAGGCATCGGCCGTTTGATCTCCGCGTCATTCGACGAGCTCACGGTCAGCACATCGTGCGCGCCCACATCCGTCACCACAAATTTGTTGTCTGCCACAAACCCGATGCCATAGACGCCCACCGGCAAGCTCTGCCCGCCAATCTGCAAAGGAACTTCAGTGATGAAGTAGCCCTGATATTTCGCCGCGATGCCCGTGGAGTAGCCGCTCGTGTCGACCAGCGTTGCCAGCACAAAATGCCCGTCGGCAAACTTCACGCCGCCCGAGTTCCGCAGCTGCGTGGTCGCCGATTGCCCGTCATAAAACACGCTAGCCGGCAGCAGCTTCTGTGCGTCCGCTGCCTTCAGTACCGTATCGCTGCCCGATTGCGCCGCCATCCGCGCTGGCGCACTCACCATGGCCACAGCGATCGCCGCGGCCGAGACAACCTTCCCCATTGCTTGCCAATGCATCACGAGAATTCCTCCATTGAGTTCGGTCAGGAGTATAGCGCATCCCGGTTATGATCGCGGTGATGTCACGGCAGATACAAATCGACATACTCGTGCACCGGCATCGACTCGAGCCGCTCGCGATCGAGCGAGGCCGTGAGAATGCGCTCCTGTTGTTCCGCAGGAAAGCGCCGGCGCAGGTTGGTCTTGAACTTTTCCACCAGCAGCGGCAGCCCTTCTTCGCGCCGCCGGCGATGCCCGATCGGGTATTCGACCGTTTCTTCGAGCACGGTCCCGTCCTTCAACTCGACGAGCAACATATTCGCAATCGATCGCTTCTCAGGATCGTGATAGTCTGCGGTGAACGACGGATTCTCGACGCATTCCATCCTGGCGCGCAGCGCATCGATACGCGCATCGGCCGCAACATCGTCTTCGTAGTCCGCAGCCGTGAGCCGCCCGAAGAGCAGCGGAATCGCCACCATATATTGCACGCAGTGATCTCGATCCGCGGGGTTCGCAAGCGGCCCTTTCTTGTCGATGATCCTTAGGCAGGCCTCATGCGTGCGAATCGTGATTTTTTTGATGGCTTCGGACGAGAGCCCGCGGCGGTCAAGCTCCGCACGCAGCTTCATCGCCGCTTCCACAGCGGTCTGCGCATGAAATTCAGCCGGAAAGCTGATTTTGAACAGAACATTTTCCATCACATACGAACCATAGGGCCGCTGGAACTTGAACGCATTCCCACGAAACAACACATCATAGAAGCCCCATGTCTTTGCGGTGAGCACGGAAGGATAACCCATCTCGCCTGTGCGCGCCATCAGCGCCAGGCGCACAGCCCGGCTCGTCGCATCGCCCGCAGCCCAGCTTTTGCGCGAGCCGGCGTTGGGCGCGTGACGATAGGTGCGCAGGCTCTGCCCATCGACCCACGCCAAAGATAGTGCATTGACGGTCTGTTCCCGCGTGAGCCCAAGCAGCTGGCATACGACCGCCGTCGACGCAACCTTGACCAGCACTACGTGGTCGAGGCCGACTTGATTGAACGAGTTTTCGAGCGCAATGCACCCCTGAATCTCGTGCGCCTTGATCATGGCTGTGAGCACGTCGCGCATGCGCAGGGTCGCGTGGCTGTTTGCGGCCGCCGAACGCGAAAGCCAGTCGGCCGTGGCCAGAATCCCGCCGAGATTGTCTGATGGATGGCCCCACTCCGCGGCAAGCCATGTGTCATTGAAGTCGAGCCAGCGAATCATTGCGCCGATGTTGAAAGCCGCCTGCACGGGATCGAGCTGAAAGCTTGTGCCGGGAACGTGCGCGCCGTTGGGAACCACGGTGCCCGGCACAATGGGCCCGAGCAGCTTGGTGCAGGCCGGATATTCGAGCGCCTCAAGCCCGCAGCCGAGCGTATCGATGAGGCAATAGCGCGCGGTCGTGTAAGCGAGATCGCTCTCGATTTGAAAGCTCAGCGCATAATCGGCAATATCGGTGAGAACCTTGTCCGGCGCGGGGCGTTCATTGCTGATGTGCGGCGACACGCAACCTCCCTCTCTACTTTTTCCTCGACAGTTGGGTGCCCCAGGTTCGGCGCGCACTTGTTTTTGCGCCTAACCTGGGATAGCACGAACCTACTCCCGCTCCGCAATCGGAACAAACGCCAGATTCTCCGGCCCCGTATAGTTCGCCGAAGGCCGGATGATCTTGCCATCCTGCCGCTGCTCGATCACATGCGCGCTCCATCCGGCGGTCCGCGCCATCACGAACAGCGGCGTGAACAGATCGACGGGAATTTGCATGAGATGATAGGCCACAGCCGAAAACCAATCGAGATTTGGAAACATCTTCTTCGCGCAATGCATCGTGGACTCGATGTGTTCCGCGACCGAGTAGAGCCGCTCGCCGTCGCCGTCAACGGCCAGCGCGCGCGCGGAAGCCTTGATGATGTCGCTGCGCGGATCGGCGATCGTATACACCGGATGGCCGAAGCCGATGATCACTTCGCGCTCGGCCACACGGCGCAATATGTCGGCTTCTGCTTCATCGGGCGAGCCGTAGCGCAGTTGAATTGCCAGCGCCACCTCGTTCGCGCCTCCGTGCTTGTAGCCTTTGAGCGCGCCAATAGCGCCGGCGATGCACGAGTAAAGATCAGAGCCGGTCCCCGCAATCACGCGCGCCGTGAAGGTGGATGCATTGAACTCGTGCTCGGCGTAAAGAATCAGCGAAGTCTGCATGGCCGCGATCCACGCCGCGCTAGGCGCCCGCCCGTGCAGCAGATGAAGAAAATGCTCAGCAATCGAATCTCCGCCTGCCTCCACATCAATGCGGCGGCCGCCGTTGCGCGCGAACTGATGCCAATACACCAGCATCGATGGCAGCGAAGCCAGCAACGCGTCGGCTATCGCCCGGGCCTCTGCATCCGTATAGCTTTGCCCTTCGGGCTGCACGCAGCCAAGCACAGAGACTCCGCTGCGCAGCACGTCCATCGGGTGCGCGGATGCGGGCAGCAGTTCGAGCGCCTGCTTCACGGGCTCAGGCAAACGGCGCAAGCTGCGCAGGCGCGCTTTGTACGCAGCCAGTTCCGCACAGCTCGGCAGCTTGCCGTGAATCAGCAGGTGCGCCACCTCTTCAAACTCGCAGTGCGCGGCCAGATCGGCAATATCATAGCCGCGATAGTGCAGGTCGTTGCCGCTTTGGCCAACCGTGCAAATGGCTGTGTTGCCCGCGGGCGTGCCGGACAGGGCGACTGATTTTTTTGGTTTGAAACCCGTTGACGAAGGATCACTCATAAGAAATCTCCGAAGAGCATTCAAAATAATGGATGGCCGGCAAAAGCGTCTACGTTCTCTCTTTATTTTTTGCAAAGAGCGCGTCGAGCTTCTGCTCGTAGCCGTGGTAGTCGAGATAGCGGTAGAGATCGTCGCGGCTCTGCATCAACGGCAGCACGCTCTTCTGCGTTCCTTCGGCCCGGATCGCCTCGTAAACCTTGAGCGCCGCGGCGTTCATGGCGCGATACGCCGCACAGCAATAGAGAATGATATCCACGCCCGCGGCCGCAAGCTCGTCGCGCGTGAAGAGCGGCGTCTTGCCGAACTCCGTGATGTTGGCGAGAATCGGCACGCCCACAGCTTTGCGGAACTCCGTATACATCCAGGCCTCGGTGACCGCTTCGGCGAAGATCATGTCCGCGCCGGCACCTACGTAGGCCTGCGCGCGTTCAATCGCCGCGGCCAGGCCTTCGCTCGCCAGCGCATCGGTGCGCGCCATCACGACAAAGCTGGTATCGGTACGCGCATCCACGGCCGCCTTGATGCGATCGATCATCTCTTCAGCCGGCACAAGCTCCTTGCCGGGCCGATGGCCGCAGCGTTTCGCGCTCACCTGGTCCTCAATGTGCACCGCTGCGGCGCCGGCCTTCGCCAACGACCGCATGGCCCGCGCGATGTTGAACGCGCCGCCCCATCCCGTGTCGATATCCACCAGCAGCGGAAGGGAACTCGCATCCGTGATGCGCCGCACGTCGATCAGCACATCTTCCATCGCGCTGATGCCCAGGTCAGGCAGCCCGAGCGAATTGGCGGCCACGCCGCCCCCCGAGAGATACAGCGCACGAAAGCCCGTTGCCTCTGCCATGCGCGCCGTGTAGGCGTTGATGGCGCCGGCCACCTGCAGCGGCTTTTCTGCCGCTACTGCGGCGCGAAAGCGCGCTCCCGGCGTCTCCGGATTCAAGTTCGATGCCATGCCCCGTCCTGACGCGCATCATAGCAGGCCCGTCACATTTATTTCCCGAGGCGTGGTGCGCGGTGCGACAATCATCGCGTCGGGGCCGTCCCGTCTGCACATCGGCCTCTGTCTGGAGGAGAAACGCATCATGAAACGTCTGTTCATCTGTACAGGCCTTCTGCTCGGCGCCGTAAGCCTGTTTGCGCAGCAAAAGCCAGTCGCCAGCCCGCCGGAGACGGCGTCGGTGACGATTGGCGGCAAATCCATCACCATCACCTATAGCTCGCCCAGGGTCAAGGGCCGCGAGGGCCACATCTTCACCAAAGATGGCCTCATCAGCCACGATCCGCATTATCCGGTGTGGCGCGCGGGCGCGAACTCGGCCACAACGCTGCACACAGACGCCGACCTGACCATTGGCGACCTCAACGTGCCGGCCGGAACCTACACGCTCTTCGTCGACATCTCGGACCCCGCGAACTGGGTCTTTATCGTGAACAAGCAAACCGGCGAGTGGGGCCTGAAATACGACGGGTCACAAGACCTGGGCAAGACGAAGATGACCATGTCCGCACCGTCAGCGCCTGTCGAGGACCTGAAGTACACGTTGGTCGACAATGGCGGCGGCAAGGGCTCGCTCACCCTGGCATGGGAGAATGAGAGCGCCTCGGTGCCGATCGAGGTACACTGACGCGCGCGCAATCCGGCGAGTACCGTGATGCAGGCGGCAGCTTCCGTAGGGAATTTGCCGCCTTCCCGGTACAATGAAGGTGGAAGTCCTGCGCCGGAGGGGTAAAAGCCTTGCCTTTGTACGCGTACCGCTGCACCCAGTGCGGCCATCGATTCGAAAAGATCCAAAGTTTTAATGCCGAGCAGGAGAAATCGTGTCCTAAATGCGGCGGCCCGGTGGAACGGCCGCTCACCGCGCCGGCTCTGCAGTTCAAAGGCGCCGGATGGTACGTGAACGATTACGCTCCCAAGAGCAGTGCTCCCTCCGGCGACTCCACCTCTTCCGAGACCAAGCCCGACACCAAGCCGGAGTCGAAGCCCGCGGAGAAATCCGGCCGCGGAGAGAGCGGCAGCGCCAGCCCCACAACCTCAACCCCCGCAGCCACCCCTGGCCCCACCACCAACTGAGCCTGCGTCGCGGTAGCATGGAGGAGACCTTGCGGAACCAGGCTCCTGCATGAACCCTTCGCCAGCATCCGTCAAGCCGGTGCGAGAGCAGCGCGTGTCGCCGGGGCGCGCGGCTCGCGTTCTTGCCGCCATGGCTCCCATTCTGGTTGCCGCGGGTCTGGTCGCCGGTTTTCTGCACGCGCGGGCTGAGCTCGCCGTCGGTTTGCGGTGGATTGGCTTCGCTTTCTTCATCCCTTTTGCGGTGCGCCGCCGCTCGCTGCTGGTGTGGACCTTCTTCGCCATGGCAGCCGGCGCCGAGCTCGGCGTAGATGCACCCCAAATCGCGGCCAACACCCGCTTTCTCGGGGATCTCTTTCTACGCCTCGTCCGGATGATCGTCGCACCCCTGATCTTCGGCGGCATCGTTACCGGCATCGCCGGCCATGGCGAATTGCGCGGTGTGGGCCGCGTCGGCCTCAAGGCGTTGGCGTTCTTTGAAGTGGTTACCACGCTGGGTCTCGTCCTCGGCGCCATTGCCATCAATCTTTCGCATGCGGGCGTCGGCGTCACGTTGCCCGCGCAACCCGCTGCACCCAGCGCGGCCGCCTCCGCCGCGCACGCGGAGGGATGGCAGCAGCTGCTGCTGAATGTCTTTCCTGAAAACATCGCGCAGGCCGTGGCGCAGAATCAGGTGCTGCAGGTTGCCATGTTCGCCTTGTTGTTCGGCATTGCGCTGGCCACGCTGCCCGCGGCTCGCCGGGCTCCGCTGGTGGCCGCGTTGCAATCGCTCACCGAAACCATGTTTCGCATGACGCGCATCGTCATGTATATGGCCCCGCTCGCCGCGGGCGCGGCGCTGGCCTATACGGTGGGCAGCATGGGCGTGGCCACGCTTCTGCCGCTCATGAAGCTCGTGGTCACCTACTATGCGGGACTGGCCGTCTTCGTATTTTTGGGGCTGGTACCCATCCTGCTCATCGCACGCATTCCGTTGCGACGTTTTGCCGCGGCCATCGCCGAGCCTACTGCTATCGGCTTCGCCACCACTACGTCAGAGGCCGCGCTGCCGCTGGCCATGGAGCGCATGGAAGAGTTTGGTGTGCCGCGCTGGATTGTCTCCTTCGTCATCCCCACCGGCTATAGCTTCAACATGACCGGCTCCAGCCTGTATCTTTCCATGGCGGCCATCTTCGCCGCGCAAGCTGCCGGCATGCATCTCTCCATCGGCGAGCAGGCTTTCATGCTGGGCACGCTGATGCTCACCAGCAAGGGCGTGGCCGGCGTGCCGCGCGCGGTGCTGGTGATTCTGCTCGGCACCGCAAGCTCGTTCCACATTCCCACCGTCGCCGTGTTGTTGCTCCTCGGCGTGGATACGCTCATCGATATGGGGCGCGCCTCGATGAATGTGGTGGGCAACTGCATAGCCAGCGCCGTGGTGGCGCGGTGGGAAGGCCAGCTTGCGCCATCCGCCTCGGAAAGCTGAAGCCTGGGTGCCCCAGGTCTCGCTTTTGAGACCTGGGAAAGCACGACACTCCCCCCGGATCTTCCTGCCCGCGCCCAAAGCCTGCCCCGAGCCTGTCGAAGGGTCTCGCTTTGAGACCCGGGAAAGCACTCACTCGCCATTCTCTCTTCGAACTAAGATAAGAAGTAAGTATGCCGTTGCTCGATCCCATCCCGTCACCCGTGAAAAATGCGGACCTCGCCGCGCTCGAGTGGCAGCCGCTGCTGGCGCTGGTGGCCGGCTTTGCGGCTTCGCCGGTGGGCCGCGAGGCGATTCTCGCGCTCATCCCCTCGACGGATGAGCCCTGGATCGCCCGCCAGCACCAGCTCACCGGCGAGCTGCGCCTGTTGCTCAATGAACAGATCTCCATTCCGCTCGGCGGGCTGTTCGATCCCACCCAGCTCGCGGCCAAAGCCAGAATCCCCGATGCCGCGCTCGAAGCGGCGGAGCTGCAGGCCATTGCGCGCCTGGCCCATGACGTGGCTGCGTGGCAGAATTTGTTGCGCGAGCCGCCGGCGCGGGTCGCAGGCAAACTGTCGGGGCTCTCTGCACTCTCATCGCAGCTGACCATGAACTTGCGGCCGCCCCCTGGGAGCCCCAACGACAGGTCTTCGTCATTGGGGTGGTTGGCTGAATCGATCGAACGCACAATCCAGCCCGACGGCACGCTTGTCGACAATGCATCGCCAGAGCTGAATCGCATTCGCCGCGAGCAGGAGCGGCAGCAGCGGCTCATCGAAGAAAGCCTGCGTGCCGCGCTGCGCAAACTTTCCGGCGAAGGCTCCACGCAGGAAGATCTCATCACCATTCGCGGCGAGCGCTTCGTAATTCCGGTGCGCTCTGAACTGAAGCGGCGCGTCTCCGGCGTCATTCACGGCGCCAGCTCTTCCGGCCAGACGGTCTATGTCGAGCCGCTCGAAACCATTGAGCAGAACAACGAACTGGTGCGGCTCCTTGAAGAAGAGCAGGCTGAGATCCACCGCATCTTTGTCGCGCTCACCCGCCAGGTGGGTGGCTATGCCGAGGTCTTGGTGGAAGGCGCGCGTGTGCTCGCGTTGGTGGATAGTCTGCAGGCGCGCGCACGGTTTGCGCGGGAATACGACTGCGTCGCGCCCGTTCTTGCCCCGGATCGGCTGAGTTTGGAAGGCGCGCGCCATCCGTTGCTCGAAAAACGGCTGCGCGCCACAGGTGGAAGCATCGTTCCGCTCTTTCTTGAGTTGACTGCGGACGAGCGTCAGTTGATCGTCAGCGGCCCCAACGCCGGCGGCAAAACCGTCGCACTGAAAACGACGGCGCTGCTGGCCCTGATGGCACAGGCCGGAGTGCCGGTGCCCGCGAACGCCGCGAGCTTTCCCGTCTTCGACGCATTCCTCGCCGACATCGGCGATGCGCAATCGATTGAAGCAGCGCTTTCCACCTTCTCCGCGCATATCACCAATCTTGATCGGCTGGCGCGCCTCGCGGATGCGCGCTCGCTGGTGCTGCTCGATGAGCTCGGCTCCTCAACTGATCCCGAAGAGGGCGCGGCGTTGGCAGTGGCTGTGGCGAGCTTTTTTCTCAAGGCAGGCGCGTGGTCGCTTATCTCTACGCACCACACTTCGCTCAAGGTTTATGCGGCCAACACGCAGGGCGTGCGCAACGCCGCGGCTGGAGTGGATGAAACGACGCTCGTGCCGAATTACGAACTGCGCCTGGGCGTGCCCGGCCCTTCGGCCGGCATTCAGACCGCGGAGCGTTTGGGGTTGAATCGCGAGATCATTGCTGCCGCGCGCGAGCGGCTCGGCTCGCAGCAGGCCGATGTTGCCCGCTTTCTTGACCGTCTCCACAACGAATTGGCGCAACTCGAACAGGAGCGCAAAGCCGCGCGCGAGCAGCAGTATGCGCTCAACCTGGAAAGGACAAAGCTGGCGCGCGAGGGGGACATCGAACTGCGCAATCGCACCCGGGAACTCGAAACCAAGTTGGGTTCCTTATTGAAGGACTTCGAATTCCAGATGCGCGAGAATGTGCGGGCAATCGAAGATCGCGCCGCGCAGCAGAAATTATCCAAGGAAGCCGAGCGCCGCATCACCCGCCTGCGCCGCGAGTTTCAGGAGAGCTTCAATCAGACCGTCGTCGCCCACCGCACCGGCGCCGATCAGGGAGACGCGCATGCGCAGCCGCATCTACTCCAGCACATTGCGCCCGGCGACCAGGTTCGGATCAAGTCGATGAACAAAATCGCCGTCGTCCAGCGCGAAATCGAGAAAGATCTCTTCGAAGTGGCGCTCGGGCCCATCAAGATGCGCGTCAAGCGCGACGATCTCTCCGAGGTGCTCCGCACGGCGGATTCTCGGACCAGCGCTGCAGCTGATCCGTTGGCCGCCGCGCGTAGGCAGAAGAATGTGCGCGTCTCCGTCATCAGCGCCAACACCGACGACATGCGCATGGAGATCAACCTCATCGGCCGCACTGTGGATGAAGCCACAGAAGAGCTTGAAAAGTATCTCGATCGCGCCTTCCTCGCCGGCCTCCCGCGCGTGCGCGTCATCCACGGCCACGGCGCTGGCATCTTGCGCCGCGGCGTCCGCGAGTTTCTCAAAGGCCATCCCCACGTGGCCGGCGTAACCGAAGCCCCGCAGAACGAAGGCGGCATGGGCGCGACGCTGGTGGACCTGAGGCAGTGAGTGCGGCTTGAATGGCAGTAGCTGCGTTGAATGGACTCTTTGGATTCGTGATTTCCCGAGACTCAAAAGCAGGCTCTCGGGCGCCCGCAATCACAGGGAGCCAGGCGTCTCCGCCATGCTGTCCGTGCGGTGGCAGGCGACGGCGCGCGCTTCCGTCTTTCCCGTGAGTGTGCGTTTTCCCCCTCCGGTGCCGGCCGCAGGCGCGCTCTTCATCTCATGCAGCAGGTTCAGCAGCCGCGCAAAGCCTTGTTCGCGCGCAGTCTTGTTCCCAGGCACAGTGTTGCCGGGATCTTCGCCCGCCCGCATGAATCCGTGGCCGGCCCCGTCGTAGGTCACAGGCTCGTATGCTTTGCCCGCCGCCTTCATGGCCGTAACGGTGCCCGGAACGGTAGCTCCAATCCGTGCATCGTTGCCCGCATAGAAACCATATACCGGAGCGGTAATCGCGGAGACGTCCGCCGGTCCTGAGCCATAGAAGACGAAGGCGGCTGCGAGGTCCATGCGACGAGCAGCAAACGCGAAGGACTTGGTCCCACCCCAACAGAAGCCGACCACAGCGATCGTGCCGTTGGCCGCGGGCAGATGCTTGCCGTAGTCGGCCGCCGCGTCCACATCCGCCATCACGCCCTCGGGGTCCAGGCCCGAGACTGCCTTAACCGTCGCATCCTGGCTGGGAAACTCGCTCGACCCGCCGCCATTCGGACCGAATCCGGTGAGCAGGTCGGGCGCGACCACGATGAAGCCTTCTGCAGCCAGCTCGTCGGCCATCTCCTTGGCCCAGTCGCTGAGGCCGAAGATCTCGTGAATGAGAATCACCGCCGGAGCCTTGGTTGCGACCTGCGGGTAAACGACGAAGGCCTGCACGGTCCGGCTTCCATGCTTCAGAGCGACATACTCATGATGGCGCGGCGACGCTTCGAGGCGAGCCTTCGCCCATTCCTGCGCGGAGAGGCGAGGAACGGCCAAAGCAATCGCCAAAACGGCTGCCAGTTCGAGCGAACGGAAGATCGTGAGCTTCATGTGCACGAGTTTACGGCATTTTTTCGAAATACCGTTACTCGCGCCGTTTGCCGGCTCAACTTTCTTACGCCATCGCCTCCCGCCCCATCGGCTCGAAAGTCAGATGGTTCGAGTTGCGGTCGGCGCCGATCCGCACGTGCGAGCCGTGCAGAATTTCGCCGTCGAGGATTTTGATCGCCAGCGGGTCCTGCACCATCCGCTGCAGGGCGCGTTTCAGAGGACGCGCGCCGTAGGCCGCATCCGAGCCTGAAGCCAGGATCAGTTGCCGCGCCGGCTCTGTCAGTTCGAGCGAAATCTGCCGGTCTTCGAGAAGCTTGCGGATCTCGTTCAGCCGCAGCTCCAGGATCGAGCTCAGCTGCGCGTGGCCCAGCGGACGGAAGATCACCATATCGTCCACCCGGTTCAAAAACTCCGGACGGAAGTGTTCGCGCAGCACGTGCATCACCGATTCACGCGCCATGTCGAAGTCATGCTCCGTCTTGAGCGCGTCGGCGTTGAGCATGGCCGCGCCCAGGTTCGAGGTCATGATCAGCACCGCGTTCTTGAAATCCACCGTCCGCCCCTTCGAATCCGTCAGCCGTCCGTCATCCATCACTTGCAGCAGGATATTGAAGACGTCCGGATGCGCCTTCTCGATCTCGTCGAAGAGGATCACCGCGTACGGCCTGCGCCGCACGGCTTCTGTCAATTGTCCGCCTTCGTCATAGCCCACGTACCCCGGAGGCGCGCCGATCAGCCGCGCCACGGCGTGCTTCTCCATGTACTCGCTCATGTCGATGCGCACCATCGCCTGCTCGTCATCGAACAGGAATTCCGCCAGCGCGCGCGCGGTCTCGGTTTTGCCCACGCCCGTGGGGCCGAGAAAAATAAAGGAACCGATCGGTCTCTTCGGATCGCTCAGTCCAGCGCGCGAACGGCGAATCGCATTCGCTACCACCGTAAGAGCCGCATCCTGCCCGACCACGCGCTCCTTCAGCCGCTCTTCCATCTGCACCAGCTTCTTCACTTCGCCTTCAAGCATCCGCGAAACGGGAATGCCGGTCCACTTGCTCACGATCTTGGCGACGTCTTCCTCGTCCACCTCTTCCTTGAGCATGCGCGCCACGCCGGTTCCACCTTTTTGCGCTCCGTCTTGCGCGGCGTTCAACTGTTTCAGCTCGGCCTCGAGTTTGGGCAGCTCGCCATATTGGATCTGCGCAGCGCGGTCGAGCTGGCCCCTGCGGGTCTGCTCCTCGGCCTCGAAGCGCAGCGCTTCAATCTTCTTCTTCAGATCGCCGACCCGGTTGATCGCCTCGCGCTCCTTCGTCCAGCGCGCGCGCAGCGCAGTAATCTGCTCGCGCAGCGCGGCCACTTCGCGCTCCACTTCCTCCATCCGTTCCAGGCTGTTCTTGTCCGTCTCGCGCTTCAGCGCGGCCCGCTCGATTTCGAGCGATGTGGCCTGCCGCTCCAGCTGGTCGATCTCGGTCGGCACCGAGCCAATCTGAATGGCGAGCGACGCAGCCGCCTCATCCACCAGGTCAATCGCCTTGTCGGGCAGGAACCGGTCGCTGATGTAGCGATGCGAGAGCGTCGCCGCCGCCACAATCGCCGCATCCTTGATGCGCACATTGTGGTGCGCCTCGTAGCGCTCCTTCAATCCGCGCAGAATCGCAATCGTGTCCTCGACGTTCGGCTCGCCCACGTAGACGATTTGGAACCGCCGCTCCAGCGCTGCGTCCTTCTCGATGTACTTGCGGTATTCATTCAACGTGGTCGCGCCAATGGCCCGCAGTTCGCCGCGCGCCAGCGCCGGCTTCAGCATGTTGCTCGCGTCGATCGCGCCTTCCGCCGCGCCCGCGCCCACCAGTGTGTGCAGCTCGTCGATGAACAGAACGATTTCGCCGTTCGATTCTTCGATCTCCTTGAGCACCGCCTTGAGCCGGTCCTCGAACTCGCCGCGATACTTCGCGCCGGCCAGCATCTAGCCCAGGTCGAGCGAGATCACGCGCTTGTCGCGCAGGCCTTCGGGCACATCGCCCGAGACAATGCGCCGCGCCAGCCCTTCCACGATCGCCGTCTTGCCCACGCCCGGCTCGCCAATCAGCACCGGATTGTTTTTCGTGCGCCGGCTCAGCACCTGGATCACGCGGCGAATCTCTTCATCGCGGCCGATCACCGGGTCGAGCTTGCCGCGCCGGGCCAGCTCCGTAAGATCTTTTGCATATTTTTCAAGCGCCTGAAACTTGCCCTCGGGGTTCTGGTCCGTCACGCGCTGCGAGCCGCGCACCGCCGTCAGCGCTTTCAGAATTGTCTCGTGCGCCGCTCCCAGCGCTACCAGCGCGTCGCGCGCCGGGTCGCCCTTCTGGTGCGCCACCCCCAGCAGAAGGTGCTCCGTCGAGACGTACTCATCCTTGAAGTTCGCGGCCTCTTTGAACGCCTGCTCCAGCACCTTGTTCAGCGTCTGGCTCACTCCCGGCTGGCTCGCCGCCCCCGCCACGCGCGGCAGCTTCTCTTCAATCTGGTGCAGATCGCTCTCCAGCCGTTCAGTGGGCACGCCAATCTTTTCGAGCACAGCGGGAATCACGCCCTCGCGGTCCTCGACGAGCGCCAGTAGAAGATGCACCGGCTGCACCTCGGCATTGCCGAGCTCCGTAGCGCGAGCCTGCGCCTGCTGCATCGCCTGCTGCGACTTCACCGTGAATTTGTCCCAACGAATCGCCATAAATCAACTCCTACCCTTCAGCCGCTAGCTTCCAGCTTGCTCTTTTGAGCCGCGAGAATCCAGGCTGAGAAAGAATTCCTTTTCAAATTTTTCTATACAAGCGCCGGGAGCGGACTCAATCCTGCCGCCGACGCCGCCTTGCCAAGGTTGCCGCTCCGTTCACCTTGATTTGCATGTGCAGCGCCTCGGGCTTCGTGGCCAGCTCCAGCTTGAACGCGCCCGCATTATGGGGGGCAGAAGGGCAATCCCCTCACACAGGTCATTCGATGGAGACTATAGCATATGAGATTCATAAAATATGAGTCATTTTGACTAATATTCAGAAATATTTTGCTGCCTGTTTATTTTCTAGGATATAGAGGGAATTTATGCTCCGGAAGGTGATCGAAGCGCCTGCCCGCCTGACAGAGAGAACGGTCGCGCCTCTACAATGAGAGCCGAATGGTTCATCTGCATGCTTTTGCCTCTGACCTGACCTGGAGCTGGGTCTGGCTCGTTGTGGCGGCATTTCTGGCCGGCGTGTTGAACGCCGTAGCCGGCGGCGGTTCGTTCCTCTCCTTTCCCGCGCTGTTGGGCATGAACATGCCGCCCGTCCAGGCGAACGCCACCAATACCGTCGCCATCTGGCCGGGCCAGTTGACCTCCATCGCCGCCTACCGCGAGGATCTGCGCAAGAACCTGCGCCTCGCCTGGCGGATGGGGCTCGCCGGGCTGCTCGGCGGTACGGTCGGCGCGGTCGTGCTCCTGAACACGCCGCAGCGGACCTTTCTCCATCTTGTCCCGTGGCTGCTGCTGGGCGCGGCCGGCATCTTTGCTCTGAGCGGCCCAGTCTCGCGATGGCTTGAGCGCCGCAAAGGCAGAATGGCCGGCCAGTCTCAGAGGCAGCATCCCCTGGCGGTCTTTCTCGTTACCATCGCGGTCAGCTTTTATCTCGGATACTTTGGCGCCGGAGCCGGCTTTCTGCTCATCACCATGTTTTCGCTCTTCGGCTACCAGGATCTGAACGAGATCAACGCGCTCAAAGTGGTGACCACCACCACTGCCAACGGCATCGCGTTCGTTATCTTTATCATCGATGGCCAGGTGATCTGGCGCTTTTGCCTGGCAGCCATGATCGCCGCCGCCATCGGCGGCTACACCTCGGCGAGCATGGCGCGCCGCATCCCGCAGCCGGTGCTGCGCGGCATGGTCGTGGCCATCGGCCTTGGCATGGCCGCCTGGTTCTTCTGGAAGCAGTGAACGAGCCGACAGTTGACAGCGGGCAGCTTGCAGTTCAGTGGCCGCTGCTAGCTGGCTGCTGTCTGCTGATAGTTCTGAACTAAAATAGAGCTATGAGCCACGAAGGCATCCGCTTCGTCACGAAAGAAGAAGAAGCTCAAAGAGCAGACGACCGGCCGTTGCCGCGCACTGCGATCACGCCGGCCAAGGTGCGCGTGTTGCTTACCGAAGGCAAGGGCCTGGAGATCGATTGGTCCGACGGCCACAAGAGCGCATGGAGCTTCGCCTGGCTGCGCGAGGCCTGCCCCTGCGCCACCTGTGTGGACCAGCGCTCGCTCGAAGGCCGCAAACCGGGCCAGCCCAAGCCGAAGCCCGCCGCCGTGCTGCCCATGTACGCGCCGCCGCCCAAGCCCGCCAGCGCGCACGCCGTGGGACGCTACGCGATTCAGTTCAACTGGCAGGACGGCCACTCCGGCGGAATCTATTCATGGGAGTACCTGCGCCGCATGTGCCAATGCCAGGACTGTATCTTCGCCCGCACCGAGACCAACGGCCCGCTCAATTAAGTTCTGTCCTCATCGCGAAAGCAAACGAAGCTCCACCCAAATTCCGCGCAGGAATCCTCCCACCAAAATCCCGTGCCCCATCCTTTCGCCTTCTTTCTGGCGAAAGGGTGGGAGAACACAAACCTCAGTTAACCAAACACGCACTCCACCCCAACCAAAATCATGGGTGCCCCACCCTCGACGCATCTTTGTTTTTGCGGCTAGGGTGGGACGCCGCGAACCTCCGCCGCGAACCTCTATACGGATCGCCCGAACCGGTCCGTTGATCGCCTGAAACTCCAGGAATTTTACTCAAAATCCCCGCACGTGCAGACAAAACACCGCGCCCGAAGCGAGGAGGCAATACACACCGAACCAGTGCCACCGGCCCGACTCAAGCCAACTGCTCAGCCACTTGAGCGCCAGCAATCCGGCGATAAACGAGAAGGCCGCGCCGAGCAGGCTGGTCGCAAACGCGGCATGCAGGTTAATGGGCGCGCCAACCGCCGCGGCCGCATGCGCAGCCTTGACCAGGCGCAGCGCCTCCATCAAAACCACCGGCGGCGTAAGCACCACCGCCAGCGCAAAACTGAAGCGTTCCGCCGGTTCCTTCGCCGCGCCCGTCAGCATCCCGGCAGAGATGGTCGAGCCGGAGCGCGAGAATCCGCGAAAGGGAAGCGCCAGCCCCTGCACCAGTCCCATCCACCCGGCCTGCTTCAGGGTCAGCGTTCCTTCGCCCGTCCGCATTTTTTGTCCGGCCGCGGCAGCCGCCTGCTGCTTGCGCTTCTCCGCGAGCCCCGCAATCAGAATCAACACGCCCGCCGCGGCCAGCGCCGGCGCAATCAGCTCCAGATGGCTGAAGAGCAGCTCGATCTCCGCCTTCGCTGCGTCCCGAAACAGCGTCTTCTCGATGATCTTCTTGAGCACCTCGCCCACGATGCCTGTAAGCAGCGTCGCCCAGATCACCAGGATCGCAAACCGCCGGAACGCGTCCCGGCTCGAGAAATAAACCTGCTTCCAGGTCTTCCAGAAATAAACCAGCACGGCAAACATGGTTCCGGTGTGCAGCATCACCAGCAGCAGCGTCATCTCGGGCGACGATGGATCGAGCCCCATCAGTTTTTCGGCCACCACAACGTGCGCGGAACTCGAAACCGGGAGCAACTCGGCAAGCCCCTGGATAATCGCGAGAACGATGACTTTCAAAATCGTCATGACTTCAGTCTACCGTTTGCGCTTCATGGGACTGAGGAAGGTCATCGGCCTGATGACCGTATGGCTTCGTAGAATGGACTGGCGGGAGAGAGCGACATCATGAAGATAGGATTTCTGGGAATCGGCAAGATGGGCCTACCGATGGCGCTGCGCCTGCTCGCCGCCGGCCACGAACTTTCGGTGTGGAACCGGTCCGAGGGACGCACGAAGCCGCTGCTCCGCGAAGGAGCTATCGCGGCCGGCACTCCAGCCGAGGCCGAACTGGGCGCCGACGCCGTGCTCACCATGCTCTTCGACGATGCTGCGCATCAAGAGGTGCTCTTCGGCCCCAACGGGCTGATGGACGCGCTCGAACCCGGCGCGCTTCATATTGCATGCAGCACCATCAGCGTGGCGCTGAGCGAGCGGCTGACGCAGGAGCACGCGCGGCGGGGCATCCATTTCGTCGCCGCTCCGGTCTTCGGCCGGCCCAGCGTCGCCGAGGCGGGCCGGTTGTGGATCGTGGCCGCCGGCGCGGATGAGGCCATCACCCGCGCGCGTCCTATGCTTGAGCCTCTTTCGCGCGGCATCTCCGTTGTCGGTCCCGAGCCGCGCCAGGCGCACGCCGTCAAGCTGGGCGGCAACTTTCTCATCAGCGCCATGAGTCATGCGCTCGGCGAAAGCTTCGTCTACGTAGCCGCGCAGGGCATCGACCCCGAAGTCTTCGCCGAGACCGTCAATAGCGCGCTCTTCCAGTCGCCCTTCTACGCGGCTTATTCCAACGTGATGCTCCATCCCCCGGAAGACCCCGGCGCCGGCATCGACGTTGGGGAAAAAGATCTGCGCCTGCTGCGCGAGGCCGCCCGGAGCCGCCGAACGCGCCTCAGCCTCGCCGATACGATGATCGAGATCTTCGCCGAGGCCCGCCGCGCCGGCCTGGGCAACGAGGACTGGGCCGTCGCCCAATACCGGATGGCGCAGCGCCGCGGCATGAGCCCCGCGCTGAATGAGCCTGCTGAATGAGCTTGGCGATTAAGCTTGTAAGATGAATCGATGAGCCTCAGGGGAAAAACCGTCTTCATCACCGGCGCCAGCGCCGGCATCGGCGCGGCCACGGCCATGGCCTTTGCCGCGGAGGGTGTGCGGCTGCTGCTTGCTGCCCGCCGCGCTGTGAAGCTGGCAGAGGTGGCCGCGCAGGCCTTCGAGCGCGGTGCGGCTGCCGTTCACTCCATCGAACTCGATGTGCGGAATCGCCAGGCCGTCGAGAGCGCGATCGGCGAGTTGCCGCCGGAGTGGGCCGAAATCGACATCCTGGTGAACAATGCCGGCCTGAGCCGCGGCATGGAGAAACTCTACGCCGGCAACATTGAAGACTGGGAGGAGATGATCGACACCAACGTCAAGGGCCTGCTCTACGTAGTGCGGGCCGTGGTGCCGGGCATGGTGGCGCGCGGCAGCGGCCACGTGATCACGCTTGGCTCAATCGCCGGCGAGCTCGTCTATCCCAATGGCGCCGTCTACTGCGCCAGCAAGGCTGCGGCGCGGTTCATCAGTGATGGCTTGCGCGCAGATCTGCTCGGAACGCCGGTGCGCGTCACCAGTGTGGATCCGGGCCTGGTAGAGACGGAGTTCAGCGTGGTGCGCTTCCATGGCGACCAGGATCGCGCCGAGAATGTTTACAGAGGCTTGACGCCGCTTACCGGCGAAGACATTGCCGACGTGATCCTGTGGGCCGCAACCCGGCCGGCGCATGTCAACATCGCGCGCGTCTCGCTTACGTGCGTAGACCAGGCCAACACCCTGCTGGTTCACCGCGAGGCATAGTGCCGTGCAGCCGCTTCAGCCGATCGCCGCAATCTGTGCTTCAACCTGCGCCAGCGCGGCCTCGAGAGCGGCGCGGCGTGCGGGATTCGATGTGCGCTGCGACAGGATGTTCTCGCGCTGCAGGTTCAGCGACTGCCTCTGGCGTTCGCGCGCGGCACTGGCTTGTGCGGCCGCCCGCCGTTTGTCATCGCTGGTAAAACCTGCGCTCACATCCTCCAGGGCATTTGCCATCTGATCCTCCACCGATTTACTTTCCCACCCACGAGCCATATCTTCATTTTACGGCGAATTTGTTACAAAACATCTCAAGGGATGAAGCGGAGAACGCTAAAAAACAGAGGATGGACTGATGCGCGCCTGGCAAATTTCGAGCTTCGGCATTGATTCTTTGGAGTTTGTAGAGCGTCCCACCCCCACGCCCGGCCCCGGCGAGGTGTTGGTGGGTGTGCGCGCAATCTCCTTCAATTATCGCGACCTGATGATGATCAAGGGGCTTTACAACCCCAGGCTGGCTCTGCCCCGCATCCCCTGTTCGGATGGCGCAGGCGAGGTGGTGGCCGTGGGCGCGGGCGTCACCGCGTGGAAACCCGGCGACCGCGTGGCCGGCATCTTCATGCAGAACTGGCTCGAAGGCCCGCTCACCACGGCCAAGTCAAAGGGGGCGCTGGGCGGCGATATCGACGGCATGCTGGCCGATTACGCGGTGCTGAGCGAGACCGGTCTGGTGCCCATCCCCGAGCACCTGAGCTTTCAGGAGGCGGCTACGCTGCCCTGCGCGGCGGTCACGGCCTGGAACGCGCTGTCGGCCGGAGATCTCAAGCCGGGGTCGACGGTTCTCATTCAGGGCACCGGTGGCGTCTCCATCTTCGCCCTTCAACTGGCGAAGCTCCGCGGCGTGCGGGTGTTGGGCGTCTCCAGCAGCGATGAGAAGCTGGAGCGCGCACAGGGCCTTGGTCTGGATGCGGGACTGAATTACGAGGATGATTCCGACTGGGACCGCTGGGTCCTCGAGCAGACCGGCGGCGAGGGTGTCGACCTGGTGGTGGAAGTGGGAGGAGCGGGCACGCTCGGACGGTCGCTGCGGGCGATACGCCGCAGCGGCACCGTGGCCCAGGTGGGCGTGCTCACAAGCGCGGCGGAGCCGTTCCCGATTCCTCTCATCCTGCACAAGCAGGCGCGCCTTCATGGCATCTACGTCGGCTCCCGCCACGATTTTCTTGAGCTGAACCGCGCCATCGCCTTCGCGCACCTCCGCCCCGTCGGCGAGGAGTTCCACTGGACCCAGGCCCGCGAGGTTCTGGAGCGCATGGAGGAAGGCAGCCACTTCGGCAAGCTGGTGCTGACCGTGGCGTGACGAGGCAGAGAACAGCTGCCAGCCGCCAGCCGCCAGCGACCAGAAAGCTAATCCAAAGAAGGCCGAAGGTCTGGCCGAATGCCGAAGATCAGGCCTTCGGGAACACGTGGAGGGAGCAGCGGCCTTCAGGCCGCTGAAAAAGTAGCCGCAAGGAAGCAAGCGGCTTTAGCCACGGCCTCGCCCCCGCTCGATCTGATACGCTGACCTCCTGACCCGCCGCGCATTTGTTTTTATGGCGCGAAGACGCGTATCCGAAATCCTAAGGTCCAAGGAAGAAACGGCCGAAAATGAATCTCCCGGCACTCCCGAAGAAATCTTTGCTCGCAATCGGTCTGGCCGTCCTCGCAACTGCGGGTCCGGCCTTCGCACAAGCGCCGCCGGCCGCACCAGTGGGGCCAGGAATCGAGTCTGGAAACGCAACCCATCCTCCGCGGCCGATTCCGCCCACGCGCGATCCGCACACACCGGGTTACGTGGCAGCCAAAGAGCTGCCTGATGGCGCAAACGCGCCGCCCGACGCCGATGGCAACTTCATCCTCGGCCCTACGCATAATCCGGCGCCGGAGACGATCGAGCACGAGGGAGTGCCCAAAGGAACGGTCTACGAGTTCACCATGGACTCGGCCGACAGCAAGCTCTATCCCGGCATCGCGCGCGATCCCTACACCTTCGGCACGCCCGACCCCTCTGATCCCGCCAGGCTCGTGGTCACCACCAGCCATCCCGCGCCCTACACGCGCCACGTTGCCGTCTATGTGCCGCAGCAATATGTGCCCGGCACGGCAGCCCCATTCATCGTGGGTGCGGACGGCCCCGACCGCCTGCTGTTCACCGTGCTCGACAACCTCATCGCCGGGCACAAGGTGCCCGCGATGATCGCCATCTCCATTGGCAACGGCGGCGGTGACGCGCAGGGCAGCGAGCGCGGCCTGGAATACGACACCATGTCCGGCCGCTACGCCGAGTTCGTCGAGACGGAAGTCCTGCCGCTCGTCGAAGCCAAGTACCACGTCAAGCTGACCCGCGATCCCGAGGGCCGCGCCGCCATGGGCGGCAGCTCCGGCGCCGCCTGCGCGCTCATCATGGCCTGGTATCACCCGGAGTGGTATCACCGCGTGCTCTCGTACTCCGGCACCTATGTCAACCAGCAATGGCCGTATAACCCCGCCGCTCCGCACGGCGCGTGGGCGTTTCACGAGAGCCTCATCCCCGAGAGCCCCGCGAAGCCCATCCGCATCTGGACGGAGGTCGGCGACCGCGACCTGTTCAACCCCAATGCCATGCGTGACAACATGCACGACTGGGTCGTGGCCAATGAAAATATGGCGCGCGTCCTCGCCGCCAAGGGCTATCGCTACCAGTTTGTCTTCGCCAAGAACGCCGGCCACACCGACCACAGCGTCAAGCAGCAGACGCTGCCCGAAGCGCTCGAATACCTGTGGCAAGGCTATCCGAGATAACGCGAAGCGGAACAGCTCGCCTCTTCCGCAGGCTTACGTCACCCGCGCCGCTGTCCCCGCTGTCGCCGCAGCCGCATGCCGGTTCACGCGCAGATTGTCCAGCGCGTTGTTCACGAAGCGCGGCTCGAACCGCGGCGGCTGCTGCATGAACCGGCAGCTCGCCACCACCTGGTCCACGATGAACTTGGGCTGATATGCAGCCAGTTCCAGCCCTTTTTCTTCCCTCAGCTTGTAGAGGATGCCCTCGAAGGCTTCGTTGGGCAGAGTGAACCCCTGCTTCCCGCATTCTTTCTCGAAGATCTCTCGATAGGTTTCAACGTTGGGCGGCCCCACCTCGATCTTGTACGGCAAACGGCGCAGGAAGGCCGGGTCCATCAGGTCTTCCGGATCGAGATTGGTGGAGAAGATGATCAGCTCTTCAAAGGGGATCGAGAACGATTTTCCAGTGTGCAGCTTGAGATAGTCGATGCGATTTTCAAGCGGGACGATCCAGCGGTTGAGCAGGTTGGTGGGCGAGACAAGCTGGCGTCCGAAGTCATCGATCACGAAGCAGCCGCCGAGCGCCTTCAGGTGCAGCGGCGCTTCGTAGAAATGTCCCAGCAGGTCGTAGCGCAGGTCGAGCATATCGAGAGTGAGCTCGCCGCCGGCAATCACGAAGGGCCGCCGGCAGGGAACCCAGCGCGCGTCAAAGATCTCCCGCCGCATCACCGAGAGCGTAGCCTCGTCCTCAGCTACGTCCGCGCGGTCTAGCGGCAGGTGAATGCTGGGATCGAAGACGCGAATGATCTGGCCTTCGACGTTGATCGAATAAGGCATGTAGATCACGTCATTGAACACGTTGGCCAGGCAGTGCGCGACCGAAGTCTTGCCGTTGCCGGCCGGTCCATAGAGAAGCATCGCGCGGCCTGAGTTGAGCGCCGGTCCGCATTGCTCGATCAGCGCGTCCTCAAAAGTGAATGCCGCCACGGCCTTGCGGATGCGCTCGAAGGTGATCACCTCGTTGGTGAGCTTCTGCAGATTCACCTGGTAGGTAAACTCTTCGAGAGTCACGGGTGCGGGCCCGGTGTAGCCCACGCGATTGATCGCGTCGAGGGTCCAGCGCTTTCCCTCCTCCGTAAACATGTAGCTCAAATCGGCCAGGCCGCCGGTCTCGCGCGAGCCGAGATTGATCAGCAGCTTGCGGTCGATGGCCATCTGCACCAGATCGATCACGATGTGATACGGCAGCTTGATGGCGCTGGCGAACTGGCGTACGGTCTCAAGCCGCTCCACGTAGATCAGCTTGAGCAACAGGCCCATCAGGTCGGGGCCCTCGATTCCGGTGGCCCCGATGTCGGCCGGCTCGACGGGAAGACGGTGCAGAAACGCATCGAATGCCTTCTGCGTGAGGGCGCCGATGGACACCAGGACCTCGCCCAGCCGTCCGCCATTGCGGGCCTGGTGCTCGAGCGCACGCGTCACATCATCTACCGTGACGAGCTTGCCGCGGATGAGCAGATCGCCTAAGCGCAATGGGGTCGAGATGACGTTCCTCCTCGGTGGATGAGTCCTGCTTCCGGTTCCGGATGAGTAATGCTATTTTACGAAGGAATTCTAGCTGAATCCCAGCACTGGATGCGGAATGTAAGGCTCCTCAAGCGTCGCCATCTCTTCCGGCGTGAGACGAACCGAGAGGGCAGCCACGGCGTCCTCCAGGTGATGCGGCTTGCTGGCGCCCACAATCGGCGCTACCACTGCCGGTTTCGCCAGCAGCCACGCCAGCGCAACTTGCGCGCGCGCAATGCCGCGCTGCTCCGCCACCTGGCCGAGCCGGTCAACGACCTTCTTATCGGCCTCTTCGGTGCGGGCGTACATGGTGTTGCCGAACTGATCGGTCTCCGCGCGCTTGGTGGCTTCGCTCTGCCACGGCCGCGCCAGGCGCCCGCGCGCCAGCGGACTCCACGGAATCACGGCGATGCCCTCCGATTGGCACAGGGGCAGCATCTCGCGCTCTTCTTCGCGATAGAGCAGGTTCAAATGGTTCTGCATGGAGACGAAGCGCGTCCACCCATTCAGGCGCGCAAGATACAGCGCCTTCGCGAACTGCCACGCATACATGCTCGATGCGCCGATGTAGCGGACTTTCCCGGCCTTCACCACGTCGTGCAAAGCTTCGAGCGTCTCCTCGATCGGGGTTTCATAATCCCAGCGGTGAATCTGGTAGAGATCGACGAAATCGGTCTGCAGCCGGCGCAGGCTCTGATCCAGCTCGTGCAGAATGGCCTTGCGCGAAAGGCCGCGGCCGTTCGGATCGTTGCTCATCGGCCCGTTCACCTTCGTCGCCAGCACGATGGTCTCGCGCTTGCCATGCGCCTTCAGAAAATTGCCCACCACCACTTCGCTGTCGCCGCCCGAGTAGACGTTTGCGGTATCGAAGAAATTGATGCCGAGATCGAGAGCCTGGCGCAGGAAGGGAATGCTTTCGGCTTCGCTCAGAGCCCACGCCTGCCGGCCGGGCAGCAGCTTGCCCGTCGCCGGGCTCCCATAGGTCATGCAGCCCAGGCAGATGCGCGAAACCTTGAGTCCGGTATCTCCGAAGTTGACGTAGTCCATCGTTTCTCCTGCTTCAAGTCTACGGCGTTACGCCGAGGCGGATGAATGCGCCACGCGTGGGGAAAAGAATGCAGCCGGATGAAGAGGGGTTTAAAAAGCGAAGGGCCGTTCAACCAAAACGGACGACTTGCAAACGCGAGAGAACCTGGGGACTTACAATGAGGCGATCAAGGGAAGCAATCAGTCGAACAATGAAGAAAGATTAACCGATTTGAAAGAACGCCGTCTGTACAACTTTCGTTGAATACTGGCGGTGCGTGTTGGTGGAAAAAACATTTATTCCTATATAAGGAAAACTTCATCCCGCACGAACTCACTCTGCCTTTTTAATGCAGGCGGCGCAGATGCGAGCAACTCTTCGCGCCGGGGCGGGGTCTAAAATGCCATCAGGGGATTGGTGTGCGGCGAGGAGCCTGAAGCTTCCGCGGAATGAGTGCCTACGGCAGCAATTGAGCGCGTCCAAAGGCGTGAAACGCAGCGGCAAGAGCTGCAATTTCCAGACGCGCGACTTTTTTTGAGCATCGGGAAGGCTGTGAACGCACATTGACCTCGACCGCCCCATCGACGAGAGGACGGAAGCGACTTCCGGGTTCCCAATCCAGCCGGGTGGGCTTCGCGCACCCTGTGCGCCTGCACCCTGTGAGCCTGCACCCTGTGAGTCTTGTCCTGCGGATGCTGGCAGTCGCGGCCCTGCCGGCCGTGTTTGCTCTGGCAGGTTGCGGCGGCGGTATCGCAGCCAGCACGCCCAACGGAAATAGCGGTTCGGGTTCATCGGGTGGCGGCTTTTCCATCTCTCCCGCTACCGTGACGATGGATACCAACTGCACCGGCTGCAACGGCACCAACTCTTCGGGCGCTGCAGTGCAGCAGTTTTCTGCTTCGCTCTCCGGCGGAGGCGCGGCCAGCGTCACCTGGAGCGTGAGCGGCGGAGATGCGGTTGCCGGGGCGGGCAGCATCTCGTCCACCGGACAGTACACGCCCCCCGGTTATCTCACCGGCGATAGCGTCCACGTCACGGTAACGGCCACGCTGACTTCGAAGACCAGCGACAAGGCGACTGCGGTGGTGACCGTAACGCCCGGTTTCCTGCAGCCCCTTACGCCGGAGAACGTCGCCCTAGGCGCCAACGGAACAGTCACGATCACCGGCTACCTGGCTGAAGCCGGCGGCACTACGGGCATCAACTATGCCGTGTCGAGCACCGCCACCGGTTCGAGCGGCGGCGAGGGGTCTCTGGGAACACCCAATTGCGTGCGCGGCGGCCAGGCGTTTACCTATTGCACCGTCACCTACACGGCGCCTTCGAGCATCACATCCACGGCCGCCACCTACGTGGTTGCCACGGTCGGCTCCTCTTCCTCGAAGACATCGTCGGTCGTGTTGCTCAACACCGCGGGCGTCGACAGCAACCCGGCGGCGCATCAGCAGCAGTTGGCCACGCCCATCTCGCTCGGCAGCTCCGGCGGCAACAACAACGATTACGACAGCGTAACCAGCGGCGGCCAGACGCAGGTCTCCGATTGTTGCGGCGGAACGCTCGGCTCGTTGATTCAAGATGCGGGCGGCAAGCAATATATCCTGAGCAACAATCATGTGCTCGCGCGCAGTGACCAGGCCAGCGTGGGCGAGAATATCGTCCAGCCCGGCCTGATCGACGACAACTGCGCTCCCTTCGGCCAGGGCGGCACGGAATCCCTGGTCGGCACGCTCACCGGCTTTGTGCCGCTCAAGTCGAGCAACAATGTAGACGCGGCCATCGCGCAGGTGAACTCGGGCGCAGTGAATACCAGCGGCAACATTCTCGAGCTGGGCGCGCGCCAATCCAATGGCACGCTGGCCGCCGCGCCTCCCGGAGTCTCTTCTACCGGCGGCAAGGGCGAGGCCGGCACGCTCAACATGAGCGTGGCCAAGAGCGGCCGGACCACCGGATTGACCTGCGCCAGCATCTCGGCCGTCAACCTCAGCGTGCAGGTCTCCTATTACACCAACTGCGCCGAGACCGATCCTTACTATACGAAGACCTATTCCGACCAGATCGCGGTTACCGGTAACGAATTCAGCGACGCAGGCGATTCCGGCTCTCTCGTCGTCGACACCAGCGATGCCGAGCCGGTCGGGTTGTTCTTCGCCGGCGGCCAGGACTCTTCCGGTGTGAGCCAGGGCGTGGCGAATCCCGTCTCCGAGGTGCTCAGCGAACTCAGCTCGCAGATCGGCAACGGAACGTCGTACAGCTTCGTCGGCGCCGCCGATCATCCCGTGAGCTGCCTTGACTACGGCGATGCCACCGCGACCGCCGCGCAGGCGCATACGCTTGCCGATACTGAAACCGCCCGCACCAACCAGGCGCTCGCGGCGGCCCGGGCGCTGGTCAGCTCCTCCGCCGGCATCCTCGCCGTGACCACCGGCAAGAGCAGCGACCACATCAGCGAAGGCGCGATCACGCTCTACGTGGACCAGAGCATGAATCCATCAGTCCCGCAGACGGTCAACGGAGTGCGGACCATCGTGATTCCCACCACTCCGCAGGCATTGGCCTACGGAACGGCTCCGCAGACTGCGCTCGAAACAGCGGCGCCGCTCGCGGGCACGGTGCTGAACCAGGCCATCGCCGCCAAGCAGCAGATCGTCGCCGGCCTCATGAAGCAGAATCCCGCGTACTTTGGCGTGGGCGTCGGTCAGAGTCTCGACAATCCCAAGGAAGCGGCGCTGGTGGTTTACGTGGACCGCCGCCGGGTTCCTGCCACGCTGCCGCCGACCATCGACGGCCTGCGGGTGCGCTATGTGATCATGGAACGGCTGCACGTGACCCGCTCCTACGCAACCGGCCTGCAATCGCGCAGCCGCTGCATGAGCCATGTGGTCAAAGGCCAGGCTCGTGCGGACGATCCCTTCCACATCCATCGCCCGCCGAACCTCAACCTCTTCTAGCGTCCTATTTCTAAAGCGGCTCACGCCATGAGCTTCAGAGACAACGCAGGAGGGGCGAGCGGCCAGTCGCCTAGGACGGCTTAATCCACCGGCCGCGCTTTTCCATCCTTCAGGCTATCGTCGATGATCGACCGGACCTTCTCGTCGTTCTCCCGCGCCATTCGTCCCATCTCCCCGCCCATGTGCCCCATCTTTTCGCCGAACTCGCCCTGCACTCTGCCCAACTCGCCCATGTCTCCATTCCAATGCACGTCCACCTTGATCTGCACGTTCATCAGTTTGCGCTGGACATCCGCCAGCTTGCGCTCGATCTCCGCCAGTTGCTCGCGGGAGACGGTGGTTCCCGTCTTGGCCTGAAGGGTGGCCATGGCCGCATTCAGGTCGGCCATCTCCTTCGAGAGATCGGGTACCGTGATGGACCGGCTGGCTTCGCGCGCCTGGCGGGCCGTCTCTCTCGCCTGCTCGCCGGCGTCGCGCATCTGTTTGCCCATCTCTTTCATCTGCGCGCTCAGGTCTTCCATCGGCTTGTCCACGGCCTCGATCTGGGCCACGATCGCCGCATCGTCGACGATGTACGATTTGCCGTCATGACGGAACCAGAGGAAGTGGCCATGCGCCACGCTGCGCGCCTTGTCGATCTCGGCTTGATGATCGTCGTCCCAGCCGCCGAAATAGCGGACCTGCGTCCCCGGATCGCCCACGATCGCGTAGGCCTCGCCGCTGTCGTAACGATAGTAGTGGTAGCCGTGTCTGTCCGCGGCGGGCGGTACCGGTGGCGCGGCCGGAACGGCGTCTGTCGCTGGCGCCTGGGGCATTGGTGGCGCAGGTGCCGCGGGTGCGATCTCCTGATCTGGAACAGGCGGCGCGGGAGGCGCTTGCATCACCTCCGGCGTCGGCGGAGCGGGAACCGCGCCTAATGCGGGATTCTGTTCAGGATTCGGTTCGGGATTCCGTGCGGGATTCGGCGCGGGATTCGATTGCGGAGCCGCAGCCTGCCCCGAGTCCTGCCCCGTCACCTGGGCCTCATCCGGATGCGCTTGCCCCGTCGCGGCCGCTTGCCCCGGCGCCTGATCCGGCAGGGATGCGGCAACCTGCGGCGCGGCGGCCGGCCCGGCGCCAGTCTCGGCAGCCTGCACCCGCACCAGCGCCGTCGCCGCCAGTGCCACTGGAACCAGCGCCAGCGCCAGTAGCGCCCGCCGCCGGCCCGCAAAAGCCTGCCGGAAATGCGTGTCGTTCAAAAGCCGTTCAATGCGTTCGGAAAGATTCGTCGAGTGTGCCATGGCAACTCCTGTGTGGGCGGGCCGGGGGAGGGCTGCAAATTCAAGCAGCAGTTGGGCGTAGGCGGAGGGGCTCGCGGCAGCTTCAAGTCCGGCGCGGTCGCTGATGGCCTCGCCCAATTCGCAAAGCTTGCGCTTGAGCCACCACCCCAGCGGGCTGAACCAGATCAGCGCGGAATAAAAACCGGCCAGCAGCTGCAGATAAAAATCCCGCTGGCGCACGTGCGAGCTCTCGTGAGCCAGCACCACGCGCAGCTTTTCCGCATCCCACTGCGGATGATCGGCGGGCAGCAGGATGCCCGACCCGATATTGACGGGCGAACGCACGCGGCGGCTCGAGCGCACCGGAATCCCGCGGGCCAATCCCGACTCCGGACCAATGGCTACCGTGTCAGCCTTCAGCCACAAGCGCAGCGACGACAGAAGACCCAGCAGCAGCCGGAGTAGCAAGGCCGCGCACACGCCAAGATAGACGAGCGCGCCCACCGTGAACAGCCGGAAGGGAGCGCGGGCCGCAACTGGCGCGGTCGCCGTCGGCATCCCGGCAGACGAGCGCGCAGGCGCGGCTCCGCTCTCGAAACTCAAAGGCGTGTTAACGCTGGGGAGCGTGTCGACACTGGAGGGGGTATCGACATTGGGGGGAGTGTCGAAGGGAACGGCGGAGATCGTCGGCGCGGAGAAGCGATCCGTCTCCATCTGTGCTGCCTGCACCTGAGTTTCCCGGCTCGGTGCAGCCACCGGCAATCGAGAGACCGTCTGCCCAGGCCGTGCCGCGGCGTCCGCCGTGTTCAGCCATGCCGGCGCCGGCAGCTTCACCTCCGCCCACGCCGGCAGCCATTGCCAGCGCATCAGCAGCGGCATGGCGAGAGCGGCCGCCAGCACCACGCCCCATACCGCCTTCTGCGCCAGCACGTTCCGCACGCGCAAAAGCCGCAGCCCCAGCCCGAGAGCGAGAGCCGCCACCAGCGCCCGCAGGGCGGCTTCGAGCAACATCGTAAAAGCAGCAGGAATCATGACTTTGCCTCCTTCTTGGGCGCAGGCGCGGCCTTGCGCGCATTGGCGATCCGCTCGGCCAGGCGCTGCAGTTCGGCGCGTCCCAGCACCTTTGAATCCACCATGCCCACCAGCAGCGCCTCCACAGAGCCCTCGCAGAACCAGTCCACAATCCGCTGCACGGCGCGCCCCGCCACCCGCTGCCGCGATTCCGCCTGATGGTAGAGGAAGGTGCGGTTTTCCACCGAGTGCGCCAGGTAGCCCTTCTCTTCAAGCCGCCGCAGCACCGTGCGGATCGTCGAGTCCTTGAGCGGCCGGGGCAGTTCTTCGCGCACCTGCTCGGCCGTGACCGTTCCCATGCGCCATACAATGAGCAGGATGCTCCGTTCCAGTTCTCCCAGCTCGGCCGGATCGTGATCGGGTGTAGTGTTACTCGTCATAATGTTACTGACTGTAGCACAGGAAATCCGTTAGCTGTCAAATTTGGGGAATAATTTTGGATTATTTATTTCGAGGTGATTGGACCCTGGGAAGCGCGCCTGGGGGCTGTTCGCAATAGTTGAAGCGCCGCCCGCGGTTCAATCGGGGATTTGCCCTGCGCATTGCACCGTACAGGCCACGCGGCTCCGTACAGGCCACGCCGCTCCGGTCAGGCCGTAGCGCGGCGCTTGCTCACCAGGCTCTCCTGGAACACGCAAAGGCTGTTGCCGCCCGAGTCCTTCACGGTGTACATGGCAGCGTCGGCATTGCGGAGCAGCCCTTCAGCGGTGCGGCCGCCCTCGGGAAAAATAGAGACGCCGGCGCTAAGGGTAAGGCTGACTTTCTGTCCGCTCAACTCGACCGGTAAAGCGGCGTTGCGAAGAATCTGCTCGCCGCAGCGCTCAACGTCCCATTTGCCGTGAACTTCGGGCATCACGATGACGAATTCGTCTCCGCCCATGCGCGCGACGGTGTCGGATTCACGAACGGAGGAGAGCAGGCGCTGCCCCACAGTTGCCAGCAGGACGTCGCCGTCGGCGTGGCCAAGCGAATCGTTGATCTGTTTAAAGTAGTCGATGTCGATGAGGAAAACCGCAACCCCTTGGCTGTGGATTTGCGCGCGCAGGATCGCCTGGCGGAGACGCTCGTGGAGCAGCGTGCGATTGGCGAGGCCGGTCAGGTGATCGTGATGGGCGAGATAGTTGACGTGATCGGAGCGGCGGCGGTGCTCGGTGACGTCGCGGCTGGTGATGGCGACTCCGTTGCCGAGCCGAACCACCTGGACATTCAGCCAGGTGCCCTTGATCATCTCGTCGTCGATGAAGACTTCGCAGGTGTAGGGAATCCCGGTGCGGACGACCTCACGATATTTATGGATGAGGCCGGATTGGATCATGAAGGGTCGAACTTCGGTGAGGACTTTGCCGTAGAGGGTTTCGCGGGGCACGCCAAGTCGACGCTCGGCATTGGGATTGATGTAGCCGAATCTGAAGTCGACGATAGCGCCGGAGGAATCGGGGATGCCATCGAAGATGTAGAAGTCATCCAGACTGCATTCAGCGGCTGCAAAGAATCGCGTGTGGTCCGCTGTGGCGAATGGTTTTGTCTCCCGATGCCTTCGAGAAGAAAGTGCCTTGAAAAAAGCGCGGTTCCGGCCCCGGAAATATCTCGTAAGCATAACCCGTGTTCTGCCCTGTCGATTCGCGAAAGATGGGGAGATCAGGAAGATTATATTCTCGCTGCACGCCGCTTCCATCCCCCGAAAGAACTATCTGTGCTTCGACAGCTTGAAGCGGGCCCGGTGAAACGGGCCTGGTCAAGCGGGCCTAGTCAAACGGAATGGGGACGCGAAATGGAAGCGCGTTTCCGGGCCGGAAAGGGGCTCGGATCATAGGTTGGGCTGATGGCGCTGAATGACAAATGAACTTGCTAGAAAGCGGACTGGCAGACGATCATGAAATCCAAACCGCACCTGGAGCATTCCATGCAAGAGGATCAGATACGTGAAGCCCTGAACGCGCACTGGCACGCGTCGGCAGCCGGTGATACAAACGCGGAACACGACATTTACGACGACGATGCCATCTGTGATTATCCCCAGTCAGGCGAGCGAATATTCGGGCGAAGCAATCTGCAGGCCTTGCGCAGTCATCATCCCGGCAAGCCATCAGGTTTCAACGTCAGGCGAATTCTCGGAAAGGGTGATCTCTGGATCACGGAATACACAATCACCTACCAGGGGCGACCGGCGTTCACAGTGAGCATTATGGAGTTCCGCAACGGTAAGGTCGTGCATGAGACACAGTATTTCGCAGATCCCTTCGAGGCGCCGGCCTGGCGGAGCCAATGGGTTCAGCAGATCGCGTGACGCTCTGGCTTGTTCGCAACGCTTGAGAACGGCGTTCCTTGATTTGCCGATCTGTGGGTACGAGCATCGGCGTCTGTGACCTCGCCAATCCGACCCGAAGAAATCAAAAACTCCGCAAGAGAAGGTCTCTTGCGCTCGCCAGCACTCTCTCTCGCATCGCGGGCTCCGGCAGCATCCGGGCGATTTCAATCGCCCCCACCATCGTTGAGAAGATGGAAAAAAAGGCGCGTTCTTTGTCGGCAGTTCGCTGGCCAGGCATAAACGGAAGCATGCGACTCCGGTATTTCTTCAGTTCCTCAAATATCCGGGGCTTCAACGCCTTATCGGCCCTCGCCAACTCGGGCGCAAGAGCCGGCAACGGGCATCCATACTCGACGTGGTCGCAATATTCCAGGCTCAGGTAGGTCTTCACTATCGCCTTCCAGGCCGTCTCGGGTTGGGACTGCTCGCCGGCGTGTGCAAGGCGGTCGGCTATGTCCTGGAATGCCTCGCTCAGCGACTCCATCAGCAACTCGTCCTTGCTTCCGAAATGCTTGTAAAAACCTCCGTGGGTCAAGCCGGCGTCCTGCATAACGGCTGAAACTGCGGCGCCGGTTATCCCTTCGGTGCGAACGCGCCGCGAGGCGTCTTTCACAATCTTCCGATGAATTTCAGCTTTGTGCTCGGGCCGGTAACGCATGGCTCATTATAGGATGTCGGCAATCATCTCAGGATGCAATCCGTCCGGTCTCGAACCGCGCGCTCGGCCCGCCTGAAGAAAATCTGAATCCATAGGATGATGCATATAATCCTATGCGAGCAGGAGGCCAAATGTTGCCGCAAATTATCTTTCTAACCCAGCTCGTTCTAGGCTATATCGCGTGCCTGCTTTGGTTCTGTGTTTACGCGTTGCCCAAACTCAAGTCGATGAGCCGATTCCAGGCGCAGCGGATCATCGCCACCGTACACAGCTTCCGCTTCTTCGGGCTCGTCTTCATCCTTCCCGGCGTCGTCGGCCCAAATCTTCCTGCGGGCTTTGCTACTTTTTCCGCCTATGGCGACTTCGCAACTGGAGTGCTGGCCATCCTGGCGCTCCTTACGGCAAGAATCCGTCCGCTCTTCTGGCTCTTTGTCGTCGCCTTTAATCTCGTGGGAACCGTCGATCTCCTCGTCGACTACTACCACGCTGTGAAGCTCGGTCTTCCTGCACTGGCAGGGCAGTTGGGCGCCGCATACGCGATCCCGATTATCTATGTGCCGGTGCTGATGATCACGCACCTCGTCGCTTTCTATTGGCTGCTGCGTCCGCATCCCGAGCCGGCTCCTGAGCAACCTGGCCGAGTGGGACTCTGACAGTTGGCTGGTCCCTTTTATCGAGACCCATTTCATGAAGGAGAAGAACCATGTTTGAACCTATACTCGTCACCGGCGCTGCCGGCGGCGCACAAGGCTCCACAGGACGCCGGATAGCAACCCTTCTGCTGGAAAAGGGTATTCCGGTTCGTGCCTTGGTCCATAAGCTGGATACAAGGTCCGATGCTCTACGGGAGCTCGGTGCGGATGTTGTGCAAGGGGATCTGTTGGACCGGGATTCCATCCGCGCCGCTCTCAAAGGGATGAAACGCGCTTACTTTACCTACTCGGTAACGGATGGGCTGCTGGAAGCTACAACGGTCTTTGCGATTGCCGCGCGCGAAGCGGGAACCGAGCTCGTCGTCAATAATTCGCAACTGCAGAATTCGCAGCTGCAGGGCGCACGCAAAGCGCCGAGCTTTCGCAATATGCAACACGGGCTGGCAGATCGCATCTTCGATTGGGCAGAGGTGGGCGCGGTTCATTTGCACGCGCCGCCGTACTATGAAAACGTGCGGGCGCTGGTAAGAAAGAGTGTCGCCGAGCAGAGCACAGTGTTGCTGCCGTGGGGCGATGGGAGCGCCACAATTCCGCTGGTAGGCGCAGAGGACGTGTCTCGTGTGGCGGCTACGCTGCTGGCTGATTCAGAAACGCCTTCTGCAAGCGCGCATGACACCTATGATCTGATTGCTGCCACACCCACCGTGAAGGAGATCGTCGACACACTGAGCGCCGCGCTTCAGCGTCCGATACGGTATGTCGGCATCACGGATGAGCAATGGGTCGAGGCCATGAGAGATCACATAAATCCTCACGCGCTCGATCATCTTTCGCATCTCTGGCGATACTTTCGATCAATTGAAAGACGGGGTGATGACGAGGCTCGCGGCGTTACCGATACAATTCGTACCGTCACGGGAAGCCGTGCGCAGACACTCGAGGAATTCTTCAGAGCCAACGCGGCGGAATTCGGAAGTATTGCGGTGGCAATCTGAATCCGCCAACAACCATGTCAGTCAACGCTTTTGGGTGATGCGTTGCATTTCGCAGGTGTGTTCCGTTGAAATCCCGACCGCCCCCTGCCCGCAGCCATAAAGCAGTTTGCAAGGCAGGGGGCGGGCAGGAAACGGCGGCACCGGAAGATCGGGTAATATGCTTCAGGCTCCGAAGTTCGCGCGCACCCGATATTTCTTGGGGTTAACGGCCAGCAGGCGCTCGATTTTCCTCAGGGCTTGCGTCTCGTCCGGAGCGGCAAAGGTTGACGCAATTCCACGACGGGTAGCCCTGCCTGTCCGGCCTACACGGTGTACAAAATCCTCGGCTTCCTTGGGCAGGTCGTAGTTCACCACATGGGCAACATCAGCGATGTCAATGCCCCGCGCGACGACGTCAGTTGCAACCAGCACACGATGGCGTCCCTCTGTGAAGCCACGCAACGCAGAACCCCGCTGCGACTGAGTTCGGTCTCCATGAATGGGAGCCGCAGCGAACCCGGCCCGCGATAGCCGCCGGGCAACGCGATCCGCGCCGTGCTTAGTCCGCACAAAGACCATGAAACTGCCCTTGTTCGTTTCGAGCAGATGCTCCAGCAGCTCCTGTTTCTTGTCGACCGGAACCTCAAATGTTTGCAGCTCCACGTTGGGTGAAGGCTTCAGCTCCGAGCCAATCTCGATCCGCACTGGGTCATTCAAATAAAGATTCGCCACTTCGCGAATTGAGGGGCTCAATGTCGCCGAATAGCACAGTGTCTGCCGCGCCGGCGGCAAAAGCATGGCAATCCGATGGATCGCCGGCTTGAAGCCCATGTCCAGCATACGGTCCACTTCGTCCAGCACCAGGATCTTCACGCTGCTGAGATTCACGAGCCGGCGCGACAAGTAATCTTCCAGCCTGCCCGGCGTAGCAACGATCAAACGCGCTCCGTTGCGGATTGCGGCCAACTGTGGGCCTTCCGCCAGGCCGCCACACACAAGCGCGGCTTTACCTCGGCCCTCTGTCAGATTGCGCCAAGCCTCGAGCACCTGTATAGCCAATTCGCGCGTGGGCAGCAGAACCAGCGCTTTGGCATCTTTGCTCTCCGTGGCCATTCGCTCAATGAGGGGAATCAAAAAGCTAAGTGTCTTCCCTGTGCCCGTCTGCGCTGTCGCCAGCACGTCGCGTCCCGCCAGTGCCGGAGGAAGGGCTGCCGCCTGTACAGGTGTGGGATTGATAAAGTTTGCATGGGCAAGATGCGTCTGCATCGCCTGCGAGAGTTGTAGTTCAGAAAAGAATTTCAATGTATTCCTATTCTGCGTCCCAGCCTCGGAGATTCCATCCTCGAGAATCATTCCCGGAATCATCCATGGATCCACCGTGGGGGGATGTAGCCATTCATTCCTATCGCTGCCCTAAGATCTGTTTGAGCCGCGCAGGAATCCTTCACTTTTTATGTAGAAAATCCATGATGCGCTTGCTTCAAGCCGATTCAAGATTTGCCACACGTCGCGTCTTCAACTGCGATACGCATTCGCGTTGCAGTCTGGTCCGGTTCATCACAGTGCGCGATGAAACCTTGACTTCAATGGACCATTACGCTGAGGGCCTGGGGAATTTATGTAGTGGACGATCTGGCGGATGAAGGCGAGAAAGGCTCACAACCAAACAACTGAGCGTAGTTTGATGATACCACGGCGGCCTTTTTGCTGCCAGTTGTCGAGGATTGCCACGTCGAGGAGTGCCACATCGCTAGGCCACTCCTTGAACCCAACAGGGTTCCGATTCGGTCACGTTTCCGCCGGCGCCGTTCCATTCGCATGCGCGGCATCGTCGGGCAGGAAGATCTCAAAAACAGTGCCGGTCGCGCCGCCGGGGAAATCAGAATGCGCGGCCCGGCTGCGCACGTGGATGATGCCGCGGTGCTTCTTCACGATCTCCTGGCTCACCCACAGGCCCAGGCCGGTTCCGGTTACTTCCTTAGTGGTGAAAAAGGCCTCGAAGACCCGCTCGCGCACCTCGGGTTCCATACCGCAGCCGGTATCGGCCACGGTAAAACGCACCCCCACTTCGCAGGGATTCTTCCAGTTCCGCGAGCGGCGGGCGCGCACCACCAGCCGGCAGCCATCTGAGGCGGCGTCGATCGAGTTGCCCACCAGGTTGGCAAATACCTGGCGGATTTCGCCCGCGAAGCAGAACAGGTCCATCTCCGGTTCATAATCCCGCTCGATGCGCAGGTCGAGCGTATTCACGCGTCCCTGGTAGAGCGACAGCACGGAGTCGAGCAGCTCCGCCATCGTGGCCCGGGCCGGCAGCGTCGACTGGCGATAGAAGCGCAGCGTCTGTTGCGTGATCTCGGAGATGCGGCGAACCTCGTACTCGGCCATCGACGCGAAATGAACCGCCTGCTCATCGAGAGGCGTGTGATTGCGCAACAGGAACAGCAGGTTGGTAATGGCTTCGAGAGGGTTATTGATCTCGTGCGCGATCGAGGCGGCTAGGCGGCCGGTCACGGCCAGCTTCTCGCTTTTGCGCAGAGCCTCTTCGCTCCGCTTTCGCTCGCTGGCGTCGAGCACGATCACGCCCGCCCATCGCACCTGTTGCGGCGTCGTGCGCACCGGATAACAACTGGCGAGCCAGGTCCAGGCGCCGGTACGCCGGCCCACCGCGCCCGGGGGAGCCTCCTTGCCGCTGAGCTCCAGGTTGCGCACCGGCCCCTCGCTCGCGAAGACCCGCAGCACGGCGCTCTCAAGATCGCGCGCTACGGGCTCTGGCAGCAGCTCCGGCAACGTGCGGCCCAGATGCCGGCTCAGGGGCACGCCGGTCAAATCGGCAAAGACCTGGTTCACGCGCACAATGCGGCATCCGCGGTCGAAGAACGCCAGGCCGATGGGCGCATTGGCCAGCATCGAATCCAGCAGCGAGAGCGTGTCGTTCAATCCCGACCTCTGCTCGGCGAGCGAAGCCACCATGCGGTTGAAGGTCTCGATCAGATCGCCGATCTCATTGTGCACGGAGACCGGCAAGGGAAAGTTGCCGCCATCTTCGAGCGTGGTCATGAGCGCCCTGGTGCCGCGGCGCAGAACTGCGAGCGGACGCGCGATCGAGCGCGCCATCAGCAGCACCAGCACCGCCGAGGCCGCCATCCAGATCGCCCCGAACATGGCCGTATCCAGCAGCAGAGACCTGAGCTGCTCGTGCGCCAGGCTATTGTCGCGCTCAACCCACGCCAGGCCGCGCAGATTGCTGCCGGTATAAATGGCCTGCCCGCACTCCAGCAGATTGCCTTGAAGGCTGAGGCAGGCGGCGTGGCTGCGCCTGATCTCTGGAAGCTGCGCGAGTTCGGCCGGCGACAGGAAACCCTGTGCCGCCCCTGCTCTGCTGCCGAAGAGGATCTTTCCCGCCGGATCAGTCACTTTGGCAAGGGCCACGGTCGGCGAATCGCCCACCATCCTCACCGCAATCCCGATCCAGGTTGGCTGCTGTTCAAGCAGCGCCTCGCGAACCTGCAGCGCGAGTGACGAGGCCTCATACGCTAGCCGGCGTTGCGCAATCTCGCGAAGCTCCTGCCTCTGCTGCCTGAGCAGCAGCAACGCAAAAAGCCCGGTCGACAGGGACTCGAGCAGCAACAACCCGGCGAGCATCTGCCAGCGAATTGATCGCGGCCACCAGCGCATGCGCAATGCGAACACCTTCCTGAGTCGTTCGGTTAAAAATCAGTTGGAGTGTCGACTGGCAAGGCGTGAAGGGCACAAGGGCCGAATGGGATGGAGCGAAGTGCCCTCCCAAAATCTTGCGCTTTCTGACATTTAATTCGACGAAGAAGAGCGCCGCAGGTTGCTTTGGGAAGCATTCCCCGATTCGCCCTGAGTTGACTTGCCCTGACTTGATTGGCCCTGAGCTGACTCGCCCTGAGCGCCTTGCGGCCCTACCTTGGCAGCCAGCGCTTCTGCGATCTGCCGCCCGTGAAAGCGGCCGTTCTCAATGAAGATTTCGTTGGTTCGTTCGCCGGCCACGATCACGCCGGCCAGATAAACGCCGGGAATATTGCTTTCGAGCGTCTGTTCGTGGCAGGCCGGCAGGCGGTCAACCCCCGCGCACTCCACGCCCAACCGCTCCAGGAAATCGAAATCGGGATGATAGCCGGTCAGCGCGAAGACGAAATGGTTGTGCAGGGTTTTGCGTCCCTCCGGCGTGTCGACCATCACTGTGTCTGGGGTAATCTCAACCACTTGCGAGCGGAACAGCGCCTGGATCTCGCCGTTCTTGATCCGGTTCTCAATGTCCGGCTTGATCCAGTATTTCACGTGCCGGTGCATCTCCGCGCCGCGATGGATCAGCGTCACCCGCGCCCCGTGCCGCCACAGCTCGAGCGCCGCAATCGCCGCTGAATTTTTCCCCCCGATCACGGCCACATCCAGCCCGTAATAGGGGTGCGGATCGTTGTAATAATGATGGACCTTGCTGAGCTCTTCGCCGGGAATATTCATCAGGTTCGGCAGATCGTAGTAGCCGATGGCCACCGCCAGCGCGCGTGCCTGCAGCGCCGCGGTCCGTCCAAAACGGTCCACGATCTGCGCCGTGAAATCGCCTTCGGCGCCCGTGATCCGCTCCACCAGCTGATACTGCCGCACATCGAGCCGGTAGTGTGCCGCCACCTGCCGGTAGTATTCGAGCGCCTCATTGCGTGTCGGCTTCGCGTTCGGGCTGGGGAAGGGAATGCCGCCGATCTCGAGCAGCTCCGAAGTGGTGAAAAACGTCATGTGCGAGGGGTAGTGGAAGAGCGAATTGCACACGCACCCCTTGTCCACCAGCACCACGCGAAACCCGGCCTTTTGGGCCTCAATCGCGCACGCCAGTCCAGTAGGCCCGGCGCCAATGACGAGAAGATCGAAGATCTGGTCGTGCGAGGGGCCCAGGTTCTGATCACTCATACCCTTAGCTTAGGGCATCGGAAGCAGAAGCCGCGCCCACAGTGGCTGAGCCCATGGTAGAATGGTAGAAATTAATGGTAGAAAGGTAGAACTCCATGGCCATGAATATTAAGAACCCGGAGACCGAGCGGCTGGCACGGGAACTGGCAAAGCGCACCGGCGAATCCCTTACAGTTGCCGTGACCATCGCGCTCAAGGAGCGGCTGGAGCGTCAGCAAAAAGAGCAAAACAAAGAGGGGCGGCTTGAGTGGCTGCTCAAGCTGACCGAGCGCACGGCTCCTTTGTTGAAGGATCTGCCGCCTTCCGACGAGATCGGCGATCTGCTCTTCGATAAGAAAACCGGACTGCCGCTATGATTGTCGACACGTCGGCCTTGGTCGCGATCCTCAGATACGAGCCCGAGCGTCTGCGTTTTGCGCAGCTTCTGGATGAGGCAGAGCATTTGCGCATGTCGGCAGCTTCCTATCTTGAACTGTCAATCGTTATCGACAGCCGCAAAGATGTCGCTCTCAGCCGCGAGATAGAGGAGTTGATCGAGCGCTTCGAAATCATCATCGAACCGGTCACCGTCGAGCAGGCCCGCATCGCCCGCCAGGCGTATCGCGACTACGGCAAGGCCAGCGGCCACCCCGCCAACCTCAACTTCGGCGACTGCTTCAGCTACGCCCTGGCCCGCGCCAAACGCGAGCCGATCCTCTTCAAGGGCGATGATTTCGGATTTACAGATTTGCGGCCGGCGACACAGTCCTGAATGGGAATCGCTTTCCTGTCCCGCGGGACACGCCCGCTCTTCGTCCTTTACCCTAAAAGGTTGAGTTCGAGGAGCCTCCATGACCGTCATCCGGCAGGAAGATTTCATCGCCAGTGTCGCAGGCGCATTGCAGTACATCAGCTACTACCACCCGGTGGATTACATCACCTCGCTCGCCAAGGCCTATGAGCGCGAAGAGTCCGCCGCCGCCCGCGACGCCATGGCGCAGATCCTCATCAACAGCCGCATGTGCGCCGAGGGCCATCGCCCCATCTGCCAGGACACCGGCATCGTCACCGCATTCGTCAAAGTCGGCATGGACGTGCGCTTTGAGCCCGGCCCCGGCGAAGAGCCCAAAGACCTGCAGCAGATGGTGGACGAGGGCACGCGCCGCGCCTATCTCGACCCCGACAACAAGCTCCGCGCGTCGATTCTGGCAGATCCGGCCGGCGCGCGGAAGAACACCAAAGACAACACGCCGGCCTGCGTGAATGTGGAACTGGTCAAAGGCTCGACCGTCGAGGTGACCGTCGCCGCCAAAGGCGGAGGCTCCGAAGCCAAATCGAAGTTTGCCATGCTCAACCCCTCCGACTCCGTCGTCGAATGGGTGCTCAAAACCGTGCCCACCATGGGCGCCGGCTGGTGCCCGCCCGGCATGCTCGGCATCGGCATCGGCGGCACGGCGGAGAAAGCCATGCTGCTGGCCAAAGCCGCCCTAATGGACCCCATCGACATCCAGGAGCTCCTCGCCCGCGGCCCCCAAACCACCGCTGAAAAGCTGCGCGTCGAGCTCTACGACAAGGTGAACCGCCTGGGCATCGGCGCGCAGGGCCTCGGCGGCCTGACGACCGTGCTCGACGTCAAGGTGCTCGATTACCCGACCCACGCCGCCAATCTTCCCATCGCCATGATCCCCAACTGCGCCGCCACGCGCCACGCGCACTTCGTGCTCGACGGCTCCGGCCCCGTTTATCTCGATCCGCCCTCGCTCGAAGACTGGCCGAAACTCACTTACGACGTATCCGGCGCGCGCCGCGTCAATCTCGACACCGTCACCCGCGAAGAAGTTTTTTCCTGGAAGCCGGGAGAGGTGCTCCTATTGAGTGGCAAGCTCCTCACCGGCCGCGACGCCGCGCACAAGCGCATGACGGACATGCTTACTCGTGGCGAGAAATTGCCCGTCGATTTCCGTGGCCGCTTCATCTACTACGTCGGCCCCGTCGACCCGGTGCGCGAAGAAGTCGTCGGCCCCGCAGGACCTACGACGGCAACGAGAATGGATAAGTTTACCCGCCAGATGCTCGCCGAAACCGGCCTGCTCGGCATGGTCGGCAAAGCCGAGCGCGGTCCCACGGCCATAGATGCCATCCGCGAGTTCGGCGCCGTCTATCTCATGGCCGTAGGCGGCGCAGCGTATCTCGTCGCTAAAGCCATTCGCGGCTCGCGCCTGCTGGCCTTCGAAGACCTGGGCATGGAAGCCATCTACGAGTTCGACGTCCAAGAGATGCCCGTCACCGTAGCCGTCGACGCCAAGGGCACCAGCGTCCACCAAACCGGCCCCGCCGAATGGCAAAAGCGCATCGCCGGGATTCCGATTTTGCAATAGAGCCGCGTGGGGAAACCACGATTCATATTAAATGTTATATACTTGATCCGGCATGAAAGTGACGCGCCCTGGTGGCTGTGTATGAGTAAACCGGCCCACATCACGAAAGGGGACGTGCTGGACGATCTGGGATTTTCCAGGGCCGAGGCGTCCGCGCTGAAGGTCAAGGCGACCATCGTGGAAGCAATTCTTGCCGAGATCGACCGCCGCGGAATAACACAGCGAGAGCTTGTAGACCTGCTCGATGAATACCAACCGAATGTCAGCAACTTGATGAACGGCAGAATCAGCAAAGTGAGTATCGAAAGGCTGCTTCACTATGCCGACCGTTTGCGCATGCAAAGCAAAATTGAATTACTACCATCGGCAAAGGTGAAGGTCACCGATAAAAAGCGCATTTCTTCGCCGCGTGATCGTGCCGTTGCTTAAAGAAGGGCCCGGGATGCTTCGCGTTCTAGAGCGGTTCCCCAATTCACGTGCACTGTCCGGTGGTGGGCGGGTGGCCCAGATCTCACGAATTTCAATTCAGCACAAATCGAGGGTGCCCCAGGTCTCGCCTCTGAGACCTGGGAGAGCACTCCCACATCCCCGCAACAACATCCGCTAACTCGCTGACTCGCCGGCTCGCCGACTTGCTAACCCGCTAGCGCCGTCCCGCCGCTTCCACCGAATGCGTAGGATCGGCCCCTGACCAGATCACATCGGCTGTGGGGCCGTAGGTTGGCGGCACCGTGCGGCCAAGCAGCCGCAGCGCCACGGTAAGCTGCGTGCGATGGTGCGCCGTATGCAGCACACGCCGCCAGAAGATCCAGATGCGCTGCCGCTCCACGTCGAAGAAGGGCACGGCCTCCATCCACCACGACTCATCCCGGCGCGCATAAAACGGCAGCCGCGCAACGGCGAGTTCGACCAGCCGGTTCGTAGCGCCTTCCACCGTCAGTGGAGCGGGCAAGACCGTATCCGGAGCCGGTTCCGGCGCGCCCAGAAATTCGCCAAAGAAGCGCCGTTCCGAGAGAAGCTGATGGCGCAGAATTTCGGCCACGCTTCCGAAACGCGGATGGGGTTTGAATTCCAGGTCGCCGTCCTGGAACTCCCGCCAGACCGACGCCACCTTGTTTGTCTCGCTCGCGTAGGTATCGAGCAGATGCTGGAAGAGTGGATTGCCTGCGCGGGGAATCGCGCTGTCCGGAATCGCGGTCCACGGGTACTGCATCGGGACTCCTTCTCGCGGGATGACCGGCGCGGGATGACCGATCCGGGGCGACCAGATCGACACGCCGATCGACCACGATTCGAGCATACTCCCGGCGAAAGACTTATGGCTCGCGATGAAGTTTCAATGAGGAATGCCGGGTTTCCGCGCTATGCTGGCTGCAATGTGATCATTCTGGGCAGGCACATCGAGTATCTTCGCGACAGAACGCATTGTGCAGGAGGCAAACCTTGATCGTCTACGACTCGACCTATGCGCAGATGCAACCCGGTCTTTGCGGCCGCGTTAAAACAATGGCGCCCGTGCTCGCTCAATGTGGTTGCAATGCATTCAAGTTTCCGCCCTTTTTGAATACGAAGAATCCATACAGTCTGGGTTATGACCCTCGCACCGACCTGGACGTAGGCCAATGGGAGCCGCTGCACATCACAGGGAGCGCCGCGGACCTGAAGGGCGCCATCGACAGCCTGCACGAGCACGGCATTCTCGTCATTCAGGACTGGGTGAACCGTCAATACGGGGGCCCCGCACCGCTCTACGAGCGAGGTGCGAACGGACAAGTGGATCAGGCGCTCTTTCCAAAAGAGACCGGGTGTTTCTCTCCGCCCGCGGGCCAGGACACGCCCTTCGAAGGAGACGATGGAGCCAACGACGGAATTCTCGTTAGTTATGAACATACCGGCGGCTATATGCTGAACGGCAAGATCCAGGCGGGCAAGTGGCAGGAAACCGTTCTCGGTATCGACGGCTTTCGCCTCGATGAGGCTAAGGGCCTTGCCACGGGCGTCAGCGCTGCATTGAACCGCGCCCGGCCCGGGCTCAACTATGCCGAGGTCTATGACGGCAACCCAGCGGCACTGGGCAGCTTCGCCGGGCAGACGGGCATGGCCGTTTTGGATTTCGCTCGGCATTTCGCCTACCGTGCAGTTTCGGAAGGCGCGCCCTTGTCGACACTGGCGGGGAACGGCTATTGCTTCAGCGATTCGGATCACGCGTATATCTATGTCGAATCGAACGACACGGATGGGCCGTATGGAATTGTGAACAACAAGCTCTGGTTCTATCTGGACGCATTGACGATGCCTTGCAAAGGGGCGCTGATCTTTGCCAAAGACTACGAGGTTTACGGCTTGGCCTCGCTCATCCAGAACCTGATGTGGATCGGCACGACTTTCGCGATCGGCAGACTTGCCTGGGAATATGTAGACGATTCGCTGCTCTGCTGGAGCCGCGACGGCGACGGAGGCTCGATCTGGAGCGGCGGATTGTTCTGCGGCTATAGCTCGGACCCCATCAATCACCGCAGCGAGTGGATCCACACGCCCTTCGGACCCAACCGTCATCTGCATGACTACACCGGGCACGGGCCGGATGTGTGGACCAATCAGGATGGCTGGGGATACTTCACATTCGGTCCAAACTTCTTTGGCTCCGCCCAGAACTATGTGGCCTATGCCCCGAGCGGCACAGAGTACGAGATTCCCATCAAGCCAAACGGCCGGAAGGGTACCGGCCAATTTACCAACTTCAATTCCATCACCGTGCGATTCAGCGGAAAGTGAGCGGCCGCAAACGGCGGGACCGAAAAGGCAGGAGAAGAATCGCTGCCATTCTCGAAAAATGGAATAGCAGCAACGCCGCTAACTCGCTAACTTGCCAACTCGCTAACTTGCCAACTCGCCGTCTTATTCAGGTACCCCATCCCGCGCAACACCCCGCGCATGAACGCGAAGCTCTCAATCACGCCCGGCATCGGATCGTCGCCATGAATCTCGTATTCAAGATCCACATAGCCCTTGTAGTCGATCGCGATCAGCGACGCGAAGATCTCGCGGAAGGGAATAATGCCTTCGCCCACCGCCACCTGGCTCTCCTTGCTGGTGAAGTCGGTGAGGTCCTTGGTGTGCATGTTGAAGAGCCGCGGCCCCACGTCCCGCACAGCCTGCGGCACATTGGCGCCGGCGCGGCAGGCGTGGCCGATGTCGATGCAGCAGCCAATCCGCGGGTCCATGTCCTTGACCACCTTCAGCACGTCATAGGGCGAGTGCCAGATCTTGTCCTCCGGCCCGTGATTATGGATGGCCAGCCGGATGTCGTACTCCTTCACGAACTTCTCGATCCGCGGCAGCGTTTCCACCGTCGGGTCGCCGGCGACGATCACGTTGACCCCGGCCCGCTTTGCATACTCGAACTTCGACCGGATGTCGTCGTCCTCGTCTTTCGGGAAATATACTGTGCCCACCGCATGCACCTTGATGCCGTTGGCCGCGTAGTCGGCCAGCGCCGCAGCCTCGCCCGCCGGGTCCATCGGCAGGTGGTCCTTCGTGTCCTTGCAGTTCAACTCCGTCAGGTTGAGCTGCTTCATGTAGGCAATCATCTGCGCGCGCGTGAAGTTGCGGAAGGTATAGCTGGCAAGGCCCAGCTTGATAGGCGAGGGCTTGCCGGTTTCCGCAACGGCCTCAGCCAGCGCAGGCGCGGCGCCCGTAACAGCGCACGCCGTGGCCAGTGCGCCCGACTGCAGGAACGCGCGGCGCGAAAGAGCATTTTTCATGCGGGATTCTCCGTGATCCGTATCCGGTCAAACTCCGCTTGCGCGGCTGGTTTAGTCCGAACTTAAAACTATCAAGTTGTATCACTCCAAATGCCGGATCGTCACTCTAAAAATGCTTATTGCTTGCCGAACCGGTACGCCAGCCCCGCGGTAAACCCGAAGCTGTTCTGCACCGTCGAGCCGAAGCCGGTAGCCAGATCCTCGCCGGTGAGCCGCAAGCTCACGCCGGGAGTCAAGTTGTACTGGCCCACGATGCTGCCGGCCGCGGCAAAGGTCGTGGCATCCGGCCAGATTCCGAAGGTAGTGGAACCTTCGCGGTTGGTATCTCCTGAGAAATTACCAAGCGCGAAGCCGCCCATCACACGGCCGGAGATGGAGTACTTCGGTTGCATATAAAAGCGGTAGGTGGGCCCGAGCAGTATGTTGTACTCGCTGATCTTCGGGCGGGTATTATCGGCGTTGGTGATTCCCGGCACGAACCCGGTATACGCAATGCCGTAGTAACCGCGCGCATCGAGCGTCACGCCCAGCCGCTCGCCGTAAAAACGAGTCAACCCCGTGTTCCATCCGTAGAACGTCGTCCGCTGCAGCGATGGCCCGGGCGTAAAGCGCAAATAACCCATTCCCAGGTACGACTCGAAAAGATGGTCGTAGGCGTCGTGGATGGCTGTTGCGCGGCGTTGCTGGCGGCGCAGGCGAATGCGCGCCTGCACGCTTGTCTGCTCCGGCGTCTCCTGCGCAGGCTGTCCCGCCTGGTTCTGTGTTGCCTGGCTCTGGGCCGGTTGGCTCTGGACCGGTTGATCCTGGGTTGCTGCGGGCGCCGGAGGATTGCTGCTCGAACTTTGGGCCAGGAGAGCGGGCGCAGTCAGAAGCCCCAGCACGAGGACAAAACGGCGAAAAGAATACATCGGTATCGGAATTCCTCCACGGGAGTACGGAAGCACACTACGGCTCGATGCAGTGCTCCCCCCAATTGGTATTAAACCATCTCGGGGGGACCTTTGTGCGTGAGCCTGCCGTGGCTTGGACGCGCCGCGGAGTGAATCGGCACGAAGTGGAGCTCAAACAATCGATTTGAGGTCGGCCTGCAACTGCGCCAGGGCAAATCCGCCCGGCGATCCCTTGGCGGAAATCCATTTGGGACAGAGCAGAGCGTGTGCCTCATCGCAATACTTGTTCCAGAAGGCGACCGTCATGGTTTTCAACTGGCCCCAGGTGATGCAGGTGAATGTGTTCTGGTCATACTGGGGCACAAAGACGCAGTGCCCGCCCCAGCTGCCGGGTTTCGCGTTGGCGCCGCCCTTGGGCACCACGTCCCACACGTCCTGCGTCTGCGCCGTCACCGGGAGAGACAATCCAATGTAAACGCCGCCGAACAAGTTGATCGCCTGCCGTACCTCCGTCAGGTTGGCCGGCTTGGGATCGGCGAAGGCCATCAGCGGATTGCCCGCAAATCCGTTCTTCTGCCAGTCGTTTAAGACATCCAGCTCTACTCCGCCGTTGTCGGTCTTGGAGTTGCCGGGCACGTACCCATCCCACTGCTCGTAGTATTTTTCCACGGTAGGATCGGGCGTGGTGACCATGCCGCCGTTGTTCGCGGTCCACACCTGGACGGCATGGGCTACCCCGGCGATGGTGCAATCGCCCAGGCTGTTGTTGAGCATCATGCCCCACGAGGTGATGCCCTTGGTCCAATCGGCCTTGGGCGGCGGGGGCGGCAATCCGGGCGTGAGGTATTTGCCCAGCGCCAGGGTGCGGCTGTCGGTCTTGACGGCCTTCCGGCCCAGTTTCATTGCGGAGTGATCTGCCATGGCAATTTCCTTTCCTGCGGGCGAGACCGCCGCGCATGCAGCGCGGCTGATGGTAATGGTGGAAACTCTGCCCAGACCGTTTCAGAATCGCGTATGAATTGTCCAGTGAATTTGTTTCATGGTTTGTGAAATGCCGGCCTCAGCCGCGCCAATGCCGTAGGATAAACTGCAGCGGGGGATGGAGTTAGCGATGGGGCGTTTACTTCTCGGGCTGGTTCTGGGTTTCGTGTTGGCGCCGGTGGTGGTGCTGGCTTGGTTCCGCTTCGGCCATCCTCCGGTTGCCGTTGCCGATGCGCCCCTGCCCAAAGAAAAACTGATCACCAGCGTTCCCCTCGAACAGCGGATTCACCGCGAGATGATCCAGAGCGCGCCCATTGCGGACAACGAAGAAAACCTCGTGGCCGGCGCTGAGGTCTATCGCGACCAGTGCGCCGCCTGCCATGGCTTCCATGGCCAGCCCTCCACCGCCGGCCCGCACATGTTTCCCGCCGCCCCGTCGCTCTGGGAGAAGCACCACAACGGCGACGTGGTCGGCGTCAGCGACGACCCTCCCGGCGAGACCTACTGGAAGATCGCCAACGGCATCCGGCTCACCGGCATGCCCGCGTATGACAAAGTGTTGACGCCCACTCAGATGTGGCAGGTAGCGCTGCTGCTCGCTGACGCCGACAAGCCGTTGCCGCCCATGGCGCTGAACTACCTCCGCGCGCCGCAACCGGCTCTAACGCCGCCGCCGGTCTCGCCGGCATCCTCGGCCAAGGAACCCTAGAGCCTGGCGCGGCGGCCTAAGCTGGGCTTTGAGAACGAAGGCAGGGAAAGAGCATGAGCATCTTCGATTGGCTGCGCAAAGGGTTCGGCTACGTGCTGCTGACCATGGGCGTTTCGAGACCCACGCAAAAGCCCGTGATCCGGCCCGCGTCCAAATCGGAGCCAGGGGACTCAGAGCCAGGGGATTCAGAACCAGGAAACTTGCCCGCCGGAAACCCCGCTCCCAGTCACGATCGTCCGCCTCCCCGTTCGCCGTAGCGCCGGGACCCGGCATTTTTGCACCGGGAACTCCGCTATCTCCATCTGTTTGGGTATACGCCGGCAAACGGACTGCAGGAAGCCGGCCTGAAACCCTGCTTCCCCGTACAATGAAGGAGTAAGCCCCAACCCTTACCGATGGCGGAAGACGACAAGCACAAGCCGCGCAAACCCGGCCCCCAGGAGCCGGCCCGCAAGCCCGACGAGGATTCGGTCGGCAAGGTCTACGACGCGCGGCTGGCGCGACGGCTCGCGCACTATGCGCGTCCTTACTGGGTTCAGGCCACGATCTCGGCCGTCGCCGTCACCATCAAGTCCCTCTGCGACGTCACCGGGCCTTATCTCGTGAAGGTGGGCATCGACCGCTATCTGACCGGCAAGCCCGGCCCGGCGACCAACTGGCTCACGCGGCGCCTGCCCGTAGATCCTTATTCTGGAATCACGGAACTGGCCGCCATTTACCTGGCGGCGCTTCTGGCCGGGTATCTCTTCGAGTTTATCCAGACCTATCTAATGCAATGGACCGGCCAGAAGATCATGTTCGACCTGCGCCGCGACATCTTCCGCCACACCCAGGGCCTGCACGTCGGCTTCTTCGATACCCATCCCGTGGGCCGGCTGGTCACGCGCCTGACCTCGGACGTGGATGCCGTCAACGATATGTTTACAGACGGCATTCTGGCCATCGTGAACGATTTCTTTACGCTCACCATCATGGCCGGCGTGATGCTCGCCATCAACTGGTGGCTCGCGCTGCTGGCTTTCTCCGTGCTGCCGCTGATCCTGGTTGTCACGCGCCTCTTCCGCAACCACGTGCGCGAAAGCTACCGGCGGGTGCGTGCGGCCATCGCCCGCATCAACAGCTTCACGCAGGAGCACATCTCAGGCATGAGCGTGGTGCAGCTCTTTAACCGCGAGGAGCGCGCCTACCAGGACTTTGAAGCGGTCAACGAGCAGCACATGATCGCGTTCAAAGACACCATCTTTGCGTACGCGCTCTACTATCCGGCAGTGGAGCTGCTCTCGACCTTCGCGATCGCGTTCGTCGTGTGGCGCGGCGGATTCAGCGTGCTGGCGCGCGGCTCCGTCACGATTGGCGTGCTGGCCATGTTTATTCAATATTCGCAGCGGTTCTGGCGGCCGATCCAGGATCTGAGCGACAAGTACAACATCCTGCAGGCTGCCATGGCCGCCTGCGAACGCATCTTCAAGCTGCTCGACACCGCGCCCGAGATTGTGAGTCCAGCGAAGCCGGTGCCCGGTGATGGATCGAACCGAATCGAGTTTGAGCATGTCTGGTTCACCTATCAGAAGCTGACGGAAGAGCAGCAGTCGGCCGTGCGCGCTGCAACTTCGCAAGCTGCCGGTTCAAAACGCAAAACAGCGGAGCTGCTGGCGGCGATCGACGGCATCGAATGGATCCTCAAGGATGTGTCGTTCGCCATTGAGCCGGGCCAGACGGTGGCCATCGTGGGCCACACCGGCGCCGGCAAGACCACGCTGACCAGCCTGATGATGCGCTTCTACGATGTGACCGCGGGCCGTATTCTCCTGGATGGAGCCGACCTGCGCGAGCACGATCTGAACGCGCTGCGCCGCCATTTTGCGGTCGTCCTGCAGGACCCGTTCCTGTTCACCGGCACGGTGGGCGAAAACATCCGCCTGGGCAATGAGCAGATCGGCCTCGATGCGATGCGTGAAGCTGCGCGTGACGTGAATGTTCTGGATTTTATCGAGAGCCTGCCGCTCCAATTTGAAGAACCGGTCCGCGAGCGCGGCAGCTCGCTCTCGACGGGCCAGAAGCAGCTCATCAACTTTGCGCGCGCCCTGGCTTACAATCCGCACATTCTCATCCTGGACGAAGCCACTTCGAGCGTCGACACGGATACCGAGCTGCGTATTCGCGGAGCGCTCGAGCGCATGGTCGAAGGCCGCACCAGCGTACTGATTGCGCACCGGCTCTCGACCGTGCAGCGCGCCGACACGATTCTGGTGATGCACAAGGGGCAACTGCGCGAGATGGGCTCGCACCAGGAACTGCTGGCGCAGCGCGGCCTTTATTGGAAGCTCTACCAGTTGCAATATAAAGACCAGGAGATGAACGCAGGTGCGCCTCCACTCGGCGAGCGGTCCGTGGCGCCCGCGGTCTGAGAGAAACAGGGATTAGGGACTAGAACTGGTTGCAGCGAATCTTCCCGTTCGCGTGGATGCGATGGCCGGTTGGCTCAGGCCTTCCACGCGGCTGAACTTACAACGGGGATATGATGAAAGCTAGGGAACCTTGCGCAACGCCTCCAAAGATATGCAGGACACGATGAACGAAAGCAGAACCAGAAAAGTCGAGCTGTTTGACACCAGTCTCCGCGACGGATTGCAGCAGCCGAACCTCGAAATCTCCGTGCCCAACGCCGTGATGCTGTTGGAGCGCATGGCGGCCTTTGGCGTGAAGTATGCCGAGATCGGCTTTGCGGGCGCAAACCAGTTTGTCAGCGATCTGACGGAGGCGCTCGCTGATGTCGATACGGGCGCGATGAAGCTGGCGCTCTTCGGCAGAACGCGCGGACGCGGCGCCCGCGTGGAAGAATGGCCAGACGTGCAGTTCATCGTGAAGCGCAAGAACCGCGTGCCGGTGGCCGTGGTCGTGGTCAAATCGCGGCTGCTCGATGTGCAGAAGTCGCTCGAAACCACGCCCGAAGAAAATCTGCGCATGACCTGGGAGACGATTGATTATCTGCAACAGCACGGGCTCGAGGTCATCGTCGATCTCGAACATGCGATGGACGCGAATTGCGGACGGCGGGAAAACGGCAACCCCTGCGACCCTGATTTCGCGCAGCGCAGCCTCGATTACTTTCACCAGATGGCCGAGCAATGCGTGCGGCAAAATGTGAGCCGCATCATCGTCTGCGATACGAACGGCGGCGCCAGCCCGGAAGAGGTAACCCGCGTGCTGAGCGGGCTGGAGGCGGATTTTCCTCAAGCGAAGTTCGGATTTCACGGACACACGGATCGTGGCCTCGGCATTGCGAACACACGCGCGGCGATTCTGGCCGGCGCGGTGCAGGTGCAGGGCACATTGCTCGGAACCGGCGAGCGTTGCGGCAACGTCAACCTGACCACCGTGATCGGCGGCATGCAGTTGCGCGGCGAGGCGGAGTTTGTTGCGCCGGAGTCTCTCACCGGGCTCACGAGCCTGGCCCACTCGGCCTATGGAGCCTTCGGCCTTGAGCCGCCGCATGGCGCGCCCATCGTCGGCGCCGGCGCGTTCGGCACCTGGGCGGGCATGCACGGCAGCAGTGAGCGCAAAAATCCGGGCGCATATCTCTGGTGCGATCCCGCCCGCGTGGGCGCAACCCCGATCATCGGCGTGAATGGGCAGTCGGGCCGGGCCAACATCATTCTGCTTTCGGAAGCGCTGGGCGTGCCGCTCAACTCCGCGCAGGCGCAGGCGCTCATGGACGCAAACCAGGCGATGATCGAAGGCGGCGGCTTTACGGCCAGCGAGACCTCGTTCCGCCTCGCCTGCATGAAGGTGCTGGGCACGCTGCGCAACTGGTTCAGCGTAAAAAGCTGGCGGGTTTTTGATGAGTCCGACGAGATCGGGAGCCGGTTTGTGCAGGCGTTCATCACCCTCGCCGTGGGCGACACAACCGTAGCCACCACGCGCGCCGAGGGCACGGGCCCGGTGGATGCGCTGACCAAGGCCATGCGCAAGGAACTCGACAAGTCGTATCCGGCGCTGGCCGAGATGCGGCTGGGCACCTTCACGGTTGCGGCGCTCGATGTCTCCGCACATGACTCGGCTGCGCACGTGCGCGTCACGGTGAGCTTCCATGCCGACGGACACGAGCCGTGGATCACCGCGGGCGTGAGCAGCGACTTGAACCAGGCCGCGCTGATGGCGATTGTCGACGGCTTCCACTATTGGCTGCTGAAGAAAGCCGAGGGTTCCCAGGTCTCAGAATCGAGACCTGGGGCACCCAAAATGGTTCGCGAATTCGCCTGACGAATGGCTGCTGCATTCATCGCCTATCGAAACCCATTCTTTCGTGCGGCAGCGCTCGTGAAACCTGTCGCATCCTAATGCAGAACGGGTTGAAGTCGAAGCGGTTCCGTCATAGCGGTTCTTATGGGAACATCCGATTTCGCGAGCACTGAGGCACTCTCGCCGTCTCCTTCCGAGGCGAGCAAGCGGTTGTTGCCGTGGCTGGTCGCGGTGGCGTTCTTCATGGAGTCGCTCGACACCACGATTCTGAACACGGCCGTGCCCGCCATCTCAGAGGCCCTGCACGTCGCGCCGCTCAGCATGAAGGCCGTGCTGGCGAGCTACACCCTCAGCCTGGCGGTCTTCATCCCCATCAGCGGCTGGATGGCGGACCGGTTCGGCACCCGGCTGGTTTTTTCATCGGCCATCGGACTCTTCACCCTCGGCTCATTCCTCTGCGGCGTGTCGACCAACATCCATCTGCTGGTGGGGTGCCGCGTGGTGCAGGGCATGGGCGGGGCGATGATGGTGCCCGTGGGCCGGCTCACGCTGGTGCGCGCCTTTCCGAAATCGGATCTGATCCGCATCATGAGCTTTGTCGCTGTGCCGGCGCTCGTCGCGCCGATGCTCGGACCCATCGCCGGCGGCCTGATCGTCGGCTACTTTCACTGGCGGCTGATCTTCTTCCTCAATATTCCTATCGGCCTCGTGGGCCTGGTGATGGTGTATATCCATCTGCCCGACTATCGCGAGGAGAAGATGCACCCGCTCGATCTGGTCGGATTGATTCTCTTCGGATCGGGCATCGCGCTGCTCTCGTATGTGCTGGAAGTCTTCGGCGAACATACGCTGAGCGTGCGCGAGGTGACCGGCATGCTGCTGATTTCAGGCACGCTGCTGAGCGGCTATTGGCTCCATGCGCGGGGGCTTGAATTCCCGCTGCTCGATCTGAAGCTGTTCCGGATTCGCACCTTTCGCGCGGCCGTGAACGGAGGCTTGTTTACGCGGCTGGGCATCGGCGGCGTGCCCTTTCTGCTGCCGCTGCTCTATCAGACCGGGCTCGGCTACACGCCGATCCAGTCCGGCCTGCTCATCATGCCGCAGGCCATTGCGGCCATGAGCATGAAGGCGATCATGAAGCGCCTGCTCGGCTCCATCGGCTACCGCGGCGTGCTGGTCTCAAATACGATCATCATCGGCGTGCTGCTGGCGCTGTTTTCGACCATCGGTGCGCACACGCCGGTCTGGTACATCGTGGTGCTGGCGTTTTTCTATGGCGGCTTTACCTCGCTTCAGTACACCAGCATGAACACGCTGGTCTACGCGGATATCGAGGAACACGAGACCAGCGCCGCAAGCACGATCGCGAGCACGATGCAGCAGCTGGCCATCAGCTTCGGCGTCGCGGTGGCCGGCCTGACCACCGCCTTTTTCCTTCCCAGCAGTTCGTACTCTGGTTCGGCGGAGATGATCTACGGAATCCATAAAGCCTTGTGGGTTCTTGCCGGCTTGACCGTCGTTTCCACCGTGGTGTTTGCGAGCATGCGGCGCGACGATGGCGAAGCCGTGAGCCAAGGGAAGATCCTGCATCCGGATGGGTAAGGGCAGCCACCCCAGCGAGCAAAGATCGCTCGCCGGGGACCCCGGCAGTCAGCCCCAGCGAGCAAAGTTCGCTCGCCGGGGACCCCTTGGCGAGGAATAGGGATAAAGTCCGCGTGGCCCGAAGTGGAGTGATTTAGCTCACAGCGCGCACGGGAATTCGCCCTCAGACTAAAAACACAATTCAGGAGGAATGTGGTTCAGCCGGCTTGCTGCCGGCGATCGTGAAGCCTGCTCGATCCGGCCTGTTCTGTAGAGATCCCCCCGGAGGGAGAAGCCATGTCCACATCCGTCCTCACGGCCGCTCCGATCGTACCCGCCGCCGTTTACGTCCGCTTGAAACACGAGACCAACCTGGCCGCCATGACGCAGGAACTCGCCAGCCTGCGGTTCTCCATCATTTTGCTGGCGCGATGGGAAGCCTCCCGCAGCGTGTCGAAGGAAAACCTGGCCGAGCTGCGCGACGAGCTCGCGCATCTGCGCGCGCTTTATCTCGAGAAGATCGACGAGACCGCCATGACCTTCGGCGTGCAACAGGCAATCGACACCAAAGAAGCGGTGGAACGCACCGTGACCGTGCCGAAGGGCATGATGCCGCCGCTGAAAGGGAAGCAACAGGAGCAGCTTTACTTCTAAGCGGTTCCCCCATTCACGTGCACTGTCCGGTGGTGTGCAAGGTGGCTTTTTCTTGAGGAACAAGCCACTCGGCATCCTGCCTTCGGTGCACAGCAATTGGAGAACCGCTGTAATGGGACGGCAGGTCATGGATGGCCAATCGGCCGTCCGCCGATTCCGATTTCTCCTGTTCCTCCACAGTTTCACGGAAATTGTGAAACTGTGAAACTGTGGGAAATTGTCTTGTAAATCGTTGATTCATAATATGTTACTCAAGTTCACAGTTTCACAGTCCAGCTTTTGATTTTCGCGGATTGCCGGGTTGCGCCGGCGATTGCGTGGTTGGTGGGGTCGTGTTTCTCGATTTCTATTGTGCGCGGAATCGGGGTTATTTTCTGCAAATTGGGATTTACGGAGCCTGGGATGGCACTGGGATTCGTGCGTGGGCATTGAGAGGCTGGTTGAAGTCTGTGCTTCTCCCAGGTCCCAAAATCGGGACCTGGGCCACCCGCCCGCCAATAGCACCACGAGGGGGAATAGGTATCACACCCTTCACTAGAAATGGGGCACCCCAGCGCTATGCTTATCTCAATGATGGGCCACCCGCCTGTGCTGTGCTTTCCCAGGTCTCAGAAGCGAGACCTGGGGCACCCATTTTCGTACCAGATTCGGGTCACTGAGACCTGGGCCACCCGCCCATTTTTTCTTTAGCTGCTTGATCTGACGATGGTTCCCGCACAGCAACCGCAGGTTACTGCGCAGCAGCCGATACGGGGTGACGTGTCATGCTTACTGCCGATGCCGTAGGCAGCGCTGCTCTGCGGGATTTAGCGGTCAGGCAATCGAGAGAGCCTGTAGACCCAGAACGGAGCATGTTCCGGCACTCTCGCATCAGACAGTTCTTTGAATTCGAGGGCATCTTGCTCCGACTTCAAAAGCCCAAAATCATTGATTCTGTCATGCCACTTGGGCCTCAACTCTGCCCGTTGTTCTTCGCTATATCCGCAGTTGGACAGACCACTCCAGAAACCTGCATCAGCCACGTCGAAACCCAGACATGTGCTACCTTCTGGGATAGTTTGCGGCTCAGGAGTCGAATCGATAAGAGAATATGGAAAACCAAAACTTGGCGGATTGTTCGGAACGAACAGTTCCACAGCAACCAAGATGGCTGTTCGACCACGTTCTACCAACCGCTGTTGCATCTTGGCTAGATTCAGCCATAAGCCATTCTCATTATCCTGCGATTGATCGCTCATACCCCAGACTGAAGGCCATACATGTCCGTCCACTGAATACGGTAACTCTATTTCCGGACGAAGCAGGAACACTTCGCGTACGTGGTCGGGAAGTGGTGTTTTCCTGCCATCCAGTTCGGTTTCATTCGCATCGAAGCCAACTAAGCGCCAACCTGATGAATTCATTCTGTTTCGATACCCCCACCAGAACAAGCCGTTGTCTCTACATTGACGCCAAACACTAATGCACCTGCGGCAACTGCCTGCTGTTTCCCAACCCACCTGACAGGCTCCCAATTGCATGTACAGCCAGCCTCTGGCGGTCTCTGATTACAGAAAAATAAATGCCAATGATCGCCAAGAATATCTCTATTCCCTTGTTTATCGTGATGCGGTTCGAGCTGGTTGTCGTCAAGTCGATAGCCCAATTCGCCCGCAGGAACTGGACTACATGGTTTGCATTTCCTGACTTTTGCCGAGCAGGTGCCAGCATCGAAGCTTATACCAACGATTGGCCTTCCGAGATTGGTTGTCACTCCTTTCAGCAATGATGCTGCCGTATCGAATACGCAGGAGGCGGCCTGAGCTACCAGAGGGGCCGATTTCGCCACTCCTAACGAAATGGCGGCGACCAGACCAACATACTCGATACCCGGCCTTCCCCAGGTGGTGGTTTGACCCTCTCTCCCAGTTGGATCAAACGCATTCACCGGATCGCCGTTCGCATAAATGTATTTGTGCAAGGTCATCGGATCAGTGATGATCCCGTTCTCCGGGTCCATACTTACGAACCTTCCGGTTATTGGGTTGTAGTATCTGGCGCGGAGGTAATAGAGACCCAGATCGGAGTCGAACTGTTCGCCGCGATAGAGGTAGTTGTTAGGCGTCGAGCCGGTTGAGTTGATCTTGTTTCCGAAGGCGTCGTAATCGTAAGTGTCGGTAACCGTTCCCAATGCGTTGGTCAACTGGCGCACATTGCCGCCGCCGTCATAGCCATAGAAGCTCGGTGTCCAGGCGTTGCTAATGAACTGGTTCTCGTCGATCCGCTGCAAGCCATAAGTGTACTGCCGGGTTACAGCGCCGCCTTGGAGTTCCTCGACCACCTGCGGATAGCCGGTTGGATTGAGATCGTCGACAAGGTAATAGGTGGTCGTCGGCACGCCATTCGCCACGACGGTCTTGGCTACGCGATTGCCATCTCCGTCGTAGACGATTTGTACGGCTCCGCCATTCATCGAGACCAGCTGGTCCTGCGAATTATAGTTGAATGTCTTGACCCCTGAAGAGATGGCGTTTCCGTCCAGGTCGTAGTTTTCCGAGGCCAACTCATCATCCTGATTGAACCCGCCGCTGACTGGTGCGAAGCCTGGAATTGTCGATGTGGCAGAAGTTCGATTTCCCACCGGATCGAGCCCGTAACCGACACCACCGTCCTTGCCGCTCGGTGCCAGACTGATGGTCTCGTTCGTCAGCCGGTAGATGCCGTCGTAGGTCCAGTTCACATTCCGACCGCTCGACTCCACCACGCTGGTCAGGTTGCCGGCGAAGTCGCGCTGGTAGGTGTAGGAGGCCGGTTGCGAGCTGAGGCCGGAAATGCGATTGAGCTTATCATACGCAAACGTAGACTGCACGCCGTTCGGATACAACACCATGGCCACGTTATTCGCCGTATCGTACGTATAGGTGGTGACGTTCGAGCCGCTCATCAGCCGGTTGTCTGTGACCGTGCTCAAGCGATCAAGGGTGTCGTAGGTGTAGCTCATCGACGCGCCGTTGGTGTTCGATGACGAAATCGAAGCCACATGACCGGCTGCGTCGTACGTGTAGCTCAGCGTTCCCTCGGGCGTTGCTTTGGCCGTGAGCCGGTCCATGTTGTCGTAAGTATAATTTGTGGTTCCGCTCGCCTCTGCGCCCTCCCAGGTCCGAAAATCCGGACCTGGGGCACCCAGTTTTGGTTTAGCGCCCTCCATGGGACGTGGGCCACCCGCCGTTGCACCCGGGGCGTTCGGATGACGGTTTTCAGGGTTGATTGGGTGAACGGGAAAAGGCCGCTCCGCGGGTGCGGAACGGCCTCTTGCTCTTGCGCGTAAAGCAGCCGCTTACTTGGCTGCCAGCGAGGGCCTGGTGTCGAGCGAGCCGTTGGCGTAGCCCTTGGCCATCTCGGAGATGGGGATGGGCTTGTAATCGCCCGCGTGGCCGGCCTGAGCGAACTCCGTCATGCGCTCCGCCACGACCTTGGCCATCGCTTCCCGCGCCGGCTTCATGTAGTCGCGGGGATCGAACTTCTCCGGCGTTTCCGCAAAGACCTTGCGGATGGCGCCGGTGATCGCGAGCCGGTTGTCGGTATCGACGTTGATCTTGCGCACGCCGTTGCGGATGCCGAGCTGGATCTCTTCGACCGGCACGCCCCAGGTGGGCTTGAGCTTGCCGCCGTACTGGTTGATGATGTCCTGCAGCTCCTTGGGCACCGAAGAGCTGCCGTGCATCACCAGATGGGTGTGCGGCAGGCGCTTGTGAATCGCGATCAGCACATCCATCTTGAGGACCGAGCCGTCGGGCTTTTTATTGAATTTGTAGGCGCCGTGGCTGGTGCCGATCGCGATGGCCAGCGCGTCTACGCCGGTGCGCTCGGCAAACTCGACCGCCTGGTCGGGATCGGTGATGTGCTCGAGGCCGGTGCCGCCGGCTCCGTGGCCGTCTTCCACGCCGCCCAGCACGCCGATCTCGCCCTCGACGGTCACGCCGCGCTCATGCGCGTAATCGACCACCTTGCGGGTGACCTCGACATTTTCATCAAAGGAAGAAGGTGTCTTGCCGTCTTCCTTGAGCGAGCCATCCATCATCACGCTGGTGTAGCCCAGGGCAATGGCGCTCTTGCAGGTTTCAAAGCTGTTGCCGTGATCCTGGTGCATCGCGATGGGAATGTCGGGATTGAGCTCAGCCGCGGCTTGAATGAGCCGGAACAGGTAAAGGTCCTCGGCGAAGGCGCGCGCGCCCCGGCTTGCCTGGACGATCACCGGGGACTTGGTCTGCTTGGCCGCGATCATGATGGCCTGGATCTGTTCCATGTCGTTCACGTTGAATGCGCCGACGCCGTAACCGCCCTTGGCGGCCTCGTCGAGGAGCTGCCGCATCGATACCAGAGGCATAGGATTCTCCTTTTCCGTTTGGCTCCGTCCGCCTTAGAGCTCGAGAGGCATCGGCCCGGTTGCGGGAGCCGCAATCATCCCTATGGTAGCAGAGGCACGCAAGCAGAAAATGTGGCGCGGGTCACAAACGGATACGGGACAGAGATCGGAAAATAGGGATCAGGAAATAGGGATCAGGAACAAGTGCCCAAAGCGGTCCCCGGGCTCCACACCTCGATTTTGAGACGTGGCAGAGCGGGCAATTCCCTGAGGCAAGAAAGACCGACCGCTGAAACCTGATCCCTCTCTACTTCCAAGCCCCGAGCAGCCGCCGCACCAGGATCAACTGGCCGACATGGTAGGCGTTGTGATCGGCGATCAGCAGAGCCTCGCGCAGAATCGTCTGGTTCTCGCCGTGCGGAATCTTCGCATAGAGATCGGTCGCCGGATCGGACAGCAGATCGCAAAAGGCCTTCAGGTTTTTGCGGAAAGCGCGCACGCTCTTGTCCCAGGCCTTGTCGTCGGGAGGCGTGGGCGACGACGGCCAGTACTCGCTCGGCCAGTCGGGCGATTTGTGCTTCGCGTCGCGCGAGAACTCGAGAATGTCCCACTGCGCGATGCGCAGGTGTTCGAGCAGTTGCCAGGGCGAGTGGTCCCCGCCCTTTGGACGTTTCCCTCGCAGCTCGGCGGGCAGGCCCTTGATCGCAGCTTCAAAATCGGCATGGGCGTTCGAGCCGGTGAGCAGGTCGATCAGGTGTTGGCGAAGCATTGCGTCGTGGTCGGCTTGTTGGCGTTTGGGCATCTCAGGGATTCTCCGGGCCGGGCGCTGAACGAAAACGCCCGCCTGCACTGATTCTGCGCAGCGCAATAAAGATTCGGCGAAATTTGCGCAGCACAATCCACTACGCGCCGAGCGCCGCTTGTTGAGCCGCGAAGATCTCTCTCATACCGGCCTCGGCCAGATCGATCAAAGTATCCAGCTCCGCGCGCGAGAAGCTGCCCTTCTCGGCGGTCGCCTGTGTCTCAATGAGGCCCCCGTCGGCGGTCATCACCACGTTCATATCTACCTCGGCCTGCGAGTCTTCTTCGTAGCAGAGGTCGAGCAGCGGCGTGCCGCCGACGATGCCAACCGAAACCGCCGCCACCATCTGCTTCAGCGGCGACTGCTTGAGGGTTCCGGCCTTGACCAGCGCGTTCAAAGCGATCGCCAGCGCCACGGCGGCTCCCGAGATCGCCGCGGTGCGCGTGCCGCCGTCGGCCTGGATCACGTCGCAATCGAGAATCACCGTCCGCTCGCCCAACGCCTGCATATCCACCACCGAGCGCAGGCTGCGGCCGATCAGCCGCTGAATCTCATGCGTTCGCCCGCCGATCTTGCCGCGCTCGCTCTCGCGGGGCGTGCGCGTAACCGTGGAGCGGGGAAGCATCGAGTACTCGGCCGTAACCCAGCCGCGCCCCGAGTTGCGCAGCCAGCCCGGCACGCCCGGCTCGATGGTGGCGTTGGTCAGTACGCGGGTATTCCCGAAGGAGACCAGGACCGAGCCTTCGGCGGTCTGGACAAAGCCGGGCGTAAAGGCGAGCGGGCGAAGCTGGGCGGGGGTTCTGCCGCCAGGGCGAAAAAAGACGCCGTTCGATGGCGCAATGGGCTGCATACCGGGATTGTAAGGGAGAGCGGCGCAGGATCGGGTTTGCCGGAGATCTCAGTTTCAGAATGGGAAAATCCGGTCTGCGCTTCCCAAAACGGAATTTTCCTCGCAACGTGTTGATTGGAGATCAACTTAAGTGAACTTCTCTCGGCAGCTCAGTGCAATTTTGGGAAGAGCGAACTCTCGCAGCTCGAAGCGGTATGCGCGGCAATCGGGGGTCAACCCATTCCCTTATTAGGAACTTAGACAAGCGCTCCTACTTTGGCACGCTGCGTGTAAGAGAGAGCGCAAGATCCGAATTCAAAAGTGGAAACGGGAAACCCGGATGGAGAATCCGGGGAACCTTCGGGGATCATCGTGCGCCGGCGGGATCTTGAGCTTGCGTGCCCTGATTCCGGAGGATCGCCACGCGGCCCGAACCGATGGGATGACCGGCGGGGAACGGTCCGGCACGCGAGGGCGAAGCAGACCGGGGAAATCGAAGCTGAAAAGCGATCTATGAATGCAGAAGTGATCCAGACGGGATCCGGAAGCCGGCGGGGATAAACGGCGTCCGGAGGGGGAGTGGGCCATGCAGCAGATGGGGAATTTGGGGAGTGCAGGGCGCGAGCGGACGGAAGCGGTTGTGCAGGCTCTCGCCACTCTGGGCAGCCGGGGTGAAAGCCTGGCCGAGGTGGCGCACGACGCCAGGAATATGGTCACGGCGCTGGGGCTCTATTGCGATCTGCTCGAGGAGCCGGGCGTGCTGGCCGTGCCGTTCACCCATTACGGGAATGAACTGCGGCTGGTGGCCGCCGCCAGCCGGCGGCTGGTGGAGAAGCTGGTCTCTCTCGACAACCAGGCGGACCCGGAGATCATCCCGTATGCGGAGATCATCCCGCATATCGGAGGCTCTCGACTGAGCGAGGGCTCTGGGCCGCGCGAGCAGGCTGAAGCCGCGGCTGAAGCCGCGACTGGAGCCGTGGATTTAGACCTGCGCGCCGGTCTCGACCCAAGCCTCGACCCAGGCCTCGAGCCAAGCCTCGACCCGGGCCTGAAACCGGGGCCAAACCCGGCGGCGAATGGGCATGGGCGGCCAAGCCACCGGTGGCCGCTTGAGCGCGGCCGGCCGTGGGAGATGACCTTCGCCGAGCCGATTCATAATCTCGCCGCCGAACTGCTGGCCAACCGGAATCTCCTCTCGGCGCTCGCCGGGCCGGGGATTGCCGTCACCCTGGACACCGAAGGCGGCGTACGCGCGGTGCGGATGACGGCCGAGGATCTGACCCGCCTGCTCGTCAACCTGGTCAGGAACGCAGTGGAGGCGATGCCCTCCGGCGGGCACATCCGTATCGGCCTGTCCGAGCGATCGCGGGAGAACGGGACCGGCGGGTGGGTGATGCTTTCGATCGAAGACAGCGGCCTCGGCATCGCGCCGGAGGTCATCGGGAGGATCTTCGATTCGGGTTTCACGACGCATCCGGCCAACGCGAATGCGCGCGGCGGCTGGCCCGCTTCGCATCGCGGGCTGGGGCTGGCGATTACCCGCTCCCTTGTGGAAACCGCGGGCGGACGGATCGCCGCGTTCAATCGCGCCCAGCGTGGCGCGTGCTTCGAGATCGAGCTGCCGGTGCAGACGCCCTGAGCAGCGCTCCGCAGCCGGGGCGGCTCGCGGGCGATAAGGAAAAGAGTGGCTGCGGCCGTAAGGAGCACGGGGCGCGCCGGAAGTTCAACCAACCCGGTCCGGAGGCGGATACAATGCTGGAAACAGTTCTCAATTCAAGGGCCATGGAATTCATTCCTCAAGTCGCCGAACCGGCGGCGCGGCTTCACGTGCTGGTGGTGGATGCCGACGCGGCGATGCGCTCGGCATGCGCGGAGATCGCCGCCAGCCTGGGCTATGCCGTGGAGAGTACCGGCGACCTGGCCCAGGCGCGCAACCTGCTGCGGGGCCGGGCCATCGACATCCTGCTCCTCAACCTGCCCGCCGGAACCGGCCAGGGGCTGGAAATGGTCTCCGACGCGAAGCTGCTCTATCCGGACGTCTCGGTGATCGCGATGACCGCTTCGGGCTCCGTGAACGCGGCTGTCGAGGCGATGCGCTGCGGGGCCTCGGATTATCTGACCAAGCCCTTCGCCGTGGACGAGCTCTCGACAGTATTGGATCGCGCCGCGCAGCACCACACCACCGACGCAGCCACCCGCCAGTTGCGCGAGCGGTTCCGGCTCTCGCAGGGGCTGGGCGCGATGATCGGCCGCTCCGGGGAGATGGAGAAGCTCTACCGCATCCTCTCCAAAGTCGCCCAAAGCTCGCACCCCGTGCTGGTGCTGGGTGAGAGCGGCACCGGCAAAGAGCTGGTGGCGCGGACCATCCACGCCTACGGGCCCAACGCCCAGAAACCGTTCCTGCCCGTCGACTGCGGATCGCTGGTGCCCACGCTCATTGAAAGCGAGCTGTTCGGCTACGTGAAGGGCGCATTCACCGGGGCCAACCGCTCGAAGGATGGCCTGCTGGTTTCAGCCGAGGGCGGGACCGTCTTCCTCGACGAGATCGGTGAGCTCTCGCTCGACCTCCAGGTGAAGCTGCTCCGGGCGCTCCAGGAAAAAGAGGTCAGGCCGGTGGGGGCGACGCACCGCGTGCCGATCAGGGCGCGCATCGTGGCCGCGACCAACCGGGATCTCGCCGGGATGGTCGAGAAAGGGACCTTCCGCAAGGACCTCTTCTACCGGCTGAACGTCGTCAATCTGCGGCTGCCCTCCCTGCGCGACCGGCGCGAAGACATTCCGCTGCTGGCGGCGCACTTTCTCGACCGCATCAGCCGCGAGCATGAACGGAAATTCACGCTCAGCGACGAGGCCCTGCGCACCATGATGCGCTATGACTGGCCGGGCAATGTGCGGGAGCTGGAAAACTCGGTGGAGCGGGCCTGCGCCCTGTCCTCCGGGCCGGTCTTGCAGCTCGGCGATCTGCCCACGCAGCTTCAGCAGCAAGGGCTCGATGCGCGGCGGCTCAGCGCGGCCCCCGCATCCCAACGGACCGGCGCGGGTCCCGAGGTAAAAACCCTGGCCGACCTGGAGCGCGAAGCAATTCTCGACGCCATCCGGACGCTGAATGGGGACAAGCTGCAGGCCGCCAAACTGCTGGGAATCGGCAAAACCACGCTCTACCGCAAGCTGAAGGAATACGGCATCGCCGACCCGATGCGGGAAGACTGAAAGGCAGCGGAAAGCTGCCAGCTGTCAGCTCTCAGCTATCAGCTCTTAGGCAATCTCCGCGCCAGTCGGGGCATGAACAGCCAGGAACCGGGAGCTGAAAGCTAAAAGCTAGAGGCTAGTAGCTAGAAGCTGAATTGAGGAGCCAAGATGAGCATTTTGATGGTGACAGGAATTGACGGAGCCCGTAACTGCGCCGAAGCGGTGAGCGCGCAACTGGGCATGGAAGTAGAGTTGGCCGATGGGCGCAGGGCCGCGCTGACCGCGCTGCGGCGGAGCGAGTTTTCCGCCGTGGTGGTGGACGAGACCACGGCCGAGTGCGATCCGGCGGCGGCCGAGGCCATCTGGGACCACGCCGGATTGGCCATTCCGTTACAGATCAACTTCGCTCTTTCCGGCGCGGCGCGGCTGGTGCGCGAGATTCGTGCCGGGCTGCATCGCCGCGAGCGGGAGCAAACGCTGGCGCGGCGGGCCGCGGCGGCCGCGATCGAGGCGGAGCTGAAAACCACGGTGGCGGGATTGCTGCTGCACTCGCAGCTGGCCCTCAGCGGAAGCGAACTGCCCCAGCCCATCGCCGACAAGCTGCGCGTGGTCGCCGATCTTGCCGGGAACCTGCGCCAGAAGTTGAGTGGGACGCCGGCAACAAGAGGCGACACGGCGGCCTGAGAGCGCCGGCGGCCTGAGAGCGCCGGCGGACTGAGATTGCGGGCAGCCTGAGATTGCCGGCCGCTTTCGCGGGCCGGGGCCGGCCCCCCATAGCCGCTGTAATCTGGAAGCAAGATGAAGGATACAGCGGTATTACTGATCGACTGCCCCGACCGCAAGGGGCTGGTCGCGCGCGTGGCAGGCCTGCTTTACGAGCGCGGCGCCAACATTCTGCACGCCGATCAGCACCAGGATCATGATCTCGGCCTGTTTTTCATGCGCCTGGAGTGGGCGCTCAACGGTGAAGCGGAAGCGCGGAGTGGTTTTGATCTGGAAGAGTTCCAGACCGCATTTGCGCCGCTTGCCCGCGAACTGAACATGCGTTGGCAGCTGACGGCGAGCGCGCGCAAGCCGCGCCTGGCGCTCTTCTGCTCGCAGTACCTGCACTGCGTGGTGGACCTTCTGCATCGCTGGCGCACCGGCGAGCTCTATTGCGAGATTCCGGTTATCGCTTCCAATCATCGCGACGTGGAAAAGCTCGCCGGGTTTTACGGCATTCCCTTCGAGCACGTGCCGGTGACCGCTCAAACCAAAGCCGAGGCGGAAGCCCGGCAGCTCCAGCTTCTCGCCCGGCGCGAAATCGAGCTGGTGGTGCTGGCGCGTTATATGCAGATTCTCTCGCCGGCCTTTGTCGCGCGCTACCCGGCGGCCATCATCAACGTGCACCACTCGTTTCTTCCCGCCTTCACCGGCGCGCGGCCCTACCACGCGGCCCACGCGCGCGGGGTGAAACTGATTGGGGCGACCAGCCACTACGTGACCGAAGTGCTCGATGACGGCCCGATCATCGAGCAGGATGTGGCGCGCATCTCGCACCGCGATCAGGTGGAGGATCTTGTGGCCCGCGGCCGCGACCTGGAACGGATGGTGCTTTCCCGGGCCGTGCGCTGGCATCTTGACCGGCGGATTCTCTGCTACGGGAATAAGACCGTGGTGTTTGATTGAGACAGCCGACAGTTCCCAGTCCTCAGTTTGCCCGGTGAGGAAGAGGAAGTGGATCGTCGAGGAAGTGGATCGTCGCCGGCCTGCGCATACGCGGCCCCGCTCAAATTTCGGGATAAAAGTCGAAGAAGGCGTCCAGGCTGCGCCGGAGCTGGGTCTCGATCTCCTCGCGTGAGCCCTCAATGGTGTGCATCGTGACGAGGGCCTCGTGGCCGTTGGAAAGAGTGAGCTTTGCGTCCTCAATCCCGGTGACTTCGCCCTCCGGAAGCAGCCGCAGGCCATAGATCAGAGTCAGATTTGCCATGAGAATCATCTTATCTGGCATGGAGAAATTGTGGCCCTGAGGCGCGCGGTTTTCCCGTTCCGGCTACGAAGACCGCTGCGCGGAAGGGCGGGAAGGCGGCTCCCGGGATGGAGTGCCCCGCCGCTACCGTCTACAATCGACATGGGAAACTAAATGGCAGAGATACGCGACACTGTGATTCTTGGCTCGGGCTGCGCCGGGCTTACGGCGGCCATCTACACCGGCCGCGCCGGACTGAACCCGCTGATCCTCGAAGGCCACGAGCCCGGGGGGCAGCTTTCGATCACCACGCTTGTCGAGAACTTTCCCGGCTGGCCGGAGGGCATCCAGGGGCCGGAACTGATCGACAACATGAAGAAGCAGGCGCAGAGGTTCGGAGCCACCTTTGAGCTGGCCCATCTGGTTTCGGTTGACCTGAGCGTGTACCCCGTCCGGCTGCACACCGCGATGGGCGAGGTGACGGCCCGCACCCTCATCGTCGCCTCCGGCGCGAGCGCCCGCTGGCTGGGACTGCCCAGCGAACAGGCGCTGATCGGGCACGGCGTTTCGAGCTGCGCCACCTGCGACGGCTTCTTCTTCCGCGGCAAGGAAATTGCCGTTGTAGGCGGCGGCGACTCGGCGATGGAAGAGGCATTGTTTCTTACCCGCTTCGCCACCAAGGTCACGGTCCTGCACCGGCGCGAGTACTTCCGCGCCTCGAAGATCATGCTGGAGCGCGCGATCGCCCATCCGAATATCGAGCTGCGCTCGAATACCGTGGTGGAAGAAGTGCTGGGCGTCGACGAAAAAGAAGTGCGCGGTCTGCGCATTCGCGACGTGAAGAACAGCGAAATCTGCAATCTGGACGTCAGCGGGCTGTTTCTCGGCATCGGTCATGAGCCCAACGCAAAGATGTTTGCCGGCCAGATCGATCTCGATGAAGACGGCTACATCAAGACCACCGGCAACGTGCTGACAACGCATAACGGCCTTGTGGTTCCCGGCATCTTCGCCTGCGGCGACGTGCAGGACCGGCGCTATCGCCAGGCCATCACCGCGGCCGGCTCGGGCTGCATGGCCGCGCTCGAGGCGGAGAAGTTCCTCGAGGAGCGCGGGCGCTGACGGCGCAATGACGGCGCTCAAGGAAAATCTCGAACGGCTGGAGAGTGCAATCGCTGCCGCCTGCCGCGTGGCAGGCCGTTCCCGCAGCGAGATTGAACTGATGGCGGTCACCAAGACGCATCCGGCAGCCGTGCTGATAGAGGCTGCCGCCCTTGGCCTTATGCTCTTCGGCGAAAATCGGGTGCAGGAGTTTGCGCAAAAGGCCGCAGATCTCGGGTCATTGCGCACAGCCGCCAAGTGCCATCTGATTGGACACCTGCAATCGAACAAAGCGCAACGCGCGGCAGAGCTCTTCGATGGCATTGATTCGCTCGATTCCGTGCGGCTGGCCGAGCGCTTGAATGAGGCTGCAGCCCAATGCCGCAAGCGGTTGCCGGTGCTGATCGAAGTGAAACTAAGTCCCGAAGAGACCAAAGCCGGAGTGGATCCCGAATCTGCCGAAGCGGCGCAACTGCTGGAGCGGCTGCCGGATCTTGCGCATCTTGAGGCGCGCGGCCTCATGACCATCGCCCCCTGGGGCGCGCCGGAAGAGGTGACGCGCGCATGCTTTCGCGCCTTGCGGCAGTGGCGCGACCGCTGGGCTCAAGCGCATCCCAAGCTGTGCCTCGCCGTGCTCTCGATGGGCATGAGCGGCGATTTTCCGTTGGCCATCGCGGAGGGCGCCACGCGCATTCGTGTGGGTTCAGCTTTGTTTGGCAAGCGCGCTCCTCAACCGGAGCTGGAGTGATATTGCGTGCCGCATCGGGCGCCAAGATGCTGCAAGGCCAAGATGCTGCAAGGCCAAGATGCTGCGAGGTTGATAGCTCGCTATTTCGCCGCGGCTTGGCGTCGTAACTCGGTTTCGAACGCCTGCTCGCGATCGGCGATATAGGCCTTATAGCCGCCGGGATCGATGAAGGCGTTCTTGTCGCCGTTCTTCCAGAGCGGGTATTTTTCCTTCAAGCCAAAATATGCGCCGTGCGCGCCCAGGAAGATATCGCAGGGCAGGGAATTCAACACGGCGAAGCCGCGCTTGTAATCGGCGGCGATCTGCGGATAGGCCTTGTTGCCCACCAGCTTGTAGCCCGGATTCACATTGGGGCTTCCAACGATGACCACGTGCAGAATGCGGCCGTCGTCTTTTTCATCCATCGTCCACGTGGTGGTGCCCTTGGTGTGACCCGGAGTCAAATGCGCGGTGAGCAACGTGCCGCCAAGCCGCACCGTGTCGCCGTCATGCAGAACACGGTCCACATGCGTGGGTGGATAACGATCATCCGCTTCCCCGCCGTATTGAAAGTCCGCACGTCCGCCGGACTCGACCACCGGCACATCGGCATCCATGACAAAATATTTTGCGCCGGTGAGCCTGACGATTTCCGCGCTGCCCGCGCAATGATCGTTATGCGCGTGGCTGATGAGCAGGATCTTGACGTCATTGAAATGGAAGCCGAGGGTTTCGATACTCTTGCGGATGAGCGGCACGGAGGCTTCGAGACTGCTGTTGATGAGAATCAACCCGTCAGGCGTGGCGATCAGATAAGAGGCCAGATCCGCGCTGCCCACGTAATAGAGATTCCCTGCAATGCGAAAGGGCGGGAACGGCGTGGTCCAATCGGGATTCGACGCGGCGGCGAGCGGGATCGCGGAAAAAACGAGCAGAAGGATTGTGGGCAGCGCGAAGCTGCCGGCGAGCTTGCGAAGCTTCATTGGACCTCAAGAGATGCGAGTTGATTCCGCACAATTTCGATGGCCTGCTCCAGATGCACGCCGCGCGAGCCTTTGACGAGAATCTGATCGCCGGCGCGGAGATTCTGCACCAGCCAGTTGCCCGCGGCCTCGGCATCGGGCAGAAACAGCGAAGCGACGCCGCCCGCGCATGCCGAAGCGGCGAGATGCTCGGCGTTGCCTCTCACGCCGAGAACAAAATCGAGACCGGCCTCGGCGGCAGCGTGGCCGCACGCGGCGTGCAGCGCGGGACTGTGCTCTCCCAGTTCGAGCATCTCGCCGGCAACCAGGATGCGGCGGCCGGCTGGACGCGCGGCGAGCGTCTGAATCATCGAGCGCAGCGCCTCGGGATTCGAGTTGTAACTGTCGTTGAGAATGGTCGCGCCGCCAATCTCAATCAACTGGCCGCGCTTGTCACCCGCAGTGAGCGCTTCGAGCGCGGCGATCGCCGCATCCAGTTCGACGCCCGCCTCCAGCGCAACCGCCAGCCCGGCAACGGCATTGGTTGCGTTGTGCGCGCCCAGCATCTTCAGCGTGAACTCTCCTTCGCGTTCGCCGGCACGAAAGCGGATATGCAAGCCCTCCAGATCTTCCGCGGTGGAAACAATCTGCGGATCGGCGCAGGGACCATTGCCGAAATAGACCACGCGGCCGGGAAAATCGCGGCCGAACTGCGATACATACGCGTCGGAACAATTGAGGAAAGCTGCGCCGTTCGCCGGCAATGAGGCAACCAGCTCGAACTTGGCGCGCGCGATGCCGGCCTGGCCCTCCGCAAAGTTCTCGATGTGCGCATTCCCCACATTCGTCACCACGCCCCAATCCGGCGCGGCAATGCGCGCCAGCAGAGCGATCTCGCCGGAGTGGTTCATCCCCATCTCGACGACCGCAATCTCGTGCTCGGGCATCAGGCGCAAGAGCTGCAGCGGCAGCCCGAAGCCATTGTTGAGATTGCCTAGCGATTTGAGCACATTGAATTTTGCGCCGAGCGCCGCGGCTGTGGCCTCTTTCGTTGTCGTCTTGCCGGCCGAGCCGGTAATTGCCACCACGCGCTTGCCCCACTGCCGCCTGACGTGAACAGCAAGCATCTGCAGCGCGAGCAGCGGATCTTCGGTGATGAGCAGCGGCGAGGCCAATGCCGCATCGGGAAGGCTTGCGACGCGGGCGCGCGAGACCACTGCGCCCGCAGCGCGCCGTGCGAGCGCGTCCGTCACAAAGTCGTGGCCGTCGAGCCGCTCCCCGCGGACTGCAAAGAAAAGTTCGCCGGGCTGCACGGTACGCGAGTCAATGGAATACCCGCGCACCTCGATCGCGCCGGGGTTCGCGATACTCGTGGGCGCTTCGAGCACCGCGCCTGCGCCGATGGCCGCCTCTGCAAGCGTCAGAATCATCGCACCCCACGATATCCCAATTCGGCCAGCGTTGAAAGCGCAATCTCCGCGTCGTCGAAAGGAATGGCGCCGCTCGCGAGGATTTGCTCCTTCTCATGTCCCTTGCCGGCGAGCAGAACCACATCGCCCGGCGTCGCTGCTTCAAGGGCGAGGCGAATCGCCGTTGCACGATCCGGCTCAATGACATATTGGATGCCGGTTGCCTTCAATGCGGGCTCGACCTCGGCAAGAATGGCGCGTGGATCTTCCGACCGGGGATTGTCGCTGGTGGCGACGACAAAATCGCTGCCCCGGCCCGCCGCCTCTCCCATCTTGGGGCGTTTGGTTCGATCGCGGTCGCCGCCGCAGCCGAAGACCGTGATGACGCGCTTGCCGGTTTGTGTCGTCATCTGGCGGGCGAGGGAAGTGAGGTTGCGCAGCGCATCGTCGGTGTGCGCGTAGTCCACGATCACCGTGAAAGGCTGGCCCGCATCCACCGGTTGAAAACGGCCGGGCACGCGGTTGAGGCGCGGAATGGACTCGACCAGCGCATCAAAAGAAATGCCGCGCGCATGGGCGGCTGTGAACGCGGCAAGCAGGTTAAGAATATTTACCTCACCGGCGAGAGGCGAGGTCACGCGAGCTGAACCTGCGGGCGTTTCAAGTTCGAGCACTGCGCCGGCGGGAGTGAGCGTGTAAGCGGCGGCGCGCCAGTCCCCCTGGCGAATGCCGTACATGCGAATCTCCGCGCCTGCCGCGCGCGCAGCCGCCGCGAGCTCTTCGCCTCGCGGGTCATTGGCGTTGATGACCGCAACGCGCGGCGCCGGATACACCGTGCCGTCGAAGAGCAGGCGCTTGGCCGCGAAATAGTTCTCCATCGTCTGGTGATAGTCGAGGTGGTCCCGCGTGAGATTGGTAAAGACGGCCACATCGAAGTGGATGCTGGCGGCGCGGCCCTGCTCGAGTGCGTGGCTCGAAATTTCGGTGATGAGTTCCGCCGCTCCGCGAGCCGCGCCCTCGGCCATCAGCTCGAAAAGGTCGCGCGATTCCGGCGTGGTGTGCGCGGAAGGCCGCACTTCGCCAGCCACATGATATTCAATGGTTCCGATGAGAACCGTCTTGCGCGCCGCGGCATTGAGCAGAGATTCGAGGAGAAACGCGGTGGTTGTTTTGCCGTTCGTTCCGGTGATTCCCGTGGCCGCCAATGTGCTTTCCGGATGGCCGAAGAACGCAGCGGAAGCCTGCGCCAGGGCGCGGCGGCCATGTTCCGCTTCGAGCACCGGCATGCCGGCCTCAAAGACGAGCAGATGATCGAACGTCTGCGCGGAGTCGGTGATGATGCCCAGCGCACCCGCGGCGATGGCTTTCTCCACATAGCGATTGCCATCGGTCGAACCGCCCTTCATGGCGACGAAGACTGCGCCGGGCCGCACACGCCGCGAGTCGTACTCGATGCCCGCGATCGGTGCGTCGGAGCCGCCGCCGGAGCCGACGGCCACGATTTCCTGGGTGAGTTCGTTCCAAGTCATGCTGTGCTTGATTGTAGATTGTGGGATGTTAAGGCAGTCGTCGTCGGCGCCTTCACCGTCCGCAGCGAACC
>DASXDX010000022.1:0-1796 GCA_036490385.1 Occallatibacter sp.
CTTTTGCCGAGTACGAACGTGAAAGTGACTGTCACCGAACAGAAACTGGACCACGTGCTCACCATCCCGCGCGAAGCGCTCCATAGTGAGAACGGCAAGAGCTATGTCTATCTGCTGCACGGTAAGGTACTCAGACGGCAACGAGTGACCGTCGGCGCACGGAATCTTACCCAGGTGCAGGTGATCAGCGGGCTTGCCGAGAATGCCACCGTCGCGCTCAGCACAACCAACGGCGAACCGCTGGCCGAAGGCGTGCCCGTGCAGATCGATCACTAAGCTATCAATCGCCGCTAGGTAATCGGCCGGATAAGATTTCATGCGCATTTCCCCCTTATTGCTCATCGTTTTGTGGATACCGCTCCACCTGCCGGCTCTCACGCCGGCGAGCCGTACGGATGTGATGAACGATCTGCAGCAGGGCCGTGCCGACCACGCGCTCGAGCTTCTGCGGCCGGCCACAACGGCGGGCAGCACCGATGCGGAGGCACAACAATTGCTGTGCCGGCTTGCTCTGCAACTGGAGCGATGGAACGATGCCGTCGATGCCTGCCGGAAGGCGGTCGATCTCGACCCGAACAGCAGCAACAATCATCTCTGGTATGGGCGCGCACTCGGGGAAAAAGCGAACCGGGTCTCCTTCCTGAAGGCCTACGGCCTCGCCAAAAAGGTGAAAGCGGAATTTGAATCAGCCGTGACGCTGGATCCCCGCAACGCCGAGGCACTCTCCGATCTGGGTGAGTACTATACCGAGGCCCCGTCCATTGTCGGCGGAGGCAAGGACAAAGCCGCCGCGACCGCAAGCAAGCTGGATGATGTCGATCGTGCCCGCGCCGATGAGTTGCGTGGCCGCATCGCGGCGAGTAACAAGGACACAGCCGGAGCGGAGCAGTATTATCGCCAGGCGATCGCTACCACACCACCCCGCGCAGCAAGCTATTGGATGGTCCTCGCTTCCTTCTATCAGAGGCAGAATGATCTCCTCCACATGCAGGAAGCGATCCGCTCCGGCCTGGACGCGAATGGCGGACGTGGGGAACCGCTGGTGGACGCGGCCCGACTGCTGACTCGCGCAGGTCAGGATCCAGAGACCGCGATCCGGCTGCTGCGCGAGTACCTTGCATCTCCGGACAAATCAGAGGATGAGCCGGCCTTCCGCGTGCATCTGCTTCTCGCCAGCCTGCTCGATAAACAAGGTGACACGGCGGGTGCAGCCCGGGAGATTCAGGCAGCAGCCGCCATCGCCAGCGTCTATCATCCAACCAAGCAAGTTGCTACCAACACTGGACGCTGACTAGGACGCCTTTGCCACTGCCGCCTCTTCGCTCGCGAGTCGTCGTGCCCGCCTTCCTCGCCTTCATCACACTGGCGATGACCGCGGCTTCCCCGGCAAAGGCGCAGATATCCTTTTACACCGCAGTGGACCTGGCGCTGCGCAACTCGCATGAAGTCAAGATGGCCGCCGCAGATGTAGATCGCGCGGGAGCGGGTCTCCGTCAAACCAAAGATGCCTATGTTCCCACGATGGCGATCGAATCGACGCCGGGATATTCATACGGCTTTCCGGTCGGCCAGCCGTCCCTCGCCACCGCCACTGCCAACTCCCTGCTGTTCTCCTATTCCCAGCCGGCGATGATCCGCGCCGCGCGCACCGCATTGCTATCCGCACAGGCTACGCTGCGCGATACACGCGACAAAGTGGTGGCAAACACCGCCATGAGCTATATCGAACTGGATACAGACCGGCGCGAACTGGAAGCTCTGGACCAGCAGCACAGTGATGGCGAGCGGCTGGTGGA
>DASXDX010000031.1:0-7150 GCA_036490385.1 Occallatibacter sp.
CAACTCCTCAAGCATGAGCTGACGTAGTTGGTTCACAGAGAATCCTCCTTCTCTGCGAACAAAACTACCCCGGCAGCCGCAAAGGCCGGCTCAGCCGCACGCGGAAGCGTCCGCCGCCGCAGCGGCTTCGTTCATGTCGGCATGTGTCCCGGGACCTGATGGGCTAAGTCGATTTTGAAAAATAAGAGACGGTGCGGCATTACAACTTCTTGAATTCCGGATTCGATGGGCACAGGCATAATGCAATGGATGAATATCCGCGCAATTATGCTCTTCAAGGCATCGCTCTGGGCACTCTGCGTTCCGGCTTCGGTGCAGCGGGGCTGAAGCAGTTGAAGTGCATGTCGAGTTTGCGCCCTTCCAACTGCTGCAATTGCCATTCAACCAGCTTCCGTACCTGAGCGGCATCACCTCGGGCGCGCAGATTTACAAGCAGTTCATGACGACCCGCCGGCGAAGCGTCCAGATTCCCTTCGACTGCCGGCTCTTCGCCGTTGGCGCATACGGCGACCTTCAACCAGCCAGTGGGTGACCGATTAATCATCTTGAGATGCGCAATCGAGATTCCGGCTTCGGTGAGCGCATCGTGCAAGCCGTCAAAGAGCGGCCCGCTCGCCAGCGCAGGAGAGACGGGCACGGCAGGCTCGAACGTGAAGCTCAGATTCATCCATGCCAGGGCTGCTTCAGCGCGGGCGTACTGTTCGTAGTCAATTTCGAGCGTGGTCTTCCCCGCATCGTACGATCCCGACAGGATTTCATCCAGCCATTCCGAAACACCTTGCCCGGTCTTTGCGCTCAGGAACCGCTGCGCTACACCAGGAAGGCTCGCCGCATCCGGATAGAGGTCGGCCTTGGTCATACACACGAGATCTGCTTCGTCGAGCTGCTTTTGAAAGAGAAAAGCCAGTGGCGAATCAGCATCTTCGTTATTCAACGAGGCGGCACGCTTGGGATCCACGAGCACTGTAAACGGCGCCACCCGGTAAAGATCGAACTCTTCCCGCAGGGGGCGGAATACCGTCGCCGAGATGTCGGTGCAACTTCCGACAGGCTCGGCAAAGATCACGTCGACGGCACGTGTGCGAAGCTCCCCGATCATCGACTGTAGCTCGGAAAATCTGCAACAAAAGCATCCGCCGGTGACTTCGCGCGCCAGCACGCCTTCAATCTCGACGTGGCGTGTGTCGACCAATTCAGAACACTGGTCGTTCAGGATGACTGCACACCGGAGGCCGCGCTTCTCAAGAAGACGCGCCGCAGCGAGGATCAGACTGGTCTTTCCCGAACCAAGAAAACCACCCAAAATTACAATCCACGGTCTTGGCTGGTGCGGGTGTTCGCTCATCCGTGTACCGTGATCCTCAACTCGTCATTCGCGACCAATTGCTCGGTTTCATCAAGCGTCACCACTACCCGCTGACCGTTCCTGCTTACTTGATTTGCCAATGGTTTGCCCCCGCTTTCGATCGAAGCAGCCGAGCCCATTGCCGCGATCTCGCAGGAGCGGCAAGCAAGCGTTCCCTTCAGCACCTGGATCGAAAACAGTGTACTGCCGTTCTGTTTGCTCAATGAGAATGTGCCCCAGCCGGTTCCCGTGGACCAGAAGCACTTGAAGGGATCGCGCGGCATGCGCGGCACTGCCAGCACGGCGCCCCGGGCCCCGTCATAAACAAAACCACTGAGAGCAACCACTGTCGACCACGAGGACATGGCGCGCGCATAGTGATGGCCGCACTCCGGTTCGTCCCACGGGTTGCGCTTCTCGCCATCGTAGCGCGCGCGAATATTCTCGACGCACTCAATGCCTTCATTCACCATCTCCCAGTTCATCATCAAGCTGGCTACGAGATATTCCTGGCCAGTCCATGCTTCGGCGTAATAGGGAAAGGGAATGTGCGGACGCTCGGCCTTGCCGTAGTCGCAGACCACCACCGCTGCTTCCTCATTTAGCGCATACGTTCGCTCCACATTTTCGTGAGCGGTGAGGGTTGGCTTGTAATTGTACTTGTAAATGGATTGCAGCGTCCGGCGAATATTCTCCGGCGCCAGCAGCGGGCTCATGCCGCCAATCTCCGCGAGATACTGGCCAATCAGCTGGTCGGCCAAGCAGCCGCCGCCCACCTGGTATTCGGGCGTCTCACTGTTTTCCGTCCCCATATCGCCGCGCAGGTTCTTCGCAATCTCGTCTTTACTGTATCCGCGCACCTTCTGTACATAAAACTCGCCATTGAATAAGTTATCGTCAGTCCATTTGCTTCCCTTCTCAAACAGACTCCTATATGCATCAGCTGACGTCGCATCGCCCATGGCGCGCGCCATCTCTTCGCATGCGCGTAGCGCGCCCAGGTAGTAGATTCCGCACAGCGGGTTCGGCCCATAGAACTCCACGTCGTAAGTATTGTGCTGCACGCCTTCCATCACGCCGTCGCGATTCGCGTCCCATCCGCCCGGAACCCACGCAAACTCGATCGCTTTCTTCACGCGCGGCCATGTGCTCTCCAGCAGCGCATGATCGCCGGAGATCTTCCAGTCAAGCCAGGCATGGATGATCTGCCCCATCTGGCCGTCTGCCGCGGCATAGCCCCAGCGTTCCTTGCCAGGCGGCAGATACTCGCGGAAACGCATCGCTCCCGCATCATCCATGGAATATCCAAACGCATTACGCCGTAACGACCGCGCAAACTGCGGAAACAGGAACGCTGTCGCCGTCTCGTAATTCCACACATGTGTGCAGTTGCCAAAACAGCAACCGGACTTATCGCCGCTGCCCTCGAATGCGTGAAACTCGCCGTCCGCCGTGCGGAAACACGTTGTGGTTGCCAGCGTTGAAAGGTTGGCGCTGGCGGCCTCCTTCACGGCCGCGGGCAGCGTGCTCTCGCGCATGGCATTCGTAAACATTCGCGTACGCGCTTCCAGGTCCTGCAGATGCGCCGCGGTGTAACTCACAGCTTCCCACGCGCTCTTGAAGCGTTCGGCATACGCATTGCCAATCACGGTTTTGCCTTCGCCTTGCGGCGACGACCAGCCCATCCAATCGGGCGTGCGATTAGCGAACCTCCAGCCCAGGAAAAACTCAAAGCGAGCCGTCTGCCCCGCAGGAATCGTCCGTTTTAAACACAGCACGCCCACCATGTTGTGCGGATCGGGCAGCGCGCCCAGTTCGCCGCTCTTTGAAAATTGATCCCAGAAATGCAGGGGAGCATTCCACCAGCGGCCTGCCGGCCATCCCTCCCAGTGCGACGCCTCCGCGCCATTCACAGACGCTGCCAGCACCAGTTCACCGTTCATCGGATCGTCGGCCGCTAGCGCAGAATTGCTCATCACCAAACCTGCGATGCCTTGTTCGGACCGATATTCATTGCGCCGTCCCTTATCAAGCTTCTGCCGCGCATCGTCGTCCTTCTCCTCCTCTGTGTTCACCGGATTCTCAATGGAGAACGCAATACTGACGCTGGCCGCCCTATCTCCGGGATTGGTCACGGTATAGCGGAGAATCGCCACGGGCAGTCCCGAGTTGTCCGGTTCGTGCGGAACGAACGGCGAGAAGGCATCGAGGGTGACTTTGACCGGCAGCGAGCGATCTTCAAAATCGATGAGCGCCAGCGGGTACTCCCCGGTGAACGTTGCCGCTTCCAGCCGGCCAAGTCCAGGAACGTTGCTTGAACCCAATCCGTCCGCTCCCCCGTAGGGCGGCTGTATACGCGACTCAAGCACCCGGGCCACCGACTTTCCCCCTGCAGCCTGCGCCCAGATAGCCGGAAATGCGTACAAAGGTCGGAACCCTTTATTGGGGCGGTTAAACATCTCCCAGTCGATCAGTTGCCCGCGCCCGCCAAGCCCCAGGCTTCCAGCGGCCACGCCACCCAGCGGAAATGAAATCATCTTCAGTTGCCGCCCACGAAACTGGCGTGGATAACTCCGGTCTGGCTGGGTTCGATCTTGGGCTACCTTGGTGCGCTCCTCGGCGGCGTCGGGTTCCTGCCCCGCGGCTGGCGCTGGCCCTTGTTCCGTCAGTGTTACTGCGCCGATTGCTCCAGCGGCCCCTTTGATGAAGCTCCGGCGATCGAGTTTCAGCTTGTCCGCCACTGCGAATATTCCCTTCAAAGCCGATTCGTTTGAATTGTACTGCCCGTAGACCGAACTCTCCGGACGCTGGGACGTTTATCGGGACTGATCCCCCAAACTTCCTGATCGCCGGTAACGCGGAAAGCCACTGGCCAGACTCTGTCGTGACAGGTATCTCGCCCGCAAAGCGCTTCCGAACATGCTCGATCATCTGAACATCGAGAACCGAGCGAAGCTCGGAATACCTGGAGCCGATCACCACAATGTGCAAAAATGAATTCATTGCATCAATCACATTGTTGTACGTTTTTCTGACTGACAAGTGAGGCAAAGCGGGTGCACATCCATACAACCGCCTCCTGGCCCGCGCGCGAAGATCGCCGAGCCGCGCTGGTTTGGCTCGCCATCTTTTGGATCTTCGTGGGCGTCGGATTCGGATTCGATCTGCACAACTACCTCCATGAGCATCCGCCCGTACCCACGATCGTCCACGTACATGCCATCGCCACCACGCTTTGGCTGCTCACTGCCACCGCGCTTGTGCTCATGGTCGAAACGGGCAACGTCCGCTTGCATCGCCGTCTCGGCTGGTTTGCGGCCGGTTACGCCGCTCTTGTCGTTGTGATCGCCCCCTGGTCCGAACTCAGTTGGCAGGCTTTGAACCTGCAGACTCCCGGCACTCTTCCTCCTGAATTCCTTTCCATCGCCTTCAGCGGAGTCATTTGCATGGCCGTGCTGCTGCCCTCGGGCGTTCTCATGCGCCGCAACTCCGCCGCCCATCGTCGCGTGCTCATTCTGGCCACCATCTGCATCAGCGATGCAGGCTTTTCCCGGATGGTGGGCCTCTTTCTGCCTGCACCGACTACCTTTCTCGGCACCTACCTGTTTTACGAGGGCGGCAATCTACTCCTCATCGTTCTGATGTTTCTCTGGGACTGGAAACGTAACCGGATAATGAAACAGTTCCTTTGGGCGGCCTTACTCGTTATTGCTGCGGGCCTGACGGCCACAGGCCTCTACTTCAATGAGACATGGAAATCGATCGCACACTCGTGGCTGGAGGGCTGGGCGCGGCACATGTTGCAAGGCTAGGTGTCTCGATGCGAACGTACGCTCGCTCACTGTCGGGAATGGCAGAAGATGCTGAGAGGATTGTCGCAGAGGGAGTTTCACCTGGATTATCCTGACTGATCGGCATTCCGACTGGAATCTCGTGAACCAGCGGTCCTGGAGAATCGGCGTTGCCAAGAGCGTTTATCGTTACCTGGACACGGCATGGAAGCGTGGACTCCCGCTGGAAAATGGTGATCGTCTGCAACGGACAGAAATGGCCCGGTTGACTACCGGTATAGGAGCGCGACGACTGGTCCGCACAACGAAAGTGCAGAAAGGGCTAGTTCGGTGAAGGGTGCTCAACATGGTCGATTATCAGGTTCTCTACCTGGTCCTTCTGCGACTCCAGCTTCAACCCAAGCTGTTCCTGCACCGAGGAAAACACCGAAGCTTCAGGCTCTGCTGAGCTGTCCGCAGCTAACCCTGCTTGTCCCATGTCCAGGTGCATATCGTAGATGCCGGTTAGTCCAGTCTTGTCCACCACCGGCCGGCCCGCGGGCCCGGACAGCAGCAGCGCCAGTGTGCCTGTGGTTGCTCCATAGATATCGATGTGCCCATTGGCTTGCCCGCGAACAAAGACTCCACTCCCGCCGGGAATTCCAACCGCATCTGGATGCTTTGCCTGGACAGTCTCTACCTCACCCGGTTTGGCAGCCTGCAGCTTTGGCCCATTCTTCGCCACCACCAGCGCATAGATGGACTTGTCCCTCATCTCGCGATGTACCACCAGCTTGCACCGCTCAGCCAGCAGTGTCTGCATCATCGCATGCAACATCTCTGTTCGCTGCACCGGGTCCCGCCAGGCCTCCGCGTCCGAATCGGCGATGCGAGCATCGATGTTATACCGTTCCTGCGATAGCCCCGGCGGCATCCCAAGAATTCGTTCCTGCACCAGGTATCCCAGCGGGTCGCCCGTAGTAGGAACATACGCCGCACCCACTGCCATGAGCAGTGGACAGTTCGTCATGTGAAATCCGTTCTGCGCAGGCTGCACCTGGTCCGGACTGCACGTGCCGATATTGTCCACATTGCGGCTGATGGAAGCCACGTCGAACGCCATCGGTTTACCAACTGTCTGGGCACAAATATCCAACGGCACAAAAACCATCGCAGCGGCAGCCGCATGTCCTGTCGCAGTCAGCAGACGTTTGATCAAATGACTGCACATCTCCCCAGGTACGTACTCTGGGTCACCGGAGTTCCAGGAATCTGGCATCAATCTATGCCACAGCGCTATCGCATGCTCGAAAGACGCGGACCGAGATAGGTAACGATAGGTCTTAGTGCTGTATCTGGAGCGCCCCGCCGCGCAACAGTGCGCAGTTGGGGGAGTCTTCAGGGAGCGCTTCTGATACAGCGACTTGAAGGAAGCCGCCCTCATGAAAGGCTATGTATTTTGAATGGGCCTGAGCGGGTGCAGAGGGATCAGGGACAGACTGAGTTGAGCAGAGTTCAGTGGCCTGGAGGCCGGATGGGGCGGCGCTGTGGCTCGCGGCGGCCTGATGTGGAATCGAGAGAGGCTGGTATCGGAGGGGTTTTGCTCAGATGAGGCAAGGAGTCCGCGTGCGCGCCGAAGCACGCGTAGAAGCCGAGGATGTGAACCGAGGTTCATGCTGCGTACCGGTCTGGATGCGGTGGCGAGCGAAGCAGGAGTTGAGCGGCGGAGAGCCGTTCGACGACGCGTACGGTTCCACCGCAGACCGGACAGTTCCAGAGTGAATGAGCCTGATCTGCGGACGGTGATGCCGATGTAGCTGTGTTTTGCTGTGATCTGCCGAGCAGTTGAAAACACAGCGGCAACAGCGTGGCGCGTTTGCGGTTGGCGAGGAAGCCGAAGTTGCGGATGCGCACGAAGCCGGGCGGCAACAGGTGGAGCAGGAAGCGGCGCAGGAACTCGTCGACAGTGAGAGTCATGAGCCTCTTCTTGTTGCCGTGCGCGGAATCGCGCCAGCGGAAGGTGACGATGCCATCG
>DASXDX010000054.1:0-111895 GCA_036490385.1 Occallatibacter sp.
GATGCTCGCGGAGTGTATCGCCTTTGGCTGCTCTCCCAACAAAGCCGTCGTCGGAGCCAACGCCTTCGCCCACGAGTCTGGCATCCACCAGGACGGCATGATGGCCCATCCCTTCGCCTACGAGATCATGAGTCCCGAATCTGTTGGCGCGGGCCACACCAAGCTTGTCCTCGGCAAACACTCCGGCCGTCGCGCCCTAGCCGACCGTCTCGAAAAACTCGGGCACCCGCTGGACCGCAACCAGGTAGACGAAGTCTACGTCCGCTTCACCGAGCTCGCCGACCGCAAGAAATCCATCTACGACCAAGACCTGCTCGGCCTTCTGCAACCCGGCAAATCAATCCCCATCGCAACCGTCTAGACCGCCTTTGCCGCCGCTCGCGACGATCAGTTTCAAGCGCTTTTGTTGTGGCTTGTTCCTCATCCATTCCATCCGCTTCGACCTGATCGCTCTTACGGTGGACTTGAGAAATGGCTCGCAGTTCACCGACGTTCGCCACGATGACCTCATCGCCGAGCTCCTGCCGCTGCTCTCTGGTCCAGATCTAAGTACGTTGCCGCTAAATGTGAAGGTCGGTTCAGCAGGTCGAACGCCGCAAGGGAAGGCGCCAGATGGCGCCGACGATTACAACCGAACCCAAAAGCAACGTCGATTCGGGCAGAGGTCGGCCACAACTTCACCGTTCCCATAAGCACCAAAAGAAGTCATTTGTTACGCTTATTTTCTATAAGTTACGGTTTTCCTGTCCCCTGTCACGGCAGGGACCCACTACCTCATGGACGAATAATGGGCTTTCTGGACAAGTGGCCCTTGGCTCAACTGTTAGAACGGGCGCGGCACTTACTAGCAGCAGGATTGTCAGGATAACTCCTCTGAACGCCGTAAGGTCCCCGGGCATTTCTGGGATGACGACAAACTAGCGAGGATCCGTTGGTCACGATCAGCAAAAAGAATTGTCCTAGCGGCGCTGCAGCAAGAATTTTGATCCCGATCGGCCGAAAAGTAGAAAACTGCCTTCATCTGCACAAAAAGGAGGCAGCATGCAACAAGGAAGCATTATCCAGACAGTCCATAAGCACGGTCCGAACGTCTGGTCATTTCGTGGTCGGAGAAGAACCGGAATGGCCGCCGTGTCTATCGGAAGAGGGTGATCGGAACGATTGAACAATACCCCGACGCCAACGCAGCGCGCGCGGCCGTTGGTGCTCTCTTGGCTCAAATCAATGCATATTCCAATCACAACGATGCTTGCAGAATCACTGTTACCGAGATCTGCGAACATTTTGAACAGAAGGAATTGAGATCCGGAGATAGCTTTCGGAGCTTCGCCACGGTCAAGACGTATCGCGGCTATATTCGCAAGTGGGTCAAGCCGCGATGGGGTTCTTTCCACTTGGACGAGATCAAGGCCGTGGACGTGGAAGGGTGGCTGCGCCGGCTCCCCTTAGCTCGATCATCACGTGCCAAGATCCGGAACATCATGTCCGTCTTGTTCAACCACGCGTGCCGCTACGAATTGTTCGATTGCAATCCCATGCGGTTTGTTCGCCAGGGGGCAAAGCGGCGAAGTGCCCCGGATGTGCTGACCGCTGCGGAGATTAGGGCCTTGGTTGACCACCTCGCCCTTCGCGAACGCACGCTTGTTCTCTTGGCGGCATCCACGGGCTTGAGGCAGAGCGAATTGTTTGGGCTCAAGTGGCGTGACGTCAATTTCCAGCATGGAGAACTCAGTGTTGTGCGTTCGATCGTTTTTGGCGTGGTCGGTCGCTGCAAAACCGAGTCGTCGCAAAAGCCGGTTCCTTTACATCCTCTGCTTAGGGAAGCACTGTTGAACTGGCGGAAGACGTGCAAGTTCACTGGCAGTGACAACTGGATATTTGCAAGCCGATTGCACAAAGGGCGAAGCCCGTATTGGGGAGCGTGCATTCTCCGCAAGTACATCCGGCCCGTTGCCGAGTCTCTCATGATTCAGAAGCGCATCGGATGGCATACGTTCCGACACACGTACTCGACGTTGCTTCGGAGTGTCGGAGCTGAGTTCAAGGTGATGCAAGAATTGATGAGGCATTCTACCTTGCGTACGACAATGGATGTCTACACACAGGCAGTTGCCCCAGCCAAACACGCCGCACAAGCTGCTGTGCTGGCCCTGTTCTTTCCGATAACGATGTCCGCAGATGAAGAGGCCATTGTGGGAACGGCGTAACGGCTCCAACGCGAGGGTGCAAAAAGGACACCAAAATGTGGCTTTTTGCACCCTCGAATGTCTGGCGAAGATCGATGCAAGTCCTTGATTCTAATTGGCGTCCCCGACGGGATTTGAACCCGTGTTATCGCCGTGAAAGGGCGGTGTCCTAGGCCGGGCTAGACGACGGGGACGCGTTCAGATGGGCGAGAATCGGCCGGAACGGCCGGATGCGCCCTTTTGAAGCCTATCAACTCACCGGGAGTGTGTCAAAAGCGTCACCGAAGGCGCCAAAAGATCACCGGGAGCATCTCAAAACCGGCGGCCTCGCCAAGGATGCCGTTTCTCAAGGACGCAGTTTCTCAGGGGACGCGGTCCTTCAGGGTTCAGCTCGGGCCGGCAAGACCTGGTTCTTCGGGTCAGCTGTTCTTCAGGTCGCCTGGTTCCTCAGTCGCGTCGTTTTTGGATCTCAGACCAGAACCACCACCGCGCTCGAGCCGGCGCCCGAGTCCTGATCGAGAGTCAAAGACGAGATTGCCTGGATGGTGGCAACCGTCCGTCACTCCCAGAAGCCCGCCGGTCCCTGATTATTGAGCATTGAGCCCGATTCCGCTGCCCGATTTCGCTAGAGGACCAGCCCGTCCGCCCGGCAAACCGGCCCCGATCAGCGGAGCAATACCTCTTCGCTCGCCACCGCCCGCCATCCGGTAACTAGCGGCGAATCATTGTGGCAGCGGAACCTTGAGCGGCCGGAATTCGTATCCAACCTGGAGACGGGCGATCGGTTATTCTCAATCCAAACCTGCCTTGCATCCGGTTTTTAGCCCGGCCCGCGATGGAATACTAATTTTGCGTCGCGAGGCAGGGTCGGGGCGTCAGATAGAGTCAAGAGCCTGACACCTGCTGTCAAGAGTTTGGCGTTGCGCGTTCGCGCCGGGTGAAAGGTCTTCCGGACGGAGACGCAAAGCTGAAAAACGAGGCCGCCATGCGCCGCCGGAACCCGTTCGCGGGTTCCAACACAAAAATGATACCGGGCCGTTTTCCGGTAAAAGGAAAAATCAAGTGACGACCAAGGCTAAATTGAGACGCAACTACGGGATCGGCTGTTTGCTTCTGCTCGTCATGGGCGCCAGCGGATGCCAGAAAAAACCGGAAGTGCAGGCCGGCGGCGGCGCGGGCATGCAGGGCATGCCGGTGCAAACCGTTTCGGTGGCGTTGGCGCCTGTGGCGCAGAGCAGCGAATACGTGGCCACCATCAAGTCACGCCGTTCGGCCACGCTGATGCCGCAAGTAAGCGGCATCCTTACCGGGATTCGGGTCCAGTCCGGCGACCGCGTGAAGGCTGGCCAGGAGCTCATGGAGATCGATCCACGCCAGCAGCAGGCCAATGTGGAGTCGTTGCGGGCCACGGAACGACAGAAAAAGGCCGTTTACGATTATCACACCGTGGAGCTGGACAGGCAGAAGAAGCTGTTTGAAGCCGGCGTGACCAGCCGCGACGTGCTCGACCAGGAGCAGCAGGCTTTCGACAATGCCAAAGCCGACTACGAATCTGCCGTCGAAGCCCGCAAAACGCAGGAACAGTTGCTCGACTACTATTTGGTTCGAGCGCCGTTTGACGGCATCGTAGGCGACGTTCCCGTGCACGTTGGCGATTACGTCTCGCCGCTTGCTGCACCAGCCACTCTGCTCACCACGGTCGACGAGAACAAGGATTTGGAAGCCTACATCTACGTTCCCACAGAGCGCGCGGCCGACGTGCGGATGGGTCTTCCCGTAGATCTGCTCGACAGCAACGGCAAGGTGCTTGAGAAGACCAGGGTCGACTTCATCTCGCCGGAGGTGGAGAGCGGGCTGCAGGGAATCCTGGTCAAGGCGTCGGTCCACTCCGGGTCTGACATTCTGCGCACGGCGCAACTGATCAGGGCGCGCATCACCTGGAGCACTGCGCCCAAGGCGGTGGTCCCGGTGCTCGCCGTTACGCGGCAGGGCGGCCAGACCTTCATTTACCTCGCCGAGAACCAGGGCGGAAAATACTTCGCCCGGCAGCGGCCCATCACGGTGGGGGACACGGTAGGCAACGACTATGCGGTTGATAGCGGCTTGCAGAATGGCGACAAAGTGATCGTCTCCGGCTTGCAGTTCCTCGTGGATGGCGCGCCGGTAATTCCGTTGCCAAGTCCCGGGCCGCCGGCATCCGGAGCCGGAAGCTAACTCGGTTTCGAGCCGGTTTTAAGGGCTTTCATCCGCAACGCAACCAGGAATTGGAAGGGAAATTGCGAGGGCTTTGTGGTTGATTTTTTCATTCATCGGCCAGTGTTTGCAACGGTCTGTGCTCTGCTGATCATTCTTGCCGGCGCGGTGTGTATCCCCACGCTGCCCATCTCACTTTACCCGCAGCTTGCTCCACCGCAGGTAACGGTTTCGAGCAACTACGTCGGCGCCAACGCAAGCGTGGTTGAATCGGCCGTGACCATCCCGCTGGAAGAGCAGATCAACGGTGTGGAGGGGATGCGCTACATCCAGTCGACCAGCTCGAACGATGGAACGAGCACCATTACCACCACCTTCCGCACCGGCTATGACCTGAACATCGCGGCCGTCGACGTGCAGAACCGCGTCGCCTCCGCGCAGGGCCGCCTGCCGCAAGAGGTCAAGAACACCGGCGTCACCATCACCAAGGCGAACTCGAATTTCGTCTTCGCGGCGGCGTTTATCTCTCCAAGCGGGCGCTACTCGAATCTGTTCATCAGCAATTATGTCGATGTCTATGTCAAGGACGCGCTGAAGCGCATTCCCGGCGTGGGTGACGTCTTGATCTTCGGCGAGCGCAAGTACGCCATGCGCATCTGGCTCGATCCGGATCGCCTGGCCGCGCGCAGCCTCACGGCTTCTGACGTGGTGAATGCGCTCTCCGAACAGAACGTTGAAATTCCCGCCGGCCAGGTAGGCCAGCCTCCATCGGACCTGCAGCAGAAGTACCAGATCACCGTAAGCGTCGTGGGCCGGCTCTCCGATCCTGTCCAGTTCGACAATATCGTGCTGAAGAATGATGCCTCCGGCATCGTGCAGTTGAAAGACGTAGGCCACGCCGACCTGGGTGCGGAGACCTATTCGACGGATCTGCGCTACAACGGCGGGAATGCGATCGGCGTAGGCGTGCAGCAGTTAAGCAACGCCAACGCACTGCAGGTGGACCGGGACGCCAAGGCAGCCCTCGACCAGTTGTCGAAGTCATTCCCGCCGGGCCTGGAATACGTGATCCCCTTCGACACCACGACCGTGGTCGGTGACTCGATCCGCGAAGTGGTGGGCACGTTGGGCGAGGCTATCCTCATCGTCATCGCGGTCATCTTCCTCTTCCTCCTCGACTGGCGAGCGACGATTATTCCTGCCGTCACCATCCCTGTCTCACTCATCGGCACCTTCGCCTTCATCAAGATCTTTGACTTCTCGATCAACGCGCTTACCATGTTCGGCATCACGCTGGCCACCGGGCTGGTGGTCGACGACGCGATTGTGGTGATTGAAAACGTGCAGCGCCACATGGCCGCGGAGCATTGCGATCCACACAAGGCCACGTCGGACGCCATGCGCGAGGTCACGAGCGCGGTGATCGCGACCTCGCTGGTGCTCATCTCGGTCTTTGTGCCGGTCTCGTTCTTCCCCGGCACCACCGGCATTCTGTATCGGCAGTTCTCGCTGACCATTGCGTTCGCTATCGCCATCTCGGCATTCAACGCGCTCACCCTTTCTCCGGCGCTCTCGGCGCTCTTCCTGCGCGGCGAAGAAGAACGCCCGCGTCAACTGGACTTTCTCCACATCCCTCCTGTCTCGCGCGCCTTTGCCGGATTCATCCATGGCGCTGACGCAACGATTGGCTGGATGGGCCGCACCTATGCACGCCTGATTCATGGCGTTCTGCGCCTGCGCTACGTTTTGCTGGCGTTGTTTGTGGTCGGGCTCGCGGCTACGGTGTGGATGTACCGGCGCGTCCCCACGGCGTTCGTGCCGAGCGAGGACCAGAACTATCTGATGTGCATCGTGCAAACGCCGCAGGGCGCCTCGCTCAGCTACACGAGTGACGTGGCCAACCGCGCCACCGAACTGATCCGCCGCGATCCGGATGTCTATGGGACCTTCGCCGTGATGGGCTTCAGCTTGAGCGGCGGCAGCGCTTCGAACTTCGGCCTCATCTTTGTGCCGCTCAAATCACAGGATCAGCGCAAGAAGGAGGGCGCGGGACACACCGCCTCCGACATCCAGGCAAAGCTCGCGCCGCAGCTCTTTGGCGTTCCGGGCGGCCTGGTGGTGCTGGTCGAGCCTCCGGCCATCCAGGGCCTGGGCAGTTATGGCGGCTTCGCCTTCGAGCTGCAGGATCTGGGACGCAATACCCTGGGCGATCTGGATCGCGTCGCGCACCAGATCGTCGGCGGCGGCATGCGGTCTGACAAGATCACCAACCTGTACACGAGCTACACATCCAACGATCCGCAGCTGCTGGTTTCCATCGACCGCGAAAAAGCCAAGACAATGAACGTGTCGATGGACCAGATCAGCTCGACGCTGAGCGTCTTCATGGGCTCGGAGTATGTGAACGACTTTGACTTCAACAATCGCTCGTACCGCGTCTACGTGCAGGCCGATCAGCAGGACCGCATGACGCCGGCCGATCTGCGCAAGTTCTACGTGCGCACCGGCTCGGGACAGATGGTCTCGCTCGATGACCTCGTGAGCATTGACCAATCGTCAGGGCCGCAGGTCATCAATCATTACAATCTCTTCCGTTCGGCCGAAATCGATGGCCAACCCAAGCCTGGCGTCAGCTCCGGCGAGGCGTTGACCGCCATGCAGGACTTGGCAAAGAAGATGATGATCCAGGGGATGAGCTACGAGTGGACCGGGCTTTCGCTCGAAGAGATCGAATCCAGCGGCAAGGCGGTAATCATCTTCGGCCTCGGTATCCTGGTCGTTTATCTCACCCTCTCGGCGCAGTACGAAAGCTTCGCGCTCCCGTTCATCATTCTTCTCGCCGTTCCGATGGCCATACTTGGCGCTCTCGGATTTGTTTCGCTGCGCGGTTTCGCGAATGACGTTTACTGCCAGATCGGTTTGGTCATGCTCATCGGCCTCTCGGCAAAGAACTCCATTCTTATCGTCGAATTCGCCGAGCAGTTGCGCCGCAAAGGGCGCTCCATCGCTGAAGCTGCGATTGAAGCGGCCGAGCTGCGCCTGCGCCCGATTCTGATGACGTCCTTCGCGTTCATCCTCGGTGTGCTGCCGCTCGTCTTCGCCACCGGCGCGGGCGCGCTGGGCCGCCGCTCCGTGGGCACAACGATCGTCGGCGGAATGTTGCTTTCGACAGTTCTGAATCTTATCTTCATCCCGGTGCTGTATGTCATCCTCAGCAGATTGCTCAAGCATACCGGGGCTCCTGTGGAGGAGCGGGAAGAATCTCTGACGCTGTCGTCCTAAGTCCTGACCGTCTGCGTTGACGATCGGATTCACACGCGCCGCACTATGGTTGCGGCCGGTTACTGTTTCTCGCGGTGCGCGATCACAAAATCCTTGATCCGGTTGTACACCTGGGTCGTGACTACGCCTTGATCGACGAGGTCCTGCTTGGTGCGGTACGGCCGGAAGCGCACAATCCGCGCCGCCCACGTCTGCGTCATGCCGGGAATTTTCATCAGCTCCGCCGCGCTCGCGTGATTGATATCGATGCGCATCTCGGGCGCAGGAGCCGCGTGACCAGGAGCCGCGTGACCAGGCGACGCGGGTCCTGGCGACGCGGGTCCTGGCGCGCTCTGCCCCGCGCCCGCCATCGGCGCGCAGAACACGGCGGCCAGCAACAGGACTCTTGCTCGCGCTTGCACGCCCCTATTCTCCGCCAACTCAGCATTCATCGCAATGCCGCTTAGGGTGAGTCATCTCCGGCTCGCATCGCGCGTCTCATCGAGCCATTTCGATAGCACTGGCGTTGCCTCCAACCCGCCTGCCACAATAGAGAGATGGCAGATCCTCACGCCGGCCTTAACCCAGCGGAAAACGCACGCCCGCGTATCTTGGGCAAGACCATGATTGGCAAGACCAGGCTTGCTCTGCTCTTCACGTTTCTCGGGCTGCTCATTGTCTGCGTCCTGTTTTCGTGGACCACGCGCGGCGTTATGGCGCACCTGCCCACTTTGAACGGAAAGAGCGGAGCTTCAGGCGCCGGGCAGTCGCTCGTGAACCTGCGCCCGTGGCAGACCGCGCAGGCGCTGGCGCCGCTCGCCGTCAGCGCCGAAGAAAATGAGTGCGCGCGTGAGGCCGAACGCCTCGCGGGTCACGAAGTGGACCAGGCATTCGCAGCCGAGCTGCGGCTCGCGAGCCTGGCCACGCAGCACCGTACGCTCACCGGTGAGGCGCTGGCCCTCTCGCGGAAAATCGTCCAGCTCCAGCAGATCAAGCGGCAGGATCAGGCATTGGTCGACAGCCTGACGTCGAAGGCCGGCGCAACCACCGGCCCGGGAAAGAATGGCGCTGGCGATAATGATCTAGAGGTCGCGAAGGCCCAGCTCGGATTGGACTCCGACGAACTCGCCGACGCGCAACGCGACCTTGAACGCGCTTCCGGCGATAACAGCGCCCAGATTCAGGACGAGCTCACCGCGCATCAGGCGTCAGTGCGCAAGTTCGAGAGCCAGTCCGCCGGCGATGCGCAACCTGCGGTTCTTTCCACTTCCCTGCACCGCACGCTGGCCGGACGGATTGGGGCGTGGTTCAGCCAGCGCGATCGCGAAGCGTCGATCAAACAAGCTCTCGAAGACGCGCAGAGCGACGCGCACAGCCTCACCGCCGAGCACAATGCTCTTGAGGCGACAGCCGACGCAGGCGCGGCGGCCGGCCAGGCAGCAGCGGCCGACCGGACAACTCAACTTGCCAATCTCAAGAACCGCAGCATTGAACGCCAGGTTCTGAGCATCGATGACGACCGCATCCAGACCGAGCAGCAGCTTGCCAACGTCTATGCCAAATGGCTGACGCAGGTAAAGCTCCAGCATCAGATCGTGCTGCACCTGATTCTGCAATCGCTCATACTCATTCTCCTCATTGTGATTGGAATGCTGCTGTGCGATGCGCTGGTACATCGCCTGATGGCGCACCCCGCACTCGATCGCCGGCAGATGCGCACGCTGCGTGGCGTTGCTGAAGTCGGAATCCAGGTTCTGGGCGTCGCGCTCATCCTGCTGGTGATCTTCGGCATGCCGCAACAGACTCCCACGATTCTGGGCCTGGCCACTGCCGCGCTTACCATCGCGCTCCAGGATTACATTCTCGCCTTTCTCGGCTGGTTTGTTCTCATGCGCAAGAATGGCATTCACGTGGGCGACTGGGTTGAGATCAACGGCGTCAACGGCGAAGTGGCCGAGGTCGGGCTGATGAGCACTACGCTGCTCGAAATCGGAGGGCCATCCGACCAGGGTCACCCGACGGGCCGGCGCATCACCTTCATGAACAGCTTCGCCATCCGTGGCGTCTACTTCAATTTCTCCACTGCCGGCCAATGGATGTGGGATGAGATCACGGTGAGCGTACCCGCCTCCGGGGATATCCACTCCATTATGGAGCGCATTCAAAAGGCAGTCCTCGATGAGACCTCGGAAAACTCCGGCCTTGCGGAGCAGGAGTGGAAGCGCGCGGCCCAGGGCGATGGACTGAGCCGCTTCAGCGCGGCTCCGGTCATCAATCTGCGGCCTACGGGATCGGGCGTCGAGCTGCAGATCCGGTTCGTGACGCGGGCCTCGGAGCGGTTCGACCTTCGCAACCGCCTCTTTCAACATGTGGTCGAATTGCTCCATGAGCAGAGTGTGCCGGTAAAGTAGACGGCGGGAACTCCACCCCAAAAGACTCCGGACACAAAGAAAGCCGCAAGGACAAGAATTTGACAAGACCGGCGCGATGCTTATAACGTGAAATGGAGATGCAGAGCCTCCGTCATCACGGCCATCACCACCATCATGGAAACTCCATGCCGGCGGACTGCTATGGCCTGAGCTAATCGGCCAGAGAGATCGGAAGAAATACCAGAGCCCGCCGGCGATCAAGCTGGCGGGCTTTTTAGCGCCACAAATTTCAACCAAGGATGAAGACGTGGAACGGATTGACTTCGATAAGATGGACGGGCTCGTACCCGGTATCGTGCAGGATGCGCGCACCGGCGAGGTGCTGATGCTGGGCTTTCTCAATCAGACGAGTTACGCGAAAACCCTGGAGAGCGGATTCGTGACCTTCTGGAGCCGCACCCGCCAGAAGCTGTGGATGAAAGGCGAGACCAGCGGCAACCGGCTGCGCGTCATCTCGGCCTCGACGGATTGCGACAACGACACGCTGCTCTTTCGCGTCGAGGTCGAGGGCGACGGCCTGGTCTGCCACGAAGGCACGGTGAGCTGCTTCACGCGATCGGTTCCACTCGCCGAACAAAATGTGGAGGCCGCTCGTGACTGAGATACTCGGTGCTAATAAACTTCGTCTCGGCATCCCCAAGGGCAGCCTGCAGGATGCAACAATCGCGCTTTTCAAGCGGGCCGGCTGGAACATCTATGCCGATGGCCGCTCTTACTTTCCTTCGATTGACGACGGGGAGATCGAGTGCATGCTAATCCGCGCGCAGGAGATGGCGCGCTACGTCGATCACGGCGTGCTCGACGCCGGCCTCACCGGCATAGATTGGGTCGTCGAGAGCGGTCTTGACGTGCCCAGCGTGACAACGCTCACTTACGCCAAGCAGAGCCGCCGCAAAGTGCGCTGGGTTTTGGCCGTTCCCGAATCGAGCGGATTCGAGAAGGCTGAAGATCTTGAAGGCATGATCATCGCTACCGAGTTGGTCGAAGTAACCAAGCGTTACTTCGCCGCGAAGCGCGTGAACGTCAAAGTCGAGTTCAGTTGGGGCGCGACGGAGGTGAAGCCGCCCATGCTGGCGGACGCAATTGTCGAAGTGACGGAAACCGGCAGCTCGCTCAGAGCGAATCATCTCAAGATTATTGATACAGTGATGGAGAGCGAGACGCATCTGATCGCCGGCAAAGCTGTACTCGCCGACCCGTGGAAGAAGCAGAAGCTCGACCAGATTGCCGTCATGCTGCGCGGCGCCATCGATGCGCAATCGCAGGTGGGCCTCATGCTCAATGTGAAGCGCGCGGATCTGGAGGCGGTGTTGGCCGTTCTGCCCGCGCTCAACTCGCCCACGATCTCGCAGTTGAGCAACTCCGAGTGGGTTGCGGTAAACACGATCGTGGAGGAGAGCACTGCACGCGACGTGATCCCGCGCCTGAAAGCAGCGAACGCGACTGGCGTCGTCGAATATCCACTCAACAAGGTTGTGCTTTGACAGGGCGGGCTTTCAGCCGTGCCAAAGAAACTCGATAAGGAAAGGGGCTTTAGTCCCTGATGGAACGATGAAACTCATTCGCACTAGAGGACGAGGCGCACAATCCGCTGCTGCAACCCTCGCCGCACTCGAACGGCGCGGCAGCGATGCGGTCGATTCCGTGCTGCCCGCGGTCCGCCGCATCGTCGCCGGCGTGCGCCGGAGTGGCGATCGCGCATTGTTAAGCTACGCTGCGCAATTTGACTCGCTCTCCAATCCCGGCGCTCTGCGCGTCACAAAAGAAGAGATGGCCGCCGCATGGAAGGCCCTCGATCCCGCGCTGCGTGACGCGCTCTCTACCGCAGCCGCGCAAATTCGCAAATTTGCTAAGCGCCAGCTCCCGCTCTCGTGGAACGACTCTTCGTTCCCCGGCCTCACCACCGGCCAGCTTGTGCGGCCGCTCGGCTCGGTCGGCTGCTATGTGCCCAGCGGCCGCCATCCGCTGCCCTCCACACTGCTCATGACGGCGATTCCTGCGCAGGTCGCGGGCGTCGAACGCATCGTCGCCGTCTCACCCAAGCCCGCTGCTGAAACCCTGGCTGCGGCGCATCTTCTCGGCGTCACGGAGTTCTACCGTCTCGGCGGTGCGCACGCCGTCGCCGCGCTCGCCTATGGCACCGCGTCCCTCCCGCGCGTTGACAAAATCGTCGGCCCCGGCAATCTCTACGTGACTGCGGCCAAGCGCCTCATCGCCTTCGATTGCGCAATCGACATGCTCGCCGGCCCCACGGAGATCGTCGTCGCCAGCGATCGCGGCGCCGCGCCCGAGATTGCCTCCGATCTGGTTGCGCAAGCTGAGCACGATCCCGAAGCGCTGGCCATCTTCATCACCACGCGAAACGACCTCGCGAAAGAAGTGATCGCCGAAGCAAAACAGCGCAGCCGCACAAATCCCATTGCGCGTGAAGCCCTGGATCGCAACGGCATCGTAATTGTCGCATCGAGTCTCGAAGAAGCACGCGAGATCACCAACCGCATCGCTCCCGAGCACCTCACCGTTGACACGCCGGGTGATCTGGCGTGGATCACGAATGCGGGCTCAGTCTTTGTGGGCCGCTGGTCCGCGCAGCCCATGGGCGACTACATCTCTGGACCCAACCACACGCTGCCGACGGGCGGCATGGCGCGCGTGCGCGGCGGGTTGAGTGTCAACGATTTCGTCAAACTGATTACCGTGCAGCGGTATGCGCAACCGGGTCTGCGTGCTCTTGCTCCCAAGGCCGCATTGCTGGCCGAGGCCGAAGGCTTAACCGGCCACGCGGAGGCCATCCGCACACGGCTGCATACGAGGAGGTCTCATGCCTGAATCCGTCGCAACTCTGAGTCCCGCGCCCCGCGCGCGCATCCGGGCGATGAAGGAGTACCATCCTCCGCTCGGCAGCCGCGATGCGCTGCGCCTCGACTTCAACGAGAACACGCTTGCCTGTTCGCCCAAAGTGCGCGACGTTCTCGCTCAAATCTCCGCCGGCGCGCTCACGCGGTATCCTGAGCGCGAGCCGGTCGAGGCCATCGTCGCCGCGAACCTCGGCGTTGCCGCCGATCAGGTGGCGCTCACCAATGGTGTCGACGAGGCTATCCACACTCTCTTCGAAACGTTTCTTGAAGCCGGTGACGAACTTCTGCTGCCCGTGCCCACGTACACCATGTATGAAGTCTATGCATCGGCAACGGATGCCTGCGCCGTGACGATTCAGGCCGCGGATAATCTCGAATTTCCATTCGAGCGATTGCTGGCCGCAATCACGCCGCGAACCAAGATCATCGCGATTGCCAGCCCCAACAGCCCTTCCGGTTCTGCATGCTCGCGCGCTCAGCTTCTTGAGATTGCGCGCCGCGCGCCCCAGGCCATTCTCTTTGTGGATGAGGCCTATTTCCACTTCCACGGCGAAACAGTCATCGATCTCGTCGGCGTGCTGCCCAACCTCATCGTCGCTCGCACATTCTCAAAAGCCTACGGTCTCGCCGGCCTGCGTCTCGGTCTGCTCGCCGGTCCTGTCGAGCTCATGCGCTGGGTACGCCGCGTTCTCTCGCCCTACAGCGTGAACTCGGTCGCGCTCGCCTGTCTTCCGGCCGCGCTCCAGGATACCGCGTACCTCGACCGCTATGTCACGGAAGTGGTCGCTGCGCGCGGCGAGTTTGAAGATGCGCTCGATGAAGCGAAGGTGCGCCGCTGGCCCAGCCGCGCCAATTTCATCCTGGTCGAAATCGGCCGGCAGCACGCGGAATTTGTGCGCCTAATGCGTATTGCCGGCGTTCTCGTCCGCGATCGTTCCAGCGACCCCGGCTGCGACGGCCGGGTGCGCATCACGATTGGCACCCGCGAGCAGATGCGCCACGCCATCGCCGCCCTTAATCACACCATGGCCGCTCTGCACGCGGAAAGCGAGGCCCAATGACCACCAAACGCAGCAAAGCAACTGCGGCTGCACCCAAAAAACTGGGTGCCCTAGCTCTCGATTCTGAGACCCGGGATACCACCGCTGCCGCAAAGGCCCGCACCAGCGTCGTCGAGCGGAACACCGCCGAGACGCGCATCTTCATCCATCTCGCCATCGAAGGCCAGGGCCGCTACAAGATATCTACCGGCATCCGTTTCTTCGATCACATGCTGGAGCTTTTCACGCGCCATGGCGCCTTTGATCTCGAACTCAAATGTGATGGCGACCTCGATGTCGACCAGCATCACACCGTGGAGGACGTGGGCATCGCTTTAGGCGAAGCCTTCGACCGCGCCCTCGGCGACAAGCGCGGCATTCTGCGCGCAGGATATTTCCTGATGCCTATGGACGAGACTTTGGCCATCGCTGCTGTCGACCTCAGCGGCCGCGCTGCCTTCGCGGTGGATACCAAAGTCCGCACACGCCTGGTCGGCGACCTGCAGACCGAGCTCGTCACGGATTTCTTTGAGGGCTTCGCTCGCGGCGCCCGCGCCAACATTCACGTCAAAACCATGTACGGCCGCTCGAATCATCACAAGATCGAGGCAATCTTCAAAGCCTTCGCGCGGGCGCTGCGCGTTGCCTGCTCACGCGACAAACAACTCGGCGATATGCTGCCCTCGACCAAAGGACTGCTCTAACTGTGAAAGCGGTTCGGCGCGCTTTGTATCAGGGCACGACTTCAGTCGTGCCGAATAAGACGCAAGAATCTTGAGGGCTTTAGCCCCCGAGATAAACTAACGGAGCATTTGGAATGCGCGTCACCGTGATTGACTACAAAGCCGGCAATCTTACTTCTGTTCTCAAGACGCTCAAGCATCTCGGCGCGGAGACCGTCGTGACCGACGGGGATCTCTCGCTCGTTGAGTCGGCCGAGCGCATCGTGCTTCCCGGCGTCGGCCATTTCGCTGCGACGGAGCGTCTCGACGCAACCGGCCTCACGGGCGCGATTCGCGCCGCTATCGCCCGCGGCGTTCCGTTCCTAGGCATCTGCGTCGGCATGCAATGGCTCTACGCGGGCTCAACCGAAGCCCCGCAACAGCCCGGCCTCGGTCAATTCTCTGCCACCTGCGCACGCTTCTCCGAGAGCCGGGAAAAAGTGCCTCACGTGGGCTGGAACTCGCTCGAGGTGCGCAAAGACTCACGGCTTCTGAAGGGCATCGAGCCTGGTGAGTTCGTCTATTTCACGCATGCTTACAAAGGCCCTGTCACCGCCGATACCGCGGCCGTGACGCACTACATCGAGCCCTTCGCGGCCGCCGTTGAGCGTGGCAATGTAATGGGCGTCCAGTTTCACCCCGAGAAATCCGGCGAGGCCGGGCTCAAAATCCTGCGCAACTTTCTGGAACTTTCATGCTGACCAAACGCATCATTGCCTGTCTCGACGTCCACGCCGGCCGCGTCGTCAAGGGCGTGCAGTTCGTCGATCTCGTCGATGCGGGCGACCCGGCGACGCAGGCAGCCCGCCACGCCCGCGAGGGCGCCGATGAAATCGTTCTTCTCGACATCACGGCCACGCATGAAGGCCGGCAGACGCTGCTCGATACCGTGCGCCGCACCGCGCGCGAGCTTTTCGTGCCCTTCTGCGTGGGCGGCGGCATTCGCACCGCACGCGATGCGGAGCAGGTCTTCGAGGCCGGCGCGGACAAGATCAGCGTCAACTCAGCCGCCCTCGCCGATCCCGCGCTGATCACCGCGATCGGCCGCAGCTTCGGCGCACAAGCGGTTGTGGTCGCCATCGACGCGCGGCGCGATCCCTTTGCTGCCGACCCGGTGCGCGATGCCGAAGTCTTCGTGCAGGGCGGGCGCAAACCGACGGGCCGCCGCGTCGTGGAGTGGGCGCGCGAAGCCGAGCAGCGTGGCGCCGGCGAAATTTTGCTCACCTCGATGGATTCCGACGGCACGCGCGCAGGATTCGATTGCGAGCTCACCGCAGCCGTAAGCGAAGCGGTCGGCATTCCCGTCATCGCTTCCGGTGGGGCGGGCACAGTGGCGCACTTCGCCGATGTCTTCGCGCGCGGCAAGGCTGACGCCGCGCTCGCAGCCAGCATCTTCCACTTCGGCGTGTCCAGCGCGCGCTCACTGAAAGAAGAGCTTGTACAGTCGGGTGTTCCCGTGAGGCTCCCATGCTGATTCCCTCTATCGATTTATTGGGTGGCCGCATCGTCCAGCTTGTGCAGGGCGAAAAACTTCGCCTCGCCTTTGATGATTTCGAATACTGGATCGAAAAATTTTCCAAATACTCTTTGGTCCAGCTCATCGATCTCGATGCCGCCATGCGCCAGGGCGATAACTCCGCATTGGTCGAGCAGATCGCAAAACGCCTGCCCTGCCAGGCCGGTGGCGGCATTCATACCATTGACCGCGCGAAGCAGGTGCTGGATGCAGGCGCAAAGCGCGTCATCATCGGCTCTGCGCTATTTTCTGAAGGCGCCGTCAATACAAGTTTCGCGGCAGAGTTGTCCGCGGCGGTCGGCGCGGAGCGCATCGTCGCCGGCGTTGATACCAAGAACGGCCGCATCGCGGTGAAGGGCTGGAAGGCTCAGGTTGAGCTCACGCCCGATGATGCAATTCCGCAGCTCGAACCCTATGCGTCAGCGTTCCTTTACACGCATGTCGACGGCGAAGGCCTCATGCGCGGATTTCCAATCGAAACCGCCGCACGCTTGCGCAAGCTTACGCGGCGCCAGCTCATCGTTGCCGGGGGCATTCGCAGCCAGCAGGAAGTGGACGACCTCGACGCGCTCGGCGCCGACGCGGTGGTGGGCATGGCCGTCTACACGGAACTGCTCGCGGTGTGATCCACGTCTGGCATGTGCACAGCCGCGCTCGCATAGCATAAAATCAAGGTGCCCGCGTCAGCCGGGCTGCAATCCATGCTGCGACTTGCCTATCCTTCCACCTTGTTGCCGGAGCTGCTGCGCGATTTCCCCGCGGGGGTCGAGCTGATCGCTGTCTCCGACCAGTTGGATCACGATCTCGAAGTGGACGTCTGGATCCCCGATCCTTACCCGGCCCGCGCCATCCGCACCTGGCCTCATCTGCGCGGCGTGCGGCTCGTGCTCTCGTTGCTGGCCGGCACTGAATGGATTCCGCCGGTTGTCGGACCGCATGTCACAGTGTGCAATGCGCACGGGGCGCACAATGTCGCAACCGCGGAGTGGACGGTCGCGGCAATTCTCGCGATGCTGAAATACTTTCCGCTCTATCTCGACATTCAACGCTCCGGCGTGTGGAAGCGGCGCTTTGAGGCAACCGCGCTTTATGCCGGCCTTACAGGCGACGCGCGGCCGCTCTATCCGCAAGTGATGCTCGAAGAGCTGACCGGCAAGTCCGTGCTGCTCGTCGGTTATGGCGCCATCGGCAAAGAGATCGAGCGCATGCTGGCGCCGTTCCACGTGGACCTGACACGCGTAGCCCGCACCGCGCGTACCGCGCCCGCGGTTCATGCGGTCAGCGAGCTCGACAGCCTATTGCCCGGCGCGGAGATTGTGGTGCTCATTCTTCCATCAACAGCCGAGAGCCGCTGGATCATCGATGCGCCGCAGCTTGCGCTCATGCGCCAGGGAGCGCTGCTGGTCAACGCCGCGCGCGGCCCGGTGGTGAACACCGATGCGTTGGTAGACGCTCTGCGCGCCGGCAGAATTCGCGCCGCGCTCGACGTCACCGATCCCGAGCCGCTGCCGGAAGCTCATCCGCTGTGGAGCTGCCCGAACCTGCTCATCACGCCGCATGTCGCTGCCTCCAGCCCGCAGTTCGCGCCCAACGCGCTGCGCACCGCGGCCGATGAGCTGCGCCGCTACATGGATGGCGAGCCGCTGCGTAACGTGGTTCAGGCTGCGGTCTGAGAGTGAACATCTGCGCGGCGCCAGTCGCGTAGTCCCAGCACCGCGAGCAATACGAGTCCTGCATATAAAACTGCGGTCGCACGCAGATCCTTGTAGAGATACTCGCCAACATAGATTACGTCCACCACGATCCACAGCCACCAGTTGGCGACGTGCTTGCGCGCTCCCCACCAGCTCGCCACCAGGCTGTAACTCGTGAGTGCGGCGTCCAGATGCGGCAGCGCAGCGCCGATGCGTACCATCAGCGAGCCCAGCAACACCGCGCCCAGTGCGCCCGCGGCGAGGCCCGCCATCCAGCCGCTGAAGCTGAGTGCCTCCACGCGCACCTCTCCCTCCTGGCGAAGGCCGCGCCACCAGTGCCACCAGCCATACAGCGTGAAAACGACAAAGAAGATCTGCAGCAACGCGTCGGAGAAAAGACGCGCCTGATAGAAGACCGCCAGGTAAAGAAAATCCGCAAGCAGCGTGATGGGCCAGCAGATGAGCAGACGTTTGATGGTGAGCCAGATGCCGAGCACCGTGGTGGCCACGCCGGCCATCTCCACCCAATGCTCCGCAAGATAGCGCAGGATCCATGCCGGGCTCATCGCATCGCTCCTTCGCGCGTATTGGCGCGCATATCGGTCCAACGATGCAGCGCATCGAGCAGTTTGCGCCCGCCCGCGCTTCGAAACCAGCGCGCATGGCCCACCAGCCATCCGTCGTACGCCATGGGCGCCTTCTCGTCCGCGTGCAGCACGCCGAGAAAATAATCTGCTTCCGAAAGCGCAAACTCCGCATGGCAGAGCGCCGTCATGGGCGCAAGGGCCGCGGCCTCTTCGTCTGAAAGTGGGCGCTCGGTTTCATATCCCTTGAGCAGCGCTTCCAGGTGATCCAGATGCACCGGCACGTCTTCCGGCCGGCTCGGGTTCTCAACCAATGCGAGCCACTCCACGATGTTGCGCTCGATCGCATGCGCCAGATCGTGCACGGCATTCGTGCGGTCGCAGAGCCCAAAGTCGACGATCGCCGTTGCCCGCGCTGCGTCGCTCGCATCGCTCCAGAACAAATTTGAAGCGTGCAGATCGTTGTGGGTCCACAACGGCGCGAGGGACGGTAACCATGGTGCAAGGTCTGCATGAAACGGCGCAAGTAGTTCGAGAGCCTGGTTCGCACACGCGCGCACGGCTGCGTTTTCTCCGAGGGATGGCCGCGCAGCCAAATAAGTTTGCATCTCCGCTGCTGGATTCTCAGCGGCAAAGACCGTAAAGCTCGCAACAATCGGCCGCACCTTGCGTCCCGGCGCAATGAATCCGCGCGCCGCCAGATGCAAATGCGCCAGTGCCTGGCCGGCCGCGCGCGCATGGCGCACCGAGCGGAACGGCGTCCACGAAACTGCCTCTTGATAAAGGTCGAGGCCCTCCGCCGGTCCATGCACCTCATAGGTCCACTCGCCCTTCTCGATCGCCGTTTCGCCGGCGATGGAAGCAAAGACGCGCGGCACTGGCGCGCCCGCATCGAGCAGATGCTTCAAGAATCTGTGCTCCTCCAGCAATCCCTCGCGATCACGCACGCTGCGATGGTGGCGCTTGACGAAGACGCGGCCCTTTTGCGCGCGGACGAGGCCGGCTGCAGAAAACGGCCGCGGGCTGGCCGATAAAATCTCCAGCGGCTCGCCCGCGAGTGGAAATTCCTTGAGCAGCGCACGCAGCTCCTCGAACGCGAGCGGCGGCCAGTCGGGCTCGACCAGCGTGCCGTCCATACCGTGTGCTTTAACTGGTACGCTCATTGCTGCTTCGTCTTTCCTCGCGAGCCTAAAAAGTGTAATGGGCGGAGAGACGCACCGTGGTAGGCGCGCCCAGCCAAATGAAAGTATCGCCGTAACTGGCGCCGGTATCGCTCCAGTAGCGCTTGTCGGTTAGGTTGTTGGCATAGATCCTGAAGGTGACGCGGCCCTGTTCGCCTCCAGGCGTATAGCGCGCGCCCAAGTTGAAGAGATTGTAGCTGGGCACGCTGACCAGGTCATCGCGCGTGGCCTCCTTGCGGCTTGTATAACTCCAGCCGGGCAGCAGGTGAAACCCGCGCACGCCAGGCAGCGTCAGGTCCGCGGATGCAGCGGTGTGCAGGTGTGGCACGTTGATCACCTGCTTGCCATCGTAGGAAGGCGTGCCGGTGTCCTGTGAAGTTGCGTCGATCGCCGCTGCCGAAGCGATGAGACGCAACCAGTTGGCGGCTTTGCCTTCAGCATTCAACTCGACGCCGTCATGCGTCTCACGGCCTTCGGACTCGAAGCACAAATCGCCCGGATTGCCGCTCGGGCAAAAGCTGTCGGGCCCCGCAATCACTTTGGGATAGAAGAACGGCGCACGCATATGGAAGAACGCGGTAGTCAAAAGGAGGCGCTGGCCCGGCTCATACTTCGCCCCGATTTCGACTTGGCGCGTGTTATAGGGCGCAAGAAACTGGCTGGCGTCATCAACCCACCATGGTCCTTGCGGACCGAGCGAGAGCAGCACACCGTAATTCGTATAGAGCGTAAGGTTCGCAATCGGATTAAAGGTGATGGCGTACTGGGGCAGCCAAACAGGCTTGTCAGTCAATGTGGGAGGCGTCGTAGGACTGGTCGCTGTGACTGAATAGTTATGATCGCGCAGGGAATCATAGCGGCCGCCGGCGATCAACTGCACACGCCCGGGAAGATGCACACGGTCCTGCACCACGGCGGACGATTGATGGCTGTCTTCCCATAGCGTGCGCGGGCCGGCCTGATCGGGCGTACCTGTATCGGGATCCGTCTCGATGGGATACGGTGCGATCGGCTGGTAGATATTTTCTGCGCCGATGTAGGCATAGACCGCGCCATCCTGTACGTTGTCTGGCGCATTGGGTGGCGGCGCGCCGGGCTGCCGCACGCTGCGCAGAAACAGTTCGCCGCCAACGGTGAGGTCCTGCGCAACAGCTCCGGTTTGAATGTGCCCCGTCACCATCGCTTCGCCTTGCATATCCATGCGCAGTTCGCCGGGATCGCGATAGTCGTAGATGCCATACGTTCCGTCGGGACAGAAGAAGTAAGCAGGCGCATCGGGCGCGCCGGGACAGTCGACGTTGCCATTCGCGTCAAAGGGCGTGCCATACGCGTAGATCACGTTGTCCTGGATGAGCGAGTGACTGAGGCTGCCCGCAACGAAGGCGGCCCAGTTATGCGGCAGGCGGTAATCGAGCCGCGTATTGGTGTTGAAGGTGTCGTAGGTGTCCGGCGGAGCCCAGGGCTGATCGCCCAGCATTGTCGATTGATAGATATGGTGGATGTCCGGCACCGTTGTTCCGCCCAGCAACTGGTAACCGCTGCCGTCGCGCTCGGTTTTGTGCTGGTACTCAAAATTACCCTTCAGGATCGCTGCCGCACTCAGCTTCCAGTCGGCCGCGCCGGCGCCCTCCGCGCGCCAGCCGTTGGTGTCATTCATATAGGTCACGATCCGTTCCCCGGCGAGATTGACGCGCGCGCCCACCTGGTTGCGGCTCCCGAAGAAGCGGCCCAGATCGGCGGCCCCATAGGCCGTTCCCCGATGATCGGTGGCCAGATCGAGATCATGCATCAGCGCCGGGCGCTTGGTGACGTAGTCGATCAGCCCGCCGCCCGCGGCCACGCCGCTCTCCACACCGGCCAGTCCCTGCAGAATCTCGACACTCTGCTTATTTTCAAGCGGCACATCCTGCTCACCGGCAATTGTCATGCCGTCGATCTCGAGCCCGGTTGCCAAATCGATGGGAAAGCCCCGGATCTCATAGTCGCCGTAGTAGCCCACGGGCACATAATCCTCGTCAACCGACGCATCGTTCTTCACCACGTCCGAGAGCAGCCGCGAGATCTGGTCGTTCATCACGTCACGCGTCACCACCGTGGCGGAGAGCGGGGCCTCCTTGAGCGGCGCTCCATCTATCGTGCCCACAGCCACTGCTTCCGGCAGATAGTCATCGTTCGGCTTGGCGTGTACCACCACCGTGGTGGTCACCGGAGCCACACTCGAATTCTGTGCGGTTGATTGCGGAGCTGGAGTTGCGGGCTGCGTCTGCGCGGACTGGGCTGATTGCGCAGCTTGCGCGCCCACACAGGCCGGCGGCGCCAGGCCGAGGCACAGGACAACAAAAAAACTGCGCGTTAAGACGGAAGTCAACGGCGGGAGGCCGTCTGCGGCTGCTTGCATACACTCCTCTTGCTTCGTACCGTCTGAAACAAGGGAGCTGAACTGCACTGCGAGGAAAATTGCCGCTCGGCTTCGAAAACTTCCCACGCCGGTATTATCCGGATCGGGTTCGAGGGTATTTCTCAGCCCCGCACCGCGGAGCACCCCTGTTTCAATGCATTGATTGAAACACTCCCGACGAACTTTTGCAAATCCGCCGCGGGCGTACACCCGGGGTCGTTCCTATCCGGCTATCGCCTGGAGAGCGCCTGTCCAGATATCCAATTCAGCTCTGCAAACTCACCCCAGTCGAACCCTCTAAAGGCGCGCGCTATAAAATCTCTCCACGAAGCAGCAATCTCGCGAAGGAGCAACCTCGAATGCCGATCCTCGATCTCTTCAGTCTCAAGGGGAAGAATGCGCTCGTCACCGGGTCAGGCCAGGGGCTCGGTTCCGGCATTGCCATCGCGCTTGCGGAAGCAGGCGCCAACGTCACGCTGCACAACTATGACAAGGTGCACCACTCCGTCATTCAAGAGGTCGAAAAGACCGGCGTCCGTTTTATTGCGCGCACCGGCGATGTGCGCGACAAAGCTGTCTGCCGCACGCTGGTGGATGACACTGTAGAGGCATTCGGCTGCATCGATATTCTGTTCAACAATGCCGGCACCATTCGCCGCGCTCCTGCGGCCGAACACTCTGAGGAATTCTGGAACGAAGTGATCGACGTCAATCTCAATGCCGTCTGGTTCCTCAGCCAGTACGCCGGCCGTAAGATGATTGCGCAGGGCCGCGGCAAGATCATCAACACCGCCTCCATGATGTCCTTCCAGGGCGGCTTTCTCATCGCCAGCTATGTCGCCTCCAAAGGCGCGGTGGCGCAGCTTACCAAAGCGCTCGCCAACGAATGGGCCAGCAAGGGAATCAACGTGAACGCCATCGCCCCCGGCTACATGGCCACGGATAACACTGCGGCGTTGCGCGCCGATCCGGTGCGTTCGGAGTCAATCCTGAGCAGAATCCCCATCGGCCGCTGGGGCGAGCCTTCCGATCTTGCCGGCGCCGCGGTCTTTCTAGCCTCAGAAGCCAGCAACTACGTGCACGGCCATATTCTCCCCGTCGATGGCGGATGGCTCTGCCGCTGATGTGTCTCCGTGATATCTCCCCGTGCCCCGTCCTTGCGCGTTTTTCCTGGCGAAAGGGCGGGATAGCACAAAAACGAATGCGTCGTTGTTGAATAGAGACATTCCGTGCCCCATCCTTGCGACTTCTTTCTGTCGCAAGGGTGGGAAACCACGAACCTCACCCCGCCCTTCTCACAACTCCGGCAGCACCTCCGCCGAAGGCACCTGCGCCCGCAGCGACTCGGCTGTAAGCGCATCCGCGTTGCGCAGCCCGGGAAAGAGCACCGCCCACAACCCCGAAATCACCAGCGCACCCACGCCGCCGATCACCGTGGCCCGCACCGCGCCCCACCACTGCGCCGTCAGGCCGCTCTCAAACTCGCCCAGTTCATTTGAGGCACCGATGAACAGCGAGTTCACCGCGCTAACCCGCCCGCGCATTTCCGGCGGAGTGGCAAGCTGCAGAATCGACCCGCGGATGATGACGCTGATCGTATCCGCAGCGCCCGCAATCGCCAGCGACACGAGCGAGACCCACAGCGTGTGCGAGACACCGAAGACCACGGTTGCCGCGCCAAAGATCGAGACGCACACAAACATCCATCGACCCGCGTGCCGGCGCAGCGGAAAACGCGCCATCACCAGCGACATGGTCACCGCGCCCACGGCTGGCGCGGCCCGCAGCATCCCCAGCCCGCGCGGGCCCTGGTGCAGAATGTCGTGCGCAAAAATCGGCATCAGCGCCGTCGCGCCGCCCAGCAGCACAACGAACAAGTCCAGCGAGAATGAACCGAGCAGCAGCGAGGCGCGCCACACATACCGGAATCCGGCCAGCACCACATCGATGGAAATGGCGCGATGCTCCATGCGACCGGGCCTTACGTGCAGCGTACTCACCAGCACGAGGAACCACACCAGCGTGCTCAGCGTAAACAGATACACAATGCCCGCGCCATCGAGACTCGCGTGCGGCGCGAACCGTGCAATCGGAAACGTATAGAGCAGCCCGCCCAGCGCCGGCCCGGTAATATTCGCAAGCTGAAACACCGCGCCGCCCCAGGTGACCGCGTTGACAAAATGCTCCTCGGGCACCAGGTGCGGAATCAGCGCCGAGCTCGCCGGACCCGAGAACGCGCGCCCCGTCCCGATGAGAAACAGCACCGCATAGATGGCGACAATATTGTGCGTGCCCGCGCGGGCCAGTTCTATCAGCGCTCCAGTGCAAAAGATCTGCAACGTGTAGCAGACCAGGATCACGTGGCGCCGGTCGAACCGGTCCGCCGTGTGGCCCGCGGGCAGCAGAAAGATGAGCCCCGGCAAAAACAGCGCCAATCCCGTGTAACCAAGATCGATGGCCCTGTGGGTGATCGAGTACACCTGCCACGCCACGGCCACTGACTGCGCCTGCGCTCCCAGCACAGCCATCATCCGCGCCATCTGGTAGCGCCGGAAGTCGCGGTATGCGAAGGCCTCCATACCGCGTTGAAAGTTGTGTGGCCTTGGGAAAGCAGACGCCATGGTCTCTTTTAAGGGTATACTGACGAGCGGTAATCGAGCGAGAGAAGCGTCTCCGCCTGCGGAACGATTTCTGCTGAACCGCACTGCTATACTCGCTCGTGGTGGTCCGACCTCTCGGGACGACCCTCAACTCCAATCCTCGGCAGGAGAGAAAATGCCCAGCGGCTCGTCCTCGGCCTTCAATCGCAGAAAATTCCTCCAGGCCTCCGCAGCCGCGCTCGTCGCCAGCCGCATTTCTGTCTCTGCTGCGGAAGAGGCTGCCGCAAGATCCCCGATTCACGAGGAAGATGCGCTTGCCATTCCCGACGCCGGCTGGCGGCTCTGGCCCGATCAGCAAGCCGAGTGGAAGAGCGATGAAATCTTTCTGCCCGAAGATGTGCATCTCGATGCGCTGCCTGTGAATCCGCCGACCGGCGGATGGCAGGTTCTCGACGCGGAGCAAGGCATTCCCGTCACGCTGCCGACTACGGTTGAACAGTATTTCTGGGGGCTGCAGGGAATGCGGCCCTATAAAGACGAGTACCGCTTCGAGACCACAGACGACGAAGTGAAGAACGGCGCTTACTACGGCGTCTCGTGGTGGTGGCGCGCGCTCGAAATCCCCGCGTCTTTCAAGGGCAAGCGCATCCTGCTGCGCATCCGCGGAGCGCGCCAGCGCGCGGAGGTCTATCTCAACCAGAAGCTTGTCGGCTATTCCATTCTTGAAGAGCTGCCCTTCGAGTGCGATGTGACCACGGCAGCGCGTCCCGGCGAAACGAATCAGCTTGCCATCCGCATCACGAATCCCGGCGGCCGCCTCGACTGGGTCGATGGCGGCCGCATCACGTGGGGCAATGCGACGTTTCAGAAGAGCCACGGCTTTGGCGGGCTTGACCGCGCCCTCACGCTCAGCGCCCACAGTGCCGTGCGCATCCGCGATAGCTGGGTGCTCAACACGCCGCAACTCCGCCGCGTCAGCGTCCACGCCGAGATTGAAAACACCGGCGCTGCAGCGAGCGATGGACGCCTGCGCTTCACGATCCTCGATCCGGTCACGAACCGCGAACTGGCGCACAGCGAGATTGCCGCGCCGGTTGATGCCAACCAGACCGCGGCGTTTCACTCCGAGCTCACCTGCCCCACGGCGCATCTATGGGATCTCGACTCACCGCATCTCTATCGCATGACGGCGCGCTGGACGAGCGTGGCAAATCAACAAGCGCCGCACAGCTCCCGCAGCGTCGACTTCGGCTTCCGCTGGTTTGCGCCGGAAGGCATCGGCACGAATGCGCTCTTTCGCCTCAACGGCCGCCGCGTGCGCATCTATACTTCCATCTCCTGGGGCTATTGGGCGCTCAACGGACTTTGGCCCACGCCGGAGCTTGCGGAAAAAGAAGTTGCCGTCGCCAAGCATTTCAATCTGAATTGCCTCAACTTCCATCGCAATCTCGCCAAGGAAGAAGTGCTCGCTATCCAGGATCGCCGCGGCCTGCTGCGCGCGCTCGAGCCCGGCGGCGGCTACCAGGCCGTGGGTCGAGCCGATGCGCCGCCGAGCTTCGATAACCGCTACATGGAAGCCAAGATCGTCGGCATGATCCGCGCCTATCGCAGTCACCCCTCGGTCATTGAGTACATTCTGCAAAATGAGGCGAAGCCGGACCTCAACAATCCCAACCTCGCGCGCATTCTGCGCCTGATGCACGCCGAAGACCCCAGCCGCACCATTGTCGCGAATGACGGCTTCGCCTCGCGCGCAGCGCAGGCATGGATCGAGCCGTATAGCGATCACCTGCGCACCTCGGCTGAAGGCGGCGCAGGTGGCTGGTGGGACGAGCACCAGGGCCAACCCTCTGACGTATGGCAGGACGCGCAGTATGTGAGCGCCGGCGATTTCCTCTATCGGTCGGCCAATCAATCGGAGATCGTCGAATGGGGAGAAATGAAAGGCGCAGCCTCCATTGACGACCACGCCCAGCTCATTCACCAGATCATGACCCACGGCGGCAAAAGCTACGACCTCGCGGACCATGAGGAGATTCTGCACGCGTATGAAAATTTCCTCGATACGTGGGATTTTCGCAAAGCCTTTCCAACCGCGAGCGATCTGTTCCAGTCCATCGGCCGCCGCGCTTACGAGTCGTGGGGACAGTTCCTGGAAAATATCCGCATCTCGGACGCGAACGATTACGCCGCCATCAGCGGTTGGGAGTCGACGGCGATGGAAAACCACTCCGGGCTCGTCGACAACTTCCGCGACTATAAGTCGAACCCCCATCCCATCCGCACCTCGCTGCTTCCCGTGCGGCCGGTGGCCAAACAGAAGGCACTCGTCGCCGCATTAGATAGTAAAGTTGCGTTCGACCTGTATCTGCTCAACGATTCGAACCAACCCGCCGAAGGCAAGCTCACCTTCTCGATCACCGACCCCACCGGCGGGAGTCACGCGATCGACACCTACGACGCACCCAAATTCGTGCACGATCAGCTCTCTTATCCGATCGAGCAAAACGCATTCAGTCCCAAGCTCGAGCGCGAGGGCGTGTGGACGACGCACTTCGTGCTGGCGGGCAATGCAGCCGGAGCACACTCACGGCAGATCTGGGTAGTCGACCCCACGCCGCATCGATTCGAGAATCTCCGCATCGCCACGCACGGACTCGCCGACGAAATCGCTTCCCAGCTTGCCGCCATCCCTGGGCTCGTTTTTCTGCCCTTCGCGCCCGGCCGTCGTTACGACCTGATCATCGCCTCGCCCGCCACGGCGCAACCCACCGATACCGTGAGCACCGACGATGTAGGCGCCGACAAGCGCAGCAAATCCATTCCGCCCACGCAGCTTCCGGAGGAGATCGTCACCGCCTTCATGGCGGGCACGCCGCTCTTCACCATCTGCACCAATGATGGCCAGGCCGCCGGCGCCGGCGCGCAGCTCGCCGCGGCCGCGGGCTTCCAGTTTGCCGGCATGGTCGGCTCCTCGCGCGCCTCCTGGATGGGGACATGGTTCTTCGTGCGCAAGCATCCTGTCTACGACGGCCTGCCCGTCGATCGCGCCATGAGCATCGAGTACCAGGTGAAGGGCTCTGACTCGAACGGCCTCATCGTCTCCGGCGACGGCCTCGAGATCATCGCCGCCTACAGCCGCGACCACGACCGCAAGATCGGCGCCGGCACCTTCGCCTTCTCAGGCCAGGGCCGCCGCCTGCTGTTCCATCGCATCACCGCCATGCATCCTGTCTTTCACCGCCGCCTGCTCTCCAATGCGATTCGCTCCCTGACCGACCGCAGCGCTTGACCGTTGCGGGCCCGTCTCCGATCCTGCCCGGGCGTCAAGATTCATTATTTAAGTTAGCTTTCGCGCAATCATGGCCTTTCTGGATGCCTTCAACACAACTTGTTGCCGATCTGGCTGTTCCTTCATCTAAGAGAAGGTAATCGAGGCGATTTCAGCCCCTCGCTGGCGGTTTGTGCGATGGGCGCCTCAAAGGAGCAACCATGATGCAGAAACGGTACAAGAAATTCCCTGTTCCGGCCCTCGCTTTTCGAGTCGCTTTTCTAGTCGCTTTTCTAGTATTGACGAGCTCATTGCTCGCCGCCCCGCCGGCCTTTGCAGCTTCTGAGAATCAACCAGGTCAGGGGCAGGCCATCGTCACCGTTCTTACCGACAAGAACGCGCCGGCACCCAATATCTCGCAGCAGCAACTGAACGTGAAGGTGGACGGCAAGAACTCGCAAGTGACCCGCTGGCAGCAGCTCGGCCCGAACTCCCCGGTGGAGTTGGTCATCCTGATTGACGGCGCGGCCCGCACCAGCCTTGGCACCCAGACGGGCGATATCCAGCATTTTGTGCAGACTCTGCCGCCCAATGTGAGCACAACCATTGCCTACATGGAGAACGGGCGAGCCGCTCTCACCGGACCGCTCACTACGGACCGCGCCCAGACATTGAACGGTCTTCACATCACCGGCGGCATTCCAGGCGTCAGCGCCAGCCCATACTTCTGCCTCTCGGACCTCGCCCAGCATTGGCCTTCGAGCAATCGCCGGGCGCGGCATGAGGTCGTCATGGTCACCGATGGCGTGGATTACTACGACGGCGTCCGGCACTATGACCCTGAAGATCCGTATCTCCAGGCGGCGATCACCGACTCCGTCCGCTCCCAGCTGATCGTCTACTCCATCTACTGGCGCAACATTGGCCGGGTTGACCGCAGCATGGCTGCCGACGACAGCGGCCAGAACCTGCTGGCTCAGCTCACCCAGGCTACCGGTGGCAACAACTACTGGGAGGGTTACGGCAATCCGGTCAGCTTCCAGCCGTACTTTGAAGACATCGATCGCCGGCTCAGCAACCAGTACGAACTGGGCTTTATGGCCCCTTCGAGCGGAAAGCCGCAAGTCGAGAGCTTCAAGCTCAAAACGGATGTGCACGGAGCGAAGATCGACGCTCCGCAGCAGGTTCTAGTTGTCGGCTCTGAGATGGCAAACGCCCAGTAAATCTTTGCGGATAGCCCGGTGGCTCTTCCCCTGCCGCCGGGTTCGCCCTTTCACTGCGTTTCGTTCGCCGCCGCGGCGCAACTCAGCCTTCGCGGTGCGGCTCACGCTCCAATCCCTGAACCGCAGCGCCCTGCGCGCGAATCTATTGAAAATAAGTGCCGTCTGAACCGGCTTGGCCTACGCCGAGCCTCGGATCGGCGCCGACGCCCATATCCCTCTCAGATATAACGAGACAAGGGGAGAAGACCTTTGCCCGAGAACGAAGCCGCACTGCCCGCGCCCGCCGGCCTGTCGAACAGGCCTGCTCCGCCGCGGCCTGCCCGGATGGATAACCCCAACGTGTCGGACTCCGTGCGCTGGAAGCCACGGGTCAATCCCTGGCTGATCGCCATGACCGTCGCGCTCGCCGCGTTCATGGAAGTGCTCGATACCTCCATCGCCAATGTGGCCCTCCCCCATATCGCCGGCACGCTCGGCGCCAGCACCGACCAGGGCACCTGGGTGCTGACCAGCTATCTGGTCTCGAACGCCGTTGTTCTGCCCCTTGGCGGCTGGGCTTCGAACGTCATGGGCCGCCGCAACTTCTTTGTCTTCTGCATAACCGTCTTCACCATTGCCAGCTTTCTCTGCGGCGCGGCGCCCACGCTGCCCCTGCTGCTCGTCTTCCGCGTCATCCAGGGCGCCGGCGGCGGCGGCATGCAACCCATGGCCCAGGCGATCATGGCTGATTCGTTCGAGCCACAGCAGCGGGGCCAGGCCTTTGCGCTCTACGGCCTGGTCGCTGTGCTCGCGCCTTCGATCGGCCCCACTTTGGGCGGCTGGATCACCGACAACTTCTCCTGGCGCTGGATCTTCTTCATCAACATCCCGGTCGGCATCATCGCTTTCATCCTCGTCACCCGGCTGGTGGAAGATCCGCCGTGGATCAAGCCCGACCGCTCGCGCCTGCGCAATATGGATTATCTCGGCCTCACCTTCCTCACGCTGGCCATTGGGGGCCTTCAGATCATGCTCGACAAGGGCGAGGAGAACGACTGGTTTGCCTCCACCTTCATCCGCTTCTTCGCCTGCATGTTTGTCTTCGGCATGGTCGGCCTGGTGATGCGGGAGTGGAATATCAAAAGCCCGCTCATCAACCTCCGGCTCTTCCGGTATAAGAACTTCGCCATCTGTTGCTTGCTGATGATGCTGGTCGGCGGTGTGCTCAACGCCAACACCGTCCTGCAGCCGCAGTTCACGCAGCAGTTGCTCGGCTACAACGCCACCACCGCGGGCCTCGCCCTCACGGCCGGCGGCGTGGCGCTGGTCATCATGATGCCGCTTGCCGGCTACGCCACCAGCAAGGTCTCGGCCCGCACCCTCACCGTGTGCGGATTCATTCTCTTCACGCTCAGCTTCCGCTACGCCGCCGCCGTCACCAATCTGCAGATGAGCTTTGCGGAGGCCTCCTGGCTTCGCGTTGTCCAGATGCTGCCGTTGCCTTTCTGCTTTATCTCCATCACCAACGCGGCCTACATCGGCATGCCGCGGGAAGAGAGCAACCAGGTGGCCGGCCTGATCAACTTCGTCCGCAATATCGGCGGCAGCATCCTCATCGCCATTACCAACGCGCAGGTGACCAGCCGCGCCATGTGGCACCAGCAGCACCTGCAGCAGAACATGCTCCCCGGCTCGATCGGCTACCAGCAGCATCTCAACGCGCTAAGCAGCTTTCTCGGCAACCAGTTCGGAGGCTCCAACAGCGTTGGAATGGCCGCGGCGTCTCTCTACAACCAGTTGAACCAGCAGGCGCAGATGCAAGGCTACCAGGACGTCTATATGGAGCTCTCCTGGATGTCGATCGTTCTCATTCTGTTTGCCTTTCTGCTCAGCAAGAACCGCCCCGGCGCCGGCCCGGGCGCCTCCGCCATGCACTGACGCCGTGCAATTTATCGCGGTAAGCCCTTTGCCCTGATCTCCGAGAGCGAAGCGTGGCGGAGTCGAAGAACCTGCTCCTGCGCTATCCCGCTCGCTGCGTCCGATCCATGCGCGCACGTTGCCCAAGTTTGCCCGAGGGCGACACGCTCAAGCCTGCCGCGGGCGCCGGCGGCAGGTTCTTCCCGTATAACCTTTGTGCTCCCGCTCACGCCCATTCCCGCAAAATCGGCCTATAATTCGTGGCAGCAAAAATCCGGCCATGCGCGATGCTTGTTCCGCGATGACTGTTGTTGGAAATCCGCTGCTCGAACGGCCGTTGCTCCAACACTCGCCGTTCCAGCACTCGCCGTTCAGGAGACTCATATGCTGAAGCCGATTCTGCTCCTCTTCACAGCAATCCCCATTGCCCTGGCGCCCGCCACTCTCGCCGCGGCCCGGCAAGCCCAGGAGCCGGTGCCGGCGCAGTCGCCAACTCCGGCTGCCGTGCCCGCAGCTGCGCCAGCGCCGGCCGCTGCACCCGCGCCTGCCGTGGTCTACGCCAGAAATCCCATCAAGGCGACGGCCGAGTCGCAAACCAAGGCCAAAAACCTCTATCAAATAGATTGCGCCGTGTGTCACGGCGACAACGGCAACGGCAAAACGGATCTAGCCACCAGCATGACCCTCACGCTCACCGATTGGACTGACCCGAAGTCCCTGGCCGACAAGCCGGATGGCGAGTTATTCAACATGATTCGCAACGGCAAAGACAAAATGCCCCCCGAGGAGCCGGCTCGCGCCAAAGACGATGACGTCTGGAACCTCGTGGTCTACATCCGGAGCTTCTCGAAAGCCCACGCAGCTACCACGGCCACCGCGGCCAAATAGGAAGACGGGACTCCCGTTGTCCTTCCGCGCGAGCCGCTCTTGAGGTGTCATCCTCCTGAGCTGCATGCTGAACGAACCCCGCAACTAACGATAAAAATCGAAAGACCTGCCTCTGGTTTTGGTTTTGGTTTTGGTTTTGGTTTTGGTTTTTGCGCCAAAAACGAAGACGCCAGGAACCGAAGCTCCTGGCGTCTAAGATGTGGTGACCATGCAGGTCAATCGGACTCGCTTCTTCCGTCTAGGCTTGCGATGAGCTTCGGGCTTGCGCCGTCTGCTTCACCTTAAACCCGGCTGGCTCGCATGCTTCCGGCTTGCACCGGCTGCCGCGTTTTCCAGCTCACGCCGGAAGAGCTACCCCCGATTCTCATCGGAAGTTATGCCCTCCAGCAGTGCCTCGTGATGCAACTCCAGGCTTGCGCCGTAACTTGCACCGTTTGGCTCTGCCTCCGATAGAACCTCCGGCTCACGCCAGACGCGCTATCTTCCAGCTACTCCGTTGAACCGGCCTCCGACTTTCATCGGAACCTGCGTCCCCCGGTGCGGCTGACGAGGAGCCTCCGGTTTTCACCGGCTGCCCAATCTTCAGCCTTCGCTGGCGGCCGGCCTCTAACTTTCATCAGAGGCCTGATCTTCCAGTTTCCCCGGATAACTAACCTTCAGCTTGCGCCAAGTGCCGTCTCTTCCGCTTCCGCTGGCAGACTAACTTCGACTCTCACGGAATCTTGATCTTTCAGCACGTCCAGTAGCTAACTTCCGGCTTACACCGGATGTTATGCCGCCCGGAGCGTCCAGTTATGACTTACCCGACTTGCATCGGATCCTTCATCCCTGGCCAGACCTATGATGCACTTTCGATCTCGTCCGGACCTTGCATCGCCGGCTGAACCGTCGATGAGTATCCGCCTCCACCGTCCGTTGCATCTCCGGATGCGCCAGCCTTGAACCCTCGGCTTTCGCCGCTTGCCCAATCTCTCGCGCCGCCAGTAACCAACCTCCGGCTTGCGCCGGCTTTTGCATTCTCTGGCTTAACCATTCAGCTCCTCTCCGGCTCTCGCCTTCGATTGCGCCTCCTGGCCCGGCTAGCTTTTCGAATCCCCGACTTACGTCGAATCTCCGATACTCCAGCCGATCCGGCAATCAATTCCCGATTCCCTTACTGGGTCATCAGTTGAATGAGACATTACGTCTGTTCGATCTGTGGATGCAAGTGCAAAAATCCGAATAATTTGTGGATATCACCAGAGTTGGTGCAACTTAGCGCGATAAGTGCGTAGTTAGTCATTCAGATCACGGCCAAGCTGGATAGAAGCCCCTTCGCGCAGTGTTTTCGGGCGCTCCGATGATGCTTTTGTAAGTGCGTTTCATCTCCTGGACGAGTTCGGACGGGGCTGGATGATTCCAGGGCGATCACGGTTGCCGCATCGATCGCGGCCACAAATGCCCGCCAGCAATCTCCCTGGCTCCAGCGCGTGACCGCCACCTTATTTCTTCGGCCTCTTGTAGAACGGTACCGGCACCTGCCTGGCGCGCACGCGGTTGCCTCTCACATCCACCAGGACATCGCTCCCGGATTCAGCGACGGCCGTCGGCACCAGCGCCATGGCGATATTCGTCTTCAAAAACGGAGCCGGCGAGCCCGACGTAATCCTGCCGATCACCTCTCCCGCGAGTGAAAGTATGGAATACCCATCGCGCGCAATGCCGCGCTCAACCATCTCCAGCCCAATGATCTTGCGCTTCGGGCCGCCCGAGCTCTCGACCGCCAGCAAAGCCTCTCGTCCAATAAATTCGCCTTTGTCGAGCTTGAGCCAGCGCGTCAGCCCGGCCTCGAAGACGTTGATCTCTTCCGAGATCTCGTGGCCGTAAAGACTCATGCCCGCCTCCAGCCGCAGCGTATTGCGCGCACCCAGCCCGCAAGGCCGAATGCCGAACTCCGCGCCCGCTTCGAGCAGCGCGTTCCACATCTTCGCCGTCGTCGCTTCGTCGGCGGGAATGTACACCTCGAAGCCATCCTCGCCGGAGTAGCCGGTGCGCGCGATCAGCACATTCGGAATCCCGGCCACCGTGCCCCACGTGAACCAGTAGTTCCTGATCGCCGTTAGATCCACTTTGGTCAGCTTCTTGAGCGTCTCCAGAGCGCGCGGACCCTGCAAGGCAAGCTGCGAGTAGTAGCTCGAGTAGTCGCTGAGATGGATCGACGGAAATGCGCCCGCCTGCTTTCGGATCCACGCGAAATCCTTGTCCTTGGTGCCGGCATTCACCACCAGCAGATAATCATTCGCGCCCAGGCGATGCACAAGGATATCGTCAACAAACGTGCCCTCGGGCGTAAGCAGCGCCGAGTAGTGCGCCTGCCCATCCTGGAGTTTCGAGGCATCGTTCATCGTGACGTGCTGCACGGCATCCAGCGCGCCGGGGCCGCGAAACTGGATCTCGCCCATGTGCGAGACGTCAAAGAGCCCCACGCCGGTGCGCACCGCCATGTGCTCGGCGATCAGGCCTCCGCCTGGGCATGGATACTCGACCGGCATATCCCATCCGCCGAAGTCGACCATCTTGGCCTTGAGCGCCCGGTGGGTGGCATTGAGCGCGGTCTTTTTGAGCGAAGCGGCGGCGGGCGGAGGAGTTACGCAGGACTCTGCGGTTGGCGGGGCCGGATCTGATTGGCTGGGGGCGGACATAGGCAATCCTTTCCTCTACCTTCCCACCATAGGGAGTTTGCGGCGGCACGGTCAACCGGCCTGCATACGCGTGGCCTGCGTGCGCGTTTAGGATGAAGAAAACCGGCCGGGGCGGAAACCAGACCACACCTCCAGGATCACGCCTTCAAGACCAGCCGGAATGCCAAAGGCCGGAATGCCGGAGGGATCACCGCCGCGTGGATCGCGTTCGTGGAGTGTTGATGCTCGTAGCCGCCTGCGTCGCCTTCTGGCAAGGCTGGCGGCTGCATCGCGGCCACTCGGCCTGGCTGGCGTTTGGTCTGGGCGCGCTGGCTTTGGCGCTGGCGGCATGGCACTTCACCCGCAAGCCGCCGCAGCCGCGAATTTAAGCAGTCCTGGCTTCTTTTCACTGTGCCGCCCACGCGCGGCGCTATAATTACGGCCAACCTGCGCCCATGGAACCCTGGCTACTTGTCCTGATTCTTGTGCTCCTCGCGCTCATCGCTCTTCCTATTGCAGCGTTGGTCACGTCACGCTCCACAGCAAGCGAACTGCGCAAAGAGATGGCCGGTTTGATGGATCGCATCCGGGACCTGGAAGCCCAGTTGCGCCGGGCGCCCAGCGAGCGAGCTGCATCCCGGTCCGAATCTCCAGCCGCGTCCTCGGCTCAGCAACTCGCGCAGCCCGCTCCGGCTCAACCTCCGCCTCATCCGGCCGAGCCATCCGCAGCCCCCGTCGCCGAGGCCGCTGCCCCTTCTGTGAATGCACGGCCGCCCCTCGCCCCGCCGGCCGAAATCGCGCCACCCTCCTTCAACCCTCTCCATCAGACCTCCCCGGAAGATACCCGCTCGCTCGAGAGCCGCATCGGATCGCAGTGGTTCAACCGCGTCGGCATCCTCGCGGTGCTCATCGCCATGGCGTGGTTCCTCAAGCTGGCCTTCGACAGCCATTGGATCGGTCCGCTCGGCAGGGTCTTGATCGGCTTGCTCGCCGGCGCCGCGCTCATCGCCTGGTCTGAGCGCTTCCAGAAGCGCGGATTTACCGCCTTTGCCTATTCCCTCCAGGCCATCGGCAGCGGCACGCTCTATCTCTCGCTTTGGGCTGCCTTTTCTGTCTACGCGCTCATCCCGGCCCCGGCCGCATTCGCCGCCATGATCCTGGTCACGGCCTTCAACGGAATCATCTCCTGGGCGCGCGATGCGGAGCTGCTCGCCCTCTACGCGATCGCCGGCGGCCTGAGCACCCCGCTACTGGTCTCCACGGGCGGCAATCACCAGATCACGCTGTTTACCTATCTCTTGATCCTGGATCTCGCCGTTCTGGTTCTGGTGGCGCTCAAGCCCTGGGCGCGCCTGCTCTTTGCAGCCTTCATCGGCACCGCAGTGTTTATCGCCGGATGGTGGTTCGAGTTCTACTCCTTCGCGCAAGAAGGCCGCACCGCACTCTTTCTCGCCTGCTTTTTCCTCATCTTCGCCTTCGCTCCGCGCCTTGTCCGCTCCGGGTTCAACCAAACCGGCAGTCTCTCCGGCTGGGATACGTTGGCCCTGGTCCTGCTCCCGATTCTGAACGCCGCGCTGGGATTTCTGGCGTTTTACTCCTTGTTCCCAATCTCCACGCAGGACTGGGCCGGCCCCTGGCTCGCAGTCGCCTTTGCTGCGTTCTATCTGTTTCTTCTCCGGCTTCCGGCGCGCGGCATTCTTTCCGCCGGCCCCGCACTGCTTTCGGGGCTGCATCTGGCCGCGGCCATCGTCTTTCTTACCATCGCCATTCCGCTCAAGACGCATGGCCGTTGGCTCACCATCGGCTGGCTCGTTGAAGGCGCGGCCCTGCTTTGGGTGGCGAGCCGTTTGCGCCAGATGCTGCTGCGCATCTTCGCACTGGTGTGCCTGGCGCTTGGGCTTGGGGCGTTGCTGGTTATCAACCCGCCGGCATCGACCATGCCCTTCCTTAACACGCGCTTTGGAACCTACGTCATTTCCATTGCGGTCTTCGCCTTCGTGGCTTGGCTGGCTCGGAACGCCCAGGCCGATGAAAGCATTGAGCCCATTCTGCGCTGGCCTTTTCTGGCTGGCGCCTCCGTGCTCGCAGTGAACGTCCTCATCCTGCTGGCCATCGGCTGGGAGATTCACAGCTACTGGTGGTCGCGCCGCTGGCACGGCGTCTGGCGCCTCTTTCGCGATACCACCATGTACGCGCATTTCACCTACTCGGCATTCTTCATGATCTTCGGCGCCGCGCTGCTCAGCATCGGGTTCTGGAGGCGTTCGGCCTTTCTGCGCTGGCAGGCTCTGGTGCTGCTGGCGGTGACCATCGCCAAAGTGTTTCTCGTGGATACGAGCGAGCTCAGCCAGGGATTCCGCATCTTCAGCTTTCTCGGGCTCGGCGTGCTCCTGCTTGCCGTCAGCTTCGTGTATCAGCGCGATTGGCTCAACCTGCGCGGCCAGGGAGACCAGACCCGATGAGGTTTTTTGCCTTTTTTCTGCTGCTCGCGCTGGCTGCTCCCTCGCCGGAGATTCGCTACTTTCGCTATGAGCGTCCGGTTGAGAATCTGCCACAGCATGCCGGCCAAACGTGCGTGGCTTTGGATCCGGCGATCTTTGCCCATGCCGCCCCGCAGCTTGCCGATCTTCGCCTCTACCGGGGAAGCACGGAGACGCCCTACGTTCTTCAGACGGCCGCGCCGGTAGTCGCCGTTCCGCAGCAGATTGCCCCCTTGAACTTAGGCCGTCGCGGCGGCGAAACCGTTTTTGACGCAACCATGCCCGAAGGGAGCTACAGCGACCTGCAACTCGGCATCACCGGGCGCGACTTCATCGCCTCCGTGAGCGTCTCCGGAAGCCAGAGTCAATCATCCGCCCAGACCAAGCTCGGCTCCTACACCATCTTCGACCTGAGCCGGCAGAGGCTTGGCCGCAGCACCGTCCTGCACCTTCCCCAATCGGATTTCCGCTTTCTGCACTTCCGCATTGCCGGGCCGCTCCTGCCGGACAGCGTGGCGGGCCTCTCGATCGAACGCCGGCCCGTCGGCGAGGCGAAGTATCTCACCGTCGCCGAGTCTTCCCGCGTCGAGTCTTCGCGTTTAGTGGAGCAGGGGCGCGCATCGGTCATCGAGTTCACCGTGCCCCGCAACGTGCCCGTCGACCGCATCACCTTTGTTCCGGGAGCCGAACCGCCGAGTTTCAGCCGCGATGTCGAGGTGCGCGTTGCGCCTATCCCGCCGCCCGCAACCGCCGCGGACGATGCTGCCGAGCCGCCGCAGACGGCCGCGTCGTTTGGCAATCTGCTCCGGGTTCATCGTGCAGAGAATGGCCATCGCATCGACGAAGAACAGCTCAGCGTGGAAGCGCCCTGGCAGGCGGCTTCCGCGCCCTTCGACACTCCCGCAAAGTGGACGATCAAAATTGAAAACGGAGACGATGCCGCAATCCAGCTCGCCTCCGTACGGCTGGAAATGCTGGAGCGCAATCTCTGTTTTGAGGCGGCGGGCGGAGCCGCGTACACCCTCTACTACGGCGATTCCGCGCTCGCCATGCCGCACTATGACTATGCCGCGCTGTTTATGCCGGAGAGCCATGCGGCACAGGGAAAACCCGGCCCGGAGACGCCCAATCCGGTTTACCAGCCTCGCCCTGATGAGCGCCCCTTCACGGAGAGGCATCCGGTCCTGCTCTGGATGGCGCTGGCGCTGGTGATCGCGCTGCTGGCAGGCGTGGCGTTCAGCTCCGTGAAGAGGACGCCGCCTGCGGGCTCGTAAGATCTTCGGGGGGCCAAGCCATTTCTTCACACGGAACCGCAAAAGGGGGTTCTTCGACGCCAATGCCCACTCTCTATAACCGCATTCAGGGGCGTAATCTCGACCGTCTGGCGGCCTTGAGCGACGGCATCTTCGCCGTCGCGATGACCCTGCTGGTGCTCGATCTGCATGTTCCCTCCGCCGCGCAGGTGCACGGCGAACGCGAGTTGCTGGCATCGCTCGGCGCCTTCGGGCCGCAATGGATTGCCTATTGCATGAGCTTCCTCACTCTGGGCATCTTCTGGGCCGGCCAGCAGACGCAGTTGAACCATATCGGTGAGGGCACGCGTGACCTTACCTGGATCCATCTCGGCTTTCTCTTCACCATCACCATGATGCCGCTCTCCACGCGCCTGCTTGCCGAGTTCATCTCCTATCGCGTGGCGCTCGGCATCTACTGGCTCAATATCTTCGCGCCCGGCGCGATGCTCTATTGGAGCTGGGCGTATGCCACGCGCCATAGCCTCATCAAGCCCGATACGCCGGACGAGGTCCGCGGCAGCATCTGCCGGCGCATTCTGATCGCGCAGAGCCTCTATGCTGCCGGCGCCGCGCTCTGCTTCATCCACACCTGGGTGAGCATCGCAGCCATCGTGCTGGTGCAGTTGAATTACGCGGTCGCCCCACGGCTGTGGCGGCGGAAGCCGGAATAAACCTGCCGATTCCCAGGCAACTTGGCCTGCCGGTTCGTGTTTCCTATCATGCGGCCGGGCGGGAATCCCGGAGAGCGGAGGAAGACCATGGGTATGGCGGGGATGAATGCACTGGCGCTGGCGCGATTCGGCGGGTTTCACGTCATGCACGGGAGGGGCGATGCGGCTGGACTGCTCCTGATGGGCCTGGTGGCGGTCGGCGTGGTGGTTTGGGCTTTATCGCGCTCAGGGCGAAGCCAATCTGCGAGGAATTGACTGGGCCTCACCTGCGCCGCGCGCGCCAGAAGGAGCTCACGCCCAGATAAAGGAAGACCGCGACCACCAGGCCGGAGACCCAGAAGGTACGGTGATCGGGGCCGTGCGCCCAGCTCAAACGGGTGCGCCAGACCGTAGGCGCAAAGACCACCGCCGGCAGCAGGAAAAAGACTCCGGTGACCTCGAGCCACAGGATTCCTCCGACGCGGCGGAACGGACGCAGAAACCCGCCCAGGCCCTGTGCCAGCCCCTTGCTCGTTCGCCCGGAAGTTTGTCGGACCGCTTGCGCGGCAGCGCCTCCCGCGTTCCCAGTGCCGAGCCCCGATGCCGCAGCCGTTCCCACAACCGGCTGATTCGGCAATGCTTGCGTTCCGGCGGCCAGCCGCTGGCCGGCGATGCGCCCCGCAACGCGAAGCCCGATGCCGAGTGTGCGGCCGATGGTTTGAGGTCTCATCCCGTTTATGATGGTAGCAGCGATCCACGCCAACACGCTTTCAACCGCCGCCGGCTTAACCGGTTGCGACCGGGCTGGGTTGGAAGTAAGGTAGAGAGATCGTGTGCCGCATCCCGCGCATCGCATTGCGCAGGCCGCCGCTTCTGGAGGTAACTTTTGACATCCCGTCTGCGCGAACTCATTCAGCAATTGGGCGAGGCCATCCACGAGTCGGTCATCGAGAGCGAGCAGATCGCCGGCGTGGTCCAGGATATCCGCAAGCATGGCTTTGACGTGCTGCTGATGCTCGAAGCGACCATCGGCCTGAATGAGGTTGGCGCCAAGCCGGCCGAGTCTTCCGAGGCGGGCGGGGAAGCCGGCGGCGAGGATGGCCCCTTCACCCAGAACGACCTCCACTTCCTGCGCTCCCTGCGCATCTCCGTCGAAGGCGACAACGACGCGAGGACGGATACGGAATCGGAATAATGCGGTTTTTACCTGGATTCTCCTTGCAGTACACTGCTTTCGCGCGAGAATGACCGTATGGCGACACTGCCCAATTCGGAAGAGCTCTGGACTGTGCGGGAATATCTGCGCACAAGCTGGAGCCCGGATCGCGAGTTTGTGGACGGGCGGATCGAGGAGCGCAACTTGGGCGAGAAAGAGCACTCGATACTTCAGCGTTTCCTGACAGTCCTATTTGCGATCAAGCGCGACGAGTGGCGGGTGGAAGTCTTTCCCGAGCTTCGCACTCAGACCAAGGCCAGAAATTTTCGGGTTCCGGATGTGCTCGTGATGCGGGCAGGCGACAAATTCGAGCGCTACGTTACGCAACCGCCTCTGATTGCCATTGAGATTCTTTCGCCTGAAGATTCGCTGACCGCGATGCAAGAGAAGGCCGCCGAGTACCGTCTCTTCGGCGTCGGGCATATCTGGATCATCGACCCGGAGCCGCGCATTGCCTATCGGTATACGGGGTCCGCACTCGAAGAGGTGCGGACCGGTGAGCTGTCCGTGCCGGGAACACCGATCCGCGTCGAACTCAGCGAGATGTTTGCCGAGCTCGACCGCGCATAGTCCAGCTAACTCTTCGTCGCCACCCGAATATGCAGCTCCCGCAACTGCTGCTCCGTCACCGTTGTCGGCGCGTCGGCCATCAGGTCGATCGCCTTGGCCGTCTTCGGGAATGCAATCACTTCGCGCAGGTTGGCCGCGCCGGCCAGCAGCATCACGATGCGGTCGAGGCCGAGCGCGATGCCGCCATGCGGCGGTGTGCCGTATTCCAGCGCGTCCAGGAAGAACCCAAACCGCTTCCGCGCCTCTTCGTCGCTGATGCCCAGCGACTGAAATATCTGCTGCTGCACATCCTTGCGGTGAATCCGGATCGACCCCGAACCAAGCTCCAGCCCGTTCATCGCCAAGTCATAGCAATCGGCGCGCACGCTGGCCGGATCGGTTACGAGGTTGGCCATGTCGGCCTCATACGGGGCGGTGAAGGGATGGTGCGCCGGAACCCACTTGCCTGCCGCCAGCTCATACTCGAACATCGGAAAATCGACGATCCAGATGGGATGAAACGCGTTCGAACCCTCTATCGCGTCAGCAGTGCCGTGCGCGTGCGCGGCCTCGACCGCCTCTTCCGTGATCTTGAAGGCCCCATGCCGGTCGGCATACTTTTTCGCCAGCTCGGTACGGAAGTTGCCCGCCGCCGCGTACACATTGATCTCGCGCTCCGAAAGCCGGCCCGGAAACTTCGTGTCGCTGGCCTTGATGTGATGCGCCGGGTCGCCGGCAACCACGATCACGAAGTCCGCCTCAGCCGCGCCCGCCAGCTCGCGCACCTTGGCCGCGGCCTCAGAAAAGCCCTTGGCGAGGCGCTTGAAATCGTCAACGAACTTCGCGCCCTTCTTCAGGTCGAAGAGCGGATGGTTGTCTTCGCGATCCTTGCGGCTCAGCTCGCCCACGTTGGGGATGCGTAGCGCAACCACCGGCAGCGCCGGGTCGATCTGCAGCGTGGCCAGTGCTTCGTCTGTGAACGCTGAACGCACGTCGGTTAGTCCCGGCAGGCGCAGGTCCGGCTTATCGCTGCCGAATTGCCGCATTGCATCGTCGTAGGTGATGCGCGGAAACGGCGTGGGCAGCGTAACTCCTGCAGCCGCGAAGCCCGCAGCCACGAACTGCTCCACCACCGCGAATACCGACTCGCGCCGCGGAAAGCTCATCTCGAGATCCACCTGCGTGAACTCAAGCTGGCGATCGGCGCGCAAATCCTCATCGCGGAAGCAGCGGGCAATCTGAAAATAGCGGTCGAAGCCCGAAATCATGAGGATCTGCTTGAAGATCTGCGGCGACTGCGGCAGTGCATAGAACTCACCCGCATGCACCCGGCTGGGCACCAGAAAATCGCGCGCCCCCTCGGGTGTGGACTTGGTCAGAATCGGCGTCTCGATCTCTAGAAATCCCTGCTTGCTCAGGCTCTCGCGAATCGCCAGCGTAATCTCGTGGCGCAGCTTGAAATTGCGCTGCATCTCGGTGCGGCGCAGGTCAACGTAACGGTATTTGAGCCGGACCTCTTCATCCTTGATCGCCTCTTCAGCGGGTGAGAAAGGCGCCAGCCGCGTGTCGTTCAGGACGCGCAGTTCGGTGGCCTCGATCTCGATCTCGCCCGTATCCATTTTCGGATTGATGGCGTCCTTAGCCCGCAGCCGCACCTTGCCGACCGCCGCGACCACATACTCGGGCCGCACCTGCTCACCCTTCGCGTGGCCCTCCGGCGTGAGCTCCTTGTCGAGCACGATCTGGCAAATGCCGGAGCGGTCGCGCAGGTCCAGGAAAATGAGGTTGCCGTGATCGCGGCGCCGGTTCACCCAGCCCATCAGGACCACTTGCTTGCCGGCATCACCCGCGCGCAATGTGCCGCAGAGATGCGTCCGTTCGAGGTTCCCTAAAAAGTCGAGCACTACCCTACCCTTTCACTCGCAATCGCGACCAGCCACAAACGTGGGTGCCCCAGGTCTCGATTTTGAGACCTGGGAAAGCGCAAAACCCGACAGCTCGCGCTCATTGTTTGAGGAAGTTGACCAGTTCGGCGCGCGGCTTTTCAAACTGTTCGCTCTTCTCGAAGTCCTTCACTTTCAGGATACCGGATTGAATCTCATCTTCGCCCAGGATTACCATTCGTCTCGCGATCTTGTCGGCGATTTCGAACGATTTTCCAAGGCGAAATCTGCTATCCCCTAGTTCGATGGTTAAACCCGCCCGGCGAAGCTCGCGAGCCAGTAAGAGAGCCTCTGCGTTGACCCGAATATTTATAGCCGGATTTTTGCTATCGCCGAGGGGCGCAATATACGCGTCGATCTTCTCTGTTAGCGCGGCTTCGAGCGCCTGCAGCGTGAGGACGAGCCGGTCTTCTCCCATGGCGAAGCCAATCCCCGGCGCCTTCGGCCCGCCGATAGCCTCGCTCAGCCCGTCATACCGCCCGCCGCCCAGCAGCGCATTCTGCGCGCCTAACCCGCCATGGGTGAACTCGAACGCGGTGCGGGTGTAGTAATCCAGCCCGCGCACCAGCCGGGGATTGCGCTTGTACGGCACGCCGGCCGCATCGAGCGCCGCCAGCACTGCCGCGAAGTGATCTTTGGATTCCTGGTCGAGCGAGTCAGCAATCACCGGCAGCTTCTCAATGATCGGCTGGTCCTCCGGCACCTTGCAATCCAGCACCCGCAGTGGATTGGTCACGGCGCGGCGCCGGCAATCTTCGCACATCTGCCCCACCACCGGAACCAGCGCAGCACGCAGCGTTTCGTTATAGCGCGCACGGTCCGCCGCGGATCCAACCGAGTTCAATTCCAGGGTCCAACCGGTGATGCCTAGCTCATCGAGCAGCGTAGCCAGCATTTCGAGCACTTCGGCGTCCCGCAAAGGCGATTCGCTGCCCGAAGATGGCGGCCCGATCACCTCCGCGCCGATCTGGAAGAACTGCCGGTAGCGCCCCTTCTGCGGCCGCTCGCGCCGGAACTGCGGCCCGATGTAGTAGAGCTTCTGCAACTGCCCCGTCTCGCCCAGCTTGTGCTCGATATAGGCGCGCACCACGCCCGCCGTATTCTCGGGCCGCAATGTGAGCGACTGTGCCTTCTCCGACTGCGCCCGCGCGCGGTCCTCCCACGTGTACATCTCCTTCGAGACGATATCCGTCTCCTCGCCCACGCCGCGGGCAAAGAGAGAGGTATCCTCGAAGACCGGCGTACGGATCTCGCCGAAGTTGTAGCGGGCAAAAACAGCGCGAGCCGTCGCCTCGATCCGGTTCCACAACGCCGTCTCCGGCGGCAAAAGATCGCGCGTCCCGCGCACAGCTTTCAGGGTTTGACTCATAATGCTAACCTTTGGAGCAACTTCATAGGATACAAGGTGGGAGCGATGGTTATTCATGTGGCTTCGCTGATTGCCGTCTTCGTTGATACGGTGGCGCATTCGCCGGTGCAGATTCAGTGCGTGCAACAGGCTGCTCCCGAATCGTGGGTGAAGTGGCTTCTTCAATTTTCTCTCAGCGTCGTTCCAGTAGCGGGCGGCGTATGGATTGCAATCTGGTCCTTCCGGGCGACGAGCAAGAGAGATCATAAGCGCTGGATTCTCGACCAAAAGAAGGCCGAGTGGAAGGAATTATTCAGCGCAATTACGGAGGTGCAAAGGGAGTTTCCCCCAATTTACGAAACGGAATTTCTCGCAATTGGCAAAGAAGAGAAGTTGGCAAAAGAGCTTGTAAACAAATGGAACGAAATGGAACGTAAAATCGACGCCATAGCGATAATGCCATTCATCTTTATTGCGCAGAAACTAATCGATATCAAGTTTGACAATGATTGGAAGGATTTTAGGGAAAGGCATCGAAAGAAATTGCCAGCATGCCGAAACTAATCAATAATCGCGCGCTGAAGCAGATGTACACATCCATGAAAGACAGCCAAACCGGGCCGGAATATCGCGATCCTAAATCAGTTTATTGCGATCTGCTGGACGAATATGGGCGTCTCGTTAAGACTATGAGAAGTCACGCCGAGACGGATCTCAAGATAAAGTCATGAGCTAAACCATCTATGATTTGGCGTCCTGTCGCCTCACGGGTTCTCAAACGGATCAAACATCCATTTGGTGGTTCAGATGTGACAATGCAAGACGCGTCGCCAGTGCGGAGGAATGGGAGAGAAGGAGAACTCCATGAGCCGCGAGATTATTCTGAGGAGAAATGAGGGCGGTTGGATTGTCGCCGAGTGCCCAGAATTACCGGGTTGCGTAAGCCAGGGCAGGGACGAAGCAGAGGCTACGGCCAACATTCAAGAGGCAGTCGCCGCATGGCTCTGGGCGGAAGAGCAAAAGAGCGCAGAGGCCCAATCTTGAGTTCCGCTTTGCCCGACGTTTGATCGATTCCAGCAAAATGCTGTCAATGCGCGTCTGTCGAGCCGCTCCAAGTCGATTTTAAGTGGTCGATCGCTGCCTTAGCTCGCCTTTTCCTCCCGTTCCAGCGCCTCATGGATCAGCATCTTCAAATAAGTCTGATAGCGCAAGCCACGCCGCTCAGCAAGCATCTTCGCGCGCGAGATGTCTTCCGACGCAAGGCGAATGGTGGTCGGAGGCGTGGCTCCGCGCTGTTTCAGCATTCCTGGCCGCACTCGTCCTTCCTGCGCAGCCTGCAGAAATGCCGCGGCCAAACCTTCGCGGTTCTCGTAGAGCCAATTGGCCTCGTCAGCCTCGTTTTCAAACTTCGGAATCTTCAATGTTTCCATATCGCCTCCTCATTTCGGCAAAATAGTACTGCTCAAGCTGGCTGGGTGCGTCCCATGCGGAGATGACTCTTACCTTGCCGCCGCGCCAAGTCGTGACAATTTGTAAGATTCGTCCTTGTGCTGTTTCTCCAAGCTGCAAAAGCCGCTCCTCCCCGTCGCTTGCGTTGGCAACCTGCATTTCAATTTCGAGCGTGCCGAGGAGAAGAGCCTCCTCTGTTTCCTTTGGCGTCACGCCGTGCCGAGCTATATGTCCCTTATTAGCCTCATCCCACTCAAACTCCAGTCCTGGCCCATTCATAAGTTCTCCATGCTTTACTAAATCTAAGTAATTTTTGTATATATATTGTAATTACAATGTATGTCTTATTCCGAGAGTTGTCAACTCAATCCCGATCTAGATTCGTCATGCGGGATGAGAGGCCGATGGGAAGGAAGGGTCTTGAAGCCTGGCTTCGGGCGTAGCATCTGACCACCCATGGAATACCGCATTCTCGGAGGCTCCGGCCTCAAGGTTCCCGTCCTGAGCTTCGGCGCCGGCACGTTTGGCGGCGGCAGTGAGTTCTTTGACGCCTGGGGCGCCACCGACAACATCGCCGAAGCGCGCCGCATCGTGGACATCTGCCTCGAAGCCGGCGTCACGCTCTTTGACACCGCCGACGTCTACTCGAACGGCCGGTCGGAAGAAGTCTTGGGCAAAGCGCTTGAAGGCCGGCGCGACAAGGCGCTCATCTCCACCAAGGCCACCTTCCGGCTGGGCGACGGACCCAACGATGTTGGCTCCTCGCGCTACCATCTGCGCCGCTCCATCGAAGGCAGCCTGCGCCGCCTCGGCACCGATCACGTGGACATCTACCATCTGCACGGCTTCGACGCGCTCACGCCCATCGAAGAGGTGCAAGACACGCTCAACAGCTTCGTTCGCGAAGGCAAAGTCCGCTACATCGCCTGTTCGAACTTTTCCGGCTGGCACCTGATGAAGTCTCTCGCCGTGGCCGACCGCTATGGCTGGACGCGCTACGTCGCGCACCAGGTCTACTACTCGCTCGTCGGCCGCGACTACGAGGGGGAGCTGATGCCGCTTGCGCTCGATCAGAAAGTCGGCGCACTCGTCTGGAGCCCGCTCGGATGGGGCCGCCTTACCGGCAAGCTGCGCCGCGGCAAGCCGGTGCCGGAAGTGAGCCGGCTGCATAAGACTGCGGATAGGGGCCCGCAGGTGGAAGATGAGTATCTCTACAAGGTAGTCGACGCGCTGGACGCCGTCGCCGCCGAAACCGGCAAGACGATTCCGCAGATCGCGCTCAATTGGCTGCTGCAGAGGCCCACGGTCGCTTCCCTAATCGTCGGCGCGCGCAATGAGGAGCAGCTCCGGCAAAATCTGGGCGCCGTGGGATGGAATCTGACCGGGGAACAAATATCCACGTTGGACAAGGCCAGCGAGATCCAGCCCGCATATCCTTACTGGCACCAGAGGCAGTTTCCGGAGCGAAATCCATCGCCAGTGTAGAAAGAAAGCGATCAGGCTTAGAATCGCAAGCCGCTCGCTTTGGCCGCGACTAGTCGGCGTGCCGGTGGCGATGCACCACATAGCGGCCGATCATCCAGCCCACGGCGCTGCCCACCAGCACGTCGGACGGAAAGTGCTGGCGGCCCACAACGCGGGCCACACTCACCCCGGTCGCCAGTCCGTAGGCGGCGAGTTGGGTCAGCGGGCCACGGTATTCCGTGGCAATCACCGCAGCCGAAGACCACGCAATCATGCTGTGGGTCGACGGGAAGGACGAATCGAAGCCGACGCTCGTCTGGAAGAACTTGCCTTTGGCGCCATCCAGCGTGGGGCGCTCGCGCAGTGAGATAAGCTTCAGCACCTCGTCGACAGCCAGGCTGTCCACCATGGCTTCGCCGCCAAGAATCCCGGTTTCGGTCGCGTGGTCGTCATGATGTATGTGGCCCAGCCCATAGAGGATCGCCGGGGCGGCGACAAATCCGCCCACCAGCCCGGTCGAAGCCGTCGTGGCGTGGTTATCGAGCGAAGTGTCGTGAAAATGATCCGACATCACCTGGTGATCGGTAGTAATCAGCACCGTCGTGCCCAGCACCAGAAGCGCCGGACCCACCGCATTGGAACCAGTCAAGTGCGCGGGGCTCGTCCAGATCGCAGCCTGATCCGAGAGAATACTCCTGGGAACGTTGCGCAACGTGACCGGCTCGCCGGACTGATCGTGCGGCTGCGGCGCATTCGGCAGCGAACCGCTTGTGTCTTGCGCGTGGATGCAGCAGCTAAAAGCAAGCGCAAGCATCGGAGTCAAAGCAAGTGTGTGCACGGGGCGGATCATGCTCTTCCTGGTAGCTCTCACGGAAATTTAGACGTTACAGGAAACAGGAAGGGCGGTAGATGAACCAAACGTTATCTTCACCTTACACTCTCCGCTTCGGCCAGATAGAACCCGACGTAGTCCAGATAATTCTGAGCATACTCGAGGATCAGAGCCCGGTCTTTATCGGTAAGTTCGCGGCGCAGTTTGGCAGGCACGCCGGCCCACAAGGTGCCGGGCGGCACAATCGTGTGCTCCGGCACAACCGAGCCGGCGGCGATGATGGAGCCCTTGCCGATCCGCGCGTTATTGAGCACGCGAGCCCCGATGCCGATCAGGCACTCATCCTCCACCACGCAGCCATGCACGGTGGCATTGTGGCCGATCGTCACCCAGTCGCCGACCGTGACCGGGTAGAGATTGCGCTGGCCGTGGAGCACGGCGCAATCCTGCACATTCGAGCAGCAGCCCACGCGGATCGAGTTCACGTCTCCGCGAATCACCGCGTTCATCCACACCGAGGAGCGCTCGCCGAGGACGACGTCGCCGAGGATCTGCGCGGAAGGATCGATGTAGCATCCCGCGCCGAATGCCGGCAGCTTGCCCTGGTAACTGCGAACCATCTGTACCCTCTGTCGAGAGTTTACAGCCGGGGGCGGCGCATCATTCAGCACCGGGCGGCGGCGCGAGCAGATTGGCTGCGGCCGCGAGCATCTGGGGCACGGGAATCGGCTTGGCAAGAATGTCGAAGGTGTGGCCGTGGTTCGCGGCCTCTTCCAGCATGGTCCCAGTGAGCAGCTGGCCTGATATCAGGAGCAGTTTCACCGCAGGATGTTTCGCGTTGAGCAGGATGGCCAGATCGATGCCGCTCATCACCGGCAGAATGACGTCGATGATCGCCAGCGCGGGTTCCCATTGCGCCACCACCGCGATCGACTCCTCCGCCGAGTAGGCGACGCGGCACTCGTAGCCGTTGCCGGACAGAATCGCGCACAAGGTGTCGGCGACATTCCGTTCATCATCTATTACAAGAACTTTCTGTCTTTCGTTTAAGTGCATTGCAATCCGGGTGGCCGCACCAGGCAGCCGGGTGCTGTTCGCCGTTCGGGCGAAACTGAATCTTCCGAAGACTACCAAGCCTTTCGGCAGCCGCTTGCGATTTTTACAAATTTTCCATTGAATTAGCCATCACCTGACTCGGTTAGGTTTTGCTTTTTCCCCAGCGAGGTGGGCCCGGATCCCGCAGCGGCTCCAGCCGCCATTTTCGCACCGTGTATAGCTTTCTACATCAATCAACCGCGGCATGTCGATGGCGCTTTTCTGCCATGAGAGAAACATCAGGGCTGCGGCCCTATTCATCGGGTATTCCCCGCGAAGGCGGACTTCGCCCAGGATCTTGAGCATTCGAGCGCGCCGATACCTGCGTCCCTGCCAACTGCTGTTGCAACGGTGAATCCTAGGGAGTTCCCTAGCCCAATGTGGAGTTTGCGCAGGAACTCCAGTATGATAGATCCAGCCGCCCAGGCAGGTTCGGAGGTGGAAGTCTTTTGGCTGAGGTTCGCGTTCAAGAAGGCGAGCCGCTCGAGAATGCGCTGCGCCGGTTTAAACGTAAGGTACAGCAGGAGGACATTATCAAGGAAGTCAAGCGTCACTCCTACTACCTGAAGCCCGGCGAAAAGCGCCGCGTCAAAGCAGCTTTGGCGCGCAAGCGGAATCGCAAGAAAGCTCGTAAAGAGCAGGATTAAGAAGCCTTAACCTGCAATTACACCGTTCGCGGGCGGCTTCCGTTTTGAAATCTGCGGAAGCCGCTACAGAACCGCAAGAGCGGCCGGTGGCAATCATTTGGCTATAGGGTTTTAGGAATCGCTGCAGGGCGAAGCAGTGATGCAAAGGCGGGCGCAACCGAGAGGGAGCGACGGCCGTGCACTCGGGCAAAACCCTCGCACTCTTTCCTAAAATGCCTTAGGTGGCTCAACACCCGTTGAGCCTCTGTATCGCGTATCTATCCCGCAGCGGCGGGTTTGAAATTTAGAGTGCCGCCTCTTTATCGATGCGGTCCGGGCCCTTGTTGTGCACGACGAACGTAAACAGGGAACCGCGACGGCGCCTCTCATCTGAGCCATGGCCGATTTCGGTGTTTCTCCCTGTTTTGGGGAAGCCGGTCATGGAATTCACCGATCGAGTATTGAAGTGCAGCGACTGCAGCGCCGAGTTTGTGTTTACGGCGGGCGAGCAGGTCTTTTTCCACGATAAACAATTCAAAAACGACCCCAAGCACTGCAAGCAGTGCAAGGCAAAGCGCGCCCGCGGATCGCAGAGGGTCCGTCCTGAAACCAGGACAACCTGCTCCGAGTGCGGCACGGAGACCACCGTTCCCTTCAAGCCCACGCAGGGCCGGCCCGTGCTGTGCCGTTCCTGCTTCCAAAAGCAGGGCAGGGCTCAGGCGGTGCCGGTGGCAAGCGCGGCGCAGGACTAAAGACCAGGGCGTATCGGCCTAGCGCAGCGCAACACTGAACAACAGATCGCCTCGGAATTTCGAGGGGAAGCCGGCTGTGCGAACCAGCGTGGCCATCTGCGCCCAATGGCGTTGACCGTGGAAGAGTGCGTGCAGGGCGACTTTGCGCCGCGACATCGTTCGCGCCTCAGGCGGAACCGACTCGAGGTCAAGAGTGTAAGGCTGCTCCCAGCTCGCCGCCGGCGCGGCAAGCAGATCGTCGAAGATTTCCTCGGCCTGGCGATGCAGATTGAAAAGCGCGTCCAACGGACCGGAGGGCAGCTCCTCCTTGGCGATCACAGGCAATCCCGCCAGGCGCTGCGCCCACCGCAATTCAGCCCCCCAGATATGCCGCACGAACTCCTGCACGTTTTGCGTTCCGCCGATGTCGCAAGGCAATGCGAGCAGAGCGGGATTGACGTCGAAGTGGTTCTTCCAGTAGTTCGCCGACTCCTGATTCCAGGCCATCAGCTCTTCGAGACTGATTCCAGACGTCATATCTTCGCCTTCAGCGCGCGATGGCCAATGTCATGTCGGTAGTAAACCCCCTCGAACTGAATTTCAGCCAGCGCCTGATAAGCCCGCCCCAAGGCCTCCTCGAGCGATCCGGCCGCGGCCGTCACGCCCAGCACGCGGCCGCCCGCGGTCAGCAGTTGCGGTCCCACCTGAGCCGAGCCGGCGTGAAATACCTGCACACCCGGAACCTGCGCCGCCATTCCTAGGCCGGCGATCGGCAGCCCGGTCTTGTACGCGCCGGGATAGCCGGCTGAGCTCGCGACCACGCAGACTGATGCGCCGGGAGCCCAGCGCAGCTCCGTCCCGTTGAGACGGCCGTCGATGCACGCTTCCAGTGCATCCACCACGTCGCTGTCGAGCCGCATCAGGATGGCCTGCGTCTCCGGATCGCCAAACCGCACATTGAATTCGAGCACCTCCGGCCCGCGCGCCGTCATCATCAACCCGATGTACAGGACGCCGACAAAGGGCGTGTCTTCCTCGGCCATGCCGCGCACCGTGGGTTCGGCGATGTGGCGCAGAATCCACTCGCGCATCGCCGGAGCGAGCAGCTCATCGGTCGTATACGCGCCCATGCCGCCGGTGTTCGGGCCGGTGTCGCCTTCGCCGATGCGCTTGTGGTCCTGCGCAGGAAGCAGCGGTACCACGTGCGTGCCGTCACTCAGGCAGAGAAAGCTCACCTCATCCCCTTCCAGGAACTCCTCCACCACCACCTGCCGCTCCGCCTCGCCCAGCAGCGCGCCGGTGAAAAGGCCCTGCGCGGCCTCCAGGGCTGCCGGCCGCGAGTTGCAGATGATCACGCCCTTGCCGGCAGCCAGCCCGTCGGCCTTCACCACCATCGGCGGATGAAAGGCAACTATCGCCTTTTCGAGCTCAGCGGCCGTGGCGCAAATCGCGTACTTGGCCGTGGGAATGTTGTGCCGCTGCAGAAAGCGTTTAGCGAAACCCTTGCTGGTTTCGAGCATCGCCGCGCCGCGCGCCGGCCCAAAGACGCGCAGCCCCCGTTCCTGGAGCGCGTCCACGACGCCCAGCGCGAGCGGCAGCTCCGGTCCCACGATCGTCAACCCAGGCTGCTCGGCGCTGGCCAGCCGCACCATTGCGTCCAGATCCTTCAGGTTCACCGGGACGCAGCGCGCCATCTGCGCAATGCCTCCGTTGCCCGGCGCGCACACCACTTCCGTAACGCGCCCGCTGCGCGCCACCGCCCAGGCCAGCGCATGTTCGCGCCCCCCGGAACCAAGGATCAACACCTTCATCAGGAAATTCCTTCACCGGCCTCTGCGGAGGCCCGAAGAACCATGGTCGGCAATGCGGGTAGGGGAAGTCAAACGCGAGGAAAGATGCGCCGAGAAGGCGCCCTGATTCCCGCACACGGCTTGAGATGTTCCTCGCAGGCGCTCAAAGTTAGGGATTCCGGCGTTCAAGAGACCACGTCCGGCCATCCTCCCGCAACCGGGGCTAAATGGTCGCCGCGACCGCTACTGCTTGGCCCCGTCCTTGCCGCCATCCACCGCGCCCTTGGTCGTAGTCTTGGTTTTGTGAAAGACCTTCCTCGTGCCGTTTTTGGTGGCGCTCAACGCCTTGCCCGTTCCCTTCTTCACGCCATTCCCGGTCTTCACGGCCACCTTCTTGGTGTCCTTCCCGGCGGCTCTGGCGTCCTGCTTCGCGCCGCTTTCGTCGGCACGGGGTTGACTCCATCCAGGAGCGAGCCCGAGCAGCAGCGCGCCTCCAAGAAACAGTGTTGGAAACAGCCTTTGGACTCTCATACTCAGGAGCATACTCTCGCCTCGCCCGGGATGACAGCCCCGGCATGATACTCCGATGCTCAATCGCGGCTTCGGTTGCGCAATGCGATTGCCCGAATCCGCTCTCCTATACTGTGACCCTGGGGCGCATCGCCCTGGAAACCGCCATCATGGAAATCCGCATCAAGCCGCATGCCGAGCAGGCAGCCGAAGAGGCGCGCCGCGCAGAGCAGCGCCGCCTTTACCGGCGCAATCAGGCCTTGGGCCTGGTGATCCTGGCGGCGGCCATCTGCACCTGGTGGCTCTTCCACACCAATTCCAAGTGGATCTTTCCGCCCGGCTGGTGGCGATGGTAGGACAGGGGACAGGGATTCGCGATCAGGGATCGGAGAAGCTCGCAGGGGATGCGCACGATCCGCTGCTGCTGATTCTGCTGGGCCCTACCGGCAGCGGCAAGACAGCTCTTTCACTCGCGCTCGCCGGGCAGTTCAATGGCGAGATCGTCAGTTGCGATTCGGTGGCCGTCTATCGCGGCATGGAGCTGGGCACGGCCAAGCCCTCGCTTGAAGAACGCGCCCGCGTGCCGCACCACCTGATCGATGTGGCCGAGCCAAACCAGCCCTGCACCGCAGGCGCATACATGAAAGCTGCGCGCGCGGCCCTCCGCGAGATCAGCGCGCGGGGAAAGCTGCCCATCGTGACCGGCGGCACGGGACTCTATCTGCGCGCTCTCACGGATGGGCTCTTCGCCGCGCCTGCGCGCCAGGAAAAACTGCGCGGCCGGCTGCGCCAGAGCGCGGAGCGCCGCGAAAGCGTCTGGCTGCACCGCATCTTGCAGCGGCTCGACCCGGCATCCGCCCGGCGCATCCATGCCAACGACACACCCAAGCTGATCCGCGCCATCGAGGTTTGCCTGGCCGGCCGCAAGCCGATGTCTCAAGTCATGGCCCGCGATCCGCTCACCGGCTTCCGTCTGCTGCGGATCGGATTGAATCCGCCGCGGGAGCAACTTTACGCGCGGCTCAATGCACGCTGCGCGGCAATGTTTGCCTCGGGCCTCGTCGAAGAGACGCACGGCCTGCTCGCGCACTACGGCCCCGTGAAGGCGCTCGACTCTTTGGGATACCGGCAGGGGATGAGCGTGCTGGATGGAACATCGAGCGTCGAAGTCGCGATAGCCGCCGCCCAGCAAGGCCATCGCAACTACGCCAAGCGCCAGTTGACCTGGTTCCGGCGCGAGCCCGATGTGCACTGGATCGCCGGCTTCGGCGAGGATGCGGAGACCGTGCGCGCAGCCACGGCATGGATTGCGGCGCAGATCGAGCCTTCAACCCCGGCCATTTAAACTAACTGTTTGAGGCTGCATTTGCACGAAATGCGAACGCACCGGAACGGAGTGCTCCCTTGCCAGAGGCGACTTCTGAAACAGTCTATGACGTAGCGGTGATTGGTGGCGGCCCAGCCGGCTACACAGCCGCCATTCGCGGCGCGGAGTACGGCCTGAAGGTGGCGCTGATTGACGCGAGCCCCAGGCTGGGCGGCACCTGCCTGCACGTGGGCTGCATTCCCACCAAGGCGCTGCTCTTCAACGCCGAGCTCTGGGACCACCTGAAACATGCCGCCGAATACGGCATCAAGTTTGGCGAAGGGGGCATCGGCACGCCACAGCTCGATTGGGCCGCGGTGCAGACGCGCAAGAACTCGATCGTCACCAAGCATGTCAAAGGCCTCGAGTTCCTGATGAAGAAGCACAAGATCGCCGTTGTCGGCGGCTATGCGCGATTGACCGGCGCGGCCAAAGAGGGCGTGCACACGCTCGACGTGACGGCTTCAAGCGATGGCGCGAAGAGTCAGATCAAGGCCAAAAACGTGCTTCTCGCTTCCGGATCGCAGGCCAAGATGCTGCCCGGCCTCCAGGCCAACGAGCGCATTCTCACGAACATCGAAATCCTCGCGCTTAAAGAGCCGCCCAAGTCGCTGGTCGTCATTGGAGCGGGCGCCGTGGGCGTGGAGTTCGCCTCGATCTTCGCGAGCTTCGGGACCCAGGTCACGATCGTTGAGTTTCTGCCGCGCATGGTTCCTCCCGAAGATGAAGAAATTTCGAAGGAGCTGGCGCGCGTCTTCAAAAAACGCGGCATCGATGTGAACACCGGCGCGAAGGTCGAGGGCATCGAGGAAACTGCAACCGGCGTGCGCGTGACCTATACCGATGCCAACGGCAACACGCAGGTGAAAGAGGCTGAAAAAGTGCTGGTGGCCGTGGGCCGCGCGCCGCAAACGACCGACGTGGGCGCGGATAAGACCCGCATCGAGCTCGAGCGCGGATTCGTCAAGGTGAACGAAGTGCAGGAGACCGCCGAGCCCGGCATCTATGCAATCGGCGACATCGTGGCCGGGCTGCCGCAACTGGCGCACGTGGGCGCCATGTGCGGCATGGTCGCAATGGCGAAGATTGCCGGCCGCTTCTTCCGTCCCGTGCGCCGCAACCGAATCCCGAACTGCACCTATACCGAGCCGCAGATCGGGTCAGTGGGTTTGACTGAGACTCAGTGCAAAGAAAAAGGCTTGGAAATCAAGGTGGGCAAGTTCCCCTTCGGCGGCAACTCGAAAGCCACCATCGTGGGCAGCCATGACGGCTTCGTGAAGATCATCTCCGACGCAAATTACGGTGAGATTCTCGGCGTGCACATCATCGGCCCGCAGGCCACCGAGCTGGTCGCTGAAGCGGTCGCGGTGATGGAGCTCGAAGGAACAGTGGAGGAGATGATGTTCACCATCCACGCGCACCCAACCCTGTCCGAGTCGTTACTCGACGCCTACGGCGCGGTCGAAGGCATGGCCATCAATGCGTAATGCGATAAGTTCAGCCGCCCGTGGTGGGTCAGTTTGAATTTGCTTTGTGTCAGGGCACGACTTCAGTCGTGCCGAAAATGTTGCCGACCAAGACTGGGCTTTAGCCCCTGAGGTAATTTCTTTTCAGACTGACCCACTACCCAGCCGCCGGCTTTGGTGCGCACCGCGATATAATCGCCGCAACTTCTTACGAGAGTTGCGGCGTCATCTTTTGAAAAGTCCTGAACGGTCAAAGCGTGCTGACAGCTTCGGCCTGTCACGGGAAGAGCTGCGCACGCTGCGCGCCTTGAAGACCCCCGTGCGCATCCAGAAATTCATCGACGCATTGACCTACGATTATTCAGACTCGGCGCGATCGCCGAGGCGCATACTGCGTGAGCGCAGAGGCCATTGCATGGAAGGCGCGCTACTGGCAGCGGCCGCGCTGCGCGTGCAGGGCCATCCGCCGCTGCTGATGGATTTGGAGGCCGTGCACGATGACGATCACGTGATAGCTCTCTACCGCGAGCGCGGCCTCTGGGGCGGCATCGCGAAGTCAAACTTCGCAGGGCTGCGCTTCCGCACGCCTGTTTATCGCACTCTCCGCGAGTTGGCGATGAGCTATTTTGAGCACTACTACAACCTGCGCGGCGAGCGCACGCTGCGCGCCTACTCGCGCGCCGTGAATCTGTCGCCATTGGACCGTCAACACTGGGTGACGGCCGAAGAGGACGTCTGGTGCGTGCCGGAGCGGCTCATCGCCGCAAAGCATTACGCGCTCTTTCCGGATAAGGTGGCGCGCGCGCTGCCGCGGCTCGACCGCCGCAGCTTTAGGGCGGGCATGCACGGCTGGGTGACGCATTGAAGAGAACAGCTTGTAACGCTGAGCGAATCGCAGGTGAATGGGTTTGGCACAGCGGAGGGTGCGATAACCATCTCATCCTAAGAAGACGTTCGAAATTGAGCGTTCTGTATTCAACTCGAGAAAGGAGACATTCTCCAAAATGACACCCATTCTGGACAGCCGCGGGCACTTTTGGTGGAGCGATCACCTAACTGGCGAAATAATCGGATTACCCGACTTATCGGTCGCTGGCCGCCTAACCATCGACGAAAGTGGAAAGATCCTTTTAGAGTTGGACGGAATTCTTTCAGATGGGTTGCGGACAATGCTCGACTCCTTTAACACTGAAGCCATCATTACCAAATCGATTGCAGGCTTGCTGTACGATTCTGACTACATTTTTTTAACTAAATTGCGCCTCGTGAGTAGCCATTTTGGTTCACAGACTGTTAGCAGAGAGAAATATCAAGCCATCTATTGCTTACGAGGGGATTTTCGTGGGGCACGTGATGAACATCTTTCCACGGTCCGGAACTTCAATATCAAACTGACCGGCATTGATGAATGGCTAAAGACACCGCGAATTAGGAATATCGATGAAACAGCCGAAGGCGGCACCGTTAAAAAAGTTTTCGAATACAAACGTGAGGAGTTTCAGTTCTCTGTTGCGAACGCAAAATTGTCGTTCCGGTTTGATCTAGATAGAGATTTCTTCAAAGACAGTCTTATCGGCTGGAAAGAAGTGTCTTTCGGTCAGACTGCGATCCTGAGATACGAGCGAGAGTCGCTTTTGGGAATCGAACAAGTCCGAGAACTCGTTGTGCGTTTGCAAGAGTTCTTTGCGCTTCTCATGGGTGTCTATCCCGATCTGGATTGGCCGCAAATTACACTCAAAGTGGGCGATGCCGATAACGGCGGAACCTTATATTTCTTGCGCAATCGTCCGAGTGGAGAGAATCCATCCTTGGCGGATCTTTGGTCGAGCTTTCCAAGCATCCGTAGTAGCATTGGAGCCCTTTTTGACGCGTTTATGACAACTAGAGAACAATATGGTCCCGGCGTTTACCTATATCTTGCCTGCCTTCGGGCTGAATCTATGTTTGCTGAAAACCGCTTTACGACACTCATAACAGGGCTTGAGTCTCTTTACCGCCGCGATTCAAGTCTGCCCCAAGAATCCAGCAACGAGAAGGCAAGAATTGACCGCGTCTTGCGGGACGTTAAGGTGGAATCAGACAAGAACTGGCTTCGGAAAAAGCTCGAAACTCGAGCCGAACTCAGTCTTCAGGATAGGTTATCCCGTTTGTTCGAACCTCTCTCGCAGTTCGTTGAGATGCAAAAGTTGAAGGTATTTGCCGAAAAATGCGCGAATCTCCGCAACGACGTCACGCATTTTGGCGGACTGCGAGGAACAACGACCTATCACGATCTGCTAACGGAGCTAGGAACAATTACGCCTGGCCTTTCCGTTCTGTATCATGCCTTGTTGCTTCACCGCATTGGAATGGCTCCAACGATGATAGAGGACGCATTTACCTCCGCGCCCGTCTCGGCGGCGATAAGGAGAGACTTGGCGCGCGCGGGTCTATTGGACGTAGCAATGATCCCCGATCGCCTAAGTAAGACGCCAGAAACGAGAAACTGAGCAGCAATCTCTCCTCTACAGCTCCGTCGACTGGCTCTCCACCAGTTCCTTACTCTTCGCAATGAACTCAGCCAGCGACGCGGAGCCCTGGTCGCCCTTGCCGCGCGTGCGCACGCTCACCGTTCCGGCCGCTTCTTCCTTGTCGCCGAAGACCAGGATGTAGGGGATCTTCTGGTTGGCTAGGTCGCGGATCTTGGCGTTCATCTTTTCATTGCGCGCGTCGGTCTCCACGCGGAAGCCCGCGGTCTTCAGCGCGGCTTCCACTTTTTCAGCATAGGGCAGATGGCGCTCGCTGATGGGCACCAGCCCTACCTGCACCGGCGCCAGCCACAGCGGGAACGCGCCCGCGTAATGCTCGATGAGCACGCCGAAAAATCTCTCCACCGACCCAAACAGCGCGCGGTGCACCATCACCGGCTGGTGCCGCTCGCCGTCTTCGCCCACATATTCGAGCTCGAAGCGCGCCGGCAGGTTGAAGTCGAACTGCACGGTCGAAAGCTGCCACAGGCGGCCGAGAACATCAACGAGCTTCACATCGATCTTCGGGCCGTAGAATGCGGCTTCGCCGGGAAAGGTTTTGAACGTGAGCCCGCGCTCGGTGAGCACCTTCTTCAGCGCGCCTTCGGCGTGCGACCAATTCTCCGCCGTGCCCAAGAAATCGCCGCCCTTCTGCGGATCGCGCGTGGAGAGCTCGACGCGGTACTCCTTGAACCCGAATGTCTTCAGCACCGCTTCGGCGAAGTCCAGGCACGCGATAACCTCGCCTTCAATCTGGCCGGGCGTGCAGAAGATGTGGGCGTCGTCTTGCGTGAAGCCGCGCACGCGCAAGAGGCCGTGCATGGTGCCGGAGCGCTCGTAGCGGTAGACATTGCCGAACTCGGCGTAGCGTTGCGGCAGATCGCGGTAGCTCTTCGGCGAGTTCCTGTAGATCAGAATGTGGCCGGGACAGTTCATCGGCTTCAGCCGGTACTCGGCGTCGTCCAGCTTCATCGGTGGAAACATGTCTTTGGAGTAAACGCCATCATGGCCGGAGACCTTCCACAGATCCCGGCGCATCACGTGCGGCGTGTAAACCAGCAGGTAGCCGCGGCGGACGCACTCCGCGCGCATCCAGTCCTCCATGATTTTGCGGATCATGGCCCCTTTCGGATGCCAGAAGATCAAACCCGCCCCCGCCAGCTCCTGAATGCTGAAGAGGTCGAGCTGCTTGCCCAGCACGCGATGATCGCGGCGCGCGGCTTCCTCCAGCCGGGCGAAATGCTCGTCCATCTCCTTCTTCGAGAAGAAGGCGGTCCCATAGACCCGCTGCAACTGCGGATTCTTCTCGTCGCCGAGCCAGTACGCGCCCGCCAGGCTCGTCACCTTGAACGCCTTCACGCGCCCCGTCGAGGGCACATGCGGACCGCGGCAGAAATCCACAAAACTGCCGTTGCGGTAAAAGCTCACCTCGGAGCCGGGCTCGGTGAACTTCGTCACGAAGTGGGTCTTCATGAAATCCCCGTCGCGGCCGAAGCCTTCGAGGGCCTTCTCGCGCGGCTCAAACTCGTGCATAAACTTTTCATCGCGCGCGACCACCTCCGCCATCTTGGCTTCGATGGCCGCGAGATCCTCGGGCGTGAACGGCTTCTCGCGATAGAAGTCGTAGAAGAATCCGGAATCCGTGGCCGGGCCGTGGCCCAGCTTGGTCTCAGGAAAGAGCTCGAGCACCGCCGTGGCCAGCACGTGCGCCGCGGAATGCCGCACCACCTTCAGCGCCTCGGGGTCCGTCTCCTTGACCAGCTCCAGGCGCGTATCGGCCGTGAGCGGCGTTGAAAGATCGACGAGCCGCGGCGCCGCCGTGTCCTGGGCTGCGTACATCGAGGCTTCTGATTCCTCGCCCGTGCCGGTGCGCAGCGCGGCTCCGGTCAGCGGCGTCAGCCGCGCCACTACTGAGGCCGCGGCCAGCCGCGGCGAGATAGAGTTGGCGATCTCAAAAGGCGTGGTGCCCACAGGTACCGTGCGGACTGCACCGTCGGGCAGGTGTACGGCGATGGATGACGTGCTCATGAAGATTCTCAGGTCCCTCGATTGAAACGAAAACGATTGCGCTAACACCTTAGAATATAACGCCGGCAACCGGAATCCAGGCGGGAAGGCGCGGGGCGGAGGAAGGGCTGCATCCCGCGCCATTCATCCCCTCATGCATTCCCTTGGTAACTTACATTTCTCTTTTTGCCTTTTGCTCTAGCTTCTGAGGACGATTAAGTCTATGTGGAGTTGGAACCGCGGAGATTCCGATAGTAACAACAGTTACTTCCGATTGGGGATGGCACGGTGGCACGAAAGACCGCAGCCGTTGCCATGGATGGGGAATGGGCAGGGCGGTCTAGGTCCGCTATCGTGATGAACATAGCTTAAAACACCGGCCGGTTATATATACGAAGAACGAAATGCAAGTTATATACGAGGAACGAAATGCAAGTGCTGTGTAGAAGGACGAAGGGTAACGCTGAGTTTCATTGCTGTGTATGCGGTCAGGGTTTTGTGTTGTTCTGGGAACGGCAGTCGCACTCTGAGCGGACGGAAATGCTGCATGAGATTCAGGAGACGCTGCGGCGGCAACACCGCGTGGCTCCCGGACGCGAGGCCCACCCGCAAGGAGGGTTCCTGGCGCCGCAAACGAAGGATCAGGTTGAACTTTCAGGTGCGGGAATTTTGGGAAGCGCACCGACGTGGGAACTTTAACTCGCATCGAATAATCTGTACCCGCAAAACAGCGGGGGGAACGGCCTAATCGGAGGGCAGTAGAGTTCGATCCACGCAGAAACAGCTCTCTGCGGTCTGAAAGGGATCTTCGAAGAAAGCGGGCGAGTCCTTTCGGGTCGCTCAGATCGAAATACGGGTCCAAAGGTCTAGGTGGTTGGAGCCGAAGAGTGTCTCTGAAGTTCGCATCGGAGCCTTAAAGCGCGAGAGCGAACCTTATATAAATTAGATGTAGAGCTTGCGATGCCGGCCAGCGACTTCACCCTACGAGGTCATCGCTGCCGGCGTCGATTTATTTTGAGCGCTTTCTTTCCAGGAACGGACATTTTAAGTTAAGGAACCGGCGTTTTAAGGAACAGGTATTTCCAGAATCGGGCGTTCGCAGCGCAACACATCTCTTCACTGCCGAGGCCGGGCGATCTTCGACAGCGCAGTTGCTTCTTTGCGCCGGCGAAACAGCGCGAAGCAACGCCCTCTTGGAAGAGGGCTATCTTTTGTCCGAGCCCTTCCGCGCGCCCGCAGTCGCTGCGCCGGCAAATGCACCTGCACAACCAATGGCAGTTCGGATGGAAAGCTCGACCGGGCGGAAAAAGTTTGAAAACGCCCGGAATCAAAAACCGAGAACAGCCGGGAAACCCGAGCGGCAGATACACAAAAGGCCGGGAGTCACCCCGGCCTGATTGTGTTTGTGTGCTAGATTCTGCCGGAATCCGGCCGGTGGGGGGTTACAGGGGCTGCACGTCGGCAGCTTGCCATCCCTTGGGGCCTTTTACTACGTTGAACTGCACGGCTTGGCCTTCCTGCAAGCTCTTGAAACCACTTGAGTTGATTGCAGAGTAATGCACGAAGACATCTTCGCCGTTCTGACGCGAGATAAAGCCGAAGCCCTTCGCGTCATTGAACCACTTCACGGTACCTTGTTCCATTTTGTTCGTTTTTCCTGGATTGAATTGCGCTGGAGGAATCGGAGCGACCACTGGCAGAATCTTGCTTGGTTGGGCGAGTACTGCTCACGCCCGGTTCGGTTCTAACGCTGGTGCGAGTATATCATCCTCGCCAAGAATGTGGATACACTTTCTTGGTCCGGCCAGCACCCTTTTGGGGCATAAGCTCGCAAGCTGCTGAATCCAATCTACCTACGGTGGGACGCGGCCATGTGGTAACGTGAAAACTCGGCATGATTCATGATCCCGTTCCCGATCTGCTCAGGCGCGCCACAGAGACGCTGGAGCAGGAATTTGCCTATTTGCAGGTTCAGGAGCCTGCCCTGGCGGGGAGTCCTGAACCGGCTATGGCTTCAGACGCCATGGAGCGCGTGCTCGAGGCTACCGCGCGACGCCTGGCTGACAACTATCCTTACTTCCATCCTCTTTATGCCGGGCAGATGCTCAAGCCGCCGCATGCGGTGGCGCGTGCCGCCTACGCACTGGCGATGACGATCAACCCGAACAATCATGCCCGGGATGGTGGCCGGGCCAGCTCCGATATGGAAGTCGAAGCAGTCCAGGAGATCGCGGCGATCTTCGGCTGGGCTCAAGACCGCTATCTGGGCCACCTCACCTCGAGCGGCACACTCGCCAACCTTGAGGCGCTCTGGATGGCCGGCCAGTTGGCGCCCGGCAAACGAATCGTCGGCTCGGAGCAGGCGCACTATACGCATCGGCGCATCTCGGGAGTGCTGCGCCTCAGCTATGCGGGCATCCCGGCAGACAGCTGCGGCCGCATGAGCCCGGAGGCGCTGGAGACGGAACTGCGCAAGGGCGATGTGGGCGCGGTCGTGGTCACGCTGGGAACCACGGCCATCGGCGCCGTCGATCCACTCGATGAGATTCTGGCGCTCAGAGAGCGGTACGGCTTCCGGGTGCACGTGGACGCGGCCTACGGCGGCTACTTCGGATTGATCGCCCATGACCTCGATGAGCCGGCACGGCGCGCCTATGCGGCCATCGCACAGGCCGATTCCATCGTGATCGATCCGCACAAGCATGGCCTGCAGCCCTACGGATGCGGCTGCGTCCTCTTTCGCGATCCGGCCGTGGGAAGGTTTTACAAGCACGACTCTCCGTATACCTATTTCACTTCAAAGGACTTGCACCTCGGCGAAATCAGCCTGGAGTGCTCGCGCGCCGGCGCCGCAGCAGTCGCGCTGTGGGCCACGCAGCGGCTTTTGCCACTGGTGCCGGGCGGCGAGTTCGCGCGCGGCCTGGCCTGCGGGCGAAGGGCGGCGCAGGACCTGCACCGGCGTCTGCGGAGCGGTCCATGGTTTGAAACAATGGCCTCCGGCGGCCCGGAACTGGATATCGTGGTGTGGAAGGTGAAAGCCGATTCGCCGGGAAAAGCCTCCGCACTCGCCCGGGAGATCTTCGACCGGTGCGCGGCGAAGCATCTCCATCTGGCTCTAGTACAATTGCCGCATTCCTGGTTCGAGAACTCCGCCGGTGCTCGCAATCAAGGCGGCGTGGTAACCTGCCTGCGATCTGTGCTGATGAAGCCGGAGCACGAGGCGTGGCTAGACAGGATTTGGGAGCGGTTGAGCGAGGCCACCGGCGAAGCTGTGAGAGCGTAATTAGAACTTCCAGAGAGCGCGGGTCTAAGCGGCGAAGAAAACGTTCTCAATTAGGTAAGAACCTGCATGGCGGCAGGTTGCGTCGGTAAACCCGTCGGTCCGCCGTGGATTATTAAGCGGCTGGTTGGGCGGCGCGCTTCCAGGAATTTCCAGGGAAGCTTCATTAGAGTTGAGGTTCTGATTCGAGATGCACGATCCTGCGGTTTTCTGTTCGATGCACACGCGCCGCTTCCATGCCGAGCCGGCGATCTTTGTCGCGCCCGGGCGCGTAAACCTGATCGGCGAGCACACTGACTACGCCGAGGGTTTCGTGATGCCGGCGGCCATCGACTTCGCCACATTGGCCGCCATTTCGCCGCGGACCGACGGCAAGATCGTTATCTATTCGGAAAACTTCGGGGAAGAGAAGACCTTCGACGCCGCGGCGCTGCCTGCCGAACGAAGCCGGCATTGGAGCGACTATCCCATCGGCTTAGTCCAGGTGCTTGCCGGCAAGGGAAACACGATTCCCGGTTTCAGCCTGAGCCTCTGGGGTGACGTGCCGCTCGGTTCCGGGCTTTCGAGCTCGGCATCGGTGGAAGTGGCCACGGCCCTGGCAGTCGAATCGCTCATCGGGGCCAACTATCCGGGGCCGGTGGTGGCCCGGCTCTGCCAGCGCGCGGAGAACGAGTTTGTGGGCGCCAACTGTGGAATCATGGACCAGTTCATCTCAGCAAATGGGAAGGCGGATCACGCATTGCTCCTCGATTGCCGGGATTTGAGCTTCCAATTGGCGCCGATTCCCGACCATGTGGCGCTGGTGATTGCCAACACCATGGTCAAGCACTCCGTGTCCGGAGGCGACTACACCACCCGGCGGGCCGAGGTTGAGGACGCGGCCAGGGTGCTGGCTCTTCACCGTCCGGAGATCCGCTTCCTGCGCGATGCAACCCTGGGGGACCTGGAACAATGGGGGCACGAGATGGCCCCGAAGTCGCGGATGCGGGCGCGGCATATCATCAGCGAAAATTTGCGCACGGTGGCCGCCGCTACCGCCCTGATGCGCGGAGACATGGCCGAACTGGGGCGGCTCATGGCCGAGGCCCACCGCAGCTATAGCCAGGACTTCGAAGCCAGCTGCGTCGAAGCGGACGCGATGGTCGATCTGGCGCAGGACCTGCCCGGGCTGATTGGCGCCCGGCTCACGGGCGGCGGGTTCGGCGGCTGCACCATCAACCTGGTGGAGCAGCAACAGGCCGAAGCGTTTGCCTCGTCGCTCGGCGAGCGCTATGCGGCCCAGGTTGGCATTGTTCCGGAGATCCACATTTGCCACGCATCGGACGGCGCGCACAGGTTGGAACAGGCATAAACGCCCAAACCGCATCTAAATCGAAAATGGAGGGGATTTTTCCCGCTCCGGCCCGGCGATTTGCAATTTTCCGTGCCGCAGCAGGTAACACCCCCGTGGTACGCAGCAAGACGGTACAAGACGGTAGTTGGCCGGATTCCCTTGCTAAACTTGAGTGATGTTTCCCCCGCAGAAGGCCGCGGGAGAAGCCTGCACTTGTGACCGGCAATCGGGATTTTCTGCGTGGGTATCGAACGGCCGGCCATCGCATGTCCAGGATCACTGCAACTCGAAGCAATGCACGCGATCCTGGAATGTTGTGGAAGCACGACGGAGAATCATGAGCATGCAACCAACATCGTTCAAGCCATTTTCTTACGAGTCTTTCCCCACCTCGGGCCACGTTGCTTATTTCTCAATGGAAATCGCGATTCATCCGGCCATGCCCACCTATTCGGGCGGCTTGGGTGTTCTTGCGGGAGACACGTTGCGTTCCGCGGCAGATTTGGGCGTGCCGCTTGCGGCCTTCACCCTGCTGCACCGGAAGGGATACTTTCAGCAGCACCTGGACGCGACCGGCCTGCAGACGGAAGAAGTGCAGCCGTGGAATCCCGCGGACTTCTGCACCGAAGAGCCGGCGCGGATCACTGTGCTGGTGGAAGACCGCGTGGTCACGGTGCGCGCCTGGCGCTATGATCTCGAAGGCCGTTTCGGCCATGTGGTGCCGATCTACCTGCTCGATACTGACCTGGACGGAAACTCCGGCTGGGACCGCGGCCTGACCGATCATCTCTACGGCGGCGATACGAACTACCGGCTGCAGCAGGAGATTGTGCTGGGCATGGGCGGCGTGCGGATGGCCAACGCGCTGGGCCTGAAAGTAAACGTCTACCACATGAATGAGGGCCACGCGGCGCTGCTTACGCTGGCGCTGCTTGAAGGCCAGCTCGGCGGCGGCCCGCTGGGCGCGGCTACCGATGCGGACATCGAACAGGTGCGCAGGAAATGCGTGTTCACCACGCACACGCCTGTGCCGGCCGGGCACGACCGCTTCTCCACCGAGCAGGCGATCCGCATACTCGGAGGCGACCGCACCGCGCGCCTGCAGCAGCAGGGATGCTTTCATGAAGGCCTGCTGAACATGACGCTGCTGGCTTTACGCTTTTCGCGGTATGCGAATGCCGTGGCCATGCAGCACGGCAAGGTGTCGCGCGAGATGTTTCCGGAGTTTGCCATCGACACCATCACCAACGGCGTGCATGCGCCCACGTGGGTCTCGGAACCGATGCAGCAGCTCCTTGACGAGCACATTCCGGCGTGGCGGCGCGACAATCTCTACTTCCGCAACGCGATCGATCTGCCGATCCCCAAGATTATCGCGGCGCACGCGCGCGCCAAGGAAGAGCTGCTGGCCGAGGTCGGCTCGCGGACCGGGCTGGTGCTCAATCCGAAGGTGCTCACGCTCGGCTTTGCCCGCCGCGTCGCCACCTACAAGCGCGCGACCCTGATGTTCACTGATCCCAAGCGGCTGGTGGAGATTGCCCACGCCGCCGGTGGATTGCAGATTCTCTATGCCGGCAAGGCGCATCCGCAGGATGAACCCGGCAAGGGACTCATTCAGCGCGTGGTGGCGGAGGCGGCCCAATCCGCGAGCGAACTGCTGCGGATTGTCTACCTCGAAAACTACGCATGGGACCTGGGCGCCAAGCTCACCGCGGGCGTGGATGTGTGGGTGAATACGCCGAAACGGCCGTATGAAGCCTCGGGCACGAGCGGCATGAAGGCGGCCATGAACGGCGTGCCGAGCCTCTCGATCCTCGATGGCTGGTGGATAGAGGGCTGCATCGAGGGCGCCACCGGATGGGCGATCGAAGACGGCGTCACCGACGAAGAGGAAGCGCAGTCGCTCTACCGGAAGCTCGAAAACGCTGTGGTTCCGCTCTATCGCGAAGCGCCGGAAAAATGGGCTCGCCTGATGCGCAGTACGCTGGCCTTCAACGCCTCGTATTTCAACACCAATCGCATGGTAAAGCAGTACAGCCGGAACGCCTATTACCCCGAGCGGATGGTGGAGAAGGTCAAAGTCGAAGAAGAAGCCTACGCGATGTAGCGCAGCTCTTCCGCATAAAGCATACGGCGCTCATGTGGGCGCCTTCGCGCTGCATAAGCCTTAGAGCGGCCCAGACACATAAATGGTATTTTGAAAGGGCACGGCTTCAGCCGTGCCGGAAATGGCCGTAAGACAACGGGCTTTAGCCTCTGAGGGACGGGGTTCACTCGGCCCATCGGTATTTGTGCAACCAGTTCTAGATGTGTCCTCCTGACACTAGAACCGTCCTCCTGAGCGGACCCGAGAGGCGATCCGCGAGACGGCTGCGCAATCGCGAGGCGGCGCTGCTGTGATCGCGCGTGATCGACAGTATTCGAACTGATTGCCGACCCAGCAGCAGTTGGGAGTAACGTTCCGATCTTCGAAGTATGGCAAGCTGGCGATGGGCCCCTGCAAGTGTCTTCCCGATCGAACACCCGGCTTCGTATCAGGGCACGGCTTCAGCCGTGCCGCGGTCGTAGCCAAATACACGAGGGCTTTAGCCCCTGCCTGCCTTTTCCTGGGCCAGAAACGTATAGCAGTAAGGGTATTGCTCTGGAGAATCTGCTAGACCTGCTTTCACCGGATTCTGGACAATATATGCGCGATACCGTTCGAAAGTCTCCTTCTCATCGGCCCGAACCTCCGAAAATCCGCGCTGCCAAACTTCTCCCGAGAACCCATATTCCTTTTTCAGGCGGAACGAGAACCCGCCTTTGATGAGTTGCATCGCCTTCTCGATTGTCATATCCGCGCCGACAGTCAGAAGGAGATGCACGTGGTCTGGCATCACGACAAGGTCATGCACCTGAAATTTTCGGGCTGACACATAGGACCGCAACACTTCGATAAAAAGTGTTGCGTTGCGGCTGGATTGAAGCAGGCGGCGGCCGGCACCCGTTTTTGTTGTTGCGAAGAAGGTGCGCTCAGAGCTAAGAACATGCTCCGAATGCGCATTGCGAGCAGGTCGCGCCATGGCAGGGGCTGAAGCCCCTCTCCTTTTTCGCTGCTTGCGGCACGAGTAAACTCGTGCCCTGATACAAAACCCTTTTCGTTCGGATATTCCGGACCGCAGACACGAACGGCGTCTGTTGTAATCCGTCAGCATCTGTCTGAGAGTTACTACCCCAGCGGCCGTATCTCGCTCGATGTTCCGCCCGCTGCGGGGATGTAGCACTTCTGCGTGTAGTCCATCACCATGCGGTCGGCGTTGAAGCGCCAGCCCAGCGTGCGGATCGTCCGCTTCATGCGCTTGATCCAGCCGCGCGGCAGCCCATCGCGGTCGCGGCTATAGTAGAGCGGAATCACCTCGTTGAGCAGCACGCGATAAAGGTCCTCGCCGTCGCGCTTGTCGTGCACATCCATATTGGAGTGCGTGCGGCCGTTGCCGATGCCGAAGCCGTTCAGGCCATCGTAGGCTTCGGCCCACCAGCCGTCCAGGATAGAAAGATTCAATCCGCCGTTCAAAACCACCTTCTGCCCGCTGGTCCCCGAGGCCTCGAGCGGCCGCCGCGGGTTGTTGAGCCACACATCGACGCCCTGCACCAGATGCCGGCCGACGTTCACGTCATAATCTTCAATGAAAACAAATTTTTCAGAGAAATCCGCGGCGCGCATCATCTGCGCAATCTGCTGCAGAACCTTCTTCGCCGGCTCATCATGCGGGTGCGCCTTGCCGGCAAAGACGAACTGCACGGGACGCTTGGCGTCATTCACCATGGCGGCCAACTGCTCGATATCCTTGAGCAGCAGGTTGGCGCGCTTATAGGTGGCGAAGCGGCGCGCAAAGCCGATGGTGAGCGCGTCGGGCGAGAGAATCTTGTCCAGCCGGCGCAGATTCTCAGCGGGCTCATTGCGGCGCTCGGCCTGTTCGCGGGCGCGGCGGCGCACAAACTGCAGCAGCTGCGCCTTGAGGCTCAGGTGCGTCTCCCACAACTCCCCGTCATCGACGGTTTCGATGGCGGACCAGGTCTGGTCGGCCCCGCTCTGCCGATGCCAGCCCACGCCGAGATGGCGATCGTAGAGCCGGCACATCTGCGGCGCGAGCCACGATGGAACGTGCACGCCGTTCGTCACGTGGCCAATGGGAACCGCGTCTTCAGGATGGTGTGGATAGAGGCCCTTCCACATCGCGCGCGAAACTTCCCCATGCAGCGACGAGACTGCATTCACGCGCCGCGCCAGCTTGAGGCCCAGCACCGTCATGCAGAAAGGCTCGCCGTAGTCGGTGGGGTTTTCGCGGCCAAAGCCCATCAGGTTCTCATGCGAGATGCCGAGCTGCTCGCGCAGCGGTCCCAGGTGCTCTTCAATCAGTTCGGCGCTGAAGCGGTCATGGCCTGCGGGAACGGGCGTGTGCGTGGTGAAGATCACTTCGCGCGGAATCTGGCTGGCGGCGGCGTAGAAATCCAGCCCCTCCTCTTCCATGCGCGTGCGGACGGCTTCGAAGACCGCGAAGCCGCTGTGGCCTTCGTTCAGATGCAGAACCCCCGGCGTGACGCCCATGGCCTTGAGCGCGCGAAAACCTCCTACGCCCAGCAGCAGTTCCTGGCGGATGCGCGTGCGGGCGTCGCCGCCATAAAGGCGCGAAGTGGTTTCAAGATCTTCAGGCGCGTTGCCGGCCACGTTCGAGTCGAGCAGCAGCAGATCGCAGCGGCCCACCTTCACGCGCCACACTTTCGCTTTGATTGACGAGCCGCGCGTGGCAATCTCGATGACCACCGGCTCACCGTTCGCGCCGATCGCCGGCTGCATGGGAAGCTGGTTGATATCGGTCGCGACATATTCTTCATGCTGCCAGCCGGTTTTATCCAGCCGCTGCAAAAAATAGCCCTGGCCGTAGAAGAGACCGATGCCGATCAGCGGGATGTCGAGATCCGACGCGCTCTTGATGTGGTCGCCGGCCAGCACGCCGAGGCCGCCGGAGTAGATCGGCAGCGACTCGTGCAATCCGAACTCCGCGGAGAAATAAGCCACCGGGCGCGGGCGCAGCACGCCGGCGTGGTTCGCGCCCCAGGTGCGGTCGGCGTGAAGATACTCCTGCTGGCGGCGGTAGACATAATTGATGCGGCTGTGCAGCACCAGCTCGCTCGCGCGCCGGTCGATCTCGCCCAGCGGCATCTCGCTGAGCAGCGAGATGGGATTCTGGTTCAGCTGGCGCCAGCGTACGGGATTCAGGTCGCGAAAGAGGCTGACGCAATCATGGTCCCAGCACCACCACACATTACGCGCCAGCTCCCATAATTTTTCCTGCGCCGGCGCGATGAAGCGGTCAAGCGTGCGCGCTTCGCTCACCACCGGGGCCACCTGGCTGGCCGCCTCCGTCAGCATGCGGATTTCGCTTTCGCGAAAAGTGCGCGGCTCCTTGGTCTGCACCACGAGCACGCCCTGCAGAATGCCGCGGTCGATGAGCGGCACGCCCAGAAACGAGCGGTACTCTTCCTCGCCCGAGTCCTTGAAATATTTGTAACGGGGATGATTGCGCGCGTCGGCGAGCGAGACCGGTAGCAACTGCTCGGCTACCAGGCCGGAAAGCCCTTCGTGGAGGGGCATGCGCAGCGTGCCGATACAGCGGGGATGAAGCCCGAGCGTCGCGGCTAGAACCAGATTGCAGCGGTCCGGCTCCAGCAGATAGGCCGAGCAGACATCCGTGCGGAACCGCGCGGCGATCAGCGCCACCACGTTCATGAGCGTATCGGCCGGCTTGCTCTCCTCTTCCGTAAGGCTGGTAATGTCCTCCAGGGTCAGAACGGGATTGCCATCCGCGGAAGCTTGGATTGGATTCATCGGAACCTTTGCCTTTCGTTTGAGATAGAAATAAAGACACCGGTGCGAAGCCCTGGCAGAAAGCACATGCAAATGGAGCGAATAAGGCCGCTTTTCAGTAAACGGCTAAGTAATTGCTGCCGGAAAATCCCAGCGTCCGTTGATCGGGATAGCCTTCACAATAGCACACGATCAGGCTCACGGAAATCAGGATCGCCTAATGTCATGCGCACTTTTGTTTTGTAATCAGGGCACGGCTTGTCGGAACGACCTAATCCCCATGCGCCTCTTCGAGCTCGACGCCCACGCGGCGCAGCTTCATCAGCTTCCATTGCAGGCGGTCGAAGAAGAGGTAGACCACCGGCGTGGTGAAGAGCGTGAGCGCCTGCGAGACCAGCAGGCCGCCGACGATGGTGATGCCGAGGGGCTTGCGCAGCTCCGAGCCCACGCCCATGCCGATGGCCAGCGGCAAGCCCCCGAAGAGCGCGGCCATGGTGGTCATCAGGATGGGCCGGAAGCGCAGCAGGCACGACTGATAGATGGCTTCCACCGGATCCAGGCCTTGTTCGCGCTCCGCCTGCAATGCAAAATCGATCATCAGGATGGCGTTCTTCTTCACGATCCCAATCAGCAGGATGATGCCGATGAGCGCGATGATGCTCAGCTCGGTTCCCGTGAGCAGCAGGGCAAGAATCGCGCCCGCGCCGGCCGGCGGCAGCGTGGAGAGAATCGTCAGCGGATGTATGAGGCTCTCGTAAAGAATGCCCAGCACAATATAGACGGCAACCACCGCCGCCAGAATCAGGTACGGCTCGTTCCGGAGCGAGTCCTGAAAGGCCTGCGCCGTGCCTTGGAAGGTGGCATGCACAGTGGAGGGCATACCCAGTTCGCGCTGCATTCGTTCGAGCGCCGTCACCGCATCGCCCAGCGCCACATTGGGCGCCAGGTTGAACGTAAGCGTAACGGCGGGATATTGGCCCTGGTGATTCACCTGCAGCGAGGTGCGCTGATTGTCATAGCGCGCAATCGCAGAGAGCGGCACCATCTCTCCCGTCGATGACTTGAGGAAGATGCCGTTGAGCGCGTCAGGACTGCGCTGATAGCGGGGATCGACCTCCATCACCACGTAATACTGGTTCAGCGCGGTGTACATCGTGGAAACCTCGCGCTGGCCGAAGGCATCGTAGAGCACGTTGTCGATGGCCGCGGCGGTAATGCCCAGGCGCGAGGCCGAATCGCGATCGATCACCAGGTTGGTGGCCAGCCCTTGATCCTGCTGGTCGGTGGAAACATCGCGCAGCTCAGGCATCTTCGCGGCGCGGGCCTGCAGTTGCGGCGCCCACTGGTTCAGCTCTTCCAAGTTCTCATCGGAGAGCGTGTACTGGTATTGCGCCGCGCTGCCGCGGGCGCCGATCTGGATGTCCTGCTGAGCCTGCAGAAACAGCGTGGCGCCGGGCACGCTGGTCAGCTTGCTGCGCAGCCGGTTCACCACCTGGTCGGCCGAGACGTGGCCGGGCCGCTGATCGAGCGGCTTGAGCGCAACAAAGAAGCGGCCAATATTGTTGCTGCCGCCGCCGGGGCCGCCGCCGCCGGCAAAGCCATTCACGGATTTGATCGCCGGATCTTCCAGCGTCATCTGCGCCAGCTGTTTCTGCTTGGCCAGCATCGCATCGAAGCTGATGTCCTGCGATCCATTGGTCTGGCCGCTGATGCGCCCCGTATCCTGCTGCGGAAAGAAACCCTTGGGCACGATCATGAACAGGTAGACGTTGAGAACCGCCGTGCCCACTGCCACGCCCAGAATCAGCCATTGATGGCGCAGCACCCAGCGCAGGGCGGAGGCGTATTCGCCGTGCAGCCAGTCGAAGGCGCGCTCGCTGGCGCGGTACAGCGCTCCATGGCGGCTTTCATCGCGCGATTTGAGAAACCGCGCGCAGAGCATGGGCGTGGTGGTGAGCGACACCAGCAGCGAAGCGGCAATCGCCACCGAGAGCGTGACCGCAAACTCGCGAAAGAGCTTGCCGACGATGCCGCCCATGAGCAGGATGGGCGTGAACACGGCTATCAGCGAGGTGCTCATCGAAAGCACCGTGAAGCCGATCTCCTTCGAGCCCTTCATCGTCGCATCGTAGGGGCTCATGCCCATCTCGAGATAGCGCGTGATGTTTTCGATCACCACAATCGCGTCGTCCACCACAAAGCCGGTCGAGATGGTAAGCGCCATCAGCGAGAGATTGTCGATGCTGTAGCCGAGCAGGCTCATCACGCCGAAGGTGCCCACCAGCGAGAGCGGCACGGCAATCGACGGAATAATGGTGGCCCACACCTCGCGCAGAAACATAAAGACGACCAGCACCACCAGCATGACGCTGATCACCAGCGAGATTTCAACGTCCCTCACGCTGGCGCGGATGGTCAACGTTCGGTCGCTGACCACATTGATCGCGATGGTGGGCGGAATCGACGCCTTCAGGCGCGGCATCTCGGCCATGATGTGATCCACGGCGGAGATCACGTTGGCGCCTGGGCTCTTGAAGATGAAGAGCATGATGGCATCGCGCACCTGGTCGGGCGGACCCGCATCGGGGTTGATGCCCGACACGCCTCCGGTGAGTGTGTTCGCCACTCCGTCGTAGACCTCGCCCAGGTCAGAGAGCCGCACCGGCGCTCCGGTTGTCCGGTTGTAGCCGGCGATGATGGGCGCATAGTCGCGGGCCTTGAACATCTGATCGTTGTCGTTGATCGCCCAGCGGTGAGACGCATCTTGAAACGCGCCCTTCGGCCGGTTCGCGTTGGCATTGGCCAATGCGGTGCGCACTGCTTCCAGGCCGACGCCGTTGTTGCCCAGTTGCATCGGGTTCAGCTCGATGCGCACCGCGGGGCTGGCGCTGCCGCCCACAAACACCTGGCCCACCCCCTGCACCTGCGAAATCTTCTGCGCCAGGATCGAGTCGGCCATGTCGTAGATCATCGCCCGCGGCACCACGTCCGAGGTCAACGTAAGAATCAGGATGGGCGAATCGGCTGGATTGGCCTTGCGATACGTCGGATTCTGCGGCAGATACGCGGGCAACTGGGTGCGCGCCGCGTTGATGGCCGCTTGCACGTCGCGCGCCGCGGCGTCGATGTTGCGATTGATGTCGAATTGCAGCGCAACCGAGGCCGCGCCCAGCGAACTCGATGAGGTCATCTGGTTCACGCCGGCGATGCGGCCGAACTGCCGCTCGAGCGGCGTCGCGACAGACGAAGCCATTGTTGTGGGACTCCCGCCGGGAAGGCTCGCCTGCACGCCAATGACCGGAAAATCCACCTCCGGCAGCGAAGCCACAGGCAGAACCGAGTAGGCCACCGAGCCGGCCAGCAGCAGCGCCAGGCTGAGCAGCGAGGTGGCTACCGGGCGCTTGATGAAGGGTGCCGAGAGATGCATTCGTCGTTCCTTGTCCGCGTTTGGCCTTGTCCGCGTTTATGGCCTGACTCGCGCTTATAGCTTCAGTCCGCGCTCACGGTTTCCGGTTCGTGGCTGCGCTCGATCTCATGCGGCTTCACGCGGTTGGCGAGCTTGTCGAAATAGAGATAGACCACCGGCGTTGTAAAGAGCGTGAGCATCTGCGAAAAGATCAGTCCGCCCACGATCGTGATGCCCAGCGGCTTGCGCAGTTCCGCGCCCACGCCGCCGCCCAGCGCCAGCGGCAGCCCGCCCAAAAGCGCGGCCATCGTGGTCATCAGGATGGGCCGGAAGCGCAGCAGGCACGCCTGGAAGATCGCGTCCTCGGCGGATTTACCCTCCTCGCGCTCGGCCTGCAATGCAAAATCGATCATCATGATGGCGTTCTTCTGCACAATGCCGATCAGCAGAATGATGCCGATCAACGCGATCACGCTGAAGTCCACATGCGTGATCATCAGCGCCAGCAGCGCGCCCACGCCCGCCGAGGGCAGCGTCGAGATGATGGTGATGGGATGGATGTAGCTCTCATAGAGCACGCCGAGCACGATATAAACCGTGATCAGCGCAGCCAGAATCAGCAGCGGCTCATTCGCCAGCGAGCTTTGAAAGGCCGCGGCCGTTCCCTCGAAGCTGGCGTTGATTGACACGGGCATCTGGATGCGCTGCTCCACGCGATTGACCGCCTGCACCGCATCGCCCAGCGCCTTCCCCGGCGCAAGGTTGAAGCTGACCACAGTCGAAGGAAACTGCCCCTGGTGGCCGATGGCCAGCTGCGTGCGCGACTGCTCCCAGTGCGCCAGCATGCTGAGCGGAACCTGCGTGCCGTTGCCGGATTTCACATAGAGATTCTGCAGCGTTGCCGGATCGGTCTGGAAGCTCTGACCGACCTCAATCACCACGTGATACTGGTTGAGCTGCGTGAAGATGGTAGAGACCTGGCGCTGCCCGAAGGCATCGTAGAGCGTGTTGTCGATGTCGGCCATCGCGATGCCCAGCCGCGCCGCGGTGTCGCGGTCGATGACGAGCTGTGCGCTCAGTCCCTGATCCTGCAGATCGCTGGCGACATCGGTCACCACCGGCTCCTTGGTCAGCTCGTCCACCATCTTGCGGGTGTAGACGGCGAGCTCGGTTGGGTTGGGATCTTCGAGCGAATACTGGAACTCCGTCCGGCTCACGCGGTCTTCCACCGTTAGGTCCTGCAGCGGCTGCAGAAAGAGCTGAATGCCCTCGACCGCCGCGACCTTGGGCTGCAGGCGGTGAATCACCTCCGAAGCGGAGACTTTGCGCTCCTCAAGCGGCTTGAGCGTGATCTGGATGCGGCCGGAGTTGAGCGTGGTGTTGGTGCCGTCCACGCCAATGAATGAGGAAACATTGTCGACCGCCGGGTCTTGAAGCACCACATCGACAAGCTGCTGTTGCCGCTGGGCCATGCTGGTGAAGCTCACGGTCTGCGGCGCTTCGCTGATGCCCAGAATCACGCCCGTATCCTGCACCGGAAAAAATCCCTTGGGCACTTCAATGAACAGCGCCACCGTGGCCACAAAGGTTGAAATCGTCACCAGCAGCGTAGCGAAGCGGTGGCGCAGAATCACCCGCAGCATGCGGCCATAGGCGGCAATGATCGAGTTGAAGACATCTTCCGACCAGTGATAGAAGCGCGTCTCCCTGGCGTGCGCCTTGTCGCGCAGTATGCGCGAGCACATCATGGGCGTAAGCGTGAGCGAGACGAGCGCGGAGACCAGAATGGTGACGGCGAGCGTAATAGCGAACTCGCGAAACAGCCGGCCCACCACATCGCTCATGAAGAGCAGGGGAATGAGCACGGCGATCAGCGAGACCGTGAGCGACATGATGGTGAAACCGATCTGCTCGCTGCCCTTGAGCGCCGCCCGCATCGGGCTCATGCCCTCTTCGAGAAATCGCGAGATGTTCTCGATCATCACGATGGCGTCATCGACCACAAAGCCCGTCGAGATGGTGAGCGCCATCAGTGTGAGGTTGTTGAGCGAGTAGCCCAAGAGATACATCACGCCGAACGTGCCCACAATCGATAGCGGCACGGCGACCGAAGGAATGATGGTGGCCGCCAAATTGCGCAGGAAAAGAAAGATCACCATCACCACCAGCGCGATGGTAAGCATGAGCTCGTATTCAACGTCCTTCACCGACGCGCGGATGGTCGAGGTGCGGTCCGTCAGCACGTGGACCTGGATGGTGGCCGGCAGCGCCTGCTGCAACTGCGGCAGCAGCTTGTGTATGCGATCGACCACCGCGATGATGTTGGCGCCGGGCTGGCGCTGGATGTTGACGATGACCGCAGGCAGGCGGCCCATCCACGCGGCCTGCTGGTTGTTTTCAGCGGCGTCTATGATGATGGCCACATCGGAAGCGCGGACCGGCGCGCCGTTGCGATACGCGACGATCACCGGCTTGTAGTCCTGGCTCGAAAGCAGCTGGTCGTTGGCGCCGATGGTAAAGGACTGGCGGTCCCCGTTCAGCGTGCCCTTGGCCTGGTCCACATTGGCCGCGGCCACGGCGCTGCGCAGATCCTCAAGGCTCAGGTTGTAGGCGGCAAGCTGCGCCGGGTTGGCCTGGATGCGCACCGCCGGCTTCTGGCCTCCCGCAATCGCGACCAAACCCACGCCCGTAACCTGCGAGATCTTCTGCGCCAGGTTCGTGTCCGCCGCATCCTCGATCTTGTCCAGCGGCAGCGACGCCGAGGTGAGCGCGAGCGTCATGATCGGCGCATCGGCCGGATTCACCTTGCTGTAAATCGGCGGGTTCGGCAGATCGGCAGGCAGAAAGCTGGTGGCGGCATTGATGGCCGCCTGTACCTCCTGCTCAGCCACATCGATGTTCTCGTCGAGATTGAACTCGAGCGTGATCACCGAGCCGCCGCCGGAGCTGACCGAGGTCATTTGCTTTAAGCCGGGCATCTGGCCGAACTGGCGCTCCAATGGCGCGGTGACCGACGAGGCCATCACCTCCGGCCCGCCGCCGGGATAAAAGGTGAGCACCTGGATGATCGGGTAATCGACCTCCGGCAGCGCCGAGACGGGCAATTGCTGATAGCCCAGCCCGCCGGCCAGCAGAATCGCCGCCATCAGCAGCGATGTCGCCACCGGGCGCAGAATGAATGGCCGCGACGGGCTCAGGCTCACGGCATCTGCCCCCGGGTGCTCGCGCCGTTCCTGCTCCCCGCCGGCAACGGAGCGGCCGCGCGGCTGCCCAATATTGGCATGGCCGCGCCCGCATTGTGCTGCGGCGGCGCCTCACTGGCAAGCACCTGCGCGCCAGGATGCAGCCGTTCCGCGCCGTCCACTACGATCCTCTGGCCCGGCGCGACGCCGCTATCGAGAATCGTAGTCTGGCCCTGGGCCAGAGCCACCTGCACCGGCTGCATCTTCACCGTTCCATTGCCGCGGCTATCGGAGTTCGCAACCCACACGTACGCGCCGTCCACGCCGCTCTGGAGCGCCGCCGAGGGAATCACCAGCGCCTTCGGCCGGCTTTCCATCACCAGGTGAATGTTCACGAACTGGTCGGGGAAGAGCAGGTTATCCGTATTGGCAAACACCGCCTTCAGCCGGTCGGTTCCCGTGGTGGTATCGATCTGGTTGTCGGCGGTGAGCAACCGGCCGGAGGCGAGCTTCTGCACGTCGCCCTTGTCGTAAGCGTCCACGGCAACCTCCCGGTCCGCGGCCACCTTCTTGAGCACCTGGGGCAGCTCGTTTTCCGGCAGCGTGAAATAAACCGAGATGGGCTGGAACTGGTTGATCACCACCAGGTTCGTGGTGTTGGCGGTGATGATGTTGCCGGGATCCACCAGCCGCAGCCCGATGCGTCCGGTAATGGGCGATTGGATGGTGCACCAGCTCAGTTGCAGATCAGCCGTCTCGATCGCCGCCTTGTCGGCCTGGATGGCGCCCTGGTACTGGCCCATGCTCGCCTCATCCGCGTCAAGGGTCTCCTTCGAAACCACGCCCGCGTCAAAGAGCGCCTTGTAGCGCGCATACTCGGCCTGGGCATTCTTGAGCAGTGCCTCGTCGTGGGCAAGTGTCCCTTTGGCCTGGTCGAGCGCGGCCTGGTATGGCCTGGGGTCGATCACCATGATGGTGTCGCCCTCATGCACAAGCTGGCCCTCGGTGAACTTCACCGGCATCAGCTCGCCGCTCACGCGCGCCTTCACCGTCACGCTGAAATACGGCGTAACCGTTCCCAGCGCCGTGAGATAGATGGGCATCGGCCTCTGCTCGACGGCGGCCACCTGCACGGGAACCGGCCGGCTGAGGAGCGCAGCCGCCTGGCTGCTGGCCTGATTCTTAGCGGCTAACTGGTTCTGGTAGATGCGCCACACGGCCAGGCCGAGTGCGCAGATAAGTACCAGGTAAACGACAACCCGAATCCAGGATCCCTTGCGGGCCGGCGGTTCGGCATAAGAGCTGACGCCGGATTGGTGAGACTGCGGTGTCACTTCGGTGGACATGATATCGGTTGCCGTCGCTTTCTTTAAAGACAGGGCCGCTCAGAACCTTCGCCGCGGCAGGCGGTCTTTACGCGATCCAGGTCGCGCAGTCCGCGCAGATTCTCAGTTACGAAACAGTGATGTCCATACTACCGCTGCCTGAAAAAGACTGGCGGGCGGGCTTTCAGAAGAGAATTACCTATAGATCAGTACGTTCCCCAGTAAGGAAAAGACGCGAGTATTGTAAGCCAGCCAGGTAATCCTGTCGCAATTGCGGATTGCGCCTGGGCATCCGATCCGGAGGGGTTCGCAGCGGCTGGCGGTGATTCCGCCAGAACATGCGGCGCGCCGGTTGATATTGAATTATCTCGTGACCACCCGCGATCTGGCCACACCGTAGACTTGAGGTGAATTAATCGATTTATCAGCCAAAATCCGCATTCCGCGATGTGGTAGACTCAGGTGCTTTGGAGAGGTGCGTATGAAGACTTGGCTGCGAATCGCAGGCGCTCTCGCGTTTCTGGCGCTGCTGCCGGGCGCGCGAGCCGCGACGGACGGGATCGATGGCAACTGGAAAGGCGCCTTCGAGTTCGAGGGCAAGACGATAGCCCTCACCTTTCACCTGTCGGCGGCCGAGAGCGCCGTGACCGGCACCGTGGAAGGACTCGCGGCCACGCCCGCCGAGATTCACGAAGGCAAGCTGGAAGGCAACGCGGTGAGCTTCTGGCTGAACACCGATTACCAGGGACAGACCTACAAGCTGATCTGCAAAGGAACGGTCTCCGACACGGGCGACGCCATGGCCGTGACGCTGGCCACGGAGGATGGAAGCTGGGGCACGCAACTGACCGCCAGGAAGGGCACGGATGCGAGCACGGCAACGGCAAGCCCGGCAGCGGCCAGTCCGGATGTAAACGGAGACTGGAAGGGCGCCTTCGATTTCAACGGCGGCAGCGTGCCTCTGACGCTCCACTTGAAGGGCGCGGATGGCGTGGTGACGGGAACCGTGGAGGGGCTCAAGACCTCGCCGGCTGAGATTCATGATGGCAAGGTCAATGGAGACACGATCACTTTCTGGCTGAATACCGATTACGAGGGCCAAACCTACAGGCTGATGTACACCGGCAAAATCACCTCCGGCCAGATCGCTTTCTCCTTTGGCACGGACGATGGAAGCTGGAGCGCGCAGCTTACGGCCACAAAGACCCTGTAGCGGACCCTGTAGCGGACCAAGCTGTTTTCGGCGGTTCCTGAGGGGAAAAGAGAATCCTGTGAGTCGGCGTCTTCGAGTCTGCATGTTAGCCGCGGGTCTTCTCGCGATCGTCCATAGCCCTGCCCGCGCGCAGGCTCCCGCGCCCGCGCCCGCGCAGGCGACGCCCGCTTTCTCTGCGCCCGCGCCTCATGTCAACACGCCGCCAGGCGCAATGAAGCGCATGCCGGGCGATGGGGACGGGGCCTATAAGACGCACCGGTATCGCGACCTGTTTGCCGAGCAGGGGCATACCCCGGTGGAGAGCCGCGAAAAGATCGAGAAGGCCTTCCAGCAGCTCTTCCACGGCGATGGACAGGAAGAGCGCATCTATTTTGAGACCGGCGCCAACGGGAATGGCCCGCTCGCCTATGTGACCGACTGGGCCAACAACGATGCGCGCACCGAGGGAATGAGCTACGGCATGATGATTGCCGTGGAGTTGAACAAGAAGCGCGAGTTCGATGCGCTGTGGAACTGGGCCGAGACCTACATGTTGATCACCGATCCGAAGAACCCTTCAGTGGGTTATTTTGCCTGGTCGATGAGTACGGACGGCACGCCGCGCTCGACCGGAGCCGCGCCGGACGGCGAAGAGTACTTCACAATGGCGCTCTACTTTGCGGCGCACCGCTGGGGCAACGGCAAGGGGATCTACGACTACCAGGCAGAGGCGGACAAGATTCTGCGCGGCATGCGGCATCATCCGGTGCTCGCCGGAACGAGCCCGTTCCGGATCCATCCGAACGATCCGCCGTTCATCCTCCTGGACCATCCCCGGCCGAGCCCGAACAATCGCCGGCTCGCGGAACAGGCTGCAGCGAGCGGCACGCCGGCGCCCGTGTTCCGATTCAATCGCGGTCCACACCAGGAGACCATCGGCCCGATGGTGGATGAGACCTATACGATGATCAAGTTCGTCGCGAATTCTCCTGATGGCGTGACCGATGCGTCCTATCATCTGCCCGCATTTTATGAGCTGTGGGCGCGGTGGGGCCCCATGGAGGATCGGGCGTTCTGGGCCAAGGCTGCGGATGTGAGCCGGGATCTCTTCTACCGCGTCACGGGGCCTGCGACGGGCCTGACGCCGGACCGGAGCAACTTCGATGGATCGCCGGTGACCGGACGCGATGGGACGCCTACGCCCTTCAGTTACGATTCATGGCGCAGCGTGAGCAACTGGAGCGTGGATTTTTCCTGGTGGCGCAAAGACCCGCAGGAGACGGAACTGAGCGGCCGGATCCAGAAATTTCTATATGGGCAGGGAATCGGCACATTCGTAGACCGGTACACGCTCGATGGCAAGCCGCTCTCGACGCGGCACTCCGCGGGGATGGTGTCTACGACAGCAGTGGGCAGCCTGGCCGCGCCCGATGGGCCGGCCGCAAAGGCGTTTGTGGACGCGCTCTGGACGATGCCTGTCCCCTCCGGCGAGCAGCGCTATTACGACGGGATGCTCTACCTGATGAGCCTGATGCACTGCAGCGGAAATTTCCGGATTATCGAGGCGCGGGGTGGGAAGTAGGTTACGTTGCTTGCTGGCGATGAGGATGTGCTTTCCCAGGTCTCAGAATCGAGACCTGGGGCACCCGGCACCCGGCTTTTGGCAGGGCTAAATGCCATGCCCTGTTACGAGGCTCTTCGGCCCGCGTCTTTCCAGCTATCGCTTTAAACGCCGGGCTTGGATCGCCTTGCTGAAGCCCGACACCGGGCTTCAGCGAGGCTGAGAGAGCGCTAGTTGTGCTGGATCTCGACGATCGAGATCTGGTCCGTCACTGTGAGGCTCGAAGAGTTTCCATTCATCGCCTGCGTGGAACGGGTGACATTCCCGGTCGTGTCGAACTGATAATTGGTTGCTGTGTGGTAAGCGGTCGTCAGGCCGAGGCTGACGTTTTCCGGAGTCACGGCAACCGGCACGCAATTGACCGGGTCCCAGCTGCTCTCTTCGAGCCACAGAACCAGCCAGTAGGAGCCGTCGCTCTTCTCGAGAAGAAGCTGATTCAGATTGGAATTGCCGCCGGAGATCGTGTACGGCAACGATTCAGGCGTGAAGCTGGCGCCGTTGTCCGACAGGGTTGCGATGAGGTTCTGGACGGCGGTGAAGGCCGGCTTGGGGCTGAGATCCGAACGCAGCAGGCCGTATCCCGGCGAGGAGACCTCGTCAATCAACTCATAGAGAAACGTCTGCTGGAATCCCTGATTGAACGCCAGGAGCAGCGTGCGCGGGATGTACGAAGCCTCTACGCTTTCCGGCAGCGTGTAAGGCGTGGTGGTGGTGGGGTAGGCCATGTAGCCGGTCTCGGTAATCTCTGAACCGAGCCCCGGGCCGTCGCCGGCTGCCATATCGAGCCAGTAATCGAAGCTGCCATAGCTGTTGCCTTGAGAATCATCACCGCCCCAGCCGCTGCTTCCGGGATTGCGTCCGCCGAAGTAGATGTGCAGGTTGTTGACCGTCATGTCGGCGCTGAGATCGCCCTCCTGCTGATAAGAGCCCTGGAGAGCGAAGGACGGCCCGACCGCGGGAACGTTCAAGTCCTTTGCGGCGGCGGCGACCGTAGGCATAAAAGAGGCGAGATTGGACCCCCAGGAGGCGCCGCAACCGCCGTTCACGTCGCACTCGTTCGGGCCTTCGAGCGACTCCATATCGCCCACTTCGCCGGCGAACTGCTCGATCGCCGCGGGGGTGGTGGTCAGGTCGTAGGGAACCACATAGTTCGTGGTGATTCCCGCGGCGGCCAGTTGCTGATGCGCCTGAACGATCGGAGAGGACGACGGCCAGGGATAATAGCCGTCCCGAATGTGGTGCACGCCCAGCGTCTGGAGCGAGCTGAGGATCTGCGGAAAATCTGTGTAGTAAGGCGTGTCGGTATAGCTGAGATGCGTGACCACACCGATCTGCCCGACGAAGGCCGCGGCCGACGAGGCCTTTTTCGCCGGCAGGATCGGTATGCGATCTAGGGGATGGAGTTTGGAGATGCTCACCTGGCCGCCGGGTGCGCCGACAGAGCGGGCCGGAAGAGTGTGCGAGGACCCCGGCTCGGCCGTGGAGGGTACATTCGACGAATCGATCGAAGAATTTGATCCACTTGCCGGGCGCAAGGTAGCGGGCCCGGCCGAACAACCGATCTGGCCGATTGCCGCGCATGCCAGCACCAGGATCAGGATGGGTGAGAGATGTGAACGATGGGTGCTGGTCTTTGATTCACTGGAATTTGATTCACTGGAGGGGCTTTGGACCGGATTTGGTCCGAACGAGCGTGGCCGAGGGGTTCTCGACGTCTTGGAAAATTGCACGATGGCACACTTCTTCCGAGGCGCAGAATTGCTCGGCGAGACATCGAGTCTCCTGGGCAAGCGGGGGGATTCTGCAGCCGCTGAAATTTCCCTATAAACGTTCAGAAGGATTGAACTGATAGTACCCGAGTACCTTTTGGTTACCAATGCGCAATCTATGTGATTACTGATGTGCCGACATGGTGATTACCTACACAATTCGTGTCAGTTCAAGAGGAGGGGGGCCTTGCAGCGGGTAAGAAGGAGGGCATCAATAAGTGCGGGCTACTTCGGAATCCGCCCTTGAAAGGTGGATCCGAAGTAGCCCGGTTCTGGGGGAAGATGTGGAAAGGAATCGCGGTTATTTTGCCACGATCTTAACGACGGAGATCTGGTCGGTCACGGTCAGCCCTGCCCAGCTTCCGTTCATAGGCTGGTTGAAGGCGACGTAGTTGCCGGTGGAATTGAATTGATAGTCGGTGGTGGTGGTGTAGCCGCTCCCGAGTGCGATCCCGATATTCTGTGGCGTCACAGAAACGCTCTGATTGGTAGCCGGATTGTAGCTTGGCTCCTCCAGCCAGAGGACCATATAGAACGAGCCGTCGCTTTTCTGGAACAGCATGTGCTGCAGATTGGAGCCGCCCCCCGAGATCGCGAAGTTGAGCGTGCCGGGGCTGAAGCTTCCGCCCGAGTCAGACATAAGGGCGAGAAGATTCGAGATCGCCGTGAACGGAGGCTTCGGATTCAGGTTGCTGTCGAGAAGACCGTATCCCGCCGGAGAAGAAGGATCGTCGAGCAACTGGTAGAAGAAGGTCTCCTGGTACCCGTACTTGAAGGCGAGCAGCAAGGTACGCAGATCGTACGAGGAGGCTACGCTTTCAGGAACCGTGTAGGGCGTCGAGGTGGAGGGGAAGGAAATATATCCCGTCTCCGTAATGGCAGGCACGATGCCGGGAGCGTCGATATTGGATTGATCGAGCCAGTAGGCGAAGCTGCCGAAGCTGTTGCCCTTGGCATCGTCGGCTCCCCATCCCGGGCTGCCGGGATTGCGGCCGCTAAAGTAAATATGCAGGCTGTTGAGGTTTATCCGCGAAGCGATATTGCCGGATTGCGGATAGGAAGCCGGCAGAACGTAAGAGGGTCCCATCAGCGGCACGTGTGCGTCTTGCGCCCCGGTCAGGAGCGATGGGAGAAAAGAAATCACGTTGGCGATACCAAGATTGCCGCCTCCGCCGCAGTCGCCCAGAATGTCGCACTCGTTCGGAGCTTCGATTGCCTCCATGTCCCATACCTGGCTGGCGAACTGCTGAATCTGCTGCGTGGTAATGCTGGTCTGGTAGGGAATCACATAGTCGGCCGTGATTCCGGCTTGAGCGAGCTGCCGATGTTCGGTGGTGATTTGGGGAGTCGAGGACAGCGTGTAGTATCCGTCGCGGATGTGCTTGATGCCGAGTTTCTTCAACGCGCTGAAGATCTGCGGCCACGCTGTGTAATAAGGGGTGTTGGTGTAGGTGAGATGGGTGTCGACCCCTGACGTATTCACGAAAGCCTGCGCTTCGGCCGCCCTCTCGGTAGAGAGAGATTGGGCGGAGCCGGCCTGTTGCGTAGCCAACGCCGTGCCGGCTACCAGTATCGCGGTTGCAAGAGCTTGGAAACGAGAACGAGCGCGGGGGAAAGAAGACGAACAAGAATAAGTTGAAGCATCGTGATCTTGACGTGGCCATAGCCCAGCTGGCTTGGCCGCCTGTGCAGTTGCTTTTTTCACAGCATGTTCCTTTGGCGGGCAGAAGCACGCTGGAGATCGGAATCTCAGGCGAGGGGGGGTCCTGCGCACCGGTGGAATAACCCTATTACGTGCTCGGGGGATGGGATAACCATACCGGGCCATGGCGGAGCTGGCAATGGGAGATTTGTCTAGTTTGCGCTCTAGTTTTCCCAGAAATGATGGCAGATCTTTCTAGCAGAAAGACTTAGCTAGATGGTCGCTGCTGCGGGAAGAATCTCGTCCACGTCGACCCACGCCGTCGGGTAATGGCCTGTGTAACAGGCGACGCAGAAGCCGTTGCCCTCACCGCCATCGCAGGACTGGAGCAGGCCTTCGAGCGAGAGATAGGCGAGCGAATCAGCCTCGATAAAACGGCGAACCTCTTCGACGGAGTTGTTGGCGGCGATAAGGTCGCGCTTGCTGGGCGTATCGACGCCGTAGAAGCACGGAGATATCGTGGGCGGGCAACTGATGCGCAGATGAACTTCTGTGGCGCCCGCGCCGCGCACCATGCGGACGATCTTGCGGCTGGTGGTTCCGCGGATGATGGAATCGTCAATGAGCAGAACGCGCTTGCCGGCCAGCAGGTTGTGAACGGGGTTGAGCTTGAGGCGCACGCCGAAGTCGCGCACCCGCTGCTCGGGCTCGATAAAGGTGCGGCCCACATAGTGGTTGCGGATGAGGCCCATGCGAAACGGGATACCGGCCTCTTCCGCATAGCCGAGCGCGGCGGTCACCCCGGAATCGGGCACGGGGACAATCACATCGGCGGGTACGCCGGACTCGCGCGCGAGCTGGCGGCCCATCTGATCGCGCGACTCCTGCACCCAGCGGCCGTAGATGCGCGAGTCAGGCCGCGCAAAGTAGACGTGCTCGAAGATGCAGCTCGACTGCGGAACGCCGGTCGCGTACTGGCGGCTGGTCATGCCGTCTTCGGTCACCATCACGAGCTCGCCGGGAAGCACGTCGCGCACAAACTCGGCGCGAAGCAGGTCAAAGGCGCAGGACTCGGAGGCGAAGATGATGGTGTCAGGCGCGCCGGGGTTCTGGATGCGCCCGATCGAAAGCGGGCGGAAGCCGCGGGGATCGCGGGCTGCGAAGACACGGTCGCGCGTCATCATGACAATTGAAAACGCGCCCTCCACCTGCGAGAGCGAGTCGGCGATTGCGTCGACCAGCGAGTGGGCCTTGGAGTGCGCGATGAGCTGAACAATGATCTCGGAGTCGGAGGTGGTCTGGAAGTAAGCTCCCTCGCGCTCGAGGCGCGCGCGCACGTTGCCGAGATTCACGAGGTTGCCGTTGTGCGCAATGGCGATAAGGCCCTTGGTCGAGTCGACGCGGATGGGCTGCGCATTGAGCAGCGCCGAATCGCCCGTGGTCGAGTAGCGCGTGTGGCCGATCGCCATCGGCCCCGGCAGCTTGGCAAGCACCTCGTCGGTGAAGATCTCCGAGACCAGGCCCATGCCTTTGATGTTGGCGAGATGCTGGCCGTCGGCCGTGGCAATGCCGGCTGATTCCTGACCGCGGTGCTGCAGGGCGTATAGCGCCAGATAGGCCTGCCGCGCTGCGTCGGGATGCCCATGAATGGCGACGACGCCGCATTCTTCGCGGAGGGTGTCGGCGTCGAAAGATGAAAGAACCGCAGATCCTTCGGCTACCTTAGGCGATAAAGCCGCCAAACTTTGCTCAGGATGACAACCGTTAGAGGAAGCGCAGTCCGCGATGCCGGAGACGCCCTGATACAGCAGCCGGGTCATGTGCGGACCTCGTTGTGGAGATGGGCTTCGAGCGCAGAGGACCAGACGCCCTCGAGCTCAGCCAGCGGAGCGGAGATGAGCGGCTGGCGATCGACGCGGATTTCCAGCTTGTTGCCGCCGGTGGTGCCGATGCGCGCCACAAAGAAGTTAAAGTCAGCGGCCAGCTTTTCAATCTCCGCCACCCGGCCGGGAGCGGCCGTGATCAGCATCGTGGAGGCCGGCTCGGCGAACAACCCAAAGAGCGGATGCACCTGCAGCGACTCATCCTGCTCGATGGCGGCGCCGATGCCTTTGGGGAATGCTGCCTGGGCGACGGCCACGGCGATGCCGCCGTCAGAGATGTCGCGCGCCGAGTGGAGGAGCGAGCGCATGGCCAGCCCGGCCAGCAGCGTGTGCAGATCGGCCTCCGCCTCCAGATCGAGCGGCGGGGGCTGGCCCCATATCCCGCCGAGCACGACATTTGCATACTCTGATGAACCGAGGACAGCGAATTCGGCGGAGGTTGAAACTTCAGGCTCTTCCGTGTCCTCCGGAACAATGGTGGGTGTTTCACCGTAGGCCGGCGCCAGCGGATCGGCTGGAGGATGGAGCGTGGCCGCCGGGTACGGAACGGGAAGATTGGGATCGGGCCGCTCGCCGCGCGGGATGGGCCAGAGCAGAAGGATCGTATCCCCATCCCGCTGGAAATGAGCAGGCACGGCCTTGGTCACATCGTCGAGAATGCCCACGATGCCCAGCACGGGCGTGGGATAGATGCCTTCGCCGCGGGTTTCATTGTAGAGCGAGACGTTTCCGCCGGTGATAGGCGTGCCCACCGCGATGCATGCCTCCGCAATGCCGTCAATGGCCGCGGAAAGCTGGGCCATGATCTCCGGTTTCTCGGGATTGCCGAAGTTGAGGCAATTGGTTGCGGCAACGGGCATTGCGCCGGTGCTGGCGACTTTGCGTGCGGCTTCCGCCACGGCGTGCATGGCGCCGAGCTTGGGATCGAGATAACACCAGCGGCCGTTGCCGTCGAGGGCCATCGCGAGGCCGCGCTCGTGTCCGGGAGTCCCTGTTCCTTTGATCCGCATCACGCCGGCTTCGCGGCCCGGGCCGTGCACCGTGTTGGTCTGCACCATCGAGTCGTATTGCTCGTAGACCCAGCGCTTGGAGCAGACATTCGAAGAGGCGAGAAGCTTCTTGAGGTCGGCGGTGAAGTCGCGGTCCTTGTCCAGCTCGGCCTGGGCGTTCGCGGGAGGCTCGACCGGAACGGGAGGCTTCCATATCCCGATGGGCCGGTGGTACAGCGGCGCGTCGTCAGTAAGCGATTGGTTGGGAATATCGGCTACGAGTACGCCGTGATGGCGAATGCGCAGACGCGGCCCGGGCTGAACGGTGCCCACGATCACCGCGTCGAGTCCCCATTTGGCGAACACGCGCAACACTTCGTCTTCGCGACCTTTTTCGGCCACCAGCAACATGCGTTCCTGGCTTTCCGAGAGCATGATCTCGTAGGCGGACATGCCGGTTTCGCGCTGCGGCACAAAATCGAGCTCGACATCAAGGCCCACCCCGCCGCGCGCGCCCATCTCGCACGTGGAACAGGTCAGTCCCGCTGCGCCCATATCCTGAATACCGACAATCGCGCCGGTCTGCATGGCTTCAAGGCAGGCTTCGAGAAGCAGTTTCTCCATGAACGGATCGCCGACCTGGACGTTGGGACGCTTTTGCTCGGAGCCTTCCTTGAACTCCTCGCTGGCCATCGTCGCGCCATGGATGCCGTCCCGGCCGGTCTTCGCGCCTACATAAATCACGGGATTGCCCATGCCGCTGGCCTTGCCGTAGAAGATCTCGTCTTTGCGGACGAGGCCGAGAGCGAAGGCATTAACGAGCGGGTTGCCGCTGTAGCAGGCCTCGAACTTCGTCTCGCCGCCGAGGTTCGGCACGCCGAAGCAGTTGCCGTAACCGGCGATGCCGCTCACCACCCCTTCGAGAATGGAATGGTTTTTGTGGGCGAGTTTCCGCTCTTCTGCGGCTTGGCCGGCCTCGTTTGTGATCGGCCCGAAGCGCAGTGAATCCATCACCGCCAGCGGCCGCGCGCCCATGGTGAAAATGTCGCGGAGAATTCCCCCCACCCCGGTGGCCGCGCCTTGAAAAGGCTCGATGTAGCTGGGGTGGTTGTGCGACTCGATCTTGAAGGCGCAGGCCCAGCCGTCGCCCACGTCGATGATGCCGGCGTTTTCGCCCGGCCCCTGCACAACGCGGTCGCTTTTGGTGGGCAGGCGCTTCAAATGCACGCGGCTGGACTTGTACGAGCAGTGCTCGCTCCACATCACGCTGTAAATACCCAGCTCTGTGAGGGATGGCACGCGGCCAAGGGCTGCGAGGATGCGGTTGTACTCATCCGCAGTAATGCTGTGAGCAGCCAGCAACTGCGGGGTAACGTCGACTGGCTCGGGAACGACTGCGGAGGGGGCAGTGGTCATCGCGACTTTCTCCATTGTCGCACGAGATGCGCGCACCGGCCGCGCTGAACAGGTGTGGAAAGCGGGGCCGCATCTTCCTGAATGGGGCTCTGGCCCAGGAAGTCTTGAAGTTGAACACGATGGCGAGGCCGCTTGTTTTTTACGGAATCGTCACCGGGCCCACGACCGCCGGGGCGCCTTCGCCTGCGTTGTTCACGGCGGAAACGCTGAAGGTGTAGGAGTTGCCGGAGGTGAGGCCATCGACGACGTTGAACGTGACGTGTTTTCCCTCGAGCACGATGATGTTCCGGCCGGTGAAAACCACCTTGCGGCCGCCCGGATTGACGGTCACCGCAAAGGCAAGTACGGGGCTCCCTTCGCCCGCGGAGGGGTTCGCCGGCGGAAGCTGAAAATGAATGCTCACCGCGCCCTTTCCGGGATGGACGCTTATATTTTGCGGCGCGGCCGGAAGATCGATCCTAACGTCTTGCGGCGTGACGGACCGCGACGGCAGCGAGGGTACGCTCAGTCCCTGGCTGTTGAAAGCCTTCACGGTGAATGTGACTGGCTGGCCGTCGGGCAGGCCGGTGAACTTGACGTAGGCGTACTTCCAGAAATTCTCGCTGGAGATACGCATAGCCTCGCCGGTAGAGGCCTGTACCAGATACTCCTTCACGGGCGATCCGCCTTGGTTGACCGAGGGGCTCCAGGTGACATCGGCGAACCCGTTGCCGGCCCACGCGGCCACGCGGCTGGGTGGTTCCGGCGGAGCGGCTTTCGCGAAGCGCTGCGCAACTAGATCGCGAAACGCGGATTCCAGGCCGGCATTCTGAATGATGCCGCCCGGCGCCTCAGGGAGCGAGTTGATGAGGTGATTGTCCTGTTCGGTGACGTTCTCTTTAGAGGAGTCCGCGTCGCCCTGCTGCCAGTAATTGCCTTCGATGAGCAGCGGATCGTAGTTCTTGCCGTCGTTATCGTCGTACCAGTTGCGATGACGGCTGCCCCAGTTGTCGTGATCGGTATGGAACATCACGTTGCCGCTGATGGTCATCATCGATGAGCCGTTGTCAGAGTAGATGGCGTGGCCCGAGCTGAACTGGTTATAGATCACATTGCCGGAGACACGTTCGCCATCGTCGAGCGACTTGCCGGTGAGGCCCTGCGTGTAAATGCCGCCGCCATCGGAGAGCACGAGCATATCTTCGTGGATAAGGTTGCTGGAGAGCACGTTCTGCGCGGAGTTGTTGGCCTGACCCGCGTTTTGAATCTTGTCCGGCCAGCCGCCCCAGCCGATCGAAATGCCGGCGTAAGGAATGTGATCGAGCTGGTTGTGGCTTACCAGCGTCTTGCGCGCGTAGCCGATCACAATGCCGATGCCGCCGCGGTACTCGGCGCCCACATCTTCAAAGAGATTGTTCTCGATCCGGTTGTCGCTCGCGAACTCCGCGTCCGGGGCAAGCGGCTTGTCCACGCTCGCAAGCTCGACGCCGTTGCCGGAGATGTCGGTGAACACCGAGCCTTCGACGACGCAACTCTGCGCGCCTTCGCCCAGGTCAAGCCCTGCAGCTCCGAGATGCACGAAGGCGTCGCGGGTGAACCGGACGTTGTGTGCGAAGCGCAGGCTCACGTTGGCGGGCTCTTTGGTCCAGGCACCGTAGGGGCAACTTCCGCCGGGCACCAGCGTGCAGAGACCCTGTTTCGCGTAGCCATCCGCTCCGGTTACCTGATAGCCGGCCTGAATCTCTGAAAAACCATCGGACCCATTCGGGCCCATCCATGTCGCGTAGGAGAATTGAATGCCGGAAAAGACGATATTATGCACCGGGTTCACGGCGGTTCCGGTCGCGTCAAGCAGCTCCTGCAGCACCGGCAATTCGACGTCTGCGGTTGCCAGCTCTTCGCCCGGCCGGGGCGTGTAATAGATGGTCGAAGCGGCGCGGTCCAGATAGAACTGCCCCGGCGTGCCCAGCAGTTCATAAGCGTTCTCAACATAGGCGGGCTCTTTGCCCACACTCTTCGGTCCGACGAGGTTGGCGGTGCGCGCCCCATTGGGCAGCATCACGCGCTCGGTGGAGTTGTCCCAGCAGGGCTCGGCCATCGTGATCGCCGTGCCCTCGATGCTCGTGACCGGGCAGCGCGGCTCCGTCCACGAACCGAGGCCCTCGCCCCTCTCTGACCACACGGAGTTGCCGCCGGTGTAGACAAACTCGAGATCGGAGGGATGCTTCCAGGAGGCCATCGTGGCGTCCCCTGCGGTGTATCCCGTGGCAGTCATGGTCAGCGCGACCGGCAAGCGTCCGCGCGTGCGGGTCGCCCGCACCCCATCTATATAGAGCTGTCGCGAATCGCCGACGCCCGCCGGAAGCGCCGCCGCCCAGATATTCCTGGCTGCATCAAACTTCTTCCAGCCTTTGATCTGCACCCCGCCGCTGATGACGGGACGCTGGCCGGAGTGCTGATCAGGCTCGGCCATGAAAACAAGATTGTGCCCGTTCGCGCCCGAGTCCTCTGGGCCGAGCACGAGCGGCCGCGTCAGCCGGTATGTGCCGCCGGCCAGCAGGATCGTCACGTCTCCGCTCGCGTTCAGCTTCGCGCCATTTGCCAGCGTGACGGCGCGCTCTAGGGTGCGAACGGGTTTTTCCTGCGTGCCTGGGTTGCGATCACTGCCGGCCGGCGAGAGATGGATCTGCGCGGATCCTTGGGCAATGAGCAGGATAAGGCCGAAAATCAACAGACAGCAGCGGGCGACGCGAGTTGCCATGGGAAAACCCCAATCGATTTGAATACGTAACAAGCTACAACAAAATGCTGTCGATTGGGAATCTCCCACGGGAACGTCCTGGCCGGTCCTGCGAATCTTCCTCGGGAAGTCATGCGATCTGCCGTTGCTCTGCTCCTCGGATTTGTAGCGTTCAGCTCCGGGGCCGCGGACGCGACGATTCGAAAGCTCGACGGGCGGCAACACGGATGGACGCCGCACAGCCGCTATGCGATACTGGCGTAGCGCTGGAAGGGCTCAGCGGGCAATCGAGCGGGAGAAGCGTAAACCCTCCCCGAGCAGCCCTTTGATCAGTGCGCATCGCCCGAGCTAAGCTCAACCCGCAGCAGCTTAGGACGACAAGCCGGGATGGCGGAACTGGCAGACGCAGCGGACTCAAAATCGGCTGATCAAACAGCGATATTTCAATAAATTATTGAAATCAAATAACTTGTATTGATTATCGAAATAGCGCAAGGCTTGCGCAACTCTTGCACACTTTTGTGCTTCTATAGAGAAGCAGAAGGTGCAGCCGCATGGCAGAGCATCACACCATCCTCGGTGGCAAGGTTCACGTCTACAAGCGTCCGAACAGTTCGAGCTGGCAATGTGCCAGCTATCTGGCCGGGAAGAATCGGCGGACAACGACCAAAGAAGACAGCCTCTCGAAAGCGAAGGAGTTCGCAGAAGACTGGTATTTGCAGTTGCGCGGCAAGCTCCGCGACGGTGAGTTGAAGACCGGCAAACTGTTCCGCGAAGCTGCAAAACTGTACTTGCGTGAATTCGACATCATGACGCAGGGACAGCGCAGCCCGACCTATGCGCGCGGACAGCACGCGAGGACAAACGGCTACCTGATTCCGTTCTTCGGCAGCATGGTCCTTCCCGAGATCACGGCTGGCAAGGTCAATGAATATCGCATCCATCGCCTTGAGGAGTGTAAGGCGATGCGCGGCAAGCCTCCAGCGCATAGCACCATGCACCAGGAGACCGTGACGTTGCGCCAGATTTTCAAAACGGCTCTGCGGCACGGATGGATCGATCATCTCCCGGATTTGTCAGCGCCATATCGCGCGTCCGCAAAGATTTCCCATAGAGCATGGTTCTCACCGGAAGAGTACAAGCAGCTTTATGAGGCAACGCGGAAACGCGCCCAGGCCCCCAAGCAGCCGCGTTTCCGTTGGGAAGCGGAACAACTTCACGATTATGTTTTGTTCTCCGCCAACACCGGACTCCGCCCCGACGAGGCGATGCGTCTTCAGTTCCGCGATGTCACGGTGATCGAAGACGAGGGGAGCGGCCAAACCATCCTTGAGATCGAAGTACGTGGAAAGCGAGGCGTTGGCTATTGCAAGAGCACAGCAGGTGCCGTACATCCGTTCGAGCGGTTGAAAGCGCGTCTGCGTCCAGATGGAGGGCCGGGAAGATCGGGCAGCCGTACCACATCAATGGCCAACGGTGAGTGGCACACGCCCGGACCCACCGATCTTCTGTTTCCGAAATGGCCACGCGATTTGTTTAACGCAATCCTTGAGGAAGAAAAGCTACGCACCGACCGTGACGGAAGGCCGCGAACGGCGTATAGCCTGCGCCATACCTATATTTGTCTGCGCCTGCTTGAAGGTGCCGACATCTATCAGATTGCTAAAAACTGCCGGACAAGCGTGGAGATGATTGAGAAATACTATGCGGCGCATTTGAAGACACAGCTCGATGCGTCCGCTATCAACATCACGAGGCCACGGTCGAAGAAAAAGACAGTTCCCAAGAAAGGCCCCGGACGAGTCAAGGCCGTCCGTTTTGCCGAGGAAGCGTAGACCAGCACTGCTTGCTTTCTGATGACCGTAAACACTGCTATCCAGTGAGCCAGGATGGAACCATCCTGGCATGTTGTGGGGCCGGAACCGGCCCCACTCCGGCCCGGCACCGGGCCAGGCCCCGCGATGCTCATCTTGCTTTCAGGTATTCCGAGGGCGTGACGATGCGCGCTCCCTTGTACGCGCCGAGAGTCAATAAATCCTTGTCGCCTGCAACCAGCAAATCCGCCTTCGCAAGGGCGGCGCACTCCAGAAACATATCGTCGTAGGGATCACGGCATACCTTTACCGTGCCTCGAATTTTTATACGGACGCCACGCGCCAGGATTGCTTGCAGCGCCGACGTCGCCCGGTGTTGTTCCCAGGAGAATTTTTCCGTCAGGACGCGCACAATCTCCGCGTCAATCTCAGCGCAGGTTGCAATCACGTCTTCGCTCATCGCTTTTTCGAGCGCCAGAGTCGGCGTGCCGCGACGTTTCGCAAACTGAAGCGCGGAAATCCAGACGTTAGTGTCGATGACGACGATCACCCGTTAGACCGTACCCTGCGACGGCGCGGCTTTTCAGCACGCACCTGTTGTATGAGTCGGGGCACATCGGCCTCGGTGTAGCCCTGCGGGTTGCGGCCTGCCGCATACTCGCCCAATTCATCCAGCGTCGTTCGCGCCTGCTGCGCAGAATAGGTGCGGAAGGCTTCACGGAAAAGCTCGCTCATCGTGCGGCTGTCCCGCTGAGCCAGCGCCTCTGCCTTTTGTGCAAGTTCAGGCGGGAGGCTGATCGTATAGACCTTCGATTTTCTTGCAGTAGCAGTAGCCATATTTGAATATTACATTGTAATGGATTCCATTACAACCAATGGACGGGAGAGGGAGATCCAAAGAGGAAATAAGAATCGGACATGGAGGTTCGCATGATTATGATCCGGCCTTGCAAATTTCCTTAGAACCGATACGAATTATCTTGACAGAATTTACTGGTTGCCATAATTATGGACAAAATCATTAGTTAGACCCAGAAGCGCCCTTCTTTCCTCACGATCAGCAGCTTTACCCGTCGCACATTTTTCGCTTAATAAAGCACCAGCTCCGAGATCGAACTGCGCTTATGCGCGGCTCTTCGGAACGAAGGGAGTTTCTATGCCTACGAACACTGCCGTCTCACAGATTGAGGTTCAGCAGCTGCGAACCCGGCGCATGCCGACGCACAACACACGTAGACCTCTTTATTCGGTGAAGCATCCGATTCCGAGCAGCTTCTGGCTTTTAATTGTGCTGATTCTCGCTCCGTATGCCGCGCTGAGTCAGGCGGCAGCACCGGGAAGTGATCCGCAAGCAGTTAGCTTCGCATCAAAGGCAATCGCCACGCTCACTGGCGGCAAACACATTCAAGACATTACGCTCACGGGAAGCGCCACGTGGGCCCCAAACGGGGATGAAACGGGAACGGCCACCTTAAAGGCACTCGGGATAGGCGAGAGCCGAGTTGATTTGGCTCTGCCTGGCGGAACCCGTACCGAGATTCGAGATGCGTCCGCTGGGTATGCCCAAGGCGAGTGGGTCAATCAGGACGGCACGTCGGGAATCGCTGCCACGCACAACTTGATGACCGACGCTGTGTGGTTCTTCCCTCCTCTGACGTCGTTGGCAGGGAATTCGAGCATCGTGTTGACATACATCGGGCAAGAAACTTTCGATGATCATTCTGTGCAACACCTTCGATCCTGCGTCTCGACCTCGGGTTCACAATTGCCTGCGGCCCTTCAGCAATTCAGCACGATGGACTTTTACCTGGACTCTGCCAGCCTGTTGCCTTATGCAATTGTTTTCAATCAGCATCCCGATGATAACCAACTGGTTAACATTCCGATCAAAGTCGTTTTTTCCAACTACCAGACAATCGCTGGCATTCAGGTCCCGATGCACATACAGCGCTACATGAATGGCGCTCAAATTCTGGACGCCACACTGACATCTGCTCAATTCAACACTGGATTGATAATGGCCGACTTTGCCGTTTCGGGAGGTGCACAGTGAAGGCGGTTGTGCGATTTCTTTTCGTAATATTTATCTCGACCTCGGCTGTCTTTGCTCAAGTATCCATTGGCACACCTGCCTTTAGCAGCATAGGTGGGGGACCCTCCGACGCAATCAACCTGGGCAATCTCAATGCCCATCTTGTCATTCCCGTTCTGCACAAGGCTGGGCGCGGCGTGCCTTTCATCTACGATTTGGTCTACGACAGTTCCATCTGGACTCCGGTCGTTAGCGGCGGAGTCAAGCAGTGGCAACCAAACTCCAATTGGGGTTGGAGTACCGATGCAGCCCCTCTCGTCGGGTATGTCACCGTGAGCGAGACGACTTCAACTTCCGGTTCCGGGTCGTGCACGATGACAACCTACACGTACTCGAACTACGTCTATCATGACAAGCTGGGAGCAACACACCCGTTCTCGGGGACAAGCTACGAAAGATTTCAGCCGTGCTCTCATCCACCTTTTCTTACGAGCAATTTGGTATCGACAGCAACGGATGGTTCGGGTTACAGCATCAGCGCATTTGAAACCACCTATACTGTTACTTCTCCATCGGGTGCAACGCTGACTGGGCCAGCAAACGGGCAAAATGGGGCAGGTTCGTATACTGATGTTAACGGAAATCAAATTACAGTAAATTCCAGCGGCCAGTTCTTCGATACCTTGAGTGCGACCACACCGGTTTTGACTGTCGCAGGATCAGGAACTCCATCCAGTCCGATCACCTTGACCTACACGGCTCCTTCTGGAGCCACCCCGGAGGTCAGCGTGCAATACACGCAATACACGGTTGCGACGAATTTCGGCTTCACAAGTGGAACGGTTATCCATGATTATGGTCCGACAAGCGTTGCGCTCGTGAGCGCAATTCAATTACCGGATGGAACGCAGTACACTTTTTCTTACGAAGCCACCGGAGGCAGTTGTACGCCTCTTGGGGGCACCTCAAGCTGCGTGACGGGCCGTGTCACAGGCGTAACGCTCCCAGCAGGGGGCAGCATTAGTTACAGCTATCAAGGCGGGCCGAACAGCACGGGAATTTTTAGCGATGGATCAACCGCTGGCTTTACCCGTACTTTAAGTCCGGGGGGAACATGGACCTATTCACGAACGAATAATTCTGGAACTCCTGGACCTGGCTCGCTGTGGACAACCACCGTGGAGGATGCAAGTTCCCCGGCCAATTACACTGTCATTAACTTCGCCGAGGACAGCGCGGTCAATGGCACGAGCACTGTCGCCACGTACAACATGTACGAAACGCAAAGGCTATCGTACCAAGGAAGTACATCTGGGACGTTGCTTGTGACAAATACGCGTTGCTTTAACGGCAGCTATGCCAGTTGCGCGACGGCAAATGTGACATCGCCGATCACGCAAACTGACGCGTACACACAACTACCCGGAGGCCAGACAAGGCTCTCCGAGGTCTTGTATAACGGTTCCTTTTCTGGCTCCGGTCTTGTCTCGAAGGACGAGGAGTTTGACTACGGGGTCACAACGGGCTCTGCGCCCGGAACAACTCACCTTATACTGGAAACCGATATTACATATGCCAGCCTCACCAATGGCATCATTAACCTGCCTTCGCTTGTCAAGGTCTATGACTGGTCCAGTGGTTCTTCTTCTCTTCTTTCTTCGACCGGCTACGGATACGACGAGACATCCGTCACCTCCACGAGTGGAACGCCGCAGCAGGTCGCAATCACCGGTTCACGGGGAAACCTCACGACCGCCACGGTCAAAACGAACAGCGGCGGTTCCACGCTGAGCCGCACATACACGTATTACGACACGGGGAACCCCTATACAGTCACAGATTTCAACGGAGCCACCACGACCTTCAATTACGCAAGTGGTTCAGCATCGTGCTACAACTCGTTTGCAACTTCAGTCTCGGAGCCGTTGAGTCTTTCGCGCTCAATGTCCTGGAACTGCACGGGAGGGGTCGCAACTGGCGCGAGCGATGAGAATTCGCAGACTGTCAGCACGAGCTATACCGACGCAGATTTTTGGCGACCTTACAGTACCACGGATCAGCTAAGCAATGTCACAACCATATCCTATAGCGGTCAGACGGCGGTAGAGAGCGCGCTCAGCTTCAACAGCAGCAATTCCATCGTTGACCTGCGAACGACCGTCGATGGTTTCGGTCGCCCGATTCTGACCCAGCGGTTGCAAAGCCCGAGCGCCACCAATTACGACACCACGCAAACCGATTACAACATTGTCGGTCAGCCCTCCCGCTCGACCATGCCATTCAGCGCTTCCGCCGGAGGGACGAGTTCATCCGCTCCTGGAGTCGCCACTCAGTACGATGCGTTGAGTCGTCCAACGTCAGTCCAAGATGCCAACGGCGGCACAACTTCCTACACCTACTCGAACAATGACGTGCTAGTCACCGTCAGCGGTGGCACCGGTACTCAGGCCTTCAAAAAGCAGCTTGAATACGACGGGCTTGGGCGGCTCAGTTCTGTTTGCGAGATGTCCACAACACTGACGGGAGTTGGGACTTGTAGTCAGACGACTTCCCAAACCGGCTACTGGACCAAATACACCTACGATGCACTTGGGCACCTGCTAACCGTGACCCAAAATGCGCAGGCATCGAGCGGAAGCCGTCAATCGCGAACGTATACGTACGATCTGCTCGCGCGTGTTACCTCCGAATCGAACCCAGAGACGGGGAGTACGACCTACACGTACGATTCTGTTTCGCCATGTGCGGATGGGAACAACTACTCCTATCCAGGTAACTTGGTCGAGCGCACCGATAACGCCGGTAATAGCACGTGCTATGCCTATGACTCCCTCAATCGGCTGGTGCAGGCGGGCAACACTGCCGTTTCCAACACAATCTTGAAAAAGTTTGTCTACGACTCGGAAAGCACCTACCCAACAGGCGTCAGTGTCAGCAATGGCAAGACCCGCTTGGTTGAAGCCCAAACCATTAATACGTCTAGTTTAAGCACACCTGTCACGGACGAGTTCTTCAGCTATTCGGCGCGCGGCGAACTGACGGACTTCTATGAATCGACCCCGCATTCCAGCGGGTTCTATCATACTTCGGCTGCTTACTGGGCATCGGGCGCTTTGCAAACTTTGAGCGGCATTCCCTCCGTCCCGACCCTTTATTACGGAGCCAGCGGAGGAGCCGGACTCGATGGCGAGGGCCGCTATACTGAGGTGACGGCGGGGTCGGGAACCAATCCAATGTCCGCCGCAACCTATTCCACCTCCAGCACAACAAATTTTCTCGGAGCGCTCACCGGAGTGACTTACGGGTCATCGGACACGGACAGTTTCACCTACGACCCGAATACAGGCCGGGGATCGACTTACGGCTTCTCAGTGAACGGCAACAGCGACTCCGGTACACTGACATGGAATGCCAATGGCACCTTGGACAGTCTGAGCATCAGCGATGCCATCTCCGGCACCAGCGACTCGCAGACGTGCTCCTACACCTACGACGATCTGGGCAGAGTTGGTGGACAGGATGCAAACGGATACAGCGTCGATTGCGGCACGAACTGGCAACAGCTCTTTACCTATGATGCCTTCGGCAACATCGTCAAGAGCGGCAGTTCATCCTTCGCGGCCACCTATTCGGTGTCGACCAACCAGTTCAGCCTGGGCGGCGGCGGAGTGAGCTACGACTCGAACGGCAACCTGCTGACCGACAACCTGAATACCTACACCTGGGACCCGAACTGGGGCAATGTGACTTCGGTGAATGGAATCGCGGCCACCTACGATGCATTGGGACGCGTGGTTGAACAGGGCAGCGGATCGGGCTATGCTCAGATTCTGTACAGCCCTTTGGGCAAGGTGGCGCTCATGAACGGCACGTCATTGACAACTGCATTTGTGAGCCTGCCGGGCGACGGGACCGCAGTGTACAACTCGTCTGGGCTGGCCTATTATCGCCACGCAGACTGGCTGGGCAGCTCGCGGCTGGGTTCAACGCAAGCGCGTGGACTCTACTCCAGCACCGCCTATGCACCGTTTGGGGAACAGTACGGAACGACAGGCACGGCAGACCCGTCGTTCATCGGGCAGAACTCCGACACGGTTTCGAGCCTTTACGACTTCACCTTCCGCAGGCTGAGCCCTTCGCAGGGACGATGGATTTCGCCCGATCCGGCCGGGTTGGTCGCAGTCGATCCAACGTCTCCGCAGACCTGGAACCGGTATGCGTATGTGGCGAACAACCCGCTGAGCTTTACCGATCCGACGGGATTGTACCTATGGGATCCCAGTATGTGTGGTTCGAACTCATATGCCTGCGGTGGCGGTTATAACGGTCCTGGGGGAGGCGGTGATAGCGGTCCTGGGGGAGATGAAGAACCATATTACAGCTGGGTCCCCGCTGTAGCAGCGTACTACGTGGGAATTGATCAAGATGGCAATCCCGAATACAGTACAACTACCGGCTATTGGGCAGTTGCAGGGTTTTATGGAGCGGCGGATAGCTACGGATCGGAGTCGGTTGACAGTGTTGGCTCCACGTCTGCCCCAAGTAACGGTCCCCAAAACAAGAAACCGGGACGTGTCGCAAACTACTTAGGGTTCCTAGCCTGCGAATTTAATAGCACAGTCGAGCAACTCACAGATGAAGAGGACGCTCAGACGCCGGTTGCGGTTACCGTTGCAACCGCTGCGGCGGTTGGAAAGCAGTTTGCGCCATGGGTGAGAGTGACGGGGGCTATTACACTCAGTTCCTTCATGATCAAGACTGCGGTAACCGCAAACCAGGAATGCACTCCATTGTTTTATTGAAGCTGACGGAGCCTCAATCATGAATATCTTTCAAACACCGCGAGCATATGTTGGCGCGTTCACAGCGTATGTAGCATCTCTGCTGATCATGATCCGTGCCTTTATAAGGCGGTCGCACGCTTCAGGAGTCAGCGTCCGGCATCCCTCAGCCATCAACGTTCTTCTTGCACTCTTTTGCGTGATTTTCTTCATTTCTCTATTCCGGCGGACTGACAACCTCGTGGAGAAAATCGCCATAACCTTTAGCTCTCTGTTTTTTCTGCTGTGGGGGCTGGAGACGTTATCTGGCTTTGCGTTTCCATGGTTAAGCCTCAACGACAGCCTGGCGGCTTCTTTAGTTCTCTGCGGACTGGCTACCCTAATTGTCGGCGTCCGCACTATTCAAGTAGCTCTGGGCAGGAAGGCATGACAAAGGCAGCGAGTGCAGCTAGGTCGCTCTTCCGGGGCGGCCTTGCTGTCTGTGCCTGCTCCCAGTTCCGCGTCAGAGCCAGCATCCTGAAGAGCCACGCTGCTTCGCATCGGTTTTAGGGTGACACGTCACCCCGGCTCGGGTGCTGCAAGGTTGCCGAAGGTTCCTGCGGCGGGAACCTGTTAAAAGCAGGGTGGTTGACCGCAAAATGGACTGCTCACGGTTACTGCGGGAGTAACCTGCTGCTGCCGGTCGGGGAACCTGTTGAAAGCACAAGGCGAGAGCGTGGAACCGGCATTTCGGCGCGCTCACGCGCGTGTAGCCTCAGCTACACCGTCCGTAAAGGCTCTCCGCTTCGCTCCGACCGCTGCGCGGCGTGCTGCGCACGGCCTTGACTGACGGCTCCGCTGCGGCTGGTTTGCAGCTATGAGAAGAATGTCTTCTTCTCATGTTCCACATGACAAGGGCCACGGCTCCGATCTTCGGCGGCTCCGGGGCGGGCCAGCGGCTATCACGATACGGCGGCGAAGCACGCAGCGCCGGGGCTGTAGCTGAGAAGTGATGAGGCAAAATTCCTGGAAACGGGTTACTCTGATAGCAACCTGGCGTTGCTGAAGGGGTAACTTGATGACTCCCCTCCCCTTAGCAAGAAAACGGCTCCGTTCGGCCCGTTGCCCGGCACGTTGCGGCACGCGGCGGGCGTGCGGCCTAAATCCCCAACACAATCGAACAGGCGGTGAGCGATGAAGGCCCCGCTGCGTACGAAGTCCATCGGCACGAAGGTGAGCGAGGAGGAGTTCGCGGCTCTTGAGGCGACGGCGCGGGCGGCGGACATGACGCTGTCCGAATGGGTGCGGGCGGTGCTGCTAGCCGCGCCGGGGGTGGAACTACCCGATGACGAAGCGGCACTCGCGGGCCGGGTGGCGCTGGCCGAGGTGCTGGCGTTGCGGACGCTGTTCCTCAATCTTCAGTTTCGGCAGGCGCAGGGTCCGATGACCGAGGCGGAGATGCGCGGCCTGATCGAGCGGGCCGACGCAGTGAAGGGAGAGCGGGCGCGGGAGCGGCTGGAGGCGGCGCGGAAGACGGTCGGCAAAGCGGACGAGAAAGAGGCTGGAGAACCACAAGCATAGGAGGGTTGAGCATGGCGGAATGGGGCCGGAAGCAGTACGCGAAACCGTGGCCGAGCCGGGCGCACGTGTGGACGTGGGGAGCATTTTTCCTTAGCTGCCTGTTCTTCGTGTTCGTGACGTGGCTGGACGGGCAGCAGAACTGGACGATCGCGGAGCGGCTGTACCTGTCGGACTATCTCAGGAGCGGCGCGCGGGCGAAGGCCGGGCCGAAGATGCAGTCGAAGTACACGCTGCTCCAGGGCTTCAACGCGAAGGGGCAGATGCTGCTCGTGATCGACGACCAAGTGCAGGCGGTGAAGGGTGCGGACGGGCGGTATGGGTACGTGCTGACCGACGAGGGTATCAAGGCCGGGTTAGTGCGGTTGCAATACGTGACGGACGTGTACAACGACCAGCGGCTGCACGCGTTCCTGGGCCAATGGGTCTATCAGAACCAAACCCTGTGGGACTTCGCCAAGCGGCCCACGTACTGGACGCTTGCGTTCTTCGTGCTGGGGCTGTTCGTGGCGGTCCCGAAGGACCGGGCGCGGCGGATGGTCTGGAAGTTCGGGCGGCGTCTGCGGGGGCCGGAGCTGGCCACGACGGCGGAGTTCAACGAGAAGCTGGGGCGGAAGAAATGGCTCACGACTTACTTCCCGGATGGGATCGCGTTCGTCAATCTCGAACAGACTTGGTACGACCGGCTGCTTAGACGGGACCGGGGCCGCTGGGTGCGCGTCCCGCGCGAACGGGAGGCGATGCACTTCCTTGTCGTGGGCGACTCGGGAACGGGCAAGAGCGCAGCTATCCGGCAGGTGCTCTCGCAGATATGGGAGCGCGGGGAGACGGCCATCGTGTACGATCCGGCGCTCGAATATGTGCCGCAGTTTTACCGTGAATCGCGGGGCGACGTGATCCTCAATCCCCTCGACGCGCGCTGTCCGTTCTGGACGCCGGGCGACGAAGTTCCGCATGAGGCCGAGGCGTTGACGGTAGCGGCTTCACTGTTCCCGGACCGGGGCCGGGAGAATCAGTTCTTCGTCGATGCGCCGAGGAAAATCTTCGCGCACCTGATCAATCTGAAACCCACGCCGGAGCAACTGACGTACTGGATGTGCCACGAGGAGGAGATCGAAAAGCGGGTGCAGGGGACGGAGCTTGCGGCAATGATCCACGCGACGGCTCCGCCGCAGCGGTCGGGCGTGCTGGGCTCGCTCAACATGGTCGCGGATGCGTTCAAGCTGCTGCCACCGGAGCGGGAGACGAAGCAGCGCTGGAGCGCGTATGCGTGGGCCAGGGAGCGGCGCGGTTGGCTCTTCCTTACGTCGAAGCCGACGATGCGCGAGCGGCTGCGTCCGCTGATGAGCCTGTGGTTGGACCTGTTAGTGCTACGGCTGATGAACGACGGCGGGAGCGGGGCGCGGAAGACGTGGTTCGTGCTGGATGAACTGACAACGCTGCAACGGTTGCCGCAGTTGACGACAGCAATCACGGAGGGCCGGAAATCGAATAACCCGATGGTCCTCGGCTTCCAGGGCAAAGCGCAGGTGGAGGCGTTGTACGGGCACATCGCCGAAGCCATGCTGTCGCAACCCGCGACGAAGTTCTTCTTCAAAACGAGCGAGCCTCACGCGTCGGAGTGGATCTCGAAATCCATCGGCGAAGTGGAGGTAGAACGGTTCCGGGATAGCCGGACGCGGGGCGTGTTCCCGCATCAACGGGAGAATGAGCAGCGGGAGATCACGCGCGAGCCGCTCGTGATGGCTTCAGAGATCGGTGGCCTTGAGCCACTGCATGGATACCTGAAACACGGCAACCTGGTTGTGCGGATGCGGATACCGTATCTCAAGCTGGAGGAGCCAGCGGAGAAGTTCATCGAGCGGAAGATAACGACGCCGGCAGCAACGCCGGCGACAGAGCCTGAGCCGGTTGCTGCGCCGGCACGAAAGCCCGTACGTTCCGTCCAAAAGAAACAGGAGCAAGAGCAGCGGCCCGCAGCCGTGAACGAGCAGACCCCGTTCTTCGAGTAGTGACCCATGATTACGCTGTCGAAACCGATCAGTTCCGGCCAGGCGCAGGCGTACCACAAAGAAGAGTTCGCCAATGCGCGGGAGAACTATTACACAGAGGGCGAGCGTGTGCGCGGCGAGTGGCAGGGCCAGCTTGCCGCTCGCTGGGGCTTGCAGGGGGAGGTACAGGAGCAGCAGTTCGCGCGGCTGGCCGAGGGCCAGCACCCGGAGACGGGCGAGCAGTTGGTTCGGCATCAGACGGCCCGCGAGTATGTGAACGCGCAGGGCGACACGGTGCGCACGATGGAGCACCGGGCGGGATGGGATGCGACGTTCAGCGCGCCCAAGAGTGTATCGCTGACTGCGTTGGTTGGCGGGGATGACCGTGTGCGCGATGCCCACAGAGAGAGCGTGCGCACGGCGCTTGACGAGATGGAGAAGTACGCGCAGGCGCGCATGGGCGGCAATGTCCCGGCACAGACGACGGGCGCGTGGGCCGTCGCCAAGTTCGAGCATGACTCTAGCCGCCCGGTCGATGGGTACGCCGCGCCGCAGTTGCACACGCACGCGGTGATCTTCAACGTGACCGAAACAGCGGACGGCCAGGCACGCGCGTTGCAGCCGCAGGAGCTTTACAAGACGCAGCAATACGCGACGGCGGTGTACCGCTCGGAGCTTGCGGCCAGGTTGCAGCAAATCGGCTACGAGATCGAGCGCGGCGAGCATGGACAGCCGGAGATCAAGGGTTACACGCGCGAATATCTGGAGGCGTCGAGTCCACGGCGGCAACAGATCGAGGAGCACATGGAGACGGCGGGCGTGCGCGGAGCTGGCGCCGCGCAGATCGCGGCGCATCAGACGCGGGATGCGAAGCAGCCGCTCTCGCACGAAGAAGTGCGCGAGCAGCATCAGAGACTCGCTGCTCAACACGGTCATCAGCCGCAGCACGTTGTCAATGAGGCGGCGCAGCGGCCCGGTTTGGAGTTGAAGCCGGAGCAGTCGGGTGTCGCCGCGCACGAGGGCGTGAGCTATGCGCGCGAGCGCGGCATGGAGCGCGAGGCCGTAGCCGATGAAAGAACGCTGATGCGCGATGCCCTCAAGCACACGATGGGCGAGGCGCGGTTGCCGGAGGTACGCGCCGAGTTTGAGGGGCGTGTGCAGTCGCATGATCTGATCGAAGTCGAGCGCAGGCCAGGTCTCCCAGGCCGCGCGTTCACGACAGGCGAAATGCAGGGTTACGAGCGCGAGCTGATCGAGCGAATGAAGCTGGGTCAGGGCACGCGCGAGGTGTTGGCAGACGGCCAGGCACGGCAGCAGACGATGGAACAGCATCCGCACTTGAGCATGAGCCAGCGGAACGCGGTCGAAGATGTTCTGACGAGCCGTGACCGCATGATGGCGCTTGAAGGTGTTGCCGGGGGAGGAAAAACCACTTCCTTAGCGGCTGTCCGTGAAGGAGCCGAGCGCGCGGGCTATCAGGTCGAAGGACTCGCGCCGACATCGCGGGCCGCACAGAAGCTCGCCGAAGCGGGCATCGAGACTCAAACGCTGCAAAGGTATCTTTCACGCGGCGAGCAGCAAGACGACGGACAGAAACGGCTTTACGTGGTCGATGAATCGAGCATGGCGAGCACGAAGCAGTTACACACGTTCGTTGAGCGGCTGAAAGAAAACGACAGCGTGCTGTTCGTGGGCGACGTGCGGCAGCATGAGGCGGTCGAAGCAGGAAGGCCCTATGCGCAGTTGCAGGAAGCGGGAATGCGCACAGCCAGACTGGATGAGATCATCCGGCAGAAAGACCCGGCGCTCAAAGAGGTCGTGGAGCAGCTTGCGCGCGGCGAAGTGCGCGAAGCCATCGGCAATCTGAACAGTCAGGGCCGCGTGCACGAGATCGGCGACCGGCAAAAGCGCATCAGCGAAATCGCCCGCGAGTATGTGCGCTCGCCCGAAAAGACACTCGTCGTTTCGCCGGACAATGCCTCACGCCGCGAGATTAACGAGGCCATCCATCGCACGATGCAGAATGAGGGCAAGGTCAGCAATAATGAGCAGCGCGTGCATGTGCTCTACGCGCGGCAGGACGTGACGGGTGCAGACCGGCAGCACGCGCAGAACTACGAGCGCGGCGACGTGCTGCGCTACTCGAAAGGCTCGAAGCCTCTCGGCATCGAGCCGGGAGAGTACGCGCGTGTGTCGCGCGTGGACCGCGAAAGCAACACGCTCACAGTGAAGCGGCACGGCGGCGAAGAGCTGAGCTACGACCCGCGCCGCTTGCAGGGTGTAACGGTCTACCGCGACGGCGAGCGCAGGTTCGCGCAGGGCGACCGCGTGCAGTTCACGGCCCCTTACCATGAACAGAAACTCGCTAACCGCGAACTGGCGACCATCGAGCGGATCGAAAGCAACGGCAACCTGAAACTCCGCACGGACTCGGGGCGCGAGGTCGAGTTCAACGCGAGGCAGCATCCGCATCTCGATTACGGTTATGCGGTGACGAGCCACAGCAGCCAGGGCCAGACCGCCGACCGCGTGCTGATCCATGTGGACACGGAACAGGCTCCCGGCGAACTCGTCAACAGCCGCATGGCCTATGTGTCGGTGTCGCGCGCTCAGTTTGACGTGCAGATGTACTCGAACGATGCAAAGGCGCTAGGGTACGAACTAAGCCGTGACGTATCGCATCCGACAGCGATCCAGCAAGACCCAGCGGCAACACAGAAAATTGAGCCGCAAGCGGTAAGCATACAAGCCGCCCAAGGTTTGAGTGTGGGCTAGTAAATAGATTGCGACTCGGCGCTCGCTGTGGAGGATAGAGCCTATGGAATTGCGATCAGCAAACCGCCACTGATGCCTGCCGACTGCTCGTGTCCAGCGCCAAAGCTGTAATCGTAACCCGGCTCAAGATACCAGCCGAACCTGTGCTTGCGTGATGGCCAGAACATGAAATCGAGCACGGCCTCGCCTGCGATGGTGTTCGAACTGATGCCGTTCGCATCAGTGTGAACCCATTCCGGCCCGATGCCCGCCATAAACTCCGCCTTCCGGGAAAAATCCCAGGGCTTTTTGAAAAGCAGGTCGGTGTCCCATTCGGTCGAGTGGCGCGCGAAGAGCGGAGTCACGCCAGCTTCCAACTCCAGCCAGTTTTTGATCGGCGTAACCTCGACGGCCAAGTCGGGACCAAAGCTTCCGCCTCCGTCCTTCATGTTCCAATTGCCCGCCACGCCCAACTCGACGACAGCGGCCGGTTCCTTCTCGACCGCCTGAGCACGAGCCTGTACGCCCAGCGTAACGAGCATGACAGCAAATAATAACTTGGCTCGATTCAGGTTCAGCAGCATGTGCAGGTCTTCCCCTTCCAAGCCGCTCTACCCTCTTTCAAAAGGATGGGAACCGCAACTAAAGCCGCTGCAGAATCGAACCACGCGATATGGAATATTGCGTTGACAGCAAGTCCGACCAATGCGATCAGAGCCAAGTAGGCACACGTGGCTGACTGTGTCGCGTCGGCGGCCAATGCAACGTTGCCGGACCGTCGAGCCTCCTGCCGTTTCAGTCGCGCAAGGACGGGCATGGCTAACACCGCGGCAATAGTAATCGCGATTCCAGCGCGGCTGGACTCAGGATGCAGCCCGAGTAACAACGACCCGAGGGCTGCTCCTATCACGATGAGAGCGAGTACAAACAGGAGTACTGAAGCTGTATGGGCAGCCTTGCGCTCGGAAATGGACATCTGTGGAATCCACTGCAAAACCACTACGCCTGCGGACATCAACTCGACCATGCTGTCGGAACCAAAGGCCAGCAGTGCTGGGCTGTGTGCCGTCGCTGCCGCATACATCGCAACGCCGAACTCCACCGTCATCCACGCCAGAGTGACACCCTGAAGCCAGAAGACCCGCGTTCCCGGATGTTTCGAAGCACGCGCACCTATCGGCTCCGATGGCTCAACGCCGATCTGAACGACTCGTGTCATACCGTCATGGTCTCAGTCCTCCCGGAACCGGCGCAACCCAATACTGGCCGCGCGTGACCGAAACGAGAGGCTGCCGTCGAGTTTCTGACTCGCTGCGATGCGATCTTCCTTATGGCCGAGTGGTGAAATTGGCAGCCACAGCCGACTCGTCTTCGGATCAGCTTTTTTATGGTCTAATAGGGATGTTGGCTTGATGGCGGAATCGGCATACGCGGTGGTCTCAAAAACCATTGGGAGCAATCCCGTGTGGGTTCAAGTCCCACTCAAGCCACCAGATCGATCCAGCCCTCTGCCTTCCCCAAAAACCAATGCAAAAGATTCCCAAGGGTGATCAGTCAGGGCCAAGATTGACTCTTGTAAAAAAGTTGAAATTTACACATTTTCTTACACATTTTCAAGCGGCTCGTAGCTATCCTATTTATATAACTAAGCTTACTGGCAGACGCAGCGGACTCAAAATCCGCCGAGGGCAACCTCGTGGGGGTTCGACCCCCCCTCCCGGCACCAATAGAATCAATGTTTTATGGAAACCAACGCATCTTCGGATGCGTTTTTCTATGCCCATACTATGACCAACGGTTCCGGGAATGTATCCTCGGATCTCTGTTCGGGCTTCAATCGTCGGTGCGGGCTACAGAGAACTCTCAGAGTAACGCTCCCGTGGTGCTGTCGCCGCCAAAAGTCTCGGCAGCGGTGAGACAAATGCACCCGGAAGCAGTCGATGTTTTCAGGGACGCCTATAACGTCGAATTCCTCGGCTTGCCGCGCGAACACACTGAGAGCGACCTTCACCATGCGTTGCTCAACCGTATGAAGGATTTCCTGCTGGAGCTTGGCCGGGATTTCTGCTTCATCGGCTCGGAGTTTCCCGTGCAGGTGGGAAAGCAACAGACAGCGAAAGAGGCTATCGCAGCGAACGTTCAAGCGCTCATCGAGCAGTTGGAGCAGGGACACTCAGAAGGACTCACTGCATACCTCTCGGCAATGGGACGTTTTCACAATTACAGCTTCGGCAATATCCTTGAGATTGCACGGCAGAAGCCTAATGCAACTCGCGTTGCTGGACTTCATGCTTGGAACCAGCTCGGCCGCAAGGTCAAAAAGGGAGAGCGGGGCATTCGCATCCTAGCTCCTGTAATTGGTGTTCACCGCAAGAAGGACGCCGAAGCCGAGAAGGGAAATCGCGATCAGAACCAAACCATCTTGTTTGGGTTTCGGTCCGCCTACGTGTTCGATGTTTCGCAGACTGAAGGCAAGGACCTTCCCCAACTGTCTGAGCGCGTCACGGGCGATGTGGGAGAGTCCCGGGAGCGGTTAGTCGATTTCATCCTCGCCCAGGGCATCCCCGCCCCGCAAAGCGAGAACGCTGCTTAGGCATTCTGAAAAGACGCGACTCCGGATTCGTCCGGGGTCGTTTTTTCTTGTCCGCTTCTCCAATCGCGGGCAGGGAGAACCCGCTTCGGCTTCTCCCTGCACCCTCATCCCGCTGGTCCGGCCGTCGACCGCCGGCTGCGCGGCAGGAGTCAAGTTCCTCCTCCTGCACCTGCCCCTTGGACCTCCGGTAACTTTCTATCTGCTGAGCACTCCTGTATGACACGGAGCGTTGTCTCTCAGTTCGGTGGGCTCTCGGACGCAGACCTCGTGACATATTTCAAAACGAATCTTGACCGCTGGGGCGGAGAATTCATTTTTAAAGAGGCAGCGGAGGACGATACGCAGTGACAGGCCGATTTCAATTGCGAGCGCTTCGCGTAACGGGTCCAAGTAAACCCGCAGCGGAAATCACGTTCCGCGCAGGCACCAACGTAATTTCCGGTGCTTCAAACACCGGCAAATCGTACATCCTCCAGTGCATTGCGTTCATGCTCGGAAGTTCGAAGAAACCGAAGAGAATCACTGAGAGCAAGGGCTACAAGACCTGCACTCTGGAACTTGAAGACCAGAACGGCCAGTTCCATCAACTTGAACGAAGCCTGACCGGCGACTTCTTCACTCATCGAGTTATCGTGCCCGGTGCAGTTGTTTTATCGGAGGAGTTCCTCTCAGAGAAAAACGACCCTGCAAACGACAAAACCATTTCTGGCTTCCTCCTCGGTTTGATGGGAGCCTGGGGGTTGAAGATTCGCCAGTCGAAAGCCGGTAAGACGAGACAAGTCGGTTTCTCCGACTTCAGACGAGTCACGATAGTCAACGAGGTTCGAATCATCGGCGAAGGGTCGCCGGCGCTTTCCGGACAATATGCGAGCGCTCCAGAAGAAGTATCGTTCTTGAAGCTTCTTCTGACAGGTGATGATGACTCTTCCGTGCTCGCTACCGAAACCAGCAAACAGAGCGCGGCTAGGCGAACAGCTCAAGTCGATCTCATGGACTGGCTCATCGAAGGTTTGGAGAAAGAGATTCACGATCTCGATCCAGAACCATCGACTCTTAGTTTTCGTCTTGGTGCCGTAACCAGCACCATGCTGCGCGTTTCCGAAGCTGTCAGCAGCAAACAACAGGAACTCGCCGTGCAAGAGGAGCTTCGTAACGACGCATGGCGTAACGCAAACAAACTAGAACAGAGACAAATCGCCACTGGTGAACTGCGTGGTCGATTCAAGCTTCTAGAACAGCACTACAACAGTGACCTCGATAGGCTGATGGCGATCAGCGAGACGGATTCCTTCTTCATGCAACTCCAACAAGTCAGATGCCCTCTTTGTGGCGCAGAGGGAGACCAACATGATCCAAGCGTCCACCGTGCTGAGGACAGCCCGACACTGACGGACATCCAACGCGCATGTGCGGCCGAGATGAGCAAGATAAAGGCGCTTCTGCGTGATCTGGTCGGCACTACCGAGGAACTCGATGCCCAATTAGTCTCCATTTCGAATGCTCTCGAAGAGCAACGCACCTCATTCGAAACTGCGAGCAGGACGCTTCTGGAAATACTGACTCCGTCTGCGAAGCAATCACAGACTGAATTGAATGAGATGATATTGCTCAAGGACCGACTAGTCCAAGCCCACCTTCTCGGTGAAAGGTTAGAAGCGCTCAGAGCCGAGCGAAGCCGAATTTCGCGGTCCAAATGGAAGAGGGGTTCTGTCGCAAACGCTTCTAGACTATATCCCGCAGGCTCGACTGAAGCGTTCAGTCTAGCAGTGCAGTCCTTACTGGAGTCTTGGAGATATCCCGATCTCACACGTGTGACCTTTGATGAGGACGCTCACGATTTGATCATCTCGGGGAAAGAGCGCGGCAGCGAAGGCAAGGGCTTCCGCGCTATCGCCTATGCCGCGTACATCATCGGCCTCCTAGATTATTCACTAGACGCAAACGAACCTCGTCCGCATCCCGGCTTCGTCGTGCTCGACTCTCCGCTTGTCACCTATAAGCGTCGAGATACGGTTCCAGGCGATGAGGTTGTTCCTGATGATGTTGTAACCGCCTTCTATACCGGCTTGGCATCCCTGCCAGCGGATAAGCAGGTCATTGTCCTTGAGAATAACGACCCCCCTGAAGATCTACACGATGAGCTTCACTACCTTCATTTTTCGAGATCATCAATAGGCAGATATGGATTTTTCCCTGCGACCCCGAAAAGTTAACTTAACCATGCCTTAGGCGCCGCAGGCAGGAAAGAGGAAAAGTGCAGGAAGGGGCGCGCCATAGCTAGCGGCGGACCATCTCATTAGTCGGCTTGTCGTCAGTGACGCAAGGATTGACGAATTCCTCCTTGTGGACCAAGAGTGCGCGCTCTAATCTATGGCGTAGACCTCTGCCCTAGCAGAATTAGCTGATTTCTCAGATCTAGACCTCTGCAGAACAACGGCAGCAGTCGGCTCCGGTCCGACTGCTGCTGTGCGACGGCAACGGTCTAGATTCCCTGGCCGTTGCCGTTGCGGGGCAAAGGTTTGTAATCAAAAGGCAGAGGTCGACAAGGGTGCTGGCGAGGGTGCTAAAACTCTGCCCACGGATTGTTTCAATGACTTACAGTGCTTTTGGTAGCCAAGGGTGCTCATGTTTTCAATGAGTTACATCCAAAAGCACTTCTGTCACGGCAGAGGTCGTGAGGGAACGCGGGAAACAAGTAACGATAACCTTCGCGAGGGGGTGCTGTCTCCAGACTTCTACGATCCGGGCCTGAACCCCTTGTATCGCGATGTTCTGGCGCACTACGGCGTGACGGCGCTGCCATGCAAGGTGCGCGATCCGGATCGAAAAGGAAAAGTCGAG
>DASXDX010000020.1:0-2224 GCA_036490385.1 Occallatibacter sp.
GATCATCCGGGTGAGGCGCTGGGCCAGGGGCACGCCGCGGCGCTTGATTCCGATCAGGCCCAGCCCATCCGCCCCGGAGTTCTTCTCCACGATTTCATGTGCCAGCCGGACGAGCGTGCGATCGATCTCCGAGGCCGACATGATGCGGCCTTTTTCCCGCAATTGCGGTGTAGTTGCAGTCATACGTGTGGGTTCCTGCCTAGGTTCCTGACGATGATACGAGGTGAGGCAGACGCGAGCAACCGGGCGTGCCCTGCTTCGTGCCGCTTACTGTTGAGCCTGTTGAGCAGAGCGGCGTGTCATACGCGCGCCCAGCATGCCGCCCAGACCCGCCAGCAGCACGATGCCAAAGGCCAGCACCGCCGTGTAGAAGAACGTGTAGGTGACGCGCCCATCCGGGGAGAGGAAGAAATCCAGCATGGCCCGGGCCTGCTGCGCGTTCATCGTGCTGGCCTGCGACATCCGTTGCGTCGCCTCTGCGGATTGCTGTATCTGCATCGCAAACTGCGCATCGAGCGTTGAACCCTGGTGGAGCGAGTAGCGCTCAAAGATCTGCCAGCAGGCAAGTCCAAAAGCGGAGACATAGGCGGCCAGCAGGCCCAGTAGAGCGCCGATGCGGAAACCCGCTTTTCCATCCATCGGCGCGCTTCCCGGCCGCCGCTTCTGATAGAGCGAGATCAGGACAATCGGACCTGCGATGACCAGCGGAAAGAAAAAGGGTGCGATGAATCCAACCGGAATCGCGATCCAGAGCGCCAGCCGAATAATCTTCTGCCAGTCGATGGCGCGCCGGTCCCGGGTGAAGCTATGGATCGGGCCCGCGGCAGTCTCGGCTGTCTCCTCCGCCGGCGTGACCCTGAGTTGGGGAGCGGCGCAAAAGGGGCAGAAACTGGCATCGTCTTCGAGTACGCCGGAACAGCGGTGGCAGTGAGCAACCATGCACTGTTGAAGCTACAGGAAGGGACAGTCGTGAGCAATTTGCCAGGAAATGCTCTAGTCGGTCTGGCGGTCCTTTTTCCAGGTTTCGGCGGGAAGGTCAAGAGCGATCAGCGTAAACTTTGTCGGCCCGGCGGCGGAGTCGGCGTCATCCTTGTCGAATGCCACGATGTGCTGGTGCCGCTTCGAGCCGGCGCGCAGCGTCAATCCGTGGTCCCCGGTATCCGTCTTGACGTGATTGGACTGGTCATTCTCTGAGCAGGTCAGCCCTTCGGCGGTCTTCGCCGGAGAACCGATGGCCTCGTTTTCCTTGCACTCGATGACGTCGCCGTACCGGCTCAATGACTTGCGGTAGTACGTGAGCACCTTGTCCCGGTTGTCGCTGGTGTTGAAGTGCGCCACCTGCACCCGCATCTTCCATTCGCCAAAGCCGAGCTGCACATCGGCGTCCTTGTCTCCATCGTGATCCGGGTCGGCTATGGCGCCGGGGTAGAGCGCAATCCCGAGACTGGCGGACGGTTTATCTGCGTTCACGTGAATGTTGCCCAGCGGGGTGTCGATCTTGACCTTCTTCTCCTTGCCGTTGGCGTCCTTGTCCACGTTGATGGAGCAGCCGGCCGTCACCAGCGAGAGAGCGAGGCACAGGAGCGAAACGAGCACACGGCGTGGAAGTACGGGCATGACGAAAAACCCTCCGCCAGCAAGATACGCCATGCGGGAACGTCTCGTTCCCAAATTCCTTTCTGCTAGATGACAGTGGCTTACAGCGAAAAACGTGCTATCTATCGCATTCAGCGCCTATACTGCCGGGGAAACGTGTACCGGCCTGGCCGGCGCGTGCAGACTTTATGGTAGGCAAGTCCTCAACAGCGGCGACGCGAACGATGCCCGGCAAAGGGGTGGCGAAGAAGGCTGCCGAGCGGCCTGGGCAGGCGCGCAACAAGAAGCAGACACTGCCGGAGATTCCGGACAAGCTCTACTACCGCATCGGCGAAGTGGCGCGGCTCTGCGCCGTCGAGACCTATGTGCTGCGTTTCTGGGAGACAGAATTTCCGCAACTGAAGCCGAACAAGAGCGGCGCGGGGCAGCGGTTGTACCGTCGCCGGGAGGTGGATCTTGCGCGGCGGATCCGTCATCTGCTGTACGAAGAGGGCTACACCATTCCGGGCGCCCGCCAAGCGATCCAGGCGGAGACGCGCAAGCCGGCCGCCGAGAGCGGGCAATTGCGATTGGCCGAGACAGGGCCAAAGTCCGCGGCCAAGCTGGGCAAGCTGCGCACGGAGCTGAA
>DASXDX010000032.1:0-25017 GCA_036490385.1 Occallatibacter sp.
AGCCGACGGATCACGTGTATGGAGAACGTCAGTACGCCGCCGAGGACTTCCACGGCCATGTTTGGGATTTCACGGAAACCCTTGATGATGTGCGACCGGAGAGTTGGGGTGGTACTTCCGTGGATCTGTAAGTGACGACAAGCGCGTTTCCCGGTACCGATCCTGAAAATGACGCCGAAGTGTCTACTCCTATATAACTTCCGGATCGGCCACTAGCCGCTCGCACGCCGAATCATCCGGAGAATTCTACGTTGCACAGGTATTTGATAGACTCTGGTCAAGCCGTAAACTCGACGACAGTCGAACGTACGTGAAGTCATCCTTTTGGAGCGACCGCTGCGAACGCCCTGGGGCTCGCCAGCCTTCCTGAGGAGCCTTTGGATGAGTCCAGCGACGAAGAATTCTCCTGTTTCAACGAAGCCCGCAGCTTCCGCCAAGATCAATCGGGAGGAGACTCCTTTCGAGGCGCTGGCCAGCATCTGCTCAGTTCTGGTCGTGGGCCTGTTCATTCTGACCTTCTTAGCTCAGAACTACGTCATTCCGTCAGGTTCGATGGAGAACACGTTGCTTGTAGGCGATCACCTGGTCGTCGACCAGATCACGCTGATGCCGCCCGCTTCGTGGATGCCGCTCATCAGGTATCGCGAGCCGAGGCGCGGCGATATCGTGGTCTTCCACAAGCCCGTCAATCAGCCTGGTATTGATGCCACTGACGCCGACGGAACACCACAATACACTCCTCTGGTGAAGAGGTTGATTGGCGTACCGGGAGATCATATTCATCTACGCAACGGCATTGTGATTGTTAATGGTGTCGCACAGCCTGCGGGATTTGCGCAGCCAACGACGACGGATAACTTCAACGAGTTCCTCGACGATTTCCCCGCAGTACCTCCAGCCGGGGTGCCTGGGTCAACAGAGTTGTGGGCCGTGACTTTCTCGAGTTATATCCAGGACGGCGACCTAGTGGTTCCACCCGGCATGTATTTCATGATGGGCGACAACCGGCACAACAGCCTGGACTCGCGCTACTGGGGCTTCGTGCCGCGCGCCAACATACTTGGCCGTCCGCTGTTCAACTATTGGTCGTTCAAGGCCAGAGAGGGACAACTTGAACAAACAGGATTCGGTCACAAGCTCGCGTGGATCGGCCACGTTCTGGCGCATTTCTTCCCAGACACGCGCTGGAGACGGACTTTCCACGTTGTTCGTTGAACCGAAATTGTAAGATCCCGATTTGATCTTGGTGCGCTCCGGTCGTATGACCGCCTATTCGGCAATTACTATTTGTGCACTACCCGACCCGCCAGCCGCAGTTCTTGCCAGGATTACTCCCCAGATGTCGGCTTGTCGCAACTAATGGTTGCTCCAGAACTACGGGAAACAGGAACTATCCCGGAGTCAGAGCCCCGTTTCGAGTCCCATCAATTCTTCCTGTAACGTCTGTTTTTGATGGCGATCCTGGTCTGGGGATTGAAACTGACCCAGCAACCAATGCCGTCGCACCCACTCGCTGTGAAAGGAGTCTAGTAGGCCTTCAGGTCCACGATTGCTTTGAGGATTGTCTCCGGTTGCGGGAGAATGGCATCCTCAAGCAGCGGCTGATACGCCACAAACGTATCCATGGATCCGATGCGGCGCACCGGCGCGTCGAGATGCTCAAACAGCTCATCGGCAATGCGCGCGGCAATTTCCGCTCCGTAGCCCCAACTGATCATGTCCTCGTGGGCCACGATCACGCGGCTGGTCTTGCGAACGGAGACGGCAATAGCCTCCCAGTCATACGGGCTGAGGGTGCGCAGGTCCAGAATCTCCACGTCAATTCCCTGCTGCTGGGCCTTCTGAGCGGCCTGCAAGGCGCGCGGCACAATCGCCCCGTAAGTCACCAGGGTGATGTCTTTGCCGGGACGCACGATCTTGGCGTTGCCGAAAGGAATGGCGAAGTCCGGGCCCGGATAAGGCGCGCGTCCATAGGTTTCGCGGTAAAGGCGCTTGTGCTCCAGAAACAGCACCGGGTCATCGCAGCGAATAGCTGTGCGCAGCAGCCCATTGGCGTCCAGCGCATTTGATGGAAACACCACGCGCAAGCCGGGAATATGCGTGAAGATGCTCTCGCCCGACTGCGAGTGGTAGATTGCCCCGCCGGTCAGATAGCCGCCGATGGGCGCGCGAATTACAGCCGGCGCTGCCCATGTGCCATTCGAGCGCCAGCGCATCAGGGCCAGTTCGTTGTGGATCTGGTGCATGGCGGGCCAGATGTAATCGAAGAATTGAATCTCGACCACCGGCTTCATGCCGCGCACCCCATAGCCCACCGCGCGGCCCACAATGTTGGCCTCGGCCAGCGGTGAGTTGAAGACGCGCTCGGAGCCGAATTCGGCTTGCAGGCCAGCGGTCAGCTTGAAGACGCCGCCCTTGCCCTTGACCTCGGCAAGCGCCTCTTCGCGGCTGGCGTCCGCCACGTCTTCGCCGTAGAGCACAATGCGCTCGTCGCGGCGCATCTCGTCGTGCAGGCAGGCGTTGATCAGGTCGGCCATGGTGCGCGGCGCGCTGCCTTTTTCGCCGCCCGTTTTGCCGCCGCCGGCTGAGCCCGGAGCTTCGACCTGCTCTGTCGCGAAGAGCGAGCTGGTGGGGTCCAGATCCTCGGAGTACACATGCGCGGTGATTCCCTCAACCTTGGGCAGTGGAGCTTCGAGCGCCCGCTCGGCGGCCATTTCAGCCTCCTGGTCCAGTTGCCGCTCGAGAGCGTTGATCTGCTCGTCGGTCAAAATCCCCTCGCGCAAGAGGCGCATCTGAAGCTTGGCCAGCGGATCGCGCATGGCGTCAGCTTCGCGCTCGGCCGTGGAGCGATAGAGCTTGTCGTCGTCAGAGAGCGAGTGGGAGTAAGGCCGCACCACATGCCCATGCACAAAAGCCGGTCCCAGGCCCGCGCGGCAGTACGCGGCTGCCTCCTGAAAAGCCCGCAGGCACGCCTCCGCATCGGTGCCGTCAATCTCGGCAAAATGGAAGTTGGGAAAGTTGGCCACCAGACGCGAAATATTTCCACCCGGGGTGTTCACCTCAACCGGGACGCTGATCGCGTAGCCGTTGTCTTCCACACAGAAAATTACCGGCAGCTTGCGGTTGGAAGCCGTATTGATCGCCTCCCAGAATTCGCCCTGGGAAGTGGAACCTTCGCCCAGCGAGGTAAATACCACCTCATCGCCGTGAAACTCCACATCGTGATAGGCGCGGTAATCGCCATCGGTCTTCTTGGCGGCCTCAGGATGGTGGCTGAAATAGCGTCCGGCCTCGGCGCAGCCCACGGCATGCAGAAGCTGCGTGGTGGTGGACGAAGACGTGCTGACAATGTGCAGCGGCTTGCTGCTCCAGTGCGTCGGCATCTGCCGCCCGCCGCTGGCTGGATCGGTGGCCGCGCCCACGGCCTGCAGCATCATCGCCATGGGCGTGACGCCGAGCGCCAGGCACAGCCCGCGGTCGCGGTAGTAGGGGAAGACCCAGTCGTAGCCCGGCCGCAAAGCCAGGCCCGCGGCTACCTGCAGAGCCTCATGTCCCGCGCCCGAAATCTGGAAGTAGATTTTCTGCTGGCGTTTGAGCAGGATTTCGCGATCGTCAACCCTGCGGGAGAGATACATGAGCCGGTAAATGTGAACCATCTGCTCAGGACTCAATCCACCGGCGGCTACTGCCGACTCGGGTACGCGAGCACTGGAAATTGCCAGTTCCATTCCCGTCACTCCCTGGAAACCGCTTCTTTCAAAACGCCACCCTGATTGTAACAACCCGGCTGCAGGATCGAACAGCAGGCTTGCGCCGTGTTCCGACGCCCGCCAGAGACTAGTCTCCGGGCCGCAAGGCTGTCAATGCCGCGACGGCTGAAACGGAGACTGAAATGCCGGTGCGCCCAGCATGGAGGTGCTCATCTTGTCTTTCACATTGTGGGCCAGCTTCTCAATCTCAGCCATCTTACGAAGCTCAGAGGCGGTCAGCTCGTCCGGAGCGGTGCGGGCAATTTCGGCATTCAGCTCGTTGGCCAGCCGGAGCAGTTTGTTGGTGTCGGATACCAGGGATTTTTGCCGGTCGGTATTGAGGGTGCGGAGCAGCTTTTCATTTTGCGCCGGGTTGCCCGGCGGAAAATTGTCCAGATTGCCAAGACCGGGCTGGCCAACCGAATTAGGGACCCAGGGGTGCGGCCCATTTTGCGCACTCCCCGGCTGAACCGGCAGCGCGAAACACAGCGCGCACAGCGCCCCCTGAACCACCCATTTGGCCCTAAGGCTGCGCGCAGGTTCGAAGTTTGGCAGGTACTTCATTTCTCCATCCTGGAAGTCCATCCCGGAGGCGACCTTCAGCACTCAAGATCGGAGACGCGTTCTCAGCCGGGGCCAACGCTCGACTTCATGTTTTCCTTCACGCTGTGAGCCAACTTTTCAATCTCATCGGCCTTGCGAATCACATTGACAGACAGCGTGTCTTTGGTGGACTTGTCTACTTCAGCCTTCAGTTCCGTGGCCAGCTTCAGCAATGTGGCGCTTTCGGTGGCGAGCTGCTTTTTTCGGCGTGCGTTCATGGCATCAAGGTTCTGCCCATTCTGCGCGCCCGGCACCGCCAGCGGCGACGAGACTGAGGCGCGGCCACGGCCCGGGTCCTGCGTGGACGTGCTGCCGTTTGCCTGCGGCTGACTCGACTGACTACTCTGGGGCTGACTGCTCTGCGGAGCCTGCGCGTCCGCGGTCACCATAGCCGTGAGAAAGAGAGCGGCGACGCATCCCCGTATTTGCCAGCGCAGGCGCCGGAACCGCCTGGGAGGCGCGCATGAACCATTGATCCGCTTCATCTGTTTCATGCCGGCTTCGTCCATTTCATAAGAGACCAGCTCTCTAGTGTTTTGATGCGACTCAGCTCCTGCAGTGTGTAACCTCATTCCAGCCCCAGCTGGGGACTTCAAAATTTGCGTCTCACCGAGTCAGGGACGATCGCGCTGGGAACTCCGCGATTTGCACCCCGCGATTTCCCTGCGCACAGTCTAGTCTAGAAACAGGAGTTTTGGGATGCATCCTTCTCTGTTGGCTTTAACATCCGGCATATTTGCCGAGGGCCGGTTTCTTGGCAAGGTGGTCGATGGGTGGAACATCGATGCCCAGGAGTTCGTCCGCACAAAACTGCCGCACATCCTGGTCGTCCTGCTTATCGCCTTTGTCTTGAGCCGGTTACTGAGCATCCTCACGGCGCGCATGATTCGCGTGGCCGAGCAACACGCGGCCGGCGCGGGCCGTTTGGCACAAGTCAGGACGCTTTCCGGCGTCATCCGGACCACTGGCTTCGCGGTCATCGCACTGATCGCCGGCCTGCAGCTTCTGGACGCGCTGGGGGTGAACCTGGCTCCCTTGCTGGCCTCGGCTGGAGTGGCCGGAATCGCCGTCGGGCTGGCCGCGCAAAATATCGTCAAGGACATGCTGAACGGCGTTCTCTTCCTCATTGAAGACCAGTTCAACGTGGGAGACACGGTGCGCCTGGCCGGCCTGGCCGGTACCGTCGAGGCCATGACCCTGCGCAAGACCACCGTGCGCGACAGCGACGGCACGCTCTACGTCATTCCCAACTCGCAGATCACTACCGTGGCCAATTTGAACGTTGGCTTTTCCGTGGCCACCATCAATGTAAGCGTGGACTTTTCTGCCAATCCCGACGAAGTGCTCGGCGTTCTAAAGAGCGTCGCCATGGACATTCGCAACAGCGATGATTTCCGCCAGCTATTTGTCGCCGACCCGCAGATTCTCGGCGTGGATTCAGTGAAGGGCTCGGAGATGATCTATCCCGTAGTCTTCAAAACCCTGGCGACCAAGCAGTACGGCCCCATGCGGGAGTTTCGGCGCCGCGTGCGTCTTGCTCTCGCAGAGCACCACCTGCTGCCCGGCGACCCGAACCGCGTGTTCCGCACGTTTGCCGACCCGGCCGGCGGCGGCGGAGACGGGAAAACTGCTCAGCCAGTCGAGGAGCACAACGCCGCGCCCGATCCGACCACACTCAAGCCGCAGGAAGGCAGCCCTTTCGTTAGCAGTTAGCACTACGGTTGCGACGTTGACATGCACGCTGATTGGAAATACTTGACGATCTTCTCCGGTACGACCTCAAAAATGCCGCATCTAGCCATCTCTGCGCTTTGGCTTGCGTGCTTTTTCCTGCCGGGCGGTTTTTGGCTGTTTACCGGACGGTTTGTTTTGATGGTCTGTCCGATCTGGCGATGTAGGATGCCCTGGTTCGGCCTTGGGCAGCTTCGGGGTCTCGGTGGAGGCAGGCGAGTTTGGTCCGCCCAGGTTTAAATGAGCCCACAATTGCTTCCGCTCGAATAAAAACAAACCCGCGACAAGAAGGAGCGCGACTCCGCTCACGCAGCGACCGGCTACGACATCTCCTGTTGTGGTCCAGTCGACGGATATGAGCGCGTTTCCCTTGGGGACCGGTACAGCCATTAAACCGCGCTCCCGGTCGGCGATCCCTTGTACAGGCACTCCGTTCACATTGACCGCCCATGCGGGGTAATAGCGCAGCCGCAGGATTACGTACCTGGCATGATCGGCGATTCCCCGGAACCATTTCCGTTCCGGCAAAAACCTGGCTGCTTCAGGACTGGATGAATCGGAGAGCAAGCTTACCTGCCGCCAGCCGGAGCTGTTGCAGGTGGCCGGGTCGCCGCGCCACGCGGGAGTTGTGCCAGTCTCTGCCTGGGCTGAATCTTCCGAAACACTGTCGAGCAAGCAGGCGCTGGGCAGGAGCTGCACAATAGGATCTCCGTGAGCGTCCGCCAGGAGATTTCCCTGCGAGTCCAACTGATAGTCGACTAGAGGAAATGGGGTGCCGGGCGGTGCATATTCGGGCATTCCAATCACGCCGATGCCTTCCTGAATCGATTCCTGCAGCGCGGTTAAATGCGAGCCGCACTCAACGAACCACCAATGCGGCGCTGCAAGGCTGATTCCCACAAAAACTGCCGCGCACGCTGCCGACAAGGGGATGCGCAGGGACTTCCGGGTAGGCCAAACGGCCGCGGCAAAACAGATGGCCATCGGAGCTTCCAGAACCACCAGCCAGCGCCAGGGAAACTGCAGTATCCGCAACTCCGGCAGCACATTCCAGAGCGGCTGCGACACCGGCAGAAGCAGAAAAAGGATTGCCGGCGGTATGAGAGCTATCGGGAGCCACCATCTGCGCTCTCCGGGTATCACGCCGCGAATCCATGCAACGGCTCCTCCTCCAAATGCGATGGCGAGCATAACGACAGCGACCCTTGAGACCTCAAAAATCACGATGTCGTTAGAAGCGATATGCGGATCGGCATGAAGGGCGAAGAGCCAGTGGTTTTCTACCGCGTATTTAACTGGGGTCACGGCACTCTGAATGCTCGCCCAATTTCTTTCCCAGACGGCGGGAATTAGATAAAGAGATGCCAACCCCATTCCGGCGATTGTGCTCACAGCGGCGCGAACGATGGGAACCAGCGACTTTTCAATCAGGGCAGAGACGAGTGCGAGGGCAACCAGCAGATAGGCGGCCATGATTCCCACTGGGCCATTGCTCAGCCAGATTCCCGCCACAACGAGCGCCAGCGGCGCAGCCGAGCCGTCAAAGGTACGTTCCCAGAAATTGCCCGAAGGATTTCGTCTTCGCAATGCAAAGAGAAGGAGCAAAGGAATCAAACATCCGCCCGCCAGCTCCGCGAAATCATTGCGCCTGTAGATGCTGAAAAACGCATAGCTGAGGAAGATTACAGAACAGCCGGCCAAGGTTGCCGGGCCATCCGCCATTGTCATCCGGGCCAATGCGCGAGTGGCCATGCCGGTTGCGGCGAGCAATAGAACGAACAGGACGATGGGAACAAAAGTCCACGGAAAGAACATGCCCAAAACGGCTCCGCCCATCCAGCTGAGCGGGGAATAAAAAACAAATTTAGGTTCGCCCGCTCCGAAGTTCGGGCTATTGGCCCAATGCGGGTAAGCGAGGCCCATGGACATGCTGTGCTCGGCATCGATCCAGGAAATAAAGTGGAAGGAGAAGTCGCTGCTGCAGGAGGGACCACGCAACAGAAGCGGTGCTACTGCGATAACAGCAGCCACGAGAATGATGGCCGGTCCGGTTAAACCGCTCAGGCGTGGCGGAAAACCGATAGGTGCTTTCGATTCTTTTCCCCCGCGTGCTTTTGTTGCCGATGCCATTGCCGTCCCATGAGTGCGTACCCACTGATGCTCCGCGAGCGCTCACCTCGATTGACTTGTTGCTCTGAAACCTCATGCACATCATACCCGCGTGAGGCGATATCGGTGGGGGCATAATCGGCGATGCAATTATCCGGCGCCGGAGCGTTGTACGAATCGTCACTCGCCGCAGAGCTTATGATCGATATTTGTTCGACTCGCGAGAAGGAGCGAGAACCATTCTTACAGGTATTGCCATGAGGATCGGATTTCTGGGACTGGGCAACATGGGGACGCCGATGGCGCTGCGGTTGCTCGCTGCCGGATACGAGTTGTCGGTGTGGAATCGGAGCGAAGAGCGTGCTAAGGCGCTCATTCACGAAGGCGCCATCGCCGCGGGGACTCCGGCTGAAATCGAGCTGGGCGCCGACGCTGTCATCACCATGCTCCTGGACGATGCGGCGTATGAAGAAGTATTTTTTGGCATACACAGGCTAATTGATGAGATCTCACCCGGAGTGCTTCATATTTTGTGCGGCACCATCAGCATGGCACTCGCTGAGCGGCTCACTGTGGAGCACGCGGCCCGGGGTATCAATTTTGTCTGCGCGCGGGCGGTTGGCGGGCCACGCGATGCCGAGGAGGGCCGGCTATGGATTGTGGCGGCGGGTACCGGCAAAGCAATCGATCGCGCCCGTCCACTGTTTGCGGCATTTTCGCGAGGGATCACTGTGGCCGGAGAAGAACCGCGGCAGGCATACGCGATGAACCCGGGTGCAATTTTCTCGCCGACGCCATGATTTCTTCTCTCGGCGAAGCACTTGTCTTAGCAGCCCGGCAACGTCGGCTCAATCCCTACTAGGTCAGCTAACTGTTTCTTGTCGGCCGGCTCGGACGGTTTTCGTTTTTGGTGTGCCGTTCGTATCGCCCATTCGAGTCGACCGTGCGGCGCTACTCACCTGAACTTTTTGCCATCTTTCACGCCTGCCGAGCCATCGCAAGGTCCACGATCTCCCCGATCAACTGGGTATAAGAGAGACCGGATTTCTTCGCGGCCATGGCAAATTCCTGTCCGCTGGAGAGCCATGGGTTCGGATTCGCCTCGATGACATAAACCTCGCCCTCGCTTGATACGCGCATGTCAATGCGCCCATAATCGCGAAGCTTGACAGCGTGATATGCCTTGATCGCGATTTTGGTGAGCTTGGTTACGGTTTCTTCGTCGAGGTCCTCGGCGATCACCGATTTCGTCAGCTTATAGGCTTCTGTGTCTTTCTCGAATTTCACATCCTGGCTGGCGATCCTGGGCATGCCCTTCGGAAGCTTTGAAAGGTCAAGTTCCACAAGCGGAAGTGCATGTGCGTTTTCGTAATTACCGAGGATGGAGGCGTAGATCTCGCGTCCTTCAATGTACTCCTCGATCAACGCAGGAGAATCGAATTCCGTCTGTATATAGGAGACGCGCTCCATCAACTCCTTCACGCTGGTAACTACGGCAGCGGCATCGATGCCGATGGATCCATCTTCGGAGGTGGGTTTCACGATGAGTGGGAACGAGATGTCATGTGCGTGGTCGATGGTGCCGCGATAGGCTGTCGCGAAGTAGGGCGACTGAATCCCGTAAAAAGCGAACATCTTCTTGGCGATCGATTTGTCCTGCGCAAGGATGTTCGCGTGCGGTCCCGCGCCGGTGTAAGGGATATCGAGCAAATCCAGGAATGCAGTGACGTGCATTTCCTTGGTGTCATCCCCCGCATAGGATTCCGTGAGGTTGAAAATGAGATCGGCGCCACACTTGGCGAGTCCGACCAGTGATTGCGGGCGGCCGTCAAGAACGTAATACGACGCCTCATGACCGAGCTTCTCCAAGGCTTCGAAGATCTCTTCGCGGTCGTGCTTTACCGGCTTCTTCTTGCGTTTGTTTTGCCCCTTGCGCTTGCGCGGTGCAGGAACTTCTTCCTGCACTTCAGCAGGTTCTTCTTCCCACAAGTCGTACAACACGGTGACTTTCAACTTCGTTCCAGTCATGCGGCCTCCAATCGGCGTGACAGCAGTTGCCGGCACTCATCAGGGATGAATGAACTTCCCACCGATCAGGTAATTCATTGAGAGTGCAGTTGTATACACCGTGAACTCCGTAAGGTACTCGGACTCGTGCCGAACGTCCACACGCAGTCCCAGATCCTCAACACGCTTGCAGATGGCTTCTACCAGCCGGTTGACGACGGGACGTTGCACGCCGCTCCAATACGCGACCTTGTCGACAATGGGCTTGCGATGCTGACGCAGCATCTCCTGGGCGGCTCGCACGCCCTTATGTCGCCTGCGGGAGATATTGAAGATGTCCGCCAGGTCGGCATCCAGCGCAAGTTCCTGTAACGGAATCTCCTCCGGCAGGCTGAGACGATAGAACTCGCCGACCGTCGATTCCATCTCATCGACGGTGATGTCGGTGCGGCCGCGACGGCGGAGGGGTTCGGCATCTCCGACGTTTCGCGCCACGCGATCGACGTATTGGAGCTTGGCCAGCGCCCCCCAATCTTTGTAGCGCTTTCGCCATTGCGAGCGAGGCGTGAGCCAGACCGCAAACGTCTCTGCAAAATCTTCATCCGGATGCTTCTGCGCGTACCACCCTGCCATGTGGCGGACAAACTTCCGCGAGAACGGTATGGGGCGGTAATTATCGCGATATGCACGGCGAAATGGACCGAAGACATCGCGCCACTCAGCCGACTTGTATAGCTGGTACGCGTAATTGAATGCGTGCCCGGCTTCATGACGCATGTACATCATGATCTCGTGAGCGTCTTCCAGGTCGTTCATATCGCGCTCAAGTTGTGCCAGGTCCGGGCTGGCCAGATAGAACGGAATGCCGATGACGGGCTCGCCAGAGGGACATCCCCATTCATCGGTGAGATAACAAAGCGGACGGAACTTGTGGATGCCCTTGGCTTCCAGTTCGCGATAAAGCTGCTGAACGAATCGTTCGAGCGGAGAGCCCTCGAGCTTGAGCCCGAGTTCGCGAATGGGCTTGGCGAGTATCTCCTGGAATTCCGTTCGGGTTTTCTCGAAATTGCGCACAGGGCTATTCAGAGTTCTATACCACGGAACCGGATTTGGCACGGCAAGGCGTATCGCTGCACATAGTATTGTAGGCGTGCCTGGTGATGCAGGATCGGAGTGGTCTCCCGATTGTCGCCCACAACCGAACATCATCTCTGCGTGGCGCACAAGCACCGTCTGCCGCACCGCAGGTGCTTGCATGGAATTACCGTCTCCCGGCGCATAATGTTCTTGAGAAGGGCAAAGAGGAAGAGGGATAAACGGGTTTTTACCCACCCCATCCCTCCGATCAACCTCACTTTTGGGGGCCACTGCCGGCTCAAATAAATCAATAAAGCACTTTGAATCAAATACTTACATGAAATCACGGGCAGGCGATCTGTTGGCATAGCAGTAAACAGAAACCCCTCAAAAACCCTGTTTTTGGCGACATAACGCGCCATTTCTCGATGATTTTGGGCCAAAAAGGCAGTTCTGAAGAGCCCTCCGCCTCGAAGCGGCTCTAACGCTCCGGATTTACCCCTCGAGGGCTTCGAGCAGCGCTTCCGGATCGGTGACCGGCGGCAGGCACGTGCGGCCCAGGCAGACCAGCGCCCAGGCAGGCGCTCCTTCGGGCTGCGGCACATGGGGCAGCACTTCCGCAATTGCCGGGGGAAGATTTTCCGTGGCCAGGCTTTGCGGCGCGATGCGCATCACGGTCTTGTTCACGGCAAAGCGCGCCATCGCCGTGGCTTCAAGGCGGAAAGCTTCCGGGCCGGAACCGACCACGATCACCTGCACCGGATCAAGCAGCAACCGCTCAAGCGCCAGTCCATAGCTGCCTGCGTAGAGTCCGAAATGCTCAACGATGCCGGCGAAAGAGGCCAGCGTGTCTTCGGCAATCTCGCGATATTGTTTTTCACCGCCCAGCGTCTCCAGGCGGAGCAGCGCCGACGCGGCGGTGGGATTGCCGGCCGGGGTGGGCGAGTCCTGCAGCGGTTTTCTGCGCGCGCTCAACACGCCGAGCGGCGCCTGCCCATCGCCCGGCGCGGTGGTATCGTAGAACGCGCCGGCGGTGCGGTCATAGAAGCGATCGATCATGGCGTCGGCCAGCTTCACGGCCACGCGATAAAAGTTCATGTTTCCACTGGCCAGCCAGGCGTCAACGGCGGCGTGAACGGTAAAGGCGTAATCGTCCAGCGTGCCGGGAATGCGCGCAGGCGGCGCGGCTTCGTCCGACTCGCCATAAGCGATGACGTGATAGAGATTCTGGTCGCCGTCCCAGGCTTCATCGAGCAGGCGGTTCATGGTGCGCAACGCAAATTCCTGCACGCCCTCCATGCGCAGCACGCGCGCCGTCTCCAGATAAGCCGTGACGGCCATGGCATTCCAGCCCGTATAGAGCGTGCGGTCAATGAACGGCGTGGGCCGGTCGCCGCGTGCCGCAAGCAGCTTCAATTTTGCCGAGTCCCGCACCGTAAGCAAGGCTTCCAGATCGCCGCCCGCGGCCATCTCTTCAAGCGTCGCCTTCAAGTGGAGAACGTTCTTGGCCGGATTGTGATGCATGTCGCCCAGCTCGCCAATATCCCAATACGCAGTGGCAAACTCGAGTTCATCGGCGTTGAGCACGGCGCGCGCTTCGTCGAGCGTCCAGGTAAAGTAGTCACCGTCGTCGTCGAGGTTGATGTCGGCGTCCTGCGAGGCATAAAAGCCGCCGCGCTCGCGATCGGTCATAGTCGCGTCGAGCCAGCCGACGATCTGGCGTGCCGTCTCCAGAAAATCCTGCCGGACGAAGCTCTGGAAGCCATGCACATAATTGCGCAGCAGTTCGGTATTGTCATAGAGCATCTTCTCGAAGTGCGGCACCACCCAGCGCTCGTCCACGCTGTAGCGATGAAAGCCGCCGGCCAGGTGATCGTAAACACCGCCCTGGGCCATCTTTTCCAGCGTGACGGTAAAGGCCACGGCAGCCTCGCCGTTGTCGCGGTTCATGGCTACCTGGAGAAGCAGGTCGAGCGCGGAGGGATGGGGAAACTTGGGCTGCGATCCGAAGCCGCCGTGGCGTGAGTCAAATTGCTTCAACGCCGAGCCGGCGATCTTGTCCACCAGGGCCAGCGTGAGCTCGCCGCCGCGGCCGGAGAAGCTCTCATTCTGCTCAATGGCGGCCATCACACTGCCGGCCGATTCCAGCGCCTCGTCGCGCCGCTCGCGCCAGGCCTGGGCCATGGTCAGCAGCACGCGCCCAAAGCCGGGTCGGCCGTAGCGTTCGCTGGCCGGAAAATAGGTGCCGCCGAAGTAGGGCCGGCCATCCGGGGTGAGAATCGCCGTCAACGGCCACCCGCCCTGCCCGCTGATGGCGGAAACCGCGGACTGATAGCGTGCGTCCACATCGGGCCGTTCGTCGCGATCGACCTTGATGGCCACAAAATGCTGATTGATGAGCGCGGCAATCTCAGGATTCTCGTACGATTCCCGGTCCATGACGTGGCACCAGTGGCACCAGACGGCGCCAATGTCCAGCAGGATGGGCTTGTCTTCAGCCTGCGCCCGGGTAAAGGCCGCCTCGCCCCAGGCGTGCCAATTTACCGGTTGATGGCGCGCCGAACGCAGATAAGAGGACGCGGATTGTGCGAGCGAGTTGGCGTCAGCGGGCATGGAAATGTCGTCCGGGTGCATTGCCTTGAGAATACATGGGCTATGCCCGGAACCGCCAGAAAGTTCCGGGCACGATGCACCAGTCTATGCGCGGCAATCTAAAGGTCTTTGCGGAATAGACCGCATTGCGAATTTAGCTCTTCTTGAGTTCCGCTTCGATGGCCGCCGTTAACTCGGGCGCATCGGGCTGCGTGTCCGGCGCGAAGCGCTCCACCACTTTGCCGCCGCGGCTGACGAGAAACTTCTCGAAGTTCCACAGCACCTCCGGCTCGGGATTGCCGTCGATTCCGTAGCCCTTCAGCTTTTCACGGAACGGAATCGCAGACACATTCACTGCCTTGGGCTGCTCGGCAATCAGAGCTTTATAAAGCGGATGCTTCTCCGGGCCCACCACGGTGATCTTGTCGAACAGCGGAAACTTGACGCCGTAGTTTGTGGTGCAGAAGGTCTGAATCTCCTCGTTGGTGCCTGGCTCTTGCGCCTTGAAGTCGTTGGCCGGAAAACCGGCGACGACCAAGCCTTGTCCTTTGTACTGCTCGTAGATTCTTTCCAGGCCCTCATACTGCGGCGTGAGCCCGCACTTTGAAGCTACGTTGACCACCAGCAGAACATGGCCCTTGAACTCGGCCAGCGATGTGTCTTCCCCGGTGATCTTCTTCACGGGAATGTCTAAAACGGATGCGCTCATGAATTCTCCTTCCAGCATCTCCATGATAAAGGCATGGGCCGGCGGAGAATTCACAAGCGCATCAACGTGCAAGGACACACAGCTGGCGTAGCGTTCTACGACTTGGTGGCCAGGATCAGCGGGGACGGCCCATGCGTGGGGAGCGTGCGAGGCTTCACAAAGCCAGCCTCAGTGAGCCAACCGCCGATCTCTTCGAAGGAGAAGGTGTCTCCGCAATCGGTGTTCACGAGCATGTTGACGGCGAAGATGAGCCCGTTCACGGGGCCGGTTCTGTCGGCATTTACCAGGAACTCGGCAATGGCGATGGTGCCGCCGGAGGCCAGCGCATTGAATGTCTTCTTGAGCAGCTTCTTGCTGCGGTCCACGCCTTCGCTGTGCAGGATATGGCCGAGCGTGGCCACGTTGTGACCGGCGCCAAAGTCGGCTTCCAGCAGATCGCCTTCTTTGTAGCTGAATTGGCCGGCCAACCCGAAGCGGGCGACGGTGTCGCGAGTGATAGGAATCACGGTGGGCCAGTCAACGGCTGTTACGCGAACCTGCGCTGAGCTTTGCGCCAGGGCGATGCCCCAGACTCCTGAACCGGCAGCGAGGTCGAGCGCGCTCACCGGGCTCGCGGCGGCGGCGAGCTCGAGATGACGTGCAAGCTCCTGGGCCACGTGATAGCTCATCGGGAATATGTCGTTCACAAATTCGCGAAAGAAATCGCTGCCGGGGCCCTGCTGATTGACAGAAACCGCCGGTTTACCCGTGGCGACGATGCTGGTGAGCTGCAGCCATTTGGGCAGCAGTTGCTCGCTGGTGTGGCGAAGGAATCCGCCTTGGAATCCGGGCTTGGTGCTCACCAGGAACGCGGCGCTCTCGGGCGCGAGGGCGTAGTTGCCGTTCGACTCTTTGCGCAGAAAATCGAGACCGACAAGAAAGTTGAGAATTGCGGCCAGGCCGCGTTCGGATGCGCCGGTGGCTTGATGGATTTCGCTGAGGGACTTTGGTCCGGCATCGAGCACATCGAAAACGCGATGGCGGATGGCCGCCTCAAGAATCAATGGCGGAGCATAACCCCAGGCAAGCTGGAGAATGCGTTCAGGCGTAACAGGGGCAGATGTTGCAGTGGACATTTCTGGCCTCGATGAAAGGAATTTGCTGAGGGAACCGCGACGGAATCATAGCAGAGTAAAGATTTGGATGGCGTGGACTGTTGCGTTCGGTGCGTCAGGCAAGCAGTTGCTTCGCCACCTGGACGTATAGCTCCACGGCTTCAAGCAGTTCCTTCTTGGCCAGTTTTTCATAGGGCGTGTGCGCCACATGGATGGAGCCGGGGCCGAGGAGCAGCGGCTCGCCCCAGTTGCTTAACTGCGGAATGTCCGTAGTGAACTTGGCGATCATGGTGGGCAGCCCTTCCACGGCGCGCAGGCGGACAAACGGAATCTCCAGCGTGAAATCCACTTCGGCCAAGCCGGCTGCGGCTTCCACCAGCGCAGCGCGCACCGCTGCCGAGTCGCCGACGAGACGGACCAGCACCTGCGCCTCGGCTTTGTCGGCGATGACGTTGGGCGCGTGGCCGCCTTGAATCTGGCCGATGTTGACCGTGCTGGGACCAACGTCCTCAACTGAAGGCAGCGGCAGCGCAAGCACGTTGCCGAGCGCATCGATGAGCTTGTGTATGGCGCTCTCGCCCAGCTCAGGATAGGCCGAGTGCGCCATTTTGCCGGTAGACTTGAGCACGGCCCTGAGAGATCCTTTTGAAGCAAGGGCGACGCGATTGTCCGTCGGTTCACCGTTGATGAGAAAGCGGCTGCCCTTGGGATTGAGGTTAGCGGCCTTAGCGCCTGCGGAGTCGCGTTCCTCGCCGGAGACGAACAGAAGGCCGATGCGAAAGCCTTCCGCGCGCAAGACTTCAGCCGCAGCCATCTGCGCGGCGATGATTCCCTTGGCGTCAGAGACGCCGCGGCCATAGAGAAACTCCTCATCCTCACTGGGCGCAATGTAAGGCGGGACAGTGTCCATGTGCGTGGAAAAAACCAGATCGGGAGTCTCGCCTGCCGTGCCGGCATAGACGTTCCAGCGCGCACCGGCTGTGGCGCTCTCAGCCGGCTGCTCAACCGGAGTCTTTTCGACGGCCCAGCCGCGTTGAGCCAGGAACTCAGCCAGAAAGTCGCCAACCGCACCCTCCTGATAGGTGGTTGATTCGATCTCGCACAGAGCAAGCGTAAAGCGGATGGGATCAAGCACATCGGCGAGAGGAGAATTGGACATGATGCTGCAAGAATACCTTACGGCGAGAAAGCCGATCGGCTGATGATCGCATGGCCAATGGTTAAACGCTTTGGCTGCCGGGTGCTTGTGGATGCGGTGAAAACTCGAAAACCGCTTTACTCGCCTCGAAATGCTATCGGCAAAGGGTAGCGCAGGGGTAGAATGGTCAGTGGAATGATCGCCGCCTCCGCATCCCCCCCGATGAGCATGAATTCCGCAACGGCCAGGCTGCGTACCGTGGATTTTTCCGGGCCGGCGGGCAGGCTGGAAGCCGTTCTGAACGAGGGCGCGCCCAATGCGCCATTCGCGGCGGTCGTTTGCCATCCGCATCCCAAAGGCGGTGGCACACTGCACAACAAGGTTGTTTACCACGCCATGAAGGTGCTCAACGATCCGGCGTGGGGGCTGGCGCTGCCGGTATTGCGGTTCAACTTTCGCGGCACGGGACTAAGCCAGGGAACACACGATGGAAAGCTGGAAGTCGAAGACGTGCGTGCGGCGATGGACTGGCTTGAAAACGAATACAAACTGCCCTTGGTGGTGGCCGGATTCAGCTTTGGCGCGGCGATGGCGCTGAAAGCTTGTTGCGGCGTGGACGAAGACCGCACCACTGTTCGCGCGCTGGCCGCGCTGGGTCTGCCCACGGAAGCCGAGGGCCGCCATTACACGTATCGATTTCTTTCCGGCTGCGCAACCCCCAAACTATTCCTCAGTGGAGACCGCGACCAGTACGCGCCTGCCGCGCAGTTGGCGCAGGCCGTGGACTCCGCCATTGAACCAAAACGGCTGCTTCTCGTTCGGGGCGCCGACCATTTCTTTACGGGTCAACTGCCAGCCATGCAACAGGCGCTCGGCGGTTGGCTCAAGGAGCAACTGCAATGACCCCGGTCAGCGAAATCGCGCTGGATTCTCTGCACGGCACGGCCACCGAAATCTTCAAAGGCGCCCTTGAAGCCTGTAATATCGCCTCTGCGTTTGACCGCCGCTTGCGCTTTGAGGGCGATACGCTGCATCGGCTGATGCCGGACGGCAGCGGCCCATCGGAAATCAAGCTTTCCAGCTACAAGCGCATCTTCGTGATTGCGCTGGGCAAGGCCGCGGGGCCAATGCTCGATACGCTGCTGGACCGCATGAAGCGCCGCAAAGGCATGCGCGGCATCTGCTGCTCAGGCCAGGCGCCGAAAAAGCGCAACTGGCGCTTCCGTTACTTTGAAGGCGGCCACCCGCTGCCCAACGAGGACTCCTTCGCCGCGGCGCGCGCGTCGCTGGCGCTGTTGCGCAAAGCAAAGAAAGACACGCTGATTTTCTTTCTCATCTCCGGCGGCGGCTCGGCCATGTTCGACCTGCCGCTGGACCCGCAGATCACGCTTGAAGACACCATCGCTTTCCATCAACAACTGCTTGCGTCTGGAGCGCCCATCAGCGAGATCAACACCCTGCGCAAACATTTCTCAGCGGTGAAAGGCGGACGGCTGGCAATGGCCGCGCCAGAGGCGGCCAAGGTGAACCTGTTGGTTCCCGACGTTCCGCTGCGCTCGCTGGATGCGCTTTCATCCGGGCCCACTTCGCCTGACCACTCGACCGTGGCCGAGGTGCGCGAGCTGCTGGCGAAGTACGATCTGAAACCCAAGCTGCCCGCCTCCGTCCGCAGCTTTTTTGAGCGCGAAGATCTGCCTGAATCGCCGGGTAACAAAGGTTGGCGCCCGCCGTTCTTTCCGCGCATTGTCAAGCATGAAGCTGTGCTGGCGCGGCGCGTGACTGCTGCCGCCTCAATGAAGAGCGAGGACCCGGCGTTTCGCGATTCGGTCTTCGAGATTCTGCTTTCAAGCCACGACCTGGTGGAGAATGCGCGAGCGCTGGCGCAGAAGGCCGGCTACTACGTGGCCGTGGACAACAGTTGCGACGACTGGGACTATGCCGACGCGGCGCGTTACCTGCTCGAGCTCTTTCACACGTTGCGCGCCAAGCACAAGCGGCTGTGCCTGATCAGCGTGGGCGAGGTGACGGTGACGCTTGACCGCGCACCCGGCGCCGGCGGCCGCAATCAGCAGTTCGCAATGGCCTGCGCGCTTGAACTGGAACAATATCTGGGCGAGCGGCTCACTGTTTTCAGTGCCGGCTCGGATGGGATCGACGGCAACACACAGGCTGCCGGCGCCATCGCCGACCCTACAACAGTTGGCCGCGCCCATGCCTTCGGATTTCACCTCAAGTCCTCGCTGGCCAACTTCGACGCGTGTCCCATGTTCACCGCGCTGGGCGACTCCGTTGTGACCGGGCCCACCGGGCAGAATCTGCGTGATCTGCGCCTGCTGATTGCCGAAAGAGATTGACCTCCGGTTTACTTCCCTGCCGCCTGACCCGTTGGCTGCGCGGAAGGTTTCCGGGATCATTTATTACGTGGACACTATGCAAAAAAGCAGAATGCAGCGTCGAGCCCAGTCCTGTCCCGGATAAACATCCTGATGTGTTGCGCAACAAACCGGTGAATGGGTTAACATGACTTTCAACTCTGAAAGAGGATGGATTCGTGGTTCGCAAAGGGACGCGCAAGACTGCCGCAAAGACGCCTGACATTCGCACTGTGGCCGCACTGGCCAAGGTTTCCATCGCCACGGTTTCGAGAACCATCAACAACTCTCCTGCGGTGAGCGACCGGCTGTCGAAGCGCGTCTGGCAGGCGATCGAGCAGTTGAATTACTTTCCCAACACCCACGCGCGCAGCCTGGTCTCCGGCCGCAGCCGCATCCTGGGCGTCATTGTCGAGAACATCACCAACCCGTTTTTTCCTGAGCTGATCCAGAACTTTGAAGAGATCGCGGTGGCTCACGGCTACGAGATCCTGGTCAGTTCCTCCAATGGCGACCCGGCGATTCTGGCCACGTGCGTGCGCCGCATGCTGGAGCGCAAGGTGGAGGGCGTGGCGGTGTTGAGCTTCGGTGCGGAAGAACCGGTTCTGGATCAATTGGTCCACCGCAACATTCCCATGGTGCTGGCGGAGTTCCGGCTCGACGACCCCAAGGTGAGCACCATCCTGCTTGACTACTCGACCGGTATCAGCGCGGCCATCCACCATCTTGCGCAGTTGGGGCACAGCAAGATCGCATTCCTTGCCGGGCCGCACAAACTGCACTCGGCCATTACTCGCGAGAACGACTTCCGCACCGCGATGCGCGACACAGGCCTCACGGCGCAGAAGAAGTGGATCATTGAGTGCGACCACACGCTGAAGGGCGGAGTGGCCGGCTTCGCGCAGTTGCAAGCGCTGGCCGCGCGGCCCACGGCGATTCTCTGCTCCAACGACATGACCGCCATTGGCGTACTGCGCGCCGCATACATGGACGGGCTGCGCGTTCCCGACGACGTTTCCGTGATCGGCCTCGACGACATCGATTTTGCCGAGTTCACGCTGCCGCCGCTGACCACGATCCGGCTGTCGCGCGCCGACCTGGCCCGCTCCGCGTTTGAAGCCCTTCGTCAGCAGGCCGAGGACCCCGGCAATCCAAAACTTCAGCGCGAGTTTCTGGTCTCTACCAGCCTGGTGGTGCGCGGATCGACGGGAGCGCCGCGCCCGGTTGCCTGAAAACTTTCCCGCGAATCGCCGCTCCTCAAGTCCACATAGGCGAATTCCAAGCTGGCGTTGACAGACGGCTCTTGGCTGTCACACAATACCTTGCACTGGGTATACCGGTTCCGAGAAGAAAACCAAATGAATGATCGATGCCGTCGCAGGACTTGCTGCCTGACGCTCCTCGCGCTGTTGTTCGCGAGCATTGCCACCGTTTCCGCACATCGCTGCTCAGCCCAAACGGAAGCGAAGAAGGTTGTTAAAACCGAAGACGACCTTCCGCGATTCAATTACGCCATCAGCGGCTCGGCGACCGATCTGCTGCAGTCGGACGACGCCACATTCGGCGCCTTCTCCGCGAAGGTACAGGCGGACGTGGAATCGGTTCTGAACAACTACGACATTCAGGACCACGCCACGCTGAGAGAACTGTTAGGCGTCCGATTCAATCTCCAGTTGCTGGCCGGTAACGATCAGGGGGCGCTCGATACCGCCGCCAGGCTGCGCGATCTTCAAGACAAGCCGGACGCGAAAATGCTGACGGGGATACAGGCGCAGGCCATGATCGAGGCTCGCAAGGCCACGGGGCAGAGTGCGGGCGCAGGCTATGTGCAGGCCTATGAGAACGACTACGCGACCGCCCTCAAGCCGCTTCCCTGGTCGGTTGTGGCCAACCGCATCAAGGAGGAGAAGAGCAGTGCCGAAATCGTCAGCCCGTCGTTGGTGATGGGCAGCGTCAAGGCCAATGTTGAGCCCGCCGTGGCCAAGTCGCATCAGCTCAGCAACGATCTGGCCTGGGGCTTGATCCAGGACCGCGTTTATCTCCAACGCATTCTCCCTCTCAAGGCGGCCACGGTCACGGTACTCACCCAGGAGGTCGCCGCGAACGACGTCCAGAAGCCCGATATATGGGCGTCGCGCGATGTGACGCTGACCGAATCGGACAAGCTTTCCCCGGTCAACGTCGCGATCTGGGACTCGGGCTCCGATCTGTCGCTGTTTCAAGGCCGAGTTTTCACCGATGCTCATTCGGGAGCGCAAACCGATCCGCACGACATCGCCTTTGATCTCAAGGGTTTTCCCACGCACGGATACCTGCTCCCGCTCACCCCGGAACAGCAAAAGCAGTATCCGGAGATGCACGATGAGCTGAAAGGGCTTTCCGATCTCCAGCTCTCGATCGACAGCCCGGAGGCGACGGCGCTGAAGGCGAAGTTCTCCAGCATGTCCGCGGCTGAGGTCCCGGGGTTTTTGGAGCAGATTGAACTGTTCGCTATTTACTCACATGGAACCCATGTGGCGGGGATTGCCTCGCGGGGCAATCCAGCCATTCGTCTCGCGGTGGGGCGCATTACCTTCGACTGGCACAACGTGCCCCTGCCGCCGAGCGAGGAACTCTCGCGGCGCTCGGCCGCGGACGATCAGGCCTACGTGAACTGGTACCGCGCCAACCATATCCGGGTGGTGAACATGAGCTGGGGCGGTGGTCCGCAGGACTACGAAAGGGCGCTTGAAAAGAACGGCATGGGCAAGGATGCGGCCGACCGCAAGGCCATTGCAGCCAGACTGTTCGGGATTGAGCGGGATGGGCTCTACAGCGCCATCAAGAGCGCACCCGAGGTTCTCTTCATCTGCGCGGCCGGCAATGCGGACAGCAACAGCAGCTTCAATGAGATGATCCCGTCGTCTTTCAAGCTGCCGAACTTGCTCGCCGTTGGGGCAGTGGATCAAGCCGGAGACGAGGCCAGCTTCACCAGTTACGGCCCGACCGTGCTGGTGGATGCCAACGGCTATCAGGTTGAGTCGGTGGTGCCCGGTGGTGCGAAGCTGCGCATGTCTGGCACGTCGATGGCGTCGCCGAATGCGGTGAACCTGGCGGCCAAGCTGATTGCGCTCGACCCGCAGCTCACTCCGGAGCAGACCATCCACCTCATGGTCGCGGGGGCCACGCCCAGCGAAGATGGCCGCCGCCACAACATTGACCCCAAGCGGTCTGTGGAGTTGTTGCGGCAGATGCAGAGCGGCGCCGGGCAATAGGCCGGGAGGGACTTATTGCGCAACGAGCGCGCTTTGCTCGCGCATGACTTCAATCTCCGCGTACGTTGCGTCGGCGGCAGTGCGACGGTCAGTGTAGATGCGCGGCTCGCCAAAGTAAATCTCTGCAGCAAAGTTGGGCGCGCGCAGATCCTTCCAGAGATGGGACAAAAACGCCTCGTCGCCGGGCCAGCAAAGCTCCCGCTCCGGTGTGCCGTCCTCGAAGACATAGCGCACCGCGGCCGCTGTCACCGGCACGCCGGCAACCACCGCGGGGGTATAAAACCTGGAGTGAAAACGCAGCAGTTGGCTGCCGTCTGTGCTGGTGCCCTCAGGAAAAAACAGCACCGGAACGTTCCCCTTGAGCCGTTCGGCAATCTGGTCGGTCACTGACTCCGCGCTTGCCCGGCTGGACCGGTCGACAAACAGCGTTCCGCCCGCGCGCGCAAGGATTCCGAAGAAAGGCCAGCGGCTAATCTCCGTCTTTGAAACCAGATAACAAGGCAGCGCCGTTCCGAAGATCAGAATATCGAGATAGGTCAAGTGATTGGCGACCAGCAGGCCACGCGCAGGGGGCATTCCAGTTACCTTGAGTGGAATGCCCATGCGGCGCATCACCAGCACGCCGGATTCATGAAGCCACCGGGCGCGGCGCTCAAGCGTGTCCGGGCCACGGAGGCGCATCAGCAGCCAGCGAGCAAAGCAGAAGAAGAGAAGCAATCCCAACGCCACGCCGCGCCGTGCAGCGCGCAGATTCGTCATGCGAGCGGGGCCGGCTAGCGGTTGGGAGTTGATGGGCGAGCCACCGATCGAAGAACGAAGCCCCATGTCACCAGCATACTGCGCGCGCAAAGGCAGAACGGCGCGAGTACCTCCGAATTAGAAGACAGGACTTAGCAACAACCACCGGCGATGGATGGAATGACGAGTATCTCGTCGTCGTCCTTGAAGCTGTATTTTTCGTTACCCAGAAAGCGGATGTCTTCCTCGTTGACATAGAAGTTGATGAAGCGGCGAATCTGCCCATCTTCGCCACGCAGGTGCTGGCGCAGCGCCGGGAAGCGGTCTTCGATCTCGGTTACCAGTTCGGGAAGGTTCGCGGCAGTGCTTGAAATCTCGCGTACATTGTTGGTGTGTTTCTGGAATGCATTCGGCAACAGGACTCTAACGGACATAGCTTTCTCCCAACAGGCTTAGCGCCTCATTCACGGCGTTGCGTTCTTCCACAAAGTTTTCAAAGTCGGTCAGCCGCGGACGAATGGCCTTGTTCTGTTCATACACGTCCTGCAGACAGTCGGTCGTCTTCAGCCCGTTGCCGGTGATGCAGGTAACGGTGAGCTCGTCGGGTTGAATGCGGCCATGCGCGTAGAGCCGCGCCGTAACCGCCGTGGTCACGCCGCCCGCGGTCTCGGTGAATACGCCTTCGGTCTCGGCCAATTCCTGAATGGCGGAAACAATTTCGACGTCGGACACATCTTCCGCCCATCCGCCCGAAGCGCGAATGGCGCGCGAGGCATAGGGGCCGTCGGCTGGATTGCCGATGGCCAGCGAGCGCGCAATGGTGTTAGGCCGCTGCGGCTCAATGACGTCGGTCCCGTTTTTGACGGCGGTTGAAATCGGCGAGCAGCCCGTGGCCTGCGCGCCGAAGAAGCGCACCGGCTTGTCTTCGACCAGACCGAGCGCGACCAGTTCACTGAAGGCTTTACGGATTTTAGTAATCAGCGAACCACCGGCCATGGGGCAGACAATGTTGTCGGGCAGCCGCCAGCCCAGTTGCTCGGCGATCTCATAGCCCACTGTCTTCGAGCCCTCGGCATAGTAAGGGCGCAGGTTCACGTTTACAAATCCCCAGTGGTAGCGATCGGCAATCTGTGAGCAGAGGCGGTTGACGTGGTCGTAGTTGCCCTCGACGCGCACCAGCGTGGCGCCGTAGACCTGCGTGTTGAGAATCTTGGCGGGCTCCAGATCGGCCGGAACCAGAATGAACGTCTTCAACCCCAGGCGCGCGGCCTGTGCGGCCACGGCATTGGCCAGGTTGCCGGTCGAGGAGCAACCGACGGTGTCAAACCCAAAGGCCTGCACGTTGGCAAGAGCAACGGCGACCACACGGTCTTTGAAGCTGAGCGTGGGCAGGCAGACGGCGTCGTTCTTGATGTAAAGATTTGTGGCTCCGATGCGAGCGCCGAGACGCGGCGCCCTCATCAGCGGCGTCAGCCCGGCGGGCGTCTGCGGCTCATAGGTGTCTGGCACCGGCAGCAGCGCACGATAGCGCCACATATTCAGCGGTCCCTGGGAAATAGCTTCGCGGGTAAAGCGGGTACGCGCGTACTCAAGGTCGAAGGTCACCTCGAGCGGAGAAAAACACTCATCGCAGATGGAAAGCGGTTGAATCCCGTAGGATTTGCCGCATTCCCGACATCGCAACTCGTAAGCAGTCGTCAAAAGTCCCCTCGCAATCATAGCGAGTGACCGAAGGTCTACGAGCGTGTGACCGGCTCAAAAATGAGCGAACGTGAAATGACTCGAATCGTCTAGCGAGCCGCCTCGGCCAAGAGTGCTGAAGCGACCCCCGAATCTCATGTTCC